>JBCFAY010000007.1:0-158640 GCA_038562375.1 Bacillota bacterium | reverse complement strand
CGAATACCACGATCTTAAACAGATGCCTCGGTGACGCTGCTAATTTCCTCCCGCTTCGGGTATATGCCTTTTCGAGCTGTCCATACTCCAGCTCCTCACAAATTTGGCTCAGCAGACGCACTGGCGCATCTTTTTCGATCCGCAACCCCAATTCCAGCGGCATTACCACTTGATATCCGCTGCCAACCCTCGTATGATCCTCTTGTAGCATTGGTGTTCTCACAAACCCAGTTTACTACAAAAAACGAGCCTTGGCTTCTGCCTTGGCTCGTTTTTTCGGGGCTTTGTGAGACAGCCCCGTTCTATTTGGAATTGCTCAACAGACTTAATCTGCTTATCACTGAATTATCAATCGGTAATGGGGGCGGAGCCGAGCGCGCCCAGTGGGCGATGAAGCGAGGCGAAAGCCCAGCAAGGCAAGGAGCAGAAGGAAGCGCCCCTCGGGCGCAACGCGCTGCGACTATGCCGCGCTGTGGGCAGGGTAGGCAGTTCGAATCTGCTCATCAGCTCCAAAAAACCCTTGTGGATAGCGGCTTTTCAGTCTTCGCGGATGGAAGGCCGCTTTCCTTTTTCTCTTTTCTGCTAACAATTCTGCTAACAATGAACAATCCTGCTAACAGTTTAAAACAATGTTCTGTTGCGCAAGGACTGTACTGAGCAACAATGTCTGCAAAATCTTCCCGGATAGCTCCGGATTGTTCTGAATCGCCTGCAGCATAGCATCCAGTTCGTTTCCTGTGGGGGAAGCCGTGACACTTTCCCGGGCGGCCTGCGGATAGAAGCTGGTCTCGACCATATGGGACAGCGTTCGCTTTTCGGATTCCAATGGTCCGCCTACTGTCTGGCACGGATACACATTCTTCGCACGATCAGCAAAATGGCCGTTGGAGCATTCCCCTCCCGTAATTTAGGAATATTATCTATAGAATAATGCTTATATTGCTTGATATTATTCCGAAACTGGGGCATACTATAGGGGAAAGCGTGGGAGAAGCAGATGGAATACGTCAGCGTGAAACAGGCGGCGGAGCGATGGGGCCTTTCCGATCGTCGTGTTCGGCTGCTCTGTGAGCAGGAGAAAATAGAAGGCGTTATTCGGCAGGGACGATCCTACCGCATCCCTGCCAATGCAGTCAAGCCGGTAGATGGACGCACCTTGCGCGGCGTTGTTATTCCGAAGGAATATTCCATGCTTTTTTCTCGAATCGACGGGCTGAAGGCAGAGTTGGATAAACGCCGTCCCTTGACGCAGGGGGAGTTAAAGCGCCTGCAGGAAGAGTTTCTTGTTGAATTCACTTATAACTCCAATGCGATTGAGGGCAATACCCTGACCCTGCGGGAAACAGCGCTCATCCTGAAGGGCGTGACAATCGACCAAAAGCCGTTAAAGGAGCATCTGGAAGCGGTCGGCCATCGCGACGCCTTTTTATATGTCGAGCAGCTTGTTTCCGGTAAGGCGCCTATTTCGGAGAAAATCATTAAGGATATCCACTCTCTGGTACTGATGGACAGGCCGGAAGATAAGGGGGTCTATCGTTCCATTCCGGTGCGGATCATGGGAGCGCATCATGAGCCTTTGCAGCCTTATCTGGTACCGGTGCAGATGGAACAGCTTATAGAGGATTACCGCAAGGCAAAAAGCCACCCGATTGAGAGAGCCGCTGAGTTCCATTTGCGTTTTGAGGGAATTCATCCCTTTATTGACGGCAATGGACGCACAGGCCGTCTGCTTCTCAACCTGATGCTGATGCAGCAGGGGTATCCTCCGGCCAATGTGAAGTTTACGGACAGGAAGCGGTACTACGATTGTTTCGAGAGCTATTACAGAGAAAACGGCACACAACCAATGGTAAAAATGGTTTCGGGATATCTCCTCGAACGGCTCGAGCAGTATCTTTCCATGCTCTCCTGAGCAGCTTCCGGCTTCTTCAAACACGCTATGGTTTTGGTGACAAAGGCTGCAAAGATGAGTTGGCAGGCTTTTATATGAAACATAAGTGAAGAGCCTGAAGCATGACGTTTGAAGCATGGGCCGATACAACTTCATGCAGAATTATGGGCGAAAAACCGATTTAAATTGAGATCGTATAATGATGCAAACTACCACCGCATTTTAATCCCCTTTTAATGCGGGATAAAGGACATCTTTATCAGGCAGCCGTATGATAGGGATACCGAAAGCAAACATACGAAAAGGGGAGAGGATTAAAATGGCAACGATGGAACATGTGGAAAAGCTCCGCGAAAAGGCAAACGTGAGCTACGCCGAGGCAAAAGCCGCCTTGGACGCCTGCGGCGACGACCTGCTCGAGGCGCTGCTCTATCTGGAGCGGCAAGGCAAGGTAAAACCGCCCGAACACGGCGGCTACTACTCCTCCAAGAGCGAGAAGGAGGAAAAGCAGGGCGATACGGCGGAAAACGTCCGGCAGAGCGAGCCTAAGGGGGAGTCCTTTATAGAGCTGATGGGCCGGTTCTTTCGCTGGGTTCGCGATCTCTTTGTAAAGGGCTGTGAAAACCTGTTCGATGTGCAGCGCGGCGACAACCGAATCATCACCATGCCCGTTATTGTGCTGGTTCTGCTGCTGATCTTCTGCTTCTGGATTGTAATTCCCCTGATGATCATCGGCCTCTTCCTCGGGTGCCGCTACCGCTTCCGCGGCCGGGATGTGGAAAAGACGGCTGTCAACAAGGTGATGAAGTCGGCTGAAAATGCGGCGGAGACCCTCAAGACGGACATCAAGGAAGCGGCGGATAAAAACAAAGAGCGCGGCGAATAGCGCGGGAAAAACCACGGGAGGGTCGAAGCCGGTGAAAGAGAGCATCCTGATTGTTGAGGACGAGGAAAAGCTTGCGCGGTTTGTGGAGCTGGAGCTCTCCTATGAGGGCTATGAGGTTCAAAAGGCTGCGGATGGCCGTGTGGGCCTAGAACTGGCCGAGTCGGGAAACTTCGACCTGGTCCTTCTGGATGTGATGCTGCCGGGGCTCAACGGGTTGGAGGTGCTTCGCCGCTTGCGGCGAAGCACCTCGGTGCCTGTTATCCTATTGACCGCACGGGATGCGGTCATGGACAAGGTGACGGGGCTGGACAGCGGCGCGGACGATTACGTCACCAAGCCCTTTGCCATTGAGGAATTGCTGGCCCGCATCCGTGTGACGCTGCGCAAAAACCGTCCGGAACAGGGCGCGTTACAGATTGGGCGGCTGTGCCTTGACCCGGCCAAGCATATCGTCCGTGTGGACGATGCGGAGCTGAACCTTACCAAGCGTGAGTTTGATCTGTTGCAGCTGCTGATGGAAAACAGGGGCATCGTGCTCACCCGGGATGTGCTGTTGCAGCGGGTATGGGGATATGACTATCAGGGAGAGACCAACACCGTGGACGTGTATATCCGCTTCCTGCGGCAAAAGATAGACGAAGCTTTCGATGTAAAATATATCCATACGGTCCGCGGCGTAGGTTATGTGCTGCGGGAACAGTAGTTTAGAGGTTGGAGGAGGCATGAACCCTAATACGCCGCAGACAAAGCAGAAAAAGGGGGGCGCCTCTCTTACCTGGCGGCTCACCGGCAATCAGTTTCTGCGCTCCGCCATGCACACTTTCTTTCTGGATGTGCTGCTGGTACTCCTTTTTGTACTCAGCTTGGCTATTTGGACCGAGTGGCAGGCGATGGAGCTGAGCCCGAAGCTGTTAAAGCGGCCGGGCATAGGGACGGAGCTTCTCCTTACGGACTGGGAGTATCGATATGAGCTGGGAGAGCCGCAAGGAATCCGCCTGCCCACTTTTCTCGAGAAGGAATTGCTAAGGCGCAATCCGTCCATTCCGCCGGGTACCACCCGGGAGTTGAGATTCCCTTCCGGCGAGGATCTCCTCAGCCGACTGAAGTCGGCCGCTTATACACTCGCCATCCCATCGCCGGAGTCCGGTCGGCTGCTGCTCGTTACCTACCATTGGGATATTCCGGTACGCATCTTCTTTGGGTGCTTTGTCGCGCTTTTGCTTGTGCAGGTGATAAGCCTCCTGCGCAGTATTTCTACGGTGAGCCGCTCGGTCAGCCGCACGCTGCAGCCCATCTACGAGCTGACCCGAACGGCAGCGCGCACCATCGGCAACGAGCAGAGCCGCCAGCGAATGGATAGCCCGTCTCTGGACGGTACGATCCGGACGCTGAACACCATCACTGAAAACCGGCTGGATACCCGCATTGTCATTGCGGATGAGCATCAGGAGCTCAAAGGGCTCGCCGACGCCATCAACGAGATGCTGGATCGGCTGGACGCCGCCTACCAATCCCAGCTGCGCTTTGTATCGGATGCGTCCCATGAGTTGCGTACGCCCATCGCGGTCATCCAGGGCTATGCCAACATGCTGGACCGCTGGGGGAAGCAGGATGAACAAACCTTGCAGGAATCCATCGACGCCATCAAAAGCGAGGCGGCCGGCATGCAGGATTTGGTGGAGCAATTGCTGTTCCTGGCCCGCAGCGACAACGACTCCATCATCCTCAAAACCGGCCTGGTGGACGTTTCCTCCCTCGCGGAGGAGGTGCTCTCGGAAACCAGGATGATCGACGAGGCTCACGCCTACGAATCCTCCATCGTTCCGGCGCTCACCGTATACGGCGACGCGCAGCTTATCAAGCAGGCGCTGCGCATCTTTGTGGACAATGCCATCAAGTACACCCCCGCCGGGGAGCGCATCCACATCGCCGCCAAGCGGGACGGCGGCAATGTCGCGCTGTCGGTATCGGACAACGGCATCGGCATCCCCGAGCAGGATCTCGCCCATGTCTTTGACCGTTTCTTCCGGTCGGATCAGTCCCGCGCCCGCAAAACGGGAGGAACCGGGTTGGGGCTATCCATCGCCAAGTGGATCGTGGATCGCCACGGCGGCCATGTAGAACTGCTTAGCCGAAAGGAGATCGGTACGCGTATCGTCCTGGTGCTGCCCTATTGCAGCGAGGCGGCGGGCGCATCGCTTTAAGGGGAACGAGATTAAGAGAGCGCATCGCAAAAGCGATGCGCTCTCTTTAGCATAATTCCGGCAAACTACCTTTTGGAACAGAGGAAAATGATGGGCAAGGCGAGAACGTTGAGCAGAAAGAAGATGCCCAAAAAAGCAATCAGCCCGCCGCTAAACAAAAAGCCCAACAGAAATATCACGCACTGTATCACCCAAAAGGTCACTCGAAAAACCGATTTCATTGCGAAGAACACAAGCTTAAAGACAAGCCAAATCGGCCCAATCACCAGAAATAATGCCAACGTAAGCCCGAACAACCCTATCACAACGCCCTACCGCCCTCTCTTAGATTTTTTTTGAGCATAGCAGAGCAATCCTGTAGGGAAATGCAAAACAGATGAAAATTGGATTAAAATGCCATGGCAACAACACGAACGATATCGCGCCGGAGGTCAAGCCGACGCTCAAAATAGGGGCGTGTGGCATCCGTGATCGGCAGCATCCTTTCGCCGGAACCGTCCGCCCCCTTGCCTTTGACGGGGGCATTTCGTCTTTTTTTGTTCAGCCTTACACTATAACCTGAAGCTCTTTGGTATAGTGGTTGAGCACCTCACAGCCGGTTTCGGTGACCAGCACCAGGTCCTCAATGCGCACCCCGAATTCTCCGGGAAGGTAGACGCCCGGCTCGATGGAGAAGACCATGCCGGGTGTGAGCAGAACATCCGACGCGCCGCTGACATCGGGAGGCTCGTGACAATCCAGCCCTGACAGCATACTCAACAAATGATCAGGGTTACAGAATCATTTGTAGGCATCGCCGCGTCTCCAGCTAGCGCTGTGGGGGGATATCAAAGGATTTTTCTGTTTCTTGAGGCTCCTGTGGAAACAAGCATGTTGCCCTCCTCGTATTCCTAAGGAGGGGATCCGGCATCCTGCTTAAGGGGCTGGCCTGATGCCGTCCGACATCGAAACTTTCCTACATGGGTGTGCGCGTTCTTCCCTTGGTTTTGGCAAACCCCAATTGCGTGCGGTACTTGGCCACGGTGCGGCGGGCGATTTGAACGCCCTCTCGCTGCAGCCTATCCGCCACGACCTGGTCTGAAAGGGAAGGCTCGCGCGTGAAAATTTCCTGAATGCGATCCAGGACGCTCTTTGTGCTTACGAAGCCTTCCTGCTTTGTCGGCAGCGCGCGTGGGAGCAGGGCTTTGAGCGGCAGAACACCCCGCCGGTATTGAAGGTACTTGCCCTGCACCGTGCGGCTGACCGTGGAGGCATGCATGCCCAGGTCTGCTGCTATATCTGCTGCGCTCAGCGGCTGCAGCTCGCTCTGCGCGAGAAAGAAGCCGTTTTGGGCCTGTACGATTGCGGTTGCCACCGAGCGCAGCGTCTGGTGCCGCTGCTGCACCGCGCGCACCGCCTGTTCCGCGCCGCGCAGGTGCGCGCGTACATAGCGGCGCTCCTCGTCGTTCATGCTGCCGAGCGAATCCCGATAGGCATCCGTCACGCAAATCGAAGGCAGGTACGCCTCGGTGACCGTGACCGAAAGTTCCCCGTCCTTTTCTTCTACAATGATGTCCGGCGTAACATACTGGGCGGTGCCGCCGGGCGCACAGACATAGGGGGTAAGCGTACGGATCAGTTCGCCGTAATGTTCGGCCTTCTGCTTGCTGATGCCCAGGGCGTTGCTGATTTTGTCATAGCGGCGCGCGGCCACGTGGATCAGATGATCCTTCAGAATGGCGCGCAGAAGCTCATCCTGCACCTGCTGCGCGCACGCCTTGAGCCAGAGCAATTCTTCCAGGCTGCGCGCGCCGATGCCCGGCGGGTCCAGCTCCTGCACCAGGCGCAGCGCTTCTTCCTCTGTTCCGGGCGCGAGGCGGTACAGCCGGCTGATTTCCTCCAGCGGCATGCGCAGGTAGCCGTCTTCGTCCAAACAATCGACGATCGCTCTCGCCCCTTGCCGCACCTGCTCGCTGACGCCGCGCGCGCAGCAACTGAGCTGTTCCTGCAGCAGATCCCTGAGCGGCCTGACGGCGGGAAGCTCGGGCGCGTCCTGCGCCGCGCTTCGATCCAGCCGGACAAAGGCGTCCTGCGCCGGCTCATGCATCTCCAGAAGCGGGTTCTCGTTGCATTGCGCGAGGATGTATTCGCACAGCTCGGTAGAATTGAGACAAAGCACCTGGAGCGACTGATACATCTGCTGGGAGAGGAATTGCGTCTGCCTGAGATCTGTATTTTGCTTCAGGTCGATATTCATATATTAATTATAACACAGAGGACATCTTTCGCAAAGCGCCGCAGCCCACGCCCCGTACTGTCGCGTGAGGATCAAAGCCCCATAAATGCCGCTGCCACTCGCGTTTTAGAACATTCTCTCGGATTTCGGAAAACGCTTCCAATATGGATTGGGGCGCGGGCGTTCCGTGTTCCAAGGCTCGAGGGAGCGTCAAAAACAAGGGCTTTGCGGCGTTTGCCGCCAAGCCCTTGCGCCGAGAGGGGAAGTGATCTTTATAACGCCCCGGGGCGTTTTTTATTCGGCGGTGATCCGCAAACGCCATCGCCGCGGGAGTCTTGCTTATCCTCTTTGAAAAAGGTGTTTTTCGATCGCGAGAGCGATACCGTCCTTCGTGTTGGCTTCGGTTTGGTACCGGGCGGCGGCCTCCGCCGCGGCCTCGCCGCCGGACATAAAAAAGGACCATTCCGCCCAGCCCAGCATATCGGCGTCGTTGTCGCTGTCCCCAAAGGCCATGACCTCGTCCCGGGCGATGCCCAGCGCTTGGCAGAGGGCTTTCAGGGCGTTGCCCTTGGTGGCGTCCCTGCGGCAGATCTCCAGATTGTCATAGCAGGCGATGAAGTTGATCGTGAGGCTGTCCCCAAAAGGCGACAGGCGGGCGAGGATCGCCTCCATTTGCTCCGGGGAGATCCCGTCCACGTTGAACTTCTCCGCCCGAAGACCTGTCACGGCGGCCTTCAGGTCATCCGCAACCATGTTGCGCTCCGCCCGAAAAGCAAGGAATTCCGGCGGATGCTTCACATAGCGGTCAAAGCGCCAGGTGCGCCTGTCCACATAGGTCCGGCCCCCGCAATACACTTCCGCCGCGATGGGGTAATCGGTGAGAATGTCCAGGATCCGCCGGGTCTGTTCTTCAGGGATCGAGCGGTCCGCGAGCCGGATGTCGTTTTTTAGATCCCACACGCAGGCGCCGTTGGCTGTGATGACGTAACGGACACAGGCAAGCTCGGCCGCCGTGTCCGTCATGAGCGCCAGCGGCCTCCCGCTGGCAAGTACGATATGAATCCCCTGCTCCGCGGCTTCGCGGAGCGCGGCTTTATTTCTTCCCGAGACGGCGATGTGGCTGTTGTCCATAAGCGTGCCGTCCATATCTACCGCGATGAGCTTTACGCCCATGGGCCTACTCCCCAAAGCCCGTGTCGATGAGCGCCGCCAGAGCGTCGACCGCGTCCTTCTCGTCCGCGCCGTCCGCGCTGATGATGACGTTCGTGCCTTTGCTCAGGCCCAGGGACAGCAGGAACAGGATGGATTTGGCGTTGGCCGCCGTATCCACGCCCTCCCGCCGTATGGTAATGTCGGACTTATATTTGGCCGCGGTCCGGACGAAGTCGGAGGCCGGGCGCGCGTGCAATCCCGATGTGTTGATGACCGTTGTCGTTTTGCTGTACATGCTTTTACCTCTTATTTTTGCTGTTATCGGAAACGATCGGACCAGGCGCGCATCAGGGCTTCCGCCTCTTGGGCGTCGGGGCTTTCGCATACCGCCGCAGAGAGCGCCTGCGCGTGTGCGAGCGTGAGGCGGCCGAGGATCTGCTTGACCTTCGCCACCGAGGCCGCGCCCATGGAGAGCTTTCTAAGACCGAGGCCGATGAGGACCGGAACGGCGAGCGCGTCGCCTCCGAGCTCGCCGCAGATGCCGATCGGCTTGCCCTCTCTGTGGAACGCTTCCGCCGCCATTGCGATGATGCGGAAAAGCGCCGGGTGATAGCTCTGGTAATAGGCGGATACCAGGGGATTTCCCCGGTCCGTGGCCGTGAGATACTGGCACAGGTCGTTGCTGCCGATGCTGGCAAAGTCGACTTCCCGGGCGGCTTTATCGGCCATGAGGGCGATGGAGGGGATTTCGATCATGATGCCGGTCTTCATCCCGTCGGCCACGGGCTTGCCCTCCGCGGCCAGTTCGGCACGGACGGAAGCGATAATATCCTTGGCTTTAAGGATATCATCCATGCCGCCCACCATGGGCAGCATGAGCCAGAGATTCCCATAGATAGAGGCGCGCAGGGCGGCCCGGAGCTGAACGCGGAACAGCTCCGGCATGGAGAAGCAAAGGCGGAGCGCGCGGTTGCCGAGGAAGGGGTTTTCTTCCTTCGGAAGCGGCAGGCACTCGCTGCTTTTGTCCCCGCCGATGTCCAATGTGCGCAGCGTGACGGGCTTGCCCTTCATGGCGGTCAGAACCCGCCGGTAAGCTTCAAACTGTTCCTCTTCGCCGGGCAGCGTGCTGCGGCCCATATAGAGAAATTCCGTCCGGAAAAGCCCTACATAATCGATCGAGGCGCCGCCGCCGGGCAGGGGCGCGTCGGGGGAAGCGATGTTCAGGCCGAGTTCGATATAGGTTCCGTCGGCCATGCGGGGCTCGGCGTTCAAAAAGGCCTTCGTGCGCTCGGCTTCGGCCGTGAACCGCCGCAGTTTTTCCCCATACTCTGCTTGCTCCTGCTGTGTTGCCCCCAGGATGATCGTCCCGGCTACGGCGTCCACAACGGCCTGTGCGCCCGGTTCCGCATAACGGAGCAGGCCGGAAACGCCCAGTACGGCTGGGAGCGCGTAGCTGCGGGCGATAATCGCGGAATGGGAGGTGGTTCCCCCGGTTTCCGTGACGATGGCCAGCACGTTCTCACGGTCCAGCGTGGCGGTATCGGAGGGCAGCAGGTCGTGGCAGGCGATGACGACGGGTCCGGGAAGGGCGGAGAGGTTTTGCTCCGCTTCCCCCAGCCAAAGGCGCAGAAGCCGGTTGCGCACATCCTTGAGATCGGCCGCCCGTTCGCGGATCAGCGGATCGGATACCTGTTCGAGCATCCGTATAAAAGCCTCAAACACGCTCCAGAGCGCCCAATCCCCGCACCAGCGTTTCTCCCGTATGGCGGATGCGATCTCCGCCTCCATGGCCGGATCGTTCAGCACGTCCTCGTGGGAAGCGAAGATCTTTGCCTTCTCCGCGTCCTCCGCCATGCGTTCAAGCAGAAGATGGATTTCGTCCAGCGCCTGGGTTTTGACCCGGAGGAAACGTTCCAGCTCCGCCTCCGCCGAGGCGCAGAACGCCTCTTGCACATGGGGATGGAACGGGCGGTAGAGATACAGGGGGCCGATGGCGATCCCCTCCGAAACGGGGTTGCCTGATAGCATCATGGCGGGTGATCCTTTCCGTGTAATGTGGCGTGGGGGTCATTCCTCGGAATGGATGATGCAGTTCTTGACGACGGCGCCGGAGGCGTGCTCCAGGATGGCCTTTTCCACGTCCTCGATGGCATATTCGTTCTGCACAAAGTCATCGGCAGAAATGGCGTTCATCTTGAGCATTTCAAACGCGGCGTTTACATACACGGGAGTGGTATGGAAAACGCCCTTGATGGTCAGCTGTTCGTAGTGGAGCTTTGTGGTATCCACCGGAACGGCAAGCCCTTTTTTGGTGCCGCCGAAGCACAGCACGAAGCCGCCCGGGCGGGCCATATTGATGGCGATCGTCCACACCTCCGGGATTCCGGCGGCCTCGATGGCCGCGTCCACGCCACGGCCGTCCTCGGTCAGATCCTTTACGGCCTGTGCCTGATCGGCTACGCCAGAGATGTTGACCGTCTCCGCCGCGCCCAATTTGCGCGCCAGATCCAGGCGAACCTGGGACATGTCGCAGGCGATGACCCGTGCGCCGCGCAGATAGCACATGCGGATGAACATCAGGCCGATCGGGCCGCAGCCGTTCACGCAGACGGTGTCGCCCAATTCGATGGGGACGTTTGCGGTGCCGTAGACGGCGCAGGCCAGGGGTTCCAGGAGCGCCGCCTGCTTATAGCTCATCCAGTCGGGCATATGGAACATGTTCTGCTCCACGATGGGGGCGGGAATGAGCTGATATTCTGCGTAAGCGCCGTTTTTGAACTGGTTCTGGATCAGGTCCGGGCACATCGAGTGCAGGCCCTTTTTACAGTAATAGCATTTGTTGCAGGGGGCCGAGTTGTGGGCAACCACCCTGTCCCCCACGCAAAAACGGGTCACGCCCTTGCCCACGGCGTGTACGATCCCGGAGGCTTCGTGGCCCATCGCGAAGGGAGGATCGTAACGGTAGCCGCGCTTGTAGGTCTTTACGTCGGTACCGCAGGTCAGGGTCACCTTGTTGCGGACAACCACCTCGCCCGGACCCGGCGCCGGTATGGGCGCCTCCTCCACGCGGATATCCTCGGGCGCGTAGAACAACACTCTTTTCATAAATCCAATCTCCTTTTGCTTGCACCTCCGGCGGGAAAGGCAATCGCTGCGGCGCGCCTCCCGCGGGCTGAGAAAAATCACGGCTTGCCGGCTGTTATGAAGTCACAAAGGCAGGCAAGCTGCAGGTACATGGTGACGGCGCCGGGGTCCAGCTCGCCGACGCCCTTGTTCGCCTGATAGCTCGCCCGGCCCTTGACGGCCTCCATCTGCCGGGTGCGCTCCATGCCGTCGTGAGCGCCCTGCTTAAGGGCCTTTAGGGCCTTTTTGTCATCTTCGCCGCGCTCCAGGGCAACACGGTAGGCGGCAACGCCCTCGTAAAGGCTGTCGATCATGGTCTTCCAGCCGGGCTGGGCCTTACCCCGGTCCATAATCGCATGGAGCATGGCGTCCAGCAAGGTGAGCAGGGATTCGGCGTCCAGCTTCTCGGCATCCTTGAGTGCTTTGGCGGCCGCGATATAGCCGCTGCCGTAGAGCACCCCGGAGGATCCGCCGATGGCCGACATGAGGGTCATGCCGACTTTTTTGAGCATTTCCGGCAGGGGAAGGGCGCGCAGTTCGTCTGCGATGGACGCGAGCTTCAAAAAGCCCGCGTTCAGGTTGACCCAATGGTCGCCGTCCCCGGTTTTCGCGTCCAAGGCGGTAATAAAATCGCCGTTTTTTTCGATTTCGGCCCCTGCGGCGAGCAGATAGTCCACATAGTCCGAAACGGTCATATGGAAGGTCATGGATACAACCCTTCTTTCAAAGCCATGGTGCTGCAGGGCGCGAGCAGCAGGGATCGAAGCTCCTCGTCCAGCCTCAGGACGGAGATGGAAGCGCCCGCCATTTCCAACGAGGTCATATAATTGCCGACATAGTATTTGACGGGGTTTATGCCGAGCTCCTTCAGGCGCCGGTCGGCCTCGCCCGCGAGGATGTACAGCTCCATCAGGGGCGTTCCGCCGAGACCGTTGATCATCACGGCGACGTCGCGTCCCGCATAGTCGAGGTCTTGGGTGATCTTGCCGAGCATCAGCTCGACGGTTTCCGCTGCGGTTTTCATGCAGACCTTTTCGATGCCGGGCTCCCCGTGGATGCCCATGCCCAGCTCCATCCGGCCGTCTTCGATAATAAAGCCCGGAGCGCCTACGCCCGGCAGGATGCAGGAGGACAGGGAGACCCCGAACGAGCGGACGTTGTCCGCCGCCTTTGCGGCAGCGGCGGCCACTTCCGCCAGGCTGCCCCCGGCCTCGGCCCGGGCCCCGGCGATCTTGTGGACGAACACCGTCCCCGAAATGCCCCGGCGGCCCGTGGAGAACGTGCTTTCCGGTACGGCCACGTCGTCCCGGACGACGACGGATTCCACCTGAATATCCATGTCGCGGGCAAGCTCCCCCGCCAAATCGAAATTCATGATGTCGCCCGAGTAGTTTTTGATGATGAGCAGCACGCCCCGGCCCGCGTCGGCATAGGAAATGCCCTTGAGGATGCGGGCGGGGTCCGGCGAGGCGAAGACGTTGCCGGACACCGCCGCGTCCAGCATGCCGTAGCCCACATACCCGGCGTGCGCGGGCTCGTGGCCGCTGCCGCCCCCGGAGACCAAGCCGACCTTATCGCTCTTTGTTCTGCGATAGATGACCGCCCCTTCAGGGTCGTAACCCACCAGCGGGTTTGCTGCGGCGATGCCGGTCAGCATATCCGAAACGGCGTCCGCCGGCGCGTTAATGAGCTTTTTCATGGTTGACCTTACCTTCGAAGATGTCGTTCTCCACTCCCAGCTTTTTGTAGATCTTGGGCAGCGGAATGTATTTGTTGGTTGCTTTGAGTATCAGCGCCAGAACGAACACGCCTACGCTCAGCAGCCAGCTTCCGTAGATCGCGGCAAAGACGAGCAGTCCCGCCGCGGCGGCCACGCCAAGGTACCAAAGCACAACCTTGAATTTCATTCTTCCGAGTCCTCCATTCTCTGGGGCGGGCGCCGGAACAACATCCGTTCCGGCGCCTGTCCCCGGCAGTTGTTAAGAGTCAGGCCTTCAGCCCAAGAACATCGCGGAAGTAGGTGATCTGCTCGTCGCTGAAGCAGTCCAGCTTTTCGTAGCCGACCACGGAGGCCGCGCGGATATTCACGTCGCACACGTCCTCCACATAGATCGTTTTGAGGTATGCGTCGTAAATGCTCTCACCGATGGAGATGAGCCCGTGCTTGCCTAAGATGGTGGCGTAGCTTCCCTTCAGCCCCTCTACAGCCGATCTGCCCAGGGCGGTGGTACCGGGCTCCTCGAAGGGGACGACCCTGCAATAGCCGCCGTACATCATGGCCTCAAAAATTACAGGCTTGACGGGTACCCCCAAACAGGCAAAGGCAGCGGCGTTGTGGGCGTGGGTATGGCATACGGCGAGCGCGTCGGGCCGCTCTTTGTAAATGTGCAGGTGCATGGGCGTTTCAGTGCTGGGGGTGAACCCTTTCAGGTTCTCGACGACGTTCCCCTCCAAGTCCACCACCAGCATGTCTTCCGAGGAAAAGCTGTATCTGGAAACGGCGTGGGGGGTGATGACAACCAGCCCCCGCTCACGGTCGATCTGGCTGAAATTGCCGCCGCCGTGATGGCAAAGACCCGTTTCCTCGGCGAGACGCGATACACGCAGTACTTCTGCTTTGAGTTCGTCCAGCATCTTTGGGAAATGCCCCTTTCTTATGCTTTGATGCTGCTGGTGCGCTCCTCGACAACCCATCCCATGCGGGAGGCGGAGGCGAGTTCTTCACCCTTCTGCCACTTGAAGTAGAAGAAGGTCAGAATGCCGAAGGCCACGAGACCGATGATCGCGCCGATGTTCAGACGGATGGCTTCGATGAGCATCCAGCGGATCTCCGCGATGTCCATGCCCCACCAGGCCATGAGCTGACCGGAGGGAAGGGCGGCGCCGGTGGAGGTCGCAAGCTGGGTGAGCATGGGGGCGAAATCGGAGGCCGACCAGCAGAGGATGGGAACCATAAGCCAGCTGATGGTGATCATCTTGATCAGGTTGCCGCGGCAGGCAACGAACGCGGCCGCGCAGACGCAGACGTTCATCAGGTTGCCGAAGGGGAGGACCGTATTGCCGGGCAGGACCATGGCGACGCCCAGCGCGATGGGGATGGTCAGGATGATGGCCACCCAGATTTCCGGGTTGCCGGCAAGGATGGGCCAATCCAGTCCGATGGTGATTTCGCGGCCGGGGAAACGCTTCTGGATGAACTTGTTGGCCGCGTCGGAAATCGGGGTGAGGGCGGTCATGAAGAGCTTGGAAACCATGGGGAAGAGGGTCAGAGCCGCGCCGGCCTGGACGCCGATCATGAGGGAGGTGAGTCCCTTGCCGCCGATGAGACCGACGAGGGTGCCAACGATGAAGCCCATGACGTGGTTCTCGCCGAAGATGCCGATTTTCTGCTTCAGGTTGCTGGCGTTGAGCTGATAGCGCATGAAGGGAATCTTATCGAGCAGCTTGCTGAACGGATAGAAGATGATGTTGCTCAGGAACATCGGATGCGGCATGGAAATACCGGGAACGCCGGTGAGCTCGGTGATCTGGTTCTTGGTCGCGTCGGCGTTCTTGAGCTCAAGGATGATCTGGACGATCGCGGCCAAAAAGCCGAAGATGGCGCTGCCGGTGACTACGGATACCAGGAACGCTGTGAAAATCTTGTTGGAGACGTTCCACATATCTACGTTCAAGGTCTTGGTCAAGCCGAAGAGCAGCAGCAGAACGTTGATGCCGATCTGAACGGGGAACATCAAAAATGCGTATTCCCAGCTCCAGCAGAGGCCGAGCGCGGGTGCCCAGCCCATGTCCAGCGCGGTGAGCTTGACACCGGTATTCTCAACAAAGCTCTGCGCGGCGACGCCTACCGTGTCCCCCATAAAGGAGATCACAAGGCCGATGCCGATAAAAGCCACGCCTAGCGTTAGCCCGGCGGAGGCGGCTTTGCTGGGTTTTAAACCAACGATTAGGCCGATGATGAAAATGACAATGGGGAGGAAAACCGCCGCGCCCATGTCAAGAATGCCTTGGAAGATGGTTGCCAAGAATTCCATAGTAATTCTCCCTCCGAAATTCATTGTTTGTTTCTGCAAAATTCCACAGATGATATCTTCTTCAGAACACGCTACTTCAGTTTAAGCATTTCAACGATCTTTTCCATGGTTTCATCCGCGCCCATTCCGGTGAGAAACGGAATTCCGCTGATGGTTGGGATGGCATATTCCTGCTGCCCCTTGGCCATCGGCGTTATGGAGACATAGAGATCCGACGTGCTGATAAACATCTCCAGGGATTTGATGTCGACGGCCTCCACCTTGGCTTTCCCCGACAGGCCCAAATCTTCTAAACGACTGTTGATTTTGGATGCGACGGTGGCCGAGGTGGCTATGCCGCCGCCGCAGGCAACAATAATGGTTTTCATGCTGGTCATCCTCCTTTCATGAATATTCCGGCCTGCCTTGTCCAGAGGACGCCGGTAGACGCCATTTGCCCTATAACCATAAACATGCAAAAGTCGTGCCAATTTGCTGTATGGCCGACTAAGTCCGGTGCGACAGGTTTTTTATTGTCCGCTATACATTAAAACAGATGGGACATGCCGAGTCATTCAGTGTATAATCGCAGTACGGGGAGAGTGTATTTCTGCGGAAATAGGCCCTAGTTTGAGTATACACTTTTTGGCATGTGGATTGCTGATAATTATAGTGTTCCCTTCCCGGTGATTTGCGGTATCGGGGCAATCTACTTTTGCCGAAAGGACGACCTTTATGGATGCATTTAAGCTGAATGATTTGATCGATGAAGACCTGATTTTTATGGATATGGAAGCGAAGGACTCGGACAGCCTTCTGAGGCGGTTGTCGGAGGCTGCCCAAGAAAAAGGCTATGTTCGCAAAGGCTATGCGGATGCTGTCCTGGAGCGGGAGCAGCAGTACCCGACGGCGCTGCCCACGGAGATCTTGCGGGTTGCGATCCCCCATGCCACGGATCGGGATCAGGTGATCAGGTCGGTCATTGTTGTAGCCATGCTAAAAGAACCCGTCCTATTCAAAGAAATGGGGGACGGGGTTCGTGAAATACCGGTGGATGCAGTGTTTATGCTGGCGGTGTGCGGCTCAAAGGAGCAGTTGACAGTCCTGCAGAAGATCGTCGGGATGTTTTCCGATAGAGAGGTTATGACGGCCGTCAAAAATGTCGGGAATAAGGCGGAGCTCATCGGTGTGCTCAAGGAGAACCTGGCCGGATGAAAGGTTGAGTTGCTGCAATGAATGAAACAAAGGTTCTAGAATACGCGCGCCGCATGGCTAAGGACCCCCGTATAGCGGAGCTCCTGTCCAATGGATTGCCCTGCGGCGTTACGGCAGCGGGCGTCGAGCAGGAGATGGAGATCTTTCGCTCCAATGCCAGCGCTATCCTCAATCAGCTCGTCAAGAAGGGGTTGCTCATCAAAATCAACAGCCGTCCCGTCTACTTTCTTCCCTCCGAGGTCGTGAGCGCTCTTCTGCCGGGCGCCTCTTTGAAGCCGGCGTATCTCCCCGAGGAGTTTGCCGGTTTATTCTCTCAGGGAAAGGTGGACAAGAAACCGGAGGATGCCTTCGTTCTCCTCGTAGGTCATGAGGAGAGCCTTGCTTCCCAGATCGACAAGGCCAAGGCGGCTATCCTGTATCCTCCCAGCGGACTCCATACCCTTATCATCGGTGAAAGCGGCACGGGAAAAACTCTTTTTGCCCGCGCCATGCACAGATATGGACTGGAGATGCTCGGGAAAGATAATAAAAAATATCCTTTTGTAGAGTTCAACTGCTCGGATTACTATCATAATCCTCAGCTGCTCATGTCCCAGTTATTCGGGCATATCCGCGGAGCCTTTACCGGCGCGGACAAGGAAACGGCGGGCTTGGTGGAGAAGGCGGACGGGGGCATACTTTTTCTGGACGAGGTGCACCGCCTTCCGCCCGAGGGCCAGGAGCTGCTCTTTTATCTCATGGATACGGGCTGTTACCGGAAGCTTGGAGAGTCGTCAAGCACGCGCAGCGCCAAAATCCTTATTATCGGCGCCACCACGGAGGACCCGAGGGATGTGCTGCTCAAAACCTTCATCCGGCGGATCCCGCTGACGATCAAGCTGCCCGCCTACCGGGAAAAGCCGACGGAGGAAAAGCTCAAGATCATCGAACATATTTTCATGCGCGAGTCCACAGCGACCCAAAAGACCTATATCGTCGGCGCAAAAATCGTCAAGGCTCTTGCGGCTTATCCTTTTCCGGAGAACGTCGGGCAGCTCTCCTCGGAGATCAAAGTCCTTTGTGCCCGCTCCTTTCTGAATAACGTCAACGGATGGGATGAACTCCATATCGCTTACGAAAATCTTTCCTTACCGATCCGCGAGTATTATGAAAAAACTCCGGACGAGCTTAGAGTGTCCTTTCCAAGCCGCTATGAATCCGATATGATGGTGGCGCCTTCCAGTACCGTTCAATACAACTACAGCAGGTTGATTGATGAAAAGATCTGCCGGAACCTCATGAAAAGCATAGGGCGTTATACGGCTCTCGGCTACAGCAAGTCCGCGCTTGATGAGGCGATGTCCGATGAAATTCGGGCGTACTGTAACAGCATCCTCAGCAGATTCTGCGACAAGGATCTTCATAAGGAAGAGATGTATCGGGTGGTCGGCCAGAAGGTAATCGACTTCACTCTGGAGGTTGCGCAAAACGCCTTTGCGCGCCTTAGCATAGAGATGAGTCAAAAAAATATCCTGATTCTGGCCTTTCACTTTAAATTCCTCATAGAGCGCCTCCAGTCCCGAAAGGCTATAACGGAAATGGAGATTTCCGCCTTGAAACAGGACTATTTGGAAGAAGTGGCTGCGGCAAAAGAAATTGTAGCCCAGCTGGAAGCACAGTTCCAAATCTCTATGCCGAGAGAAGAAAAATACTTTATCGCTATCTTGCTGGCCAACATGCATGAAACTCTCGTGCAGGAACGGACGGGGCTCATCATCGTGGCGCATGGGGCGAGCACGGCATCGAGCATGGCCAATGTTTGCAATCGGCTCATGGACTGCGACTTTGTTCGGTCTGTTGACGCCCCTCTTGAGCAAAGCGTGCAGGACACTTATCAGAATGTTCTCAAAGAAATTAAAAAATCGGACAGCGGCAAAGGGGTCCTCCTGCTGGTCGACATGGGTTCCCTGGTCACCTTCGGGGAAAAACTTACCATGGAAACCGGCATCCGCGTCCGCGTTCTGCCAAATGTGACCATGCTCATGGCCTTGGATCTCACTCGGATCCTGCTCGGAACCGATGCGGATGTAGACGACGTTTTTTCCGGTTACAGCGAAAAGAACCGGGCCATGCCCGACGGAGCCAACAGCCAAAAACCAGAGATGGCCGTGCTGACCATGTGCGCTTCGGGGTCGGGAACCAGCGCGGCATTCAAATCCATGCTGGAGGAGGAGCTGAACCTGAGCGGGATTCATGGAATCCAAGTACTGGCAATGGGCTTTCAGGATGTTCAGCGCAATTCTCCCCAGTATCAAGCGGTCAGGGCAAGGTACCACCTGCTGGCCTGCGTCAGCAATGTGGAATACCGTATGGATGTTCCCTTTTTCCATATCTCTAAGCTCATAACCCCCTCGGGCAAGGCTCGCTTTTCCCAATTCATCCGGCAGGCTGCTTCGTTCGGGAGCGCTTCTGCGGCGCTGCCTTCTCCAAAGGAAACGGTTCAGGATGAGTGCAGGAAGTTTCTCGCCCAGAACGTCATATGCCTCAATCCCGATGTGGCTATACGCCATGCCGAGAAATTCCTCGCGGCGCTCGACCATCCCAGAGTGAATTCGGAAAGAGCGCTCCGCCTTTCCCTTCTGCTGCATCTGGGTTTCATGCTGGAGAGAAATATTTGCGGCAAAAAAATCGTCTTTGACGGTGAAGCGGATTTCATTGAGCGCAACCAGGTGCTTTTCCAGCACCTTCGCGAGCATATTCATATTCTTGAGGACGCCTATGAGATTGTCGTGAATGATTCCGAACTGTGCTATATCCTCCAGACCATCGTCCATTACGGGAAAACGGAATAGGGATCGACACAGGAAGAAAGCCATAAAAATAAGGCGACGGCAGCGAACTTTTGCATTATACGCTTGCCTTTTCAGAGGGCACAGCGTTTTTGAAAAGGGCTCATGGCGATAATAAAAAATGATTTACCATAAAAAAGAGCTGGAGTTACACCACCATAAGGAAGGTAGATATTGGTTGCATTTTATACAGGCAAGACTTATGTTTATATTATCTGTATCTTCCCCTGTTTTTCTTGATAAACGAAAGGAGAAATGTGATGTTTGGAAGAAGCAAAGCCCCATCTATGACGCTGGCCGAATATGCCCTCAAGCTCAAAGACTTCTCCAATGATCCCGAGCAAATCAAACATTTCTTTGGGCAGTCTCCTTCACTTTCACCAAACGACAAATTGACTCGACATGCGGCGGCGCTTCAGTGGTATGCTGTTCACCTCTATAACATATCGATGAACTATAGAAACATGCCGTTGGTTTCTATCGTCAGGGCCGCAACGGACAGTGAAGCGACGCTGGGCACAAAGTTAATGCGTCAGGAATACATGGATAATCTCGACCCATTGCTTGAAAAACCCGGCCGAACCGCCATGAGTGAAAGCTTTGTGGAGGATATCGGCGAAAAATTCAGCGAGGTCTGCGGCAAGGATGTGTCCGAATCAAGATACGACCTCGCCTCGTTCGGCAGGTTGGTTTATCGCAGTACGTTTCAGCGCTGCCTCGACAGGTTCAACGGGTACATAATTCGCTAGCTGATGAAACAGGGCGGGCTTTACGCAGCTATGGAACGAGCGGCAAAACCGGATTTTTATAACAGCCGGAACGTATTGTTGCTGTAATCCAATATCCCCTCGGCTTTCATCCTCGAGAGCTCTCGGGTAAGCGCGCAGCGGTCGACGCAGAGGTACTCCGCCATTTCTATGCGGCTAAGGGGCACCGTGAAATACTTGCTGCTGCTTTTCTGCGATTCCTGCGACAAATACGTCAGTATCTTTGTCCTTAAGCATACCGTGCATATGCGAATCCGGCCTGCCGTGCGCAGCCGCCTCCATAGCTTTGTTGAGGCCGCTCACCGTAGGCGCCGCTACGCTTTCGCGGTCTCGCCTCGCTCTGAAAGCGGCTGCGCGCGGGAGGCTCCTCCAGACCTAGACCGTAAGATTTAAGACGGTTTCAAGGCGGAGGAGGGAGGCATAGCTGTGTCTATTCCGACCGACGACAACAAGGAAACCGGCCAAATTCTGCGGTCTAGGCGGGTTCGGATATGTACGGTATGCTTAACGATCTCTTCGTAGTAATCTCCAGCTTTTCGGTAAGCTGGAGATTATTTTGCGCAATGGCAAATACCATGTTGTCGACCAGATGCTGATGAAAGGCGCAGGACTTCGAGCAGGTATGGAGCACTCTGCGAAACGGCAGGAACAGCGCCTCTGTTTTTTCGACGGCGATAAAGGAAACAAAGCTTTTGTTGGAAGCGCCGAATACATAGGTCTCGCCGAAAAGCTGCATCGGCCCGATAACGGCCATAATGGTCTTGTCGCCCCATACGTCCTCTTTGATCATGTGAATCGTTCCCGTAATCACAACGCCGACGCATTCCACCGGATCGCCGTCAAGAACGACATAATTCCCGGCGTCAAAGGTTTTGACAAAGGCCCCGATGCATTGAAGCATCTGCGTAAGCTCCGATGGGGCAATCCGGTCAAATAACGGGACGTCCGAGAATTTATCGATATAGTTTTTCATGGCAAGCCCTCCTGAGAAAATTATAACGCGTGCTACTCGACGTTGCAATTGCAACGTCATTGTTGCTTTGTTCCTTGTAAACTGGGCTAGAGGATGAATGAGCACCCATCAAACAATTAGGAGGCGTTAAGTATGAAAAAGCACGTTTGCATCATCTGCGGATATGTGTACGATCAGGAGCTGCCCTTCGACGAACTGCCGAACGATTATGAATGTCCAATTTGCGGCGTCGGGAAAAATAAGTTTGAAGAGCTGCTACACAACCACAAGGAAACCTTTTTAAAAATAAATTACGGCCTGTATGTTATCACGGCAAGGGACGGCAGCAAGGACAACGGCTGCGTCATAGACGCGCTGATGCAGCTGACCGAGAATCCGCCCGTCGTAGCGTTTTCGCTCAATAAGGTCAACAAGACCCATGAAATGGTGATGAAGACAAAAGAATTCAACATCTGTGTTTTGACGGAAGACGCGCCCAGGGAGCTGTTCCGCATCTTCAGCGGCAAATCCGGCTGGGATATCGACAAATTCGCCGGTACGGACATTATGAGGAGCGATAACGGAATCGCTTATCTGCCGAGATATATCAACGCGCGTATGTCCGGCAGGGTGATCGAGACCATCGACTCCATCAGCCATACGCTGTTCCGGGCGGAAATCACCGATTCCGAGGTCATAAACAACAAGGATACGCTCACCTACAGCCAATACAGAAAAGGCATCAACTATAAGCAGATGTTCTGCTTCCAATGCCAGCAGACGGCGAGGGGGACCGGATGCGCCGTCGCGGGCGTCTGCGGCAAGAAAGCCGATGTGGCCGAATTGCAGGATAAGATGGCGGGAAAACTTGTCTCCCTTGCTAGAGCCGTAAACGGCAAAAACACGCCAGAGACCGACGAAATCGTGATAGACGCCCTGTTTACCGGCATCACAAATGTGAACTTTAACCCCGAGAGTATCGACGCCATCGCCAAGCGTATAGAAGACCTGACAGCAAAATTCGGAGGCGCCAGGGAAATGAATATGCGCGACCTCTGGGGCGACAACGAGGATGTGCGTTCGCTCAAAGCGCTGATACTCTTCGGAATTCGCGGCATCTCCGCCTACGCGCACCACGCGCTGATGCTCGGAAGAGCCGACGCCGAGGTGAACGCCTTCTTCTATAAGGCTCTCAAGGCCATCGGCGATAACCTGAGCGTGCCGCAGCTTCTCGAAATTGCCCTTGAAACGGGCAGAATCAACCTCAAGAGCATGGAGCTTCTGGATCACGCCAACACGGGAGCTTACGGCGTGCCCACGCCCGTTAAGGTTACGACCAATATCGAAAAAGGCCCGTTCATCGTCGTCACGGGCCACGACCTGCACGACCTCAAGCTCCTGCTGGAGCAGACCGAAGGCAAGGGCGTCAATATCTACACCCATGGCGAGATGCTGCCCGCCCACGGCTATCCGGAGCTGAGAAAGCACGCGCACTTGAAAGGCAATTTCGGCACCGCGTGGCAGAACCAGCAGAGGGAGTTTTCGTGTATTCCGGCGCCGATCCTCTTCACCACGAACTGCCTGATGCCGCCCAAGCAAAACTACGCGGACCAGGTGTTTACAACCTCGGTTGTCGATTATCCGGGCTTAAAGCATATCGGCGAGGACAAGGACTTTTCAGAGATGATCGAAAAGGCCGTTGCGCTCGGGGGCTATCCCGAAGGCCGCAAAATGCAGGGCATAAACGGCGGCGACGTGCTCACGACCGGCTTCTCGCACAGGACGGTATTGTCGCTTGCAGACAAGGTCATAGACGCCGTGAAGTCCGGCGCGGTGAAGCATTTCTTCCTCGTCGGCGGCTGCGACGGCGCGCAGACCGGCAGAAACTACTACACCGAGTTTGTCAAGAAAACGCCCAAGGACAGCATTATCCTGACGCTTGCCTGCGGCAAATACCGCTTTAACGACCTCGACCTGGGTACGATCGGTGATTTCCCGCGCATCATGGACATGGGCCAGTGCAACGACGCCTACGGCGCAATCAAAGTCGCTCTCGCGCTGTCGGAGGCCTTCGGCTGCGGCGTAAACGACCTGCCTCTGTCGCTCATTATCTCCTGGTACGAGCAGAAGGCGGTGGCCATCCTGCTGACGCTTCTGTACCTCGGCATCAAGAACATCTACCTCGGGCCGACGCTGCCCGCGTTTGTCTCGCCGAACGTACTCAACGTGCTGGTGGAAAACTACAATGTAACGCCGATTTCAACGCCGGATGAGGATTTGAAGAAAATTCTCGGCTAAATCAAGACATAAGGAACGCCCGATGGGATTACTCCATCGGGCGTTCTTATTGTTGTTTGCCTCGTTTGACCGGCTTTTGCTAATCTTCGTTTTGCTGGATATCGATATTGCCCGAATGTGTTTGTATATCAAGCTTAACATAGGGGCCCGCGCCGATCTTGGCCGTAGCAGCCCGGCCGTTTTTTGAATAGCTCATATCGATATCGCCGCTGATATCGCCGGACGTACAGGACGCATAGAGCTCATAACTTGCATCCCGCGGCAGCTTTACGCGGATGTCGCCCGACGTGGCGCCAAGGCTCAAGTCACCCAAGACGGCCGTGCAATCCACCCGTACCACGCCGGAGGTGGTATGGACGCTTCCGGCGCCGCTGAACCCGGCAACGCGGATATCCCCCGACGATGCCTGTATGTCGTGCCGGATGCCCTCGAGAGCGTCTATGGTGATGTTCCCGGACCGCGTCAGGACTTCGCCGGTACCCTTCAGGGATGCGATATCGATGTTGCCGGACGAGGCGTTGATGTCGTATTCCTCGCAGGATACGGCGCCAAGGCTGATATCGCCGGATGTCACCCTTACATCCACGCGCTTGACGCCCGTCACAGAGTTGCCGCTTAATTTGCCCGACGAAAGATCAAAGGAGATCTCCTGTGCGATCAGTTCCGAGAGCAGCGTGACGTTGCCGGAGCGCGTTTTTACCGACAGGCTTTGCGCGTAGCTCTTGGGCAGGTACAGCTCGAGCTTCTGGTTCACGCCGAAGCTGAAAAAATTGAAGAGGCGGCGCGATTCAGGCTGACTGATGCGAAGTTCCCCGTTTAAGTTCTCCAGCGTGAAAAATTCGCGTGGCGAAAGCTTTGCGGACGCCAACTGCACGATGCGGATATCGCTTTCATCGGTGACCGTCACCGAGATATCCATGCTGCTGAAATCCAAAGCGATGCTCTCAATATCCGCCGCGGATACCGTCTGCTCATGTACGGCCTCAAGCTTGCCCCATACGGAGAGCTGCAGGCCGTTAAACGCGCCCGAGACGCCGAATAACAGCACAAACAGCAGGATGACGCCGAGCAGGGCGCAAAGGAGGATCTGAACCTTAATCAGTTTTCTGTTCATGGCCGTTCGCCTTTCTCGCTTTCCTTAAGCTGGAAGGAGAGCGTGATGATGCGGCTCACCACGGCGGCTATGATGAATAGGATCCAGGAATACGCCCATATGTGGAACAGAA
The DNA here is from genome assembly GCA_038562375.1 of Bacillota bacterium. Classification (GTDB taxonomy): domain Bacteria; phylum Bacillota; class Clostridia; order Christensenellales; family CAG-138; genus JBCFAY01. The sequence continues at coordinate 133,870 of JBCFAY010000007.1, read as the reverse complement.
AGCTGACAAGGAAATATACCGCGACCGTCGACGTCCATAGGATCGAATGAATGGACTTGCGGATTTTATCATCCTGCGCCGCCTTTGATTTCCATTCTTTGAACTCCTCGACGATCGTATCGTCGGCCTTCACGTATTTGGGTCTGGACATGAAATGATAGACCAGCATACAGGTTGCGCAGAGGAAGATCAGCAGCATGATGCCGTTCATTATAACCGGATCGGCATGCAGCGCGGCGACCGATGTTATCATCAATATCACGCCGAACAGGATCAGTCCGATCGCCGTCGTGACCACCCGCGCCGTCTTTTTACGCTCCTTGAGCATTTGATTGTAATCCATAACGTCCGTCTCCTTTAAACCCTTGATCAATTCATCGACATCGCCGATGCTCTCCGCTACGGCTTTAAAAGCATCCGCCTCGCCGATCCCCCGCGAGAGCAGATCATTGTATCGATCCGTCAGATTGGCGAGCAATTCCTCCTTGAGCTCGACCGCCCTGCGTGTTTTCGGCGCCCGCTCGAATAGCTTTTCGACGTGCGCGCGCAAATTCTCGTTCATTCTATCCCTCCTAAATCAGGCTGTCGATCAGTTCTTTGGCTTCCAGCCAATCTTCCTTATTCTTCTCGTACGCCGCTTTCCCGAGCTTGGTGATTGAATAATACCTGCGGCGGGCGCCCGTCGTTTCGTCCCCCCAGTACGAGGTGATCATGCCCAGTTCCTCAAGCCGCCGGAAGGCGGAGTACAAGGTGGCTTCCTTGGCTTCATACCGTCCCTGCGTTTTCTCCTGGATGGCTTTGTTGATCTCGTATCCGTAGCTGTCCTTGGACAAAAGCTGGGCCAGTATGATCGTATCGGTATGCCCGCGTATCAAATCCGATGTTATCGACACCACGCTTTCTCCTTTCGATGTATTTCATTTCGATAGCTATATTATATTCAATTATACCTCGTCTGTCAAAGTATTTATAAAAATAAAGTATATAAAATTTGATGATACTTTTATGGAGGATATCCGATCGGCACACAGCTTCTCCACCAAGCGTAATTGCCCCATCGATTGCAGGGCGAAGGCACTGTGCGTACAATTACACGCGCTGTGTCGCCTAACCTTGCTCCGCCTTTGCATTGCCTTATGCCGTATGCCGTGCGTTGATGCGCCGCATCTTTAAACAAAAAGCGATGCTCGCCCGGATGGGCGGCATCGCTTTTCGGAGATACCGTCAAAATTCAACTGTTTGAAGAGCCGCTTCTCAATCCGCGATATCCTCCCACCGGGGGATGGACGCTGACGCGCCGGGCCTTCCCACCGCGAACGCGGCTGCGTTTGAAGCGATGCGGATGCACTTCTCGGCGGGATACCCTTTGGCCTCTGCCGCGAGGAAGAAGCCGAGGAAGGTATCGCCTGCGGCGGTCGTGTCGACGGCCGTTACCTTTTTCGCGGGCTCGAAAATGGGCGCTTCCATCCCCGGTAAAAGGAACATCGCGCCCCTGCTTCCAAGCGTCAAAAGCAGTTCCGCTTTGGGATAGCGCAGCCTGAGCGCTGCAAGCTGCCTTAGCGGCTCAGCCTCGCCGCTGAGGGCCTGAGCTTCCACTTCGTTTACTACGAATAGCGCAACAAGCCCCAGCGGCCAGCTTAGGATCGCGTCCTCCATCGGCGAGGGATTGAGCGCCACGCGCATTCCACGCTCCGCCGCTTTTTTGAGGATGTAAGGAATCTCGCTGATTTCATTCTGCAGCAAAAGCAAATCTTCCGTGCCGAAATACGCTAACACGTCGTCCGCCATCGCCCTGCCGACGCGTCGGTTTGCGCCGCCGTAGAGCAGGATGCAGTTCTGGCCGTTTTGATCCACCTGTATGACGGCGTGACCGCTCTGTGTTCCGTCTATCCTGCGAATATGCCGGGTATCGACGCCTTCTTGCTCCAGCGCGTCTGTAAGCGGCGCGCCGTCTGTTTCCCCGACACAGCCCGCGTGGAAGACGGCTGCGCCCGCCCGGGCAAGCGCGATCGACTGATTCAGCCCTTTGCCGCCGCAGTTTGTTTTAAGATCGCTCGAAGAGAGCGTTTCGCCCGGCTGCACGAAATGCGGTACCCGATAGGTATAATCAAGGTTTAGAGATCCGAAGTTCAAAATTCGCATAAAATTCTCCTTCGATCGGCCCGTATTCTTCGGATTAGCAAAGCGTGGATTTTGATAGGGGCAAGAATGCATCCAAATAGGCTTTGACATTATTCGGCGTCGTTTTGTACAAGGAATTCGCCCGCGCTCATGGATCCGCCCTCCGCGATATAGCCCGCGCCGCCGCACGCGTAGGAATCATCCTCAGCAAAAAGGAGCTGTTCGCCGTCCACGAAGAGCGAGAGCGCCTGCCCTTTGGCGCAAAAGCGCACGGCATAGGGCCGGTTTTCCACATACGAGAAGGGGATTTCGCAAAGCACTTTGACCTCGTCGTCCCGGCGGCGAATGATCTCCACGCGGTCGTAGCCTTTGAACAGCGCGGCGTAATAGCGCCGGTGGCCTCGGCTTCTAAGCACAAGCCCGCCCGCTCGGTGCAGGCTGAAGCTGAGCTTGCTCTCTACGCTGCAATCGCGCCAGCTTGAATCGCCCAGCGTCGCGACCCCGTTGTCGCCGGGATGGGAGACGCAGAGCGTCTGAAAGAAATCGCCCTGGAAGTGCTTCGCGCTGCTGGCCCATTGGGATAGCCACGCAGGCATGGAGCCCAAGCCGGCGGTCATGAGCATGCCGCCCAGCAAAAACCGCCGGGGCGCTCCTTGCCAGTCGACCGAGCGTACGAGCACGCGCCCGTCGAACCTCCTCTCTGAGCGGATTTCCAGCCCGAACCGGAAAATCGGCATCCCGCCTGTCGGCGGAACCTCGAACACCAGCGCGTTTTCGCCGCGCTTGAGCGCGAAGGACGCGCCGCCGAGGCGGCAAGGGCGATTCTCCTTATCGTAATGGAGAATATAGGGCGCGGCGCTTACTCCGGCGGCTTCATCGCCGTCAAAGGAAAGGCTTATTTTAACGGCCTGGGTTTCATAGAGCGTTGGAGAAGCGACGGAGGAATAGACGCCCTCCGCCTCGCCGAGCCCGATGAACGTCGGGGTGGAGACAGAGGCCGCCCGCCCCGGCCCGACGCCGCGGCAGCAGACGGCCAGCGCACGGGCGCCATCCGGCAGCGCATGGTTTTCCAGATGCACGCTGCCCGGGCAGGACGGGGTGTTGTTGGGGCACGGCTCCCATCCCTGCAGCGCGCCGGGGAATTCAAAATCAAAGCGGGGCCTTTGCTCGGGCGGGCGCTCGCCCCGCAGCACGGCGGCCGCGTGGATGATCCTGCGGCTTTCCCGGACCGCGTCGGACACGGAGGAGCCGCCGTCCGACGTGACGACCAGCAACCGGTCCGCGACCGGCGTGCGAAGGTCCGCCCCGGCGTCGATCCCCGCAAGGCCGAGGCGGATGCCGTTCAGACAGCCGACGTTGCCCGCGTTGCAGTCCGTATCCCACCCGGCGGAAACCGCGATGCGAAGAGACGATTGAAAATCGTCCTTGCCCAGGATCAAGGCGGCCAGCACCATGGCGTGGTTGGGCTGCATCGGGCAGCAGCCCGGATACCGGTGATAACCGTGCAGGCGGTCGAGCCGTTCCCGTACACGCCGCCAAGAGCTTTCCTTGGCGCACAGATCGCGCACATCTTCAATTAAGGACAATAGCCGGGGCTCGCGTACATATCGAAGGCCGTCGTCCAGCAGCCGGTTCAGATCGCGTTGGTCAAACGCCATGGCCTCCATCGCCGCGAGATATCCGGCCGCCTCCACCGCGAGCCCGTCGTGGCTGACGCTTGCGGCTTTTTTTACGAGGTCGACCGCCAGCCCCGGATCGCCGGGGCAGGCCATGGCGAAGGCGTCGATAAAAATCTGCGCACCGATCTGCTCGGCGAGCGTTCGGCCGTTTTGGGCGATCGAGCCGCTTTGTGGGGCGCGGATGCCGCTTTTCAGGTTCAGGTAGGCCGTATGCTCGGTGGAGCGCCCCAGGCCGCCCCACCAGAGTATGGTTTTATCCTCGACGATGTAGTTGAGCCACGCGTTGCCGATGTCCCGCGACGAAAGGTCGCGGCGGAACCCATTGTCCTCCAGCGCTCGGAAGAAGCCGAATGTGCCGGAGATATCGTCGTCCGCCACAACAAGGGGCACGCCGCATTCCCTGTGCGGGTAATAGGAGACCTCGCCGAAGGTTTCGGCGATCCTCCCGTAGGTCCAGCCTTCCACGGGCCGCCCCATATACACGCCGATGATCTTGCCGAGCGTGCCAGCGTAGATCTTTTCCTGATAAGCCTTGTTCATCCTGTATCCTTTCCGCTTTGATCTGCTTATAGGCGGAATCCCGTTTGAGGCGGCATCGGAGAATGAGAGGGAAGCGGCGAGTTTGCAGAATAAGTGTCGATCCTATTATCGCATAGGACGGGCGTATCCTTCAACCTGCAATCATCCTGCGCACAGGCTTAGAGGCTGCGAAGGATGGAATGGATCGAAATTCCCACAAAATAGTTTTATATGCAGCAAACAGGACGGGTTCTTCGTTATAATAATAAGCATGTGAGCGGTACCTCTCAATGACGATAAAGGATGGCATGGGGTTTGCACAAGGGGTTTGATGCCATGTACGCCCAATACGCCGCGATGGTGTATTGGACGACGTACGGCGTGATCCATGAGCATCACGCGGCGATGGAGCTGATGCAAACGGTATTCCTTAAGGCGCTCGAGCGCGGAGATTCCGTCTGCGCGCTCGGATCAAGGCAGCAGAAGAGCTGGCTTTTTAAGTGCGCCCGCAACGCGGCGATCGACCGGCTGCGGCATGAACGCCCGCTGGAATTGGGCGAACCGCCCGCCGGAGCGCGGGATATGGACATGTCGGGGATGCCGGAGGAAGTTCTGGAGCAAGGGGAGCTTTCCCGCACGGTCTGGCGGGAACTGAACGCCCTTCCCGCCATCTATCGCGATCCGATCATACTGCATTATTTCGCGGAGCTTTCGACGAGGGACGGGGCAAAAGCGCTCAGGGTCAACGAAGGAACATACCGCTCGCGCCTGACGCGGGCGCGGGCGATGCTGGGCGCAAGCCTTGGCCGGGAAACGGAGGTGAACGGAGTTGACGCAACAGCAGAACATCGATGATGTTTTAAGGGCCGCCGCCCGGGGAAAGACGGCGGAGCTTATGCTCGAGGGCTTTCGGGATCAAATACTCGCTGCGGCGAATGCGAAAAAGCGCGTGGATATCTGTGCGCACGCGTTTTTTGGCCGGAGGTTCCGGCGTGCGGCGGCGATCGTTGCAATTCCGGTGCTCGCGCTTGCCCTCGCGGTGCCGGTGCTCGCCGAAACCGTCGTGGTGGACGGCAAAACGTATGTGGCGCTGGGCAATCAGGTGAACATTGCGGGCGCCGTCTATGAGCTCGATGAGCCGCACGGCGAAAACGGCGCGGCGCTCGTGCGCATGATGAACACCAACCAATACGCCCTTTTGGAGCCGGACGGCGCACAGAAGTCCGAAATCATGCTGTTCCCGCCGCTTGCCAAGCCGCCGGATATCAAGAACCCCGACGCCGTTTCAGGCAACAACGGCGTGCCGCAATCGCTCGAGCCCGTGCGCGTCTACCCGATCGTGGGCGATCTGGTGGTGCGGGAAGGCCCCAAGACCGCCGCAAAGGAGCTTGCGCAGCTCTACGCGGGGCAATGCGTCACAAAGGTGGGCATCTGCGGCAGCTGGGCGATTCTCGAATGGAAAGGCGGCATCGCCTATGCCTTTAACGCCTATTTGTTCGAGATGCCCGAGGTCGTCCCGGAATATGCTCCGGTAACGCTTTACGCCACGGAGCCGGTCAACGTGCGCGCGCTGCCCTGCTCGCGCGAGGATTCGGCGGTCCTCTACGAGCTTTCGGCGGGCGAGACGGTCAAATGCACCGGAAGCATCGGAAACTGGTCGCAGATCGAATTCGGGAACAAGAAAGCCTATGTGTTCAGCGAATATCTATCGGAGGTGGTCCCATGAAAAGATTCCTATCCGCCGTTCTGTGCATATTGATGCTGGCCGCGTTCGCCTCCCAGTCCCTGGCTTTCAGCGGGGATTCGAACCTCGCAAGGAGCAAGGTAAGCGCAAAGCAGATTTTAAAAGGCGTGAGCGTCAATTTCGGCATGAGCTCCTACCCGACCGACGAGCTCCCTACCAAGGTGACGCTTATAAACTACACCTCCCATGGATACTCCTTCGGGATCAAATTCAGCGTGGAGCGGAAGATCGACGGGAAATGGTATGCCCTGCCGGAGGACCCGAATATTGCTTATCCGATGATAGGGCTGCTGCTCGCCGCCAACGCGATGGAGGACTTCGACTGCAATCTCAAGAGCGGCTTTGGGCTTTATGCGCCCGTGCCCGGAGAATACCGCCTGCTCTGGCGGATGCAGGATGAGGAAACGGGCGCGTGGGGCTACGCCTCCGGCGAATTCAAGCTTCATCCGCCGGGCGTGCTCACGCTCTACGCTACGGAGCCGGTCTATGTGCGATCGGGGCCGGGCACGAAATATCCTATTACCAACGAGCTGCCGAGGGGCGGAACTGTGGAGTACCTCGGCGAGAGCGGGAAATGGACCAAATGCCTGTATGATCCCTACGAGCCCGCCGGAAGCATCGCCTATGTGTATTCGGAGTATCTCGGCTTTGAAAAACCCGAGCCCGGGAAGCTCCTGTACGCGACGGTCCCGGTGAGCGTGCGCGCGGGCGCGGGCGCGCTGTATGAAGCGCTCGGGACGCTCGAAGCGGGCGAGGCGGTGGAGTACATGGGCAAAAGCGGACGCTGGGTCAAGATCGGTTTTTACAACCGCACGGCGTTCGTGTACGGGAAATATCTTACGGAATGGGCGAAATGCGTGGTTATTGTTAAAAACTGATTTCAGCGTTGCGCGCGGGGCGGGCCGAAAGGCTCCGCCCCGTTTTTTGCCGCAAAACGCAAAAACCGCGGGCAGGCAAGCGCACAGTTGTTTTAGGGTACTCAATTTGATATGATAAGGAAAGAATTCAAATTTTTAATCGAAACGGGCGCGCCCTTTCGCGTCAACGGGAGTTTTCATGCAGCGGGAACGGCATGTTCTTAGACGGTTTATACGGTATTACAGGCCCCATATGCCCATGTTTTTATTGGACATGGCGTGCGCGGTATGTATGGCCGGCATCGACGTCGCATATCCTCTTGTATCCCGGTATGCGATCTCCTCATTGCTGCCCAATAGCCTGTTCCAGGCTTTTTATGTTTTGATCGCGATCGTCGTGGCCGCGTATGCGCTCCGGTCCGGCATGGTGTATGTCGTGACGTATCTAGGCCATCAGCTCGGCGTGCGCATCGAGGCGGATATGCGGCGGGACATCTTCACGCATCTGCAGAGCCTCTCGTTCCGCTTCTACGATACCTCGCGCACGGGGTATCTGATCTCGCGCTGCACGAACGACCTGTTCGAGGTGACGGAGCTTGCGCACCACGGCCCGGAGGACTTGTTTATTTCCGCGCTCACGCTCGTAGGCGCGTCGGTCGCGATGTTCGTCATGAAGTGGCAGCTCGCGCTCGTGCTGGTCGTTGCGATGCCGCTGGTGCTGCTGTTTATGGTGCTCCAGCGCAAGCGCATGAGCCGCGCCTCCCGCAAGGTCAAGGAGCGCACCGCGCAGATCAACGCCGGCATCGAAAGCTCCATCTCCGGCGCGCGCGTCGCGAAGGCTTTTACGAACGAGGACTATGAGATCGAGAAGTTCCGGGAAGGGAACGAGAGGTTTGTGCACTCCAAGCGGGAGTTTTATCGCGCGCTCGGCTTTTTCTCGTCCGGGACGGAGTTTTTGACCGCAATGCTCAACGTGCTCGTTTTAGCGGTCGGCGGGTTTTTGATCATGCGCGGCGAGATGGACCTCGTGGTATTCATTACGTTTTCGCTGTTCGTGAGCACCTTTATAGCGCCGATAAGAAGGCTCGCGACGTTCTCCGAGTCCTTCGCGCAGGGCATGGCGGGTTTTTCGCGCTTCTGCGAGCTTTTGGACACCCCGCCGGACATCACCGACGCGCCGGGTGCAAAGGAGCTTAAAAATATCGTCGGGGAGATCCGCTTTGAAAACGTCACCTTCAGCTATGACGATAACGTCAAGGTTTTAAGCGATATCAACCTCACGGTGCACCCGGGCGAGACGCTTGCGCTCGTCGGCCCTTCGGGCGGCGGGAAGACCACGCTTTGCCATCTGATCCCGCGCTATTACGAAATCGACGGCGGCAGCATCCGCATCGACGGGATGGATATAAGGGATGTGACGCTGCGTTCGCTCCGCTCGCACATCGGCATCGTCGCGCAGGACGTGTTCCTTTTCGCGGATACGGTGCGCGAAAACATCCGCTACGGCAGGCTCTCGGCGACGGAGGAAGAGATCGTCGCCGCGGCGAAGGCCGCGGAGATTCACGAGGATATCATGGCGATGCCCAATGGGTATGATACCGTGGTAGGCGAACGCGGGACGATGCTCTCAGGCGGGCAGAAGCAGCGGATTTCGATCGCCCGCATCTTCCTGAAGAACCCCGCGATCCTCATACTCGACGAGGCGACCTCCGCGCTCGACGCGGCGACGGAAGCGCGCATCAGCGCGGCGCTCACGCGCCTTAGCGCCGGGCGCACGACGCTGGTGATCGCGCACCGGCTTTCGACCGTGCGGGGCGCCGACGAGATCATTGTGATCGACGATCAGGGCATCCGCGAGCGCGGCACGCACGATACACTGATGGCGCTCGGCGGGGAGTACTACAAGCTCAACAACACGCAGCTGATCATGGATGCTGTGGAAGCGCCTTCCGGCCCCAAGGCGCAGCATCAGCTTTGATTTACCCCGGGGTTGGTTCCGTCTGCGCGCGTTACGCGCGGGGGAACGGCCGTCGCCCAAGCGGAACGGACGGCTGTTCGTATCGATGCAGAAAGGGGTTGCGATGCGTTTAACGATCGATGGGCAACCGGTTGAAATCCGCGAGGGCGAGAACATTTACGCGGCCATCCTCAAGCTCGGCCTCGAGGGGGAGAAGCTGAGTATGCGGCCGCTTGCCGCGCAGATCGGCGGCGAGGTCTACAGCCTTCGCTACACGCCGCATCACGAGGTCTCCATAAAGCTTCTGTACTATTGCGAGGATGCGGGCAGGCGCGTGTACGAATACACCGCGCAGTTCGTGCTGCTGCTCGCCGCGCGAAGGCTTTTCCCCGGTGCGAAGATCAAGGTCTGCTACGCGCTCGACGCCGGGATCTACATCACCGTGGATAAAACCCCGGCGCTCACGCACGCGGACGTGCATGCGCTCGAAATCGAGTGCCACCGGATCGCCGCGCTCGACCTCCCGCTGGTGCGGCGCAGGCTCGACATCAAGGACGCCGTCGAATTCTTTGAGAACGACGGTCAAATCGATAAGGTCAGGCTTCTTAAGTGGAGAAAGTTCAGTTATTTCGATGTCTACACCGCCGAGGGATACCTCGATTATTTCTACGGCGAGCTCGCACCCTCCACCGGATATGTGAGCGCGATGAAGCTCAAGCCGCTCATCGGCGCGCTCGTGATGCTCATGCCGCGTGCGGACGCTCCGGATGAAACCGCGACGTATCACCACAAGCCTAAGATTGCGGAAGTATTCCGCAGGAGCGACCGCTGGAACAATCTGATGCACTGCGATTCCGTGGCGGACCTCAACGAGATGGTGCTGGGCGGCTCCGTGCGCGAGCTTGTGCGCATCAACGAGGCCTTGCACGAGCGCACCTACGCGCAGCTCGCGGATCATATCGTGAGCCGCAGAGCGCGCGCCGTGATGGTCGCCGGCCCCTCCTCCTCGGGGAAGACGACCAGCGCGAACCGCCTGGCGACGCAGCTGCGCGTACTCGGCAAGCGGCCCGTCATGCTCTCGCTGGACGATTATTATCTCGACCGGGAGCAGATCCCGCTCAACGAAAAGGGCGAGCGCGACTTTGAACACATCGATACGCTCGATATTTCCCGTTTCAATCAGGATCTGGAGGCGCTTTTAAAGGGCGACGAGGTGGAGGTTCCGCAGTTCGATTTCACGGTGGGGGCGCGCGCCCCCCAGTGCCGCCTGCTTAAGGTAAGCGCCGACGAGCCGCTGATCGTAGAGGGCATCCACGGGCTCAATGAAAGGATGATCACCTCGTCGATCCCGCGCGAGGCGATCTACCGCGTGTATGTGAGCGCGCTCACCACGCTCAACCTCGACGACCATAACCGCATCCGGACGACGGATATCAGGCTCCTCCGCCGCCTCGTGCGGGATCACCAGACCCGCAACACCGCGCTCGCGACGACGCTCGCCATGTGGCCTTCGGTGCGGCGCGGCGAGGAAACATGGATTTTCCCCTATCAGGAGCAATCGAATTTCATATTCAACACCACGCTTGTCTACGAGCTCGCGGTGCTCAAAAAATACGTATATCCGCTGCTTTTGGAGGTCGACCGGGAAAGCCCGGTCTACATGCAGGCGCGCAGCATCATCAAGTTCCTCAATTATGTCGTCGACGCGGACATCGAGGCGGACATCCCGCCCACGTCCATACTGCGCGAATTCATCGGCGGAAACACATTTTACTGCGATCCGAACAGGGGGAAGAAATGAAGCTGATTTCATGGAATGTCAACGGCCTGCGCGCCGTGATGGGCAAGGGGTTTACGGACTTCTTTCAGGCCGAGGACGCGGATTTGTTCGCGCTGCAGGAAACAAAGGTACAGCCCGACCAGATCGATCTTTGGCTGCCGGGCTACGAACAATATTGGAACAGCGCCCTTAAAAAAGGGTATTCCGGCACGGCGGTGTTTACGAAAAAAACGCCGCTGTCGGTGAGCTATGATTTTGAAGGCGGGTACGACAACGAAGGGCGGGTGATCACGCTCGAATTCGACGAATTCTATTTCGTCAACGCGTATTCTCCCAACTCGCAGCGCGAGCTTGTGCGGCTGCCTTTCCGCATGGGCTGGGAGGACGCGTTTAGGGCGTACCTTTGCAGCCTCGACGCAATAAAGCCTGTCGTCGTATGCGGCGACCTCAACGTCGCGCATACCGAGATCGATCTTAAGAACCCAAAGTCCAACCGTATGAACGCCGGCTTTACCGACCAGGAGCGAAAGAAGATGACGGAGCTGCTCGGCGCGGGCTTTATCGATACGTTCCGCCACCTGTATCCGGACCGCCTGGGCGCGTACACGTGGTGGAGCTATATGTACTCTGCGCGCGCGAACAACGCAGGGTGGAGAATCGACTATTTTCTCTGCTCGGACAGGCTTAAAGAGAAGATTCGCGAGAGCGTCATCTATGCCGATATCATGGGCAGCGATCATTGCCCCGTCGGGATCATCCTCGAGTAATGGAGCGGGAGAGGCTTTGAGCCGACGCCGTTTTAATAATTGGTGCAAGGGGGATTGTTTATGGCGAAAGCACTCAGGGGAGCGTGCATTATCGGGCAGTCCGGCGGGCCGACGTCGGTCATCAACGCGAGCGCGTACGGTGTGATCCGCACCGCGCTCGATCATCCCGACATCACGAGGGTGTTCGGCGCCGCCCACGGCATCCGCGGCGTGCTCGACGATGTGCTCTACGACATGGGCGCGGAGGATGCAGACGAGCTTAAGCTCATGCTGCGCACGCCGTCCTCGGCGCTGGGCTCCTGCCGGCACAAGCTCAAGGATCCCGCAATCGACGACACGGAGTATAAGCGCGTCCTCGAGATCTTCAGAAAGTACGACGTAAGGTACTTCTTCTACAACGGCGGGAACGATTCGATGGATACCTGCTACAAGATCTCCAAGTACATGCAGCGCGTCGGATACGAGTGCCGCGTGATGGGCGTTCCCAAGACCATCGACAACGATCTGTACGGCACCGATCATTGCCCCGGTTACGGCTCGGCCGCGAAGTACATCGCCACGAGCTGCATGGAGCTGCACCATGACGCGCGCGTCTACAACACCGGCATGGTCTGCGTTCTGGAGATCATGGGCCGCCACGCGGGCTGGCTGACTGCCGCCGCCGCGATCGCGACCAAGATGGGCGCGGGCCCGGAACTTGTATACCTTCCCGAGATTGATTTGGATATGGAAAGGTTCCTTTCCGACGTGCGCGCGGTGTACGAAAAGACCGGTAAGTGCATCGTCGCGGTATCCGAAGGCATCCACGACAAGGACGGCACGCTTATCGCCGAATACGGCGCCATGGACGCCTGCGGCGTGGACGCGTTCGGGCACAAGCAGCTGGGCGGGCTCGCGAGCGTGCTCGCGAATTATTTGAAGGCGCAGCTCGGCACCAAGGTGCGCGGGATCGAATTCTCGCTCCTGCAGCGCTGCGCCGCTCACTGCGCGTCGGAAACGGATGTGCAGGAATCCTTTATGGCGGGCAAGGCGGCGGTCGAGAACGCCGTCGAAGGCCTGACGGACAAGATGGTCGCGTTCGAGCGTTCCTACGATAAAGACGGGAACTATGTCTGCGGCATCAAGCTGATCGATCTTCAGATGGTCGCGAACGCCGAGAAGAAGGTCCCGCGCGAATGGATCAACGAGGCCGGGAACGGTTTGAATCAGCAGTTCTTCGACTATGTGATGCCGCTGATCCAGGGAGCGTCGCCCATCGAGTACGAGAACGGCCTGCCGCGCTTCGTGCGGCTTAAAAAAGTAAAGGCGTAATCAGCGGCTTTAACCGATCCGTTCCGGGCAATCCTTTCATGCTAAGGCGCAAGGGATTGCCCGAATCCTGTTTCCGCTTATTGAACGGCGCGTGAAACTATGCTACCATATAACAATTCCATCATAATGGAAACAAAACGGCTTGGCCCGTGAGACGGCCCCGCGTCGCGCCCGGAGCCGGGAAGGACTGCGCATGAAGATCAAGGATTTGCTGGACAAAAAAAGCGTTACCGTATCCTGCGAGATTTTTCCTCCGAAAAAGCTCGTGAGCTATGAGCCTGTTCGCACGACGATGGCGGCCATCGCCGCTCTGCGCCCCGATTTTATGAGCGTGACCTACGGCGCGGGCGGCAGCACGGAGGCCTATACCGTTCAGATCGCCGAGGAGCTTGAAAACGAGCTCGGCGTGACGGCGCTCGCGCATCTGACATGCGTTTCGTCCACCAAGAGCGATATCGAGGCGCTGCTCCAAAAACTGCGGGATAAGAACATCGAAAACGTGCTCGCGCTCCGCGGGGACGTGCCGGCCGACGGCTTCAGCCCGCAGCATTACCGCTACGCCTACGAGCTTGTATATCAGATCAAGAAGCAATACGGCGACTTCTGCATCGGCGCCGCGTGCTATCCCGAGGGGCACGTGGAGGCCGAGCACAAGGAGAAGGACATCGACTATCTTAAGCTCAAGGTGGACAGCGGCGTGGATTTCCTCACGACCCAGATGTTCTTCGACAACAACGTGCTCTATAATTTTTTGTATCGCATCCTCGCCAAGGGCGTCAAGGTTCCCGTGATCGCGGGCGTGATGCCGGTGACAAACGCAAAACAGATCCGGCGCATCACCGAGCTTTCCGGCACGGCGCTGCCGCCGCGCTTCAAGGCGATCATCGACCGCTTCGGTGAGCATCCTCTGGCGATGCAGCAGGCGGGCATCGCCTACGCGACGGAGCAGATCATCGATCTGATCGCCAACGGCGTCAAGGGAATTCATATTTATACGATGAACAACCCGGGCGTCGCCACCAGCATATTCAACAATCTCTCGCATATACTCAGGGACGGGGTATGACGGGGGTTCCATTCAGGCATATTTGCGGAGGGGTTTCATGAGCGTTGACGCAAGCTATTATTTTTCGGATTTCGGGAGCTTTATCTATCCCGAGGTGTTCGAGGGGATCCGCTATCCGTGGGAAGCGCTGAAAAAAGCCGACGAAGTGATCGAGCGCGTGCTGACAAAGCCGGGCGTAGAGTCCATGCTCGGCGAATGCAAGGGTCGGATCCATACCTACGGCTGCTACAGCGTGGGGCGCGGCACGGTCATCTACAACGACGTGACGATCATCGGCCCCGCCATCATCGGCGAGGACTGCGAGATCATGCCCGGAGCGGTCATCCGCCCCGGCACGATCATCGGGCACCACTGCGTGATCGGGCACGGCTGCGAAATCAAGCACAGCGTCGTTCAGAACTACGCGAAGGTGCAGAGCATGAGCTTCGTCGGCGACTGCGTGATCGGCAGATCCGCCCGCGTGGGCTCCGGCGTGATCACCGCGAACCGCAAGTTCGACCAGAGCAACGTCACCGCGCGCTCGGACGAAGGGCGGCTCGACATGGGAACGTCGTTCTTCGGGTGCGTATTGGGCGATCATTCGAGGATCGGCGCGAACGGCGTCACCCAGCCGGGCACGCTCGTGGGTCCCTATACCTGGATCTATCCCGGAACCGTCGTGCGCGGCTTCATCCCGCGGCAAAAGCGCGTGTATTTCGAACGCCCTATCGTGATGGAGGAGAATCCGATCGTCGAGCTCAAGCCTTGATCTGCACGCTCTCCGGATGCCGATTGCTATCGGCGCACCATGTTATTATTGTATTGCGCCCGCCTGTTTTTGCACGGCGGGCGCTTTGCATGCAATCCATGCTTTTCAAAGGATATTTCTTGATGTAAATTAATGATAACTATGCTTAAAAACGCCTTTTGGAAGAAGATCCCTGAAGGAGGCGAATTCTGGAACTGCGAACTGCGCGAATAATCTCATAAAATCGATACAAAGTTCGAAAAAACAGGATAATAGATTTACAAATTTAATAATTTAACGAAAAATGATAGACAAATGCAAAATGGGGTGATAGAATGCGTAATATAGAATTATCAAATCGATGCGCGACAACTCTGGCAAAGGGGTCTCTAAAAACATCATGATGGATATTAAGAAGCTTGATGAGATTGATCAGCAGATCCTGGCGCTACTCGTTGAAAACAGCAACATAGCATATGCGGAGATCGCCCGTAACCTGGAATTGTCGCGCGCAGCAATTACAAAGCGGGTAAATGCCTTGATTGCGGAGGGGGTGATCAGCAGATTCACAGTGAATATCGATCCGAAGAAGCTTGAGCTCGATATTATCGTCCTGTTTGAGATCTCCACGCTTCCCGCGAAGACAAGGGATATCATGGAGGAACTCTCTCAATATGGGGAGGTCGGTGAAATCCTGCTTACCGGAACGGCCTCGATCTTTGCATTTGCCTATCTGAGGGATATCGGTCACCTGAACGAATTCATGATGCATTCGATCAGCCGGATGGAGGGCGTGCAGGAGATTAAAACCAACGTGTTGCTGGGGACCTTTTCGGGTAAATCGCTGATCGGATCGAAGCGTTGCTGAGGTGGCTTTTGGGGCATTGCGCAAACGTTTCATAGCCATCTTATCATGGGCTATCGTGTGCAATGAAAGAGGGAGGAATCGTCAATGGCAACCCAGACCCAGACAAAGAACAAAAAATTCTTTACGACGATGGACATACTGATCATGGCGGTGGTGGCCGCCATCGGGGCTGTGCTGAGCGCTTTTGTGATCAATCCGATCGTGCGCTCGATGCAGATCGCAAGCCCGTTCGTCTCCATGTGGCCCGGTTCCTTGCACCTGCTGTCCATCGTTCTTGGCGGAATGCTCGTTAAAAAACCCGGCGCCGGGATTGCAACCGCGCTGATCAACGGCTTGTGCCAGATGCTTTTCGGCAGCGCGTCGGGCGTGCTGTGCCTTGTATACGGGGTAGGAAACGGCATCGGCGCAGAGCTTGGGCTCATTCTATTCAAATATAAGCCGAGCATGATTTCGACGATGGTCATGGCCGGTCTCGCGACGATGACGGGATTCTTTGTCGATCTTATCTATTGGTTCGGAGATTTTACATTCGGGTTTAAAGTACTGTATTTGGTCGATGCGTTTTTTGCCGGTCTGATCGTCTGCGGACTGATCGGCTGGGGCTTGCTCCTTGCGCTTGAGAAAGCCGGCGTTACAAAGCTTGGGAGAAAGACGGCAAAAGAAGGCGACAAGGAAAAGAACGTGGAACTTAAAGAATGACGGCGTCGCTGCATTATTAGGAACGATTGGGGCGGCATTTGGGCGCATTGCGGCTGGCTCCTCTGCCGGATGCCGCCTGTCAACTTGTATGATGCGGAGGAAACCTATGGATGGAATGCAATTCTGGGACTATACTTCCAACGAGATGAGGGAGGCGGCGAAGGATGCGATCGCGATCCTTCCGGTTGCCTCGGTTGAACAGCACGGACCGCATCTTCCGCTCGGGACGGACAGCATCATCGTGTCGGAATTCGCAAAACGGCTCAAGGAGCGCCTCGCAAAGGGGGGGGAACAGGCGTTGTTTCTGCCGCTGCTCGCCTACGGAAAGAGCAACGAGCACCTCCTCTATCCGGGAACGATTACCCTTACCGCCGAAACGCTCATGAAAGTGCTCCATGAAATCGGCGCTTCCTGCGCCCGCGCCGGGTTTCGGAAACTGGTGTTTTTAAACGGACACGGCGGCAACCACGAGATCCTCGACCTGATGACCAGGGAAGTGCGCATCCAAACAGGAATGCAGGTATTCGCACTGCATCCTCTCTTGAGGGTCATGCCCCGGAACCTGGCGGAGCACAATCTTTCCCTCTGCGAGCGGGAGGCGCGGCTCGGCATTCACGCGGGCCAGATTGAAACGTCCATTATACTTTGGATCGATGAAACTTTGGTGCGCAAAGAGCTGATGTGCGAGGATTATCCGGATAATTTCGAAGGATGTTCCGCATTGGATTTTTCCGAAACCATTCCATTCGGCTGGATGACGCAGGATGTGAGCAAAACCGGGACGATCGGAAATCCTGTCCGGGCGAGCGCCGAGGAAGGCGGACGATGGCTCAGCGCCGTCGAAGATGCGCTCTATGAAGCCTTTATAGACATCAAGAACAGCCGGGCATCTGCGGGAGGACGCTAATGGAAGTCAAAGGCAGGGTGCAAATCGAAGATTTCAATTTCTGTTTCCCTGAACAGGAAAAACCGTTTTTAAAGAATATCAACATCTCCATCGAGCCGGGGGAGTTCGTGGCGATCGTCGGTCCGTCGAGCAGCGGGAAAAGCACGCTCGGCCTATGCCTGACCGGGATCTATCCGCATGTTCTGGAAGGAACGACGACCGGAAGCATCCTAATCGGCGGCCTCGATGTCGCATCCGCTCCGACTTCGCAGATCACCACAAAAATCGGCATTGTATTTCAGGATCCCGACAGCCAGTTCTGCAATTTGCTCGTGGAGGAGGAAGTCGCGTTCGGCCCCGAAAACCTCCTCATCGACAGGGAGACCGTCAAGGAGCGCATCCGGAAATACCTCAGCTTCGTCAATCTCAAAGGCTTTGATAAGCGGCGGATCATGGAGCTTTCAGGCGGGCAGAAGCAGCGCGTGGCGATCGCGTCGGTATTGGCGATGGAGCCGGAGATCCTCGTGCTCGACCAACCCACGGCCAATGTTGACCCTTCGGGCAAGGAGGACATCTTTGAAACGCTTTATAAGCTCAATCAGGAAACCGGCAAGACGCTCATATTGATCGAGCATCAGATCGACGAGCTGGTGCGCTATGTGGATAAACTGATCGTCATGGATAACGGGGAGATCCTTTATCAGGGCAATCCGCGCGATATCCTGGCGGCGCATAGCAAGGAGCTGGAGGAAAAAACGGGCCTGTGGATTCCGGAGGTTTCCCGGGCGGGCCGGTTTTTGGCACAGAGGAACATGACCGGCGAGCGGTTTCCCATCGTCGTGGAGGAACTTGCTCAAATTTTTTCACAAAGCGCTCAAGATCTGCTTGACGCATCGAAACAGATCCAGCCGCCGCACTGCCACCGCGAGGCTGAAAACGTCATCGCGGCTACGGATGTGCATTTTAGCTATCCTTCCAAGCCGGCTGTGCTCAACGGCGTATCCTTTTGCATCAAGAAGGGCAGCATCACCGCGCTGATGGGGGAAAACGGCTCGGGTAAAACCACGATTTCCAAGATGCTCATCGGCCTTTTGAAGCCTAACAGCGGCAGGATCACCATCGGCGGCATGGATGTGGGCAAGGTGACGCTGAATGAAATCTGCAAGCGGGTCGGGTATGTGTTCCAGTATCCCGAGCACCAGTTCGTAACGGATACGGTTGTTGCCGAGGTTGCCTACGGGCTGAAACGGTTCTCCATGTCCGATCAGGAAAAGCAGCGGATCGTCAAAGAAACAATCGCGATTACCGAGCTGTCCGGCCTTGAGCAAAGGCATCCCTTCACGCTGAGCATGGGCGAAAAGAGGCGCTTGAGCATCGCGACGATGCTTGTGCAGAACCCCGAAATCTTGATTTTGGATGAACCATCCGCCGGACTTGATTATAAAAATTGCCATCATATGATGCAGGTGCTTCGAAAGCTCAACGAACAGGGTGTGACCATCATCATGATTTCGCACACCACATACCTCGTTGCCCGTTATTCCGAGCAGGTGCTTGTAATGGATGCCGGTGAAGTCGTATTTGACGGAACTCCGGTGGAGTTATTCCGGCGCCTGGAGCATATCCGCACGCGCGCCATCGAAAAGCCGGAGATCCTCAAGGCCGTGGAATTTGCCGAAGCAAAGACGCAATTGGAGCTTCCGAGCTTTCTGGTCGCGGACGAAATCCGGGCGGTTCTTTGGGAGGATGATCGCAATGGTTAAAATCTGTTATTTGGGTATCGATTCCTTCTTAAGCAGAATCGACGCTCTGAATAAGTTCTTGGAATTGGTTGCGGTGGCGTTCCTCGCATACGTGATCACCGATCCCCTGCAGCAGCTCACGCTGCTGTTGATCCTGAGCCTGGTGATATTGTTCCTCGGCAAGGTGCCGCTTCGGACGTATCTTTCGGGTATGGGAATCTTTTTGACGTTTGGGTTTATCCTGCTCGTAATGCAGGTGCTGCTCTATGCCGGCCCGGAGACGGGAACGGTGTCGTTGTTTGGAATTATTCTCCGCAAGGCGGCCTGGCGGTACGGAACCAACCTTGGGTTGCGCGTCTTTGTGATAGGCAGCAGCGTTTTGAGCTTTATTATGACGACGGAACCGCGGCGGATCATCTATGACATGGTCGAGAGGGTGAAAATCCCGTATCGCTTCGCCTATGGGTTTTATTCGGCGCTCCGCTTTATCCCGATCTTTGAGGAGGAAGCGCGCAACATCCTCAACGCGCATGCGATTCGGGGCACGAACACCTTTGAAAAGGGCCTTATCAACAAGGCTAAGATCGTGATCCGCATCGGCGCCCCTCTTTTGATCAGCGGCCTGAAAAAGGCGAAGACCTCCGCGATCGCGATGGAGGCGAGGGCGTTTGGAGCATATAGCAAGAGGACTCAGACCGTCGTATATGATGTCAGCTGGAAAGGTTACGTTTTCGGATTGCTGCCCTGGGCGATCTTTATCGCGTACTTTATTCTGGCGGTCGTGCTTACCAACAGCTTCGGCTTCCTTCAAACCTGACGCGTTTTTCATCAAATCCGATGGAATAAAGAACGCCATATGCCGCGGGGCATCTGGCGTTTTTTTACATTGCGCGGCGCGGAGCGCCTGCGTTTGATCAATGATGAAACAGCCGAAGTCCCGTAAACGCCATGACCATCCCGTGCCGGTCGCACGCGGCGATCACGTCCTCGTCGCGGATGGAGCCGCCCGGCTGAGCGATATAGCTTACGCCGCTGCGCGCCGCGCGCTCGATGTTGTCGTCGAACGGGAAGAACGCGTCGCTGCCGAGCGACACGCCGCGAACCGTATTAAGCCATGCCTGCCGCTCCGTTTCGCCGAGGGGCTCCGGCCTGCAGCGGAACAGGCGCTGCCACTTGCCGTCGCCGAGTACGTCGCCAACTTCTTGTTCGTTCAGATACAGGTCGATCGCGTTGTCGCGGTCGGCCGCCTTCACGCCGTCGAGGAAGGGGAGCGAGAGCACGCGCTCGTGCCGCCTCAACTGCCAAAGATCGGCCTTGCTGCCCGCGAGCCGCGTGCAGTGGATGCGGGATTGCTGGCCCGCGCCCACGCCGATCGTCTGCCCGTTGTGCGTATAGCAGACGGAGTTTGACTGCGTATACTTGAGCGCGATGAGCGCCAATATCAGATCGCGCACCGCGGGTTCCGGCAGTTCCCTGTTCCGTGTCACGATGTTCTTGAGGATCCCCGCGTCGATGCGCGCGTCGTTCCTGCCCTGCTCGAACGTGATGCCGTACACCCGGCGGCGCTCGACGGGGGCGGGGGAATAGCCGGGGTCGATCTTGATGATGTTGTAGCTTCCCTTGCGCTTCTCTTTTAGGATGTTCAGCGCCTCTGGGGCGAACCCCGGAGCGATGATTCCGTCGGACACGAGCGGGGCGATGTAGCGCGCGGTGGGCTCGTCGCACGGGTCGGAGAGCGCGATGAAATCGCCGAACGAGGAAAGCCTGTCCGAGCCGCGCGCGCGGATATACGCGCACGCGAGCGGCGAAAGATCCATATCGCCGACGAAGAACATACGGCGGTCGGTCTCGTCGAGCGCGATGCCGACGGCCGCGCCGGCGGGGCTCACGTGCTTGAACGACGCCGCGGCCGGCAGCCTGAGCGCCTGCCTGAGCTCGCTTACGAGCTGGTAAGCGTTGAGCGCGTCGAGAAAGTTGATGTAGCCCGGAGAGCCGTTTAAGACCTCGACGGGCAGCTCGCCCTGCTCGATGAATATGCTCGCGGGCTTCTGGTTGGGGTTGCAGCCGTATTTCAGGGAAATGCGCTGGGCCATAAATGCTCCTTACCGTGTAAAGCGGTTGATGATGCGCGTCTGCGCCGACAGCGTTTTCGGATCGATCTCGCGCACGAAGAGCGAGATGCGGTTATCTTCGGCAAGACTCTCCCACAGCTCCTCTGCGATGCTATCAAGGCCGTCCGGGAGCGCGACGCGCTTTGGTTCGCCGTCGAAGGGGGGCAGGGGCTGCCCGTCGGAGCGGTAGGTATGGATCAAATGGCCCACACCGGGCTGCGGCAGTTCATATTCATAGAATTGCCGCTCGCAGCATTGGCGCTCGTCCGCCTTGAGGATCGAAAGCCGATAGGAAAAGCCGCCGCCGAATTCCAGGATGCCGCTGATCCGGGGCGTATAATTGGGCGCGTCCGGCTCAAAACAGCGGGATCTGAGCGCGCTTTCAAAGCTCCGGCCATGCTTCAGCGCATCGAATATCGTATCCGTCTGGTCGCCGTTGGTGACGATGAGCGTCCGATGGAACATCTTCACGGGCGCGTAGAGGATCAGCGAAGGGTCTTCCAGCTTGGCGGGGTCGTGTATCTCGGTGAGAAGGCCCTCGCCGTCGGGAACAAACAGCCTGTTGCGGCTGTTTTGGCTGCGCCCCATGATAAAATATGCCGCGACCGCCTGCCCCGAGGGACTGCGCCCGAACAGGATTCCCCTGCCGGGATAAGGATTGGCGCCGAGCGCCTCATGAATGGATAGCGCCTGCATTGGGTACCTCGTTCAAATAAAGAATACCTATACCATACACAAAGAAATGGGAGATTTCAACTGAAAAATAGGCGGATTTTCCTAAAAACGGCGGCGGTCGGCGCTTTGCGCGCAAGGCGAGCCGCCCCTTCCAACAGCCAACGGGAGCAAGAAGCGGGCTTCGGGCCGCGGTTATTTTACCGGCCTGCGGACGGCGATCAAGCGCTTGACATCCTCGAACACCGCCGTGCCGGTTACGCGGATCATCAGCCAGCGGCTGCCGTTCATCGGCACGGTTTTTTCATACAGCTCGCGCACATGGTTGGTGCAGTGCTTTAGCGCGAGATTCGCCTCCGCCTGTTCTTTGGCGCCGATGGCGACCAAAGCGATAAAATAACCCTCCATCGGGTACAGGGTGCACAGCGACCTGCCCGACTTTTGGTATTTGACGTTCCAGCCTTTCTGCGCCGGGCATTTGCTGTAAGCGCAGGACGGTTCGACGCCGTAGACCCGCTGCAAATAGGCATTGAACTCCTCCCACATCGCGTTGCCGATGAACGAGCTTATTTCCGCTTGAGTGGGCATCTGTTCGGACCCGTACCGTTCGCTCCAAAGCATATGCAATCCCCTCCTCTACATCGTCGATATCTTTA
Source organism: Bacillota bacterium (assembly GCA_038562375.1). Lineage (GTDB taxonomy): Bacteria > Bacillota > Clostridia > Christensenellales > CAG-138 > JBCFAY01. The sequence goes on along the minus strand of JBCFAY010000007.1, from coordinate 111,708 downwards.
TTCTAGCCGATGCTCGTTTGGATGCAAGCTGCTTTTTTGCCGCCTGTGACGCGCACGATCAAGGACTATGCGCGTAAGGCGGCGTTTGCGCGCCTTGTCTTATATCCTTTCCTCCATTTCAACAGCAACGAAGAATTGATGACGACCGCCACTGAGCCGATATTATGTACGAGCGCGCCCAGCACCGGGTTCAGTATCCCGATAATCGCCAAAGAAATGGCGGCAAAATTGAGTATCATGGATGCCGCAAGATTGATGCCGATGGTGCGCAGCACCTTCTTTGACAGCCTCAGCAAGTGCGGGATTTCCTTGATATCATCGCCGACAAGAACGATATCGGCCGCTTCGATGGCAATATCGCTTCCGACGCCGCCCATTGCAATGCCTACGTGGGCGGCTTTGAGCGCGGGGGCGTCGTTGATACCGTCGCCCACCATGCAGACAGGATCGCCGCTTTCCTGATAACGCCGAATTTCAGTCAATTTATCTTCCGGCAGGCAGTTTGCTCTCACCTCGGCAATCCCTGCAACTCCCGCGATATGGTTTGCCGCTTGCGGGGCATCGCCGGTAAGCAGCACCGTCTTTGTGCCTGTTTCGCCGATTGCTTCGACCGTTTGGGCGGCATCGGGCCGCAACGTATCGGAAAGGGCGATCAAGCCGATGACGCGCTCCTTGTCCATCACATAAATCACAGTATTGCCGTTGGCCTTCGCGTCGTTTACGCTTTGTTTAAGCTCCTTTGGTATTTCCAACGCATGATCGGCAACGAGCGCGTCGTTTCCCGCAAACAACGCCCGGCCCTGCACCCGCGCTGCAACGCCGCGGCCCGGCAGCAGCTCAAACGCTTCCGGCTCGGAAGGCGGCTTTCCGTGCCCCTTCTTGTAATGCGCAACGATGGCCTTGCCGAGCGGATGCTCCGAGCGCAATTCTGCCGTTGCAGTCATTTCAAGCAATTTATCGCCGTTTATGTCTGAAACAGAACTTTCCGCTTTTGTCACGGAAGGTTTGCCGTAGGTAAGCGTACCCGTTTTGTCAAACGCAATCCGCCGCACCTTTGCCAGGCGCTCCAGCGCGTCTGCTTTGCTGATAAGGATGCCGTATTTTGTAGCGTTTCCGATGCCTGCCATAATAGCGGTAGGCGTTGCAAGCACAAGCGCGCAGGGGCAGAACACAACGAGAATCGTCACCGAGCGGATGATCTCCCCCGTGGCAACCCATGTGATGACAGCGGCGGCGAGGGCAATTACAACAATCCATGTCGCCCAGCGGTCGGTAATGCCGACGATTTTTGCCTTCCCCGCATCCGCGGATTCCACAAGGCGTACCATGCGCTGCAGAGAACTATCCTCACCGACCCTTTGCGCCACCATATCAAAGGTTCCGAACTGGTTGACGGTTCCGCTTTGTACTTCGTCGCCCTCGCTTTTGTCAACGGGGAGGGATTCGCCCGTCATAACGGACTGGTCGACACAAGTCCGGCCTTTTGTAATCAGACCGTCTACGGCGATTGTTTCCCCGGCCAATACCCGGAGGGTATCGCCTACTTCGACCTGTTCTGCGGGGATTATGTTTTCCTCGCCGCTGCGTATCACCCTCGCCGTGGAGGGGGTCAAATGCACCAGCTTTTCAATTCCTGCGCGCGCCTTCGCCACGGTGCGCTCCTCCAGATAAGCGCCGAGGGCCATAATGAAAGCAACCTCGCCGGCGGCAAAGGTTTCCCCGATGGCAATGGACGCGATCAATGCTATGGATACCAAAACGTCCGCTTTGATATTGAACGCTGTGATCAGGCCGACGACGGCGTCTTTTATGATCGGGATGCCGCAGAGAACGATTGCCGCCCACGCCGCGTCAACCGGCGGATTGCCGAGGCGGAAGAAGCTGACGATCAAAGCGGGGGCGGAAAGAATGAGCAGAAGCACCGTCCGTTTTTCGTTGTCTTTTAAAAATGCAACCAATCCAATACTCCTTAACATACCTATGGGGGTATGGGTATATTATATGCACACGAATATATGGTGTCAATAAAAAGGACGGCGGCTTTTTGAAAAGCCGCCGTCTTTCACCAGATCCGACCAGTCTATGACATCCTTGAAAAATGCTCCACCGCCTTGGCAAAATCCGCAATGGTTTTATCCGCATCGCCGTTTTCAATCCCCTCGCGGACGCAGTGGTTCAGGTGGCCCTCCAGAACGACCTGGCCAACCTTATGCAAAGCGCTTTTCACGGCGTTTATTTGAATCAGCACATCCTCGCAGGGAACATCGTCATCCACCATTTTGTCGATGGCTTTGATTTGCCCCATGATTTTGTTGAGCCTTCTATGGAGGTTGTCGCCGTCCATACATTTGCGCATACTTTTACCTCCGCTATACCCATACGGGTATAGCGATACTATATCATTTGGTATTCGCATCGTCAATCATTCCGCCGCTATGCCCCGCGAAGGGGGAATAAACGAACGCACGGTTTATCGTAAAGGAAGGTCGCTTACCGCAACGTTCGATGCATATCACTGCTTACAGGCGAGGACGGATGGTTGGGGCGGGTGTCCGCCGATATTTTACCAGTTTTTATACGATCACTCTTGACAGCATTCAAAAAATCACATAGAATAACACTGTTATATAACGTTGTTATGCAATATCACAGGGAAGGAGGCGCCCCTATGCGTAACGGGATGAGCACGCAGGAGAAACTCCTGCATTTCGGCAAGCAGGAATTTTTGCAAAAGGGCTTTCAGAACGCATCCCTTCGGAATATCGCCTCCGCCGCCGGGATGACGACGGGTGCCATCTACGCCTACTTTAAAGATAAGGCCGCGCTGTTTGACGCGATCGTTGCCCCTGTTTGCGATCAGGTGGACAAAATGTTCGACGAATTGAGCGCCTCCTATTATGATGCCGAGGGTATCGTGAGCGAGGTCACGATGCAGAGCACCATTGCCGACCTCCATCGGGTTTACAAATTCATCTATGACAATTTCGATATTTTCAGACTGTTGATCGTCAATGCGGAGGGTTCTTCAAAAGCGGACTTTGTACATGCGATCGTAGATCGCGAGATCAGGCATACGCTTTCCTATTTGAACAGGTTGCAGAAGTCGGACGGGTCCGTCGCCAGGCTCAACCATAATGTCATCCATATTGTATCGGACAGCTATATCAACGCGCTCTTCGAACCTGTCCGTCACGATATGAGCTATGAACAAGCCGTTGAGAACCTTGAGTTTTTAGCCGTTTTTTATACCGGCGGCTGGAAAAGCGTGTTTCGTGAGCTGTTCAACAGGGTTTAATTTTTTAGTCAAAAAGTTAGACGCGTCTAACTGCCGCGCGCCTTCCATGGAGGCTTTTATTTTTCGCCATTTGGTTAGTTATAACTAACTATTAATAAAGGAGGAGTACTATGTCCAGTCCCAACGCGAAAACACCGCGGAGTAAAAGCGGCGCAAACAGCGGCATGAGGCGCATGTGGGAGCTTGCGTTTACCAAAAAGGCGCTCGTTCTTTCATCGTGCATACTCGCCGTGCTAAGCGTGGCGGTTTCGTTTGTGCCTTTCGTGGCGATCTATTACATCATCCGCGAACTGGCGATGCACATGAACGATCTGAGCGGCATCGACGGCGGCTCCATGATCCGCCTCGGCTGGCTTGCCGGAGGAGCGGCGATCGGCGCGATCCTGCTGAATTTTCTCGCGCTGATGTGCTCGCATCTTGCCGCGTTCAAAACGCTGTATTACTTAAAACTGAAATTCACGAACCATCTCGCGAGCCTGCCGATGGGCTTTCATACCGAGAACTCTACGGGCAAGATCCGCAAGGTGGTGGATGAGAATATCGAGAAGATCGAGGGATTCATCGCCCATCAGCTTCCCGATCTGGTCGGTTCGTTCGCCACTCCGCTCGTCGTGCTGGTCATATTGTTCGTTTTCGACTGGCGGCTGGGCCTCGCGACGCTCGTGCCGATCATCGTGCTCTATATCCTTCAAAGCATGTATGCGGGGAAAAACGCCTCGGCGTTTATCAAGACCTATCAGGATTCGCTTGAGGACATGAACAACGCCTCGGTGGAGTATGTGCGCGGCATCTCGGTCGTCAAAGCGTTCAGCCAGACGATATACTCCTTCAGAAAATTCTATGATTCCATCAAGACCTACGGCGATTTCGCGCTCGCGTACACAAAATCCTTCAAGAATGGGTTTGTGATGTTCCTCGTGGTGCTCAACAACATCTACATATTCCTGATGCCGGTCATCATTTGGCTTGCGGGCGGCGTGACCGATTACCCGAAATTCGCGCTGTCGGCGCTGTTTTATCTGATCTTTTCGGTCGCCATCACGGCGCCCTTCCTCAAGCTGATGTACATATCGCAAAAGGGAAGACAGATTGCCGACGGCATCGAGCGCATGGACCGGGTATTCGCCGAGAAACCCCTGCCGGAGGCTAAAAATCCCAAGACAGCGCGGGGCTTTGATATTGCCTTTGATCATGTAAGCTTTTCCTACGGCGAATCGGAGGCTTTATCCGGCGTCAGCTTTACGGCGAAACAAAACGAGGTCACGGCGCTTGTCGGCCCGTCCGGCTCCGGCAAGAGCACGATCGCCCATCTCATTCCGCGCTTTTACGACGTGAACGCCGGCAGCATCAAGATCGGCGGCGTGGATATCCGCGAGATGTCCGGCGAATACCTGATGAGCATCGTCAGCTTCGTGTTCCAGGACGTGTTCCTTTTCCAGCAGAGCATACTCGACAACATCCGCATCGGCAATAAGGACGCGAGCCGGGAGGATGTGATCGCGGCCGCGAAGGCGGCGCAGTGCCACGAATTCGTCGAAAGGCTGCCCGGCGGCTACGACACGGTCATCGGGACCAACAACATCCATTTGTCCGGCGGCGAGAGGCAGCGGATCGCAATCGCCAGGGCGATTCTTAAAAACGCGCCCATCATCGTGCTCGACGAGGCGACCGCCTTTGCCGATCCGGAAAACGAGCATAAAATCCAGCTCGCCTTTGAGCAGCTCATGAAGAACAAGACGGTCATCATCATCGCGCACAGGCTCTCGAGTGTGCGGGGCGCCGACAAGATCCTCGTAATCGACGAGGGAAGGCTTGCCGAGGAAGGCAGGCACGACGCGCTCGCGGCCTCGGGCGGACGGTACAGCCGTATGTGGCGGCAGTATACCTCGGCGATGAGCTGGACGATTACGCAAAGGGAGGTGGCGAACAATGCTTAAAAAGCTGCTCCGTTTATCCGATCAGGGGCATAAGAACCTAAAGCGGGCGATTTTTGTCTGCGTATTGGCCAATATCGTCCTCTTTTTCCCGTTCATGGTGATCATGCAGGCGATGCAGACCATCGTGGAGCCTCTGGCCGCGGGAGGGCCTCTCGATACCGGGAAGCTGTGGATGCTCCTGGGCCTCGGCATATTGGCCGCGGCGCTCTACTTCTTCGTTTACAGCGTCGAATATGATAAAACCTATACCACCGCGTACGCGGAAAGCACCGATATCCGCATCGAGGTCGCCGAGCATATGCGAAGGCTCCCGCTGTCGTTCTTCAACCGCAAGGATCTGTCCGAGCTGACGACAAACATCATGGGCGACTGCGCCACGGTAGAGCAGATGATGAGCCACGCTATCCCGCAGATCGCCGCGAACGCGATCTCCATCGCAATCGTGTCGATACTGCTCGCCTTCTACGACTGGCGCATGACGCTCGCGCTGCTGTTCGTCCTGCCCCTTTCCATGGGAGTCATCTATCTTTCAAGAACGCTTCAGAGGAAGCTCGGAGAGCGCCATGTCGGGGCGAAGCTGAACGTTTCAAAGCAGATACAGGAGTATCTGGACGGCATCAAGGTCGTAAAGGCCTTCGGCTTGTCGGGCGAAAAATCGGCGGCGCTCAAGGCGGCGCTCAAGCGGATGATGAAGGAGGCCATCACGTTCGAGGCGGTCGCCGGAAGCTTCGTCACGCTGTCCTCGATCGTGCTGCAGGTGGGCATCGGCGTGGTTATATTAGCCGGCGTCAACTTGCTGACCGCGGGGAGCGTTGACGCCGTAAAGTTCCTGACATTCACGATGATCAGCACCCGCATTTACGCGCCCATACTGACGGTATTGACCATGCTCGCCGAGGTGATGTACTTCTTTACGTCGACAAAGCGCATGCAGCAGCTTCGGAACGAACCTGCCATGGAGGGCGATACGGAGGTTGTTTTCCCAAACTGCAATATCGAATTTAAAAACGTAACATTCGCCTACAACGAGGAGGACGTCATCAAGGACATGAGCATAACGCTCGAGCAGAACGCGGTGACCGCGCTCGTCGGCCCGTCGGGTTCCGGAAAGAGCACGATTTCGCGGCTCATCGCGCGGTTCTGGGATGTCCGCAAGGGCGAGGTGCGAATCGGCGGCAGGAACATCCGGGATATCGACCCCGAAACGCTGATGAAAACCATGAGCTTTGTGTTCCAGGACGTCGTGCTCTTCAACGACACGGTCATCAACAACATCCGCATCGGCAGGGAGGGCGCGACGGACGAACAGGTGCGCGCCGCCGCGAAGATCGCGCGATGCGACGAGTTTATCGAGAAGATGGAGAACGGCTATGAGACGCTCATCGGCGAGAACGGCTGCACGCTTTCCGGCGGGGAACGCCAGCGCATTTCCATCGCAAGGGCGATCCTCAAGGACGCGCCCATCGTGCTTCTGGACGAGGCGACGGCTTCCATCGACCCCGAGAACGAGGTGATGATTCAGCAAGCCGTTTCCGAGCTGGTCAGGGGGCGGACGGTGGTCGTGATCGCCCACAGGCTCAAAACCGTCGCGGGGGCGGACAAAATCATCGTGCTTGACGAGGGAAGGCTCTCCGAACAGGGCGCGCACGGCGAGCTGCTCGCCCGAAACGGGCTATACGCAAAGCTCTGGCAGATCCAGCAGGAGAGCCTTGGATGGAGCGTTTAGATAAAGTGAACCAGGCCGGGCTCTTCCTGCGCATCCGTTGCCTCGAGCCCCCGAAATACATGGAAAGATACTTCTTATTGTCGGCCGCGCCTGTATTAATGGGCGTAAAGCCCTCCGCGCTGATCTGTTTCCGCCACTGCTGCAAAGATGCCTGGCGGGATCAGGAAAAACATGTTTTTGAGAGAACGGGGCTCTGCGTCAAAGAACTGTATCAGAACAAAAAAACGTTCGGTTTGCTCGTATATGACGAAGCGCTCCTGAATGAAAGGCTCAAGATTGCCGAGGCAAAAAAGCTGTTGTGCAGGTACGGCTATAAAGGGGAAAGCAACCTGAGCGAATTGCTCGAGCACCTTAAGGGGCGTTTTGACGGCGCGCAGTTCCCGCACGAAATCGGGGTATTTCTCGGCTATCCGCCTGAGGACGTGGACGCTTTCATCAGAAACCGCGGCAAGGATTATCTCTGCTGCCGTTACTGGAAGGTCTATCACGATGAACAAAACGCAAGGAAAACATTTGGATTCATCGATCAGGCAAGGGGCTGTGCGATCGATCTGATCACACGGCAAACGCCCGTTTGGGAAGCGGCGAAAATACTCGCCGGAACGCAGACGGGATAAAACAAAACTTTAAAGGAGAAGCGGCATGAACATCAACGTGATCTATTGGAGCGGCACCGGAAACACGGAGGCGATGGCAAAGCACATCCAAGCGGGCGCACAAAGCGCCGGGGCGAGCGTCGCGCTCAAGCATGTATCCGAAGCGAGCATGGCGGACCTCGAGTGCGACGTTTTGGCGCTCGGCTGCCCGGCGATGGGTGTAGAGGTATTGGAGGAAGCGGAATTCGAGCCGTTTATCGCTTCGATCGAGGGCAGCGTATCGGGCAAAAAGCTTGCGCTGTTCGGCTCGTACGGCTGGGGCGACGGCGAGTGGATGCGCTCTTTTGACGAGCGCATGAAAAATGCCGGGGCTACGCTGGTCTGCGAGAGCCTGATCGTCAACGAAGCGCCTGCCGGAGCGCAGTGCGAAACGTTCGGCATGAAAATTGCAAAATAAAGGGGGATTGAAACATGGAAGGGACCTTAAACATGGAAAAGAAAAAGCTTCAGGCAAAGGATTTGATCACCGTCGGCATTTTTACGGCCCTCTATTTCGTGCTGTTGTTCCTGTGCGGAATGCTCGGCTACGTTCCGATTTTCTACACGCTGCTGCCCGCTCTCGCGCCGGTCGTCTGCGGCATCCCGTTCATGCTCTTTCTGACGAAGGTCAAATGCTTCGGCATGGTCTCCATCATGGGGACGATCTGCGGCGGACTGATGGTGCTGACGGGGCACACCTTCGTGCCGATCATTACCGGCGTGGTTTTCGGGCTGCTCGCCGACCTGATCTTTATGGCCGGAAAGTACAAAAGCGTAAAGGCGTCGGTTGCGGGCTACGCCGTTTTCAGCCTATGGATACTGGGCATGCTGATGCCGTTCTGGATCATGAAGGATTCCTTTGAAAAAATGATGCTCGAGAGTATGGGGGCTGATTATACCCGGACGGTATTTGAGCTCTTCCGGCAGATCTCATGGGCGTTTCCGATCATGGCGTTTGTAGGCGGCATCCTCGGCGCGTTCGTGGGGTTCGCCATGCTCAGAAAGCACTTCAAGAGAGCGGCGATCGCTTAGAAAAGGAAGAGAACGGGCGGAGCCTGAAGGCCGGCCTTCAGGCTCCGCGAAAGGAACGATAACATGCGGGAAAGCTATATGCGCAGCGTCGCCAAGGAAAGCGGCGTCAGGCTCGATCCCCGGACAAAGATATTCATCATGCTGATGATCAACATTTCGGCGTTCACGATGGACGCGTGGTATGTATTGGCACTGGCGGGAGCCGTCCCGCTTTCCCTTTTTGCGCTGAGCAGGCGGTATTTAACCGCCGCGGTCTGCGCGCTGATCTACGCGTCGGCGCTGCTTGCGGACGTGTTTTTGGTCGACGCGCTGCCGGGCGTTGCCAACCTTATCATCGTCATGCTCTCGGGCGTGGTCTGCCGTATGATGCCGGCGCTGCTTTTGGGGTATTTTCTGCTCAACACCACGACCGTTAGCGAATTTGTCGCCGCCATGGAAAGGATGCATGTTCCGCGGCAGATCATCATCCCGTTTTCGGTGATGTTCCGTTTTTTTCCAACCATCAGGGAGGAATCCTCGTCCATCAACGACGCTATGAGAATGCGGGGCATCAGCTTCGGGAAAACGAGGGGCGGCCCGGCCGCGCTCATGGAATACAGGCTTGTCCCCCTGTTTATTTCCTGCGTGAAGATCGGAGAAGAGCTTTCCGGTTCGGCGCTCACGCGCGGGATGGGCAGCCCGGTGAAAAGGACGAATATCTGCCGAATCGGATTCCGCGCGGCCGATGTCGTTTATATGGCGGCTTCCGCCGTGGTCTTTTCGCTTTTCATTTTATTGTAGGGAGAAAAATATGATCAAGCTCAACCGCGTTTCCTTTCAATATGAAAGCGGAACAGAGGGCATGGGACTAAGGAACGTCAGCCTTCATGTGAAAAAAGGCGAGGTGGTTTTGCTGTGCGGCGAATCCGGCTGCGGCAAAACCACCCTTACGCGCCTGATCAACGGGCTGATCCCGCATTACCACGGGGGCAGGCTGTCGGGCGAGATTTTTATGAACGGCCGGGACGCAGGGAAGATGCCGCTGCACGAAACCGCAAAACTGGTCGGCAGCGTCTTCCAAAACCCGCGCTCGCAGTTCTTCTGCGTGGATACGAACTCGGAGCTCGCGTTCGGCTGCGAAAACCAGGGGCTGCCCGCGGACGAGATCGTAGGGCGCATCGACCAAACGGTGTCGCATCTAAGAATCGGAGATCTGCTGGAACGAAGCATATTCAAGCTCTCGGGCGGCGAAAAGCAGAAAATCGCCTGCGGATGCGTCCATACCGCTTCCCCCGATATTATCGTGCTTGACGAGCCCTCCTCAAACCTAGACGTGCAGTCGACCGGGGATCTGGCGCAGATCATCGCCCATTGGAAAAGCGAGGGCAAAACGGTTGTGATCGCCGAGCACCGGCTCTATTATCTTAGGGATATCGCCGACCGCATGATCTTTATGCGCGGCGGCGGAATCGAAAAGGAATTCTCGATGGCCGAGGCACGGAGGCTGATGCCTTCCGAGATGTCCGAAATGGGGCTGAGACCTTTGACGCTGGAGGGCCTGACGGTCCCGGAAAAAATCAAAAGCGGTACGCCGGAGCAGATCGAGCTGCTTGATTTCCGCTACGCCTATAAAAGCGGGCCGCGGGCGCTTGATGTCGGTTCCTTGTGCGTGCCCAAAGGACAAATCATCGCGGTGATCGGCAGAAACGGCGCGGGCAAATCCACATTCGCGCGCTGCCTTTGCGGGCTGAACAAAGGCTGCGGCGGCAAGGTGCGCATGTGCGGCAGAACCTATTGCCAAAAGCAATGCCTGAAAAACGCGTATATGGTGCTGCAGGACGTGAACCATCAGCTTTTTACAGAGAGTGTGCTCGAAGAGGTGCTGCTGAGCATGCAGGAGGAGAGCTTGGAAAAAGCCGAAGCCATACTGGAGAGCTTGAACCTGCTCGCCGTAAAGGACCTGCATCCGATGTCGCTTTCGGGCGGGCAGAAGCAGCGCGTCGCCATTGCGAGCGCCATCGCCTCACAGCGCGAGATCATCGTGTTCGACGAGCCGACGAGCGGCCTCGACCTAAGGCACATGGAACAGGTGTCGGCAAGTCTGATGCAGCTCAAGGCCATGGGGAAAACGCTTATCATCATTTCGCACGATCTGGAACTGATCCTCAAAACCTGCGATTATGTGCTGCATGTGGAAGGCGGAATGGTGAAGGACGCGTACGGGCTCAATGCTGCGGCGAGCGGGCGACTGATGGGCTTTTTCAGGCCCGTGAAGGCAAGCGCCCAAGGCGGCATTCCTGTTGCTGCGCGTTCAGCCGCTCTGTAAACGAAGTTTCCATCTGAAGGAGCAAGGCGCGATCAGGGGTCGCTTTCAAAATTGCGCAAGCCGGAGGACCGATTTTAACCGGGATAAACTGCGGACATTGAAAACATAAGCGCATGGGGACTTTCTCATCCTGCGCAAAAGGCCGCTTGCCTTCACGACATCGGCTCGGCAGCGCCGACGCGAAGGAAATGGCCGTAAACTGGATTGTTTGCGAAACAAACATCTTTAAGTTAAGGCCGCTTAGCATCTAGATTAAATCGGAAGCTCAGGGGCGGGCGCCATTGTTCTCACTTTGTTCTCATCTGCGCGGAAGGAAATCCGCGCTTGGAGGAGAATCCAAACGTATCGCAAAACGGAACATCACATAGGATGCATCCGGACAGGAAATAATCATAACTGCCGGAGCAATGATCCGATTTTGCAGGATGGAAGGCGGTGGCGCTATGAACGCAAACGGAAAACCGAACAGATTGATTCAGGGAAAATCGCCTTATCTCATTGAACATGCTTATAATCCGGTCGAATGGTTCCCCTGGTCGAACGAAGCTTTTGAAAAAGCGCGGCTCGAGGATAAGCCGATATTTCTTTCGATAGGATACTCCACCTGCCATTGGTGCCATGTGATGGCGAAGGAATCCTTTGAGGACGAGCAGGTCGCCAGGATTCTCAACAACGGATTCGTCTGCATAAAGGTAGACCGCGAGCAGCGCCCGGACATCGACGCCGTGTACATGGCCGCGTGCCAGGCGTTTACCGGGCAGGGCGGCTGGCCGCTGACGATACTGATGACGGCGGACGCAAAGCCTTTTTACGCGGGGACGTACTTCCCCAAAAACGGAACGTTCGGCGCTGTGGGGCTCATCGAGCTGCTCGAAAGCACGCTCGAGCAGTGGAAAAACAACCGGGACAAGCTGGAACGCGCCGGGGAGATCGTCATACGACAGACGCGCGAATATCAGGAGCGCACAAAGGATACCGATCCGGTCGACGCGAAGCTCGCCTCGGAACCGGCGCGCCAGCTCAACCGCTCCTACGATAAGATTTACGGCGGATTCGGGCGAGCGCCCAAATTCCCTTCGCCGCATCAGATCCTTTACCTGATGGATTACGCCGCGCGCGAAAAGGACGAGCGGGCGAAGGAGATCGCTCTTTTGACGCTGCGTTCCATGTATAGGGGCGGCCTGTTCGACCATATCGGCGGCGGCTTCGCGCGCTATTCGACGGACGCGATGTTCCTCATACCGCACTTTGAAAAAATGCTTTATGATAACGCGCTGCTCGCCGTCGCCTACGCGAGGGCGCATATTCTGACGAATGATCCGCTCTATCGGATCGTGGCGGAGCGTACGCTCGGCTATCTGATGCACGAAATGCGGGATGAAAACGGAGCGTTTTACAGCGCGCAGGATGCGGACAGCGAGGGCGAGGAGGGGAAATTCTACGCCCTTAGGCCCGAGGAAGTCGTTTCGGTGCTCGGCAGGTCGGACGCGGAATGGTTCAACCAATGGTACGGGATCACCAAGGAAGGGAACTTCAACGGCAAAAGCATCCCGAACCTTTTGGGAAACGAGGCTTATGAGCGCGAGGCGAGGACGCTTCCGGAACTCAGGGAAAAGGTTGTCGCTTTCCGCGCCAAGCGTATGTCGCTCCACACGGATAAGAAGATCCTCACGGGCTGGAACGCGCTGGCGGTCGTCGCACTGTGCCACGCGTACCGCGCCTTCGGCGGGGAACGGTATCTTGAGGCCGCAAAGCGCACGATCGATGCGATCCACACCCTGCTCGCGGGGGACGGCGCGCTGCACGCGAACTATTTCGACGGGGCCGCCTTTGGCTCCGCCTCGCTCGACGATCACGCGAGCCTGGCGTGGGCCTATCTTGAGCTGTATCGAAGCGCCGGGGATTGGATCTGGCTCGAGATGGCGCGGCGTATGCTCGAGCTGATCGAGCGGGATTTCAACGACGCGCAAAAAGGCGGGTATTTTCTGACCGGCGCGCAGGCGGAGAAGCTGATCTTCAGGCCCAAGGAGCTGTTTGATGGCGCGGTGCCCTCGGGCAACAGCATCGTCGCGTATCTGCAGTGCGCGCTCTTTGAACTCACAGGCGAGACGCTTTGGCGGACCCGCGCGGATGCGCAGCTGCAGTTTTTGGCGAGCGCGATCCGCCAGCATCCCCCGGGGCACTGCTTCGCCGCGATGGCGCTTATGATGCGCACGCATCCCAACCGCGAACTCGTGCTGCAGCTGCCGGACGAGAGGACGAAGCGCGAACTGCTCTCCAAGCTCTTTGCGTATATCGGCGACGATCTTTGGGTCCTCGTGCTCACGCCGCAGTCAAGGTCGGCGCTCGCAACCATCGCGCCGATGATCGGGCAATATCCCGAAAACGACAACTTCAGCCGCTATTTTTTGTGCGAGGATCATGTCTGCCAGGCTCCGATCTCGAGCGAAACGGCGCTGATAAAGGCATTAAAAGAATAACGCCCGGACGCTTGGAAGCCCGGGCCGGACAGAACAGGCTATCATCTCTTCGGCGCGGCCGACACGGAGAAAACCCCCGCGCCGTAAAAAGCGCAGGGGTTTTCCTTGGCGCGGGCAGCCGGGCATTGCAAGTCCGGCGAGAGATCATCGATCGTCTTTTAACTTTTTCTTGCAATAGACGGCCAGAGCCGCCGCATTCAGCAAAATTGTACCTGCAAGAAGCGCTAAGGCGGCAAACGCCACCGCGGAGGAAGTGTCCATAAGCGCCGACCAATCCTCGATCTTTACCAAATGGTCGGTATAGAGGATCTGCATGTACAGCGAGACGGCGCAGGCGCCGAGGCTTGCCGTTGAGAAAACGGCAAAGCTCCTGCGGTCGGTCTTATTGCGCCGCGCAAGATTGACGGCGGGAAGTATCCACGCAATCAGACCGAGGACAAGACTTCCAAGATTCAGCCATACGGGGCCGGGCATAGCTTCTCCTTTCCTTAATCGCATTCGTCGGCGCGAAAAATTGGGATTTACCGATCGCTTTTTCCGCTTATGATTGCCGAGGCCCTGCAATAATCCGATTTTTTGACATAGATGACGTACTCATATTCGAGCTGTAACTTTTCCCCGAATGTCCCCGTTGCTGCTCTCGACCCCGCGGAAAACGGCGATGGGCTTTTTCTGTTGATCACCTTTACAGAATAGTCGATACTGCTTTGAGCGAGTAAATCACGGACCGATGCCTGCTGTTTCATATCGTAGGTGACGGTCAGTTCCTGCCGATTCAATAGGGTAAGCCTTTTGTTACCTCCGATAAATTCAGTCCCTGTAAGGCTGCGATCTATTGGGATTTTGCACGCCGCGCACTATGTTTGCAGCATATTCGAAAAATGGTTCAGCATGTTTTGATACTCTGTTTTATCGTAATAATAATGCCTTGAATTCGGCATCAACTGAATGGATATCCGAGGGTTGCTGCATAGATATCCGCAGGATTTCATCGATACAAGCTCGTCTTTTTGCGATTGGAACACAAGCGTTGGAACGGTCAATGAAGGCACAATGCTTCTCGCGCGTTTTGCTTCTTTGAGGAGCTCATAAAAACGCGGGGCCCAGCCGAGATACTCATACGGCCTTTTGGTCGGGCTTATGCCGTATGACGCTTTGGCCGCGGTTGCGATGTCGTCGTCGGGGCGCACCCGATTAAGCGCAACTTTCAATGATGTGGAAATTACCGAGGGCTTAACGGTGATTTTCAGGGGGACCGCGATCAAAAACAGCTGTTTTACCTTATCCGGAAAACGTATTCCGGCTTCAATGGCCAGCAGCGTTCCCAGGGAATGCGCGACAATCATAATGCTGTCGTAGCGCTCGGACAGGTATTCGATTTTTTCCGAGACCCTATTTCTCCATAGGGAAACAGAGCTTTTTGAAAATTCCCGGACGGTTGCGCCGTGACCGTCGAGCAAAATGTTGTGCACCGAATATTCAGCCGGAACGATTTTAACAAAGTCCCTAAACTGATTCGGGGTCCCTAAAATGCCGTGTATGAAAAGTACAACGGTTTTATTTTGGGGCGACTCCCGGATATATTCCTTGTGAACGGATGACGGCATATTGTTGGTATTCCCGCTTTTTCGTGAAAATCTCCGGTTGCCTCTTTCAAATCCTAAAAAAGAGGGCGTGCAACGGCTCCTTGTGACGGCACGTTCCTGCGGCGCGTTTTGCGAGACCCTTACCGCGCCGTGGTGACGGACGCTTTCGAACCGTCCAGCACGACCTCGATCGTGCCGCTTTCGTCCGTGCGGTATAGGGGGATATCATAACGCGCCAAAAGCGCGAGCGTTTCCGCGTGCGGATGGCCGTAATCGTTGTCCTTCCCAAGGGATGCAACGGCGATTTCCGGGGATACCGCCTTCAGGAAGGCTTCGCTGGTCGATGTGGAGGAGCCGTGATGGCCGAGTTTGAGCACGGTCGCCTTGAAATAGGAAGCGGGCAGGCTGTTTAGAGCGAACGATTCGGTGGGCGCTTCCGCGTCGCCGGTAAGGAGTATCGCGGTATCGCCGAATTTTACGCGCAGCACGATGCTCCAGGCGTTCAGGTCGTCGCCGTAATCGCCCCCGGCAAGAGGCGAGAGGATGCGCACCTCAACCTGTGGATCCCAGGAGATCAGAGCGTCCTTGCCGCCCTGCGCCTTATGGACTTTTACCTTATGATCCGAGAGCGCTTCGAGCATATTCGCAAAAGCCGACGTGGTATGCTCGATATCGGGAAGATAAAAATCGTTGATAGTATATTTGTTTATGACCTTCGTCATGCCGCCGATATGATCGCTGTGCGGATGTGTGGCGACGACGACGTCCAGCGTTTCGATCTGTTTTTGCGCGAGCAGCGCGTCGATGTTCTCGAACGAGCCGCTCTCACCGGCGTCCACCAGCATTGTTTTGCCGGAAGGCGAGACCAGGAGGATGCTGTCTCCCTGGCCGACGTCGATGATATACGCGCGAAGCGCATCCTCTTCCTCTGTGGAGGATTGCTCCGGCGCGGCGGTTGGGGAAGGCGTCCTCGAAAAACCGGCGACCGGCTCGATGATCCCAAGGTCTACGAGTACATCCGGCGCGAAAAAATAAACCGCCGCGATGACCGCAAGGGTAATGAGAAACGCGATCATTCTTTTCTTGGGATCGTAGGGACGGCGGGATCTGTTAACTGCCATAGCGTTCACCTCGTCGCTGAAATCGGGCTTGGTTTTATTGTACAGGGGATTGCGCCCGCGCGCCAGAGAGAAAAGTACAATTGACAAAGATGGAATAACCAGTTACATTATGAAATATATTATTAGTCCCCGCACATTTTTATTTGGATTTTTTGGAGGGCCGATCATGCAGACAGTTGAAAGGATTCGAAAGATGATCGCGGAAGTGTCCGACATCCCGGAATCCAGCATCCCGTCCGACAGCGCGCCGCTCACGGAGCAGTTGGATCCCCTCGATTTCGAGGACCTGATCCTGGCGGTGGAGGAGGAGTTCGATCTTTTGATCGAAGACGAATCGAGGGTGAGGACCCTGGCGGATCTCGTTAAGGCGGTGGAAGCCAACATGGCGGTTGCCTGACGGCTTCGAACAAAAACGTTGGGAAACAAAAGCACTGAAAAAAAGCGGCGTATGCCGCTTTTTGACTTCCAAATATCCTTCGAATATCCTTCGCGCAGTGCTTTTACCTCAAAAAAGTTCTTTGAACTTCTTGGCGGACGGGAGCATCAATCCGGCCCGTTGGGCAGAAGGTTGAGCATATCCTCCTCGTTGGCGACGTCGGTATAGGTCTGGGGCACGTCGCCCATGATCACGTTCTCCGCGACCGGCATCTTTGTTTCGAGCGTTACGGAGCAGTCCGCGCCGGGCAGCACGATGTTGATATCGACGCTGAGCTGCAGATAGATGCGGTGCAGCGTCTGGTTCACGCCAGCGCTCGAGAACTCCGAATGGAAATCGCTCTTGACCGATCCGGCGGGAGCGAACGTAACATGGATGGGCGGGCCGATCCCGGAAAGCATGGAGATCCCCGAAAGCGTGCCGACCGGTATCGACAGGCCGACCGTGCCGAGCTCCCGGATGCTCTCGAGCGCGGCCCGGGTCGTTTGAGCTGCGAGCAGGTTCATCTTGCGCGTGTTCGCCTGCAAAAGGTAGACGCGGTTTTCCGACTGGCTCACCATAATGAGGTCGGAATAATTCGCCTCGTCCTGCGCGCAGGCGTAGATCGCGCTTTGCAGCGCCTCGGACGCAAGGGCTTCCACCCGCGTCGTGGCGAGCGTCACGAGCGCGGGATGCATCTGTATGCTCAGCGCGACGAACGCGACGAGCAGGCACAGGGCGATCGCCCCGGCGGCCAAGAGCGCGCGCCGACGGGAGAAGTGCTTTTTCGGGTTCATGGGAGGCCTCCTCGCGCGATTCCTGTAAACATTATATGACACTTTGAATTGATTTGAGTCAAACGGCGCAAATATGATATAATTTACGCAGAATACCCTGTTGGATAAAGGAGCGTCGGAATGCTGGAAAAAACCAAGCGCGCGCTAAAGAGCGTCGGGAGCCGTCTTAGCGGCTTCTTTGGGCGCTTCGGCGATCGTCCGTCCGGTCGGAATAAGGCCCTCGGGGAGGAAGCCGATCTTTTGGACGCGTTTGGCGCGCACGGCGACGGGGACACCGCCTCCTACAAAAAGACTCAGGCGGACGAGACCGACGAAGCGGGGTTTTCCTCCACGCGCGCATTCGTTCCCGTAAGCGCTTGGAGCGGCAAAGAGCCCAAGGCGCATGCGGGCGGGGAGGAAGGCGAGCCGCTGTTCGTATACCCCGGCCGGCGGAAAAGGCCGTTCGTGCTGGGCATCCTCTTCACGAGTCTGAAGCTTGGCGCGTTCGCGATATTCCTGCTCGGCTGCCTCGGGCTCGGCATCGGCCTCGGCTTCGCGCGCGCGTATGTGGAGACTACGCCGACGCTCGACACCGCGCAGCTGACCAACTCCAACCTGACTTCCTATATTTACGACATGAACGGCAACCTTATTACGACGTTCGCCGGCATGGAGTACCGGGATTGGGCAAATATCGAAGAAATTCCCGACATGCTCAAAAACGCGGTCATCGCCGTGGAGGACGTGCGCTTTTACAAGCATCAGGGATTGGATTACAAACGTCTGTTTTCGGCGGTGATCAACACGCTTCGGAATTCCGACACGCACGGCGGCAGCACCATTACGCAGCAGCTCATCAAGAACAAGATCCTCTCGACGGAGCAGACCTACAAGCGCAAGATCCAGGAAGCCTATCTTGCGGTCGAGCTCGAGGGCGTTCTGAACAAGGACGACATCCTCGAGGCGTATCTCAACGACGTGTTCCTCGGCGAGTCCAATTACGGCATGAAGACCGCTGCGAAGGATTATTTCGGCAAGGATCTTTCCGAGCTGACCATCCGCGAATGCGCGATGCTCGCGGGCATGATCCAAAAGCCGTACTATACCAACCCGAGGGCCAATCTCTATAAGAGAACGCTGGACGAAAGCTACCGCACAGCGATGGAGACGTCGTATCAGCAGGGGCTCATCACCAAAGAGCAGTATGCGCGCGCTCTCAACGAGAACAACCGCATGTATGTGACGGACCAGCGCACGAACACGGTGCTCTACGCCATGTACACAGGCGGCTTCATCACGCGCGAACAGTACGACAGCGCCATGGGGGAACAGATCACCGTGCTCGAGGTTTCCGAGCAGAAGCAGCTCTATGAGATGCCGTATTTCGTGGAATACGCCGTGCGCGACGTGATCACGCACCTGCTCGCGAAGCGAAATCTTCTCGATACCCTGGCCAACCGCAGCGCGATCGAAAACGAGCTGAGAACCGGCGGCTATCACATCTATACCACGGTGGATCCGAGCATCCAGAACACGGTTCAGGAAACGCTTTCGACCTGGACAGGGTATCCGGAGCTTGCGGATCCCACGCAGGATAAAAAGGTGACTACGAGCTCGGACGGCTCTCCGATCGAGGTCGTCGAGCCGCAGGCGGCCGCGGTCGTGTTCGATTATCGCACCGGCGAGCTTCGCGCCGTCGTCGGCGGCCGCGACACGCCGACCCGCAAAAAGGAATGGAACAGGACGTATCAGAGCGCGACGCCCGTGGGCTCCTCGATCAAGCCGCTCGCGGTGTACGGGCCGGCGCTCGACATGGGCGTATCCCCGGCGACGATCATTAATAATTTCCCGGGAAAAATCGACGGGTACGGCGGATCGGGCTATCCGGCCCTGGGCAATCGGGATTACCTCGGCCCCATCACGGTTCGGGAGGGCGTGATCCAATCGCTCAACATCGTCGCCGCACGGACGTTATTCGAGTATGTGACGCCGCAGGTATCGCAGCAATACCTCGTCAATCTGGGCGTCGATCCTTCGCGCATCAATGTGGACGGGCCGGGCCTCGCGCTCGGCACCTCGGGCATTACGCCGATCGAGATGGCCGCTGCTTTCGGCGCGATCGCGGCGGGCGGGGAATACAAGGAGCCGCTCGCATTCACGAAGGTTACGGACAAGGGGGGCAACGTGATCCTCTCGGCCGACGAGGTGAGGAAGACGCAGCAGGTCTTCCAAAAGAGCACGTGCTACCTTCTGGTCGATATGCTCATGGACGCGGTTCAAAAAGGAACCGGCACCAGGGCGAAGATCAGCGGTATGACCGTGGCGGGCAAGACCGGCACAAACTCGGATTATTCCAGCGTCTACTTCGCGGGCATGACCCCTTACTATTCCGCTTCCGTCTGGATCGGGCACGACGATTACGAACAGAAGTTAAAAGACGGCGCGTCCGGAGGAAGGTATGCCGCCCCGCTGTGGCAGGCGTTTATGGCGAAAATCCACCAGGGCCTTTCCGACTCAAAGATTATCGACGCGACGCCGGAGTCCTTAGGCCTTGTTAAGGCGCGAATCTGCAGCGTGAGCGGCCTCTTGGCCACGGAGGCGTGCGAGCACGATTCCGCGGGGCATACGCCCGTGACGGATTGGTTTGTGGAAGGCTCGGCGCCCACGAAGAAGTGCGATATGCACGTAATGGTCAACGTCTGTACGCAATCCCACATGCAGGCGACGGCGAATTGCCCGAGCGTGGCGGCGGGCAGCATCGTGCTGATCCGGTCGGACTCGCCGCTTCGAAGGTTCAGCGTGGAGGACCTTCGTGAAGCTCTGCCCAATTACGTTTTCTCGGATATCCCCGCGAGCGATTACTCGAGCATGAACTACGAACCCGGAGCGCTGTGCCCCCTGCACGGCGGAGCGGTGATCGCGACGCCGCTCGAGGCGGCGCGCGCCCAGGCGGAATTGCTGATGGGCCGGATCAATGCGTTTATATTCGCGACGCCGCAGCTTGAGGACGCGCACGTGCAGACGTTAAACGCCAGTGTCAGCCGGTTGTCGATGATAGGGCTGATGACGGACGTAAATTCGATCTTTACACTGACGGAACAGGAGCGGCAGACGTTCGAGGCGATCGCCGCGCTCTACCAGAACACCGGGACGGAAGGCCAGGGCCAGTTCTTCGGGAATGGAATTTTGCCATGATCGGGGAGCTTGCCGCCGCGTATCAAAAGGAGCGGGAGCGGCTAATCGCTTTCGCAAAGGAGTCGCCCTTGAGGGGCGAACACGCTTCGCCCGTGTTCGGCGAAGGGCCGGACGAGCCTTTGCTCATGCTCGTGGGCGAAGCGCCCGGGCGGGAAGAAACGGCGGCCGGGAAACCGTTCGTCGGCAAGGCGGGCAAACAGCTCAACGGGCTTTTGGAGCGCGCGCGGATCGACCGGGCGGGGGTTTATCTCACCAATGCCGTCAAATTCCGTCCGGTGCGCATGGGCGGAACGACCGTGGCCAACCGCGCCCCGGCGCGCGAGGAGATCGAATCCTCGCTTTGGCTGCTTGAAAAGGAGATCTCGCTGCTGCGGCCCCGCGTGGTCGCGACGCTCGGAAACATCCCGCTCGGGGCGATACTCGCGCTTACGGGCGAAAAGAGCGTCTCGATCGGATCTGCCCATGCGGCGGCGCGCACCGTATCCGTGGGGGGAGTTCCGATAACGCTCTTCCCGATGTATCATCCGGCCAGCGGCATCTATAACCGCGATCTGATCCCCGTGCTGGAAGCGGACGCCGACGCGCTCGGCGCGTTGCTTTCGGCGCAAAAGGAGGCAAAATGAAGCGCAAATTCTTCTGTGTAATTTTATTGGCGATCCTGATGGGAGCCTTGCTCAGCGCCTATCCGGCGTCCATGGCCGTTGCCCGGGAGTTCGGCCAGACGACCGCGTCCGAGGTGAAGCTTCGGGAGAAACCGGACAAGGATTCCAAGGAGCTTGCCCAGCTCGATATCAATGTGGAGGTTGAGGTTCTGGGCGAGGAGGACGGATGGTACCGCGTTCTTTACGGAGAGCTTGTCGGCTATATCCGCCAGGACTATGTGTTTATCAACTCCAAGGGCAGCCGCGCCGCCTATGTGCTCGAGGATGGGGTAAAACTGCGCGGCGCGCCCGGCGAGAATTCCTATGTGGTCGCGGAGCTCTCCGGCGGGAAGGGCGTCAAGGTCAAGCAGATGATCGGCGAATGGTATTTCGTGACCGTCGGGGATCTGAGCGGCTACGTGCACAGGACGTATCTGACCATCTCAAGGGGCGTCACCGCGTCGAGCAACATGCTAAAAGTGGGCATGGAAGGCGAAGAGGTGACGCGCCTGCAGACCGAGCTGAACAAGCGCGGGTTTTTGACCAAGAACGACATCACCGGCGTTTTCGGCGCGAAGACGCGCACCGCGGTCGCTGAATTCCAGGAAGCGGCGGGGCTTGAGAGCGCGGACGGCATCGCCGGCGCAGAGACGCTGAGCACCATATACGATTCCTCCAATAAGATCGAAAAGGAAAACGCAAACTATTACCGGATCAAGGGCACCGTCAAGCTGCTCGACTGGTTCAAGGGCGGGAACGAATGGATCGCAAAGGGCACGCGCTTTACGATCACGGACGTGAAGACCGGCCTGAGCTTCAAGGCCCGGCGCTTCGGCGGCTGGTATCACGCGGACAGCGAGCCGGTCACCGCGGCGGATACCGCGATCATGAAGCGAATCGCAGGCGGATCGTGGTCCTGGAACCGCCGCGCGATCTGGGTCACCATCGGCAACACCACCGTCGCGGCGAGCATGCACTGCATGCCGCACATGGTCGATCCGAACAAGACCAACAATTTCCCGGGGCATTTCTGCGTGCATCTTTTGAACTCCAAGGTGCACGAGACCTCTAAGCCCTGCCCGCGCCATCAGGCGTGCGTGCAGGAGGCCTACAGGGCCGGGAGAGCCTGAAAAGCGCGGTGAAAAGAAACCCTAAAATGGGCCGTCAAAAGCCTTTTGAGTGCGCCTCAAAAACGACGGCCGCCTCACGCTATGCTTGCGGGCATACAGTACTGAATGACTCTGCGCTAAACGGCGCTTTTGGGTTGGAGCGATCAGATCTCGGTAAACGTGAAGGCATTGATCAGCGTTCCGATTTCCTCGAGCGAGGCTGCATCTCCCGCTGAAAGCGTGCAGATTACCAGATAATTCTTGCGTGCGAACAGGATCTGCTTTGAACGGGTCTCGAATCCGAGGGCGTTTTGCGTGGCGTCCATGACCGCCAGTTCCACGCCGGAGATGGTGACGATCTGCGGCTGCTCATATTTAAGCGATCCGGACGCCTCTTCCGCCACTGCGGCTATCGATTCGGCGGCTTCTTTGATGTTTGCCGTCATTTGTGCGGGCGCTTCTTTGATGATCATATTGAAATTGTCGTTAAACCCGTCGGCGTAACCGAGCGGATAGCGAAAAGCCACCTCAACGGGGATGTTTTCGCTTACTGCCTTTTCCGCTTCTTCGGCGTCTGTAAACGCTGCTTTGATCTGCTCGATGCCCTGGGCCCACAGTTCGTTGATCTGCTCGTCGTCAAGGATGGTCCAGCCCGCAGGGTAGGTCAGGCTGAAGCCGAGATAGGTATTGGTATAGACCAGATCCTTGGTCGCCCCGTAAAGCTCCTCGTTGCTTTTTGGCGGGTCATAGGATGGGGCGCAGGCGGCGAGCAGAACCGCCGAAATAAGGAACATGGCGCAAAGGAGGATAGCGCGGATTTTTTTATGGGTTTTCATCTAGACCTCCCGAATGATTTTTAATTATTATACCATGGAGGTACAGCGGATATGGTATCATCCGCCATGTGCGTCTGGGCGCAGGCCAAAACTCGTACGCGCCTAAAATAGGCGTATTATTGCCGTAAGCGGCTATAATACCATATAAACCGTTCGGTTGAACCCGTTAAGAAGAACTGGGATGCGACACGTTCGGCCTTTTTTGTTTTTGGCCTTGCCGCTTGCGCTTATGGCGGTTATTATAGTAGGATGGAACGCAACGAGGGAGGGGAAAGCGCATGCGCGAGAGCAAAAAGACAAGGGAAGAACGCTTGAAGCGTGCGTTAACGCTGCTTGAGGCCGCCTATCCCGACGCGAAACCTCAGCTCGAGTTCAACAACGCTTTTGAACTGCTCATCGCGACGATACTCTCCGCGCAGTGTACGGACAAGCAGGTCAACAAATGCACGCGGGAACTGTTTCAA
The DNA here is from genome assembly GCA_038562375.1 of Bacillota bacterium. GTDB lineage: Bacteria > Bacillota > Clostridia > Christensenellales > CAG-138 > JBCFAY01. Next base: position 88,155 of record JBCFAY010000007.1, on the reverse strand, counting down.
GCGTACTCGACTCCCGAAGCGTTCGCCGCGCTCGCGGAGGAAGAGCTTTTCCCGTACATCCGCGGCTGCGGATTGTACCGGACCAAAGGGAAGCATATCATCGAGGCGGCAAGGGCGATCGTCGAAGAGTTCGGCGGCGAGGTGCCAAAGGATCGGGATGTGCTCATGAAGCTCCCGGGAGTGGGCAGGAAGACCGCGAATGTGGTGGTTTCAAACGCTTTCGGCGTCGACGCCATCGCCGTGGACACGCATGTGTTCCGCGTCGCCAACAGGATCGGCTTCGCCAAGGCGAAGGATGTGCTCAATACGGAAAAACAGCTCATGCAGAGCATTCCGAAGGAGCGTTGGTCGCGCGCGCACCATTACCTGATCTACCATGGGCGGCGGATCTGTTCGGCGCGCAACCCCAAATGCGGCGAGTGCACGCTGTGCGCGGTGTGCGAGGATTTTATCAAAAGGGCGGGAACAAAGACTCCATGCAATTTGTAGACAAGGTTCGGATCGTGATCAAGGCGGGAAACGGCGGCGACGGCAGCGCCTCGTTCCACCGCGAGAAATATGTGATGAAAGGCGGGCCCGACGGCGGGGACGGCGGGCGCGGCGGCAGCGTCATATTCCGGGCGGACGAGGGGAGCAACACCCTGCTCGATTTCCGGTTTGCCCGTTTTTACCGGGCGCAGCCCGGGGAGAACGGCCGCGCGCGGATGCAGCGCGGCAAGGACGGGGAGGACCTCGTGATCCGCGTGCCGGTAGGGACGCTCGTGCGGGATGTACAGACCGGCGCGATCATCGCGGATATGAACAAGCCCGACCGTCAGCGCACGGTGCTCTTCGGCGGCCGCGGCGGCAAGGGAAACGCGCGGTTTGCGACGCCGACCAAGCAGGCGCCGCGCTTTGCCCAGCCCGGCCAGAAGACCATGGAGCGCGAGGTGGAGCTCGAGCTCAAGACCATCGCGGACGTGGGGCTTGTGGGGCTTCCGAACGTCGGCAAATCCACGATGCTCAGCGTGCTCACGAGCGCCCGCCCGAAGATCGCGAACTATCATTTTACCACGCTTACGCCGAACCTCGGGGTCGTCTCGCGCTACGGGAAGACGTTCGTGCTCGCGGATATCCCCGGCCTGATCGAGGGCGCGGCGGAGGGCGCGGGCCTCGGGCATGACTTTTTGAGGCACGTCGAGCGCACGCGGATGCTTATCCATGTCGTCGACGTTTCGGGCTGCGAGGGCCGCGATCCGGTGGAGGATTTCCATACCATAAACAATGAGCTCGCCAAATACAGCGGCAGGCTTGCATCCGTGCCGCAGATCGTCGCGGCAAACAAGATGGATATCACCGGCGCGGAGGTCAACTTCGAGCGGCTCAGGAAGGCGCTTGAGGGAAAGGGCATAACGGCCTACCCGGTTTCGGCCGCGTCCGTCGCCGGGTTTGACGCGCTCCTCGAGGCGGTGTTCGCGGTGTTGCCCACGCTTCCGCACGTATATGAATACGAGGAGGAAGACCTCGCCGACGCGCCCGAGTATGAGGACGGCTTCGAGATCGAGATGGACGGGGACGTGTATGTCGTCAGCGGCGGCACGATCGACCGGATACTCGATACGACCTACGCGGACGACGTCGATTCCATGCGCCGCTTCCAGAAGTATCTCGTGCGCGAGGGCGTGATCGACGCGCTGCGGCAGCGCGGCGCTAAGGACGGCAGCACCATCCGTATGGGCGAATGGGAATTTGACTTTACCGATTGATTCGGTTTGCCTTAACATAAAGCGAAGGGGTTTTGGAATGCTCAACAGCAGACAGCGCGCCCGCCTCAGGGCGCTTGCCAACTCGATCGACCCGATCTTCCAGATCGGCAAGGGCGGCATTAACGAGAATATGGCCGGGCAGATTTCGCTCGCCCTCGAGGCGAGGGAGCTCATCAAGATCACGGTTCTCGAGAGCGCGGACCTGACCGCCCGGGAAGCCGCACAGGCTCTTTGCGCGGCCACGGGCGCGGACCCGGTTCAGTGCATCGGCAGGAAATTCGTGCTCTATCGTCCGTCCAAGGAGCTTGCGTCAAGCCCGAACGGGAGTCAAAAACGCATCGACATCGGCGACTGAGAAAAGCCGCGCGTCCGGTGCGTTTGGGTCGGCTGCATATGTCCGTTTTAAGGGTTGCGGTTACGCGTTTACATCCTTGCCGCCCTGCTTGGCGTTGCGGTTGAGCCAGAAGCTCGTCCCGGCCAGCATGAAGCAAACGCCGCCGAGTATCCTGTAGTAGAGCGCGTAGCTTGTGATGAATGACGCGCCTATGAGCGCCGCGCCGGCGAAAAGATACCTTCGCGCCCGGCCGGGCGCGAACGGCTGCGTAAGCGTTTGCTTGCGCTCGCTGCGTTCCCGCTCGATCTCGCTTTGGAGGATGCGGTCGACACGCTCCATGGCGTCCTCCGCTTCCTCGCTGCCAAGGAGCACCTTCACGAGCTTTTCGGGCTCGACGATGCGAACATCCACCTCGCTCAACCGCCTGCGGAAGGCTTCGGCTTCGGCCGAGACCGGGCTGGTGCATAAGAGGAGCACGTGTTCCAAATCGCGCTTCCGCGCCAGATGGTAGGCGTGCAGAACCGAATCGCTCTTGAGCGGTTCAAGCTGCTGTACGGTGAAAAGGAGGCAAGCCTTCCCGTCGACGTAGCAGTCCTCGCCCTCGAAGCGCACGTTGTCGAGCGTGTTCAGGTATGCCCGGCAGAGCGAGAGGAATTCCGGGCGATCGAGCAGCACCATCTGTTCGAAATAGCTCTTTTTGCTCAGCCGCTCCCTTTCCCGGCGGATGAACCGGTCGAGCCGGACGTCGGCGAATAGCTTGAGCACGACGATGAACATCAACAGCGCTATGACGCTCAGTATGAGCGCGAGAAGCTGGTTCGTGACGGTGTTTAAGAACCAAAGGTATGCCGCAACGAAAAACACGACCCTGAGCGCGACAAAGTCGAACAGGCGCGCAAACTGCGTGCGGCCGCGGTACATCCGCCGCTTATAGTAACGAAGGACTTGCTTTTGCTCGGACATGGTATAACCTCCCATAGCTTTCATAAGGTAAAGAGAGACGAATATATGCCCTTTAGAGAGCAGGGAAGTACGCCATTGCCAGTTGTCGCCTCTTTCCGTAGCGCTTGCGTTTTCGCACAGCCGCCCTACAGTGCCGTACTTCAGCGCTTCAACCTCAAAGCCGCTTTTTTGGATGCGGTTTGAGCAAGAGAGGGAAGCCCGGCCGGCCGCCATCGTGACCTGCGATGACGATGAAATGCGCCGAAACAACGTTTTCAAGGCGCATAGGTTCGTCCCGCTTTACCTTATGGATATATTATCCTCATAAGGAAAATTTCATACGCCCATTATATTTTTTACACTTCTGGAGAGAATCAAGTGTAGATGTTCATCCACAAAGGAGGATATGGGCGATGAAACTATGGGATTCCAACGGAATCGACGACGAACCCGAACAGAGGGATTCCGAGCGGGAGCAAAGCGCGCAGGAGGCGCCCAAGGCGCGGCAGAGATCCATCTTCGCGCGCATTCGGGACTGGATGTTCTATTCGGAGGCCGCGGCCGCGGCCGCGACGCCCGCCGTCTCCAAAAGCGAGCGCGAGCAGGTCGCCGCGGCGCTGCAGCAATGGAAGGACGCGACGCGATATTTTGAAAACGTGAGCGACCCGGACCTGATCGAGTTTGCGATCTATGAGATGGAAGCGTCAAAGCGCAGGTACCTATGCCTCCTCAAGCGGGCGCAGCGGATGGAGGCGTGAAATTAAGCGTCTAAGAAACGGAGGATTTGGCTGTGGATGTAGTATGGACGGTTTTGTCCTTCGGCGCGGGCCTGCTTGTATTATACATACTTGTCAAGCTGCTCGCGCTGCCGCTCAAACTGTTGCTCAAGCTCGTTGTGAACGCCTTGATCGGCGCGGTCATGCTGATCTTATTCAACCTCTTCGGCAGCCTCGTGGGGCTGTCCATCGCCGTGAATCCGCTCAACGCGCTCATCGCGGGCGTGCTCGGTGTGCCGGGCGTGATACTCCTTCTGGTGCTTACCCTGATTTTATGAGGCGACTGGATTGTCTTGCATAAATGGAGTATAATGGGTCTATCCGTGCCGGGTCCTCATCGGGAGGACGGCGTCAGCGGATGAATCATGCTATTCTCATTGATGGAGGACAAGCCTAATGGTAAATCCCGATAGAGTCGCATTCAACCTATTCGGCAAAGATATCTACTGGTACGGCGTGCTGATGGCCGTGGGCATTTTGGTCGCGGTCTTCTTCGCCATACGCGAATCCAAGCGCAAAAAGCTGCATGACGATACGATCCTCGACCTTTGCCTCATCATCATCCCGCTCGGCGTTATCGGCGCCCGTCTTTATTACGTGCTTTTCGAGCTGGATCAGTATATCAAAAACCCGATCAAAATACTGTATGTCTGGGAAGGCGGCCTCGCGATATTCGGCGCGGTCCTCGGCGGATTGCTGGGGCTGTGGCTCTATTCGCGCAGAAAGAAGATCCGCTTTTTAAAGCTGGCGGATTGCATCGCGCCGGGGCTCGCGCTCGCGCAGGCGATCGGCAGATGGGGCAACTTCTTCAACCAGGAGGCGTACGGTCTTCCGGTGACGGATCCGAACCTCTTGTGGTTCCCGCTCGCGGTCAAGATAGACGCGCCTTGGCTTCCGTACCACATGTTCAACGGTGAAATCTGCTCCAATCCGTATCACCTCGCGACGTTCTTCTACGAATCCGTCTGGTGTTTTCTGATTTTCATCACGCTTTGGAGCATGCGCAAGCGCTTCAAGCACGATGGCGACGCCTTCGTCCTTTACCTGATCCTCTACGGGTTTGAGCGCATGTTCATCGAAGGTCTGCGCGGCGACAGCCTCTGGCTGATTCCGGACGTCATCCGCGTATCGCAGCTTTTGAGCGCTCTGCTCTTCATCGCGGGAGTGGTATTCCTCCTTGTGCGCCGCAATCGCGAGAAGAAGCTCGGCGTGCTCTGCTGGCCCAAGCCCGAGGCGGCGGCCGAACCGGAACCGCAGGCGGCCGGGGATGTCGAAGCGGCGGAGCAGATAGGCCGCGAGCAAAGCAAAGCCGAGGAGAATGACCAAGCGGGCGAGCAGGAACCCCTGCCCGCACACGAAGACGCCGCCGAAGCGCAAGAACCCGACGACGCCTCGAAACGGGACGATACCGCCCAGGATTGAGGGATCTGAATGCGAAATCTGACCATGATGACGGATCTGTATCAGCTGACCATGATGTACGGCTACTTCAAGCATGGTATGGCTCAAAACCAGGCCGTATTCGATTTGTTTTTCCGAAAAAATCAGGACAACAGCGCCTATGCCGTGATGGCGGGCACCCAATCGCTGATCGAGTACATCAACAACCTGCATTTTGACTGCGACGATATCGCGTATCTTCGCTCGCTGAACCTCTTTGACGAGGCGTTTTTCCAATACCTGTCCTCGATGCGATTTACGGGCGAGATCTACGCGATGCCGGAGGGGACGATCGTGTTCCCGAACGAGCCGCTCGTTCGCGTCAAGGCCCCGATCATGGAGGCGCAGCTCGTCGAGACGACGCTTTTGAACCTCGTCAACCACCAGACGCTGATCGCCACAAAGGCCAGCCGCGTGGTGAATGCCGCGCAGGGCGACGCGGTGCTCGAGTTCGGCCTCCGGCGCGCGCAGGGCCCCGACGCCGGGATCTACGGCGCGCGCGCGGCCATCATCGGCGGCTGCGTCGCGACGAGCAACGTATTGACGGGCCAGATGTTCGGCATCGACGTCAAGGGCACGCACGCGCACAGCTGGGTGATGAGCTTCCCGGACGAGCTGACGGCGTTTCGCGCCTACGCCTCGGTGTTCCCCGGCAGTTGCCTGCTGCTGGTGGATACCTACGACACGCTGCGCAGCGGCGTACCCAACGCAATCCGCGTTTTTGAAGAGCTCCGCGAAAAGGGCTACAAGCCCGTCGGGATACGCCTCGATTCGGGAGACCTCGCTTATCTGTCCATCAAGGCGCGGGATATGCTCGACAAGGCGGGCTTCCGGGAAGCGAAGATCTTCGCCTCGAGCGATCTGGACGAATACGTGATACGCGACCTCAAGGCCCAGGGCGCCAGGATCGACATCTGGGGCGTTGGAACGCGCCTCATTACTTCCGAGGGGTATCCGGCGCTCGGCGGGGTCTACAAGCTCGCGGCGGAAGTGGTCGACGGGAAGATGATCCCCAAGATCAAGCTCAGCGAAAACCCCGCCAAGATGACCAATCCCGGCTACAAGAAGGTCTTCCGCCTGTACGGGCGGCAGAACCGTATGGCGATCGCGGACCTGATCGCGCTCGACGAGGAAACGCTGGACGACGCGAAGCCCTTGAAGCTGTACCATCCCGAGATTCCCTATCAGACGAAGACCGTGCGGGATTTTACCGTCCGCGAGCTTTTGGTGCCGGTCTTCATCGACGGACGGCAGGTATATCAATGCCCTCCCATCATGGAGATACACGCTTACGCGAAACAGGAAATGGCTACGTTCTGGGGCGAATTCAAGAGGCTTTTGAATCCCCATGTCTACAAGGTCGATATTTCGGACGCGCTGTATGATCTCAAGCAGGCGCTGATCCGGGAACACACCTCCGAAACATGAGCGCGCGGCGGACGGCTTTTTTCGCAGGGGCTCTGGCCATTGTGCTCTGCTGCGCTTTTTTCGGCGGCTGCGTCGATACGCGGCCGATCCTCCTGCCGGATGTAACGCTGCCCGCGAGCGCCGAACCCACGGAGGAGCCCGCGGCATCCCCGGCGCAGGAGACGGCCGCGCCGGAGGAGCCTCCTGCAAGCGCCGATCCGATGGATTACGGCGAGTATCTGCTCTATCAGGACATCGCCGTGTACGAGCAGGAAGGCTACACGCTGTTTGACGCGACGATCGTGAGCGGGTATCCGGGCGCGCTCGTTTGCGTGATGGACGTATGCTTTTCGGACAAACAGGGCGAGGTTGCGCGCGGGCGATTGACCGACGGATCCGGGCAGGAGGTGCTCTACCTATACGAGGGAGAGACCCGGGTATACGCCCAGATCGAGACCGACATGTCCGTGACGATACTGGACATGTCGTTTGAGCCCATCGGGGAACCGATCATGCCGCTCGCGTAGGCAACATCGGCGCTTGTGCCGGACGGACGCGAGGACGGGCGATAAAAAGGAATGATGTTTTCAAGCGATCGGCTGCGATGCCGATCGTTTTTTCTTTGCCGCAAAACCGCTCCTGTGTTTTGCGCAGAACCGCTTTTCTACGTATCCTGTACGGCTAAAACGAGCCTGTTCAGGCCATACTTCGGGATAGGAGTGTGAGCCATGGATAAGAAAAGCAGCAAAAGGACAAGGGTTTTCATCGAGGGCGAACTGGATGCGCCGATCTCGGAAGTATATCCCGTTATCGATACCGATCTTGCGAGGGATAACGTGGAGAACGATCTCTCCGCCGCCGATCTGCAGGATCTATAGGCAACGGGATATCCCTCCCGCAGCGTTTGCGTTATTCGCGCCTGCAGCCGTTTTCCCGTCCCGGCGCGGCAAGGCCGTCGATCCGCCTCGCCTTGCGCTTATAAAATGCCCGGCGATTGATCGTTGCGCAACGTCTCCGGCGTAAATGCGCGCCGCTCTTTGGACGCTTTTGGGCCGAACGATCGCGCCTTGCCGGAGAGAAGTTCCGCGCCGCCGCTTGGAACCATGGCGGCGGCGGGCGGCGGCGTGGATAGTATCGGCTCGTGCAGAGGATACTAATGGTGTTTCGCATGCTCAGACGATTTGCGGGCGTTTTATCGCCGTGATCGAATTCAAAGCTCGTTTAAAGGAGTCGGGATGTTTCGGTTTATTGCGGATCTTATCAAGAAAAAGAACAAAGAGACCCAAGAGGTATCCGACAGCCTGAACAGTTCGCTTGCTCTGATGAAACTATCCTCGTCGCTTGAAAAGAATATCGGCATGATGAAAGAGCTGTTTCGGGACGTCGACATCATGCGGTATAAGACGATCGAAACCGCGGGGGAGCCGCCCGTCCGCTGCTGCGCGGTATTCAGCGACGGCCTGGTCGACTCGGCGGTCGTCAACGATAGTGTCGTAAAGCCTTTGATGCTCTCGCCGGCCCGCCCGGTCGGCGGTTTGATGGAGTATTTGCTCGAGAGCGTCGTACAGGTCAGCGAAACCTCGACCGCCGACGATTTCCAAACCATTGTCGAGGAGGTGACCTACGGCAATACGGTGCTGTTTGTCGACGGGTGCGCTCAGGCGGCGATTCTGAACACCAAAGGCTTTACCCTCCGCGGGATCGATGAGCCGGACAACGAGAGGATCCTCAGCGGTCCGCGCGACGGGTTCAACGAGTCGCTGATGCAGAACATCGCGCACATCAGGCGGCGGCTGCGCACGCACGACCTGAAGATCAAAACCGTGAAGTTCGGGCGCAGAACACAGACGAGTGCGAGCATCTGCTATCTCGAGAGCATTGTGGATAAGGATATTCTGGACGAATTCCTTAAGCGGATCAAAAAAATCGATATCGACGGCGCGCTCGACACCAATTATATAGCCGAGCAGATCCGCGACATGCGCTTCACGCCCTTTCGCACCACGGGGTATACCGAGCGGCCGGACGTGGTGGTTGGAAAGCTCCTCGAGGGGCGCATCGCCCTTATACTGGACGGGACGCCCGCCGTGATGACCGTACCGTATCTGTTCATCGAGAACTTTCAAAGCAGCGAGGATTATTATCTGAGCTTTTACTATACGTCGTTTTCCCGGATCCTGCGTTTTTTGGCGTTTATGCTGACGGTTATGGTGCCGGGGCTCTATATCGCGCTTGTCGCTTTTCATCATGAGATGATTCCCACGCCGCTGCTGCTGAGCATCGCCTCCTCTCAGCGGGGCGTGCCTCTGCCTGCGAGCATAGAGGCGATCGTCATGCTGCTGGTCTTCGACGTTCTGCGGGAGACGGGGATCCGTATGCCCACGAGCATCGGCCAGGCGCTGAGCATCGTAGGCGCGCTCGTGATCGGTCAGGCGGCGGTGGAGGCGCGGCTCGTCGCCGCCCCGATGATCATCATCATCGCGGCGACGGGCATCACGGGGCTGCTGGTGCCAAGGCTCAACGCGCCGATCATTTACTGGAGGGTGATTATGCTGCTGCTTTCCTCCAGCTTCGGCTTGTTGGGGCTGACGCTGGGGCTTTCCGCACTGCTGATTCACCTGTTTAACCTCAAGTCCCTCGGCGTGGAGCAGATCTCCATAACCGGACGTTTCCGCTTCCAGGAGAATAAGGATGTCCTTATCCGGGCGCCGTGGTGGAAGATGATCACGCGGCCGGACAGGCTCACGAAGAACAAGGTACGCCAGGGCGGAGGGGACTAGCATGGTAAAGCGTGCGATTTGCCTGGTTCTGTGCGTTGCACTCGCGCTCGCGGCAGGCGGCTGCTGGAATTACCGCGGGCTCAACCAGATGTCCATGGTGATGGGGCTCGCGATCGATATGGACGAACAGACGGGAAATTACCTGGTTACCTACGAGGTGTTCCAGCCGGTCGGGAAGGATCAGAAGAGCGATGAGCAATCGCATTTGATCGAGGGCGAAGGCAAGACGATTTTCGACGCCGCCAGAAACGCCAAGCGCAGATCGCTTGACAAGCTGTATTTCGGCAGCGCGGGCCTTCTCATCATCAGCCAGGGGATTGCAAAGCAGGGGAACATTCTGCGCGTGTTCGAATGGTTCCTCAGCGACGCCGAATGCAGGGAAACCATCTGCCTTGCCGTAGCGCAGACGAACAAGGCAAGCGAGATCCTTAAGGCGAGGGGAGAAGGGAACGAAATCATATCCAGCGTCGTTCAGGATATCATCATGGAGGATAATAAGACGACTTCATCGATGCCGCATACTCAGCTCTACAAAGCATACAACCTTCTGAAAGCGAAGGGGATCATGCTCACGCTGCCCGCGGTGCATACGACCTTAAACGACGATAAAATATTCCCGGAACTCAACGGGACGGCGGTGTTCCAAAAGGAAAAGCTCGTCGGTTTTTTAACGCCGGAGGAATCGAAGTATTATCTTATCGCGTGCAATATGGCCGAGGGCGCAATTCTAACGATCCCGTCCTCCGGCGCGGACAAGGACTATCTGTCCCTTGAAATGTCCTCCAGCAGCTCGGACGTCTCGTTTTCCTGCGAGGGGGATATGCCGGTGTTCGAGGTAAAGACCACGACAGAGGTATTCGTAGGGGAAAAGGGCATAAGCGATGCGCCGTTTAAAGAGGCGGACATACTGCGCATCGAGTCCACGGCCGGCGAAGTGATCAAATCGAATATCGAAAAGGTGATTTCTAAGGCGCAGAAGGAATACCGTTCGGATATTTTTGGGTTCGGCAGTCGGATTCATAAGTACGATTTGAAGCTGTGGGAACGAGTGGGCGAGCATTGGGACGAACTGTTTCCGTCGATAACGGTCAAGGTTTCGTCCGAGGTGCACGTCCTCAACACGGCGTTTATCAAATGATCGGAGCGCATACGAATGCTTACGGTGATGGTGATTGCATTGTTTGGGCTGATCGTGGCGGTCGATGCCCGCAAGACCCTGAAAGGGGCGGGGACGAAGGATAAGGTCGTCTATTTGACGCTGCTTGGGATCAGCTTTTGCGTGCTGATCCTCTATAGCTTCGATGTGCCGGTGCCTTCGCCTGCGGACCCGATCAAGGACGCTATCGACGCGCTGTTCGGCTAATGGGAGCGGAAAGGGTTTATCGCAGTGAACAAAAAACGCCTATCGTTAATTCAATCGGTCAGTTGTATGCTGTTGTTCACGTTCGGGAGCAGCGTCGTGGTGGGCATCAACACGCAGACCGTTCAGGACAGCTGGATCGCGCTGATCGTGGGGGCGCTGATCGCCTGCCCGGTATTGCTGATATACGCGAGGATCCTCCGGTTGTATCCGGGCAAGACGCTTTTTGAAATCATGGACCAGGTGCTCGGGAAGACGGTCGGGAAAATACTATGCGTGCTCATCAGCTGGTATGCGATTCATCTTTGCGCTCTGGTAATCCGCAATTTTTCGGAGTTCATGGAGATTTCCACGATGCCCGAGACGCCGCAGCTCCCCATCATGATACTGATCCTTTTGGTCACGATTTATCTGGTTAAGAGCGGCGTCCGCACGATGGGCAAGTGGGCGATCTCGATGTTCGGCCTAGTGCTCGGGGTTGTGATCTTCACGGTTGTGCTGAGCATTTCGAAGGCGGATTTTGAAAACCTCCTGCCGATCATGGAGCATACCCCCTCGGAGATTCTCTCAAGCTCCGTCTATATCGCAAGCTTCCCCTTCATGGAAACCATGCTGTTTTTATGCATGGCGGATTATTTCGGCAAGCAGGACAATCCCTATAAGATGTACCTCTATTCGCTCGCTGGGGGCACGGTGATTTTTCTGCTAGTCATACTCAGAAACCTTACGATATTGGGCCAGGCGCTGATGAAGATCGAATATTTCCCCTCCTTCGTCACCGCCCGGATCATCAGCATCGGCAACATTCTTCCGAGGATCGAAGGATCGATCTCAACGAATTTTGTGCTTGGCGGCATCATGAAGATTGCGATCTGCATGATCGCGGCGGTAAAGGGCGTAAGTCATCTGTTCGGGATCGAGGAAACCCGCCGGATGATCGCGCCGGTCGGGCTGCTAGCTCTGGCGCTCGCCGCCACCGTCTATAAAAGCGCGCTGGAGATGTTTGATTTTATCAATTATTATTGGATCTACGCGTTCCCGTTCCAGGTAATGATTCCATTGGCGGTGTGGCTTGCAGCGGAAATCGCAAGAAGAAAAAAGCGCCGTGGGATTCCGAACTTGAGCCGCGGGAATCCGGCGCGGGACCGCGCCGGACCGGCGGCCGGATGACGGGCGCTTAAAGGGCGGGGGCGATCCCGCCCTTTAAACTGCGCAGGGGAACCCCAACCTTTAAACGGCGGAAGGGAAGTCCGTCCAGTCCAGCACGGCAGGTGTGGAAGCGCCGCGGGAAGAAACCTCAAACAGCCTTTTAAAATTGGGGCGGGCGAGCGAATCCAGGAACTCGGCGGATTGCGTCGCGCCCTCGAATCGGTTGGAATTGAGCGCCCGAATGATTTCCTCCGCCGTCCTGATGCCGATACCGTGGCCGTAATAGAGATCATCGGGCAGAACGATCACGTTTTCGCCCTGCCACTGCGGGGTTTCCGGATCGACGTCGGGGTTGTCGAAATAGCCTCTGTCCCCGAGCAGCACATCTTTGGCGGGTCTTGGGATGCCCACCTCGCGGAGGAGCGGCGGAAGCCCATGCCAGTTCATCAGCGTGATTTTCGGGAAGGTCGCGTCGAAGAGTTCGTCGCCGAACACCTCCAACAGGGCCTTATAGTATACGATCACCATCGCTGTGGCGCACTCGGTGGCGTAGAGATGGCCGTTTGTGTAGATATCGCGGATGGCTTCGCTCGGTTTTGCATCGCCGAGCAGCTCGAATCCTCCGTTGCCGGTCCTCTTCCAGTATTTCGGATTGCATTTGGAATAATGGAATACCGCGAACGCAAAGGCGCTGCGGTCAAGAGCCCTTGCGGCATTGACGATCTCACGGCGCAGCGTCAGTTCAAACCGAAGCTGGGCCACGCTGTCGAACCGGTAGGTTTCGGAGCTCTGCGCCATCTTGGACCACACCTGCCGCTCGACGCTGTCCTGTGCAAATTCACCCATGAGCGCGGTTTCATCAAAAGGACGACCGGCGATCTGGATCATACGAAATCCTCCTTGCCGGGCTGCATAGCATCTATTTGCTCCGCGAGGGAAGAGCGGATCCAGCTTTCCCATTCCGAGGCGTTCTCTTTTTTCTTGCGCTGCGAATAAGCGCTAAGGAGCGCCTTTTCCTCCTTGCTCAGGGGCTTGAACGTCGCGAGGATCGCGGCCTCCTGCTCGCTTGCCGGAACGAGCGGCGCCTTTGTATGGGCCGGGTTCGCCTTTTGCAGGTATTTGCGCTCGACGTCGACGGCTGAGAACACCGGCTTGCTCGAATACTGGAATCCTTCCTGCGTGAAGTACAAATAGGGGTCGTTGTTCTCGAGCCATTCGATATAGGCGGCGTATTGCTTTGTTGGGTCGTTCTCCGATCCGACCTCATCGAGCTCATCCAGATTGAGCAGTTCCTTGGCGAGCTCGGCCTCCTGAGCGTTTTCCGAGGGCAGGCGCTCGGCGACCAGCTTGAGGGCGAGCGTGTCCCGGGATTTGAAGAGCGCCCAGACAAGGTCGTGGATATAGCCGTTCTTTTTGGCGCGCAGGAAAATCAGCTCGACCGTGTGTTTAAGAGCGTCGCTGTCCCGGAAGATGCTCAAAAGAAGGGCGGCGGTCACATCGAGGATCTGATCGAATTCGGGATTCAGGCCGTCCTCTGCATATCCTGTTTCGAGCATCCATTTGAGCGCTTTGCGGGCGGCGTCGTCCGCGTTCGTCACAGGCCCCGAGCGCGTGCTGGAACCGGGCTTGAGGAACTGGCGGCAGAGGCTCAGCACGAGCATATGCCGTGGCTTCAGGCGGCGGTGCAGGCCGAGCGAATCGATCAGCGGCCAGAGCACAAACAGGCAGGGGAAGGATAGGCGCGGGTCGTTCACAAGGGCGATTGCTCCCGCTTTGTTGCGTTGATACGATTGCGAAAAGGCGGTTTTGCATTTTTCCGCCCCGTGGTTTTTTCGGATGTTGTCGAGATAACCGTATTGGCTTTGCGCCTGCATAGAAACCCCCTTCCCGTAACGCCGACGCTTTTTGCCGATGGCAAGGGCGATTACCAACCGCGGCGTACGGAATAAAATAGTTAATGTATCATATGAAGGCGCGGGGTTTTTGGCATTGAAAAGAGCCGATCCGGCGAAAAAATGGGCGGTATCTCATTAAAAAACCGCAGAAGCGTTCGCTTCTGCGGTTTTAAACTCCATGCGGGCAACGTCATTCGAGGGCGTTCAGGTATTCTTCCAGGCATTCGCCGCTGAGCTTCATCGCTACGGCGGCGTCGACGCCGACGAAACGCCAGTGCCACGGTTCGTAGATCACCTTTGTCAGCTCGGTCTTTCCGCTCGGGTAGCGCAGCGTGAACCCGTAGCTGTGGGCGTGCGCGTCGAGCCAGGCGAAAGCGTCGGTGCGCGCGAACCCCTTGTTCATCGCCTTGTAGGAGGGGGTGACGATATCGAGCGCCAGGCCGGTCTGATGCTCGCTTGTGCCCGGCCGCGCGGTGATGGTCGCGGCCTCCGCCTCCGCGCGCGCAAGGCTATAGCCTTTGGCGCGATAGCTCGCGACCTTTTTTTCGTAGAGCTCGCGCTGATAGTCCCGGCTGCGGTAGGCGCTCACGAGCGTAAAGGAAACGCCGTCTTCCTCCGCGTCCTTGAACATCTGCTCGCAGACGGCGAGTATGCGGGCGTCGACCGTCGAGTCTTCAAAATTCCCCAAAGTGATCTCGTATTCCTCGGGCGTGGGATGGGTGGGGTTCACCAGTACCAGCGCCCAGTCGCCGGAGGGGACGGGCACCGCGGGCGCTGTGACGTCGAGGAGATAGTCCTGCTTTGCAAAGCATGCAAGCCCGTTGTAGGAGAGCTCCATCCAGTCTCCGGATTGTCCGATCGCGTCCGCGATCGCGCCCGCGGGCAGGGCCCCGACGATGATGGAATCGACGCCAGGCTTCTCGCGCAGGTTCACAAAATCGGCCGCGATGCACAGCATCCGGCGGCTTCCCGCCGCGGGAGGGAGTGTGGCGGACGCCGCAGGGACACCCGGCGAGGGAGACGGAACGGGCTCCGAAAGGGCGGGGGTGGGTTCGGGCACGATCTCCGGCATGGGAGAAGCCTGAGTTTCTCCCGTCGCCGTGCAGGAGCAGATCAGGATGCAAAAGGCCAGCAGCGCGGCAAAAGCGCCGCGGACGGCGGCGCGCCTCGGCCATGCCTGAAACGAAGCGTTCATGGGTGTTTTCCAATCGTTTTCTTTGAGCATATCACGGATCATGCGCGCTGAAAAGCGCGGGATTCGCGTCCGCGGGGAAGGGCATCGCGCGGCGCGCATTCAAACGGGAGGCCCCGCGTTTTCGGTTTGCTTGCGGCCGGATTTGCGCGCATCAATCGCCGGTTTTTTCAATAAATATAGACCAACCGGGCGCGACGGGCACAGAAGCGGCGCGCCTCTCCACAGGCCGAGCGGACTTTTGGGCGCCGGCGCAGGACGATTGTATCTTGACATAAAAATGGGATATAGTATACACTTTTCAGTAAGACCATATGCTACAAAATTCAATGCTTACCGACATCTTCCCCCGCGAAAGTATTATAGAACAAGCGCCATAAAATGGGTTAAATGAAAAGAAGAACGGCTAGTCAAGACAATGGGGGACTAACCTAAGCGCATTATTATCATGAGAGGATATGAGTAGCATGGACCAAAAGTGGCGATTCCGGGTATGCGTCGCATTGATTCTCGCCGTCGCGTTTTTTATCTGCGGATGCTCGAACGGCGAGTATCAAAAGATGGGCGGCGAACTAGAAACTATGCGGCAGAACATTGTTGAGGCCGAGGCCATCTCCGCCAAGCTGGTTGAAATCTGCAACGCCCAGATTGAGGACATCAAATCATACTGGGAAGAGTATGACGAGGCGATCAAATCGGGCGAGGAGATGCCCGAAGAGGACGCGGAGGAGAGCCTCAAAGAAACTCAGCAGATCTACGACGAGCTGCTCCTGCAGATCGACGCGCTCGACGCGCTGCAAAACGGACAGACGTTCGACGGGCAGACCGGATCGAAAAGCTTTGACGATACGGTCACGGCTTATCAGATGTATTTAAGCGATCTTAAACTATCCGCCGACGATATGAAGGTCGTATTCGACTATTTCTTCGATATGCGCGAGGCGCTGCTTCCGATCACCGAGTTCGAGTATGTGGAAAACACGTCGGGCTATGTGGACTATGCGCTCATGGCGGGGCAATTGACCGCGGCCGTCGCCGAGGCGCAGGGGAATCTTGCGGATGTTTCCTACCCGAGCTTCATGCAAAACAGCCATAACGCGATCTCGGAGCGGATCGACGAGTTCCAGGCATACAACCAGGATTTCTCGATTGCCGTTCAGCTTTCGGATCCTTTGAGGCTGGCGTCGTGCGTCTATCGCGCGGACCGCATCACCCTGCTGCTCACGGAGGATGAGCGCAGCATGGATACCGATTTTACCCTGCAGTTTGAACATGCGGTCAAACGGCTTGAAGAGCGCGTTAAGGTCACTCATGACGAGCTGATCGCGAATATCGATGCGCTCCTGTCTGCGATCGGTTAAGGGAGGTATGAGTATGCATTGCACACAATGCGGCAAGGAGATCGCCCAAAACAGTAAATTCTGCGCCTTCTGCGGCGCGGTGATTCCCCAGAAAGAGCCGGAGCAGCCCGCGCAGCCCCAGGACTCCTATTTCCAGAGCACGCCCGACGCGCATTCGGAGCCGCCCGCGCAGCCACAGGGTTCCTATTTCCAGAGCAAGCCCGACGCGCTTTCGGAGCCGCCTGCGCAGCCACAGGGTTCCTATTTCCAGAGCAAGCCCGACGCGCTTTCGGAGCCGCCTGCGCAGCCACAGGGTTCCTATTTCCAGAGTAAGCCCGATGTGCGGCAGGAGCCGCCTGCGCAGTCTCAGGCACCCTATTTCCAGAGCAAGCCCAAGGCGCAGCCTCAGGCCCCCTATTCCCAGAGCTCGTCCGGCGCGGGCGCGCCGCTCGCGACGAACGCGCCCAAGAAGAAAGCTCCGCTGGCCGCGATACTCATCGGCGTTGTCTGCCTCGCGGCCGTTGCCGTGGGCGCCGTGCTGTTCCTGAACAGAGCGCCCGCTCTCCCGGAGGCACAATATACCTATCTCAACGCGGAATCGGAGCCTGAGATCAGCTTCGAGGTAGAGGAGACGATTTTCCCGTCGCTCTACCGTTCCCTCGACGCGATCGTAACGTTCATCGGCACCAACGAGGTCGGCACGCGGGACGTTGTGATCCACGCGGAGATCCCCGGCTTTACGCAGGTGTATGAGCAAAAGGTTCAATTGAGCTCGCAGATCATGAAGATCGCGATCCATCCGCCGCTTTTGACCGGAGAGCTTAACCTGAACACCGAGAAGGACGCGCAGCTTGTCTTTACGGTCAAGGATTCGCAAAGCGGAGAGATGCTCGTTCAGGAGAGCCGCACCATCCGCCTGATGAGCAAATACGACGTCGTTTGGTGGACGCCGGAGCTGCTCGACAGCAACAACGATAATATCCTCGCCTGGATGACTCCGGAATCCGAGGGCGTGCTCGAGATCAAGCGCGAGGCGGTGGACTATATGTCGTATATTACCGACGGCGTTGCAAACGCGATCGTCGGATATCAGGATTACGGCATCTGGGATGATCCCACGATGAACACATGGCTGCAGGCGGTGGCGATCCAGGGCGCGATGAGCGATATCGCGATGATCCGCTACAATAACGCCGCGTTTTCGATCAGCAGCGAGGCCCAGCAGCGCGTGATGCTGCCGGACGACGTGATGAGGAGCCAGAGCGGCATCTGCATCGAGACGGCGCTTCTCATGGCGTCGGCGCTTCAGTCCGCCGGAATGCATCCGATGCTGGTATTCCCGCCGGGACACGCGCAGGTTGCGGTCGAGGCGTGGCCGGGTACCGGCGAATATTTCCTGATCGAGACAACGTATTTGCCCATGCCGATGGATAGCGACGGCTATTGGACCGCGGTGCAGTACCTCACGCAGGACGAATGGTTCGGTTATCTCGACGGCACCGGCAGCTATACGCTGGGGGAATGCTATGTGTTGGACTGCGACCTCGGAAAGAAGCTGAACATCCTGCCGATGAGCAACTAGGGCGTACCGGCGCTTATTCGCGGGTTGCGGCAAAAACCATAACCGTATCGACGGGGCGCGGCGCGCCCCGTTTTTTTTTGCGGGAACCGAGCGGCCGCCGCAAACAACCGGAGAGAAGGACAAGCCCTTGTTGTACGGATGCGGCGAAGCGCATGTTTTGCATCTTAAGAGCGCACAGACATGAAAAAAACAAGGTCGGGAGCAGCGCTCCCGGCCTTCGTCGCAATTGTTGCATGATCGGGCGATA
This sequence comes from Bacillota bacterium, assembly GCA_038562375.1. Taxonomy (GTDB): domain Bacteria; phylum Bacillota; class Clostridia; order Christensenellales; family CAG-138; genus JBCFAY01. Next base: position 69,966 of record JBCFAY010000007.1, on the reverse strand, counting down.
TGACGGCGGCTACTACGCTTCGGCCGAGGATGCCGGATCGCGAAGGTCGAAGATGCGCTTGTCGGCATGGTTCTTGAGCAGCGCGGAGCCGTTGCGGTTGGTTTTGGCCTTATAGAAGAAATCCCTCGCGCGCTTGATATCCCCAAGCTTTGCGTAAAGCTCGGCCATGACGATGCATAGATGCTGTTCCTGGCTCGGCGAGATCTCGACGTTTTCGTATACATACAGATAAGCGTCCAGAGCGCGCTGAGCGGTAAACAGTTCCATCTCGGTGTCGCCGCAGTCCTGATAGATGCGCGAAAGCTTGAGCAGGAGCTTTGCGCTCGCCGACGAATGCTTCACAAAGAACTTCGGCGCGCACAGCAGCGCAAGGTAATATCCCGCGAAGATCGAGTCCGGCTCCGGGCAAAGCTCGAACGGGAGATTGAGGTTTCCCTGGAGCGCCTGCACCTCTTCGGGCAATTCGGCGTACGGCTTGTCGGGGCTGGTAAACATTTCCCCGAGCGCGCTATAGAGGCAGTTCGGGCAGGTAACCACGTCGAAGTACAGAGGCTCGACGCCCCTGTAACGGTTGCGCATGTCGATGTCCGTGCTTTCGATCAAGAGCTTGGAGGCTTTGACCTTCAGCGTGTGGAAGTCGTGCCTGCAAGCGGGGCAGGTGTAGGACTTGTCCATCAGATAAACGCGGTCCGCGCTATCCATGTTTAGCTCGTATTTCCCATGGCCGTCCGGAAACAATGAAAAATCGGGATTCGGTTCGATCGTCTTCGCGGCTTTGCTCTTTTCCAATTCGGCTTTCAACACGCGCTTTGCACCCTGGGCGGGAGAAGCGGACTGAGGATCGACAAACGGCTGCCCGGCAAGCTTTTCGTAAGCGGCGGAGACGGCATCCAGGCGCGCGCACAGAGCTTTGAACAGTTCGAACGTTATGCCCGGCTCTTCCGTCCAAAAAGCGTTGATGTTGGCGGCGTCGACCGGCAGGGCGTACACCTCCGTGTGAGCGACCGAATACGTGCGGGGGCTTTTCTTTAAAAACAAGGCGGCCTCGCCGAAAAAATCCCCGGAGCCGATCGTATAAAGCAGCTTCTGGTTCTGTTTGCGGTAATTCAGGTAAACGCCGATCTCGCCTTTTATCACGACATACATTATGGTCGCATTGTTGGCGCTCTCAAGGATTGAACCTTGTTGATACTTTTTTATTCGCTTGAGGTTTCTCAACGCTCCAAGCTTGATCATGGGGGTCACTTCCTCTTTGTTGTTTAATCCGCTGATCTTTACCGGCATCGGGCGTGCGGTTTTTCTCTGCTCAGCCTGATTGGACGGAAATGATTCGGCAATGCTGAATTCTGCAATCGGCCTGACGGCGATGTGGCGGAATATATGCACAGCCATTTATAATATAACCAAATACACAACCGGCAATCAAAAATCCATAAAAATGCCGGCAAATGAAATAGAATAAATGTTTGAGTTGCGCGCCGGAAGCTGATATAGTCGTATTTAGGAAATTCCCGATCGCCGGGATCCCGGAGATCGGGGCCGAGCCCTTTTGACCAGGCAATACACCGCCCGCCGAAGCGGGGGAAAATAGATCTGCGAACTACTGGGGGGAAATGCATGAGGTTTTCCGCGGCGCTCATCGTGGTAGAGAAAATCGACCGATCCAGACGTTTCTATGAAAGCGTGCTCAAACAGAGGGTAAAGTACGATTTTGGCGAGAACATCGTTTTCGAGGGCGGATTCTCCCTTCAAAGCAAGGATTCCTGGCGCAATTTTATCGATCGGCGCAACATCCGGGTCCTTGCAAAGAGCCATAGCTTCGAGCTGTATTTCGAGGAGGAGCATTTCGACGCCTTCTTGCTGTACCTTTCCTCATTCCCGGAGGTAGAGCTCGTGCACGCGACGAAAACCCACCCGTGGGGACAGCGCGTGGTGCGCCTCTACGATCCGGACGGGCACATCGTCGAGATCGGCGAGGATATGCGCTCCGTCGTGATGCGCTTCTTCCGGGCCGGATTGAGCGCCGAAGAGGTCGCCAAGAGATCGCAGTATCCCCTTGAGTTTGTTCTTTCGTGCATCGACGCGGCCGACCGTACGGAAGCGAAATAAGCGCTTTTCTTTTCCACTGGAAGTTCGTATTGAGCGACAACCCACATATTGGGAACCATCCGCCGTATCGCCGCGTTATTCATATGGTCGGTTCTGTTTGACTAAGCATTCATAAAGGAGCGATGGTATGAAAAAAATTCTGACGACGATTTTTGCAATGCTGCTGATCGGAGGAGCGCTAATGCAGAGCGCGCTTGCACAGGGTGATATTCTGATCGCGCCTGCGCCAACGGCGGATGTCGTGATTGAGCCTGCCTACACCGAGGTATCGGGAACGATCCAAAACATCGACGCGGCGGGGAAGACGATCACCATCCTGGCGCCGGAAGGCTTGCTCTCGATCCGTGTCGAGAACTCCGCGCGCATACTCGACAATGCGACGCAGAAACCCGCCGCGTTCGGCGATTTTAAGCTTGGCGGGACGATCCGCGCGTGGTACGATTCCGTGCAGCCTTCGAGCTATCTGCCCATCGCCGGGGCGCGCGTGATCGTGACGGGCATCAATAAGGACGATCCGGCCATTGGGGATTATTTCGAGGTCGAGAAAGTCGAAAAGACGAAGTATGGCTATAAGCTCCTCAACCAGGAGCAGGATCTGTATTTCACCGTGCCCAAGGACGTGAAGATCCCGGTGGTCGGGACGGATAAGACTATCCGACCCTCGTCCATCAAGCCGGGCACGAAGCTCGTGGTATGGTACGAGGTGGTCGCTTTGAGCTTCCCCGGCCAGACGGGCAGCTCCAAACTCGTGGCGCTCCCGTACGATTACGCGGGATATGTGTCCCTCATCGGCGATAAAATCGCCGTGAACGGCTCCAAGCTCTCCCTGAAAGCGTGCGAGACCTGCGCGACCTATATGATCCCGATGAAGGCGGTCGCCGACAAGCTCGGCATCAAGACCAAATGGGACAAAACTGCCAGAACGCTCACCCTGACGAAGGGTTCAAAGAGCGTTGTAATGACCGCCGGCGAAGATGAGCTTATCTTCAACGGCAAGAGCGTCGAAACAGTCGCGCCGGTTCTCCAATCCGGGCGGCTCTACGCGCAGATGAGCGTATTGTCGCTCTTGGGCAACTACAAGCTCGCAAACCCGATCCGGTAACAGGGTTTCGCGAAAAGCGCCGCAAGTTGCCGCTTTGCACAAAGGATGCCGCGGCAAGGAGATCGGCTAATGCCATAATAACAGCGGGCCCTCCCCGGCGTAGGGGAGGGTCCGCTTTGCGCAATTTGAAACGGCGCATGTGTCCGGCTCATATAAAGAGGTTGACGTTTGAGCCCTCCGCCTCGCCGAGATACGTGCTCACGCCGGCGTACTCGATGCCGTCGATCAACTCCTCCTTGGTGATGCCCATCACGTCCATGGACATCGTGCAGGCGATCAGCTTCACGCCGTTGTCCATCGCCTGCTTGACGAGCGCTTCGAGCGAGTCTACGTTCTTGCCCTTCATGACGCGGCGCATCATCGCGGTGCCCATCCCGCCCATGTTGAGCTTGGAGATCTTGAGCCGGCTCACGCCGCGCGGCATCATCTTGCCGAACATCGCGTCGATCAGGGGCTTCTTTACCGGGATGCGCGCGGTCTTCCTCAGCGCGTTCAGGCCCCAGAAGGTGAAGAACAGAGTGACCGGCTTCCCGAGCGCCGCCGCGCCGTTGGCGATGATGAACGCGGCCATGACCTTGTCAAAATCGCCGCTGAAGACGATGATCGTCTTCCCCTCTGCGGGCGCCGGAGCGCTTTGAACCGAAGCGGCGGCCGCCGCTGCCGCATCCGTGCCTTTTCTGAGGATGGCCACGATCTTATTGCCCTGTTTTTCCGCCTTGACGAGCGTGTTGCCGGTATGCTTGCACCAGGATTCGATATCCCGCGCGAACCCGAGATCCGTCGCGACGACCTCGACGGTCTCCCCGTAGGCGATCTCCTTCATCGCCTGGTAGACCTTCATGATCGGGCCGGGGCACTGCATGCCGAAGCAGTCCACGACAAGGCTCGCCTTGGCGGACGCGGACGCGGGGGCATTCTCCCCGCACGTTTCCAGCTTGCACGCGTCGTCTTTTCCCATATAATAAACGGACTGGAAGAAACTCGCGCCGCCCGGATATACCTTTACGCGCTCAAACCCGTTCTGCGAGAGGATGCGCGCGGCGGTAAACGCGCGGATGCCGACCGCGCAGAACACGATGACGAGCTTGTTCTTGTCAAGCTCGCTGAGCCTTGCGCGCAGCTGCCCGAGCGGGATGCCGATCGCCCCGTCGATGGAGAACATCATCCGTTCCGCCTCCTCGCGCACGTCGAGGATCTGCGCGTCCTCCCCGCCAAGGTACTTCCCGCTCGCGTCGACCAGGTCGTAGGGCACGAAGCTCATAAGGCCGCTGAGCACGTTTTCGGCGACGTAGCCGAGCATGTTCACCGGATCCTTCGCGGAGGAGTAGGGAGGCGCATACGCAAATTCGAGGTTCTTGAGGTCTTTGACGTTCGCGCCCAAACGCAGCGCCGCCGCGAGGGTATCGATCCTTTTGTCGACCCCGTCCTGACCGACGATCTGCGCGCCGTAAATCTTGCCGTCGTTGCCGAAGATCAGCTTGAGCACCAGCCGCGTCGCGCCCGGGTAATAGCCCGCGTGCGATTTTTGATTGACGAGTATCGTCTGGTAGTCGCGCCCGTGTCCCTTGCCCATGCGTTTCAGAGCGCTCTCGCTAAGGCCGGTGGAGGCGACCGTCAGATCGAAGCTCTTGGCGACAAAGCTCCCCTGTGTGCCCTCATATTGATCGGGGATGCCCGCGATGTTGTTCGCGCAGATGCGGGCCTGCTTGTTCGCGGGCCCCGCGAGAGGAACCATGGTCCTGCCCTTGAAGACGAACTCCTCGATTTCGACCACGTCTCCGACGGCGTAGATATTCTCGTCCGAAGTGCGCATGGACGCGTCTACGACGATGCCGCCCTTCTCGTTCAACTGCAGCCCGGCGTCGCGCGCGAGCTCGCTGTTGGGGCGCACGCCGATGCACAGAAGCACCATATCCGTCTCGAGTACGGCGCCGCTCTTGAGCGTGATCCCGATGCGATCCCCTTCCTTTTCAAAGCGGCCGACCGCGTCTCCGAGATACAGCCTTACGCCGTTGATCGACAGGTTCTGCTCAAGAAGGCGCGCCATCTCCACGTCGACGGAGGGCATCACCTGGGGCAGCATTTCGATCAGAGAGACTTCGAGGCCCGCCTCGCGCAGGTTTTCAGCCATCTCAATCCCGATGAACCCGCCGCCGATGATCGCCGCGCGCTTGGGCTTGTTCTGCCCGATATACGCCTTGATCCGGTCGGTGTCCGGAATGGTCCAAAGCGTGAATATGCCGTCGGAATCGATCCCTTCGATCGGCGGGCGAAGGGGTGATGAGCCGGTCGAGATCACGAGCGTATCGTACGGCTCATCAAACATCGTGCCGTCCTGGAGATTTTTTACGCGCACGGACTTAGATTGCCTGTCGATTTTGACGACCTCATGGCTGGTTCTAAGATCGAGGCGGAAATTTTTGCGCAGCTTTTGAGGGCTGTTGAGTATGAGCGCCTCGCGCTCTTTGATGACGTTGCCTACGTGATAAGGAAGGCCGCAGTTGGCGTAGGAAACGTATTCGCCACGCTCGAAAACCGCGATTTGCGCCGACTCGTCCAGCCTGCGAAGCCTTGCGGCAACGCCCGCGCCGCCGGCGACGCCGCCGATGACGACCACTTTTTTGCCCATGATTATTCCTCCGTGTTATCGGTATTTTGACCGTTTAGAATGCAGGCGATCGCGTGCTGCATTTCGCCGTCCTTGATGGAATAGTAGATTTCCGCTCCCTCGCGCGTGCCCTTGACGATACCGGCGCTGCGAAGTTTTGCAAGATGCTGCGACAGGTTCGATTGCGAGGCGCCGATGCAGCAGTTCATCTGCGTCACGTTGCTGCTGCCGTCCAAAAGCATCCTCAGGATACAAAGGCGAACGGGGTGGGCGAGCGCCTTTAAAAACTCCGCCTTTTCGGTGAGAGAGGCTTTCAAAACGAGTTTTTCCGATTCGGATAATTCCATAAAACCACGCCCCTATATATTATTAAATTCTAATATGATGATATGTGCTTGCGAAAGAATTGTCAAGTAAAAAATACGCCGGGACGTTCCGCCGGGCGAATGCGGGAGGGGCAGAAAAGTTTTGGCCGATGCCGCAACAGCTGAAAAACTGCCCTGTCCGCGCGGCGCGTAGAATAGTTTTCAACCCCAAGTCTAAAAAGAAAGCCGCTCTGCGTGGCAGAGCGGCGGCGATAGCGCGGGAAATATGGGAAAAGCGGAGGAATAATCCGTTTTGCGACGCGTCCGCGCCTTAATCCTTAGGATCATCCTGCTTCATGCGGGAGAAGATCTGCAGCCTCGCGTAATGGACAAGCGCGACGATCGCGAGTATCATCGCGATCAAGAAGAGCACGAGGTTCCAAAAACCGATCTGCGGGATATAGAGTTTTAGGAGCGTGACGGCCACGCCCGCGTTGAAAAACCCCGCGGCGCTTTTGCCGAACCAATCGGCGTATACAACGACGTTTTTGCGGTACAGCAGCACGCCGCCGACGATCATCAGCAGTTCCTTGGCGAGCACGATGATGAGAAGCCACGCCGGGATCCAGTTCCGCGTATAAAAGCAAACGAGCGCGGTCAGCAGCATCAGCTTGTCCGCGAGGGGATCGAGCACTTTCCCGACATCGGTGATCCAGCCGTTGCGGCGCGCGAGATAACCGTCGAGCAGGTCGGTCAAAAACGCCGCGACGAATACGATCAGCACGGCGAGCATCCGATTGGATACGAACAGGTAGATAAACAGGCCGACCATTGCGACGCGGAGCGCGGAAAGTATGTTTGGAATGTGACGCATTCAACACCTCGGGATGAAATCAGGATAGCGCGTCCTTCAATTGCGCATGGAAGGTTTGGGCTTATCTTCAATATTATAGCGTAAATCCTTGCATACGACCACATGTTTTATCGTATGCGCATTTGTTTGCGCCTTTGGGCGCGTTTCCCAGGAAGTTTAAGTGGCGGACGCGTCCATTTGTGGTTATAATTTCTATGATAAGGTCAAAAAACGGATCCCTTTTCCTTAAGCATAACGCTCCGCTCGGAGCCCGGTTCGGGAGCGTACGGCGCGATGCTTAAGCAATCAACAAGGAGGACAGGATGTCGAGAGAGTATACGGTTGACGATATCAAGGTGATCGAGGGCCTCGAGGCGGTCAGGATGCGGCCGGGCATGTACATCGGCAGCACCGGCGCGCGCGGCCTGCATCATCTGATCTGGGAGATCGTGGACAACGCGGTGGACGAGGCGGCCAACGGCTACGCGGACCGCATCACCGTCACGCTCAACGCCGATAGGTCCATGACCGTCGAGGACAACGGGCGCGGCATACCGGTGGGCATCCATGAGAAATTCGGTGTTTCCGGCGTCGAGCTCGTCTTTACGCAGCTGCACGCGGGCGGGAAATTCGGCAACGATTCGTACGGGTTCTCCGGCGGTTTGCACGGCGTGGGCGCTTCCGTGGTCAACGCGCTCTCGGAATACGTCAAGGTCGAGGTCGCGACGCAGGGACGCCTGTATTTCCAGGAATTTCGCAGCGGCCCGGACGAGACCGGCAAGATCCGTTCCGGCAGGCCTGTCGCCCCGCTCTGCGAGACCGGGCGAACGCGCAGGCAGGGGAGCCGCATCGAGTTTCTGCCGGACGCGCGCGTGTTTGAAACGCTCGACGTGAGCTTCGATACCATCGCCAAACGGCTTAAGGAACTGGCGTTTTTGAATAAAGGCGTTTTGATGCGCCTCGAGGACAACCGCGAGAGGGAGCATAAGCTGCGCGAATATCGCTTCGAGGGCGGGCTCTGTGATTTTGTAAAGTATTTAAACGAGGATAAAACACCCATTTACGATGCGCCGGTCTATATCAGCGCCGTAAAGGACGACATCGGCGTTGAGATCGCGTTCCAGCACAACGACGGCTATGCGGAATCGATCTTCTCCTACGTCAACAACATCCCGACCACCGAGGGCGGCACGCACGAGACGGGCTTTAAAGCCGCCCTGACCAAGATCATGAACGACTACTGCCGCAAAACGGGCGTATTAAAGGATAAGGATCCGTCGCTCACGGGCGAGGATTTCCGCGAAGGGCTTACTGCGATCATCTCGCTTAAAATGCGCACCATACAGTTCGAGGGGCAGACCAAAACCCGCCTGGGGAACACCGAGGCGCGGCCCGCCGTCGAGCTCGTGATGCAGGACAAGCTCACGACGTTCCTTGAGGACCTCAAGAACGCGCAGACCGCCAACCTGATCGTCGAAAAGGCGCTCAAGGCCGCCAAGGTGCGCGAAGCTGCGCGCAAGGCAAAGAGCATGGCGCGGGAGAAGAACCGCCTCGGCAACGCGCCGCTCGTGGGCAAGCTTTCAAGCTGCACCGGGCGCGACGCGTCGGAAAACGAGCTTTTCATCGTCGAGGGAGATTCCGCGGGCGGAAGCGCGAAGCAGGGACGGGACAGGCGCTTCCAGGCGATACTGCCGCTTCGGGGCAAGCCGCTCAACGTCGAGAAGAAGCGGCTCGACCAGGTGCTCGCCAACGAGGAATTCCGCTCGATCATCACGGCTCTCGGCGCGGGCATCGGCGAGGATTTCGACATTGGGAGCTTGAAATACGATAAGATCATCATCCTCTCGGATGCGGATCAGGACGGCGCGCACATCCGGGCGATCCTTTTGACGTTCTTCTTCCGCTACATGAAGGAGCTCATCACCGAAGGGCATGTGTACGTCGGGCTTCCGCCGCTCTATAAGCTCCAGCGGGGCAATAAGATCGACTACGCGTATTCGGACGCCGAGCTTGCGCGCCTGACCAAAAACGCCGGCAAGGGCTACGTGCTCCAGCGCTACAAAGGTTTGGGGGAAATGAACCCCGAACAGCTCTGGGAGACGACGATGAATCCACAGAAGCGCTCGCTCGTTCAGGTGCAGCTTGAGGACGCGGCGGACGTCGAGCATATCGTGACGATATTGATGGGCGATAAGGTCGCCCCGCGCAAGGAGTACATCGCCGAAAACGCCAACTTCAACAAGGTGGACGCGTTCGAGGACAGGGGCTTTGCGGCGATCGCCGCCGGCGGTGAGGAGGAATAAAGCGCATGACGAAGAATTCGGACGGGCAGCGGACGCTCTTTGAGGAAAACATCCTCTATCAGGGGATGGAACAGATCATGCATCAGTCGATGATGCCGTACGCGGAGCATGTTATACTCGAGCGCGCGCTGCCGCGCGTGGAGGACGGCTTAAAGCCGGTGCAGCGACGGATCCTCTATACGATGCTCGAGCTGGGCCTCTCGCCGGACAAGCCGTACCGCAAGTGCGCGCGCATCGTGGGCGACTGCCTCGGTAAATACCACCCGCACGGGGACAGCTCGGTGTACGACGCGATGGTGCGCCTCGCGCAGCCGTTCAACATGCAGATGCAGCTCGTCGACGGGCACGGCAACTTCGGCTCCGTGGACGGCGACCCGGCGGCGGCGATGCGCTATACCGAGGCGAGGATGACGCCGCTCGCCATGGAGCTTTTAAAGGACATCGACAAGGACACGGTCAAGTTCAGCCTGAACTTCGACGATACGCTCAAGGAGCCGGACACGCTTCCAGCGGCGTTCCCGAACCTTCTCGTGAACGGCTCGAGCGGCATCGCGGTCGGGCTCGCGACGAACATCCCGCCCCACAACCTCGGCGAGGCGGCGGACGCCGTGATCGCGATGCTCGACGATTCCGCCATCACGCTCGATAAAATGATGAAATTTATCCCCTGTCCGGACTTTCCGACGGGGGGATATCTCCTCGAATCCTCGGAGGTGCGCGCCGCGTATGAAACCGGCCGGGGGCGGCTCGTGCTGCGGGCGAAAACGCACATCGAGCAGCAGAAAAACGGCAAATCGCTGATCGTTGTCACCGAGATGCCCTATCAGGTCAACAAGGCGAGCGCGCTCGAAAAGATCCTGCAGATCACGCAGGAGAAAAAATCGCTTTTTGCGGGCGTGAGCGATATCCGGGACGAATCCGACCGCACGGGCATGCGCGCGGTCATCGAGGTCAAAAAGGACGCCGACGCCGAGAAGATCCTCCAGTACCTATTCAAATACTCCGACCTCCAGACGACGTTCGGCGTGAACATCGTGGCCATCGCAAACGGCAAGCCGCTGCAGATGGGCCTGCTGGAGCTCGTTCGCCACTACATCGAGTACCGCCGCGAGGTCGTGACGCGCCGCACCCGCTTTGATCTTGAGAACGCCAAGCGGCGCGAGCACATCCTCGAGGGGCTGATGATCGCCATCGACAACATCGACGAGGTCATCGCACTCATCCGCGCGAGCAAATCGCCGAAGATCGCGCGCGAAAAACTGATGGAGCGCTTCAAGCTCACCGAGGTTCAGGCTCAGGCGATCCTGGACCTCCGGCTCCAGCGATTAACGAATCTTGAGCTTCTGAGCATTGAGACCGAATACCGCGACACCCAAAAGCTTATCCTGGAGCTTGAATCCATCCTGGCGTCGGAGACAAAGCTTAGAAAGCTTATACGGGGCGAGCTGAAGGAACTCAAGGAGCGCTACACGGTGCCGCGCCGTACGGAGTTTTTGGCCGCGAGCGCTGAAATCAGCATCGCCGAGGACGATCTCAAGGCGCCGGAGGAGGAGTGCACGGTGCTCCTGTTGGAGGACGCCCGCGTCCGCCGCATCCCCAAGCGCCTCAACGGGGCGGAGCTGCCCGACGAGCGCGTGCTGTGGCGGTTCGATACGGCGACCGGCAAGCGCCTGAGGCTCTTTACCGATAGGGGCGCGGCGCTTTTGATCAACGTCGAGGATATCCCGGAAACCAAAGCCACGGCGCGCCCAGCGGGGCTTTCCTCGCTCGTGACGCTCGAGGAGGGCGAGCGCATCATCGCCGCGTTTGACGACGCCGCGCTCGAGAGCGGGGAATTGTATTTTTACACCGCGGGCGGCTACGTCAAGCGCTCTTCGGCGCAGGAATACCTCTCGCGCACGAAGCGCATCGCCGCGCATTCCCTAAAGGAGGGGGACGAGGTGATCGGCGTGAGCGGGTTTGAAGGGGAGACGATCCTTCTTATCTCCGCGCACGGCATGGCGATCCGGTTTGAGACGGATACCGTGCCCGTCATGGGCAGGGTCAGCGCCGGCGTGAAGTGCATGAAACTCGAGCCGGGCGACCGCGTCGTATTTGCCCGGCAGACGCTCGACGAGGGGGAGATCGTGCTCGTGACGGATCGAGGGTACGCCAAGCGCTGCTTCGTGTTCGATTACGACGTGCAGGGCCGCAACGGAAAGGGCCTTAAGACCTTCGAATTCCGCAAGAACGGGGCGAACGGGCAGAGGATCGCCGCGGCGATGTACGTGCGTGAGCCGTACGATTTTGCCGTCAGGCAGCACCACGGGACCTTGATGCGCTTTAATACCGACCAGGTGCTCATCGAGCCGCGCGTGAGCCGCGGCCAGCTCCTGGTGATGGCGCTGCTGGACGACGTGGTGGTCGACGCCGCGAAGGTTTTTTAATCTTTCGCAGATGAATTATTTGTTAATTATGGGCGAACACCCCCATAAAAAGCCCGGGAAGCTTTATACTGTAGTAAATCATGGAGCCCGAGGGAGATTCTTGAACGTTTCGAACGGGAAAGGTGAAAAGATGGAATTTCAATCAAAACGCAGACTTGGAGTACGCGCGCTTTCACTGCTGCTTTTTCTCGCCCTGCTGCTCGGGACGGTAGCTTCCGCCCTTGCGCTGACGAAGAATGAAACCGCATATTCCGCCGTTTCCCTCAACGTGCGCTCCGGTCCGGGCACAAATTATCCGGTCGTGGGCAAGCTCAAGGTCAACGATCAGGTCAAGTACCTCGATTCGAGCGGAAAATGGGCAAAGATCGAGTTCAACGGCACCGTCGCGTACGCATATGCAAAATACCTGAAATCCGCGGGATCGCCTGCGTCGGAGGACGGAGGCAAGCTGTACGCGACCGCGAGCGTGAATGTGCGCTCCGGCCCGGGCACGTCCTATTCCAAGCTTGGAGCGCTCGCGAAAAACCAGCAGGTCGAAAGGCTCGGCAGTTCCGGCAAATGGATCAAGATCGCATTCGGCAGCGGCTATGCGTATGTTTACGGGAAATACCTGACGGCGGCGGAACCCGCGATTGCTACCGGCAATGCCTCCTATAGCTTCGGCCCGGCCGGAAACCTCTCCTACGAGGAGCAGGTGCTCAAGCTGGTCAACGATCAGCGCACTTCCCGCGGGCTCTGCGCGCTGACGCTCGACGCGACCCTGTCGAATCTCGCGCGCGCCAAATCGCAGGATATGCACGACAACAACTATTTCTCGCACACCAGCCCGACCTACGGGTCCGCTTTCGATATGTTAAAAGCCGCGGGCATCTCCTACCGCGCGGCGGGCGAGAACCTCGCGAAGGGCTATTTGACGCCCGAGGCCGTGGTGACGGGGTGGATGAACTCGTCCGGGCATCGCGCCAATATCCTCAACGGCAACTATACGCGGATCGGGATAGGCTATGTGGCGGACGGCAGCTACTGGACGCAGATCTTCATCGGATAAGGGCGCGTTTAGAGGGCAGTGCGCTTGGCGCTAAGATACGAAATCGAACGCGCCGGACGCCCTATCGGCGCGTTTGAACGGCGCGGCGGGCGAAGGCGGCAAAAGTCCTTAAACTTCGATGAATAATCTGTGAATTATAAGCGAACAACTGTATTAGAAGACCGGAAAGTTTTATACTATAGGTAAATTATGGAACCGAAGCGGATCTTCAAACGTCATTTCTTAAATGAACGAACGGAAAGGGGAAATGAATAATGCAACTCAAATCGAAACGTAGACTGGGGGTACGGGCGCTTTCCCTGCTGCTGCTTTTTGCCCTGCTTCTGGGGACGGTATCTTCCGCACTTGCGCTGACGAAGAATGAAACCGTGTATTCCACCGCGTTGATCAACGTTCGCTCCGGCCCGGGCACAAACTATTCGGTCGTGGGCAAGCTCAAGGTCAACGACCAGGTCAAATACCTCGGCACGAGCGGAAGCTGGGCAAAGATCGAGTATAACGGCGGCACGGCGTACGCGTACGCAAAATACCTGAAATCCGCGGGATCGTCCACCTCTACGGACGGCGGCAAGCTGTATGCGACGACGGGCGTGAACGTGCGCTCCGGCCCGGGCACGTCTTACAGCAAACTGGGCGAGCTCGCCAAGGATCAGGAGGTCACCAAGCTCGGCGCCTCCGGCAAATGGATCAAGATCGCTTACGGCAGCGGTTCCGCCTATGTCCATGGGCAATACCTGACCGCAACGAAGCCGAACAATACACAACCTCCTTCCACCACGCTCGCCGCGTTGGTGACGCTTTATAACACCCCGGTATACGCGGGCCCCGGCCAGGCTTACGGCACGCTGTATATTGTGAACGCCGGAACCACCGTGTACGCGACCGGCGTCATCAGCGGCGACTTCACGCAGGTGCAGACCTCGTCCGGCGTCGGTTATATCCAATCCTCCGTGCTCAGGGGCAGCGTAACGCCCGTGCAGAGCCCCGGGACCATCATTACGCAGACCTATGCTTACGTGCAGGCGGACTATAGCTACGGCTATTATACGACGCCGCTCGTTGTCGGCACGACGGTCACCTGCACCGGCGTTGTGACAAACGGTTTCGTGCAGATCGTCTACGGCACCGGCTACGCCTATGTGCCGCAGGCCAACGTGCGCGTCGGAAGCGTGAACTCCGGCGGCACGACCGGGACGACTCAGCGCTACGTGACGCAGTCTACGCTCGTGTATCAGACGGTTGATTCCGGCGGCGTCGCCAGCGGCCTGATTGCGACGCTCTCCGCGAATACCATCGTCACCTGCGTCTCGACCGTTGGGAACTACACGAAGATCATCTTCGGCCTCGATTACGGCTACGTGCTCACGGCGAACCTTTCTACCGTCACGACCGGCGGCGGCACCCTGCCCGGCTACGGCAACAACTCGATCAAGACGGACACCGCGATTTATGCCGAGCCGAGGAGCGGCGCCGCTGTCCTGGGCTTTGCGTACAGGAATCAGGCGGTATACTGCACCGGCGTCGTGATCGGCGATTACGCGCAGGTTCTTATCGGCACCGGCACCTACGGCTACATCGCGACGAACTGCCTGAATCTGCCGGTAACGCCGTCCGGCGGAACAGTCAACCTGGGCGCGAGGAGCCTCGCCTCGGGTTCCGCGCTCTATAACCAGGCGTACGGCACGAGCGCCAACCTCGTCGGTTTCTCGACCGGCATCACGACCGTAACGCTGGTCTCCGTCGTGGGCACATGGTCGCAGATTCTGCTCAACGGTTCGTATTATTACACGCTTTCGAGCAACCTGAGCATCATTTAGCCATACCGTAAGGGTTATTTCCTTCGCAAGAACAAAAGCGAACGCCGCCATTTTGGCGGCGTTTGTTTTTGTTCTGATCTGGGGCGACCCCAAAAGAATCCGAACCCAGGCTCGGCGCTACAGCGCTTCGATCGCGTCGGCGACGGCCGCTACAAGGCTGAGGTCCGCCTGCTCGATGTTCCCGCTGTCGCACAGCTCGGCGAGGGAGGGATCGATCGGCAGTTCGGCGAGCAGCTTATAGCCGTGCTCGAGCGCGACGGCGGCGCAGTGGCTTTTGCCGAACGGGCGGAAGCGCTCGCCGCAGTGCGGGCAGCGGGTATAGCTCATGTTTTCGACAAGACCGATCACGGGGATGTTCATCATCGTTGTCATATGCGCGGCTTTGTCCACGATCAGGTTCACGAGCTCCTGCGGGGTGGTCACGATGATCACGCCGTCGAGCGGCAGGCTCTGGAACACCGTCAGCGGCACGTCGCCCGTGCCAGGAGGCATGTCGACGAACATATAGTCGATTTCGCCCCAATGGACCTCGCTCCAGAACTGACGCACCGTGCCCGTGATGAGCGGCCCGCGCCAGACGACGGGCGCGCGCTCATCCTCCAAAAGCAGATTGATGCTCATGATCGGTATGCCGCCCGCGCTCTTGACCGGGTAGACGCCGCTGTCGTCACCCGTCGCCTTGGAGCGAAGGCCGAAGAGCTTGGGCATGGACGGGCCGGTGATATCCGCGTCGAGCACGGCCGAGCGATAACCGCGCTTGTGCATGGCGGCGGCGGTAAGCGCCGTGACGAGCGATTTGCCCACGCCGCCCTTTCCGCTGATGACGCCGATGACCCGCTTGACCGAGCTGCCCTCCTTGAGCGGAACGCGAAAGCTCTCCGGGCTTGTGCGGGAAGAGCATTCCTGCGAGCAGCTGCCGCAGTCGTGGGAACAGGAATCCGACATAGTTAAACACCTCTCTGCTTTTTCATATCGTGGCGGAACGCGCCGTTTCTTCCCTATTATACGCTCCGCTTAAATCTTTCGTCAAAGCCATGGTTTGGACATAGTTTTCCACAAAAGTAACGCAAAACCACTATAGCACGGACAAAATTATTGGTTAAACTCTGCTCATAAGGGAAAGGGAGCCGGACCCATGCGGCTTAGAGAGCGGGCAAGCACGCTGTTCTGAGCGACGATGGCGATGAAATGCACCCAAATAGCGGCTTTGAGGCGTATGGCTTCGACTTCCTTTCCCTAACAAAAGGGAAGGAGCGATTTGAATGAACGAGAACTGGTATGACCAGGCGCAAGGTCAGGGCAACACGGAATTCAAACCGGAGCAGCCCGCAGCGCAGGGGGAATCCTCCGCCCAGGTTCCCGGCACAGAGCAGCCCGCGCACAAACCCGCTCGGGCGAAACGGGAAAAAGCGAGGATTTCGATCGGCGCGCTCATCGCCTGCCTGCTCGTGGCGGCGTTGCTCGGCGGCACGGCGGGCGGCGCGATCGTATACAACGGCGCGAAAGCACAGCTTTTTGCGTCGCTTCAACAACAGGAGCAGCAGAACGCCGCGAACGAGGCGTTGAACATGTCCACGGGCAGCCTTGAAGAATACGACATTTCGACGGTTGCGTCAAAATGTATGCCCTCGATCGTAGGAATCGAGATCTCCGTGCAGCAGCAGTCGTATTTCGGGCGGGAACAGACGGCGACGGGCAGCGGTTCCGGCGTGATTTTGACAGCGGACGGCTACATCGCCACAAACAATCACGTCGTAGGCGGCGCAAGCTCGATCAAGGTGTATCTGCAGGACGGCACGAGCTACGATGCGACGCTGGTCGGAACGGACTCCAGAACGGATCTGGCGGTCGTTAAGATCGCGGCGACGGGACTTGTCCCCGCAGTCATCGGCTCTTCTGCCGACCTTAAGGTGGGCGACCAGGTCATCGCGATCGGGAACCCGCTCGGCGAGCTTATGAGCACCGTGACCGGCGGCTATATCTCTGGGCTGAACCGCACGATCGTCGTGGAAAACCAGGAGATGACGCTCTTGCAGACCGACGCGGCGATCAATCCCGGCAATTCGGGCGGCGGGCTGTTCAATACCAAAGGCGAGCTGATCGGGATCGTCAACGCCAAGAGTATGGGCTTCGACGTGGAAGGGCTCGGATTTGCGATACCGATCGATTCCGCGACGAAAGTGCTCAACGAGCTGGTGCAGAACGGATACGTCAGCGGCAGGCCTTATCTTGGCGTAAGCATGCAGGAGGTGTACCTGAACGCGTCCGGCGACACCGAAAACCAAAACCCGCTTAACGGCTTTGGTTCGCAGTATGAGGCCCGCGTGCAGGTCGTGGAGGTTGTGGCGGGCAGCGCTGCCGAAAAGGCGGGCCTGCAGGCCGGCGACATGATCACTGCGGTGGACGGGACAAAGGTCGAGGGAATGGATCAATTAACTTCCCTGATCGGTGAATACAACGCCGGTGATGTGGTAAAACTATCGATAGAGCGAGGGCAAAAACAGCTTGAGCTCACGGTGACGCTCGGCGAGAAGACAAACGCCGGCTAAACCGCAACGGTCGCCACGCCAGGCAATAGGCCACCGGCGATGACATACCCCCAACCATCCTTGTGCCGGGCGGATCCCCAACCGTACCGGGACAGCAAAAGAGACGCAGGTGCGTCTCTTTTGCTTTACATCATTTCGCAAAAGTGAAGAGTTCACTTTTGCGAAGTTCACCGTGCATTTACGGCCCTCGGTTCTCCCATGCTCTCGAACTGTCGGGCCGTAAAGCACTCCAAGGTGTCATTTTGCGCCGTGCATGCCGCCGCAAAATGACGGATTGAAAGCCTCAGGTAGCATAAGAAAACCACGCGTTTTTGCTGGGGGTATTGCCAAGCTGGACGGCAAAGTGACGCCTTTGCGTCTCTTTTGCCGTTTATAATGCTATTATTGCATGGTTCCGATCTCGCGCCGAAGGGATTTGATGATGCGCTTTTCCAAACGGGAGATATAGCTTTGGGAGATCCCCAGCATATCGGCGACCTGTTTTTGCGTGCACTCCTGTGTGTTGTTAAGGCCGAAGCGCAGCTCGACGATGCGCTTTTCCCGCGCGTTGAGCTTCTGCATCGCGAGGCACAGAAGCTCCCGGTCGACCTCGTCCTCAATGCTTCGGTAGACAAGGTCGGATTCGGTGCCGAGGATGTCCGAAAGCAGCAGTTCGTTTCCGTCCCAGTCGATATTGAGCGGTTCGTCGAGCGAGACCTCGAGCTTGAGGCGGCAGCTCCGCCTCAAGTACATCAATATCTCGTTCTCGATGCAGCGGGAGGCATAGGTTGCAAGCTTGATGCGCTTATCCGCGTCGAAGGTGCTCACCGCTTTGATAAGGCCGATGGTGCCGATCGAGATCAGATCCTCGATGTTCACGCCCGTGTTCTCAAACTTGCGCGCGATGTAGACCACGAGCCTGAGGTTGCGCTCGATCAGGGTTTGGCGGGTATCTTCCTCGGAGCCTGCGGCGAGCTGCGCGATGAGCTCCATTTCCTCCTCGCGGGAGAGGGGGGGCGGCAGCGCGTCGCTCGAGTGGATGTACCACAGCGGCGGACAGAGATGCAGCGCCATGTAGATGCGGCATATGAGGTCTCTAAGCCATGCGACCATACGGGGGGACTCCTTTCGAAATTTCAGCCGGAGAGCATTTCGGCCAAATCCATAAGCCTTGCGGCTAAATCAAAATACTTGCGATCAACCCTGAAAAACATGGCTTCCGACGAGCGCGTCGGCGGATTCAAGCCCGTCCGGCGCGGCGGCGACCAAAGCGGAAAGCTCGACCCAATCGGATACAAACGCGTGGATGTGGTCTATCTTGCAGGCGTAGAGCGTTCGTTTGCCGCCGACGGTGGAGCACGGGACGGGCCAAAGCTTCGTACCCTTGGGCATGAACTTGGGATCCACGACGATCACCGGCAGCCCGCTCAAGGGGTCGTAGAGCGTGTTTCCGGTATCGATATGGGCGTTGAGCAGGCGCTCCGTTCCCTGATGCGTCAGCCTTAGCTGCAGCTCGTTTCCCACTTTATTCCGCCGCCGCAGCCACAGGCGGATCGTTCGGGGGAGCCAAAGCGCCGCAAGGAGCGCCGCGAGCGCCGCGCGCAAAGGGATGGATGCGAACAGCATGCCGTTTTGCATCTCCCCGCCGAGCAGGAACGCGAGCGCCCACGCCACGCCGCCGACGAGGAATGTCGAGAGGAAAAACGAAAGCGCCGCGGCGGGATACTCCCGCCGAACGCGTTTGCACAGGCAAAGCGCCATAACAAGCCCCAGCAATATCTTTAAAACCGGGTGCATTAAAACCTCCGCCTGAACGGCGAGGGCCGCGTATACCGCGCCGAGCATGGAGACGATCAGAAACCGCAGGGGTTTGGGAGGCCGCGCGCACAGCGCGGCGGCCGTATGGAATATCAGCAGATTCATCATCGCGTTATCAAGAAGGAACAGCTCGATATACATCTTATGATCCTCCATCGGGCCTTAGTATAACTTACGGTGTATATGGAATTTGTAGAACAACAGCGGTGAAGCTTCTCTGAATTTGTCGGAATTAGCGCCGCCGGGGCAGGCTTGGCGCGCGATGTCCCGCGCTGCCTTAGGGAATCCTTTTGAGCGCGCAAAAGACTTTTTTTAATTTATAAAAAGGCCTTGCTCTTATGGAGCGATATCGCTAGAATGGACAACAAGCGGATGATCAACAGCGAAAGGGGACGGCAATGGACGAATTCGCGATCAGGAAAAGCGAGTTTATCGTGAGCGTCGCTCGCGAGGGCGAGTATCCCCCAAAATCCGTCGCGGAAATCGCGATGGTCGGAAAATCCAACGTCGGCAAATCGAGCCTAATCAATTCCCTGTGCAATAATTTTAAGCTTGCAAGAACATCGCAGGAGCCAGGAAAGACCCGCCTGATCAATTATTTTCGCATCAACGGCGAATTTTATCTCGTCGATCTGCCCGGTTACGGCTTTGCCAGGGCGCCTAAGAGCGAACAGGAAAAATGGGGCGCGCTGATGGAGGCGTACCTTGGATCGGGACGGGTGACGCATCTTTTCCTGCTGCTTGATATCCGCCATTCCCCCACGGCGGAGGATCGGCAGATGTTCCGGTGGATCCTCTATTACGGCGTGCCGTTTACGCTCGTTGCGACCAAATCCGATAAGCTCGCGCGCTCCAAGAGAAAAAACGAGGCGAACCTTCGGGCGAAAGAGCTCGGGGCGCCGCCCGCAGCGGTCGCATATTCCGCGAAAAACAACGAGGGCAGGGAGGAACTGCTGCAAAGAATTGGGCATATTGTGGAGGATGTAAAAAACTTGCATCAAAACCCACTTGACATGTAATAAACGCTTTCGCATAATATTAAAGCCTGAAGCAATTGCGGATGCTTTTGGCGCGGCGCCGAACGAATCCATCGGAGGAACATCATCGGGATTTGGCGTTGCTTCAGCAGATCAATAGCCGGAGGGATCGTCATGGGACTTATCAAGTGCCCGCGCTGTGAACTGAATTATATCCAGGAAAACGAAAAATGCTGCAACGTCTGCCGCCGCGGCATGAGGGATGAGCCGGACGCGGAGGAGCTTATCATCTGCCCCGAATGCGGCGAAAATCCGGTCGTTCGGGGACGCGAACTGTGCGCGGCCTGCCTTAAGGAGCACCTGCGCCAGCAGAAACTAGACAGCCTCGCGGACGCTGCCGAGAACGGAGACGATCTCGAACTGGCCGCCGTCGACGGGCTCGACGAGATGGAGGAGATCGACGTTTCGCTCCAGGAGGATATCCCCGAGAGCGAATACGATGAAATCGACCGCGAGTTCGGTTCCATCGACGATGAGGAACCGCTCGTCGACGACGAGGATGAATAAGGCTTTATGAAGGTGTTTGCCATCGGGGATCTCCATTTGCCGGGCGGAGAAGATAAGCCCATGGATGTCTTTGGCGGACACTGGGACGGTCATTTTGACCGCATTCGCGACGCGTGGGAGCAGTCCGTCGGCGAGGAGGATGTCGTGCTCCTGCCGGGGGACACGAGCTGGGCGATGAAGCTCGACGCGGCGATGGGGGATCTCGACGCCATCGCGGCGCTCAAGGGCACAAAGATCATCACCCGCGGCAATCACGATTATTGGTGGACCTCGCTCTCCAAACTTCGCGCACGGCTGCACAAATCGATGGTCGCGCTGCAGAACGATTCGCATGTCATCGGCGGCGTTTGCTTCGCGGGCTCCCGCGGATGGGCCTGCCCCGGCAGCACGGGCTTTGGCGCGCACGACCAGGCGATCTACGAACGCGAACTGGCGCGCACAAGGCTGTCGCTGCAAAGCGCTCCCGACGGGGTCCCGATCATCGCGGCGCTCCATTTCCCGCCGGTCAACGAAAGGCATCAGCCGTCGGGCTTTACGGAACTGTTTCGCGAGTTCAAAGTAAAGACCGTCGTTTACGGGCATCTGCACGGGCGCGCCTGCAAAAACGCGTTTGAAGGATTGCGCGACGGGGTGGAGTACCATCTTTGTTCGAGCGATTATCTTGGATTCAAGCCCAAAAGGATACTCTAATACGATATCGGACGATCGGAGGCGGGCAACCGCCTCTTTTTTGTCGCGCGATCGCGGGGCGATACGCATCCGGCCGGAGCATCTTTGATCCGTTCGCCTTTTTTTATACCGCCGAAGCAAACAAACCGCATGCCCGAAACGTCCGCGATAGGCCGAAAACAAAACCCGATACGGCTTCAATGAAGCACATTTGACCTTCCGAAAGGGTATTTGTGGTGGTTTATCCACAAACTTTCCATAATTTGGGGATAAAATCAATAATAATGGTGACAAGTGTAGCGAAGTGGGGTATAATCATTACAAAAGTAATTTTTATGCTGCGCGATTCTATGCGGAAGGGGGCGAAAAAGATGCTGATCGGGTCCTGCGTGCACAATGTGGATACAAAAGGTCGCATTTTTATTCCCTCCAAATGGCGCGATGATCTTGGCAACACGATCATCGTGACGCGCGGATTGCTCGGCGGCGGCGAAAGCAAATGCCTGTTCGCGATGTCTTTGGCGGCGTGGGCGGATTTCGCAGGCCGCCTTTCCTCGCTGCCCGAAGCGGACGTGAGCCTCCAGGATGTGCGCCGCGTGATGTTTGCGAACGCGTGCGACTGCGAGCTGGACAAGCAGGGCCGCATCCTGATCTCGAACCCCTTGCGCGAGTACGCCGGACTCACGGCGGAGGCGACGCTGATCGGCGTCGACACGCGCATTGAAATCTGGGCGAGCGACGCATGGGAGAAGCATAACGCGAGGATCTCCGAGCATTATGACGCCAAGCTGGAAAAGCTCGCGAGCATCGGCGTATGAGCGGCGGGTTCGCGCATACCCCGGTTTTGCTCGATAAGGTTCTCGAACTGCTCGCGCCCGAGCGCGGCGGCGTGTTCGTAGACGGCACGCTCGGCGGCGGCGGGCACGCGGAGGCGGTGCTCGAGCGTTTAAGCCCCGGCTCGAGGCTCATAGGGATCGACCGCGACCCGGCTGCGATTGAGGCGGCAACAAAGCGGCTCGAAGGCTTCGGGGAAAAGTTTACGGCGGTGCGCGGCAATTTCTTCGACTGCCGCTCGATCTTATCTTCAATGGGCATTGTGTCCGTGAACGGGATACTCTTTGACCTTGGCGTATCCTCCTACCAGCTCGACACTCCCGGGCGCGGGTTTTCCTATCACGAGGAAGCGCCGCTCGACATGCGCATGGATCCCGACGCCGGCCTCGACGCGTACAAGGTCGTCAACAACTACCCGTTTGAGGAGCTTATTCGGGTCATCCGCGAATACGGCGAGGAGAGGTTCGCGTCGAGGATCGCCTCGAGGATCGTAAGGCAGCGAGAAAAAGCGCCGATCCAAACGACGAGTGAACTCGCCGAGATTATCAAGGAAGCGATACCGGCGGCGAACCGGCGCGAAGGGCCTCATCCCGCGCGAAGGACGTTCCAGGCGCTGCGCATCGAGGTAAACGGCGAGCTTGCGGGGCTCGAGGCGGCGCTCCGGGACGCGCACGATCTGCTCGCGCCGGGCGGACGCCTCGCTGTGATCACCTTCCATTCGCTCGAGGACAGGATCGTCAAGCAGGCGTTTCGGAACTTTGAATCCCCGTGCATCTGCGATCCGCGCGCTCCGATGTGCACCTGCGGCAGAAAGAGTACCGCTTTGGTGCTCACCAAAAAGCCTCTCGTCGCGGATGAAAGGGAACTTGAGGAGAACCAGCGGGCGCGCAGCGCGAAGCTGCGGGCGATACGGAAGCGGTAAGCGTACTAAGCTTAAGGGTGGATGAATAGTATGGCAGTAGCAGCAGGGCAGGCAAACAAGGACTATTACGCGCCGTCGGGATACGCCTATACGAGCACGGCGGCTACGGCCGCTCAGCCGGCGTATGAACCCTCGCGCCCGGCGCGGCGGCCCGCTCCGGCGCCCCAGCCGCGGCCTCGCCAGCCGGAGCGCACCCCGGGCTACCGCGTGCGGCCGGATGCGCAGAGCGCGATCTCGCCGCTTAGGAAGGCCGCGATGATATTCGGCATCATGGGCGTTTCGGCGGCGCTTTTGCTCGTGCTCGCCCGATATGCGCGCATTTCAGACGAGTACAGCGTCGTCAACGATCTCAAATCGCAGATCGCCGAGCAGGATCGAAACATCGAGACGCTCAACGTCGCGCTGGAGTTCGCAATGACAATCCAGGAGGCCGATGCGGCGGCAAAGGAATCGGGCATGAATTATCCGAGCGCGGATCAGATCGTAAAGCCCGGGGAGCTGACACCGTCCGAATTTCAGGGGAGGGTCGACGAGGCGAAGACCGCGGAAGATCCCGACGATACCGAGGACACGGATCCCGCGCAGGATCCCGAGAGTCCCGACCTGCCGATATAACTCGCTGCGCTGGGAGTGAATCCGTCATGGCACAGACCGGGCTGACCGGAAAACGTCGTCTGTATTGGGTTCTGATAATCATCGCTGTCGTGATGCTGGCGCTGGTGGTCAGGCTCTTTTATATTCAGGTCATTTGGAGCGACGAGCTGCAGCAAAAGGCGCTGAATCAGTGGACAAAGGATACCTCGCTGACCGCCGAGCGCGGCAGGATCCTCGACCGCGACGGAACCGTTCTCGCGCAGAGCGGGACCGCGTATAAGCTTTTGGTCTGGCCAAACCAGATCGAGAATCCGGAGCGCGTCGCGACCGAGCTCTCCAAGGTGCTCGGCATGAATAAGGATACTCTGCTCGAGAAAATCACCAACAAAAAGCAAAAGGAGATCGTCATCAAGCGGCAGCTCGAGCGCGAGACCGTCGATACCATTTCTGCGCTCAAGCTCGGCAAGGGCGTTGTCACCGCGCTCGATACGAAGCGCTATTATCCCGGGGGGGACCTGTTCTCGCAGCTATTGGGATTTACGACGATAGACGGCATCGGGCAGGAAGGGATCGAAAGCTCGTACAACAAATATCTGGCCGGCACCGACGGGCGCATGATCGTGGAGACGGACCGCGTCGGCAATCCGCTCGCGTACGGCGTGGAGGAATACATCGACGCCGAGGACGGTTCGGACCTTGTGCTCACCACCGACAGCGTTATACAGTCGTTCCTTATCAAGGCGCTCAAGGAAGCCCTAAAGGTCAACAACGCTTTGAGCGCGCAGGGCATCGTGATGAACTGCAAAACCGGCGAGATCCTAGCGATCGCCACCGCGCCGGATTATGACCCGAACGATCCGCCGCGCGAAGATCTCGACCTGCTGCGCGAGCTCGTGCGCAACCGTGTCGCGAGCGACGCGTATGAGCCCGGATCGACGTTCAAGATCCTCACATTGAGCGCGGCGCTCGACAGCGGCGCGATCAACGATAATTTCTCCGTCTACTGCCCGGGCTATCATTATGTGAATGGGGAGAGGGTCCGCTGCTGGAAATCGGGCGGCCACGGCTCGCAGACGCTCGTCAAGGCGGTGGAGAATTCCTGCAACGTGGCGTTTATGCAGATGGCGCAGAAGATGGGCGTGGAGAAGTTCTACGACTACATCTACGCTTTCGGCATGGGAACGACCACGGGCAGCGGCCTTCCGGGCGAATCGGGCGGCATCGTCACGCACGAGAAATACATCACGCAGAACACGCTCGCGCGCATCGGCTTCGGGCAGAGCATCGCGGTTACGCCGATACAGCTCGCCGCGGCGGTCTCGGCCGCGGTAAACGGCGGCAACCTCATGCAGCCCTATATCGTCGACAAGATCGTTTCGCCGAACGGCGCCGTGATACAGGATATGGAACCGACGGTCATCAGGCAGGTGATCAGCGAGCAGACTTCCGCGCGCGTTCGAGAGATCCTCGAGAGCGTCGTCGAGAACGGAAGCGGCAGAAACGCCCAGATCGCGGGCTACCGCGTGGGCGGTAAAACGGGTACGGCCCAAAAATACGACGAGACAGGGGCGTCGAGCAGCAAGCTCATCGCCTCGTTCGTCGGGTTCGCGCCCGCGGACGATCCGGAGTACGTATGCCTCATACTCGTCGACGAGCCGAAGGTGGGCACGATATTCGGCAGCACCGTGGCGGCGCCGTTCGTCAAGCAGGTGATGGAGGAAACGCTGCGCCATTACGGCTATCTGCCCGAAACGACGGAGGAGCAGGTGCAGGTGCCCGACGTCACGGGCATGAGCGTCGCGGAGGCGACGACAGCCCTCCGGGGGAAAGGGCTGTCGGCGGTGAGTCAGGCTTACGACGATGTGACGGATCAGATCCCGCGCGCCGGAGAGTGGGTAGTCAAGGGCACGGATGTGCTCCTGTATACATTGGAGACCAGGGCCGAAGAGCCCGAGGATACGGAATCGACGCTGGTGACGGTGCCGGATCTTTCCGGCTGCACGCGGCTGGAAGCGTACGATAAGCTCGCGGAGCTCGGGCTTAAGATCGAGATCGATCCGCCGGATCAGACCGGAAAAGCCATCCTGCAGAAGCCTTCCGCAGGCGCGAAGGTGGAGGAGGGGAGCTCGGTTTTCGTCGAGTTTTCGGACATAGACTTTTAATGGAACCGGATGCGCATTTATGATATAATCTAGCAATACGCTTATGTGATGCTGGAGCTGGAGGAAGAAATAATGCTGTTGTCCCATTTGTTGGTGGATGTGGAGCATGAACGCATCGGAGACGATGTGGATATATCGGAAATTGAATACGATTCCAGGAAGGTACAACCGGGCGATTTGTTCTGCTGCATCGTCGGCACGTTTTCGGACGGGCACGCGTACGCGTCCCAGGCGATCGAGTCCGGCGCGAAGGCGCTTTTGGTGCAGAGAAAGCTGGACGTTCCCATTCCGCAGGTGATCGTAAAGGATACCCGCGCGGCGATGGCGCTGATGGCGGCGCAATATTACGGGCATCCGGCCAAAAAGCTCATTATGGTCGGCATCACCGGCACCAACGGGAAGACGACGACCACCTATATGCTAAAATACATCGCCGAGCACGCAGGCCACAAGGTGGGATTGATCGGAACCATCCGCAACATGATCGGCGACCGCGTGCTCGAAACCGACCGCACGACGCCCGAAAGCGTGGATCTGCACAAGATTCTGCGCCAGATGTGCGACGAGGGCGTGCAGGTCGTGATGATGGAGGTTTCCTCCCATTCGCTCGATCAGCGCAGGGTCTACGGCGTGACGTTCGACGTCGCGGAGTTTACGAACCTGACGCAGGATCATATGGACTATCACAAAACCCTGGAAAACTATCTTAACGCCAAAAAACAGCTGTTCTATCAGAGCAACGGCGCGGTCATCAACGCGGACGATCCCCACAGCAAGGAACTGATGGAGGGGCTGACGCTCCCGATCATGACGTTCGGCGTCCGCGAAAAGGCCGATATCACCGCGACGGAGATCGATATCACGACGCGCGGCGTTCAGTTCGACCTGAACACGCCGGGCGGGGTCACGAGGATGCACATCCCGATCCCGGGGCTCTTCAGCGTGTTTAACGCCATCGGCGCGGTCGGCGTCGCGCTGATGCTCGGCTATCCGATGGAGGCCATCAAGAGCGGCCTCGAGGATATGAGCAGCGTTCCCGGGCGGCTTGAGCCGCTGCCCACGGGTGGGCGGCCGTTCAGCGTTCTGCTCGACTACGCGCACACGCCGGACGCGCTCGAGAACATCCTAAAGACCGTACGCGGCTTTGCAAAGGGACGGATCATCACGCTTTTCGGATGCGGCGGCGACCGCGACCGCGCGAAGCGCCCGATCATGGGCGAGGTGGCGGGAAGATACTCGGATTACCTCGTGGTGACGAGCGACAACCCGCGCACGGAGGACCCGTTCGCCATACTTCGCTCGATCGAAGAAGGTGTGAAGAAGTCCGGCTGCGAGTATATTATCATTGAGAACCGCCTCGAGGCGATCCGCTACGCGCTCTCTCACGCGCGCGAAGACGATGTGGTGATCCTTGCCGGCAAGGGGCATGAAAGCTACCAGGAGATCAACGGCATGAAGCACCATTTCGACGAGAAGGAAATCACGGCGCAGCTCCTTGACGAGATGCCGCTTTAATCGGACGGCGGCGCGGCATTCGGCCCGCCGCAAAATTACGATGCGTTCAAACAGCGCCGGCGCTCCCGGGGGAAGCCATGCCGGCGAGTCGATACGGAGGAGATCATGCAGCAAATGATACTGGCGGTACTAATCAGCGCGCTGGTGAGCGTTTTGCTCGCCCCGCTCGTTATACCGATGCTAAGACGCCTCAAGTTCGGACAAACCGAGCGGGACGACGGCCCGCAGTCGCACCTTGTGAAGAACGGCACCCCGACGATCGGCGGCATCATCATACTCTGCTCTATACTGGTGGGCACGCTTGCGGTGTGTTTAAACGCCGGTTCGGATATCGCGCACATCCTCAACGTTGACATCACGCTCCTTGAGATCGGGGATCAGGGCATCGGCGGCATGATGGAGTTTGCGCTCCCCGCGCTTTTGGTGACGTTCGCCTACAGCCTCGTCGGCTTCCTTGACGATTTTATCAAGGTCCGCCGCAAGCGCTCGCTGGGCCTCAAGGCGTACCAGAAGATCATCGCGCAGTTCGGCATCGCTTTAATCCTCGGCATTTACGCCAAGAACCATCCGCTGATCGGCAGCACGATCTATCTGCCCTTCCTCGGTATCGAATGGGATCTGGGGGCGTTCTATATCCCGTTCGTGATGTTCGTCGTCATCAGCATCACCAACGCCGTCAACCTCACCGACGGCTTGGATGGACTTGCCTCGGGCGTAAGCATGATCTACGCGCTGACGATGTCGGTGGTTTTCCTCATACTCTCCCAGGCCGCCGCCCAGTCCGGCCAGGTGCTCTACGGCGCGAGCCTCTCGGGCATGTCGGTGTTCTCCGGCGCGGTCGCGGGCGCATGCCTCGGATTCTTGCGCTCAAATTCCTACCCGGCCCGCGTGTTCATGGGCGATACCGGCTCCATGGCGCTCGGGGGCGCGATCGCGATGATGGCGATCCTGAGCCGCGCGCTGCTTCTCTTGCCGATCATGGGCGCATGCTTCGTCGCGTCCGCCGTATCGGTCGTTTTGCAGGTCGGCTCCTATAAGCTGCGCAAAAAGCGCGTGTTCAAAATGGCGCCGCTGCACCATCACTTTGAGCTTCTGGGCATGGCGGAGACCAAGATCGTGTCGATGTACATGATCGTTACCGCGTTCCTCTGCCTGATCTGCCTGCTGCCGTTCGTATAATACCGTAGGGGAAAGCGGCCGAACCCCTTTCCCCGAAAGCGGATTCAAGATAGATACGTCCGGAAAGCGGGCATAGGCCGCAAGGCGGAGCCCGCGCGAAGAGCGGAGGCATCGATGAAACAGAAACTCGCGCTGATGGTCGGAATGGCCAGAAGCGGCGTATCGAGCACGAAGCTGCTCGCGTCGCAGGGCTATCGCGTGATCATTAACGACAGCAAGAATAGCATCCCTGGTCTTTCTGAACAGCTTAGCGGCATAGAATATATTGACGCGCTTGGACGCGATCCGATGGAACTAATCGACGGCGTCGACCTTTTGGTTCTCAGCCCGGTGGTTCCCATTTTTGCCCCTTTTGCCGAGGAGGCGAAGAGGCGGGGCGTCGAGGTCATCGGCGAGATCGAGCTTGGGTACCGCTTTTCCAAAGGCGATTTCGTCTGCATCAGCGGCACCAACGGCAAGACCACCACGACCGCGCTGACCGGCGAGGTCTTTAAGGCCGGCGGACGGAACACGTTCGTGCTCGGCAACATCGGCGTCCCGATCACCGAGCACGCGCTCGAGACGCGCGAGGGCGACGTGATCGTCGCGGAGGTGGCGGCGCTCCAATTGGAGAGCATCGACCGCTTCCATGCCCGCGCTGCCGCAATGCTCAACATCACCGAGGATCACCTCAATCGGTTCCGCGAATCGATGGACGAGTACGTCGCAGCGAAGTGCCGCATCTTTGAAAACCAGACCGGGGACGACTTCGCGGTGCTCAATTACGACGATCCCGTCGTGCGCGACATGGCGAAACTTACCCGGGCGCGCGTGCTGTATTTTTCCCGCCGCGAGGAGGTGCCTGAGGGCGCCTTCGTGCAAGGCGGCGAAATCCTGTTTCGGATGGACGGGATTCTCACGCGGGTGCTCGAAGCGGATAGGGTGCGGATTCCCGGCGCTCACAACCTCGAGAACGCGCTGGCCGCGACCTGCCTGGGCCTTTGCATGGGGCTTGAGGCCGGGCGCGTCGCCAAGGCGCTTATGGAATTTCCGGGCGTGGAGCACCGGCTCGAGTTCGTGCGGGAGATCGACGGCGTCCGCTATATCAACGACTCCAAGGCGACCAACCCGGATTCCTCGATCAAGGCGGTCGAGGCGATGACGCGGCCCACCGTACTGCTTTTGGGAGTGGGCGAATATGATAAACACAGCGACTTTACGCCGTTGTTTCGCGCGTTCGGAGGCCGCATCAAAGCGGTGCTCGCCTCGGGGCTCAACGTTCCCGCGATCGAGCGCGCGGCGAAGGAGACCGGGTTCGCGCCGGTCATAGAATGCGAAAACGATCTGGGTCCGATGGTGGACGCCGCGCGGGGGCTTGCAGAGCCGGGCGATACGGTCCTCCTTTCGCCGGCGGCGGCGAGCTGGGGCCTGTTTGAGGATTATGAGCACAGGGGCCGCGTCTTCAAGGATGTGGTAGCTAAGCTCGGGAACTGACCAGTGGAAGGGTGTGCGGCATGGATCGCGGTGAACCGTTAAAGATCAAGGCCCAGGGGCATATGGATTTTCCGATGCTCCTGACGATCTTATTGCTGTGCGCGTTCGGCATCGTCATGGTATTCAGCGCGAGCTATTATTGGGCGCAGCACTACCAGGGCGACGGCTATTATTATATCAAAAAGCAGTTGCAGTTCCTCGCGATCGGCATCGTCGTCATGCTCGTGGCGAGCAGGGTGAACTACCGGTTCCTCGATAAAATGAAATGGTACATCGTGGGCGTTTCGATCGCCATGCTGGTGGCGGTGCTGATCTTCGGCGTAGAGCGCAACGGCGGCAAGCGGTGGTTTGAAATCGCCGGGATCAGCATACAGCCCTCCGAGATCGCGAAATTCGCCATGACGCTTTGGATGGCCGCGTTCATGTCCCGCCGCGCGGCGCTGATGAAGAGCTTCGCGCGCGGCGTGGTGCCCATGCTGATGGTGATGCTGCTCGTCTGCGGGCTGATACTGCTCCAGCCGAACCTGTCGATGGCGGTGAGCATCGGCATGATCGGCATGGCGATGCTGTTCGTCGGCGGCGCGAAATCGAAGCACCTGATGCTGCTGCTGGTTGCGGCGGCGGGCGCTTTCGTGCTGCTGGTGCTCGCGGCAGACTACCGCATCGATCGTGTAACGATATTCCTCGATCCGTGGAAGGACGAAAAGGATAAGGGCTATCAGCTCATACAGTCCCTGTACGCGCTTGGCTCGGGCGGCATATTCGGCACGGGGCTCAACTACAGCCGGCAAAAACTCCTTTATCTCACCTACGGCGAGAGCGACTTCATATTCTCGATCATCGGAGAGGAACTCGGATGGATCGGCGGCGTTTGCGTGATCGCCGCGTATCTGTTTTTGATCTATCGCGGCGTCCGGGTCGCCATGCGCTGTAAGGATCACTTTGGGAGCCTGCTCGCCGTGGGCATCACCGTTACGCTCGCCGTACAGGTGATGGTGCATATCGGCGTCGTCACAAGCTCCATCCCGCCCACGGGGCAGACGCTGCCCTTTATCAGCGCCGGCGGAAGCTCGCTGGTGGTTTATCTTGCGCAGATGGGCGTGCTCCTGAATATTTCCCGCGAGGCGCACAGCCCATGAACGCGGCGTTTGCAAAATCCAACGATGTCTTTGGGGGCGGCGTACATCCATCTAAACCGCACGGGTTCGGATTGGCGCGCGATGCTTATGCACTCTTTGCCGGGGCGACGCATAAGTATAGATTGTGCTCTGTGAAACCCGGAGGTGAATTTAGGGGTGTCTAAACTCGTGGTTATGGGTGAAGCGAAGCTCCATGGCGAGATGCGAGTTCCTGGCGCAAAGAATTCGGTATTGCCCATACTTGCTGCCAGTCTACTCACAGATGAGCCGGTGAGGCTCTATGACTGCCCCAGATTGTTGGACGTATTGAATATGTTGAGGATCCTGCGCACGCTCGGTGTGAAAGCGGAGTGGAAAAGCGATGCGCTCGTGATCGATGCGTCTGGCGCGAACAGTTATGAGATGCCCGCGCATCTCTCCAAAGAGCTTCGTTCTTCGATTTTTATGCTCGGCCCGCTGCTTGGGCGGTTCCAGAGGGCGCACTGCACGTTTCCGGGCGGCTGCGAGATCGGCATGCGGCCGATCGACCTGCACCTGCACGGGCTCGCGTCATTGAACGTGCGCATTCGCGAGGAATACGGCGATATCCTTTGCGACGGCAGCGCGCTGACGGGCGCGGTGGTTCACCTCGACTATCCGAGCGTCGGGGCGACCGAGAATCTTATGATGGCCGCGGTGGCCGCCAAAGGCGATACCGTGATACAAAACGCCGCGCGCGAGCCTGAGATTGCGGATCTTCAGGGCTTTTTAAACGCGATCGGCTGCCAGATTTCCGGCGCGGGCTCCTCCACGGTCACGATCGTCGGAGGAAGAAAACGGCACGGCGCGGAATATCGCATCATGCCGGACCGCATCGTGGCGGGGACGATGATGTGCGCGGCCGCGATCACCGGCGGCAAGATCGAATTGACCAACGCGCGCGCGAGCGACGCAAGCTCGGTCATCTCAAAGCTCCGCGAGACGGGGTGCGATATCCAACTCTACGAGTCCGCCGTTCGCATTTGCGGCCCTGTGAGGCCCCGCGAGCTCAAACTGGTGGAGACGCTTCCGCACCCGGGATTCCCGACGGATATGCAGGCGCAGATGATGGCGGTTTGTTCGGTCGCGGACGGCACGGGCATCATCGTTGAAAACGTGTTTGAAAGCCGCTTTAAACATGCGGCGGAACTCATGCGCATGGGCGCGAACATCACCGTTAAGGATCGCACGGCGATCGTGCGGGGCGTGCCGACGTTGATGGGCGCGGAGGTCATCGCGCGGGATCTGCGCGGCGGCGCGGCGCTTTGTCTCGCCGGGCTGCGCGCGAGCGGCCATACCGTGATCCACGGCGCGGAGCATGTCGACCGCGGCTATGAGCGCATCGAGGATATGCTCACGGGCCTCGGCGCGGATGTAAGAAGGGAATTGGACTGACGCCGCCGTAGGCCGCAGCAGTCCAACCATTTGGGGGCAGGATGGACAAGCGTCGGAAGGGAAATGACTTTAAAGGCGCGCCGGGGCGGGATCCGAACCGGTATGCTCCCTCGTACGCGAAAAAGAGCGCGGACGCTTCTTCCGACGGACAAAAATCCCCGGCGCAGACGCCTCTTCAGGACAAGCAGAGGAAGTACCGGCCCGCGCGAAACGAAGACGCTCCCGAGCGCCCCGGCGGCTCCCGCATCAGCTCGTCCGCCCGGGACGATCGGCTCAGGCCCGAGGGCGCGCCTTCCGCAATGGGAAAGCCCCGGGGCAGGCAGGCGGACCGGAACGATGCCTTCGACGAAGCAAGGCGCGCGTCAAAAACGGCGAAGCGGGATCGCTTTTCGGAGCCGCCGCACCGCGAAACGCCTTTTGGGGAGCGGCCGCGACAAAATGCCCCCATACCGGAGCAGCCGCTTCGGGGGCCTTCCGCGGCGGATCAGCCGCGCCGCAAGCCCTCCGCACCAAAGCGGAGCGTTCCGTCAAAAGCCGAAGAGGATGGGCGGAGATCTTCCGCCGCGCAAAAGCAGCGGGACGACCGCCGGCAGGGCGACAAACGATCCGCTTCGAAAACGGCAAAGAAGACGGCGAAAAAAACCGCCGAAAACAAAAAAGCCCTTGCGCCCGAAGAAAAAAAGGCCGCCCTGCAGAGGAGGCTG
Source organism: Bacillota bacterium (assembly GCA_038562375.1). Lineage (GTDB taxonomy): Bacteria > Bacillota > Clostridia > Christensenellales > CAG-138 > JBCFAY01. The sequence continues at coordinate 36,901 of JBCFAY010000007.1, read as the reverse complement.
TCCTTCATCATACTCCTGGTCGCGTGGGTCGCGATATTGGGGATTGCGGCGTTTGTGCTCAGGGTGCAGTCGATCGACGTTTTGGGCTGCAAGCGGTACTCCGCCGAAGAGGTCCGCGCGGCGTCCGGGATCGCCCTGTATTCGCAGATCTATTTCACGGATCTTGACGGCGCCGCGAAACGGATCGAGGAGAATCCGTATCTCGACGTGACGGATATCTCGCGGGCGTTCCCCGACAGGATCGTGATCACCGTACGGGAGAGGCAGGAAAAGGCCGCGATATTCTTTCAAAATCTTGTGGTTATTATCGATGGCGAGGGGTATGTCTTATCTATAGGCAACCGCGCGGATCTGAGCGGTCTGATCGCGGTGGAGGGGATGCAGGCGTCGGGTTTCAGCGTCAACCAGCGGCTGGGCGACGAGACGGATTTCTACGCGAACACGCTCGTCGCGATACTCCAGGCGCTCGACGCCAAAGGTTTGGCGGACAAGATCGAATCGGTGGATATCTCCAATCCCCTGCGCGTCTGCATGGACACGCTCGACGGTGTAGAGGTGCTGGTGGGGCAGCCGGTCGATCTTGAGGACAAGATGGATAAGCTCGCAAAGATACTGCCGGAGCTCGAGCGGCTCGGCGCGGCGAACGGCACGCTCAGCTTGAGCGCCAAGGGGGATCCGGTTTACTCCCCGTCGGCGATGCCGTCGATATCGGGTTCCCCGTCGCCCTCGATTTCCCCGTCGCCGACGCCGTAAGCGATCCCGAAAGGTTCCCGGGCGGATCGCGGGAATCGCAGGGCGGGTTGCCCGGCGCAGCAGAGCGCATCCGGTTAAGGATAAAATATAAACATATTGTGATTCCATGCCCGGCCTTGTTGCGCTAAAAATCAAGATGTGGTATAGTTTTCAATATATAGCTCGTACATATTGCGTATTATGGATAATTTTGTCGTGATAACGCGCATGGATAAGGATTATTTGCCAATAAAACGGGACAATATAAGGAAAACGAATCGTTTTGGCAGGAATCATTTAGTATTTTCGAGGGGGAGCCATCATGCTGGAAGTGGATTTTGAGCGCGGCCAATTTGCGCAACTCAAGGTTGTAGGCGTCGGTGGGGCCGGCAATAATGCGGTCAACCGCATGATACAATACGGCTTGCGCGGAGTGGAATTTATCGCCGTCAATACGGACAAGCAGGCGCTCTACATCTCGCGTGCCAACCAGAAGATTCAGGTCGGCGAAAAGCTCACGAAAGGCTTGGGCGCCGGCGCGGACCCGGAGATCGGCCGCAAGGCGGCCGAGGAAACGCGGGATGCGATTTCGGAGGCGCTCAAAGGCGCGGATCTCGTATTCATCACCGCGGGCATGGGCGGAGGCACGGGCACCGGCGCGGCTCCGGTGGTGGCCGAATGCGCGAAGGAGATGGGCATCCTCACGGTGGGCGTTGTGACCAAGCCCTTTAAATTCGAGGGCAAGGTCCGCATGCGCAACGCCGAAATCGGCATACAGAACCTCAAGTCGGCGGTGGATACGCTCATCTCGATCCCGAACGACCGGCTATTGGACATCGTCGGCAAGGCGAGCCTGACGGAGGCGTTCCGCGTGGCGGACGACGTGCTTCGCCAGGGCATACAAGGCATCAGCGATCTGATCGCCGTTCCCGCGATGGTCAACCTCGACTTTGCGGACGTCAAGACCGTCATGAAGGAAAAAGGCCTTGCGCACATGGGCATCGGCATGGCGTCGGGCGATAAGCGCGCCATCGAGGCCGCGCGCCAGGCGGTCGCGAGCCCGCTGCTCGAGACGTCGATCAACGGCGCGAAGGGCGTGCTCCTCAACATCACCGGCGGCGCGGACCTCGGTCTTCTCGAGGTCAACGAGGCTGCCGAGCTTATCGCCGAAACCGCGGATCCCGACGCGAACATCATCTGGGGCGCGGGCATCGACGACGAGATGGGCGACGCGGTGCGCATCACCGTCATCGCGACGGGCTTTGAAAACAGCGGCGTCAAGGATCCGGAGCTCTCGCCGTTCGGGCGTCCCGCGCGGGAGCGCGGCCCCGGCGTGCGCGTCGGCGAGCAGCGCAAGCAGCAGCCCGGCCTGAGCTTTGAGGAGATCAAAACCGGCGTTGTGGATTACGGCGCGCGGCGCGAGCGGCGCGAATACGTATCGCCCCTGCCGGATTCCGAGGAGGTTACGCCGACCTATACCAAGCCCCCCCGCCAGGAATACGATCCCAAGGATCGAAGCAACCTGGATCTGCCGAGCTTCCTGCGCGATCCCGGGAAATAAGCGGCGCGCCGAGGGGAAGAGGGCAAATACATCCGTAAATCGGGCGGGAGCGATTCTCCCGCCTTTGCTTTTGGATCCGCCGCGTATTCGGAGTTCGGCGGAAGCGGCGGCAGCGCCGCCGCGATTGACAAGGGCGGACCTTGATGTTACTGTACAAATAATCCATCATCCGACGATGCGGATGCGACCGAACGCTTTTTAAAGATCGACCGCCGGGGACGCGGTCTGCGGCATGGAGGGGAAACATATGAATGTGCGCGAGCAGGCGCAGATTGCGAAAAAGGCCGCGCTTCGGCTGATGACGACGTCCTCCCGAGAGAGGGACGGCGCGCTCGTCGCGATGGCCGATGCGCTGGTGGAGCGGACGGGTGAGATCCTCGCCGCCAACGCTTTGGATATGGAGGCAGCGCGCGGGGCCGGAAGGCCCGCGGCGATGCTCGATCGGCTCTCGCTCAACGCTGCCCGCGTCGAGGCGATGGCCGAAGGCCTGCGCAAGGTCGCAGCGCTCGCGGATCCGATCGGCGGCGAGGACTTTTCGCTCAAGCGCCCGAACGGATTGAGCATCGGCTGCCGCCGCGTGCCGCTCGGGGTGGTGGGCATCATCTACGAGGCGCGCCCGAACGTGACGGCGGACGCGGCGGGCCTTTGCATCAAGTCCGCGAACGCCTGCGTTCTGCGGGGCGGGCGCGAGGCGCTAAATTCGAACGCCGCGATCGTGAATGTCCTTACCGGCGCCGTGAGCGGCGGCGTGTTCGACGGCGCGATCCAGCTCCTTTGCGACGATTCGCGCGAGGGCGCTGCCGAAATGATGAAGCTCAACGGCCTGATCGACGTGCTGATACCGCGCGGCGGAGCGTCGCTGATCAAAAGCGTCGTGCAGAACGCGACGGTGCCGGTCATCGAGACGGGCGTGGGCAACTGCCACGTCTATGTCGACGCGAGCGCGGATATCGGGATGGCGGCGGACATCGTGTTCAACGCCAAATGCTCGCGCCCTTCGGTCTGCAACGCGATGGAGACGCTGCTTGTAAACAGCGCCGTTGCGAAAACCGCGCTTCCCGCGATCGCCGAGCGGCTCAAGGCGAAAAATGTCGAGCTCCGCGGCTGCGAACGCACGCGCGCGATACTTCCCGGGGCGCTGCCCGCGAGCGAAGAGGACTGGACATGTGAATACCTCGACTATATCCTCGCTATAAAAGTTGTCGACAGCGTGGACGAGGCGATCGACCACATCAACCGTTACGGCACGATGCACAGCGAGAGCATCGTCACCGCCGACTATGCGAACGCCGAACGCTTCCTCGACCGGGTGGACGCGGCGGCCGTGTACGTCAACGCTTCGACGCGCTTTAGCGACGGCGAGGAATTCGGCTTCGGCGCGGAGATCGGCATCAGCACGCAAAAGCTTCACGCGCGGGGCCCGATGGGGCTCAAGGCGCTCACCACGATAAAATACGTCGTCCGCGGCAACGGACAAACCCGGTAGTTCCGACTACAAAAACCGCCAATGTTTCCGATCCTGTCAGACGTTTGTTTGACAGGATTTTTGTTCGCCCCGCATTAAGATGGTCTTAAGGTATAGGGTTGGACTCCCTTTACCTGAGGCACATCTGCAAGGGGAGTGGGGCTTGTCTATGGAACAGATTAGGTTGATCGGCAAGGCGAAAAACAGGGTGATTCCCTACGTTCTGAGGCGTGAATTCCGCTATGAGGTCGCGATTTTTTTCCTTGCCGTGCTTTTTGGGAGCGCCGCGATCACCGAGCGGATGGCGCCTTTCGGCCCCGCCGTGCTGGCGGCGGCGTGGATGGCGCGCCACAACCCGTACTATGCGCTTTTGGGCGCGATCGCAGGAGCGCTGGCGGCGGGGCGGTATGAGGCGGCGCTTTGCGCTGCGGTGTACTTCGGCGTGTGTATGCTCTGGAAGCTGTGGCGCGGGGAAATCAAGCGGGCGGACAAGCTCTTTCTGCTCGCGGTGGCGCAGCTTTTGATGATGCCGCTTTTCTACATGCACAGCATCGCGGCTTGCCTCTTGGGCATCGGGAACCTCGCCGCGTGCGTGGTGATGGCTGCGGTGTTCCGGCAGGGGATGATGGTCGTATGGCAGCTCCGGCTCCGGAGACTCCTCTCGAACGAGGAGCAGATCAGCATGATCGCGATCATGGGCGTCGCCGTGCTCGCCCTCTCCAAGCTTACGCCGTTCGGCGTCAGCCTGGGTGCGGCGGCCGCCGTTCTGTTGTGCATCCTCTCCGTGTGCGTCAGGGGCGCGGCGGCGACCGCCGTCGCGGTTGTGCTCGGCGCGGCGCTGGTGCTCGGGGGTGAGTTTGAACTGCTCATCGTCGGAAACCTTGCCATCTGTACGCTCAGCGCCTGCGCCATGCGGCCGATGGGCCGCTACGGCGTGACCGTGGGATTCGGGCTTTGCAGCGCGCTCGTTTATGCATACCTCGGAGGGAAGTACGCGTTGCCGATCCCCGAGCTCGTTATCGGCGCCTTCGGCGCGACGCTCATACCGCGCAAGGCGGCGGAGCAGCTCGCGGCGCTCTGCGACGCGGGCGCGCTCCAATTCAGGCGCGAGCATACGGCCGCGGCGCGTCTGAGGGAGCGCACGAGCGAACAGCTTTTGGAGGTCGCGAACGTGTTCCGCGAGGTCGCGGGGCTGTTCGTGCGCAACAATGACGAAAAGATGCCCGAACGCGAGAAAAACGCCGTGGCGGCAGGCGCGGCGATGTGCGTTTGCTCGCGCTGCAGCGGCGCGCAGAAATGCTGGCGCGACGCGGAGGCGGCTTCCGACGCGCTGCTCGTGCTGTGCGAATCGCAGTCGAAGATCCAGGCGCAGCCGATGCCCGAGCCGCTTGAACCCTCCTGTCACCGGCGCGAGCAGCTTCGCAACACGGTGCTCGCGGCATTGGAGCAGTACGCGCTGCGCGCCAAAGCGCAGCGCAGGGAGCGGGAGTATCTCGAATTCACAAACCGCCAGCTCGAGGGGATCTGCTCGGTGATCCAGACGCTCTCGACGCGCGCTTCAAGCGACGCGCGCTATGACGAGGAGCTCGAGGCGCGCCTTTTGATGCGGCTCGACCGCGATAGCATCCGCGTGAAGAAAATTGACGCGATACGGGAAAAAGGAAGGATCGTGGTCAATCTCGAGCTCCGGAATCCCGCGGACGCGGTGCGCGCGTGCGACTGCGTGAGCCGGACGATGAAAAAGCCCTTCCGGATGCGCACGCATTCGGTGCGGGACCGCATCTCGCTCGAGCAGGCCTATACATACGACGCGCGCTTCGGCGTGGCGGCAAGCCCCGCGCCGGGAAGCGCGATCTCGGGCGACAGCCTCGGCGTGCGCGAGCTCGGCGATGGGAAGCTCCTGTATCTGATGAGCGACGGCATGGGCAGCGGCGAAATGGCGCACAGGGAAAGCTCCGCGGCGGTGGCGCTTTTAGGCGATCTGCTCAGCGTCGGCTTCGACTCGTCCATTGCGCTCGAGAGCGTCAACCGCCTGCTCATCGCGCGCAACAGCCGGGAAATGTACGCGACGCTCGACGCGTTCCTCTTGGACATGGCCGACGGGGCGGCGCGCTTCATCAAGTACGGGGCGCCGCCGTCGTACATCATCCGCGACGGGCGCGTCAACATGCTCTACTGCGAGGCGCTGCCCGTGGGCGTCATCGAGGAAGCGCGGCCGGCCGTCCACCACGTGCAGCTTCGGCAGGGCGACATCGTCGTGATGATGACCGACGGCGTTTCGGATGCGCTCGGAACCGAACTGACCGCGCTGCTTTTGGAGATGGTCGTGGCGGAGCCGTCCGCGAACGACGCGGCGCAGGCGCTGGTGCTCACCGCACTTGAAAAAGAGGCGCGCGACGATATGAGCGTGATGGTCATCCACATCGGATGCGTGTGATCCGGCGCTCTTCTTTGGCGGTATTGTTTTAAACCGCGGATCTCTTTTCCCAATACCGATGGGCCGACCTTGAAAAAGCCGATATTTTGGAAAATCTTGCCGCACGGCGCGCAGCCGGCGGCATTTTTTTGTACACAGAGCGCGAAAACTGTGAATATTTCTTGACAAGTTGCCCAATTTCGTTGTGTAAATCGCGCGTTGCTTTTACAATGGGGATAATCAATATCCTACCTAAGGAGGATCGCGCGTGCAAAAGAGACGCCGCCGAGCGGTTGGGATCCGGCGCTTTACGCAGGGTATCACGACCTTGTTTAATACCCTTACGCTCAAGGGCAAGATCGTTGCCGGCTGCGCGCTGAGCCTTGCGTTGATCCTCGGCGTGAGTGCGCTCATAGCGCCCCCGAAGCAGACCAGCGCCCTTGCGAACGCAAATCCCGGAACATCGCCGCTTTTGGGGACTTCCCCGTCGGGGACGTCCGACGATTTGATCGAGATCCGGCTCAATACGCCGACGATCGCGCCCACGAGCGCGCCGACGCCCACGCCCGATCCGACGCTGAAAAAAGGAATGGACGACGAGCGGGTCAAGGAACTGCAGGATCGCCTGATGGATCTCGGGTATCTTGATCTGGACGAAAGCACGATGCATTTCGGCAGCGCGACGGCGGATGCGGTCAAAAGGTTCCAGCGGCAGCACAACCTGCAGATGGACGGCATCGCGGGCGGCGAGACGCTGCGTATGATCAATTCGGACGAGGCGAAGCCCTATACCCTCCTCCAGGGTACGAGCGGCACCGATGTGGATTCCTTCCAGCGCCGCCTGATCGAGCTCGGATATTTAAGCTCGAGCAAGGCGACCGGCTATTACGGCGACGAGACCATCGCGGCGGTCAAGGATTTTCAGAAGCGAAACAAGCTCACCGCCGACGGAAAGGCGGGGGAACAGACCTTCAATTTGATCTATTCCCCGGACGCGGTGCCCAGCGCGAGCAAGGCGCAGGAGGTGCGGCGCAGGGCGAATGTTCAAAAGATGCTCGAGGTCGCAAAATCGAAGATCGGCTGCGCTTACATCCTCGGCAACGAGGGCCCGAAGACGTTCGATTGCTCCGGGTTCGTCTATTACTGCCTCAAGCAGGCCGGCAGCAACCGCGGCCGCTACAATGCGGCCGGATATGCCAAGGTGAGCGATTGGGAGAAGATCACTTCCATGAGCAAGCTTGAAAAGGGCGATCTGCTGTTCTTCTACAACAAGTCGCACAGCAAGATCGGGCACGTGGGCATCTATATCGGCTCCGGCATGATGATCGACGCGTCCTCCTCCGAGGGCGAAATCGTCAAACGTTCCTGCACCACGTCGTGGGCGAAGGGCGCGTTCGTATACGCGCGCAGGCCATGGTAGTGGATTTCGCAAAAGTGGAAAATCCACTTTTGCGAGTTTCACCGTGCATTTCGTTCTCGCACGTGCTTGAACTGTCGGGCCGAAATGCACTTCAAGGTGTCATTTTGCGCCGCACAGGTCGCCGCAAAATGACGGATTGAAAAACTCAGGGCAATTTTCGTTATTTTTCAGAGGTTATTAACAAAATGAGGACGCGGCGTTTGCCGCGTCCTCGTGATTTGCAGTCATTCCCGCTTTACTGGACGAGTTCGAACATATCCTTCGGAACGCCGCAGATGGGGCAGACGTAATCGTCGGGTTCCTTGGTGATGTCGCCTTCATAGATATAATGGCATACGGTGCATTCATACTTCACGGGTTTTTCCTCCTTTTTCTGTTCGGTTTGCATTTTTGCTTTCTGTTCGGGCTCCTGATAGGTCGGAGCGTTCTTCGGGGAAGTTCCTTTGACAACGTTGCGATAATACTCATAGGTCATCGACCGTACGTCCTCGCCCTTGAGCGCGTCCGTCACCTGCGCGAGATACACGGTATGCGTCGGGGTCTCCGCGCGATCGAGCACCTTGCAGATCAAATATCCGTTGCTTCCGTGGCGGAGGATCGGAAGCCCGTCATAGAGTTCCCAGTCGAGGCCTTCGAATTTGTTGCGATCCCTGCCCGAGGAGAAGCCTAGCGTACCGATCACATTGCCCGGCGTGCTTTCGCTGAGGATGGATACGGAGAAGCGGCCTTCTTTTTCGATCAGGGAATGCGTATAATTGTCGTGGTTCATGCTCACGGCGATGATTCCGCTGCTGGTGATCTGAATAACCGTGTTGACGATGCAGCCGCAGGGGCGTTCGCCATCCATCGCGCCGACGGCATAGACGCCGTAAGAAAGTTTATGCAATACCGATTTATCCATATTCGAGCCCCTCTTCTTATTCAGTTTATTTCAAAGGCAATGTTGCCCCTGCCGACGCGTTGGTATTCCTGGGCGCAAAAAAATCCTCAGCCGCAATAATCCGCGATCCCGTCCGCGATCGCCCCGGCGATAACGCGTTGATACTCCTGCTGCTGCAATAGCTTGTCCTCTTCCGGATTGGTGAGGAACCCGCATTCGACCAGCACGGCGGGAACCGTCGCGTTGCGCAGCACGAAAAGATCCTTTTGCTGTATCCCGCGATCCGTACCGGCCGCTGCGTCGAGCCGGTGCTGTATCGCCTGCGCAAGCCGCATCGAAGTCGTGTCGCCCGTCTGATAGAATACCTGCGGCCCTTTGACGGCGGTATCCGAAGGGAAGCTGTTCATGTGTATGCTGACCATGATCGCCGCCTCGGTAGAGCTTATGATGCGCGCGCGCTCCTGCATATCCGCGTCCTTGGTAGGGCCTAATGCGTTTTCATCGCTCCTTGTCAGATCGACTTTTTTTATGCCGCCCTCCGTCAGCGCGTCCTTGAGCGCGAGCGCGACTGCGAGGTTCAGCTCCGATTCATACACGCCCGAATCCGGCGCGATCGCGCCGACATCCTCCCCGCCGTGACCGGGATCGATGAGAACGCCGTTGTCGATATCCGCGAGCGCCTGCTGCGACTGTAGGCCGAGGGCGAGCCAGAGCAGCAGCGCGCCCAGGATGAATCCGGCCGCTATGGGTATCAGGACGCGGGAAACCGGACTTCCCCGTGATCCGCTGTTGTACATGGATGGTACACGCCTTCCCGTTTGTTTTATTTATTCTACCATACGCGGGCGTGCGATGACAACTTCAACAGCTTTTCTGCTCGCAACGCCAGAATAGGATATAAATTCCATATTTGAAAGCAACCGTGTTTTTGTTATAATATTTTTAGGTTGTTGTGAATGAATCAAGCGCCCGGCTTTGCGGGCGGTGTGAGGTATAAAATGGCGGATTTGATCTGTGTGTTCGCGGCGTCGAGCAACGCGGTTGACAAGAAGTATGTCGATCTTGCGTATCGCCTGGGCGAAGCGCTTGCGCAAGCGGATTACGGCCTGGTGTTCGGCGGCGGGAGAATCGGCCTGATGGGCGCCTGCGCGCGCGGCGTCGCGTCGAGAAGCGGCCGCATTGTCGGGGTCATACCGGAGAAACTAAACCGGCCGGGGATCGCGTATGAGCGCTGCGACGAGCTGATCGAGACGCGGACGATGCACGAGCGCAAGTCGACGATGGAATCCCTCTGCGCGGGGTTTATCGCGCTGCCCGGCGGATTCGGAACGCTGGAGGAACTGCTCGAGGTCATCACCCTAAAGCAACTCGGCTACCATTGCCTGCCGATCGTGATATTGAATTACGGCGGGTTTTACGATCCGCTGATCGACCAGCTGGATCGGTGTATCGGGGAGCGGTTTACGAACGAATCATGGCGCGGCCTTTATTTCTGCGCTGAGGGGATCGGGGAGGCGCTCGAATACCTCTGCGCCTATCGGCCGGGGGAATTCCCGGACAAAATGGAGGAAGCACTGTCAAGCAAATGAAAATAAAACACGGCGATATCATGGTGTGCGTCACGCGGCAAAAAACCTGCGATCGGCTGATTTCCCGCGGCGCGGCGCTCAAAAGCGAACGGAACACGCAACTGCATGTGGTGCACTGCGTACAATTGGGGCATAATTTTCTTGGGAACCCCGACGAGGGCGAGGCGCTCGAATATCTGTTCACGGCGGCGCAGCTTGCGGGAGGAGAACTCTCGATGCTGCGCGCACAAAACGTCGAGGACGCGCTCGTCGAATACGCCGCGAACAACTCGATCGGCACCATCGTGATGGGTGCCGCGCCGGGAACGGGCGACAACATCGTATCCAGGCTGCACGGGCGGCTGCCCGACATCGAGTTCGATGTGCTCGATTAAGGCCGCAAGGAAGGAGAATCGATCAATGAACGATTACGAACCGATCAGGATCAAACCGCTCCGCTTGCGCGGCGTATACGGCATCACATGGATGATCTATAAACGCAATTTCGCATCGATGTTCCTGCTGGCGCTGGTGCTTTACGGAATAGCGTTGATTGTTTTGGGCGCAGCCAACGGCGGTTTGATGGCGGGGATGACCGGCTTTTTTGAGGACCTGGAGAACGGCGGATTTCCCGGCTACGATTCGTTTGGGATGAGCGCGAACAATCCTTTCCAAACGATCGCCGGAGGCATATCGCTCGGCATCGGCCTTTGGGTGCTGACGATGCTCCTTGGTTTGGGCTTGACGCTGGCGGTGCAGCCGATGATCGCCGGAGGCCTGTATACGGAGGCTTCCGCGCGCCTTTACGGCAAGTACTCCGGATTTAAGGCGCTGCTAAGCCGCAGTAAATTTATGCTCCGGCGCTTTTTTACCACCAATTTGTGCCTGCTGCTGGCAGAGTGGGCGATTTCCACGGTACTAGGCATTGTTATAGGGGTACTCGCGTTTGTCATGGCGCTGTCGGCGATGATGTCGCTGTCGGTTTCGACGACGATGAGCGCCGGCTCCATCATTGCCATCGTCGTCGTGGCGCTGCTGGCCATCGCGATCGCAGTGACCGCGATGAGCTTCCTTTCGTTTGTGTATCCCGTCGCGGTGAACGAGGGCCTGAAGAACTTCAAGGCCGTCGAAAGGAGTTTTAAGCTCGTTTCAAAGCGCTTCGGCCGCGTGCTCGGGGTATCCCTGACGCTGGTCCTCGCAGCGGCGCTGGTTTTCGGGTTGAGTATGACGGCGCTGCTTTTGCTGCAAATAACGGGGGATGGGCTGCTCGAGGGGATCGCGATCTTCGTCGTGTACGCCGCGTTTATTTGCCTGTTCATGCCTTATTGCGCGGCGCTCTACACCGTGCTGTATTTCGATGTCCGCGTGCGGTTGGAAGGGGAGGGCTGGCTGAATTATCCCGAGACTTCCTCCGGCGATCAGGCCGCTTCCGCTTGGAGCGATGCACAGGACGGCCAAGCCGTTCGGCAGGCAGTGGAAGAACCGCAAAATGAATCAACGACTCAACAATCCGACGAATAGTCGAAGGAGGAAATATGAATAAGGCCACCATCACCGTATCAGGCCACGATCACGTCGGCATCGTGGCGAACATCAGCCAGGAACTTTCCAAGTACGGCATCAACATCATCGATATCAGCCAGACCGTCATGAGCGTACATTTCACGATGGTAATGGCGGTGGATCTTTCCAGCTGCTCGCTGACCTATGACGAGCTTTCCGCCAACCTCAAGGATCTTGCCGACCAGTTGAACCTTACCATCCGGATGGAGCGCAAATAATGGTTGATTTACCGCAATCGGCAGCCAAGCCCCTCGCCCGGGAACAGATGGATCCCGCTTCCCAGTGGGATCTGTCCGATATTTTCAAGGATACCGGCGAATGGGAGGGTGCGCTCAAGCGCGCGAAGGAAGCGATCGGGCGGATTCCCGCTTTAAAGGGCACGCTTGGCGAAAGCGCGCAGGCGCTTTGCAAAGCGCTCGATCTTTACTATGACGCGGCGCGGCAGGCGGAACTCGTGTACACCTACGCGCATTTGCTCATGGACGGGGACAACGGCAACACCGCCTATCAGTCGATGCAGGATCGCGGAGTGCGCCTTATGGTCGAGATGGAGACGCTCGGTTCGTTTTTGACGCCCGAGCTTTTGTCGCTGCCCGAGGAGCGCGTCGCCGCATTTGCGGCGGATCCCCTGCTCAAGCCCTACGCCCACGTGCTCGACGATATCTTGAGGCGCCGCGAGCATACGCTCGACGAGGAGCGCGAAAAGATGCTCAAGATGCTCGGCGAGGTCGCCGAAGGCCCGACCCAGTGCTTTACGATGTTCGAGAGCGTGGATATGCGCTTCCCGGCCGTGAAGGATGAGGCGGGGAATATGGTCGAATTGACGCACGCCAATTTCTCCATCTTCCGCGAGAGCATGAATAGAAGCGTCCGCAGCGAAGCGTTTGAAAAGTATTTCGGCGAGTTTGACCGCTTTAAGAACACCCTGTGCGCGATGTACGCAAGCTCCGTGAAGCTCGACGTGTATTTCGCCCATGCGCGCGTTTACGGGGGCGCGCTCGAGGAGGCGCTTGCGGACGATAACGTGCCCGTCGGCGTCTACCACAGCCTGATCGACGCGGTAAAAAACAATCTGCCGAAGATGGAAAAGTACCTGGATCTTCGAAGGCAGGCGCTCGGGCTCGGCGAGCTTTATCCGTACGACCTGTATTGCCCGATGGTCAAGGACGTGGAGTATCATCTCTCGTTCGAGGAGGCCAAAACCTTGGTGCTCGACGCGCTCCGTCCGCTCGGCGAACCGTATTGCGGGGTTCTCAGGCGCGCTTTTAACGAGCGCTGGATCGACGTATACGAGAACAAGGGCAAGACCACCGGCGCGTTTTCCTGCGGGGTATACGGCGTGCATCCCTATGTGCTCTTAAATTTCCAGGGCAAGTTGGGCGACGCGTTCACGCTCGCCCATGAGCTCGGCCACGCGATGCACTCCTATTTAAGCTCCGAAAAACAGCCTTACCACGATCACGAATACAGCATCCTCGCCGCGGAGGTCGCCTCCACGGTCAACGAGGTGCTTTTGCAGAGGTATCTGCTCGCGCGCGAGACCGACCCCAGGAAAAAGGCGTACCTGCTCAACCACTTTCTCGAGGGCTTCCGCACGACGCTCGTGCGGCAGACGCTTTTCGCGGAGTTTGAATACGAGGTTCACCGGATGCAGCAGGGCGAGGAGCCGCTGACGGTGGACGCGCTCAACGCGCTCTACGCGTCGCTCAACGCGAAGTACTATAAGGGCGTGAAGGACGTACCGCTCAACGCGATCGAGTGGGCGCGCATCCCGCATTTTTACCGGGCGTTCTACGTCTATCAGTATGCGACGGGATATTCGAGCGCCGTCGCGATCGCCGACAGGATCCTCTGTACGAACGACGCGTCCGACTACCTTGCGTTTTTGTCCATGGGCGGCAGCGACTATCCCTTGGCGGAACTCAAGCGCGCCGGGGTCGACCTTGAAAGCCCCGCGCCCGTAAACGACGCCTTGGCCGTGTTCGACCAAACGATCGACCAATTAAAATCATTATTGGAGGGGATTGCGTGATGGATCAGCAGGAAAAGGCCAAAGTGGTCGCGTTTGCGAAGGAGCGCTTCAGGGGGTTGGGCGATTATGATTTTCTGCCTTCTATGGATCTTGACGCCATGATCGACGCTTTTGTCTCGATGGACGCGGAATATATGCGCGAAGCGGGCGTGGACCAGGGCGGCGTCTATGACGACGAGGCGGCATTCGACCGCCTTTTCGCGGGAATGAAGGAGAGATTCAACCAGTATCAAATGTATCTGATGCGCATGACCGAGGACTATATGGACATTTTTGAGGAATACCTGGACAGCATCGACGCGATCGAATGGGTATAAGGAGGAGCAAACCATGAAACTCTCGTTCTCAACGCTTGGCTGCCCCCGCTGGGATATGAAGGAGATCGTCGCGACTGCGAAGGACCTGGGGTATGACGGCGTGGAGCTCCGCGGCGTTCAAAGCGAGCTGCAGCTTACGCGGCATAAGGCGTTCCTGCCGGAGAATATCAGCGCGACGCGCGGGATGTTCGCTTCTCTCTCTCTCGTCATTCCCTGCATCACCTCCGGCTGCGTGGTGAGCGATCCGACCGCCTCCGTGGAAAACTGCGGCGAGATCAAGCGCTACGTCGATATGGCGGCCGCGCTCGACGCGCCCTATGTGCGCGTCATGGGCGACGCGTACGCCGGACCTGCGGGCAATGTGGACGACTATCTGGTGGAGTCGCAGCTCGCTGAACTCGGCGAGTACGCAAAGGAGCGCGGCGTGACGCTGCTCGTCGAGACCAACGGCGCGTATGCGGATACCAACCGCCTCGCGAAGCTCCTTGAAAGCGTTTCTTCGCCCGCTGTGAAGGCGCTGTGGGATATCAACCATCCGTACCGGTATTTCGGAGAGCCTCCCGAGGCGACGGTGGGGAACATCGGGCCGATGATCCGCCACGTCCATCTGAAGGATTCGCTCGTTTCCGGCGGAAGGATCGTTTACCGTCTGATGGGCCAGGGCGACCTGCCGATCCTAAAGAGCGTCGAACTGCTGAAAAAGGTTGGATTCGACGGTTTTTATTCCCTCGAGTGGCTCAAACGCTTCGACCTGACGCTCGAGGATCCGGGGATTGCCTTCGTGCAATACATCTCGTATATGCGCGCTGTCAAATCCTGATTTCCGGCGGCGAACCGGTTCCATTGCCGGAGACATCCGGCTGCTTTTTGGATTGACCGGAGCTCGCTTTTGCTGTAAACTGAATACGCTGTTTAAAATATTAAAGTTATACCCTGTATATATCACATAAACATTTACGGAGGCTCACAATGGCTCGATACGACAACACCATCGGCGTAAAAGTACCGCAGATACTGCTCCCGCGCGAGGGCGTCGACCTGAAAAAATGGGCGGTCGTCGCCTGCGATCAGTACACCTCGCAGCCCGAATACTGGGATGAGACGGCCCGCATCGTCGGCGACGCTCCCTCCACGCTCAAGATCATGCTCCCCGAGCTGTATCTGGACAAACCGGACGAGGCCGAGCGCATCGCGAAGATCCGCGAGAACATGGACGCTTATCTCCGAACGGGCGTGCTCGAAAACAAGGGCGAGGGTTTCGTGCTCGTGCGCAGAAGCTGTGCGGGAAAAATCCGCCTTGGCCTAGTCATGGCGCTCGATCTTGATCAATACGAATATACAAAGGGATCAAAGACGCTGATCCGGGCTTCCGAGGGCACGGTCGTGGAGCGTATTCCGCCGCGCCTGCGCATCCGCTGGGGCGCTCCCATCGAGATGCCGCACATCCTCGTTTTGATCGACGATCCCGCGCGCAGCGTGATCGAGCCGCTTGCCGCGGCACAATCCGAACTTAAGAAGCTCTACGACATCGATTTGATGCAAAACGGCGGCCATGTCGATGGCTATATGATCGACGATCCCGCAAAGATCGAGGGCGTGATCTCGGCGCTCGAGAGCGTCAAGGCGGGCTTTGCCGGGAAATACGGCGCGGACCGCGCCCCGATGCTCTTCGCGATGGGCGACGGGAACCATTCCTTCGCCACCGCCAAGGCCAACTGGGAAAAGCTCAAGGCGACGCTGCCCGAATCCGAGCGCGCGGATCATCCCGCGCGGTACGCCTTGGTCGAGATCGAAAACGTGCATGACGAGGGCATCGTGTTCGAACCGATCCATCGTGTGATCTTCAACGTCGACGTACAAGAGGCGCTTGATTTCCTTAAGGGCAAGATCAAGGAACAGAACGGGGGCTGCGAATGGGTCCCGGCCTCTTCCGTCGCCGAGGCCGAAGCAGAGCTCAAGAATACCGCGAAGGGCACGCATGCGCTGCCCGCGGTGTTTGAGGGCGGCTGCGGCTACTTTAAAGTGACCGCTCCTTCCGCGCAGCTCGCGGTCGGGACGCTGCAGAACGCGCTCGACGAGCTGCTCCGCGCGTTCGCCGGATCGTCTGTGGACTATATCCACGGCGAGGATGTGACCGTAGAGCTTGGAAGCAAAGCCAAGAACATCGGCTTCCTTCTGCCGCCTATGGCAAAGGGAGCGTTCTTCGATACGATCGTGTACGACGGCGCGCTTCCGCGCAAGACCTTCTCCATGGGCGAGGCGCAGGAAAAGAGATATTACCTCGAATGCAGGCGCATTCTGAACGGCTAAGCGGCATCCGCGCGGGGGAAGGCGCGCCTTCCCCCGGCATATTTCGATGGAGGTTTGGGAATGGGTATCAAGGCTGTAAAGTTCGGCGGCAGTTCACTCGCGGACGCTGGGCAGTTTAAAAAGGTCAAGGCCATCATGCAGGCGGATCCGGAGCGCCTATTTTTAGTGCCTTCCGCGCCGGGAAAACGCACGTATAAGGACGAAAAAATTACCGATATGCTCTATACCTGCGCCGACCGGGCGCAAAAGGGCGTGCCTTTTCGCGACGTCTTCGACCGCATCGCCGAACGCTATGTGGATATTGCTTTCGAATTGGCGATCAAGTTCGATCTCGTGCCTCACCTCGAGCAGGTGTATGCAAGGATCGCGGCCGGCGAAGGCGCGGACTACGCGGCGAGCCGCGGGGAATACCTCAACGGGCTGCTGGTCGCGGAGTATCTCGGCTTCACGTTCGTCGATCCGGCGGAGATGGTATGCTTTGACGGAAACGGCAGGTTCGACGCGGAACTGACGCAGGCGAAGATGAGCGCCCGCCTTAAGGGCATGAACCGCGTGGTCGTCCCCGGCTTTTACGGCGCGATGCCGGACGGCCGGATCAAGACGTTCTCGCGCGGCGGTTCGGATATTTCAGGCGCGCTGGTCGCCCGGGCGGTCGGCGCCGATGTGTACGAGAACTGGACGGATGTTTCGGGCTTTTTGATGGCGGATCCGCGCATCGTCAAGGATCCGAAGACCATCGACGTGATCTCCTACAGCGAGCTTCGCGAGCTCTCCTACATGGGCGCGACCGTGCTGCATGAGGATTCGATTTTCCCGGTCCGCCAGGCGTGCATTCCGATCAATGTTAGAAACACCAATCTTCCGGAGCATCCCGGCACGATAATCGTGCCCGACGACGCGCGCCAGCTCAGCTCCAACGGCATCGTGACCGGCATCGCGGGCCGCACCGGCTTTGCGATCATCAACGTCCAGAAGGACAATATGAACGGACAGCTCGGGTTTGGCCGCAAGTTCCTCCAGGTGCTCGAGGAGTTCGGGATTTCCTTCGAGCATATGCCCTCGGGGATCGACACGCTTTCCGCCGTGATCGCAGACAAGGAGCTCGAAGGCAAGCGCAAGAAGGTCGTCGACGAGCTGATGCGGGCTCTCGAGGCCGACAGCATCGAGATCCACGACAATATGGCCCTGATCGCGACGGTAGGCCGCGGCATGGTCAGCACGATCGGCACGGCTGCGAAGCTCTTTACGGCGCTCGCGCGCGACGGAGTCAACGTGCGCATGATCGACCAGGGCTCGAGCGAGCTCAACATCATCGTGGGCGTGGAGAGCGACGATTTCGGCACGGCGGTAAATGCGATCTATCGCGCGTTTGCGCAATGAGCGCGGAGTTTATCTTAAATTTGACCGACAAAAGCCGCGGCCTCGCGAAGCGGGCGCCACGGCCTTTTTACAGGGGAAGCGATGCGGGAATACGAACGCGCGGCGAAGGATCTTCTGAACTGGTATGATGCGGCGAAACGGCGGCTCCCGTGGCGGAGCGAACCGACGCCTTATCGGGTTTGGATCAGCGAGATCATGCTGCAGCAGACGCGGGTGGACGCGGTGCTCCCGTATTTCGAGCGGTTCATGGAGCGTTTCCCCGATTGCGCGGCGCTCGCAGAGGCCCCGGAGGAGGAGCTCAACCGCGTTTGGCAGGGGCTTGGCTACTATTCGCGCGCGCGCAATTTAAAACGCGCGGCGCAAATTGTACTGGAGCGCTTTTCCGGGCGCCTGCCGGACGATGCGGACGAGCTGATGAAGCTCCCGGGCATCGGCGAATACACCGCCGGGGCGATCGCCTCGATCGCGTACCAAAGGCCCTGCCCGGCGGTCGACGGCAACGTCTCCCGGGTTATCATGCGGCTTGCCGGCCTGACCGGAAACGCAGCCGACGCGCGCGCAGGCGTGAAGCGCATCGCGATGGACATGCTGCCCAAAGAGCGCGCGGGCGACTTCAACCAGGCGCTGATGGAGCTCGGCGCGCTGGTGTGCCTTCCCAACGGCGCGCCCAGGTGTGAAAGCTGTCCGTGGGAGCGTTTCTGCGAGGCGCACCTTCTGGGGAGGGAACAGGACTTTCCCGAGCCTCGGAAAAGGGAGCCGCGCAAAGTCGAGGAGCGCACCGTGATCGTTGTTTGCGACGGGGCGCGCGTGCTTATAAAAAAACGGGAGAGGTCCGGCCTACTCGCGGGACTTTGGGAATACGTGAACGTTTCCGGGTGGTTTGACGCCGACGAGGCCGGAGAACTGCTCGAGGAAATGGGGCTTACGGTGTCCCGAATCGCCGCCCTCAAGCCGTCAAAACACATATTCACGCATAGGGAATGGCATATGCGGGGTTTTTCGGCCTATGTTCCGCCCGCCCCCCCGCCGGGGGATTACCTCTGGGCAGACGCCGCGACGTTTGATAAAGCCGCTTTCCCCAGCGCGTTTCGCGCGTATCGATCCGACGCATTGGAATGTTTGGAACAGGGAATGAAAGTGAGGTCGACTCAATGAAGGTGCTCTTTGTGAATTGCTGCATTCGGGGCGAGCGTTCAAGGACTCTGAGGCTCTGCAAAACCTATTTGAAGGCCCTGATCGAGAGGCGTCCGGATTGCGAGGTTACGGAATTATATTTACCCGATCAAAAGCTCTTTCCGTTCGACGAGCAGTCGCTTAAGCTCAGGGATACGCTCATCGCGCGCGGGGAATGGGATCATCCGATGTTCCGCTTCGCGCGGCAGCTCGCGGACGCCGACCGCGTCGTAATCGGCGCGCCGTGCTGGCATCTGAGCTTTCCCGCCTGGCTTAATATCTATCTCGAGCAGTGCTGCGCCGCAGGCGTTGTGATCCAGTTTACGGAAGCGGGGTCGGTCGGCCTTTGCCAGGCGGATAAGGTGGTCTATATCACCACCGCGGGAGACGAGATTACCGAAGATCTCGGCGCGCAATATCTCGAGGCGGTTTTCGGCACCTTCGGCATCCGTGATTTCGAACGCTATGCGGTCGACGGGCTTGACCTGGATGACGCGGACGTGGAGGGCGCGCTGATGAAAGCTGAAGCCGCGATGGAACTTGCCGTGCGCAACGAATAATCCGGGCAGGCCCCCCTATGGTTCGGCCATGCCGCATCCGCTTGAAATGCGCGCGAGGTTGATCTAAACTAATTGTAAGAATCCGTGAAAGGGATGCGTTTGCTCCGCGGAAGCCCGGCGCTAAGGGGGCGGCAAACGCAAAGAGAGCGAATGGAACTGACGCATATCGATGCGCGCGGCGAGGCGCGCATGGTGGATGTGGGCGGGAAGGCGGCGACGCGTCGGGAGGCCGAAGCGGAGGCGCTGATCGTCATGCAGCCTGAAACGCTCGAGCTTATCCTAAGCGGCGGCGCGAAAAAAGGGGATGTCTTCGCGGCCGCGCGCATCGCCGGGGTGATGGCGGCAAAGCGCGCCTGGGAACTGATCCCGCTGTGCCACCCGCTCAATCTGACCTACGCCGCGGTGGAGTTAAGGCCGGAACCGCCCGATAAGGTGCGCGTGCGCGCTCTGACCCGCTGTACGGGCGAGACCGGCGTCGAGATGGAAGCGCTGACCGCCGCTTCGGTCGCCGCCCTGACCGTGTACGATATGTGCAAGGCGGTCGACCGCGGGATGCGGATCGACCAGGTTCGGCTTGTGCGCAAATCGGGAGGCAAATCCGGCCTGTTTGTACGGCAGGATGAGAAGGACGCCGCAGGGCGGACGGAGTAATCATGCAGGATCGTTTTGGACGCGCAATCGAATATCTTCGCCTGTCGATCACCGAGCGGTGTACGCTTCGCTGCGCATACTGCCGCGCGCAGGAGGGCGACTGCCCCAAGGAGCGCGAGCTTTCCACCGAGGAGTTCGTGCGCATCGTACGGGCGATGGCGAAGCTCGGCGTGAACAAGATTCGCGTCACGGGAGGCGAGCCGCTGCTTCGGCGGGACGTGGTGACGCTGGTAGAGCGGTTCGGCCAAGTCCCCGGCATCAAGGAAATCGCTCTGACGACCAACGCGCAGCAGCTCTATGACCTTGTACGCCCGCTCAAAAGCGCGGGACTTACGCGCCTGAACATCAGCATGGATTCTCTCAACGAGGAAAAGTACCGCTCGATCACGGGCGGCGGCGAGCTTGCGCCGGTATTGAAGGCGATCGACCGCTGCATCGAGGAAGAGCTTTTGCCGCTCAAGGTCAACATGGTGGTCATGCGCGGCGTGAACGACGACGAGGTAGACGCGCTGATCGAGCTTGCCAAATCAAGACCCATCGATGTGCGCTTCATCGAACTGATGCCGATCGGCGCGCTCGGGCAGAATCCTAAGCTTCGGGTACCTTCCGACGAGCTGATCAAGGCGCGGCCCCGGCTGGTGCCGATCCCGCCGCGCTATCAGGGACAGCCCTCGCGGGATTACAAGATCGAGGGCTATGTCGGGCGCATCGGCTTCATCAGCCCGATCTCCCATCAATTCTGCGGCGAGTGCAATCGCGTGCGCGTGATGAGCGACGGCATGCTCCGCCCCTGCCTTGGCGACAACGGCGAGATTTCGCTCAAAGCCGCGCTCGCGGAGGGCGACGACGCGCTCCTTAAGACGATTGAGGACGCGATCTATCAAAAGCCGGAGGGGCATTGCTTTTCCGCCCCCTTTGTATCGGCGAAGAACATGTCGAAAATCGGAGGCTAACATGGGCAGGGTCGTATCGGTCAACATCAGCGTGAAAAAGGGAACGGTCAAGCAGCCGATCGAGAGCGCGCAGCTTAAGGAAAACCACGGCATAGAGGGCGACGCGCACGCGGGCGCTTGGCACCGCCAGATCAGCCTGCTCGCGAGCGAAAGCATCGACAAGATGATAAAGCTCGGGGCGACGGGCCTCTCGCCGGGCAGGTTTGCCGAGAACATCACGACCGAGGGAATCGACATTTGCTCGCTGCCCATCGGGAGCAGGCTGCGCCTCGGCGGAGCGCTCGTAGAGGTCACGCAGATCGGCAAGGAATGCCATCACCACTGCGAGGTCTATCGCCAGGTCGGGATGTGCATCATGCCGACCGAGGGCATATTCGTCAAGGTGCTCGAAGAGGGACAGGTCGAACCCGGCGATCCCGTCGAGATCGTATACCGGCCGATCACGGCAGCCGTGCTCGTAGCGAGCGATAAGGGACACCGCGGCGAGCGGGAGGATCTTTCCGGTCCGGAGCTGAAAAAGCTGCTCGAAGGGCACGCGCTGGTCCTAGAGATCGTTGTGCTCCCGGACGAGCGCGGGCGCATCGCGGAATATCTGAAGAAGACGGCGGATTCGGGGCTCGTTGATTTGATCCTTACGAGCGGCGGAACGGGGTTTGCCCCGCGCGACGTTACGCCGGAGGCGACGATGGACGCCGTGGAAAGGCTTGCGCCCGGGATACCGGAGGCGATGCGCGCAAAGAGCCTTGAAATCACGAACCGCGCGATGCTTTCCCGCGCGGTCGCGGGCATCAGAGGCCGCACTTTGATCGTCAACATGCCGGGTAGCCCCAGAGCGGTGCGCGAATGCATGGAGGTGTTCCTTCCCGTGCTCGAACACGCGATCAAGACCGTGCGCGGAGAAACATTCGAATGCGCCGCAGAGCGGCCGGGCAACTGCAAATAACAGGCTCCGCCTTTGTGGATCGGCGTAAAGCGCATCGCGCTTTGCGCCGTTTTGCTTTGCCCGGCGGCACTCCGGCTAGGTCTTGGGAATTGCCCGGCGGCGGCATGCGCACACTACGCATATGGAATTTGCATTTTGCATCGTACCTGTGAAAGGGAGGCTTTGACATTGTTCATCCTGTTTATCCGCGGCGTAATCGTATACTGCCTGGTATTTGCGGTGATAAGGCTGTCGGGCAAGCGCCAGATCAGCGACCTGCAGCCCTTCGATCTCGTGATCACGCTGTTGATCGCGGACCTGGCGGCGGGTCCGATCTCCAACACGTCGATCCCGCTCGTCTACGGCGCGGTTCCGATCATCGCCCTGTTTCTCGTGCAGCAGCTTGTGACGTTCCTTTCGCTTAAGAGCGAGGGGATACGCTCGCTGGTTTGCGGAAAGCCTTTGATCGTCATCTCCAACGGCAAGGTGCAGGAAGAGGTATTAAGAAACGCACGCTATACGCTCAACGATATGCTCGAACAGCTTCGCGAGAAGGACGTATTCGATCTTTCCGAGGTCGCCTACGCGATACTCGAGACCAACGGCAACCTGTCGGTACTGAAAAAAGGCGTCAAACAGCAGCCCGGCTTTTCGGATATGAAGCTCCCCGCGCCCCGGGCGGAGCTTTCGCATTTCCTCGTTCTCGACGGCAAGGTGCACAAGCGCGCGCTCGAGCATGTTGGGAATTCCGAGCAATGGCTCAAGGATCAGCTCACCATGCTGGGGTTTGAGGACCCCAAGGAGCTTTTGTTCCTAAGCATGAACGCAAACGGCGACCTTTTCGCGCAGCGGCGCCTGCGCTACGAACCGCAGCCGGATGAGGGCAAAACGGGAGGCGAGCGATGAGAAAACCGGAGAAAAAACAGCCGTCAAAGCTCTTCGTCGATCTGTGCGTCGATCTCGCGCTTATCGCGGGGCTCGTCTGCCTGTTCGTATTCCCGGCCAATTTTATCGCGGACGTCGGCGATCAGCTTACCGAGGGCGCGCGCGCCGCGATCGAGGACGTCAAGGCAGGCGAGTACGCGGCGGCCGGCGAGCGCCTTGAGTCCATGCAGCAGGTCATGCGCGAGGCGCGCGAAACGATGAAGCTCTTCCTCAATCACGACGATATCGTCGCGCTTGAGGCGTCGATCAACGGCTGCAAACAGCTTACGATCGTCAAGGATCACGCGCAGATACTGGTCGAGCTTGAGTCTATCGTCGCAAAGGCGGAATATCTGCATTCCATCGAGCATTTCAGCGTGGGAACGCTGCTGTAACGTTTGGACGCGCGCCCCGCGCTGTGCTACAATGGCAGTACAGAACGAATGCGGGGAAGTGATTCAATGCGAATGGTGGACTTGATCGGGCGCAAGCGCGAAGGCGCCGCCCATACGGCCGAGGAGATCGGATGGATCGTGGCCGGTTTTGTCAAAGGCGATATCCCCGATTACCAGATGTCCGCGTGGATGATGGCGGTATGCTTCAGCGGCATGAACAAGGAAGAGACCGCCGCGCTTGCGCTCGGCATGGCGCGCTCCGGCGATATCATGGACCTTTCGGATGTTCCCGGGATCAAAGTCGACAAACACTCCACCGGCGGTGTGGGCGACACGACGACGCTGGTGATCGCGCCGCTGGTGGCGGCTTTGGGCGCGCCCGTCGCAAAGATGAGCGGGCGCGGTCTCGGGCATACCGGCGGAACGCTCGATAAGCTCGAATCGATCCGCGGGATGCGGGTCGACCTTTCCATCGACGAATTTAAAGCCAATCTAAGAAAAATCGGCGTGTGCGTGACGGGACAGACGGGAAACCTCGCGCCTGCCGACAAGCTCATGTACGCGCTTCGGGACGTAACGGCGACGGTACGAAGCCCGGCTCTCGTCGCCTCGAGCGTCATGTCCAAAAAGATCGCGGCGGGAGCCGACGCGATCGTGCTCGACGTCAAATGCGGCACAGGCGCGTTCATGCGAACGCCGGAGGAAGCGCGGGAGCTCGCCGGGACGATGGCGGATATCGGCGCGCAGCTTAAAAAGAAGATCGTCGCGGTCATCACCGATATGAACCAGCCGCTTGGGCTCGCCGTGGGCAACGGCCTCGAGGTGCGCGAGGCGGCGCAGCTGCTGCGCGGGGAAATCCCGTCCACGGATCCTTTATATCGTGTCTGCGTGCTGCTTGCCGCGCATATGATCGCGCTCACGGGGAGGGCAAAGGACGAGCAGGAAGGGGTAAAGCTTGCCGAAAAAGCCCTTCAAAGCGGCGCCGCATACGGGAAATTCCTGGAGATGGTGAATCTTCAGGGCGGCGACACCGGGATGATCGAGAACAGCGATCTTCTCTGCGCGACAAGGAGCACCCAGCAGGTGCGCAGCGACCGCGCGGGCTACATCCAGTCGATGGACGCCGTTAAAATCGGCGTCGCGGCGCAGCTTCTCGGGGCAGGCCGCGAGAAGAAGACCGATTCCATCGACCACAGCGTCGGCCTCGTCATGCACAAGCGCTGCGGCGATGCCGTAAGCGCGGGCGAGCCCTTGGCGACGCTGTATGTCAACGACGACCGGCGGGCCGAAGAATCGGCCGATACGCTCCGCCACGCCGTACGCGTCGGCGAACAAAGGATCGAACCTCCGCCTACGGTCTACGATGTGATCCGGCAATAGTCCGTTCCGGATGCGCAAGCTCGGCAAGTATCCGTTTGCAGCCGCTAAGAGCGCCGGCGTTTGATACGGTTTGGCTCGATCCTGTACACGCCCGCGTTTTTGGTGGAGCGGTATCAAAAAAAAAGCATGCTCGCCTGCGTTTTGCAATTTCTCGGCGATGGGAGGAGCGGGAGATATGTCGGTTATACTTTTCATCATCGGCGGAGTCTTTTTTCTCATTGCGTACCTGATCGGCGCAAAAAAAATGGTCGGCCTGATCGCGGGCGTCAACACCGCCTCACAGGAACAAAGGGCGAAGCTTGATCTGCCCGCCGTCGCCCGCGCGATGGGGATCGGCCTGGCGTGCCTCGGCGGCACGGCGATCATTGCGGGCGCGCTGGGCTTATCGGGCGTCCCCTATGCTTTTGAAGCGTGGATGCTCTTGCTTTTCTTCGGGATATGGTTCCTTACGCTGTTCGTCCAGAAGTATGACGGCAGCATGTTCGACGCCAAGAGGAAACCTACGAAGCGGTTTTATATTTTCGCAGCTGCGATTTCGGCGCTGATGATCTTGGTATTGGCGTTTATAGGATGGCTTGTGTCGGCGACCCTGAAGGACCCCGTCGTATCCTTTTCCGACGATAGGATGACGATCGGCGGCTTATACGGCACCGAGCTTGCCAAGACGGACATCGAAAGCGTTTCGCTCCTCAGTGCCCCGCCGACATTTCGGGAAAAAACCGACGGCAGCGCTGTTTTAGGCGCGTATAAAGGGAATTTTACGTCTTCGGAGATGGGCAAAGTGCTCGCATATGTCAAGGACGGGGATTTGCCCTGGATACTCATCGAGCGCAACGGAAAACCCGTGCTCCTTTGCCTGTCCGATCCAAAGGATACTTCCGCGCTCTACGAGCGGATCGACGGCTGGCTGAAAGAGTAATCGGTTTTGCAGCGAGAGCCTTTCGGCGAACCGCGTCGATCGGCGCGATCGGAAATATGCGGGTATCCGTTTGCATCCGCATTCGGCTCAAGCGTTACCGGTCTGCGACGGCGCGAGGAGCCTGTAGGATCCGCTCGAAACGGCCTGTTCACAGCCTGTTCGTTTGCATTTTCAAGGGGCGCGTGATAAACTTATCAGCAAAAAGCGCGTAAGGCAAAAGGAGCCCGCTTTGAAGAAACTCATCGCGATTGACGGCAACAGCCTCATGCATCGGGCGTTTTACGCCCTCCCGCCCATGAACACCAGAAGCGGTTTGCCGACCGGCGCGGTTCACGGCTTTCTCGGCATGCTCCTCAAGCTCATCGCCGAATCGCCGGACTACCTGCTGGTCGCGTTTGATATGCACGGGCCGACCTTCCGCCATCAGCTCTACGATCAATACAAGGCGGGCAGGCGCGAAACGCCCGATGAGCTTCGCCCGCAGTTCGATACCCTCAAAAACGTGCTTGCCGAGATGGGCATCGCGATCTGCGAGTGCCCGCGCTACGAGGCGGACGATATCCTGGGCACGTTCTCGCGCATCGCCAACGGCGAAGGCGTGTTCGCCCTGCTTGTGACGGGCGATCGGGACGCGCTGCAGCTCATCGGAGAAAATACGCACGTGATGCTCACGAAGAAGGGCATCAGCGAGACCGACGAATACGACAGGACGCTTCTTTTGGAGCGCTATGGGCTTACGCCCGATCGGATGGTCGATCTCAAGGGGCTCATGGGCGACGGGTCCGACAATATCCCCGGCGTCCCCGGCGTGGGCGAAAAGACCGCGCTAAAGCTGCTTGAAGAGTACAAGAGCATGGAAGCCGTGCTCGAAAACGCGGCCCGAGTCAAGGGAAAGCTTGGGGAAAAGCTCGCCCAGTACGCCGATCAGGCGCGAATGAGCCTGGAGCTTGGCAGGATCGACGTCAACGTGCCGGTGACGATGACCCTCGAGGACTGCGCGTTTTATCCCGAGCGGATGCGCGGGGCGCTCCCGCTTTTGCAGGAGCTCGAAATGC
Source organism: Bacillota bacterium (assembly GCA_038562375.1). Classification (GTDB taxonomy): domain Bacteria; phylum Bacillota; class Clostridia; order Christensenellales; family CAG-138; genus JBCFAY01. The sequence goes on along the minus strand of JBCFAY010000007.1, from coordinate 10,325 downwards.
GCTCTCTCGGCGCGCGCGTCGCCGAGAGGAGCCCGGCGCCTAAGAGCGCGCCCGCGCCTGTCGCCGCTGCGATTTCGACGCGGGTCTCAACGGATGGGGAATTGGAGCGGCTCGCAAAGCGCGCTAAGGATGCGCAATGGCTCGCGATCGATATCCAGAACGGATTGTGCGTCGCTCTGGACGGCAAGGAACAGTTCTCCGTCGTCTGCGAGGCGACACTGCTTGAACAAGGGCTGGAGCCCGACGCGGTGCTCGAGGCGCTCGCGCCCGCGCTCGAGGCGGAAAAGCCGCAAAAGCTCGTGTTCGACGCGAAACAGCTCATGCATCTGCTCGCAAGGAACGGGATCCGTCTCGGCGGGCTTCGCTTCGACGCGATGATCGCGGAATATCTCTTAAATCCCACGCGCCCGGCCGCGACGTTCCGTGAGCTGTGCAGGGCGAGGTTCGGCGAGGGGGAGCCCTCCGCCGCGCGCCTGTTCGCGCTGATGGAACAGATGGAACGCGAGATGCGGGAGCAGTCCTTGAACGAATTGTACGCAACGATCGAGCAGCCGCTGATCGAGGTGCTCTTCGACATGGAGCGCGAGGGCTTCATGCTCGACATCGCGATGCTGCACAGCCTGAGCAAGCGCTTTGACGAGCGCATCGGCGAGCTCGCGTATCGCATCTATGAAGCGGCGGGCAAGGAATTCAACATCCTCTCCACGCGCCAGCTCGGAGAGGTGCTCTTTGAAACGCTCGGCCTGCCCGCGCAGAAGAAGACGCGCACGGGCTATTCGACGGACGCGGAGGTCTTGGAAAAGCTCGAGGGGCTGCACCCGGTCGTGCCGATGGTTCAGGAATACCGTTTTTTGACCAAATTGAAGAGCACGTTCGCCGACGGGCTGCTCGTCCTGGCGCGCGCGGGCACCGGGCGCATCCATACGACGTTCCATCAAAACGTGGCGGCGACCGGCCGGATATCGAGCGCGGAGCCAAACCTTCAGAATATCCCCGTGCGCACCGAGCTTGGGCGTGAGATCCGCCGCGCGTTCATCGCGAGCGAGGGCAACCTGCTTGTCGGCGCGGATTATTCGCAGATCGAATTAAGGCTCCTAGCGCACATGAGCGGGGACGAAGGGATGCTCGAGGCGTTCAACTCCGGCGGCGATATCCATACGCGCACGGCGGCGGAGGTATTTTCCGTCCCTCTCGACAAGGTCACGAGCGCGCAGCGCGGCGCGGCCAAGGCCGTCAACTTCGGCATCATCTACGGGATCAGCGATTTCGGCCTTGGAAGGAACCTCGGTATCAGCCGCCGAGAGGCAGGAGAATATATCAAGCGGTATTTCGAGCGGTATCCGCGCGTACACGAGTATATGCGCCTAAGCGTGGAGGAGGGCAAACGCCTTGGGTACGCGGTCACGCTCTTCGGGCGGAGGCGAGAGCTTTCGGAGCTAAAATCCCCGAATTTCAACACGCGCAGCTTCGGCGAGCGCGTGGCGATGAACATGCCGCTGCAGGGCACCGCGGCGGACATCATAAAGCTCGCGATGGTCCGCGTGCACGACCAATTGGAAAAGGAAGGCCTTCGCGCCAAGCTGGTGCTGCAGATTCACGACGAGCTGATCGTCGACGCGCCGGTCGGCGAAGCCGAGCGTGTCAGGGAGATCCTTTTGGAGCAGATGCAGAACGTGATCGCGCTTAAGGTTCCGCTCACTGCGCAGGCGAGCATCGCGCACAGCTGGTACGACATGAAATGATTGAGCGCAATCAGCCCCTCGTCGGCCTTACCGGGTCCATCGGCTCGGGGAAATCCACGGTCAGCCACAGGCTGGCCGCGCTTGGCGCGCACATCGTGGACGCCGACGGAATTTCCCGAGAACTCCTCGCGCCGAATTCCCCCGCGCTCGACCGGGTCCGCGCTGAATTCGGCCCCGCGGTGTTCGATCCGCAGGGAAATCTCGACCGGAAGAAGCTCGCCGGACTCGTATTTGAGGACGATGGAGCGCGAGAGCGCCTCGAGGGCATCATCCATCCGCTGGTCTTTAAGCGCATGGACGAGCGCATCGCTGCGCTCCGGCAAGATTTTCCGGACGGGATGATCGTGCTGGATATCCCTTTGCTCTTCGAGGCGGGGCTGGAACGATCCGTCGATGAAATCCTCGTCGTTCACGCGCCGGAGCAAGCACGGCTTGAGCGCGTGATGGAGCGCGATCACTGCACGCGGGAACAGGCGCTCGCGCGTATGCGCACGCAGGTGAGCGATGAAGAAAAATGCGCGCGTGCGGACACTGTGTTTTATAATGATGGAGACTGCGATCGTCTGTACGCGCAGGTGGATCGATGGTATGCTCTGCGCATGGGGGGTATGGTATGAGCGTTCCGGCCAAGCGCCGTTCCCGAAGCCTGCTGATACTGGCGGCGATATTGCTCGTTCTTTGCATCGTGGGCGCGATCACGCTCACGCACATTTTGGAGCTAAGGCGCTACAAGCTCGACTATAAGGAGCTGATCGCGGAGTATTCCGCCGAATATGAGATCGACCCGTACCTTGTCGCCGCGGTGATCCACTGCGAAAGCAGCGGCCGGGCGGACGCGGTTTCAAAAAGCGGCGCGATCGGCCTGATGCAGATCATGCCCGAAACGGGTGAATGGATCGCGGAGAAGCTCGGGATGAAGAAATTCAAGTCCGAGAAGCTTACGGACCCGGAAGTCAGCATCCGGATGGGCTGCTGGTATCTTGAATTTTTGATGGAGCGGTTCTCGAGCAACGTCGTCAACGTGCTCGCGGCGTACAACGCCGGTCACGGGAATGTTGACAAATGGCTGGAAGACGGCGGACTCTCGGAGGACGGTCAGCTCAAGAACATCCCTTTTGAGGAAACCGACGCATATGTGGAGAAGGTCTTATATGCCTATGAAAAATACCAAGCGCTGTACCCGGACGCATTTCAGGCGGGCGATTAGCCTGGTTCTGTGCCTCGCCGCGCTGGCGGTTTTTGCGGGCTGCGACGCGGATTTGAACAATACGTCGCCTACCTCCGGTATTCAGACTCCGGCGGCTTCGCCCCCGCCCCAGGGCGGCGGGGAATTAAGGCTGCCGGTTTCCATCAATGCGGACGTTACGAATCCGCTCCTGGTGAATACCGAAGAGGTTGCGGCCATGTTCTCGCTGGCCTATGAGCAGCTTTTAAGCTGCGACCAGAGCGGCCGCTTTACGCCCGCGCTTGCCGAAAACTGGACGAGCGACGATTCCGGCCGCGTTTGGACGTTTAATCTGCGCAAAAGCGTACGCTGGCAGGGGACGGATTATTTCCTGACCGCGCAGGATGTCAAATACACGCTCGACAAGCTCCTTGCGCTAGGCGATACTTCGTACTATTCGTTCGTGTTCAACTATGTGGAATCCTATGAGGCCGTCGACGAGAGCACGCTCAAGATTACGATGAAGCAGCCCGGTCTCGCGTCGCTCTACGCGCTCCTCTTTCCGGTTCTTTGCTCGCAGACCACCGGCTCTTCACCGGGGACGGGGCCGTATGTCTTTACCTCGGTCAGCGATGAAGAGATCGTTCTGGCCGCCAACGAGCAATGGTGGAAGCACACGCCGTATATTTCGAAGGTGGTTTTCGAGCCCCGGGAAAACAACGAGACCGCGCTTGCCTCCTACCTGGCGGGGCAGCTCAATTTCGTTCCGACCTCCTCCCTGTCGGTGGGCCGCTATCGCGAGGAGGACAATACTTCGATGATCGACATGATGACGCAGAACGTGGAGCTGCTGCTCGTCAACCATCATAACGCGCTGCTGTCGACCCCTGAAATCCGCAAGGCGATCGCTTACGGGATCGACCGCAACGAACTGATCACCAACATCTATATGAACCGCGCGTTCGCGGCGGACGTGCCCGTCGCGCCCGATTCCTTCGTGTACGAGAGCAAGTCCAAGGTCTACGATTACAATCCCGCCAAGGCGACGGAGCTTTTAACAAAAGCGGGCTTTGAAAACACGGACGACGATGAGTACCTCGAATATCCGAACAGCGCGAACGAGCTTACTTTCACCCTTTTGGTAAACGAAACGACGGAGTCGGGCGCGCGCAAGGACGCCGCGAATATGATCGCGAGCCAACTGCAGAAGATCGGAATCAAGGTTGAGGTGGAAACGGCCGCATTTTCGCTCGCGTCCGAAAGCAATGAGTATGAGCAGCGCCTCGAGAGCGGCGATTTCGACCTCGCGCTCGTCGGGCTCAACCTCGCGCGCAACAACGACGTTCGTCCGCTCCTGAGCGGCGGCTCTAAGAACTACGGCGGCTACGCGGGGCAATCCCTCAACGATCTGGTCAAAAACATGGTGACCGCGGCGGATGAAAAGTCGTTCCGGGACGCGGCGAGCCAGTTTCAGCTCGCTTTCGTGCAGGAGCTTCCGTTCATCACGCTGTACTTCAGGCTCCACAGCGTCGTGTACACGAGCGAGCTCAAGGGCGTTTCGGAGATCCGCAAGCCCGATCTTTTAAAAGATATCGATCAATGGTATTTCTACAGCGGTTGATCCATGATTCCATTGAATCGTAAGCTGTGATATAGTAAATCTGCGATACGATTGATCTTCATGGAGGAACCATGCTCGAGACGATTATCATATTCCTGTTGCTCTTGGTCGATCAGGCCTCGAAAATCGCCGCGGAGCGGCTGCTCACGCAGCTTCCCGGCAATACCTTTCCCGTTTGGGAGGGCGTTTTTCATTTTACGTTTGCCAAGAATCGAGGAGCCTCCTTCGGGATACTTCAGGGGCAGCATTGGCTGCTGATCCCGATCACGCTCATCGCGATCTGCGCGATCGTTTTCGTGCTGATACGCTTTCATAAGCGGCTTCATCCGCTGCTGCGCTTTTCGCTCGCACTGATCGTCGCCGGGGCGATCGGCAACCTCATCGACCGCGCGTTCCTTGGATACGTACGGGACATGCTCGATTTCCGGCTGATCAATTTCGCGGTGTTCAACGCGGCGGACAGCGCGGTGAGCGTCGGCGCGGTGCTGCTGGGCATCGATGTTTTGTTTTGTAAAAAAGGCCGCAAGCTGATGGCGGAGTGGGAAGAACACGGCGGCAAGAAGAAAAAACGCGTTCCTCCCGCCGAAACCGCGGAACACCATCCAAACGGGGAGGATGCGCCTTGACGGATCAGGGGAGCCCGGCGGATTCGCAGCAAACCTATATCGTCGAAGAGGGCGGCGCGCGCGTGGACGTGTACGCGGCGCAGGTGTCGGGCTGCACGCGCTCGGCGATCGCGCGCATGATCGCTCAGGGTGAAGTGTTCGTCAACGGCAAACAGCCCAAGGCGAACCTTAAGCTGAAGTCCAAGGATAAGCTAACCCTCGTATTCTCGCCGCCGGCGCCCGCGGATGTTTGCGCGCGGGATCTGCCGCTTACTATCCTCTATCAGGACGCGGATATCGCCGTGATCGATAAGCCGCAGGGCATGGTCGTTCATCCGGCGCCCGGCCATTGGGACGAAACCCTGGTCAACGCCATTCTCTATCATATGAAGGATCTCTCGGGGATCGGCGGTCAAATGCGGCCGGGGATCGTGCATCGGATCGATAAAATGACGTCGGGCCTCCTTGTGATCGCCAAAAACGACGCCGCGCATCTGGCGCTCGCCAAACAGATGAAGGATCATTCCGCCCGGCGCACTTATCTCGCGCTGGTGGAAGGTAATTTAAAAGAGGATACCGGCACCGTCGATGCGCCGATTGGACGGCACCGGACCGACCGCAAACGGATGGCCGTCGTTCCGGACGGCCGCAGCGCGGTGACGCATTGGACGGTACTCGACCGTTACGGCGACTATACGCTGCTCGAGGTCGTTCTCGAAACGGGACGCACGCACCAGATCCGGGTGCATATGGCGCATATCAAGCATCCCGTGGCGGGCGATGTGGTATACGGAAGGCAAAAACCTGCGCTCGGGCTTGACGGACAGGCCCTGCACGCGGTGCGGCTCTTCTTCCGTCACCCGGGCACGGGGGAGTGCATGAGCTTGTTTGCGCCGCCGCCAAAGTATTTTCTCGACGCGCTGCGGCGTGCGGGATGGGATGGCACCGCTCGCTGGGCGGGCGACGGGGACGACCGAAGCGATTCATAAAGGGGGCTGTACTCTTGGGAGGTTCCAAACCAAATCGTTCCGGGTGGATCTATGTCGGCGCCGCTGTGGCGCTCTGCCTGATCGCGCTCGTTGTCTGGCGCGTGACGGAGCGGAATGCCGATCCCGACCGATTCACGATATCGCTGAAGGATCTAATGGACGAAACGTTGGACGAAACGTCGGATGATGCAAAATCGTCGGACGGCGGACCTGAGCTTCTGACGCTCGATGCGTTTCTAGTTGGGCTTAATGATGCGGGCATCTGGGGGATAGAACTCGAACGCGGAGAAACGACGGCTATATATAAGTTCTTGTCAGGGGACTTTTCGAAGGACGACAGGTTCGTTTGTTCCTTAGACGGCGCGGGGAAAGTGACGGCGGTCACCCTAGAGCTGATTATTTGTAAAAATCCAGGGCCGCTGGACGATGACCCAATAGCGCAGATATGGCGCGAGCAGGACTATAAGGCGTTCTGCAAGAGACTTCATACTGCGCTCAACGCGTGCATGGAGACCCTCGGCACCAATGCGGCGTTCAGCTACGCCGCTCGCGATCGTATGGACGCGGCGGTGGAGGCTGCGCTGCTGGATCGTAAGGCGTTTTCCCGCGAAGAGGACGCGTTTACGCTGAGCGCTTCTTTCAGGGAGCAAGACGATTACCAAACCATTCATCTTTCGATCGAGGTGGAAACCGCGAAGAGGTAGGTGCTTCATGAAGGTACAAAAGTTTGGATTGGGTATACGGTTCGATCTTCTGCAGGAGGAATTGACTGCGGATGTCGAGCGCAGGTTGTGGGAAGAGGTGTTCTCCGTGCTTACGGCGTCGGATGTGCACAATCTCCGCCTGCACGCCGACGTTACCGAACAGACGTCGTTGGGCAATGAGAATATCTATCAATGCATCCTCACAAACGGCAAGTTCCAGCAGATGAAAAAAATCTACGCCATGCTCAGCGAGGATGCCGGCATCGATATGCATCTCGCGTCGCAGCATCCGTTCGTTCAGACCAATTTCCTTCTGGAGATCAAGGAGCCGCGCTATCTGGGCCAGGTCCAGCGCGACGGGTCGCTCGAGGGCGGCGAGGGGCTGCCCGGAGGCGTACACATCCCCAAAAAACGCGGCAAGCGCAGGCCGGTCGGCAAGGGCGTTAAAATACTCCTTGCGCCCGGCGAGATGGAGGGCAGCATTGCGTCGCGGGAAGCGATCAAGCGGCTGACCAGCGCCGCGAGGCGGCATTTTATGGGCGTAAAGGTGGTGCCCGTCCCCGTTTGTTATACCGGGCGGGGCGCGGTGAACGCGGCCGTCGTAGCGGCCGACGGCGTGCTTAGAAAGGTAAGCCTTCGGGATATCATGGATCAAAAGGAGGACTTCGGCTTCGGCGTCCTTTACGGAAAGACCGCCGTGATCGAGCTGTACGCGACGGAGGGCAAAACGACCAAGCCCCGCGAGCCCGTGCGGGGAACCTCTTTTGGGGCGGGCGAGATCATTCGCCGCGCGTTGGACGAAGGGCTGCGCGAAATCCTGATCGCTGTCGACGACTATTATCCCGCGGACTGCGGCATGGGAATCGCGCGGGCTCTGGGCGTAAAGTTCTTCGACGAGGCGGATAACGAGCTCTTGGGCGCGCCGGAAGACCTTGGGCACGTCTGTAAGATCGATCTTGAGTATCTGCATCCGGGAGTTCTGCAAACACGTTTCCGCGCAATGTGCACCAATGGGACCAACGAGGGAGAGATGTACGCGCAATACGCTAAGGCGTACGGCGAAGCGTCGGTGGAACCATTTCGGCGCGGAACTTCCACATTCCATCGCGTTCTGAGGGAGGCGATGTCCGTGGAAGCGGACACCGAATTCTCCTTTGCGTGCTGTGGGACCGGTCTGCTTCTCGAATCGCTGTTTCGCGCCCGGTTTGATACCGGTATCGACGCATATTTCAATGCGATCGATTTCGACGGGCTGCTCCGGGGTGTTTCCCTTGCGGTTACCGCCACAGAGCGGCTCGAACGGGAAAGCATGGAAAAGGGCAGTCTCCTGCCGGTGCTGCTCGAACGCTGCCGCGATCACAACGTACCGGTTGCGATGGTGGCCGGCTGCGTGGACTCGGAGGTGCTCGAAAACGCGCTGCTCTCCAAGGCGGCGATTATGCCGGCGATCAATGCGCCGATGTCGAGGTCGCGCGCTCTGGAGAATGCCGGACAGCTCCTGGACGAGGCTGCGGATCGCATGTTCCAGTTTATCCGCATCGGGCGCGATGTGGAAAAGCTCGGCGTGCGCAGGATCAGGAGGCCGGGACCGCGGCTCGGCTGAGCGCCGGCCGATGAAGCAACCGGTACGGCTTTCTTTAAGAGCGAAGGCGAGTATGGATAAATAACGATTTGGATGAGGACGGTTCCAGATGGATGACTTAAACAAGCATTCGCAGCGAACGATAGGAAGCGTTTTTGAAGAGCTCGTGCAGACCTATCATTTTTGTATGCAGAGAACCCTGAGCAAATACGGCCTGTATGCGGGCCAGCCCGCCGTGCTCTTTGCGCTCAAAAACGCGCAGAAGCCGACGCAAAACGAGCTTGCGGGCATGTTGAACGTCAGCAAGGCGTCCGTGGGCGTATCGCTCAAACGGATGGAGCGCAGCGGCTTTATCAAGCGCGCTCAGGATAAAACGGACAGCCGGTGCAATCGGATCGCCCTGACCAAGAAGGGAGAGGAATTCGCGCGCTGGTGCGAGATCGATTACGATATGATCTATTCGACCATGCTCGCGAGCTTCGACGGCGACGAGCGTCAGGCGTTTCTTGAACTGCTCGAGCGCATGTTAAAGGGCCTTTCGGAGCTTAAGACCAGAATTCAGTCATGACGGGAAAGGACAGGGAACCATGATCAGCGACGGCCACGTTATCGTGGGGATGTCCGGGGGAGTGGATTCTTCCGTCGCCGCGCTCCTTCTCAAGGAACAGGGCGTCAAGGTGATCGGCGTATTCATGAAGAATTGGGAGGAATCGGACGAGGACGGCGTATGCACCTCTACGGGCGACTACGAGGATGTACAAAGGGTCTGCGAGCACATCGGCGTGCCGTACTATACGGTGAATTTTACCAGGGAATACCAACAGCGGGTATTTTCGTTTTTTTTGGACGAATATCGGGCCGGACGAACGCCCAACCCCGATATCCTGTGCAACAGCGAGATTAAATTCGAAGCGTTTTTGGAGTTTGCGATGGGTACCGGCGCATCGGCGCTTGCTACCGGCCATTATGCAAGGCTCGAAAGAAGCGGCGCAGGAGTGCGGCTTTTGCGCGCGACGGACAAAAATAAGGATCAAACGTATTTTCTTGCGGGACTTGGGCAGGATCAGCTTAGTAGGGCGATGTTTCCGATCGGCGGCCTGAACAAGAGCGAAGTTCGCCAAATCGCGGCCAAGGCGGGGCTTACGACCGCTCACAAACGGGATTCCACCGGGGTCTGCTTTATCGGAGAGCGCAACTTCAAGAAATTCTTGATGCAGTATCTGCCCGCGCAGCCGGGAAATATGGTGGATCTTTCCGGCAAGATCATAGCGCGCCACGACGGCTTGATGTATTATACGCTCGGGCAACGCCGCGGGCTTGGAATCGGCGGCAGGAACGACGGCAGCGGCGAGAGCTGGTTCGTGATCGGAAAAGATTTGGAGCGCAATCTGCTGATCGTTCAGCAGGGCGAGCACGAGGAGCTTTTTTCGACCGAGCTGACCACCGGGAAAGTGAACTGGATCGCGGGGAGAGCGCCTTCAAAAGCCTTCCGCTGCACGGCGAAGTTCCGTTACAGGCAGCCGGACCAGCCGGTTACGGTGCATGTATGCGAAGAAAGCGTCCACGTTGTGTTCGATGAACCTCAAAGGGCGATTACGCCGGGGCAGTGGGCGGTGTTCTACGACGGCGACGCATGCCTCGGAGGAGGACCGATTGAAAACAGCAAGCCGCTTAAGAAGTTTTCGTTGCCGCGAGGCAACGAAATGGAAATTTAATCTTTCATCGTAAAAACGTCAAAAAGGCGTTGACAGGCGGGTAGGTGTTTGATAAGATATAGAAGCTGTCCCGAAAGGGAGGGTCGCACCTTGAAAACCATATAGTGAGAAGAAGAAAAAGACGAACCAGACAATTCCAAGCGCGGGGGCGCGCTATAGAAGTACCTGAAAAGAGTAAAGAAGTCAGTAGAGATACTGACCA
>JBCFAY010000006.1:0-159876 GCA_038562375.1 Bacillota bacterium | reverse complement strand
CCTTGGCTTTCAAGTAGAACTCACTCCCCTCGTCCGCTAAAGGAACGCTATATGAAAAGCTCGGCTTTTCGCCGAGCTTGGTTTCGTGCGCCTGCTTGACTTGTTGTTTTCAGGGCAGTCTAGAAGCCCCGCCGTAAAGGCGGGGCTTATTCTCTTATGAATTCTTTCTTACCTCTTACACGTTGCAGGTTTCATTATGGATCGTGGCTTCCAGGAGGACCTTGCCGGCTACCCCGGTCGATGAATCGGAAGGCCGTATGACGACCTGGGAACCCGGCAGGATCGGCGCGGCGGTGGGCAGTTCCACCCTCGTCGTCCAAGTCGGCGGATCTTCGGGGCTCGGGAACAATTGGTTCCCGAACCCGCCGATATCGGGGATATAGATCTCGCCCAGATAGAGATCAAAATTGCCCAATGCCGAAGGCTGGGGCAATGTTGAGAGGAAGCTCACCGCCTGAGAGCCCCTCGGAGCAAAATTAACGTAAGCCGCCGCGCCCGATCCGAACGGCAAGCGCTCCAGCGGCTTTAGAACGATCGAACAGGGGTATCCTATCAGGCCCGGCACGCATAGGATATCCCCGGGGTAGATGATATTCGGGTTCTTGATGTGGGGATTGTTGGCTGCAAGCGCTTCAAGCCTTACCCTAAAAATACGGGCGATATTGTAGAAAGTATCTCCTCGTTGTACCGTATATCGCCCCAGGAACGCGGGCGGGCAGCTCTGTGGAATTCGAGCGGGCATAATGGATCTCTCCCCAACACAAATACTTCACCCCTAACGTATTCCTGTTCGGCCGACTTTGTTCGGATCATGCCTGCTAAGCCGGGGGCTATTTTATGCCGCTCCCTATGCGGGCCCGCTTCCCCGGCCGCGGGATCCATCGGCCGAGAAAATAAAAAGGACAAGTGCCCGCCGCGGATACTTGCCCTTCGTTCCCGTCGGATGATTTTCAATCCTTAAGCTTGTCCTTGTAATTATCGATGATGGATCTGAGCTTCGACACATGCCGGCACTCATCCTCGGCAAACTTTTTAAAAACCTGCTTGATTTCTTCCTCTTCAATGCGCTTGGAATACATCTCAAAGTCCCGGGTAAGTTCCTGGGAGTTTTCCCATGCTCTCATCAGCCTGTCGTAAGTGGTAATTTTAATCTGATCCATAGTTCCTCCTTGATCCATTTCTCCCTTTCGTTTTCCGCCATACCGGCCGTTTCCGGTCCTCCGTAGTATTCTCCCAAAATTCCTCTTTTAAATGCGGTTCTCGTTCCCCGTTCTTCCTCCATAGAGCGTATCGGAGCGCGCCGTGGACGATCTCCCGCGCCGGTTCGGGCACCGCGCGATCGGCGGGTACGGGCGGAATGAAAAACCGGGGAGCGCAGCCAAATTGCCGCCGCTCCCCGGTTTTTACCGTCGCTCGATCATCGCCGTCGGAAACGCCGGATCCCCGCTTGGTTCCGCCGAAGCGCGCCCGTTGCGGCGATTGCGGCCGAAGCTCGCCGGATCACGCCTTCGTTTTCCTCTTCTTTGCCGGGACGTTCAGCGCCGCGGCCGATATGCCGCACAGCGCCGCGAGGCCGATCGCGATAACGCTGGAGGGCGTTGCCGCGTCCCCGGTCTGGGGCACCTCGAATTCGTAGATGGTGACAATGATCCTCTGCATCGCACCGCCCGCCGAATACGTGACGACGGATGTACCGGGCCTGAGCGCGGTAAAGGTGACCGGGCCCTTGAGGTCGGCGGAGAAATATTCCTTATTCCACTCCCATACGCCGCCACGGGGCTGCGGGTCCCACGTCAGGCGCTCGCCCACGTACAGAGTCCGGCTGAGCGGAAGACCGGCGATGGGCACGTATTCCCTCCACTGCGCGTAGAGGGTCGTATCCCCGGTGAACGCGGATGCTTCGCCCGCCGCGTAGCTGCTGCCGCCGCCGCCCGGCTGCGTGTTCCAGCCCGCGAAGGCGTAGTTCGCCCGGCTCAGCCCGCTGCCGCCCGCGATCATCACCGGCCCGGCGTGCTGCGTTATGGAAGCGGGGAGCGTACCGCTGCCGCCGTTGAGGTTGTAGTCGAGGTTATACAGCCGCAGGTACGCGCTGAAACTGCCGTCCCAGGGGACGGATATGCCGTATTGGGCGTCGCCCGCCGCCGCGTTGGTCAGGCTGTATTTCGTGTGCGCCGCTGCCGTCGTGGCCGCGGGGTACCTGTCGTTTTTCAAAAACACCGCCGCCGTGCCCGAGATGCTCAAGGCGCCGCTGTTGTCGCTGATTCCAGCCCCGTGCCCGATGTCCTCTCCGGAGCCGCCGCCGAAGGCAAAAACGACGCCGCCCGATATATCGACCGTGCCGCCCGCGCCGCCCAAGGTGGGCCTGAAGCCGTCATTGGCGCAGCCGCCGCCGATGCCCGCGCCGCCGGAGCTGTAGATGCCCGCGCCGCCAATGGCCGTGACAGTGCCGCCCAATATGGTGACGTTTCCTCCGTTGCCGTGCTTTCCGCCGCCGATGCCCGCTGCTTCCTCGCCGCCGATGGCCGTGACAGTGCCGCCATGGATGATGACGGTGCCGCCGCCTCTCCGATAATCGCTGCCGCCGATGCCCGCGGCGCAATTATAGCCGATGGCCGTGACCGTGCCGCTTTCAATGATGATTGTACCGCAGTCCTCGCTGTCATCGCCGCCGATGCCCGCGCCGTTGCCGCCCCCGGCGAAGCCGTTGTTTTCGGCCGCGGCCGTGAGCGAGCCCGTGCCCGTTATGGTCAGCGTCGCGCCGTCCGGACAGTGCAGCCCGGCGGTATAGCTATCGCTTATGAGGGTGTTGCTGCCCAGGAGCGTGAGATTGACGACTGCGCCCGCCATATCGAACGCGCAGGCTCCGTCCGTGGCCGATACGTCGATGTTCGCGCCGCTGAGCGTGAGATTGGCGGCAACGCCCGGCTGCACTACGATACGGGTGGCGCTTGTGCCCGAGAGCGTGAGCGCCCGGCCGGTCAGTATGGTCAGCGTGCCCGCGCCGCCGTCGTAGGCGTAGTCCGTGCCCTCTGCGCCGCCCGACACGGTCAGGCCGCTGTAGGCACCGTCCGCCAGCGACGCGGCGGGAAGCAGCGCAAATATCAGCGCCGCGCACAGCAGCGCGAGTGTAAACCGCTTCGCTTTCATAGTATCATCCTCCCGTATCGTTGAAGGTGGATTGTCCAAATAAAAAATCCCGTCTTACAAACCATTGTAAGGCGGGATTTTAAAACGCGCCTCGTCGGAAACGACGATCTTTTGGGAAATATCCCGGCGGACGGAGCTATATCATCAAAGCGTAAGGGGATCGGGGCCGCCCGGCTGCGCCGCCGACCGGCGGCGGTCTTTGAACATCCCGTAAAAAAGGGCGGAGGCAATCGATCCGCTGCCTCCGCCCTGTGTGTATGCCTTTTTACGCTTTGCGCCGTTTCAGCGCCGGGCAGCCCGCAAGGAGCGCCGCGAGGCAGAGCGCGAGAAAGCTGTGCGGCGTCGCCGCGTCCCCGGCCGGAGCAAGCCTGCGAACGGGTAACCGCGCCGGATGCGCGGTTCCTTTCGGCGGAAACAAGGCTCTCGGGCGGCCAGCTGCTGATCAAAATCGAGAATGCCTGCAACGGTTCTTCACGGCAGGAGGACGGGCGGTATATTTCCGCCAAAACGGGGCTCGAACACGGGATGGGCTTGCTCAACATCCAAAAGGTTATGAACGCATACGGGGGCTTTCTCAAGGCGGAGGACGGCGGAACCAAGTTCACGCTGATGGCCGCGTTTCCCGTTTCAATCGATCCGTTTTCCCAATAAACGCCTTTGCGGCGCTCCCGGCCACTGATCCCCGCCACGCGCCGGACGGGGATTTTTTTGCGCCGTTTTTGTGCTAATTTCGGCAAAAAAAAGCGTCAATTTCGCCATCCGTATGTTTTGACTCCTCCGATCTGCTACCATTAACATCGGGAGGATGGACATGCTTTACCGGGTTGACCAGACCGCGCGCACGGCAAAGCGCTATGTGGAATCATACACCCGCAGCAGCCTGCCCTGCCGTACCGGGCGGGAGATGCAGGCGCTTTATCCCGACGGCGATTTCCTCATCGTGGGGGAGATCGGCGTTTTCGCGCGGCCGCCGGCGAGACGGTGACGCTGCTTCACTGCAGGGGCGGCGTGCTGGAAGAGCTTGCCGCCATTGTCCGGGACGGCAAGGCGACATTTACCGTCACCGGCCTTTCGCCCTTCGCGGTGTTCGCGGATTCCGACGCGCAGGCCGACATCCCGCAGACGGGCGGCGCGGCAACGCCGTGGGGCTTCGCGCTGATTTGGCCGCTGGCGGCGATCTTTGCGGGCTATATCGCGATGAAGCGGCGCAGGGCATAAAGCGCCGTACGGCAACAGGGCGAAGGCGTCGTACCTTCGCCCTTCTCTTTTTCAGGCGCGCTTACAAAACGGCGGCGAGCGCCGCGCCGATGCTTTATACAAGGAACGCCGTGTGTTATAATAATCCTCAATTCGACTTACCGATTCATCTTTCATATCGATACGACGCGGGAATCAACACAATGCGAGAATTAACAAATTCAATGAATATGCCGGACAGCCCGCGGGCTGCGGGCGAAGCGGAGGGAATATGGGCGTGCCGGACAGCTTTGATTTTCTCGTCGACGGCGGGGAGATGGAGGAGGGGATCCGCGCGTTCGATTGGGCGGGCACGCCGCTCGGGCCGCCGGAACAATGGCCCGAAAGCCTCAAAGAGGCGGTAACGCTCTGCCTCAGGGAGGCGCACAAACGCGCCGAGGCGCTCACGGAGCTCGACCGCGCGAAAACCGCTTTTTTCACCGGCGTCGGCCGGGAGTTTCGCACGCCGCTGACGCTGATGCTGGAGCCGGTCGAGGATCTGCTTTGTGAAGACGCGGGGCTTTCCCCCGCGGCGAAGGAGCGGCTGGAGGTGATGCGCCGAAACGGCCTGAGGCTGCTGTGCCTCGTGAACGCGCTGGAGGATTTCTCGCGCATCGAATCGGGGCGGGTGCAGGCGGTTTTCGAGCCTACGGATCTGGCGGCGTTCACCGCGGAATTGGCGGACGTCTTCCGGGGCGTCGTCGAAAGGGCGGGCCTGAGCCTCCGTATAGACTGCCCCACGCTCCCGGAACCCGTCTACGTCGACAGGGACATGTGGGAAAAGATCGTATTGAAACTGGTCTCCAACGCGCTCAAGTTTACGTTTGAGGGCGAAATCGAAGTCAAGCTTTATATGGAAGCGTCCGGCCCCGTCCTCAAGGTGCGGGATACCGGCGTCGGCGTCTCCGCCGACGAGCTGCCGCACCTCTTTGAGCGGTTCCACCGCGCCCGGAACCTGCGGGGCCGCACCCGCGAGGGCAACGGCGTAGGCCTTGCCCTGGTCCGGGAATTGGTCGGGCTTCACGGCGGCGTTATTTGCGCACAGAGCGCCCTCGGGCTCGGGACCGAATTCACCGTAACCCTTCTTTCAGGCAAAGAGCATTTGTCCCCGGACCGGATCGGAAGCGGTCGGACACAGGCCTCCACAGCGGTGGGGGCTTCCCCCTTCCTGGAAGAGGCGCTCCGATGGCTGCCCGAAGAGCATGGCGCCGGGGAGGCGGCCCCGCAGTGCTTCTGCCGCGATCTAATTCCCGTCCCATGCCCGGCGGGGGAGGCGGAAGATCCCTCGGATCGGCCGGTGATCCTGATCGCCGACGATAACGCCGATATGCGCCGCTATCTTGCCCGCCTGACGGGCGAACGCTACCGGGCAATGACCGTGCCGGACGGGGCGGCGGCGCTGGCGGCCGCCCGGGAAAAACGCCCGGATCTGATCCTCAGCGATGTGATGATGCCGAATCTGGACGGATTCGCCCTTGTGCGGGAAATACGGGCGGACGACGCCTTAAAGACCGTGCCGATCATCCTCCTTTCGGAGCAGGCGGGCGAGGAATCCCGGGTGGAGGGCCTCGAGTGCGGCGCGGACGACTATCTGGTCAAACCCATCGGCTCCCGGGAACTGATGGCGCGCATAGCGGCGCACATCGATATGGCGCGGCTGCGCAGGGAGGCTACCGAGCAGATCCTCAACGAACGCCGACGTCTGTTGGGCGTGATGGAAACATTGTCGGTGATGGTCCGCCTGATGACCCCGGACCATCGGGTTGTCTTTTCCAACCGGGCTTTCAGGGAGAAATTCGGCGAGCCCGGCGGCCGACGCTGTTACGAGTATTGCTGCGGATATTCCGAGCCCTGCCCTTTTTGCGAAGCGTTCGTGCCGCTTAAGACCGGAAAGGCGCACCGCTGGGAATTCGTTTCCCCGAAGGACGATACCGTTATCGACGCCTACGACTTCCCGTTCAGCGATACGGACGGTTCGCCGCTGATCCTTGAAATGGATATCGACATCACCGAGCACAGGCGCGCCGAGGAGCAGCTGCGCGAGAGCAGGGCCCGTTTCCAGTCGGTGCTCGATAATTCCATCGACGTCATCTACCGTATGGACATACGGACCGATAAATTCGATTATATCAGCCCTTCCGCCGAAACAATGATGGGGTATGCGCCGGAGCGGTATATGGCCATGCGTTCCGGGGAGGCGCTCTCGATGATCCACCCCGACGATATGCCCGCGATGCATAAAGCGATGGAGCGGCTGCACGATGCGGGAGAGGCGGAGGCGGTCTACCGGCAGCGCGCCCAAAGCGGCGAATACCGCTGGATCTCCAACCACATGTCCCTGACCAGGGACAGCGAAGGCCGACCGCTGTACAGGAACGGCAACATCCGCGACATCACCGAGCTCAAGCAAAAGGAGGAGGAACTTTTAAGGAGCGGGGAGAAGTACCGCGCCCTTTTCGACTCGATAGACGAAGGGTTCAGCATCATCGAAGTACTGTTCGACGGGAACGACCGGCCCCTTGATTACCGCTTCC
Source organism: Bacillota bacterium (assembly GCA_038562375.1). GTDB lineage: Bacteria > Bacillota > Clostridia > Christensenellales > CAG-138 > JBCFAY01. The sequence continues at coordinate 152,959 of JBCFAY010000006.1, read as the reverse complement.
TTGAGGTCAACGGATCTTTTGAGAGGCAGACGGGGCTTGCGGACGCGGTGGGCCGCAGCATCCGGGATATAGCGCCGGACAACGAGCAGCACTGGTTCGATATTTATGGCCGCATTGCCCTCACCGGCGAACCCGCCCGTTTCCAGAGCCCGGCGAAAGCGCTCGGCCGCTTTTACGACGTGTACGCCTTCCGCGTCGGGCAGCCCGAACAGCGGCGGGTCGCCATCCTTTTCAACGATATCACCGCGACGAGGCAGGCGGAGGAGGCGCTGCGGGAGAGCGAGAAAAAAGCGCTTGCCCTCGTGGACGAGCTTGAAAAAGCTGACAGGAATAAAAACGATTTTATCAGCGTTCTTTCCCACGAGCTTAGGAATCCTCTGGCCGCCATTGTCGCAGGGCTTTCGATCCTCGAAATTCCTGCCGGGCAAACGCAAAAGGAAAAGGCGATGGGGATCATGAAACGGCAGATCCGCCAGTTGTGCAAGCTGGTGGACGATCTGCTAGATCTGACGCGCATCACCCAAAACAAGATCAGACTGAAACAGGAGGATATCCTCCTCAACGAAATCGTCACAAACGCCGTGGAGGATATCAGGCCGGAGTTCGAGAAAAAAGGCGTGCGGATTTTTGGACAAATCAAGGCCGATCCCATCGTTGTTTCCGCCGATCCGGTCCGCCTCACGCAGTGCATCGGGAATATCCTCTACAACGCTTTGAAATTCACGCAGGCGGGCGGGAGCGTATGGGTATCGCTGCGGACGGAGGGAAACGAAGCGGCCGTCTGCGTGAGGGACAACGGAATCGGCATGGATCCGGAAATGCTGGCGGGATTGTTCCTGCCTTTTGTTCAGGCGGATCAGTCGCTGGACAGGCACAACAGCCTCGGCCTGGGGTTGGGGCTTGCCATCGTCAAAGGCATTGTCGAAATGCACGGCGGCAGGGTTCTTGCGGGCAGCGACGGTTTGGGCAAGGGGTCTTCGTTTACCATACGCCTGCCGATCACGGGGGGAAACATCAAGGCGGACAACGGCGGGGCGGCCGGGAAAGAAAAGCGCGGCTATAAAATCCTGATCATCGAGGACAACAAGGATCTGACGGAGATCCTATGCTCCATGTTTACCGTCCTCGGGCACCGGGTATTCGCCGCCTGCGACGGGACCGAAGGCATAAAAAAGGCAAAAGAAGTCCGGCCGGACGTTGTTTTCTGCGATATCGGCCTGCCGGGGACAGACGGTTATGAGGTCGCTAAGATCATAAAACGGGAGGATGAATTGAAGGGTGCGCTGCTGATCGCCTTGACGGGCTACGCAGGCGAGAACGACGTCGAGCGGGCAAAGAAAAACGGGTTTGACCGGCACCTCGCGAAGCCGGTCGACATGGTTTCGATCGAAAGGCTGCTCGCGGAGATCCCGTAAGCGATGATGAACCCTTTGCCAAAAGGCGGGTGCGCCGGGAGCGGCGGAGGGAGCGGCCTCGCGGTCGCCGGCGGCTTTGCCCGAACGACGCGCCCCGCAGCCGTTCCGGCGACCGCTGCGGCTTCCGCCTTGCGCCGCAGCGCCTTGACGCGTTTGCTCCGCCCGGTTTGGTTAGTTTTACCATCTAATTATACTATTAAAACCCTACAAATTGCATTATTATTTTTTTGGCATCCAACAAATTTTGATTGCGCGCCCCGCATGAATCGGCGGCGGGATATTCCCGCCGTGCCGCGTATTTCGCAGGCGGCTCCCTGCGGTTCGCGTTCGGGCCCGACGCCTTTTTCGGCCCGCTGAGGCGCTTCGAGTTCTCGTTTTCGGCGGTCCGTTCATTTGATCGCGGGATAAAAAAATGGTATTCTATCAGTCGACGGCGGAATGATTTTAATGGATCTTAAAGCGGACTCATTCAGGAAGGGGAGCTACCATGGAACGAATAAAACAAATCGTGGATCGCTATCTGCTCGAGAACTCCGAAAAATGGATAAGGCTGGGGAAGGATTTGCTCGCCATACCGGAATTGGGATTTCACGAATACAAGACGAGCGCCCTCGTGAAGCAATGGTTTGAAAGCATCGGGGCCGACGAAATCGTCAGCGAGGCCGTTACGGCGCAGCGCATCAGGCTCCGGGGCGGGAAAAGCCTCGCCCACGTCGCCATGCTCGGCGAGATGGACGCCATCTATTGCCCGTCCCATCCGCACGCGAACCGGGAAAACGGATTGGCGCACGCCTGCGGGCACAATATCCAGGTGACGGCGCTCTTGGCAGTGGCCGAAGCGCTGAAGGCCACCGGGGTTATGAGCGAGCTTTCGGGGGACGTCTCCTTCATGGCGGTCCCGTCGGAGGAGGCCCTGCCCGCGGACGTGATCGCAAGCCTGATCGAAGAGGGGAAAACGTCTGCCGACAGCGGGAAGAAGGAACTGCTGCGCCTCGGGGCGTTCGACGGCGTGGACATTGCCCTTGGCACCCACGCCTACGTAAACGACGATAGGCACGGGGAGGAAATCCTCGTCAACACAAGCTGCAACGGCCTGATCGTCGAGAGCTTTGTGTTCCATGGAAGGAGCTCCCACAGCACCGTCGCCCCCGAAAGGGGGATCAACGCCTTGAACGCCGCCGTGCTGGCCATCAACAATATCCAGGCGCTGCGCGAATCGCTCGACCCGGCGGAATACGTCCGCATCGCCTATAACCTGACCGAGGGCGGCGAGAGCGTCGGAACGATCCCGGAGCGGGCCAAACTTGAGGTTGTTCTCGCGACAAAGACGATGGAATACCTGCTGGATCTGAAGGAGAGGATCCGGGTAGCGGCGGAATGCGGGGCAAAAGTGATCGGCTGCGCCGTTGCGGCCAAAACCGAAGTGAGCCTGCTGCCCTACGAGGTGGATGAGGCGCTGCTCAAAGCAGTGCGGGACGCGAGCCTCGATTTTTATCGGCAGGCGGCCGGGCCGAGGGAGCACAACTACTTCTCCAACGACCTCGGCGATGTTTCGCAGAAGATCCCCACGGCCCAGGTCGTGTTCGGCGGGTTTACGGGCGCGTTTCATACCAGGTCTTTTACGTCGACCGACGATGCCAAGGCGTTTGTGCAGCCCGCAAGATGCATGGCCGCCCTTATCATCGACCTGCTCTGTGACGACGCGAAAAAAGCCTTATCCATCAAGGAGCACTTTAAGAGCAAACGCGCTCCAAAAGAAAGGCTTTGATCGGGCAAACGAACGGACGCGGGCTTTGCGGCGCGGGAAAACGGGGACTTTGTCCGGCCTTATCCCCGCCCCGGCAACTTTTTTCGCGCTTGCGGCGTTTTATGGTTAAAGACGATTTTTGGAGGTCTTAGCATGAGAAAAATCATCGCAATACTGCTGTGCTTTGCCGCACTGCTCACGGTGTCGGGCGGATGCGCAAAGGGCGAGCCCGCCGCCGAGAACGTGGTGTTTACCGGCACGATCGAAGGGATCAACGGCGATTCGATCCTGGTCTCAACGAGCGACGACGTCGGCTTCGACAAGGCATCCGTGTCGTTTGAGCCGGGCGTCGAAATCGCATTCAATTTCCTCGTCGGCCAGGTCGTAAAGCTGACCATACTCCCGCAGATCGCCGAAAGCTATCCCGTGCAGGTCAGGGCCGTCGCGATCGAGCTCGTATCGTCTCCCGCCGAGAACGACCCGGACAGCGCCGATTTTACCGCGCGCTTCTTCCGCGCCGACGGCAAGGCGGAGGGGGGATGGGAGTTCGTCGGCTCGCTGGCGGCGAACGCCGAAACGATGATCATCAGCAGCGTACGGCATATCCCGGTCATATCCGTTGAAAGCGCCGCCGCGCTGAGCGAATTTCTGGAAGCCGGGAGCGAATTCTATCAGTTCGACATCGCCTACGGCGGGGAGGAGAGCTTCGTCGACGCCGCAAAAAAATACGACGACGCGTTCTTTGCGGATCATCTTCTGCTGATCCTGTGCACGCAGGAAACGAGCGGCTCGATCCGGCACGAGATCGCGGGCGCGCCGATCGCCGAGGGCAAGCTCACCGTGATCGTGAAAGCCGTCGTGCCGGAGATCGGCACCGACGACATGGCCGATTGGTTCATCGTTCTGGAGATCGCGAAGGACGAAATCAAGACCGTGGACAAATTCGACGCCTACTACGGAGCCTGACCGGTCCAAATTTGAACCTTGCCGCGCTTTAAAAGCGCCGATCCGCTTGCTTTAGACCCCGCGCCTACTAAAGGCGCGGGGTTCTTTTGTTGAGCGGATCAAAAAAGAGCGCCGCGGCGCGCAAGGCGGTGTTTGCGGGAAGCGCGTTTCAAGGGCAGTCGGGAGAAACGATATGCGTTGCATCTATTTCCATAACTGTATATACTTAGAATATTATATCGTCGTATTATGTCATATTATATCGAAAAAAACCGCCGATCCGCGCGATGCGCGATCCACAATCCAAGTACGGGCCGTTGGAGGAAGCGGCGCTCTTTGCCGATGCCGCGACCGACGGCGGCCATATCCTCCGAAGAGGCGCTGCGCGTCTCTGTAAGGGAACTGTTGGATGCGGCGCTGCCCGGGGAAAGATGGGACAACCAAGAAAGAGGAACGGAGAAAACCGATGAAGAAGATGAAAACGATGCGGACGATCATCCTGCTCGCGTGCGGCCTGCTGGCGCTATTGCTCCTGCCCGCCGCCGCGGGGGCGGACGGGACCTACAACGGCCTGAGCGTAGCGGGGGGCGTGGAAAACACGGATTACGCCTATAACTCCGGCGCGGGCACGCTGACCGTATTGACGGGCACACAGATCACGCTCTCGGGCACCGGCGGCGTCCGTGTCGTGGTGCAAGCGGGCGTCACGGCCAATCTCACGCTGAACGATTTGCATATCGACGCGTCCTCGGGCGGCTGCGCGTTCGACATGAGCGGCGCTGCCGTGAATCTCACGCTCGTGGGAAACAGCACGCTTAAGAGCGCCGGAGAAAACGCGGGCCTGCGCTGCCCTGCGGGGGCGGCGCTGACAATCAACGGCGGGGGCTCGCTTACGGCTACGGGCGGGGGTTACAGTGCCGGCATCGGCGGCAACAGCGACGGGCTAGGCGCAGGATTCCACGAGGATGGCGGCGCCGTCTCCATCAACTCCGGCGCGGTCACGGCAAACGGCGGGTATGCAGGCGCGGGCATCGGCGGCGGCAGCTACGGCGGCGGCGGCACCGTCATCATCGGCAACGGCACGGTCACGGCAAACGGCGGGGATTACGGCGCGGGCATCGGCGGCGGTTTTGCGGGCGGCGGCGGCAGCACCACCATCAACTCCGGCACGGTCACGGCAAACGGCGGGACCAGCGCAGCGGGCATCGGCGGCGGTTTTGGCGGCGGCGGCGGCGGCAACGGCGGCAGCACCACCATCAACGGCGGCAGCGTGCACGCCACGGGCGGAAGCGACGTGGGCACTACCGGCGGCGGCGCGGGCATCGGCGGCGGCAGCTTTGGCGGCGGCGGCAGCATCACCATCAACGGCGGCAGGGTGTACGCCGCGGGCGGGACCTCCTCGGCAAACGATATCGGGTATGGTGAGTCGGGCAGCGGCGGGAGCTTAAGCCTCTCGGGTACGGCGGCGGTCTTCCTCCTGCGGGACGCCTGTATTACCCCTACGACCACGACGCATGCGCACCAAAGCATCACCGGCCATTTGGCGGGCGCGGACGTTTACGGCGTTCCCGTGCCCTGGGCGGGCAGCTTCGGCGCGTACCTGCGCCTGTTCACGCTTTCCTATAACCTGAACAACGGGGGCGGCACGCTCCCGGATTCCGCGACGCAGCAGATCGGCACCATCAAAGCGGTGGCGGCTGCGGGCGACCTGCAAAGGACAAACTACAGCTTTAACGGCTGGGCGACGCAGCCGAGCGGCGGCACGGCCTATGCGCCGGGCGCAAACTTCGGGTTCCCCGACGACACGATCCTGTACGCGCAATGGCTGGAAACCTATTCCATCTCCTACACTCTTGATGGGGGAACGGTCGCTTCGGCCAACCCCGCAAGCTATACGGCGGGGGACGGGGCCATCACGCTGCACAATCCAACAAAGCCGGGCTATCGCTTTACCGGCTGGTCGGGCACGGGGATCATGGGGCTTTCGACGGCCGTGACCATCCCCTCCGGTTCCACGGGCGCGCGCTCCTACACCGCCCATTGGGAGGCGATAGAGAGTTATACCCTGATCCTCGATAGTCAGGGAGGCGCGGTGAACCAGGCGAGCCGGAGCGTCGCCTACGGCGGATTCTACGGCCCGCTGCCCACGCCGGTCAAAGCGGGTTCCATCTTCGGCGGGTGGTACACGGGCAAGAACGGACAGGGGACAAAGATCGAATCGAATACCCTCTTCACCCTCAGGAACAACCAGACGCTGTACGCCAAATGGACGTCGGCAACGTCGGCGGGGCAGTATGCGATCGCCGCGAAGCCCAACGGCAAACGGTACGGCTCGATCACCGGCGCGGGCTCGTATGGCGCGGGCGCAGAATGCACGCTGATTGCCGTTCCGGCGAGCGGCTACCGGTTTGTGAACTGGACGGAGCGCGGCAAAAAGGTCCCCGGGGCGGAATCGGCCTACACCTTTACCGTCGCGAAGCCGCGCAGCCTGCAGGCGGTGTTCGCGAAGATCGGCACGCCGGTCCTGCGGTCCGCGAAATCGGCCGCGGATCAGGGCATCAAGCTCACCTGGGGATCGGTCCCCGGGGCAAAGGGGTATGTCGTCTACCGCGCCGCGGCCAAGAACGGGCCGTATACCAAGATCGCGACCCTTGAGGGCGCATTGGGCTACACGGACCGGGACTGTGTCCCGGGGCAAACATATTATTACAGGATCAGGGCGTACTGCGTTGCCGGGGAGGTCACGACATATGGCTTAAGCTATTCGGGAATCCGCTCCGCAAAGCCCGCTTCGGCCTAGGCGGTAGCCCTGCCCGGATGGCCGCTGACGGCAAAGCCGGATACGGCGCGTTGAAATTCCTATCTTAAGAGCAAACACAAACGGCGGATATCTTCATCCGTCGTTTGCCTTTTATAAGAGCGCAATCATCCGCAGCTGGAGCGGAATAAGACCCGGCGAGGGAGGTATTAAGAAAACAGCCTTTCACAGCGTCGGCGGCAGGCGGAATAAGGCTCGTCAGGGGAAGGCTCGTCAGGGGAAGGCTCGTCAGGGGAAGGCCGCTCGGGAAACGTCCTTTCGTCGCACCGGCGGCAAGCCGAATGCGCTTTTCGACGGATTCAGGGAACCCTTCTTCGCTGCAAAACGTCGTATTGATATAAGCAAATCAGGAGGTTGCCCCGATGAAGAAAACAGCAGTTTTGATCGCAGTACTGCTCTGCATTGCCGCAGCAGGATGCTCGCCCGAAAAAGCCCCCGTGGCGTCGAACGCACCGTCTTCGCCGCCCGCGGCGACGGCGTCCGCCGCGCCGGAAGATGCAAAGTCCCCGTTCGCGATCGAGTTGGCCGATCTTCCCGAGGAATACACGTCGGAAGAAGCGATAGCCAACGGCGATTATGTGAACGTCCACGGGCAGATCAGCAACGCGGATGCGATGACGGCGTTTTTGGACGCCGTGGCGAAAAAAGCGCCCGCCGCCATCCGCACCGTGAGCTATACCGTGGAAGGCGACCCCATCATCGCGGACATCGTTTTCGACGGGAGCGTATTTTCCGTAACGAACGACGCGACGCGCGACGCGTTCGGCGCGCAGGAAGTGACCCGGAGCGAGTATCAGAACCTGCTCGAATATGAAGGGGAAGGGACCGTTTATACGTTCTTGACCAATGAAACCGAAATCACCAAGGAATTGTACGAAAGCGGCTTCGACGGGTATCTGCTGACAATCGAAAACGCCGGCTAAGGGACGCGTCGCCGGTTTCTCGGCTTGAGTGCGCCGCGGGCACGCCCGTCCGTTCCGGTGCTTAGGCTTGCCCGGGGAAGTATATCCGCCCCGCGGCCCGGGCGCGCCGCGGGCAAGCCCGCCCGTTCCGGCGCTCCCATCCGGTCAAAGCCAAATCAGGAGGCATATCTCCCGCGCGGGGAGATATGCCTTTTTTATGCGCAGCAAGGGCCGCCGATAACAGGAGCATTGACAGGTCCGGCAATCCGATCTATAATGAATGAACATTCATTCATAGGTGTTGATATGGCGAAAAGCAAGGATATAAACGAAAAAATCAAGCAGGAAAAGCGCTCGCTGATCCTGAAGGAAGCGCTCAAACACTTTGCCGCTAAGGGCCTTTTCGCCACGAAGATCAAGGATATCGCGGAAGGCGCGGGCATCGCGCAGGGGCTGGTGTACAACTATTTCGGGTCCAAGGAAGACATCTATATCGAGCTGATCAACAACGCCCTGGACAAAATCAACGCGGCCGCGCGGGGGCTCGCATCGATGGACCTTCCGGCGCGGGAAAAGATCCGCGTCGGCATCGCGCAGATTCTAAAGACGATCGAGCAAAGCGACGAATTCAATCAGACCTGCCGGTTCATCTCCCAGGCGACGACCTCTTCGGCGATCCCCGAGGAGGCGAAGCGGTCGATCGCCGTGAAAAGGGATCAGCCGTACCGTTTGATCGGCAATATCATCGCCGAGGGCCAGAAGGAAGGCACGATCGTCGAAGGGGATCCGTACGAGCTTGCCGTGCTGTTTTGGACAACGATCAACGGCCTGGCGATCTACAAGGCTTCCCGCGAGGAACGCCCGCCGATCCCCAAGGCGGATCTTCTTATAAAAATGTTTTTAAAATAACGTTTGGGTGAGAGGGGGACCTGGTATGCCAAAGGCAACGGCAAACGGGCTGAAGATCAGCTATGAGATCCGGGGAAGCGGACCGAACCTTTTGTTTATCAACGGCATCGGCGCGGACATGAAAACCCCGATCGGGCTTTTCAATTCGCCGATGGTCGAGCATTTTACCGTATTGGCCTACGACCCGAGGGGCCTTGGGGAATCGGAAGGCCCGGAGGCCGCCTGCACGATGGCCGACCTTGCCGAGGACGCGGCGCAGCTTGCGAAGTCCGTCGGCTGGGACAAGTACCATGTGTTCGGCGCGTCGATGGGCGGAATGGTCGCGCAGGAGCTTGCGATCCGGCATCCGGACGCGGTCGATAAGCTCGTGCTCGCGGTCACGCATTCCGGCGGGGAAAACGGCGCTCCCTCCATCGTAGACAAAATGTGGGATCTTTCGCCGGAGGAGCTGCTGCTCTTGTCGGACACCAGGCAGGACGCGGCGTGGGCGGCCGCGCATCCCGGGGCGCTGGAGAGTATGCAGGCGCAGACGGCGCGGATGAAGGCGTTCTTTGAAGCCGATCCGTCCCGCGCGCGGGGCTATCGGAACCAGGCGGCCGCCGTGCTCGGGCATGATACGACCGCGCGATTGCACCTGATCGCCGCGAGGACGCTGGCCTTTAACGGGAAGTACGACGGCGGAGTACCCGTCGCCGCCGCAAAGATCATGGCCGAGCGCATCGGGGACTGCCGGTTTGAGCTGGTGGAGCACGGCCACGGCTCGTGGTTCTTCGATCCAGACGTGTGGGAAATGGTCGTCGAATTTTTGCAGGCGGCGTAAGAAACGCCCCCGATCGGCGGCGGTTCAAAAACGCTTGCCGCGCGCAGCCGAGCAAAAGCAGCAGCGCCAAAAGAACCGCTGCAATCGGTCTGAGTTTTTTTATCGCACAGCCATCCCTAAAATCGTATCGCTGAATCTATTCTATGGTTTTGCACCCTTTTGGACAACGCGGACTTCTCTTTAAAAGGTCAAAGCCCGTAAAGCGATCGTACCCCGGGCAACACTGCCCGGGGTTTTGCGGTTGAAGGGCGCGGCCCGATAAAGGCGTTTCGCCCGTTTCGCCGCTTGACCTATTTTACGTCCAGCTCCGACACGATCTTTTTGTATTCGAGCGGCTCCTCGTCCGGCCCGTGCAGCGGGTTCCACACCTGCGCGAAGAAGGGGTCGACCTTGGCGCGGTTATGATAATTCCAGCTTTCCCGCTCGCACGCCGGGCACCAATGGCCGCCCTCGAGCACAAGCCTCGGGCTCGCGTCGAATTCATGGCCGAACGCGCAGCGGAATCCGAGCTTTGTCGACCAATCGCCCCGCTCCATGGATGCGGATAGGCACTCGCCGCCGCGGAATTTCGCCGCGCCCTGGACATCCCCGAGCGCCAGTTCGCTTTCCGGCTTCGTTTCATCATATCCGTGGTCGATGTGCACGACGGTATCCCAGTCCGTGAAATGCTTGAAGTCCTTGAGCGGCGGGATGGCTTCCCATGCCTTTTTCGAGCCCCAGTACGCGGCGATATGCTCTTTGCGGTCGTTCTCGATGAAGTTGACCGTGCCGTGCTCCGTCCGCGCCGTCTTCAAAAAGCGCTTTTTCATGGAGTTTCCGACGAGCTTCTGCCCGCCCGGCAGCTTGGCGAGGAACCTCGTCACCGACGCCGTCGGGCCGAGGGCGTTGAGGTAGCAGTCGGTGTTGTACTGCATACCGTCGCCCCGGAATTCGAGGATATCGTTCAGCTTTTCGCTGTCGAGATAATACTGGCCGTGGAAATTGCGCGTCGCGAACCATTTTGAGTCGAGCGCGACGGACGGATCCGTGATGCCGATCGCGCAGAACAGCCTGTTGAACAGCTCGTACGCGCTCATGCGGCAATCCGGGCCCCCGCCGATGTTGAAGATGTGGCCCCAGAAGGTATCATGAAGCTCGCCCGCAAGGTTTTTGCGGCAGAGATTGCAGAGCAATACCGCGGAGTCGCGGTCCGATACGTACTCGAGCACGTTGTCGAGGCAGTTGTGGAAGATGATCGCGTCGTCGATCTCGTTCATCTTGGGGCCGATGATGCCCGTCTGCCGCAGGCTGACCCAGCGCTTTAGGCCGGACTCGATCACGAGCCGCTCCGACGCCACCTTGGATACCGCATAGTAGTCGTATACGCTCGGCTTGATCGGATCGCCGACGCGGCCCCAGTGGATCGGCGGCATACGGTCGCCCGTTTCGGCCACGGTGCCGATGTACACGAGGCCGACCTCCTCGCGGCGGCCCTGCTCCTTGATCGCCCGGAGGATGTTGTGCGTCGAGCCGAAGTTGATCTTCATCGCCTCTTCGGGATAGTAGTCCGCGGCGGGGGAGACGAAGGCGGCCACATGGAGAACGAGGTCCGCGTCCATGACGCAGTTGTAAACGTCGCCGTAATCCGTAAGGTCGCCCCAGTATATCGTAAGTCCCGGAACGCCCAGGTACGGCTCGAGCATCTTTTTGTTCTTTTCCGACGGGCGCGCGAGCGTCACAAGCTCCTGCCGGTCGGAATCCTTCAGCAGTTCGTTCAACCCGAGGAAGCCCATGGCGCCCGTCGCGCCCGTCAAAAAGACGCGCTGCTTTTTCATGCTCATTCCCCTTTCATGCCGACGGCCTGCGCTTTCCCTTCCAGGATCTCGAGGCTGAGCCCGACCGAATCGCCGATCGCGGCGTCGATGTCGTCCGGCTCCACGCCGAGCGGCTCGGACCCGAGCGATTTATCGATGAACTGGTTCGAGCACTGCAAAGCCGCGAACTTGACCATATTAAGGCCCGCTTCGTGCCCCGCCGCCTCCTGCTCCTTCATGATCTTTTTGCCGCCCATGACATACATCCAGTTCGGGATCGTGACGATCTTCTTGTCGGGGCAGCCCATGTGCTTGTGGAAGATCCGAAGCATCTCTTTCCACGTCAGATTGTAATAGCCGATCGGGTACGCGCTGCCGCCCCTGTTGCGCTCGAGCGCGCCCGCCATCGCCTGCGCCACCTGTTTGACCGTGAGCATCGTGGTGCCGCCCCGGGGATACATCGTGACGTTTTTCATGTTCCGGATGTTCTCCACGAGGAACACCCAAACCGGCTTGCGCCCGGGCTGCGTGCCGAAGATATAGGGGAGCTCGAGCACCGCGACATCGAAGCTTTCGTCCGCGAAGGACAGCGCCATCGTTTCCTGGTCCCTCCTGCTTCGGATGTACGGATGCCATTTGGAGAGCTCCTTCTCCGGCCATATCTTATCGAAATAGGCGAAGTACGAGCCGCAGACCACGGCGTGCTTTACGCCGCATTCCTTCGCGATGCGAAGCAGCCGCACAAGGGGCGTGATGTTGTATTTTTTGAACAGCTCGTAGATGGGCGCGGGCCCCTCTACGCGCTCATCGATCCCAGCCGCGAACACAAAGCCTTCACAGCCGCTAAAGCGCCCCCTTAGCTCCTCGTCCGAGAGATCCATATAGTTGCCCAATTCGATTTTCATTTCTTTGGGCAGCTCCGCGCCCTCAGGAATGGGCGGCAGCGCGATGGACGATACCTCATGCCCGCGCCGGATGAGCTCCTTCGCGGCTTCGCTCCCCAAAAGGCCGGTCCCGCCGATCATAAAAACCTTCATCGCTATAACCTCTTTCTTTAAGTGAGCATTCGGATATTCGCTATATCAATAGTGTAATCCGTACAGCAGGCGCTTTCAAGCGGGCAAGGCTTCTTATGCAAAGGGTATGCCGCGGGTCATCCAAAGATATTCGCATAAATAATAAACCGGTGTACGGCAATACCGCCCCCTCCGCTTGTTTGAGCGATCACCGGACAAACGCCGCTCATTCTAATCGGGGGACAGCTCCATACCGGCGCTTTATGAGCGGGTCAACGGCATCGCTCAAATGCTGCAAAAAACGCGTAAAATCCGCGCGCGAGCGTATAGATGATATGAAGGGAGGAATCGATATGGACGGGTTTTTCACATGGTCGATGCTCGCGACCTATGCCGGGGCAACGATGGCGACCGGCCTTTTGACGCAATTGCTCAAAGGGATCTTCGCCAATATGGCGACGCAGCTTTTAAGCTATGTCCTCGCGCTGATCCTGCTGCTGGCGGCTGCGTTTTTCACCAATGCGCTCACGCTCGAGAGCGGCGCGCTGTGCGTGATCAACGCGGCGGTGGTGTCGCTCGCGAGCAACGGCGCGTACGACGCGATAAAAAGGGCGCGCAAAAGAAAATAGCGCCGCGGGAAGCGCCTCGCCGCCGTACGGTCGGCGGGGCTGTATTTTACTAGAAGCTCTTTAAACCGATACAGGTAACCAAAAACCCATAGCGGGCAAGCGGGGAAGACAGGCTTTTTTGCTAAGGAGCAGGCTTGTCTTTTCATATGCCGGGACATGGATTGAAGGCTAGTTTTTATCCGCGTCTTTTTTGCCTTCCGGAGGCAACGCAACCGCTTGAAGCGCCGACTCCGGCGAGGAAACATATATCTCCTCGCATTCCGTCTGCGCCGCGATCAGTATATTTATGGCCTGTTCGGAGGCGATCATCATCTTTAAATACATCTGTTTGTAGTCAGACATAAAATCCCCGATATGCACTAATATAGTGCAATAATAGCACAAACGGCTTATAGAATCAATACATGATTGCACCAAAAAAGTGCAGCGAGGTATTGATTGTGAATTACGAGTATAGCAAAGCAATCGGGCAAAACATCAGTACGATCCGGCGGGCAAAAGGCTTGACGCAGGAACGGCTGTCCGCAAAGCTGCAGGTTGTCGGATGCGATATCACCAGGAGCGCTCTGGCAAAAATCGAAGTGGGACAGCGCCATCTGTATCCCGACGAATTAAAAGCATTGAAAACAGTACTCGAAATTCGTTATGAGGATTTGTTTGTTTAAACCAATGAAAATAGAAAATGCGAGCGCAGGTGAATTCGGGGATACGAACAACAGGAAAATCCATTGATAGCCGGTGCCGTTGCAAATTTCAATTCCTATCCGAAACCATATCGAAGACTATCGTAAACATAAAACTTTAATCGCGAGAAGGACAAACCGTAATATATAAGCGTACCCGCGGCAGCGCGATAGCGCGATGATGTGATTTTACGCGGGAAAGGTTTGGGTGCTTAGCGGCGCCAAACCTTTTTTTTATATATTCCCTTATTGGCGCAAGGAACCATCGGCGCCGCCCCGCGTCTTTCGACAAGGGCGCTGCGGCGCGCAGCTTATTCCCTTCCAAACGCAACTCATCTTAAATCCGTTGCCGCTTCAAAAGACCGCCGCTATACTGAATTCAGGCGAACAAATTGGGAGGGATTGGATGAAAATCACACTGGAGGAGGGCGTCGCCTGCGACAGGCCCGAGGTCATCATACGCTGCCGCGCGCTGGATGAGCCGCTCAGGCGGGTGGTGGCGGCGATCCGCCTTGCGAACGGGAAGCTGATCGGGCGGCTCGACGCGGCCACGTATGTCGTCAGCGCGGGGGATGTGTATTATTTTGAGGCGGTGGACGGCCGGGTGTTTTTATACACCGAAAAGCAGGTCTATGAGACGCCGCTGCGGCTCTACGAGATCGAAGCGCGCTTTGAGGATACCGATTTCTTCCGTGCGGGCAAGTCCATCGTCGTCAACCTGTCGCGGATCAAGAGCGTGCAGGCGATATTCAACGGCCGTTTCGAAGCCTACATGCAGAACGGGGAAAAAGTCGTCATCTCGCGCCAGTATGTTCCCGTATTGAAAAAGAAGCTTGGCCTTTAGGAGGGGCGTTGTATGGATCGTTTCTTTGATTATGGACGCAGGTTCCTGTCCTCGTTCACGGCGGTATTCACCCTTGTCATACTCGCGAGCACGGGTTTTATCGCCATTTATTCGAACCCGTACCTGCCCTTTCGGCTGATCGCGCAGGCGCTCGTCATCGCGGCGGTATCCTCGCTTTTGAATTTCATCTTCGTTTCCGAAAAGCCGATCCGCAAAAGATCCCTGGCGATCAGGACCCTCGTGCATTTTATCCTGCTCTTGGCGAGTGTCGCGGGATGCGCTCGGTATTTCGAGTGGTTTTCCTTCTCGCATACGCCGAGCGTCGTGACGTTCGCGCTGCTGTTCCTGGCGGTGTACGCGCTGATCTGGGGAGCGAACTTCTTCCGCGACCTTATGGACGAAAAAGCCATCAACCGGCGTCTCAAGGAATACCTCTCCGTTCGGGGCGGCTTTTCGGGCGCGGCGGAGGATCGGACCGACGACGATGAGTAAGAGCATGAAGCGTTTTTTTGCGGTAACGTTTTCGGCCGCGTGGCTCGTATGGATCGCGGCGACGGTACTCTACCGGACCAACGCCTTCGGTACGGAGGTTTACCGCGCTCTGCTGAACCTGGGCGCTTACGCGCCTTCCGTCGCGGGCATCGTTGCCGTTGCTTCGGAGCATAAGGCGCAAGGCGTCCGGGCGCTTTTTAAATCGCTGGGCAAACTGCCCAAAGGGAAGGGAACGCGGCCGGTTATGCTTTTGGCGGCCCCGGCGAGCCTTGCTTTGGCCGTCGGTTTGATGCTGCTTATGGGCAACGCGCTCCCGCGCACCTCGTACCCGGAGTGGTTTATCGTTCCGGCGTTCCTCTACATGGCCGTGCTCGGCGGGCCGCTGGGGGCGGAGCTGGGCTGGCGCGGCTTCCTCCTGCCCCGACTGATCGAAGGCTTCGGCCCGTTTAAGGCGGCTCTGATCGCGGGGGCGCTGTGGACGTTTTGGAAGCTTCCCCAGTTTTTCTTTGAGGGAACGCTCTTTTACCGGCTGACGGAGTATTTCGGCGTCACGCTCGCGTTCTTTGGGTTTATGCTGTACGCTCTTTGCGTTTCGGTATTGATTACGATCGTCTACACCCAAGGGAACGGCAGCCTGCTCGGAGCAATCATCGCGCATACGATGTGCAATTTGGCGCCGGGCTATCTGCCGCTTGCAAGGTCAAAGGCCGGGGCGCTGAGCTATCTTCTGTGCTTTGTTGCAGTGAGCGCGGCCATCCTATATAAATATCGGGACCGGCTGGGGATCGCGCCGTCCGGCCGCCGAAGTTTACACGATCTTGATAAGGAGCGATGAATCGATGAAGGACAAAGGGAAAAAACGGCGGATCTCGGATTACTGGAACATCGGCACCGCCATCGGCTTATGCGCCGCCGTCGGCGTCGTGCTGGGCGCGCTGCTCAACGATATCGGGTTCTATCTGGGCGCCGGGGCGGGCGTAGGCGTAGTCTTAGGCGCGGCGACGCACCTGTACCGGATGAAGCGGTAGGCTCGCATTTCGGAGCATAAAACGAGAGGACGCCGCGCGTTTTATCCGATAGACTTTGAATCGAAAGGAGCTGGAGGGCATGGAATGGATCGACCGGCTGAACGAGGCGATGGCCTACCTTGAGGAGCATATCGAGGGGGCGGAACTTTCGCGCATGGCGCAGATCGCCTGTTGTTCCCCGTTTCATTTTCAGCGGATGTTTTCCTACCTCGCGGATGTGCCGCTCTCGGAATACATCCGAAGGAGGAGGATGACGCGGGCCGTGTTCGACCTGAAAAGCGGCGCGCAGCGGATACTCGACATCGCGCTCAAATACGGCTATGATTCGCCCACCGCGTTCAACCGCGCGTTTCAGAGCGTGCACGGCATCGCTCCGTCCGCGGCCAGGCTCGAGGGAGCGCCGCTGAAAGCCTATCCGCCCATCAGCTTCAAAATTACGGTCAAAGGAGAGGCGCAGATGAATTATCGGATCGAAAACAGGGGCGCGTTCCGCATCGTCGGGGTGAAAGCGCATTACGAGATGAACGCGGAGGAGAACTTTTTAGAGATCCCAACGTTCTGGCGGCAAACCGTGCAAAGCGGAGCGTTCGCAAAGCTGTTCCCGCTCATGAACGGGAAACCCGCGGGCATCCTCGGCGTGAGCGCCTGCATGAACGGGAAGGACTTCGACTATTACATCGCCGTCGCGAGCGATATGGACGCGCCGGAAGGCATGGAATCGTTCGCCGTCCCTGCCTGCACATGGGCGATATTCACCTGCGTCGGCCCGATGCCGTCCGCGATCCAGACGCTGCAAAAGCGCATCGTAAGCGAATGGCTGCCCTCGTCCGGCTATGAGTACGCGAACGCCCCGGACATCGAGGTGTATTTTGAAGGCGACCAGCAGTCTGCGGATTACCGCTCGGAGGTATGGCTGCCCATAGAGAAAAGGTAACGCCGCGGGAAAAGTGCGGGGCGTCGCGCAACGGCCGTGAGCCGCCGCGCGGCGCTCCGTGTGGGGAACAGGACTTGTTTGAAAGGGGTTTTATCGGTGGATCCGATCAGGACGGGCGCGGCCGTCGGCGCGGCGCTGACGGCGGTTCTATTTTTGGCTGCCGCGGCGGTTCCGCTGTTTCTGCCCGATGCGGGCGTGCGGCCGGGCGCGGCGCTCGGGGAGTATACGGCCTATCTTGAGGAGCGCATCCCGGCCTTGATGCGGCGCTACAGCGTTCCCGGGGCGAGCCTTGCGCTGGTCGAGGGCGGAAAGATCGTCTGGACGCGGGCGTACGGCTATGCCGACACGCAAACCGGGCGGAAGCTGACGGAGGGGACCGCCCTGCGGGCGCAGTCCATCTCCAAATCCGTGACCGCCTGGGGCGTCATGAAGCTCGCACAGCAGGGGCGGATCGATCTCGACGCCCCTGTTGCGGGGTATCTTAAGACCTGGTCGTTCCCGGAAGGGGAATACCCGGCGGATCAAATCACGATCCGGCAGCTTTTGTCCCACACCGCAGGCCTGCCGCTTGGGGACGTGCTCGCGATCTACTCCCCAAAGGACGATATCCCCTCCCTGCGCGAGAGCCTGACGCGCACTGCGATCCCTTTCCAAGCGCCGGGCGCGGGCTTTTCCTATTCGAACGTAGGGTATAACCTTTTGGAGCTGTTGATCGAGGACGTGTCGGGACGCGATTTCGCCGGATATATGGCCGACGAGGTGCTCAAACCCCTTGGCATGCACGATTCAACGTTCGAGTGGAGCGAGTCGATCGATCCGCCCCTGCCCAATGGATATTCGCTCGGCGGCGAAGCAGTGCCCGTTTATGTTTACCCGGAAAAGGCGTCGGGCGGGCTGGTTGCCACGGCGGCGGATATCGCCGCCTTCATGATCGCGGGGATGCCCGATTTTTCCGGCCGGGGCGTCCTTTCGCCTTCCGGCGTGGAATCCCTCTATGCGCCGCAGGCCGTGCGGCTCGGGGTCTACGGCCTCGCGTTCGACGCTTACGGCTCCGGGTATTACACGGAGCGGCTCGCGGGCACAGGCTTGGCCGTATCGCACGGCGGGCAGGGCACCGGCTGGATG
Source organism: Bacillota bacterium (assembly GCA_038562375.1). Taxonomy (GTDB): domain Bacteria; phylum Bacillota; class Clostridia; order Christensenellales; family CAG-138; genus JBCFAY01. The sequence continues at coordinate 134,859 of JBCFAY010000006.1, read as the reverse complement.
AGCCACTTTCACGCCGTGCCCAAAACGGGCGACGGCATCGTGATCCTGACCAACAGCCAAAGGAGCTGGCCGTTTATCGCAAGCCTCCTAAACGGCTGGACGCATTGGCGGGGCTTTTCCCCGCCCGGGATGGCGCGCATCCTCTATGCCGAATGCGCCCTTTGGGCCGCGGCGGGGCTGATCCTCTCAAGCGTTTTGTTCCTGGCCGCCGGGATCATCGCGGGCCTGGTCAACGGAGGGCGCGCGTTCGCGCCGCCGCGCTTTGGACGGGCGGGCCTTGTGCATGTATTCGAGCTCGGCGCTTGTATCGCCCTGGCGGCGGGGTTCGCCTGGTGCGCCTCGCAAAAATACCTGTTCCTGACCTCGGTTTTCCCGACGGTGTCGCCCTGGCTCGGCGCTTGCGCCGTCGCCGCGGCGGCGGCATTATCGATGGCGGCATTTTTCCCAAAAGGCGCGCAATAGCGGGCGGAAACAGCCATTTTCCCGGGTCACGGGCGGTTTTTGTGCGCAAAAAGCAAACATTTTTTGGGATCTGCGCAAAAAGCATCTTCATCCTTAAGGCAAATGGGAGTAGAATAGCATCAGCCGATACCGTGGTTCGGGGCAAAACCCGCTTGCAAGGGGAGAAGGGGATATGAAAGAGGCGACATACTGCGCATTTCTGCGCGGCGTCAACGTGAACGGGCGGACGATGAAGATGGCCGAGGTCTGCGGCGTGTTCGAGGGAGCCGGGATGAAAGCCGTCTCGTCCGTATTGGCGTCCGGCAACATCATCTTTCGGTCGGACAGGCCGGTTGATCAGCTGCGCGGCGCTCTCGAGCGCGCGATGAGCGATCACTTCGGGTCGCAGGTGAGCCTTTTCGTCAAAAGCGCCGGGGAGATCGCGGAGCTTTTATCCGCCGTTCCATTTGCGCCCGACCCCGGTCTTCATATTTACGCCTACGTCTGTGAGGCGGGCTTTGAGACGGTGCTGATGGAAAAATTCCGCGAGATCGCGCCCCTTCCGAACGAGCGAGCCGCGATCAGCGGCGGCCTGTTTTTCTGGCAGGTCGATAAGGGCGCGACGCTGGACGCGGGGTTTTCCAAAATCCTTGGGCACAAAAGCATGAGGGACAAGTTTACGAGCCGCAACATCGGGACGATCCAAAAAATACGCGATAAGATCAGGGCCGCGGGCGTCGCAAAATAATCGAACGGGGGGTCGGCGGAATGGGGGAACTTATTGCTTTGCCGAATATCGGCGTAAAACTGGAGGAGCAGCTGACGGACGTGGGCATTCCTTCGATCGAGCAGCTTAAAAAAGTCGGCAGCCGCGAGGCGTGGCTGCGCATCCTCGCCGTCGACACGTCCGCCTGCATCCAGCGCCTCTATGCGCTCGAAGGTGCCGTCCGGGGCGTGAAGGATCGTGAGCTCGATCAAGACGTCAAAGCGTCGCTGAAGGAATTTTATCGAAAGCACAAAGGGAAATAACGCCGATAGGCGTTTTGAAGGAGGATCGGCCGTGCCCAAACCGCGCAAAACGCTCGGGGACTGGAAAGAACCGTATCTGCAATCCCTCATGCGGCTGATCGAGACGCAGAGCAAGGCGACGATCGTTTCCTGGTGCCTCGCCTGCGCCGAGGCGCGCTTCCTGCCGATCTATCAAAAATCGTTTCCGGACGACGCGCGGCCCATGGCCGCTTTGAACGCCGCGCGGGAATGGATGGACGGCAAGATCAAGCTGCCCGAAGCGAGAAAGCGGATCCTCGACGCGCACGCCGCCGCGAGGGAGGCGGAGGATATTCCCGCCGCGCAGGCGGCCGCGAGGGCGATCGGACAGGCGGCATCGACGATCCACGCGCCGGCGCACTCGCTCGGGATCGCGTTTTACGGCGCGGCCGCAGCCGCGTACGACCGCGTGGGAATCAATGAAAAGCCGGAGGTTTACGAGCGGATTGCGGCCGGGGAGTGCGCGAAGCTGGAAGAGGCCCTCCGCGCCGTAGCGGTTGAAAACGAGCCGAACCCGGCGAAGATCGGCTGGCGCTGCTGAGCGATAAGATCGCCCGCGCCGAACAAATGTGAAAACAGAAGAGGACGCCGCAGCTTTTTCGCCGGGCAACAAGTGTCCGGGGCGAACGCAACGGCGTCCTTTTCGCGAATATCCCGGGGCGACCGCGCCCTTTTGCACGGATCTCCCGAAGCTGTTTTCCGCCCGCGTCGATGCGGCCGACCGCCCAATCGGGGCTCAAAGCCGGGCGCAATGCCCGATGGCGCGATCCCACCCGCGCAAACCGAAGAGGTTGAGCGCCCTCACAAAAAAATAATCCGTGCCGGAAGGAAAACCCGCTGCCGCGAAGAATATATTGATTCTGCCGCGGCGGCGTCGCGCGGCGTTCCCGCCGCCGCGGCGCAAGGATCTTTTGCTTTGCATAAACCTTCGGGCATTTCGGAATCATGTCTAGGGCGGGAAGCGCCTTGCCGCCGGCGCAGGTGTTTTCGCAGGATCGATGCGGATCGTCGGAACAGCGGGCGCGATCGGTCCATCGCCGTTTGGTTGATTGTTTCGCTCCGATGAGTCCGTGTCCGACCTGAGGGAGGAGGGCGCTGTTTGGAACCGGATCTTGAACTCTTCCGCCCGCTGATCGAGGTGCAGGCGGTCGACGAAATCCTCTCGTGCAACCAACGCTCCGCCCGCTTCGGGCTAGTTCTGACCGGCGCGCAGGCGGCGGAGCTGGTCGCCACGCGCCATAGGGCGCTCGGCGAAAACGGGCGCATCGAGTTCGGCGGCGGCATCATACAGAAAATCATCCGGGAATTCTGCGATTCCCCGTATCTTACCGAGCAAAACTACGCGCAAACGCTGAACGGCCTCGTCGAGATCTTCTATACGTACAAAAACGAAACGCTCGATCGGATATCCGACGACGATCTGATCAAGCTCATGAATGCGCTGTTCGACGGCGTCTGCCGGGGTTCGCTCGAGCTTCTCGAAGGGCGGGAGCTTGAAAAGATCGCGCGGAACCTGCGCTTTGGCCGCGATTTGGACGAAACGGACGACGAGGACGACGGCGGGGATGCGGATGAAGAGTATTGAGCGGTTCGGCGCGATCGATCGGGCCTTTCTTTCCGGGGAGTTTTATTTTCAATCCCTGTTGCGGCAGGCAAACCTGCGGGGATTGCTTTCGGACGATGAGCTGCGGCGCATCCAGCTCGAGTGCATCGAGCTTCTCGCGCGGCAGACGCACCGCTACAACGGCGGGTTCAGCAGCTCCATCCGCGTGGAGCAGGCGCAGAGCATCCTCGAATCCTGCTTTTACACCATCGGGCTGTGGCTGAAATCCCTTCCCTCGGCGGACGCCGCCGTCGCCGCCGTTCAGGAAACGGCGGTGGCGGAGCTCTACGCGCGGGGCAGGCGGCTGCTCGGCAAGAAGATCAAAGCCGCGCGGCTCCTATATATGATGGTGCTCAAAAACAAGCTCAACACCGACAACCACACGTACAACGCCACGCTTGCGGAGGGGATCGAGGGCTTTTTTAAGATCTACGACGCGGATTTTTGCGCACAGGACATCCGCATCACGGCGGACTATCCGCTCTGCAATCCGGTGACGGGACTCGCGGGCATCGAGTTTATCGAAAAATACCTGACGGCGCTCTATTATGAAAACGCCTTCTGCAAAAGGTTCGGCGCCAATGAAATCCATCGCCTGCTGCTCGGCTTCGACGAAAACTATCGGGAGCTGGTTTTCAACATCTTCGAGCAGGTGCTCTCCTGCGCGATCGGCCGCAGGCTCGCCTCCCAAAGCGCGGCGGGTCTTGATGTTTCACAGAGCGCGCGGGCGCGGCTCGCGCGGTTTTTTAGCGGCAAGACCGAGGATGAAATCCTCTTATCCCTTCAAAAAGCGGCCGCCGCGCTCTGTGAGGAGCTCGGGCACAAAAGCGCGTCGGCGATCCGTTATGTCGAGCGGAGCCTTCCGCAGCTCGCCGCGCGGATCTCGGCCGCCGTGGGGATCGGCAAACCGGAGAGCGTTTTTCTTTCCGCAAAGCAGCCCCGAACCGGGCCCAGGCTCGTTTTCTCTTTCGGCGAAAAGATGGGGGACGAGGCGTATCGCGCCCTGATCCGGGAGCTTGTATCCTGCAGGCTTTGGGAGGATAAGCGAACGCTCATCAAGCGGAGCGTTCATTCGCTCGCCGATTTGGAGGAAGTTGCGATCGACGCCGAGCTGACGGCCCCCGAAATCACGCAGGTGCTCCGCGAGCTCGACATCGTGGAAATCGCGGCGCTTTTCAGGCGGCATCTGAAGGATTCCGAGTTTGAGGATTTGGGAAACGATTCGGTGGGAATATTCCGCGATGCGCTCGGGGCGTTCGTCGCGCGGCTGCCGCAAAAGGAGCGGGAGTTGGTCCGGCGGACGGCCGACGCGATGGAGGATTGAGCGCGCTTTTGGCGGCGAAACAGCGCCCTTCGCGCGCCGGTGGAGAACCTCTCTTGGATGCCCGGGATCCGCGCATACGGCGGGGCGGGCGGACGCTTCGATTTGAATGCGCCGCGGCCGACGCTCTCGGCCGATCGGCCGGATCGATCGGCCGTCCGGCCGACCGTAAGGATCGGGCATTGCGGCAGTGAAACACCCTTGGGCGGATGGGCGTATCGGCGCAAAAGGAAGGGACGCCGAGGCGGGCATCCGAGAACGAATGCCAGCTCCGGCGTCCGAGGCAGGAGGAAATATCAAGGCCCCGAACGCGTCCTGCCGCCCGGGACCGAAAGCTCATTCTTTGATCGGCTTCATGCCCCGTACTTTATAGGCGTATTCAAGCGGCACGCTCATGCGCACGATGGCCGTTTTGTTGTTGCGCTTGTTTACGATCACCTTTTCCACGATGCCCTTGCACAGCGTGACGCCCTCGTTGTCGCGCGCTTCCACCTCCATGCCCTCGGCCGGGTACGGAAGATATTCGTACGGGAAATCGAGCGTCGCCCGGCCGGGCGCAAACTCGTCGTCCACGAGGAAGCAGGCCTGCCCCGGGCAGGCGGCGACGCATACGCCGCAGCCCGTGCATTTTTCGACATCGGTCACGGGCAGGTTCGTGATGTTCTCCCCGATATGGATCGCGCCGAACGCGCACGCGTGCTGGCAGGGGTCGCAGGGGATGTTCTCGGTGCAGTCGATCAGTATCTTTCTCATGAAAACGCCTCCGATGATAAGGATAAGGGTTCCGGCCCGCTTAACCTTAAGGATATCGCGCAAAATCCGGACGCCGGCGCGGCGTATGGGGCAAAGCGACGCTTCCCGCCCGCGCCTGGGGATCGGTTCTGTTGTAAGAATGCCGCTCAGAGCATTATAGGGCGTGTCAGCCGTCCGCGTCAATCCCCTCCGCGATCAGTTTGAGCGGGATCGGGCCGACGGGGATGCGGATGCTGCCGGGCAGATAGCTGCTCACCGGCTCTTCATAATAGGCCGCGAGCATGCGCGCGATCAGGCGTTTGCAGGTGCGGCCCTGGCAGAAGCCCATGCCCGCGCGGGTGCGTTTTTTGATCGCGTCCAGCGAATCGTCGCCGAGGCGGATCGCCTCTAGGATCTGTTCGCGGGTCACTTCCTCGCAGCGGCAGATGATTTCGCGCCCGTTCACATTGCCCGCCATATTTCCTCCTTGGCCTCGCGGCGCTTTTCCCCGAGGGGGCCGCTGCGCAGGATATCCAGCCGTCCGACGAGCTCTTGCCTCTTTTGTTCGTACGCCGATCTGCCCAAAAATCCCAGCTTATAGGCGGCGCGTATGCCCGCCATGCGCCCTTCGTCCAGGGCTGTGCTCGCCTCCTCGATGCCCGCGAGGTCGCCCGCGACGAACAGGTTTTCCACCGTCGCTTCCATGTTTTCATCGTGCGCCGGGACAACGCCGCCGAGCGCGGGCGAATACGCCATTTTACACCCTGAGACGCCCGCGAGCTCGATGCGGGGCGAAAGCCCGACCGCGAGGCATACGGTATCGCAGGGGATCGTTTTTTCGGTGCCGGGGATGGGGCAGAGGCGATCGTCCACCTGGGCGATCTCTACGGATTCGAGCGTATCGGTTCCGCTCGCGCGGACGATCGTGTGGCAGACAAGGATCGGCACGCCCGCGCGCTTGATCTTTGCCGCGTGCACGCCGTAGCCGGATACCTGCGGGAGAGCCTCGAGTATCGCCAAAACGTCCGCCCCTGCCTGCATGAGCTGGTAGGAGACGATAAGCCCCACGTTCCCCGAGCCGACCACCACAAAACGCCTGCCGGGCAAAACGTTGTAGATGTTGACGAAGGTCTGCGCCGCGCCCGCGGTGATCACGCCGGGGAGCGTGCAGCCGGGGAAGCTCAGCGCGTTTTCGCTTGCTCCGGTCGCGAGCACGATGGCCTTGCCGCGATAGCGCACGCTCGTCTTGCCGTCGGTGGCGGAGACGCTGCCGTCGGGATAGATGCCCCACACCTTGGTGTCGAGCCGGAAGTCGACTCCGGCGGCGCGCGCCGCATTCAACAAATCCCGCCCGATGGCGTAGCCGCGCGTACCCGCGTAGTGCTCCTTGGAGCCGAAGAACTTATGGATCTGCTTGAAGAGCTGGCCGCCGGGGCTGCTGTTCTCGTCCAGGAGCAGGCACCTCGCGCCCGCTTTCGCGGCTTCGATCGCGGCGCCGAGTCCCGCTGGGCCCGCGCCGACGACGATCACATCGTATTCCTTCACGCTTGCACCTCGCTCCCCTAAATCCCTTCCTGCGTTTTGACCACCATGCCGGGCTCGGCCGTCGTCACGCAGGTCCGCACGTTCGGGCGGCCGTCCACCTCCATGATGCAGTCCGTGCACTGGCCGATGCCGCAGAAGACGCCCCGAGGCTCGTGGAATTTCTGCGTGTGCCGGAAGACCCTGACGCCGTGCGCCAAAAGCGCGGCGGCGATCGAATCGCCCCTGCGGGCGAGAAGCTCCCGTCCGTCCACAATAATGACGAATTCTTCGGCCTCTTCGATGTCCAGTATGGGGTGCTGCGTAACTCTTTGCATCATGATCGTCGCCTGCAAATTTATTTTAAGGGTTCGGGTGCGCCGGCCGCCGGGGCCCGTCGCCGGGGCTTTGACGATAAGCCCGTCAGGCGTTGTTTTCCTGCAGCCGCATGAGCTCGTCTCCGAGGGCCTGGACGCTGAGCACGGTCCCGGGCAGCGGGACGATCTGCCGGAGCATTTTGCCGAACTGCGTGATCTGCGGCGGGCGGATGTTCGTGGTCTCGAGCTGCTCCGCGTGGCTGAACACCTCTTTGGACGGGCCGTCCATCATCACCCGCTTGCGCGTCATGACGATGGTTCTTTCGGAAAACTCGGTCACAAGCGGCATATGGTGCGTGACGAATATCACGGTATGCCCTTGGGCGTGCAGGTTTTTGGCGATGTTCATGATCTGGTAGCAGCCGATATAATCCTGCCCGCTGGTCGGCTCGTCGAGGATGATGATATCGGTCTTCATGGCGATGACCGAGGAGATGATGACCTTCGCGCGGTCGCCCTTGCTCAGGGCGGGCGGATAGTCCGAGACCCGGTCCGCGAGGCCGACGGATTCGAGCGTCTCCGTCACGCGCTCTTTGATCCGGTCCTCAGGCATCTTCGCGTTGCGCAGGCCGAAGGCGACCTCGTCGAACACCGTGTCCGCGAACAGCTGCCGGTCGGGGTTTTGCAGGACGAAGCCGATCTCGCGCGAGATGGAGGCGACCGTCAGCTCCTTGGTGTTTTTGCCCTTGATGTAGATGTCGCCCACGGTGGGCTTTAAAAGCCCCGTGATGTTCTTTAGGAGCGTCGATTTGCCCGCGCCGTTCTGGCCGATGATGGCGACGAACTCGTTCTCCCGGATCTCGATGTTGATGTCCTCGAGCGCCTGGGAGCCGCCCGGATAGGTGTAGCTGAGGTTTTCGATCTTCAATACGACGTTGTCCTTCATACGCGAACCCCCTTGTACCACCGGTCGATGCCCTCGTACGCCTGCTTCATCAAAATCGGATGGCAGCGGACGTCGTGTCCGTTCTGTTTCATATAGGTCGCAAGCTCCGCGACCTGCGGGGGCCGGATGTTGCACGAGCGCATGAGCTCGCTGTCGCAAAAGACCGCTTTCGGCTCGTCGAACGCGACGACGCTCCCTTCCTTCAACACCAGCACCTTGGTCGCAAACTCCGCGATCTCCTCGCTCTTGTGGGTCGCGATGATGATGGTCATATCCTCTTTTTCCCTCAGCTCGCGGATGACGTTGAAAACGTCGCGCGTCCCGACGGGGTCGAGCTGGGAGGTCGGCTCGTCGAGCACCAGTATCGAGGGGAGCATCACGAGGTTCGTCGCGATGGCGAGGCGCTGCTTCTGCCCGCCGGAAAGCGCGGTGGGCTCGCGGTCGATGTATTCGGAAAGCCCCACGATATCGAGCGCCCAGTTCATGCGGCGGATAATCTCGTCGGGATCGACCTGCAGGTTCTCCGCGCCGAAGGCGACCTCGTTGCGCACGGTGGTGGTAAAGAGCTGGGCCTCCGGGTCCTCGAGCACCATGCCGATCTTGTCCGCGAGGTCCGATACCGCGCAGTCGGTCGTGCAATGGCCGAGCACCTCGACCCTGCCCTTGAGCTTGCCCTCGTGGAAGTTGGGAACCGTGCCGTTGAAGCACTGGCACAGGGTGGTCTTCCCCGCGCCGTTCTGGCCCATGACGGCGATAAACTCGCCTTTCTTGATCTCGATATTGATGTCCTTGAGCACCCACTTTTTTGTGCGGGGGTAGCGGTAGGATACGTTTTCCAGCTTAATGACGGTTTCCGACATGCTTTTTCACCTCACCTTATGAAACGAAGAACTGGAGGATCGTGCGCGGCAGCAGATAATTGCATGCGATCAGCACCCCGCCCATCAGGAAGATGCCGACCAAAGACGCCCAGTCCGAGCGCTTCATCGAGATATTATCGATATAGGTGCGGGCCTTTTTGAAGCCGAACGCGCGGGTGTCCATCGCGACGGCCATCTGCTGCGCCCTGCGCATCGCGCCGATGATCAGCGGCACGACAAGGGCGGGGTACGCCTTCATCTTCTCCATGGTCTTGCCCTCTTCGAACACGGTCATGCCGCGCATCTTCTGGGCGTCGATGATGACGCCGGTTTCCTCCTGGAAGGTCGGGATCATGTTCAGAGCGGTCGTCGTCATGTACGCGACGCGGTACGGAAGGCCGAGCTTCACCATGCCGAGGGCGAAGATGTGCACCGGCGTGGTCTTGATGACCATCGGCATCAGGATCATCAGGCACATGAAGCGGACGGTCAAAAGGATACCGAACTCGAAGCCCTCCCATTTCGGGCCGAAGTTGCTGAAGAACCCGCTGTTCGGGGGAACCCTCAGGCCGAACATATAATGGCTGGTTGCGGGAGCGCCGTAAAAGAGCATCTGGAGCACCACGATAAACGCCATGATGCTCATGACGACCTTCCCGAATTTTAGAAGAGCGGTCCAGGAGAGATGGGCGGAATTCCACAGGATGATGAGAATAACGGTCAGCGCGGCGACGACGATGATGTTGCTCAATATGAACACGACGACGGAGAGCAATACCAGCGCAACGAGCTTGATGCGCGGATCCAGCCTGTGGAGATACGAATCCCCCCTCTGGTAGTCGATGATGCCCATGAGTGCAGAACCCCTTCCTTAACGTTCTATTCTGTTTTACTGGAAAGAAGATCGCTGCCGCAACCCTCCGGCAGAAAAGCCGTTGTGGGGAGCGCCGTCTCCCGGCGCGTCCCGACGCCCCCGCGCTGCAGCCCCGCCTGAACGCCGGTTTACCTCTATGCAGCAGCAGGGGAAAGATTCCTCCCGGCCCGGGATTTGCCCGGGTCGGGCGCGTGTGCATCGTACGATTGGATATAGGCGCTGCCGTTAAAGGCGGCGGAGAGAACCCTTCGGATTCAGCGCGGCAGGACCCTTTTGCTCATGGGAGCCGCGCGGCGCAATACCGGGGAACGGAGCCGCTTCGTTCGCTGAGGACGGTTGGCGGCGGTGCTTTGGGGCTTGTGAAGAAAACGGGAGAAGAAAACGGAAACGGAAACGGAAAACGGTTCATCATCTGCTGCCGAATGGTCAAAAATGACTGCCAAATTGCCGGATCATCGCGTCCGTCCGGCTACGATCACTATAGTCATTCCCGCATAAGTTGTAAATAGTTTTTGTCGCGGGAAGGGCGATTCTGCAAACGCCGCAAGGTCCGTCCGTTGGATTTAAATGACGGGTCGATCGAAAATCCGTCGTTTCAACCTGAGAATAGCTCCGAAAACCCCTTTTTATCCGTTTAAAATGAAGTTCTGCATCGAAAAAAATTCAGGAAAAGAATTCTTGGGAAAATGTGCGTATTTGCCGGGCGGCGCGCCCCGGTGCAAGACGGCGAAAACGGCGCGCCGTTGCCCGAAATGAAACCATGCATTTTTATGGGACGCCGGGGAGATCGATCGAAAACGGCGGGCGTTCGGTAAAAGAGGGGAGCCATGCGCATAGGTATTAGGAAGATTCGCATGGGCTTAAACGCCCGGCGAGCGCAAAAGCCCGCTTCCGGGGGCATCGGCGGGTATCCAAAGCGCAAACGGTGCAAAAAACATGGGAATTTGTGCATTTTGCTCGAGAAAAGGGGCGTCAAATTGACAGGGTATCGGCGCGAATGTATAATCACAGCAGAAAGAAAATTCCGTTGCGCCCAACGCGCCGCTTCCCGAGCCGACAAATCGCGATTGAACAACCCTCCAACCGCTGAAAAACAACAACCGTGCATCTTTTGCGTTAACTTCCTTTAAAACAGAACATCCGTGAATCCCGGACGGATTCTTAGCGCGGCTGATGATTCAGGCGTTCCTGCTGATCTTAATTAAGGGTAAGGCCTTATTTGGGATAAAAAAATATGTCGTAAAGGTGGGGATTCACATGAAAAAGGGTAAGCTCTTCAGCAGATTTCACCCGGCGGTAATTTCCGTATATGCCGCAGTCATCGCTGCCTCCGCGCTGCTGCCTTCGATCCCTCTGTTGGGCACGGGCGGAACGTTCTCGATCGCGACGGCCCTGGTACCCCTTGCAGGCGTATTCTTCGGACCCGTCGCCGGAGCTCTGTGCGCCGCGATCGGCGGCTTTGTCGGGCAGCTCATCGCGCCCAACACCGCGTGGCTGGGCATCGCGACATTCCTCATCGGCGTGGTGGCCGCGCTTGCGGCGGGCCTTGTCGCAACAAAGAAATGGTATGTTTCACTGGGACTTATTCTTCTTGGAACGGTTCTCTGGTTCTTCCACCCGATCGGGCAGCAGGCCCCCATTTTCCCCGCGGTGTTCTACGGCTCGGGCGCCGTGGCCGGCGTGCTCGCGGCTTTTGTAGGCTACAGCTGGCTTAAGAGCAACAACGTATTCAAAAAGTCGGTTGCCGTGTTCCTCGCCGCGTATATCGCGATGGTCGCCTCGGCTTCGCTTGCGAACTTCACGGCGCTGATCGTGTTCCAGATCCCGGCCGAAACCTGGACCCTGCTCGCGTTCATGGCTCCTATGGAGAGGGCGAGCTTCTCGATCGGCTCCGTGATCGTCGGCGTGCCGCTGCTCATCGGCCTTCCCAAGATCGGCATCTTCATCGGGCCGGCGCTCGATGAGGAAGTGGAGGCCGAAGACTAAGCAAAGCGCAAATACCCGTAACGGCTTCGGCTGATGTGCGTGCCGCGCGTCAGCCGAATTTTCTCAAGCGGACAACGATTGCTTCGGGGACGCACCTATGATATTGTTTCAAAACGCGCGCTGCGTCATAGAAGACGCCGATACCGTGATCGAGTACGCCGATCTTCTCATCGACGGGGAGCGCATCGCCGCCGTCGGCAGGGGGCTGTACGCGCCCGATGCTAAGGTCGTCGACGCATCGGGCAAAATACTCGCTCCCGGCATGGTCAACATGCATACGCACATGTACCAGAACATGCTCAAGGGCGTTCGGGATGATCTAAGGCTGGTCGAGTGGTGCAACGAGGTCACGTTCCCGCTGGTGGGAGTCGTGATGCAGAACCGGCCGGAGGAGGATCATTCGCTGCCCTACCACTACGGCGTCCTGGGCGCGATCGAGCAGCTTCGATGCGGCGTCACAGCCTTTGTGGACATGGACATGATCTATGATCCGCTGCTTAGTGCCTGGCGGGAGGTGGGCGTCCGCGGCGTCGCCGCGGTGCAGTGCGCAAACCGCTGGATTCCCGAGCATCTGATGACCTCGGACGAGGTGCAGGTAAAAAAGATCGGCCGGCTGATCGATAAATGGCACAACAACGGCATCCTGCAAACGGCGATCGCGCCGTCGACGGCGTTTTGCTGCACGCCGGAATACCTTTCCCTCTTGGGCAAACTTGCCCGGGAACGGGACCAAAAGATATACATCCACGTATCCGAAACCCAATGGGAGGTGGAGGAGGCTTTAAGGGACTACGGCAGAACGCCGCTTGACTATCTCGAGAGCCTCGGTTTTCTCAGCGATTCGGTCTGCGCGGTGCACTGCGTGCACCTGACCGAAAGCGAGAAGCAAATCGCGCTCGAGCGCGGCGTAACGGTCTGCTACAACCCCAAGAGCAACATGAAGCTCGGCAGCGGCATCGCCCCCATCGCGGAATACCTCGGCATGGGCATCAAGGTCGTGCTCGCGACGGACGGCGCGGCCTCGAACGATTTGCTCGATCTGTTCGAGGAGATGCGCGTCGGCGCGATGCTTCAAAAGGTCAAATACCTCGACCCGGGCATCCTGTGCGCAAAGGACGTTTTCCGCATGGCCACAGAGAGCGGGGCAAGGGCATTGGGGCTTGACGCGGGCGTATTAAAGCCCGGCAAGCTTGCGGATATCATCTCGATCGACGCGCGCGGCGCGCATTTTGCGCCGCTAAACGATCCGGTGCAGCAGGTCGTATACTGCGCCAAGGACAAGGACGTGACGGACGTCGTCGTCAACGGCAGGATCGTCATGCTGGATGGGCGCATCGTCACGGTCGACGAGCCTTCCGTGCTTAAAAACGCCGTCGAGATCGGGGAAAAGCATTTAAGGCAGGCGTTTCCCAAAGCATAGGCGGATGGATGCCCACGGGCGCGAGACCGGGAGCGGGAAAGGGTTCCGTTTCGGCTTGCGTCCCGCTTGAAACGGAATGAATTTTGCCGCGAGCGCCTCCAAAGAAGGGCGTCCGCGGCGGTTGCAGCGCTTAAGGGTCTTCCGGCTCACGAGGTCCGGGCGCTTGAACTGTATGTTTGTGGGCCGGAAAGGCGAAGGAGTAGAACCATGGCATTATCGAAGGAAAGACTGTTGAAACTCTATCGCGACATGTTCATGATACGCCGCTTCGAGGACGTCATACAGGAATATGCCGCAAACGGCACCATACCGGGCTTCGTGCACCTATCCACCGGGCAGGAGGCGTGTCAGGCGGGCGTCGTGGACTCGCTCCGGAAGACGGATTTCAAATATCCCGATCATCGCGGCCACGGCGCGATCTGCCTGTGCGGAACCGCCCCCAAGCTCGTGATGGCGGAGATCTTCGGCAAGGCGACCGGCATCAACGGCGGGCGCGGCGGCTCCATGCATGTCCACGACTGGTCCTGCCGCAACCACGGCTTCAACGGCATACAGGGTTCGACCGTCGTAACGGCGCTCGGCACCGCGTTCGCGAGCAAGTATAAGAAGAACGACGACGTGAGCGCCGTATTCATGGGCGACGGAACGCTCGGCGAGGGCGCCTGCCACGAGAGCATGAACATGGCCGCCACGTGGAAGCTTCCGATCCTCTATTGCCTGATCAACAACCAGTACGCGATCTCCACCCGCTGCTGCGACGCGCATCCGCAAAAGGAGCTCCGGCAGTGGGCGGACGGCTACGGCGTTCCGTCCTGGCGCGTGGACGGCAACGACGTCGAAGCCGTGGTGGAAACGACCGAAAAGGCCGTGGCGCTCGCCCGCAGCGGAGGAGGCCCGTCGCTGATCGAGTATGTTACATACCGCTGGCAGGGGCACTTCGCGGGCGACCCCGCCGCGTACCGGCCCGAGGAGGAAGTGGCCGCGTGGAAGGCGCGGGACCCCGTCAAGCTCGCGAGGAACGTGCTCATCGAGCGCGAGGGGATGACGGACGGGGAGCTTGCCGCCGTCGAGGAGAGCATCCGCGCCGATGTTCAGGCGATGCTCGAATTCTCGCTTGCGAGCCCCGAGCCGGAGCTTGGCGCGGCGCTCAGCCATGTGTACGAAGGCATCGAGGTGGAGGTGGACAGATGAGCAGGATCATCTCTTATTCCAAGGCGATCAACGAGGCGATGCATCAGGAGATGGAGCGGGACGACCGGGTGTTCGTGCTCGGCGAGGACGTCGCCAAGATGGGCGGCGATTTCGGCCTGACGCAGGGGATCTATCACCGCTGGCCCGACCGGATATTCGACACCGCGCTCTCCGAGGCGGCGATCGTAGGCTTGGCAAACGGCGCGGCGCTGTGCGGGCTCAGGCCCATCGCGGAGATCATGTTCGCGGACTTCATGGGCGTGTGCTTCGACCAGATCGTCAACAGCACGGCAAAGCTGAACTTCATGTTCCAGGAGGAGGCGAACTGTCCGGTGGTCATCCGCGCGCCGCAGGGCGCGGGCATCCGCTGCGCCTATCATCATTCCGCGACCGTGGAGAGCTGGTTTTTGAACACCCCGGGCCTCATCATCGCATCCCCGGCCACGCCGTACGAGGCCAAGGGGATGCTCATCGCGGCCATCCGAAACGACAACCCGGTATTGTTTCTCGAGCATAAGGTGCTCTTGAACACCAGGGGCGAGGTGCCCGAGGAGCCCTACGAGGTGCCGCTTTGCAAGGCGCATGTCGTGCGCGAGGGCAAGGACGTTACGATCGTCGCGTTGCAGCTCACGGTCGGCATGGCTCAAAAGGCGGCCGAGGAGCTCGACAAGGACGGCGTCTCGGCGGAGATCATCAACCTTCGCACCGTGATGCCTTACGACCGCGAGACCATCGCAAAATCCGTCGCCAAGACGGGCCGCCTCGTGATCGCGCAGGAAGGGCCGAAGAAGGGCGGCTGGGCAGCCGAGATCTCTGCGATGGTCGGCGAAAAGTACTTTGAATACCTCGCCGCGCCCATCGCGCGGGTAACGTCGCTCGACGTTCCGGTGTCCTTCGCGCCCAAGCTCGAGGATTACTATATGCCTAGCCCCGCCGATATCGCCCGGGCGGTCAGGGCGGCGATCGATTTTTAAGGAGACATCGATGCACATCAATGTTGGGATGCCCAAATTCGGCCTGTCCATGGAGGAGGGAACGATCTCCGCCTGGCTGGTCAAAGAGGGCGGCGCGGTAAAAAAAGGCGATCCGATCGCCGAAATACAGTCCGAAAAGCTTACCAACAACGCCGTCGCGCCCTGCGACGGAAGCTTGGTAAAAATACTGCTCCGCGAGGGAGAATCCGCTCCCTGCGGCGGCGACATCTGCGCGATCGAATGTGCGGGCGGCGACCCGGAAGCGGTCCCCAAAGAGGCCCCCGGGCAGGACGCCGCGCCCGAAGCCGCCAAGCGGGGCGTTCCCCTTTTCAGCCCGCGCGCGAAAGCGCTCGCGGAAAGGGCGGGCGTCAACGCGCCATCGATCGCGGGCACGGGCGAAAACAACAGGGTATTGATCGGCGACGTGAGGCGCGCGATGGAAGCGCCCAAAGCGCGGGAGCGGGCGGCGCAAACATCCGCAGCCGGGGCGTACGTTTCCCCGGCGGGGCGGGCCCCCGGGAGCGGAGCGCCCGCGAAGGTCCCCATCACGCCCCGCGCGAGGAAGTACGCCGAGCAGGCGGGGCTTGCGTACGCCCACATCGCGGGCAGCGGATTGCTCGGCATGATAACGATCGAGGACGTAAAGGCCCACGGCCGGCCCGCTCTTCCCGGGGAGACGGCGGAAAAAGCGCAGGCCGCTCCCGCTGAAACCTTGCCCGCCGCCGCGCGGACGGCCCCCGGGGACGGGCTCGTTCCCATGACCGCGATCCGGCGCGCGACGGCCGAGGCGATGAAAAAGAGCCTTTTGGAATCCGCGCAGACGACGGTGATGGCCGAGGCGCATGTCGCCCCGCTCAAAGAGCTCTACGAGCGGCTCAAGCCGAAATATCTCGACGCGGGCGTCAAATTAAGCTATACCGCGCTGATCGTCAAGGCGGTTGCCATGGCGCTCGAGGAGCATCCCGATATCCGGCTGCAGGTCTATGACGAGCGCAGTTTCAGGCTGAGCGCGCAAATCGATATCGGCGTGGCGGCGGACGCTCCCGCGGGCCTTTTCGTGCCCGTGATCCGGAACGCGAACATAAAGGACATCCGGACCATCTCGCTCGAGCTCGAGGAGCTTGCGGCCCGCAACCGCGCGGGCAAGCTGTCGGAAGGCGACGCGGGCGGAGCCTGCATGAGCGTGAGCAACCTCGGCATGCTCGGCGTCACCGGGTTTACGCCGGTGCTCAACCCGCCCGAGAGCGCGATGCTGGGCGTGTGCGCGATGGTGGATCGGCCCGTCGCGCGCGGCGGGGGCATACGGATCGAACCCGTGATGAACCTGTGCCTGACGTACGATCACCGCGCGATCAACGGCGCGCCCGCGGCAAGGTTCCTACAAAAGATCGTTCAAAACCTCGTCGAATTTGCCTGGATTTGAACCGATCCCGCGCATTCAAAGATGTTTTAAGGCGTATGGGCTCCCCTTCGCCGCTGTAGAATAAACCGAGGAGATGGTGTCCGATGGTTGAGCAAGGCCGGATCCGGGTTTCCCTTTCAACGATCGACCGGTGCTGCAAAAATTTGTACGAGGATCTCGCCGGGGGCCCGGAGCGGTACCGCGTCGCCCGCGCGCGCCTGGCGTGCGGCGCGCAGGTGCTGGACGCCGGGGTCGAAACCGCCGGTTCGTTTGAAACGGGCGCCAAAGTGAGCGAGCTTTGCCAGGGGGGATTGGCCCGCGCTTCGATCGGCGTCGCCGAATGCGGCGGGACGCCGTTCCCGGCGATCGCCGTGGAATCCTTTGCCCCGGCGCTTTCGACCTTTAAGCTGCAGTCCGCGTTCGGCTTCGAGGGCGTGATGCTCTCGGGCCCGATCAAGCTGCATCTGGAGGAAAACCCCTTTATCGATCGCGACATCCCGCTTCAGGACGCCAAAAACACGCTTTCGGCGGTGGTTCAGGCGGACGAATTGCCGGACTGTGCATGGGCGCGCCGCCTCGCGGAGCGGGTAAAGTGCAATGCGGAGGATCTGCGCCTCGTCGTCGCGCCGCAGGAAAGCGTCGCCGGAAGCACGCAGATCTCCGGCAGGATGAACGAGAACATCCTCTTAACAATGGAAAAATCGCTCGGGTATCCCGCGGCCGCGGTGGAGCAGATCGTCGGCCGGTCGCCGATCTGCCCGGTCAACTCCGGGGCAAAAGGGAAAAAACGGCTGCTCCCGGACGATTTCCTGCATTACGCGGGCTGCGCCTATCTGACGATGCGCGCGGAGCCGGGCTGGGACGTGAAAAAGCTCGCATACGACTTGACGTTTGAATCGCTCGACATCTACGGCGCGCTGTTTATCGACCTTCTCGAGGCGGCCGGAGGCGATTTTTTCAAGATCCCCAATATCGGCGGCATCAATAAACTGGCGGTCGTGACCGTCAACGATCTGAATTCCCGCCGGGTATACGCGGCGGGCAGGGCGAATTACGACCTGCTGCTTTCCAATCTGATTTAGTTTCCCTTAGCGCCGCGCGCGCTTTGCATATCGAAAAAACGATGGAGGATGAAACTATGAAGAGGAATTGCTGGATCGCACTGATATTGGCGCTGGTGATGCTCCTTGGCGCGTGCAGCGGCGGGACGCAGAACGCCGGCAATACCGCCGCCCCGACAACCGCGCCGGGGAGCAGCGCCGCCCCGGAGGCGACAAAGGCGGCCGAACAATATCCCGACGTGGCCACCGCGATCATGCTCCCGGGCATCGAGGGCGAAAACCCGATTTTCCAGATGATCGTCGGCGGCATCAAACAAGCCTGCGCGGAACTGGGCGCTCCCGAGCCCAAGGTCGTGGAAGGCGGAGACGACTGGAACGCCTACGGAAAATACCTCAACAGCCTCGCGGAATCGAAGCTCTACGACATCATCTTCACCGCGACGGACGCGATGAAGTACGACGTCGCGGCCGCGAGCGCCGCCTATCCCGACCAGAAGTTCGCCCTGATCAACGGCGATCTCGAGAGCTACCGCAGCGAGATGCCGGACCAGAAGATCCCTGCGAACGTCTGGGGCATCGCGTTCGACCTGTACCAGCTCGGGTACCTGGGCGGCTATTACTGCGGCCTGGTGACCAAGAGCTCGATGGAGCGGGCGAACGAGGATCTGGTCGTCGGCCTCGTGTTCACCGACGTGTACGATCCCTGGGAGATCGATCTCAAGACCGGCTTTACCAACGGCGTGAAGGACGTCGACCCCAACATCGAGATCCTCAACTCCATTATCGGCGATTGGGTGGACCCGCAGAAGGGCGCCGCCGTCGCGCGCGCGATGATCGCCAAGGGCGCGGACATCGTCTATTACACGACCGGCGCGTCGGCGTACGGCTGCGTGACGGAAGCGGCCGCGCAGAACGTTTACGCGATCTCGAGCGACAACAACTCGATCCATCTCGATCCAAAAACCATCGTGGGCTGCACGATGGTCGAAGGCAGCAAGGCTTCGTACGACGCGGCGTATAAGGCGATCACCGGCGCGCTCCCCTGGGGCACGACCGAAGCCGCCGGCGCGAAGGAAGGGGCCGTGACGTTCACCTTCGACGATCCGGTATACCTTGAAGCCGTCCCCAAGGACATCCAGGACGCGATGCAGAAGGCCTATCAGGGCCTGGGCGACGGGTCGATCGACCCGAGAAGGCCGATCTCGTAACCCTTCGCGGCTAAGGCGGGCGGCCGGATTCCTCCGGCCGCCTGTGTAAAACGATCCAAAGGGGGCGGTAAATTGGAGAACTATCTGCTCATGCAGGGGATCGATAAGACGTATACGGCCTTCGGGCGCGAGGTGCACGCGCTCAAGAAAGCCGACTTCTCAGTTGTGCAGGGCACGGTGCACGGCCTTTTGGGCGAAAACGGCGCGGGCAAGTCCACGCTTATGAAGATACTCGCCGGGGTGGAAAAAAAGGACGGCGGGAGAATCGTCTACAGGGACCGGGAGACGGACGTTAAGAACGCCATCCATGCGACCAAGCTCGGCATCGGCATGGTGCATCAGCACTTTTCGCTGATCGACGAGTACACCGTGGCCGAGAACGTCGTCCTGGGCATGGAGCCGACCAACTTCCTCGGCGTGATCGACGAAGCGAAGACCCGCGCGGGCGCGGCGGCGACGGCGCAACAATGCGGGTTCGACATAGACCTCGACGCGAGGGTGGGCAGCCTTTCGATGGGCCAGCGGCAGAAGGTGGAGATCATGCGCATCCTCTACAGCCGGGCGGATCTTTTGATATTCGACGAGCCGACCTCGGTGCTCGTCGAGCAGGAGATCGCGGGCCTGCTTTCGACCATACGGATGCTCCGCGAGCAGGGCAAGACGATCATCTACATCAGCCATAAGGTGGAGGAGGTTCTCGCGATCACCGACGAGGTGACGGTCCTGAGAAACGGCGAGACGGTGCAGACCGGCAAAACGAGCGAGCTCAGCCCGTCCGAGATGGTGCGCATGATGGTCGGCAGGCACCTCGCGCCCGATACCGTCCGTACGGACCGTGCCCCGGGCAGGACGCTGCTGAGCGTCGAAGATATTTGGGTTAAAAACAGGCGCGTCTACGCCGTCAAGGGCGTATCCTTCGACGTGCGCGAGGGCGAGATCGTGGCAATGGCGGGCATCAACGGCAACGGCCAGCAGGAACTGCTCGAAACGCTGTTCGGCCTGAGGAAGCCCTGCCGGGGAAAGGTCAAGCTCAAAGGAGAGGACGTGACGGGCCTCTCGCCCGTAAAGCGCCGCATGAAAGGCATGGGCTATATCCCGGAGGACCGGATACACGTCGGCTCGTGCGCCGCGGCCACAATCGCCGAAAACGTCGTGGTCGACCGCTATTTTAAAGCTCCCTTTTCAAAGCGCGGCTGGCTGAACTGGAAATCCATCAACCGTATGGCGGGAGAGCTCATCGGGCGATACAGCATCAAGACGCCCGGAGAGGGGCATTTCGTGGGCACGCTCTCGGGCGGGCACATCCAGAGGACGATACTCGCGCGGGAGCTTTCCTGCGATCCCGCGGTGCTGCTCGCCGCCGAGATCACGATGGGCCTGGACGTGGAATCGGCCCGCTATATCCACGACAGCGTGCTCGCGCTCCGGGAGCGCAACCTCGCGATACTGCTCGTTTCGAGCAACATCAACGAGATCATGGATCTGGCGGACCGGATACTCGTCCTTCATAGGGGCGAACTTACCGCCTGCCTTGAGAACACGGGGAACCTCTCCAAGGAGGAGATCGGGGAATACATGCTCGGCCTGAAGCGGGAGGCGCGCTATTGCGCCGGGAGCGGGAAGGAGGAACCGGATGCATCGTAGCAAGCAGACCTTTTTCCAGTTTCTTGTGATACTCTCGGGCCTTGTGATGGCCTGCGTCGTCATACTGCTGTGCAGCGACGAACCGGCCGTCGCGCTCAAATTCTTCTTCACGGGCCCGTTCAGCAGCGTCTATTTCTTCGGGGACATGCTTGCAAAGGCCGTGCCGCTGATCATCACGGGCCTCGCCGCGACGGTGTCGTTTTCCGCCTCGGTGTGGAACCTCGGGACAGAGGGCATGGTGTACTTCGGGATGCTCACGGGCACGCTCGCCGCGTATTTCCTGCGGGGGTGGCCCGCTCCCTTGGCGATGCCGCTGATGTTCCTCGCGGCGATGCTCGGCGGCGTGATCCCCTCGGCGATCTGCAATCTTTTGAAGAACAAGTTCAACGTGAGCATCATGATGTCCTCGCTGATGGTCGCCAACATGATCTTCTACCTCGTCATCATGATCGTGGAGGGCCCCTTCCGCGATATTTCCTCCGGGCAGGGCGTGACCTCCTACGCCGTGAGCGAGAACTTCCGCTTTCCGCTGCTCCTTGAAAAGTCCGATTTAAATTCCAGCCTGTTTCTGGCGCTCGCGCTCGTCGCGCTCGTATACTTCGGCATCAGGCGTTCGCGCCTCGGCTACGAGATCACGATGACCGGGAGGAACCCGTCGTTTGCCAAATACGGCGGCATCAACACCGTGGCGGTCGCGTCGGCCGCGATGCTGATCTCCGGCGGGCTCGCGGGCGTCGGCGGCATGACGTACGTGATGTCCACCTCCTTTCGCCTGAGGAACCAACTGCCCGGCATCGGCTGGGACGGCGTGTCGATCGCGATGATCGCGCGCAACAATCCGATCCTCGTGGTGCTCGTCGCGCTGTTCTTCGCCTTCCTTGAAAAAGGCGCGGAGAGCGCGGCGCTGTTCGCGGACATCACGCCCGATATGGCCCAGATCATACAGGGCGCGATCCTGCTTCTGGTCACGTCCGACCGCCTGATCGAGGCGCTGATGCGCGACAGGAAAAAAGCCGTTCGTAGGCTTGGGGAGGCGGGCGTATGAACCAGTTCGTAAGCACGTTCCTTTACACGATCATCGCCTACGCGACGCCGATCATCTTCTGCTCGCTGGGCGGGCAGATGACGGCCATGTCCGGTAAATTCAACCTCGGCATGGAAGGCATGATGCTGTTTTCTGCGTTCTTCTCGCTGTATTTCACGAAGATGTTCAACAGCCTCGCGCTGGGCATGCTGCTGGGCGTCTCGATCACGGCGCTTTTGGGCCTTTTCATGGCGCTGATGTGCATCAAGCTCAAGGTCGATATCTATATCGTGGGCCTCGCGATCAATACCCTCGGCACGGGCCTTACGACGTTTCTGATATTCCTTCTGACCGGCTCGCAGGCGTCCATCATCTATACCGACGTGCCGAAGCTCCTCAACATCAGCGTGCCGCTCGTCGACTCCGTCCCGTATCTCAACCGTATCCTCAGCGGCCACAACGCGCTCGATTTCTTTGCGATCCTATTGTGCGTCATTATGAATTTCGTGATCTTCCGCACCGCTTTCGGCCGCCGGGTGCGCGCCGTGGGCCTGAACGAATGGACGGCCAATTCCCGCGGCATCCCCGTGAACAAAATGATCTACATCTCCTACGCGCTCTGCGGCGCGTTCTGCGGCCTCGCGGGCGCTTCGCTCTCGCTGCCGCAGGGCATCTGCGTGGCGGGGCTCATCGGCATGACAAACGGCAGGGGCTGGCTCGCGATGGCGATCGTGATCCTGACAAAGAGCAACCCTTACGCCGTGCTGTTCTCCTCCTGGGCGCTGGGCGCGATGTCCGCGATCGGCGATATCCTGCAGACGACCGGGAACTTCTCCGCGCGGCTCGTGCAGATGCTCCCGTTTGTGGGCGCGATCCTCGCGTCGAGCATATACTCGTACCGGCGGTACCGGCGCGAATCCCTGTAAACCGGTGAGGAAGCCATGCTTTTATTAAAGAACATTTCGTACTTGATCTCGGACGCGCGCACGACGCTTCGCAACGCCGATCTTCTGATCGACGGCGCGCGCATCGCCGCCGTCGGCGCGATCGATCCGGCCGCGCTGCCCGCACACGCCGACGTACTGGACTTTTCCGGCAAGGCCGTGCTTCCGGGCTTCGTCAACGCGCACACGCACCTGTGGCAGATGTACCTCAAGGGCAGGCGCGACGATCTGCCGCTCTCCGGGTGGTGCGACGAGGTGCTCCTGCCGTTTTTGGGTGCGGCGTACGCCGTGAAGCGGGAGCCGGGCGCGCAGCGCCTGAGCTTCCTCTGGGCCGCGCTCGCGATGTGCGATATGCTGCACAGCGGCGTCACGGCGTTCGCGGACATGGACCTCGAGTTCCATCAGGACGGCATATTCGAAGCCGCGCGGCTCATCGGGCTGCGCGGGGCGATCGGCGTGGAGATGGCGGACCGGTTTTATTCGGACAGCGCCGAAACGCTCGAAAGCAGCAAGGCCGAGGTGCTCCGCCTTATAAAGAAGTGGCCCAGGACGCCGGACGCGCCCGTCTTTGCCTTGATCGCGCCGTCGGAGCCGAACCTTTGCACCGACGGGCTTCTAAGGTGGCTCGCCGAACAGGCGAAGGCGCATTCCCTGCCCGTGCAGGCGCATATCTGCGAGACGCTGCGCGAATCCGAGCAGGTTTTAAGCGAGCGCGGCATGCGCGCTCTGGAATGGATGGATGAATTCGGCTTCCTCTCGCCCGCGTTCTCGGCGGTGCACGGGGTGCACCTTTCGCCGGAGGAGATCGCCCTGGCTGCAAAGCGCGGCGTCACCGTCGTATACAACCCCAAGAGCAACATGAAGCTGGCAAGCGGCGTCGCGCCGATCGTGGAGCTTCTCAAAGCGGGCGTCAACGTCGCTCTCGCGACGGACGGCCCCGCGTCCAACGACGCGATGGACCTGTTCGAGGAGATGCGCTTGGGCGCGATGCTCCAAAAGGTCGACCGCCGCGATCCCGCCGCGCTGTGCGCCCCGGAGATCTTCTCGATCGCCACGCTCGGCGGCGCGCGGATGCTCGGGATCGACGCGGGCGAACTAAAGCCGGGCAAGCTCGCGGACCTTGCCGCCGTCGATCTTGGCGCGGCGCACCTTCTCGCGTTCGGCGAGGAGATACTCCCGGCGCTCGTCTACTGCGCGCGAAGCGGGGATGTATCCGACGTCATCGTGGGCGGCAGGCTTGTTCTACACGATAAAAAAGTGCTCGCGCTCGACGAGAGGGCGCTCTTAAAAGAGGCGCGGGACGCGGGGCTGCGCTTTATCGGCCGCGCGGGCGCGAAATAAGCAAATCACCATAGGAGCGAATAATGGAAAACATCCAAAAGTATGACGTCGCGATCGTCGGCGGGGGCGTGGTCGGCGCGGCGGCGGCATGGAAGCTGTCGGCGGCCGGAGCCAAGGTCGTGCTGCTCGAAAAGGGCGACATCTGCTCCGGGGCTTCGGCGGCGAACCCCGGGTTCTGCGTTCTCAGCTACAGGGAAAACGCGCTCGCGATGCGCCTCGCGCTTTTGCAGCAGGCATCCTGGGAGAAGCTTGAAAAGGAGCTCGGCGACCTTGAATACAGCCCCTGCGGCGGCATGATGCCGCTGTCAAGCGAGGAGCAGGAGGCGGCGCTTTCGGGGCTGTGCAGGCACGCGCACGGGCTCGGGCTCAAGGACATCGGCATCGTCACGGCAAAGGAGGCGATCGCGCTCGAACCCGCGCTCTCGCCCAAGGCGATCATCGGGGCCTGCTGGTGCCCCGGCGAGGGCAGGGTCAACCCGTTCAAGCTCAACCTCGCCATGATAAGGCGCGCAAAGGATTTGGGCGCAAGGGTCCTGACCCATACGCCCGTCACGGGCGTAGAGCTTTCGGGCGGGCGCATCGGCGCGCTTTATACGCCAAAGGGCGAATTCCGCGCGGATCTGATCGTCTGCGCCGCGGGCGCGTGGGCGCGCGAATTCACCCGGATGGCGGGCGCGGAGGTGCCGATCCGCTACGAGCGGGGCGAAGCCATGGTCAGCATGCAGGTGGCCCCGAGGATCACCCGCATGATCACCGACGGCGCGCTGTTCGTAAAATCCGCGGCGGCCCCTATGGTGGTGGGCGCCTGCATGGCGCAGAGCGCATCGGGGAACATCGTCCTTGCGCAGGCGACGACCCGGCCGGGCAATTACGATAAGACCAACACCTACGAAGGCCCCCGCGCCGTGGCAAAGCGCGTCGTCGAGCTGTTCCCCTCGCTCGGCGATCTTGAGATCATCAGGATGTGGGCGGGGCTCGTATCCTACGTCGACGACGGGCGTCCGGTATTCGGCCCCATGGATTCGCCTGAAAACCTCTTTATCGCCAATTCCTTCCACAGCGCGATCGCCCTTTCACCCGGCATCGGGGAGATGCTCGCCGATTTCTACAGGACCGGAAGGGTCGCCGAGGAAGCGAAGCCCTATTCGCCGATGCGGTTTGTCAAGGTCGTCTGCTAGCGCGCTTTGTTCGCGCCGCCGGGATGCATCTTAAATGAATGCGTCCCGGCGTTTTTTCGCGCAGGAAGAGCGCGGCGCGGGCGTTTTGCCGCACAAAGACGGGCCCCGCTCCCGCGGAGGCCCGTTTGCTGCGGATCGTTGGTTTATAAAAAGGAGACGCCCGGCGCGCCTAAAGGGCGTACGTTTTGCCGGGAAGCTTGTCGAGCGTGAACTTTGCGATCTCGAGCGGGATGTCGGCCTTCGCCACCTGCGAGAGCCCTTCCCAGCCCGGCGAGCCGTTCACCTCGGAGACGTAGAGGCTCCCGTCGTCCGCGGGCAAAAGGTCGACGCCCGCGATGTCCGCCCCCACGGCGTGCGCCGCCCCGAGCGCGAGCACCTCCTCGTAGGCGGAAAGCCCGTACGGCTGCACCTTCCCGCCGAGCGAGAAGTTCGCGCGCCAGGACTCGCCCGTGCGCATCATCGAGGCGATCACCCGGCCGCCGAGCACGAACACCCGGATATCGCGGTTGGAGCAGGGGATGAATTTCTGCACATACAGCATCGCCCCGGCGCGCTCCAATCCTTCGAACGCGGCCCTGGCGGAATCCGCGTCCGTCAGGCGCAGCATCCCCTTGCCGCAGGAGCCGAAGAGCGGCTTGTATACGACGTCCTCGCCCAAACGGAAAAACGCCTCCATGGCCTCCTGGGCGCTCTCGGTGGTGATCGTCGGCGGGGTGGGCAGGCCGTAGCTTTCCAAAAGGAACGTGGTGTAGTATTTGTCCACCGTCTTTTCGATGCTCCTGGGCGAATTCAAAAAGAAGATCCCGGCGTGCTCGAGCGCGAACAGCGCGTCCATGCGGAAGATGATCTGCTCGAGCGTGCCGCCCGGCAGGCCGCGCATGACGACCCCGTCGCACTTGAAGAGCGCGGTTTTGTTCTGCCCGATGCCGATGCAGCCCGGGAGGTCCTTGACGGTAAAAAAGGATACCTGTGCCCCGAGGCGCTCGAAAGCGTCCTTGAGCTGGCGGTAGTGGAAGCCCTGCTGATGGCCGATGATGCCGATTCGATTCATTGTTTGGCTCCTTGCGGGATGAACAGTTCCCCTTTGTTTAATCTGAGAGCGTCGCCGCGCCAGCGCGTGAATACGCCGCCGATCGCGCTTTGCGGTATCGGTACCCCGGCATCCCGGAGCGAGAGAAACAGCAGCCTTAAGAATACGAGATCGCAGTCCGAAATGCGCGTGAAGCCGGGGGGCGCATCGGTATTCGCGGGCAGTATAATGGTTCCCCTGTCCATATCGAGTCCGATGTAAACCCCGCCGCCTTCGGGATTCTCGATTTTGCCGAGCGAAACGAGTGTGCCCCCCAGCATCTCATACCCGAGGGAGCGGCCCGTGAACCCGCCGATGACCGCGACGCCGCGCCGCATGCGCCTGCAGGCGTTGTCCCCCGCATTGCCCGAGATGGAAACGAAGCCTTCCTGCATCTGATTGCAGGCGTTTTCGCCCGCGTCGCCCTCGATATAGAGCCTGCCGCCCTGCATGCGCCTGCCCGCGTTGTGGGAAACGCCGCTTTTGACGCGCATCGCGCCGCATAAAAGCCCTTCGCCCGCATTGATCGCAAGGCGCAGGTCGCCTGTGAGCGCGAGTTCGCCGGTTGAGTTCGGCTCGACGCGGAACAGCTCGGAAACCCGTGCGCGCGTCTTCCCGTAGCGAAGCTCGATCTTTTCGATCTGTTCGGGGTCAAAGCCGACCGCGCGGCTCAGGTCCGACAGATCGAGGAACGTGACGAGCGATTGTTTGAGCGCGAGCGTCGCCCCCATCTCAGCGCCTCCCCTCGAAATAGGCCGCGCCGTTTTGCAGGAGGAACTCCCCGCTCATAAACGCTTCGCTGAAACCGACGCTCAGATGCTTCCCCACGCGCCCCCGCACGAAATCCCGGTCGTATTGCGGCGGTTTTGCCATGAGGATACTGGTCGGCGGCGGGGTCTTTGCGATATTTACGCCGGACTTAAATACCGCGGCCGGGCGCGCGAACATCTCCGCGAAATCCCGCTGCTCGCGATAAACTACGATGTCCGCATCCGCGCCGACGCCCAGATGGCCTTTGAAGTCCAGCCCGAGGCAGCGCGCCGGGCCCGAGCGCGTGAGCGCGGCGATCTCCGCGAGGGTGTACTCGCGGGAGATGTCCCCAAGGCAGGTGTTCGCCTGCGCCCTGGGGTGCAGGAGCTTGACCTGTTCGTCCCGGAAGGCTTTGTCCATCAGCAGGCGGATCAGGGTTGGATACGCGGTGAACGGCCCGCCGTTCGGGTGATCGGTGGATAAAAACACCTTGCCCGGGTCCTCGGTGAGCAGCATTAATTCAAGGCCGACGAGCCACTGCATGGAGCCGACGTAATTGTCCCTGGAATAGGAGAGCCCGAGCACGCCGAACCCGCCGTCCTCTTCCCAAAGCTGCTGCATAAAGCCGCCGTTGCGTTTTTCGCCCGCGAGCTTTCTTGCAAACCCGATATCGGCGGTAACGGCGGCGGCATCACCGAACACCACCTGCCCGGCGTCGAACGTGACGCTTTCACTGGAGTTAATCGCGCGCGCGAGCTCCTCGGCGGCCGAGAGCATCCTCCCGTCCCGGCCGGTTTTGTAGCCGTAGAACTGCAGGTGCGCAAGGTGGAGCCGCAGCCCGTCGGCGCGCCTGATCGTCTCGCAGACGGCCCGGTACGCGTCCATCCCGCCGAGGTACGGGTGATGCAGGTGCAGCGCGTGCGGGAGCTTCAATCGCTCGTTGCACTCCAAAAGGCGTCCGAGCAGCGCGGCGTAGCCGAGCGGGCCCCCGGCGTCCCCGCCCCTCGGGTTGATGACCTTGAACCCGTAGCCGCCCGAAACCTCGATGAGCCATGAGAGGTAATGTTCCAGCTCCTCCCGTCCGCCTTCCGACGCGATATTGAGGAACGCCGGGTTTTCGCCGATCCAGACGAGGTTGAGCTTGTCGAGGTTCGGGATCGCGTTTTCCTCTAAAAACGCCTGCTTTGCGGAGAGGGCGGGAAGCGCCGGGTTGACGACGGCCGTATAGCCCATGCGCGCGTACTCAAAGCCGGTATCGGATACGCAGGGCGCGAGCGCGGAAAGCTCGCCGCCGCGCACCAGGTTGAGCGGATATCCCGCGATATGGCTGTGGATGTCGATCGCGCCCGCCATGACGATGCCGCCGCCCGCGTCGTAGGTTTCGTCCGCCTCGCCGGGCGGCGATATTTTCCCGCCCTGGGCGTAGAGGTCGGCGCTTTCGCCCAAGAGGTTGTTCTTGGGATCGTAGACCCGCGCGTTCGCGATCTTCAGCATGCCGCCGCCTCCTCAAGGAGCGCCTTGAGCACGTCCGTAAGCCTCGGGAGGCCGGGCGCGCTTTTCGCCTCGATTGTAAGGGGCATCAGATCCCCGCGCAGCACGGTCCCGCCGTCGCCTTCCCCAAGGCGCGCGGCCGGGATGAAGAGGGCGGGGCGCTGCGGCGGCTCCTTCGTGCAGCCCACCGCGTACAGCGGGCAGCCGGGGCCGCTTTCGGGGAACGGCCAATCCAAGCTGTCGCCGATCAAAAGGGCAGCGTCGATCGCGGCCGCGGCCAGGAGCTTTTTGATGTGAAACGCCTCGTCGGCCTTCGCTTCGCCCTCGCACAGGCTTGCGGGCGCGCCCAAAAACTCCTCCAGGGCGATCTCGTACGCGCCCGCGCGGTTTGCTTTATCCACCTGTAGCAGGCCGATGTCCAATGCGCCGCGCGATTCGCCCCT
The DNA here is from genome assembly GCA_038562375.1 of Bacillota bacterium. Taxonomy (GTDB): domain Bacteria; phylum Bacillota; class Clostridia; order Christensenellales; family CAG-138; genus JBCFAY01. The sequence continues at coordinate 106,071 of JBCFAY010000006.1, read as the reverse complement.
AAATTTTTCGATCTGGTCATAGATCATCGCGGGAATAAGAGCTTCCCCGAAGCAGATTGCCGCGCCGCCCGCGTCGGCGACGCGCTCGTAGATCCCCTCCAGCTCTTCGGCGGGGGCGCCGTCCATAAGGCCTATGGCGCGCTTGTTCCGCCGCAGCGCGCGCAGGTATCGCCACGCGTTTACGCTTAGGAGCGCGCCCGTGCGCAGCACTTCGCCGTAAAAAGGCGGCGCGGCCTCAAAGAGCCCTTTTTCGGAGCAGTCGAGGATCAGCCCGTATTTTGAAAGCGAGCCGTAGGTAAGGGATGCGGGCGCGGGCCGCTCGAGCGATACGTACGCGCCGAGTGTTCGCGCAAGGCGCAAGGCGAGGCGCTGGTTCTCCATGGAGATGTTCAAAAGCCCGAATATCGCCGGGGCTTTTGCCTCCGAAAGAGCACGCGCGAGCAGCTTTATGTCCGCCCGAAACGCTTGCGGCACGCTCATGCGCTCAATCCTTTCCTTTGAGAATCGGCTTCGACCGGTCGATAAGCTTTCTATAGCAGTCGTCCCGATCAACGCCGCTTGCGAACACGGTGCAGATGGGATAGCCTTGCGGGATGAACTCGCCGACGTGGGGCACGTCGCGTATGCCGCCGTCGTACCAGCCGCCCGCGTCTTCGGGCACGGTATAATCGCTGTGCGCATAGAGCACGGCCTTGCCGAGAGCGCTTGATTGGGCCTCGCCGCGCACGGGCGGCGTCCCAAGCACCTGCGCGCGCGCGATGCTGCAGCCGTACATGCGCTCGTAGAGCTCGAACGACGCGCACCAGCGGGGATTGAGCTCCAATAAACACGCCCCGCCGCCCTCAAGGAGCATAAAGTCGAAGCCGTTCGCGCCGCAAAGTCCATACCGGCGCGTGAGCTTGTTCGCGATCCCTTCGAGCCGTTGGAAGAATTCTTCGCTGAAGCGCCGGTGGACGACGATATTGCCGTTGTACAAAAAGCCCTGCGCCCCGAACGCCTTTTCCCCGATGAGCTGCTCACAAATGCCGATGCCCTCGCAGGAATGCCCGTCCGCGAAGAACGCGAAGGAGCAGGGCGTGCCCTTGACGAACCGCTGCGCGATATGCTCCGGCGGGACGATCGCCGCGTCCGCGCGGGAAACGCCCGTGCCGCCATCGCGGAGCGTGCTTTTGAACAAAAATTCGCCGGGCGGGAGGGCTTCCCCTTCAAAAAAGACCTCCGGATGCGGGATGTCCGCCTCGTCCAAAAACGCGTAGAAGGCGCGCGTGTCCGAGAGCGCCTCGAGCGTTTCGGGCGGATTGCCGTAGATCCGAAGCGCGCGGGCCGCGCGGAGCGCGTCGGGGGAATGCTCCGGCCCGGAGGCGTAGAGCACGCCGTCGAACTTTATAGCGCCGACGCCGGATTCCTCGAGCGAGCGGTAGGCCCTTATGCCCATGCGCTCGAGGTCGGTATCGCAAAACGCGTCGATCACGGTGATGTCGTGCGGCTCCGCGCTCAGCGATTCGGCGAGGCTGCGCGTGGAATACCCGATCACAAGAAGTTTCATTCGCTTAAAATCTCCCAAAGCGGATAGTGCACCTTGCCCAGTTTGCCGCCGTAATTGCCTGCGGTGATGCGCACGATCCCCTCGCGCGCGGCGGCGCGTATCCCGGAGGCCATCGCGCGGCGGACGTCCTTTTCAAGCGCGCCGCAGACGACGATCTCATATACGCAGTTTACGTTTTCGGGGAGGAGCGATTCCGGGTCGTCCCTGAGCGTGGGGCAGAAGCTGTGGTTGGTCGAAGCCCGGAGCGCCTTGTATTTTGAACCGACCTTGCTCCCGCTGCGGACGATGCCGCCGGGGAACGGGAGTATGACGCCGCCGGAAGCCCGCATGGCGTCGGCCGCGCGTTCGGCGGCGGCGCGCGCGAGGCGCGGGTCGCTGCCCAAGAGTATGATGTTGCTGTCCGACCCGTCCGAAAAAGTGCCGAAGCTCTCCTCGACGAGAAATTCGCCGTCCATGACAGGGATGCGCCAATAGCGTTTGCCGAACAGGGTCTTGCTGATCTGCCTTCCGTCGCCGAAATAGCGCAGGCTCCTGCCGATATCGATGCTCTCGCCGCCATCCCAACCGTTGAAGCAGGCCGTCGTCGGGCAGGTCATCACGCACTGGCCGACCCGGTTGAGCGCCTGTTCCGCCACCGCCTCCAGATCCCGGGACATGATCACGACCGCAACGCCGGGCCGCCCGTCCGGCCCTTGGGCAAACTCGGACTCGATATCCGCCTCGCAGCCGCACGCGATGATCGACGTCGCAAAGCCGGTCGCCTTTCGGCCCGCCTCGCGCGCCCATTCCAGGGTATCGGCGGTGATCAAAAAGCGGGTGCCCGCCATTAAGAACCCTTCCGCGTAGGTGTTTTCGATTTCGACCCCGTTTACGATCACGTTCGGCCTCCGTGCGCCTGAAATGAAGCGACAATGGGACGGTTTTTTATGTTGTCCGTGCGGCTGGTATCTGTGCGTTTAATATAGGAAGGTATACAAATTCATCATATTTGCATGCGCGCCGCTTGTCAATGCACTCGCGCGGGAACGCGCATTTTCCCAACACGAATGCGCGCAAACGATGCCGACGCCGCCGATCCTCCGGATATGCAAATAGTGTACGCACACAATTGCGTATGTTGCTTTGTGCGTTGACACGCGGCTCCGGGTGCAAATATAATGTCCATGTATTCTTGGGCAAAACATCGGATCGGTACCCTTCACATCGGGCAAATTGAGTTTCTTCGGACAACAGGTTTACGGCGGCCGCGTACGGGCGTCGGAGTTCATCATCATTCAGGCGGAAAATAGGAAGCACGGCGGCGCGTTCGGGGCTTGCCGCGGGCACGGGGCGCGGATGGACGTTGCGGCCGCGGGTTATCGGGCGTCGCGCTTTGTGTTTTTAGAGCAACCCGGGGAACGTCCGGCGATCGCACGAATCGTGCGCAAGAGGAAGCTATGGCAAAAAAACCTGAGATCACCCTGCTGTATCGGATCGCGAAGAGCTATTACATCGACAAGCTCTCGCAGAGCCAAATCGCCGAGATGGAGAACATTTCCCGTTCTCAGATATCGCGGCTGCTGGAGCGCGCCGAAAAGCTCGGGCTCGTCACGATCAGCGTATCCCTTCCGGAGGACCCGGACATGTCGGAGCTGGCGGAGTCGGTCGCCAAATGGCTCAGGCTGAAGGAGGTCGTCATCGCGCCGGTCGAGGATCCGGACAACCGCGAGGCGGTGTGCGAGGCGATCGCGGTGGCGGCGGCGCAGTACCTGCCCCGGGCGCTCAAGGGCTGCAGGACCGTGGGGCTCGGCTGGGGCAAGACGATGTACCAGATGTCGCTGAGGATGTCGTACCGGAACATGGGCGACGAGCTTGTTTACGTGCCGTTGGTGGGCCTCTCGGGCACGTCCAACCCGTATTTGCAGATCAACACCATCGTGGACCGCGTGGCGGAGCGCCACCGGGCGGTCAGCTATTTCATCGGCGTGCCGGTGTTCCGCGCGCGCGGGTACGACCTGCCCGAGATCGAGGAAAAGCGCATCGGCAAGCTGGAGCAGTATTGGTCGACGCTGGACGCCGCCGTGATCGGATTGGGCGGCAAACCCAACAAAGAGGGCTTCTTTGTCAGCGAGATCGACGAGGCGTTCTCCGCCGCGATCACCGCCGCAGGCGCGGTGGGCGACTGCCTTTCGCAGTTCTTCCTCGGCGACGGGAGCGTCTTTGAGTTTAAGAGCAAGTATCAGCAGATCGCCTTCGACATCCACCGCCTGAAGAACATCAAAAACGTGATCTGCCTCGCGGGCGGCAGGGATAAGATCGACGGCATCCTCGTGGGCGCGAAGAACGGCTTTTTCAACACGCTGGTTACGGACAGCGGCACGGCCCGGGCGTTCTACGATATTTTCAGGCAGCGGGGCGCGGAAGAAACATGAGGGGCTTGGTGTTGACAGGGCAATGAAAATCGGAGTGCTTGTAAATTTGCGCGCGGGCAGCGCCGATAGGGTCAACGTCGTCTGCGCCGCCGTCGACAGGCTCCTTGGATCCCACGAGGTGATCTGTTCCTTGGATTTCGGCGGCTCGCATCTGAGGGCGGATCGAATCGTCGCGCCCATCAAGGCGGCGGGGTATCTCCCGAAACTCTGGGCGTGTGTGGACGCGATCGCGGCCGAATCGCCCGGGGCGTTCGTTGTCGCGGGCGGCGACGGGCTCGCCGCGTACGTCGCGGACCGGCTGATCACCCGGCACGGCGGGACGCCCCGGATGCTCGGCATCGCGATGGGCACCGCCAACGTCGGCCCGATCGTGGCCTTTCAGGCGGAGGAGCTCGACGGGCTTAAATTCGACGACCTTGAGTTCGCGCCGTGCGGCGCGATCGAGGCGCTGGACGGGGATCGCCACGCCGCCTATTGCTTTAACGATCTGATCATCGGCAACACGCTGCTTTCGACCGTCGATAAAAAGACGGCGACCGTGAGCGCCGCGGCCATGGCGCGCGACGGGTCAAGGCTGCCCGAGGATCCGATGGAAAGCGCCGTATCCTCTTTTAAGCTCGTAAAGAACGGGGCCGAGATTTTTAGCTCCCTTCCCTCGGTGGCGCAGATCGTCGCGTCCACGCTGGAGCGCGACCGACTCTACGGGCGCGCGGTCGCAGGCATGCTTTGCTACGCGGGCGAGGGCGCACAGGCGGCGATCCTTTTGAGCGAGCGCCCGATCGTGACGACGCGGTATGACGCGCGCGGCTTCGGCGCGTTTGCGCGGGCGGAGCAGCTGCTCTTCGGCGCGAAGGACGACCTGCGCCTCTACGGCTGCAAGCCGGAGGCGCTCATCATTGCGGACGGGAACCCCTACCTGCGCAGCGGGGATTTTATCGGGATCCGCTATATCCCGGAACTGGTCGCCATCGCGGGCGGCAAAGGCGCCCGGATGCGCCGCTGGGGCGGGTAAACGCGCCGCCGGGGCCCCCCGCCCGATTAAGAAACGCCGGAGGGAAAACCATGAAAGAGCTTTTTGAACCATTTGCCGCGCAGCCCGCGCGGCCCGACGCGCAAAGCGAAGCGAAACCCGAGCGGGATGTGCACAGGGACGCCTCGAGGAAGCTGAAAATCGCGCCGCTCTTCAAGGCGCTTGCCATGGCCCGGGCCGACAGCTATGATTTTGTCTGTCTGGGCGGTTTTGTCCATACGGTGCCGGGGGAGCAAATCCCCGATTGCGCGTTCGGCTGGATCGGCGAACGCGTCGACGGGTTTGCGCCGGGCATCGGCGGCGGGTCGCTTCACAACCTCCACTACATCGTGCCCACGGGCGTAAACGAGCAAACGATCGATCCAAACGGCGGCGTGCAGCGCATCATACTCTTTGAAAACGGCGCGTACCGCGCCGGGCTTGCGCCGTCGGATCAGCCGCGCGGCGGGGGCTGCATCGTTACGAAGTGTTACTCGTTCTCGGAGTTCGCGTCGGCGAACCTGTGGACCGAACCGCAAGGGGAGATCGCGATCGTCGGGATGGACGGCTATATCGGCATACAGCCCTATGAGAACATCCTTCCCAAATACGTAACGTTCGGTTTTTCCAAAGCGCCGACGTTCGCGGGCGCTGCGTCGGATATCTACATCGAGCCCTGGTTCACCGCGTATTTGAACCTCGGCGCAGAAGCGGTGGCGTTCGCGCCGTACACGCCCTGCAGCAAGGACGAATAGAACAAAGCGCCCTCAAAGCGCAATGACTCCCCCTTAAAAGAGAATAAAGCGGAACAACTGCCCGCCGCGCCCTCCTGCGGCGGGCAGTTGAATGCCGCCCGGCGATTGCCGGATAGAGGACCATCAACCGGAAAACAGCTCCGGCGCAAACGGATGCGCCGCGGCATCGCCGCTCCCTTCCCCCTCGCGCCTCTGCGGGGAACCCGCCGCGCGCGTAAAATTTCCCGCAAGGGAGCGCGCCGGGTCGATCGCGCGCAAAAACCGCCCGTAATTGATAAAATTCGGCCGATCCGCCCCAAAACACATCGTTGCAATTTTAAAAAGTAAAGTGCAATAATAGTTAAGTTCATTAACAAATTTTCAACCATCGAGAGAGGAGGCGACCCCGATGGATAAAACGCTGAAGGAGCAGCTGGTCCACGCCTTGCGCGGCCTGAAAAGGGCGACGATGACGTTTCCGCCCGGGCTGGACCTGCATATGGGCGAGATGATGATGATGAGCGCGATCGCGCGCAAAGCCATGTCCCTCGGGAGGCCCGTGAACGTATCGGACCTGCAGGAGGACGGCCGCATGACCAAGCCGGCCGTTTCGCAGCTGTTGAACGCGCTGGAGGGCAAGGGTTACGTCGGGCGCGAGATCGACAGGAGCGATCGAAGGAAGATCACGGTCACGCTCACGGACCACGGGTGGAAAACGCTGCATTTGGCGAGAAGCTCCATGGATCGCGAGCTCGAGAAGGTCGTTTCCCGGCTCGGGGAGGACGAGACGCGCAAGCTGATCGAGCTGCTTCTAAGCTTGAGGCAGATCACAGAGGACATTCGGCGCGAGGCGCAGCTTACGGAAAATAAGGGGGACAATCCGTTTGATTAAACTTGCTAAATACTTAAAGCCTTTTCTTGCGGGCCTGATCGTGACGGTCGCGCTGCTGTTCGTGCAGGCGGTGAGCGACCTCAATCTGCCCAACTATATGTCGGAGATCGTGAACGTCGGCATCCAGCAAAGCGGCGTGGAGCACGCCGCCCCGGACGCCCTGAGCGAAAACGGGATGAAGCTGATGAGCGCCTTCATGAGCGCGGATGACAAGCAGCTTGTTTCAGAGCATTATACCCTCGTTCCGGCGACGGATGTGGACGCGGGCGGCAAAGCGTACAGCGAGACCTATCCGAAGGCGCAGGACCGGCTCTATGTGAGGGGGGACGCGGACTCCGCAGCCCGGGCCGAGCTCGACCGGGCGTTCGGCGCCGCCACGTGGACGCTGGTGAGCTTTCTAAGGGATATGGGAGGAGCGTCGGCTTCGTCGGATACCGGGAGCATGGCGAGCGGCGAGATCGATATCGACATGGCGAAGCTCTATCAATTCCTGCCGATGCTCGGTTCGCTGCCCGAGAGCGCGCTTTCCGCCGCGCGCGGGGAGGCGCTTTCCGCGGGCGACACCATGCTCAGGCAGAGCGGCGTGATGTTCGCCAAAGCCTTCTACAGCGAGCTCGGCAGGGACGTGGGCGCGATGCAGACGGCCTACATCATCAAAATCGGCCTGCAGATGCTCGCCATCGCGCTCGTCGGCGGAGCCGCCACGGTATTGGTGAGCTTCTTCTCCTCGAAGATCGCGGCGGGCGTCGCGAAAAACCTGCGCCGCGACGTCTTTGCAAAGGTCGAAGGCTTCTCGAGCGCCGAATTCGACAAGTTCTCCACCGCCTCGCTCATCACGCGGTGCACCAACGACGTCACGCAGATCCAGATGCTCCTGATGATCGGCATCCGCATGATCTGCTACGCGCCGATCCTGGGCATCGGCGGCATCGGAATGGCGATCCGCAAGTCGCCTTCGATGAGCTGGATCATCGCGGTGGCGTGCGTCGTGCTCGCGGGGCTGATGCTCGTGGTCATGTCCATCACGCTGCCCAAATTTAAGCTCGTTCAAAAGCTGATCGATCGGCTGAACCTCGTTTCAAGGGAGAACCTGAGCGGCATGATGGTCATCCGCGCGTTCGGCGCGCAGGCGCACGAGAAAAAGCGCTTCGACGGAGCGAACAGGGATCTGACCGGGACGCAGCTGTTCATCAACCGGGTCATGGTGTTCATGATGCCGATGATGATGCTGATCATGAACGGGATCACGCTGGTGATCGTCTGGGTCGGCGCGCACCAGATCCTGGATGCGACGATGCAGGTAGGCGATATGATGGCGTTCATGCAGTACGCCATGCAGATCATCATGTCGTTCCTGATGATATCGATGATGTTCATCTTCGTGCCGCGCGCGGCGATCTCCGCGGTGCGCATCGCGGAGGTGCTCTCGACGGAGTATTCCGTCGTCGACCCGGAAAAGCCCAAGTCCTTCGACGCGGGCAAGAAGGGCCTCGTCGAGTTCCGCGGGGTATCCTTCCGCTATCCGGGCGCGGAGGAGGATGCCCTGAGCGACATCAGCTTTGTAGCGCCGCCGGGCAAAATGACCGCGATCATAGGCCCGACCGGTTCGGGCAAGTCCACGATCGCGAGCCTCATGCTGCGCTTCTCCGACGCGACCCGGGGCGGGGTGCTCGTCGACGGCGCGGATGTGCGCGAGGTTGCCCAAAAGGACCTGCGCGCGAGGATCGGCTATGTGCCCCAGAAGGGGATCCTGCTTTCGGGCACCGTCGCGTCGAATCTTCGGTACGGGAACAGGGACGCGACGGACGGGGAAGTGGAGACGTTTGCGGCCGTTGCGCAGGCGATGGAGTTCATACGGGAAAAGCCCGAAGGGCTCGAAGCTCCGATCGCTCAGGGCGGCACGAACGTGTCCGGCGGGCAGAAGCAGAGGCTGTCCATCGCGCGCGCGCTCGCCAAGCGCCCCGAGATCTTCATATTCGACGACAGCTTTTCGGCGCTGGATTTTAAGACCGATATCGCCCTTCGAAGGGCGCTCAAGGAATATACGGGCGAGAGCACGGTGATCGTGGTGGCGCAGCGCGTCGGAACGATCATGAACGCGGAGCAGATCCTCGTGCTCGACGACGGCCGCATCGTGGGCCGCGGCACGCACCGGGAGCTTTTGAAGAGCTGCCCGCTCTATTACGAGATCGCTTCGTCGCAATTGTCTGAGGAGGAATTGGCATGAGTGAGCAGAACAGCAGGCAAACAGGCAGGATCCCGAGAGGGCCCGGCGGCCCCTTCGGGCGCGGCGGCCCCGGCGGTCCCGGCGGCGGCCCGATGCACGGCATGATGCCGGGCGCCAAGGCCAAGGATTTTAAAGGATCGATGGCAAAGCTCATCGCTTATCTGGGCAGCTATAAATGGACGATACTCTTCGTGTGGCTCCTCGCCGTCGCGTCCACGGTATTTACCATACTCGGCCCGCGCATCCTGGGGCAGGCGACCGACGAGCTCTTCACCGGCGTGATGAAGGTCGTCGCGGGCACGGGGAGCGTGGATTTTGAGAAGATCGGCGGGATCATTCTATCGCTCGCGGGCCTGTACGGCGTGAGCGCGGCGCTTTCGTACCTGCAGGGGTTCACGATGTCGGGGATCACCGCGAAGGTCACCTACCGGCTCAGGAACGACATCGATGAAAAGATGCATAAGCTGCCGCTCGGGTATTACGATACCACGACCCACGGCGACGTACTGAGCAGGATCACCAACGACGTGGATACCATCAGCCAATCGATGAACCAGAGCATGACGCAGCTCATCACGTCGATCACCTCGGTCCTGGGCATCACCGTGATGATGTTCACGATCAGCTGGCAAATGACCCTCGCGGCGCTGTGCGTGCTGCCGGTCTCGCTCATCAGCGTGCTGCTGATCGTCAAAAAATCGCAGAAGCACTTTAAGAAACAGCAGCAGATGCTCGGGGCCGTCAACGGCCACGTAGAGGAGATGTTCGGCAGCCATACCGTCGTCAAGTCCTTCAACGGCGAGGAGGAATCCCTTAGGACATTCGGCAAGCACAACGGCGCGCTCTACGAGGCGGCGTGGAGATCGAACTTCCTCTCGGGCCTGATGATGCCGATCACGATGTTCATCGGGAACCTCGCGTATGTGGTCATCTGCATCCTCGGCGGCTATTACGCCGCGGGCGGCGTGATGACGATCGGCGGCATCCAGGCGTTTATCCAGTACATGCGCCAGTTCACGCAGCCGATCTCCCAGATCGCCAACATCTCCAACGTGCTCCAGCAGACTGCCGCCGCCGCCGAGCGCGTGTTCGAGTTCCTGGGGGTGGAGGAGGAGGTCAAAGAGCCCGAGGACGCCCTCTGCGTGGCCTCGCACGGCAAAGAGGCGGGGATACCGGTCGAGGGCAACGTCGCGTTCGAGCACGTTTCGTTCGGCTATTCGCCGGAGAAGATCATCATCCGCGATTTTAACGCAGGCGTCCGCCCCGGCCAGAAGATCGCCATCGTCGGCCCGACCGGCGCGGGCAAGACCACGATCGTCAAGCTTTTGATGCGCTTTTACGATGTCAACAGCGGCGCGATCACGATCGACGGGCACGATATCCGCCTCTTCAAGCGCAACGAATTGAGATCGCTCTTCGGCATGGTGCTCCAGGACGCGTGGCTCTTCAACGGCACCATCGCGGACAACATCCGCTACGGCAACCTCGGCGCTACCGACGAGCAGGTGAAAGCCGCGGCAATCTCCGCGCAGGTCGACCATTTTGTGCGGACGCTCTCGGACGGGTACAACACGATGCTCAACGAGGAGGCGGACAACATCTCCCAGGGCCAGAAGCAGCTCCTCACCATCGCGCGGGCGATCCTCGCGGACCCCGAGATCCTCATCCTCGACGAGGCGACAAGCAGCGTCGATACCCGCACCGAGGTCCTGATCCAGAAGGCGATGGACCACCTGATGAAGGGCCGCACGAGCTTCGTCATCGCCCACAGGCTCTCCACCATAAGGAACGCCGACCTGATCCTCGTCATGCGGGACGGGGATATCGTCGAACAGGGGACGCATACGGAGCTTTTGCAGAGGAACGGCTTCTACTCGAGCCTGTACAACAGCCAGTTCGAAACGGCGGGATAATACGAGCGAACCCCGGTGATAGAGTCCTAAGGACTTTATCGGAGGTAAAAGAGGAACGGCCTTGCCGTTCCTCTTTGTGTCCTTAGTTATTGTCGGCCGCGCCCCGTATTGTCATGGGCCCAAAAGATCCGCGGGCATAATGCCGCCGGAGTAGACGGGCATCCCTAAAAGATTGGCCAAATTGCCCTGCAGCGATTGGAGATACCACCTGCCGCCGTAGCGGACCGCCTGCGGGCAGAACAGCCATAGCCGCCCGTCCGCCTCGAAGGCGATGGCGAGATTGGCCACATCGCCCGAGCCCGCGCCGAAGGTTTTCGCCTGCCTTTTTATGTTTTCCTGGTTGGCCTCCGCCAGATACTGGGGCGAGAGATCCTCCGGCCGCAGGACGTCGGCGATCGCCAGGTCCTCGAACACATAACTCTTTGTGTCGCGCTCAAACTTCTCCATGAAGTCCGCGACCTCCTGCGGGTCCTTGAGCACGGTGGCCGCGTACCCGTTGAGCTCGTCGGGCGCGTTGTAGTAGAGATACTGGGTAATGGCGGCGCCCGCGATCTGGCTTGTGCGGGACGCGATGTTCATCCGGCGGGTATACTCGGTGGTGTTGGGGAGGGGCACCTCAAGGCCGGGCTGATACATCCTTATCCGCTCGACCATGGCCTTAAGGTCGTAATGCTCCACATAGCTTTCCACGGCGAAAGCGGAGAGCATCGCGTCCATATCCTGATCCCGAAGACCGTTCAGGTACGCCTTGGCGGCGTCCTCCGGCGTCGCGAAGCCGGGGCCCTCGATGGTTCCCCCCGCGGCGGGGGCAAACACCCCGGCCGCGAACAGGATCAGTGCAAGCAGTATCGCGCCCGCAGCCATCCCGCACACGCCGAACAACACATGCTTGCCCCTGGGGTTTTTGACCGCGGATTTCGGGGCGGCGGGCGGCTGAACCGGCGGCGGATAATTTGCCTGGGGCGGGGCGGACGCCTCCCGCCCGGACTCCGCCGATGCGCCCGCGATCGCCTTGCCGCAGCGGGCGCAGAATTTCGCCTCCGGATTCAGTTGCTCCCCGCAATGGCTGCAAAACATATTGACCTCCTTGGATGTCTGTGCGGACTATGGCCCGCCGCAGCGTGCGCGCGTGCCCGTCATGGCGTACAAAACGCCTCGCAAAGTGATTTCCATAGTTTTAATTGCTATTCTTCAAAAAAGCCGCAGGGTCGGGACGATGCCCGAGAATGGATTTGCTATCGGACGGCCGCCCGAAGGGCGGCGGTTTTGCAGGCGTATTTGCGCCGTGAGGCTTGTTTTTGGACGGTCAAACAGGCGTTTCAATCCGGACGGCGGTTTTGTTTGAGGCAGTCCTTGCAGATGCAATAGACGAAAAGCGAATGGGATAGAACATCGACGTCGGCGGGGAGCTTGCCAAGGTCGAGCTCGAGCGAAGGGATGTCCGCAACGCCGCCGCATTTGACGCACACGATGTGCTCGTGCTCCGAAAGCATCTTGTCATAGCGTACGGGCTGATTGGGAATCTGCACGCGCCGAATCGTGCCGCCGTCCGAAAGGATGTTCAGATTGCGGTAGACGGTGCCCGTTCCGATGTGCGCAAACCGCTCCTTGGCGAGGGCGTGAATATCCTCGACCGTGGGATGTCCGTTGAAATTTCTCACGATGCTGAGAATTGCGGCCCTCTGCTTGGTCATACCCATAATGCAGCACCAGCCATGAGAATTTTCATAGATCATACAATACATCGACTATACTGTCAATGATACGGGCGATTGCTGTTGACAGCGCCTCCAAAATATGCTTAAATATTTTTAAGAATGATTCCTAAAACTTTTTTATTTCCCATATTTCCAGAAATAAATACAGAGGAGGCTGCGACATGGACGAGAACAAAAAACTCACGACGGCGGCGGGCGCGCCGGTAGCGGACAATACCAATTCGGTAACTGCCGGCGAGCGCGGAGGGATGATGCTCCAAAACCCGTGGTTTATCGAGAAGCTTGCTCATTTTGACCGGGAGGTGATCCCGGAGCGCCGGATGCACGCCAAAGGCTCCGGGGCGTTCGGCACGTTCACCGTAACGCACGACATCACGAAATACACCAAGGCCAAGCTGTTTTCCGAGGTCGGGAAGAATACCGACGTGTTCATACGGTTTTCCACCGTGGCGGGCGAGCGCGGCGCGGCCGACGCCGAGCGCGATATCCGCGGCTTCGCGATCAAGTTCTACACCGAGGAGGGCAACTGGGATCTGGTTGGCAACAACACGCCCGTGTTCTTCCTCCGGGACCCCTTGCGCTTCCCGGATCTGAACCACGCGGTAAAGAGGGACCCAAAGACCAACATGCGCTCGGCGCAGAACAACTGGGATTTCTGGAGCATGCTGCCCGAGGCGCTGCATCAGGTCACGATCACCATGTCCGATCGCGGCATCCCGAAGTCCTACCGCCATATGCACGGGTTCGGCAGCCATACCTTCAGCCTGATCAACGCCCAGAACCGCCGCGTCTGGGTCAAATACCACTGGAGGACGCGGCAGGGCATCGAAAACATCAGCGACGCGGAGGCTGGGGAGTTGGTCGGGAAGGATCGCGAGAGCCATCAGAGGGATCTGTTCGGCGCGATCGAAAAGGGCGATTTCCCGCGCTGGGACTTCTACATCCAAGTGATGACCGAGGAGCAGGCGAACAGCCATAAGGAGAACCCCTTCGACATCACGAAGATCTGGAGCCATAAGGAATTCCCGCTGATCCCGGTCGGCGTGCTCGAGCTGAACCGCAATCCCGAGAACTACTTTGCGGACGTCGAGCAGGCGGCGTTCAATCCCGCGGCGATCGTGCCCGGGGTGGGCCTCTCGCCCGACAAACTGCTCCAGGGCAGGCTCTTCTCCTACGGCGACGCGCATCGCTACCGCCTGGGCGTCAACCACCATTCGATCCCCGTCAACGCGCCCAAGTGCCCGGTGCACGCGTACCATCGCGACGGGCAGATGCGCGTGGACGGCAATTACGGCGCCATGAAGCATTATCAGCCCAACAGCTTCGGCGAATGGGCGGAGCAGCCCGAATACAAGGAGCCGCCGCTCGAGATCCGCGGCGCGATGGATTCCTACGAGCCCAAGGCCGATCAGACCGACAACTGCTTCTATCAGGCGGGCGATCTCTACCGGCTGATCACGGAAGACAAAAAGGCGCTCCTGATCGAAAACACCGCGCGCAACATGACCGGCGTGACCGACAATGTCCGGCTCCGGCATGCGGCGCACTGCTATCTCGCGGATAAGGACTACGGGACCCGGCTCGCAAAGGCCCTCGGAGTCGACCTTGGAGAGGTCGTCCGGCTCGCGGGGATGACCCATGACGAGCGGATGAAGGCGACGATGCAGCGGTGAAGCGAATCCTGCTGATCTGCCTCGGCTCAATCGCGCTGGCGCTGGGCGGCATCGGGCTGCTACTGCCGGTCTGGCCCACGACGCCGTTTGTGCTCTGCGCCGCCGGGTGCTTCGGCGCTTCGAGCCCCAGGCTTTTGAAGAAGCTGGAAAACATGCGGCTTTTCGGGGAATATGTGCAGAACTACCGCAATAAGACCGGGATCAGCAGCCGCGCGCGCTGGACCAGCATCGCGTTTTTGTGGGCGACGCTGGGCATTTCCGCCGCGCTGGTACATTCCGCCCTCGTGTGGATCATACTGGGCGTGGTCGGCGTCTCGGTGAGCATACACATCCTCACGATCCGCGCGAAAGTTTCGCAAAAGTGACCTGCGTCACTTTTGCGAGATTTTATCGAAATCCTTAGATTTTCGATATTTCAACAACATGCCGTATCAAATCCTTCGGCTTTGACGACCTTGCAGGAACCGCCTGCACCTTCGGTACGGCCGGCGGTTCCTGAGAAGAAAGCCTTGCGGAGCAAGGCTTTTCTCTCGCGCCGCGCAGGTCGCCGCTCGCGAATAAAGCCTCCGGGGGCATCGGCCCCCGAACCCCTAAGGACTGTTTAACCGTTTTGGGCGTCCGCCTCTGTTCGTTGCCGCCCTCCTCTGAGCATGGAAGCTTGCCGCAACCTAAGGTGTCCGCCGTGAAATGTGGCGGACACCTTGATCGTCATGCTCTTGATGAGCGATTTTAGAACGCGTTCTCGAGGATCTTTCGGCTGATCTCCGGCGTCAGGTCGCCGGTCTCGGAGAGCGCCGTCATCCCGTGCGCCTTGAGCTGCTCGACGATGACAGGGATCTGGTCGGCGCTCACGCCGTATTCGGACAGGCGGGTCTTAATGCCGAGGCTCCGGAAGAACGTCCGGGTCTTCGCGATGGCCTTGTCGATCCGCTCGTCCTCTGCGCCTTCCTTGATCCCCCATACGCGCTCGGCGTACTGCAGGAGCTTCGCGCGCTTTTGCTCGCGCCGGATCTCAAGCACAGAGGGCAGCACGACCGCGAGCGTCTGGCCGTGGTCGATCCCAAAGCGCGCTGTGAGCTCGTGCCCGAGCGAGTGGCTCGTCCAATCCTGCGGGACGCCCGCGCCGATGAGGCCGTTTAAGGCGAGCGTCGCGCACCAGACGTGGTTGGCGCGCACGTCGTAATTCTCCGGCTCCCTGACCGACGTTTCGCCGATCTCGATCAGCGTGAGCAGCAGCCCCTCCGCGAAGCGGTCCTGCGCCCTCGCGTCCACGGGATACGTCATATACTGCTCCATCACGTGCACGAACGCGTCCACGATGCCGTTGGCGACCTGGATCGCGGGGAGCGTGAAGGTGAGCGTCGGGTCGAGGATGGAGAACTGCGGGAATACGATCGGGCTCGAGATGGCGAACTTGCCCGTGCCGTGGCTGACCACCGCGTTGTAGTTCATCTCCGAGCCGGTGGCCGGGAGCGTGAGCACCGCGCCGAAGGGGATCGTGCGGCCAACGACGTCCAGCGGGACGCCCATGAATCCGTAACCGAGCAGATCCTCCGCTTTTCCGTCGTAGCAGGCGGCGAGCGCGATGAATTTGGTCCCGTCGATGACGGAGCCGCCGCCGACGGCGAGCATGAAATCGACGCCTTTTTCGCGCACCAGGGCCGCGGCTCTCGCGAGGGTCTCGCAGCGCGGGTTCGGCTCGATGCCGCCGAATTCATAGACCGCCCGCTTGCCGAGCGCGGACGTGACCTTATCGATCAGGCCGCTTCGCTTCGCGCTCCCGCCGCCGTAGGTGATGAGCACCTTCGCGTCCGCGGGGACGTATTTGTCGATGGAATCCAGCTTATCCTTGCCGAAAATGATTCTTGTGGGGTTGTAATAATTGAAGTTATACATGACAAAGCTCCTTTGTTTAAGATTCAATTGTTCGGTAATCCGTTCGGATTTGACTAAAAAACCGCCGCGTCAGCGTATAAAGTTCGTGCCGACGGGCTTTTCCTCCTCCGGGAAGGGTACGCCGGACCGGGCGCCCGCCTCCTTGCAGCGCAAAAACCACGCCATGTTCCTGCCGAGGATGCGCATGACCTGCAGGCCCTCGAGGTCCTGCAGGACGTCCTCCGGCTTCGCCCCGTGCACCATGTTCCAATAGCGCGAGGAGACGACGGGCATCTCGGAGATCGTAAGGTATTTCATGAGCTGGTCGAAAGCCGCGGTCGTTCCGGCCCTGCGCGCGGATACCACGCAGGCGGCGGGCTTGAGGCGGAAGGCCCCGCGGCCGCCGCAGCGGTCGGAGAAGAACGCGCGGTCCAAAAAGCAGGTGATCGCGCCGCCCGCGGCGGCGTAGTGCACCGGCGAACCGAATACGAAGCCGTCCGCGTCCTCGGCAAGGTCGACAAAATCGTTCACGCAGTCGTTGATGGCGCAGCGGCCGATCTTGCGGCACAGGCCGCAGGCGATGCATCCGGAGATCGGCCTCGCGCCGAGCTGGAAAAACTCCGTCTCGATCCCTTCCTCGCGGAGCGTGCGTGCCACTTCCTCCAGCGCCGTATAGGTGCAGCCCTTTTCATGGGGGCTGCCGTTTACCAGCAATACCTTCATAACAACCTCTCTTGCCGTTTATTCGCTTTGGAACCGGCGCCGATGGTGCGGACCCGCGGCGGACTGCGCCGGGGAGGCCCCGCGATCGCCCCTGCAAACTCCTTCATGACGTTCGCGATATCGATGCCCTGCGGGCATTTTTCCATGCACTGGCCGCACGCCCTGCAGCGATCGGGGAGCTTCTCTTCGGGCAGCGCGCCGAGCGCGTTTGTTACCGAGAAGCTGTGGTCGATGCAATGCTCGTTGTACAGCGCGATCAGGACGGGGATATCGAGGCCCTGGGGGCAGCCTTCGCAGTAATTGCATTTGGTGCAGGGCACGTTGAGCTCTTCCTTGAGCAGGTCCACCGCCCGGCCGAGGGTCTTCAGCTCTTCCGGCGTCAGCGGGTTCGGCCGCTCGAATGTGGCGAGGTTATCCTCCGCCTGCTCCATCAAAGTCATGCCGCTGAGGACGACCTGCATGTTCTCGAGCGTTTGGAGGTAGCGAAACGCCCAGGACGCGACGGAGGCGTCCGGATCGGCCGCTTTGAGCAGCGCGTCCGCCTTGGGGGTCAGCGACGCGAGCCGACCGCCGCGGCAGGGTTCCATCGCGATCACGGGCAGCCCGCGCTCGGTCAGGATCTCGTATTGGCGCTTCGCGTCGAGCATCGTCCAGTCGAGGTAATTGATCTGTATCTGCCCGAAATCGAAGCAGTCCCAGCGATCGAGCAGCCGCTGCATCGTCTCGGGCCTGCCGTGGTTGGAAAAGCCGAAGAATCGGATCCTGCCGGCCTTTTTTTGCTTAAGAAGGTATTCGACGATGCCCAGGCGCTCGTCCAGGAACAGTTCGATGATGCCCTCGGTAACGTTGTGCAGCAGATAAAAATCGAAATAATCCGTCTTGCAGCGGGAGAGCTGCTCCTCGAATATGGATTCGGGCGTGCGCCCGCCCGCCACGGGAAAGGCGGGCATCTTGTCCGCGAGATAAAAGCTGCTCCGGGGGAAGTTTTTGAGCGCGTCGCCCAGGAACTTCTCGGATCCGCCGCCGTGGTACATGTACGCGGTATCGAAATAGTTGACGCCTCCCGCGTAGACGCGATCGATGATCCGCTGCGCCTTTGCGTGGTCGATCGGCGCTGAGAACCCCGCCGGACCGATGGTGGGCAGGCGCATGTTGCCCATCCCCAGCATCGAGATGCGTAGGCCGTTGAAGGATTTATAGATCATATGGGCGACCTCTTTCGTTCGGCACAATTAAAAGCGCGATATGAGTTCATTATAAACGCTTGTCCCGGCGGATACAAGATTCGCACCCAAATGCGCGGGCATGAGGCGCTCCCCGGCCCCGGAAGCAAAAGGCGGGGCCTGCCGAACGGGTTTAAGCCGGGGAAGGCGCCCCGAAGGCGGACCCCCCCGCGCCATCTTGTAAAATCGCCCTTGTGTTGTTATTATTTTTATAAGCGATGCGCCTATGGTTTTCCGTTGCGTTTTCATACAGCGGCATCGGCGTATCGATAGGGAAGGAGAACGTCGAATGAAGCGTTTTAGGATCAAAGGTCTGATCGCGGCCGCCCTGTGCGCGCTGCTTCTTATCGGCTGCAGCGCCCCCCTGCCTCAGTCGGGTTCCGAGGAGCCCGCCGCCGCGGCATCCGCGCAACCCGGTCAAACCAACCCGCCGCCCAAAGAGGCCGATTGGGTGATCGAAATCGACGATACCCAGCAGGTTACCGATGAAATGGGCCTCGTTTGGAATTACAAGCTCACGATGTACGCGAGCAAAGCAGGGGGAACGGACGCGCTGGGCAATTACACCGGGGAGCTCGTGCTGGAGGTGGAGCCGGATTTCGAATCGGCCCGGCAGCTGGCGGCAAGCGAGGGCACCGAGCTGCTCGCCATGCTGTTCAAGCACCATTCGGAATCGCAGGACGCCGCCTTTGAGGTGATCGAGTACACCGCCGACGCGTATTCACAGATGATGCAGCAGAATAATCCGGACAACCCCTTGCAGGGGCTCGGGGATCCCGGCGCTTCCATCGACGGGTTCGCCGTCAGCCGGGTCGCGTTTGCGGCGACCCAGGAGCCGATCGACATGACCATCAAAGACGACGACGGCGATACGATTTCGGGCACGGTGCCCGGCCGCGCCGTAACGGTAACCGTTCCCGTGGAAATCACCATCGAGGGCGCGACGGCGTATTGCCATATCTATGAGACCGTACACCCGCTGGGGCGGTCGTTCAAAGGCGTGATCACGGGCGACGTATGAAGGCCCGATCGCGGGCGGGCGCGCTGTGCACAGCGGGCGTTCGGGCGCTTTGCCCTCTGCCGTGCGCTCCTGGTGCAGGCCCCGGGGCGGTTTGCGCTCTAAAAGGCCGCGCCCTGCGAGAAATCCGCTTCATCCCACGGCGGTATTGTGCTATAATCAGGGAAATAGCCAGGATTTCCCAATAAAATCCGCTCAGTGCTTAGGAGGATCCGCGGTGCCGGGAAAAACAGCGTTTGTCGGCATGTTGAAGTGCATATTTCACGTCATCCAGGAATCCCCGGCCGTGCTTGCGGAGTTCTATCTGGACAGGGATCGCACCCTGGTCTACAAATGGCTCCGGGGCACCGCTTCGCCGCCCAAAAAACTGATCCCGCATATCGTGCGGTTCGTGACGGAGCATTCGACCGACGCAATGCGCACGAGGCTGCGCGCCGATCTGACGGCCGAGCTTCAAAGCGCGTTTTCCTCCGAGCAGGCGGAGGCGATCTGCGCTTGCGCGGGCTTCGAGGAGTTTTTGACGGACGCTCTCCTGCTCGCGCTTGCCGAGCGCAAAGAGGAGCGCTTGCCGGTCCCTTCCGATACGGAGCAGCCCTTGCCCGCTGCGGCCGCGCCCGGGGAGGCGGCGCAGGCGCCGACCGGCACGAAGGGCAAGCCCGTTAAACCCGTTAAGCCCGTATTGGCGGAAACGCTTTACGCCCTGGCCGCGGCGCTTCTGGGCGGCGGCCTGTGGAGCCTCCTCACCAGCCTGCCGTCCCTCGCGGCATACGCGGTCCCCTCCGGCTTCCCGGCGTTCGTATGGGGTGCGGTCTGCGCTCTGCCGATCGCCTTTTTTGCTCTGCTCTGTCTGTACCGCTCGCGGCCGTCCGCGCTGGAGAGCCGATCGATCCTCCTTGCCGCCGGGCTTTACACGCTGGCGGGAGGCCTGTCGGGCCTGCTGTTTTACGGGCTCGGCGTCGATTTCGCGGCGCTTTTCGTTTCGCCCGTTTTGGCGCAGGCGTTCAGCGCGTTTACCCTTTCGCTGATCTATTCTTTTCTGCCGCTGATGTGCGCGCTGCTGCCGCGCGCCCTAAAGCGCATCGAACCGCGGACATTCCTCGCGATGGAATTCGCCCCCGCCTTTTTGTGCGCTCTTGCGAGCGCGCTTTTGTTATTGCTCGGCGCGGGCGCGGCTTTGAACGCCTTCCTGACCGGCGCGGCGCTGCGGCTGATGATGTATTTCTCCCTGCGCGCGATTTGGATACAATCCCCCGGCCGCATCGCCTTAAGGCTAAGGCGCGCATCCGCGGACGGGTTATAGAAAAGCACCTCCGGCCGGGCGAACGATGCGTTCGCCCGCTTTGCGTTTGATCCGCTCCCGCCCGAAGCGCGGCCCTAGCGGGCGTGAACCGCGCCGATCGCGCGCGGATGAGCGCCGAAGCGCTGTGGAACTTTGTGGAATTTTTTAAAATTCAACTTTTGTTCCACCCGCTGCGCCTTGCGTTCGCCTATACTTCAAGCGTGATCACAGTTCATCGCCGCCGCCGCGGCGCGGCCCATCCCAATCTATCAATGAAGCGGAGGGTGTTTGACATGACAAATGAACCCAACCTCAATGGACCGAATCTCAATGAACCGAACCCCAACGGACCGAACATCAATGAATCGAACTACAACGGACCCAATCCCAACGGACCCAATCCCAACGGACCAAACTTCGGCGGGCCGAACTTCGGCGGGCCGAATTCCAACGGACCGAACTTCGGACCCAACGTCAATGGACCGAGCGTCAAAAAAACAAGCGGACTGCATGGGTTTGCCAAAGGGTTCGTCATCTTTATGATCGTCTGCGTCAGCGCGGCGATCGCGTCCATGCTCAATTACCGGGACTACTCGGGCGCAGGTACGATCCTGGTGCCGCTGGCGCTGTTCTTCGGCATCATGATCACCGGTCTCGCGCTCATGCTCAAAGGCAAGGCCTACGGCTTTTGGGTCCTGCTCGCCGGCAGCTTCTTCGCATTCCTGATGACCGGCGCGTCGGCGGGCGGCCTGATGGTTTCGTCGGCGGGCGGGCTGGTACTTGTGATCATCACGTTCTTCCTTACGAACAAACAGCTCGGCATCATCCGTTTTTCGAAGAAGCCGGGCGAGCAGCCCGCACCGGCCGCCGCGCCGGAGGGCCCGCAGTTCGGCGCAGCGCCGCCTTCGCCCGCGCCGGAGGGCCCGCAGCCGGATCAGGTCCCGCCGTCCGACATCCCCGGCCGGGATCAGGTCCCGCCGCAAATCTATCAGGCTCCGCCGCAGGCGTATCAGGCCCCGCAGCTGAACTATCAGGCCCCGCCGCCCGCCGCGCAGCCGCAGCCGCAATCCTATCAGGCGCCGTCGCAGCCTTATTATACGCCGCGGGCCAAAGCGCAGGCCGAGCCCAGGGCAGCCACGCAGGCGCCGCCGACGGCCGCGTGGCCCGGCGATCCTCAATCTCCTCCCGTTGTACAAGAAGGGAATCCGCACCGGCGCACCATGTTTTTGATCATCGGCGGCGGGATCGCGGTGTTTGTTCTGCTGGTCGTTGCCCTGCTGGTCCTCTCACGGATCGCACAGCAAAACGTCCTCTCCTCGCTCGGGGTGGATCAGCCGACCCCCTACGTGCCGGTACAGCAGACGCAGCCGCCCGAGAGCGGCCTGAGCGAGCAGCAAAAAGCCGCCCTCATCGCCGAGATCAACGAGAAGCTGTTCGCCGCCATACAGGAGGAAGGCCCCGAGGTCTCGCCCGACCCCGTGTTCCTCGCCGCGATCAAGAGCGCCAGCTATTCGAACGTGGTTTTGTCCGACTACGACGCGGTCGTTACCCTGCTGCTGCCCGATCCGTCCGCCGACAGTCTGAGCAAACTCAATATTCCCGCCTACGCGCCAGGCACGGGCGGCCGCGCGTACATCCGCGAGAATTATGCGAAGCTCCTGCAGATCAATACGCCCGGCGTCATGATTCAGGTGGATGTGCGCCTGCCGTATCAGACGGTGCGCATCAGCGGCGAGCAGATCACCATCGACTGGTCGATGGGCTCGGTGTATTTCGCCCTGAACGATTACTATACCGTGTTTGCTCCGCATGTGGATGAGTATATGACGGGATTGGGGTTTTACGAGGCGGCGCAGGATGCGCTGCTGCCGGATTTCCAGTCCTGGCCGGATCATACGGGGTACGGCGTGGACACCCCGGTGATAAAGGCGTATTTTGACGATCTCGCGAACGCGCTCATGGAGAAGGGCGTCCAGCACAACGACAAGCTCACCGTGGACCACGATGAAATCTTGGAATTGCTTCAAACGCGCCTCGCCGCAACTTTTGCCTACGGCTCGCTGAGCATAAAGACCGAGTACGGCAGGCCGCAGATCAGCTACAGTACGCCTTCCCTGTACGAGATCGGAAGCGATGTGTACCAAGCGCTCAACGCGCAGTTTGAGACGGGGAAGCTGACAAAGCCCGATACGCTTGCAAAGATCGAACCCATCTATCTGAACGTGCTGCTCGAAAAGATCAACGCCGTGCGGCCGAACCTTGACAAAACAGCGGCCGACCAAACGCTCTACCAACAGGACGAATTCGATTGGCAGGCCTTGGGCGAAAAGGGCGTGGCCTCTTGTCCGGGGCTGGTGGACGATCTTGCGAATTACCTGAACGCCTATGATTTCCACCTGATGTTCACAGCGCATCCCATCACGCAATAGGTAGGAGGCATCTTTTATGGAATACGTAAAAACGCAGATCCGGCGGATCTACCGCAACCGTATGATCTTAACCGGCATCCTCACGGGCTGGATCCTTATCCCGCTGCTCATCGGGCTGTCGGAGACCGCGAGGAATCCCGATTCGGCCAACAGCTCCGCCTTCATCGCGGTCCTCATTATGGCTGCAATCCCGTTCGCGTTTTTCCTGCACGCGCTGATCAATCGGGCAAATTACAAGAGCTCGAAGTATTATAAGGCGCTGGGCAATCTGCAGCTGGGCGACGCCGAAACCGTGGAAGCCGCCGTCAACCAGGAGGCGGCGGGGCATATGATCCACAGCGTGCGCCAGTTCACGCTCACGAACCATTGGGCGCTGATCGCGCAGGGCATGAGCTTCCGCGCGCGTCCGCTGCGCGATCTCGTCTGGGTGTATATGCACATCACCAGAACCAATTTCGGCGCGCGCTACTATGCGCTGATGTTCGCCTTTGCAGACCGGCGCCAGATCCGTGTGCAGTTCAAAAACGAGGACGAGTGCCTGGTGATGATGCGCCTGATCAGCGAGGTCTGCCCTTATGTGGTGGTCGGATATTCGCCCGAGCGGCTCAGGTCCTTCCGGAGCGCGTCCGGGGCGTTTACCGGCGACGCCATCCTGGAGAGATGGCATCAGTATCCGCCCGTCGTATAGCCGTAAGGCGGGGGCGGCTTTCAATTGAATTTCATACCGGCATGCGCCGGACCGTTGCGCCGCGAACCCCGCGAAGGGGCTGCGGCGCTCGGCGTTTTTGCGGGTCGCGCGCCGTCTCCGCCGGGCAGACGCCCGAGCGGCCGCACAGTACAAATATAGTACAAAAATCCGTTGGATTTTGCTATCCCGCTCATGCGATAAATCCTATAATTAAAACAGCATATTCGCCGCTGCTTTTGTGCGCACTGCGCGAAGAGGTCCGGCCGCAGCGCGCAAGCCTCAACTAAACAGCGCTTCGGCCGCTTTGGGCGGATTCCATTCCAACGCGCGTGAAAAGGAAGGAGAGCGATGATGAAGACCAAGGTTGCTTTTGTCGGCGGCTTTCTGGGCGCCGGAAAGACGACCCTTCTCTTTGAGGCCGCCCGGCGGTTTTCAGAGCGGGGAAAGCGCGTCGGCCTCATCACCAACGATCAGGCCCCGGAGCTTGTCGATACCGCTTACCTGCAAACGGCGGGGCTCAAGGTCGAGGAGGTCAGCGGAAGCTGCTTCTGCTGCAATTTCAAGGGGCTGATCGGCGCAATCGGCGAGCTTGTAAACGCGGGCGCGCAGCTGATCATCGCGGAGCCCGTAGGCAGTTGCACCGACCTCTCCGCGACGATCCTGCAGCCGATCAAGGAGCGCTTCGGCGGCGAGCTCGAGGTCGCCGCCCTTTGTGTGCTCGCGGATCCCGAAAAGCTCTTTCCGCTTCTTGGCGCGGGGACTTCGGCGCTGCACGGGAGCGCCTTGTACATCATGGAAAAGCAGCTGGAGGAGGCGGATGCGATCCTGATCAACAAGACGGATCTGCTGCCGCCGGAGAGCGTTAAAGACCTGATCGCCCGATGCGAACAAAAGTGGCCCCAGGCGCGGGTGCTCGCGCTGAGCGCCGGTACGGGCGACGGGGTGCAGGGCTTTATGGAGCTGATCGAGCAAAGCGCGGACGGCGGGACGCATATCGCGCCGGTGGATTACGACGTGTATGCCGAGGGCGAGGCGGTCTTGGGCTGGCTGAACCTGAAAGCGGTTTTAAAGTGCGATTCTCCGGACTGGAACGCGTTCGCGGAAAGCTTGCTCACGGCGCTTGGGAAGAGGTTTGACGCGATGAACCTGCCGGTAGGCCATGTCAAGCTGCTGCTTCGTTCGGGCGCGGGGCACGCGGCGGGCAACATCACGGGCAAAAGCCCGACGCTTCGCTTCAGGGGGGGCGCGGGGGCGGAGCCCGACGCCGTCTTGATACTCAACGCGCGCGTACAGACCGGCCCGGAACCGCTCAAAAGCCTGATCCTGGAGGAGCTGCAGAACGCCTGCGGCGGCGGGATCGGCCTTAAGATCGCGGCGATCAACTGTTTAAGCCCGGGCAGGCCCAATCCCACCTATCGCTACGACCGCGTCGTGCGCGGCTGAAACGAACTTAAGACCATTCAAAGGAAGGGGAAACGACATTGCTGAAACTGTTGAGCCTATCGGATGATCCCTATAGCCTCGAAAAGTTCGGCGGCAAAGCCGTTGCCGTGCGGGAATTTCTCGCGCGAAACGGGCTGGACGGGCTCGAGCTGATGCGCTGGGAAAACCCGCAGGAGGAGGCGGTGCCCCTGGAAAAAGCCGTCGGCAGGCACATGCCGTACTGGCCGATGTTCCTGGATTTTTGGCGCGGCGACGAAAAAGCCCTGCTCGAGCAGTTCGATACCCTTGAAAACTGCCGCGGCTACTATTATGCGCTCTCAAGGGACGAGTTCGTCCGCGCGCGGCATGACGAGCTTCTGGACGCGGCGAGGATGGGCGTAAAGTACGTCGTCTTCCACGCCGCCCATTCGCACCTGGAATGCTGCTATTCCGGCTCCCATCCGTATGGGGACGAGGAGATCATAGACGCGTATGTCGGGTTTTTCAACGAGATTCTCAAAGGCGTTCCCGCGCGGTTCGAGGTTCTGTTTGAAAACCACTGGCTGCCCGGACTGACCTTCTTGGACGGCGGCGCGGCCATGCGCCTTCTCGAGCGCGTCGAGTATCCGAACAAGGGCTTTGTGCTGGACGTCGGGCATCTGATGAACACCAACCTGCGCCTTAAGGATGAAAACGAAGCGGTCGGCTATATCCTTAAAGCGCTGGAGCGCCTCGGCGAAGCCGCGCGGCACATCCGCGCAATGCATCTGAACAGCTCGATCTCGGGCCCAAAGAGCATCGGCGGGAAATACGCCGCCGACGCGGATTTTATGACGCGCCTTCTCTCGGCGATGCGGGACGTGGGCGGGATGGATCCGCATCAGCCGTTCGTCGACCGCGGGATTTTGAAGGTGCTGGAGTTTGCGCGGCCCGAGTACCTCGTTTACGAATTGGCGGCGGCATCGCTCGCACAGCTTCAGGCCGCGGTGAGCGCGCAGAACGAAGCGCTCGGGGGACCGATCGTCTAAGCATACCGTGCATACCCGCAACCGCGCACCGGTTCGGGAACCGGAGGATTCTGCAAAAAGCTCCGCCTTGATCACAAGCCGACCGTCCCGAGTGAAAAATTCGGGCGACGGAGCGCGGGGCGAGCGCCGTTTCCAGCGATTTAAAAAAGCAAGGACGACCTTGCTTTTTTTTATATGGAAGAGCATGCGGTATTTTTTGTATTTTCTTAATGAAAAATATAATATTTTTTATATCAATTTAGTATGCTATTGACAGACTCGTATGAATCGCCTACCATGCTGTTAAGGCAATGACGTTTGCCCGTCCGTGGGGATCGCGTTCAGGCCTCGGTCTTGGCGGGCGGCGATACGGCGCGGGCCGTACTGTCCGCCAAAGATCGACGCCGCCGTTTATGGCAGGGAGAGCCGCGATGAATCAACAAATTTACGCGCAAATCATTCAGGCGCTCGAGCGCAAGGAATCGGCCGTTCTTCTCAAACGCTTCAGCGGCACGCAGGGCGTGAGCGCGGCGATGGAAAAGCGGCTGATCGTTGAAAAGGAGCCCGCATTCAGCGATGCGGAGGGGCTCGGCGCTCCGGTTTTGAAAACCGAAGGCGGAGATCTGTCCGTCTGGGAGCCGTTTTTCCCGGAGGAGCGCCTGATCGTGCTCGGATGCGGCCATATCGCGCTTCCTTTGGCCGACTTCGCGTCGAAAACCGGGTTTTCCGTCACGGTGGTGGACGATCGCCCGTCCTTTGCGAACGCCGTGCGCTTTCCGATGGCTGCGAGCGTGATCTGCGAAGGATTCGATACGGTATTCGACCGCTTGGACGTGACCGAGGGCGATTATGTGGTGGTGATCACGCGCGGGCACCGGCATGATATGGAGTGCTTAAGGCGGCTCGAGAAGGGCCCGAAGCCTTTCTACGTGGGAATGATCGGCTCTAAGAGGCGGGTAAATACCTTAAAGGCCGCCCTCATCGAGGAGGGCTGCGACGCGGATTGGATCAACCGCGCGCACACGCCCATCGGCCTGCCCATCGGGGCCGTAACGCCGGAGGAAATCGCGATTTCGATCCTGGCGGAGATCATTTTGTGCAAACGCCTGCGCTATAACGGCGCATCCCGGAATATCAGCCGTTCGGATATGGACCTGAAGGTCTTAAAGACGCTGGCCGCGGAAAAGGATGTGCCCAAAGCCATCGTTACCGTCGTCGCCGCCAAGGGCTCGGTTCCGCGGGGACCCGGCGCGAAGATGCTGGTGTATCCCGACGGACGCATCCTGGGCAGCATCGGCGGCGGGTGCGGCGAGGCGGCCGTCGTGGGCATCGCGCGGCGGACGATCGGTACCCGGCGGTATTGCCTGCAGACCGTCGACCTGACGGACGACATTGCCGAGGAAGAGGGCATGGTGTGCGGCGGAGTGATGCAGGTGCTCATCGAGGATTATATCGCGTAAGGGTTCGGCGCGTGAACGGCCGGCGGAGCGTATCCGTCGGCCGTTTTTGTATCCTTTATGGAAGCCTCCCTCGTTGCGGCGTTTTCCCGCGCCGCCGCAGCGTTTGGAGGACCCGGCGCGCCTCCCTTCAGGGGATCATTTCAGCAGCATGATGTCCGAAGGGCGGATCGCGATGTTCACTTGTTCGTTTCCACCGAAATCGCACGCGGGCGCTTTTGGGTATTCCACGCGGATCTGCGCGTAGTCCGAGCCTTGGGCGGCGTTTTCGGGGATCAACACGGCGATGCGCGAGAAAACGTCCTCCACCGAGCGCTCCGGCCTGCACGCGAGGGTGTTGCGGCCCGCTTCCTCCGCGAACGAGATATGGTGCGCCCTGACGCCGATGAAGCGCACATCCTCGTCCACCGCGCGGCCGCAGTCGAGCGTCGCGCCCCAATCGACGGCGAAGACTTCATTGTTTCCGGCCCGCCGCGCGCGGGAGAAGTTCTTGCAGCCCGAGAGCAGCGCGGCGGAGAGCGTCCCCGGCGCTTCAAAGAGCGATTTGACCGGCACGACCGGCTGTGTTTTGCCGTTTTCCATCACGCAAACTGTTTGGCTGAGCCTGTAGATCTCGTCGCGGCTGTGCGAAACGTACAGCGTTGTACCGGGGAAAGCGCAGAGCGTATCCATCAATTCCTGCTCGAGCTTCCATTTGAGATAGCTGTCGAGCGCGGCGAACGGCTCGTCGAGCATCAGCAGCTTGGGCTCGCCCGCCAGGATGCGCGCGAGGGCGACCCTTTGCTGCTGCCCGCCGGAAAGCTGGTGGGGGAGATGCCTTTCAAGCCCTTCGAGCCGGAAGGTTCGGAGGATCCGGTTTAAGCGCTCCTTCTTTTCCGGGCCGCTTTTTTCCCTTGCAAGGCCGGTCAGTATGTTTTTCTCCACCGTCATGTTCGGGAACAGCGCATAGTTTTGGAACAGCAGCCCCACGCGCCGTTTCTGCGGGGAAAGGTTGATGTTGCGTTTGGAATCGAACAGCGTGACGCCGTCCGAGACGATGATCCCCTCGTCCGGCTTTACGATGCCCGCGATGCATTTGAGCGTGAGGCTCTTTCCGCAGCCGGACGCGCCCAGGAGCGCCATCACGCCGTTTGCGGCCTCAAATTCCACGTCGAGCGAAAACCCGGGATACTCTTTTTTAAACTTTGCACAAAGCGCCATCTAGAGAGCCTCCCGCTGCTGTTTTTGCGCGGACGCCCTGCGCTGATTGCTTTCGAACAGGTTTACCGCGATGAGCACCACGAAGGATATGGCGAGGTTGATGAACACCCATCGATACGCGAGCGCATCGTTGCCTTCCCGCCAAAGCTGGTATACGGTGGTGGAAATGGTGGCGGTTTTGCCGGGGATGTAGCCCGAGACCATGCTCGTCGCACCGTATTCGCCGAGCGCGCGGGCAAAGGCGAGCACCGTTCCCGCGAGGATGCCCTCCTTGCAGTTTGGAAGCGTGATTCGCCAGAAGATATAGGTGTTGGAAAGGCCGAGCGTCTTTCCGGAATAGACGAGGTTCACATCGAGCGCCTCGAGCGCTCCGCGCACGGTGCGGTACATCAAGGGGAGCGCCACAAGGCTTGTCGCGAAGATGGAGGCGACCCACGTCATCGTGATGCGCGCGTTGAACCACTCGAGCAGGAGCGCGCCGACGGGAGCCTTGGGGCCGATCGTCTTTAAGAGAAAAAAGCCCAGGACCGTCGGCGGGAGCACCAAAGGCAGCGTCAGGATGCAGTCGAGCACGCCTTTGACGAAGCGCGGCGTTTTTGCGACGTAGTATGCGAGAAAAATGCCTGTAAAGAATATGAGGACGGTGGAGATCAGCGAGATGCGGATGGAGTTTATAAGCGGAAACAGATCCATCGGGCATCGCCTCCTTTCGGATTCATAGAAAATCGGGCCGCGGCAAGCCAAAGCTTCCTCCGCGGCCCGATCGACATTGGGTCTTTTTCAGCCTTCGAGCTTATTTTGCGGGGATGCCGAAGCCGATGTCGGTGAACACCTTGGCGCAGTCGGCGCTCTTGAGGTACTCGAGGAACGCGGCGGCCTCGGTCGGATGCTCGGAGATCTTCAGGACCGCGGCGGGGTAGTTGACGGGCTTGTGGCTGCCCTCGGGAGCGGTGGCGACGACCTTGACGCCGGTGGCGGTAGCCGCGTCGGAAATGTACACGACGCCACAGTCGACCGCGCCGGATTCCACCTGGGCGAGCACTTCCTTGACGTTGGTACCGAAGGAAATTTTCTTATCGCTGTTGAGTTTATCCCATACTTTGAGATATGTAAAGATATCCTGCGCATATTGGCCGACCGGCACGTCGGAATTGCCGAGGGCAATCAAGCCGACCTTATCGGTCGCCACATCGTCGAAGGAGGCGATGCCCTTGTCGGAGCCTTCGGGGACGATCAGCACCACCGTGTTGGTCACGAGGTTGAAGCGCGTCGCGGCGTCGACAAAGTCGAGCTGCTCGGTGTTGACGGCGGCATCGGCGGCGATGTCGAGCTGGTTCATCTGGAGCTGACCGGCGGAGATGAAGATGTCCGCCTGCGCGCCTTCCTGGATCTGGGTCTTGAGCGTGCCGCTCGATTCAAAGTTGAACGTGAGCGTCACGTTGGGGGCGACGGCCTTGTACATATTTGCGATCTGGTTCAAAGATTCGGTCATGGATGCGGCGGCGAACACGGTAAGCCCCACCGGCGCGGGCGTGGGCTCGGGGGTGGGGGCCTCGGTGGGCGCGGCGGTCGGCGCTGCGGTGGGCTCCGGCGCGGCGGCGGGCGCGCAGCCTGCGAACAGGGACGCCGCCATAACAAGGATCACGAAAAAGAGCAGGACTTGTTTCTTCGTCTGCATGGGTGTTTCTCCTTTTAAATTGTTCTTAATTATTTATTTTCAGCTTTTCCCAAACCCGCAGTTGGGGTAATGGCAAACCGGACAGTTGAGGCAAAGCCCGCCGTTCCCGAGGGAAGTGACGTCCTTCCGCGCGATGCGCACCCCGGCGGCGATCCTCGGCAGCATCAGATCGAATATGGTCGCCTTGGCGTACATCACGCACCCCGGCAGCCCCATCACGGGCACACCGTCGTCGTAATAGCCGAGCAGGAACATCGCTCCGGGCAGAACGGGAGCGCCGTAGGTCACGATCCTGGCCCCGCTGCGCTTTATGGCGGCGGGCGTCATATCGTCCGGGTCGACGCTCATGCCGCCGGTGCACAAAACGATATCCACGCCCTGTTCGCGCACCTCGAGGATGGCCTCGGTGATGTGATCGACCGCGTCGTCCACAACGCGGCGGGCAACGGTTTCAATGCCGTACTCGCCGAGCTTTTTTTCGACGACGGGCGTGAACGTATCCTTGATCCGGCCGTGGAAGACCTCGCTCCCGGTCGTCACGATGCCCGCCTTGAGCACAAGGAACGGCAGAAGCTCCAGAAGGGGCTTCGCTCCGGCGAGGCGTTCGGCTTCCTCGAGGCGCGATTTGTCGATGACCAGGGGGATCACGCGCGTGCCGCAAAGCTTGTCGCCCGCTTTGACGGCGGTGTTGGTGTGGCGCGTGGCGATCATGATGTCCTCGAGGCTGTTGATGGCGTTGAGCCGCTCGACATCCACGCGGAACAGGCCGTCGATCTCGGCGATCAGCTCGATCTTGCCCTCATTCGGCTCCGTCTGACGCATACCGGCATTCCTGCAAATGGCGGCAAGCCGGGCAGCCGCGTCGTTTTCATGGAGCTTTGTATCGTCCACTTCCCAAACGTAGAGGTGTTCCTTGCCCATTTCAAGCAGGACGGGGATGTCTTCCTCCGCGACGATATGTCCCTTTTTGAATTGGGCGCCCTTCATCTGGTCCTTGACGATCCGCGTCAGGTCGTGACAGAGCATATGTCCAACGGCATTTTTTGTCTCAATGAGTTTCATGTCAAGATCATAGCATTGTTCTAAATAAAGAACAATGATTTTTATGCGAAATAACCGAAAATACGTTCGGCGATGCCGAATAATCATTGAACCATGGTGGAACAATGCCGCAAATGCGGCCGCGCCGCGAATGCGGTAAAATGCATCTATGGAGTAAGGGAAAGGAGTCGACCCCATGCGGTTTAAAGGCAGGGAAGTATGCCATCGCTGTGTCGATGTCACAGATCGGCGCTCTACCACGATGCTTTCTCGCTCAACGCCGCCGTCCGGGAAAAGCGACTGTCGCAGTTCGGCTTTACGACATCCGGCGAGACGTATTCCGCCGTAATCTACAGCATCGAGGCCGAGAGCCTAGGGAGGGACGAAATCATCAGGATCGCCGAAGGCATCGGGAAATAACGAGGGCGTTCCCCGATGAAAACGCGGGCCGCAAGGGTTTCCTTGCGGCCCGCGTCGTCCGGCAAAGCCCGCCGATCGTTCTTCATAATATAAGGAAAATAATGGCTTGCGCCGGGAGCTATCCCAAAGCGCACGGATGCTTTATACTGAATTTATAGCTTTAATACTTACTATTCTAAAGGAACGAGGACGACGGATGCACAGATGGGACATTGCCCTCAACGGGACGAATCACGAGATCATTTTTGAAGGCTGCAAGCTTTCCGGCAAGGCTAAAATCCGCGTCGACCAAACGCTCTGCGAGATCCCGCTCGTCACTGTGAGGAAGATCGGGATGTTCTGCCTGTTCGAAGTCGACGGCAGCGAGCTCGTCTTAAAGCTCAGCGTGAACAACAAGCCCTTGGGGCTGGCCCAAGGCGGCGTATATCTGGAAACGGGACTGCCCCTTGAGCAGGAGGCGGCTGCGGCTTTGCGCGCGGCGGCGTCGATGGATCCGCTCGCGCAGAAGGAACGCGTCGAGATGGGCTCTTTTCTCTCCTTTGTCGTGCTTACCTATGCAAACCTGCTGCTGGTGGCCCTGAACGCTTCGGTCTCTTTCCCGTTCAGCGCCGTCGTTCCGCAGGTGGTTATAGGCGTCGCGCTCTCCCTGTATGAAGAATTTTTGTATATGCCGTTTTTGATCGGCGGGATCGCGATCGCTCTGGCCGTTGCGTCGGTCTATCTCGTCCTGTACCTTCTTGCGAGGAAGAGGCTGTGGCCCGTTGTGGTCGCTTTGGCCTTCGTCATAATCGATACGCTGATCCTGCTGTTCCTCTCGATGGAGGATATCGCCTCCATCCTGATCGATATTGCCTTCCATGCCTGGGTGATCTATTCGCTGTCCAAGCTGATCGGCGTGCGCAGAAAGAGGGCGAACGAGATCGCCCTGAACGCGGCGCAGGAAGAAGGATAAACCTTTCCGGCGCGGGGGAAGGACGCGGGCGAATCCCCGATAATCGACCGGCGGTTATCGCCGGTTGAAACGGCTGCTCCGCGCGCCCCTCCAAAGCGCCTAAGAAATGACAGGCCGCGATTTTATGCGCTTGCATTTATTCATAACATAATATATTATATATGATTAATCGCGTATGCATCGAACCGCGCTTTCGCGTTGTTGACGAAGCTATCATGCGCAAAAAAAACGACGGCATCAAAGGAAGGTGTACATGAACCCGCAAATCCCGCAGCGCAAGCCCGAATGGCTGCGCGCAAGCATCAATTCGACCAAGGAGAGCGCAGAGGTCGTGCGCCTTTTGCGCACGCTGTCCCTGCACACGGTCTGCGAGGAGGCGCATTGCCCCAACAGGGGCGAGTGCTTCGGCAGGAGCACCGCGACGTTCATGATATTGGGGAACCGCTGCACACGCAACTGCACGTTTTGCACCGTGAAAAAGGAGCTGCCGTGCGCCGTCGATCCGGAGGAGCCGCGGCACGTCGCATCCGCCGTGAAGGAGCTCGGCCTAAAGCACGTCGTGATCACCTCCGTCACGCGCGACGATCTGCCCGACGGCGGGGCGGGCCATTTTGCCGCGACGATACGCGCCGTCAAAAGCGAGCTTCAGGAGGGCGCGCCGGTGATCGAGGTATTGATCCCCGATTTTCAGGGCGGGTTTGACGCGCTTCTCTGTGTCATAGAGGCGGGGCCGGACATCGTCAACCATAATATCGAGACGGTCCCGCGCCTGTACCCCGAGGTGAGGCCCATGGCGGTCTACGCGCGCTCGCTGGAGCTGATCTCGCGCGTAAAGCGGGCCGCGCCGCACATTTATGCAAAGTCCGGGATCATGGTGGGCCTCGGCGAAACGCACGAAGAGGTCTTGGATACCCTAAGAGATCTAAGAAACGCGGGCTGCGAAATATTGACCATCGGCCAATACCTTGCGCCGAGCAAAGCGCATCATCCGGTGATGGAATACGTCGAGCCGGAGGAATTTGCTCAGTATAAGCGGGAGGCGGAGGCCATGGGCTTTCTGTTCGTCGCAAGCGCGCCGCTGGTGCGCAGTTCCTATATGGCGGGAGACGCTTTTGGACATATCGGGAGGAAAAGAGTATGATTTATATCGAACATCAAAGCCTGGATCCGTTTTTCTGGTTCGGACTCGAGCGGGATTTGCTGCTTGGGAAGGACCTGCCCGAGGACGTTTTTTTGCTCTGGCATACCGAGCCTACGCTGATGCTCGGCCGGTACCAAAACGCCCGGGCCGAGATCGACGAGGAGTACGCTAAGAAGCGCGGCATCCACGTCGTTCGCCGCTTAACGGGCGGCGGCGCCATCTATACCGATCCGGGAAGCTGGCAGTTCAGCTTTATCAAGCGCGAGCAGGACAAGCAGATCAATTTTGCCGCGTTCGTGCAGCCCGTGCTCGAGGGCTTAAGGCAGATGGGCCTCGACGTGCAGATGAGCGCCCGCAACGACCTGCTCATCGACGGCAGGAAATTTTCCGGCAACGCGCAGTACCATTACGGCGGGCGCGTGCTGCATCACGGCTCCATTTTATTCGATACGGATATCGAGGAGATGGCGCGCGCCCTCACGGTGGACGGCGAAAAGCTCAACCTGAAGGGCATCCGCTCGGTGCGCCAGCGCGTCACCAACCTTAGGGAACACCTGGGCGAGGACATGGACACGCTGGGCTTTGGCGAGCGCCTGCTGGAAAAACTGCTTCCGCCGGACGCGAAAAGGCGCGTCCTCGAGCCCGGGGACGTTCAAAGGATCGAGCGGGAGCACGCGTCGATGTTTAGAAGCTGGGATTGGGTATTCGGGAAATCGCCGGAGTATCAGGTCGTAAAAAGCAAGCGCCTGCCCGGGGGAAAGGTGGAGGTCCGCCTCAACGTTACGGACGGGGTCATCATGGAGTGCGGGATCGCCGGGGATTTCTTCTATGCGGGCGATATCGACGCGGTTACCGGCAGCTTAAAAGGATGCCGCTACGACCGGGAGCGCATTTTCGAGGCTCTGTCGAAGGTGACGTGGGACAGATCGTTTTACCAGATCGATCTGGACGAGCTGATTGAGTGCATCGTCTGAGCTGCGCCAAGATCAAATATTCCGGCGCGGCGAACGAATGCTTCGGCCGCGGCGGAAAAGCAAACCGAAGGGATCGTCAAAGCCCCGCACCCATTGGGTTGCGGGGCTTGCGCTTTTAGGAACGCCCCGGCGGATCGTCCGCAGGGATCCGAAGGAGCCTAAGGGGAATGCGTCCGGTTTTGCGTCCGGCGCGGCTTTTGCTAATCGTGCTCCTCGGCGTCCGCGATCGCCCGGGTCCGATGGATCGTGCAGTACGGGTGCTCGGGCGGCGCGTAAATGGAATAGAGCTTCATCGGCCTGCAGCCCGTATTGGTCAGGTTGTGCCACGCCCCGGCGGGCACGAGGATGGCCGAACCGCCGCATACGCAGGCCCGAAAATCAAGATTATCCCGCGTATTGCCCATCCTCACAAGCCCTTGCCCCTCTTCGATCCGGAGGAACTGGTCGGTATCCGGGTGCATCTCAAGACCGATATCCCCGCCGACGCCGATGCACATCAGCGTCAGTTGCAAATGCTCTCCCGTCCACAAAACCCTGCGGAAATTGCAGTTTTCCTCCGTGATCTTTTCGATGCAAACGGCATAGGGCTCCGGCCCGAAATCCGTCGTGCAGGCCGTTTGCATCGCGCCGCCGACATTTTTCATATTGTTCGCGTTGTTCCCGAGCGGATCCTTTTGATACATGCTGCTTCACCCTTTGACAAGATTTACTGCCATCTTATGCTGCAACGAAACAAAGCGCGTCGAACGGGCCCCGTTTAGTTGCCGCGCGCGATAAACCGTTCCATTCTCCCGCCTTGCAAAAAAACTTTTTTGGAAGCATAATGGGGTGTGAAAGTACAAAGGAGAGACACACATCCATGAAAAGCTTTAAATCGATCCTGTTCTGTCCGGCGATTGTGATTTGCGGCCTTTTGCTCGGCGCATGTTCCGCACATACGGAGGCCGTTTCTTCTCCCGCCGCACAAACGGATGCGCCGACCGCCGTGCCGCAAGGAGCGGCCTCTCCCGCCCCTGCGAGCACGCAGGCGGACGGGGCGACGCCCGAACCCGGCGCTGCCGCGGCGCTTGACGGCGAGGGCATGGAGCAAAAGACGAGGGACTTTATTTTGGTCGGGCAGAAGGATAGGCCCGAGGCGGGCCAGTACCATTGGGCCGAGGAATTTTTAGACCTTCTGGATCTTGGCAGCCTTTACAAGGAGTATATCGCGCAAGGCGGAAAAGCCGGTGATGTCGAGGGGTTCACGGCATACATCACGGAAAACGCGCCGGTGCCCGATCACTGGAAAGACATGTTCGAAGCCGCCTTCGCGGAAGCCTACGGCGAAAAGATCGTTCAGTATGAGCTGATACAGGATACGTACTACCAGGTATATGTCGAGCTGGACGGCTCCGCGGTCCCTTACGTCGCGGTCAATGCGAGAACGGGGTATTATCACGGGTAACGGGAAGATAAATACATCCCTTTGACCGCTTTACGCTTTTTGGGTCCAGGGCGCTGCTTCTGCCGTTTTGAAATTGTCGGCGAAAAATTCCGAGCTGCAACGGACGCCGCGTTATGGGATGAAATAGTCCGCAGCGCAAGGCAGAACAAAAACCGCCCGACGATAAAAAACATTTATCGTCGGGCGGTTTCATTTCAAACGCAGTCTCAGCTCGAATAGGCGCCGGTCATGGTGAAGCTCTGCAGCACATGGCCGTTTATCGCAGCGAGAAGATCTTCCTGGAATTTTTATAGATTTCGTTCCTACAGACCGTTGATAATATCCAGGATCTCCTGGGCGCGCCGGGTATTCGCCTCATAGGTATCGTGGCAGATATGGGGGCTTAAGGAAACCCGGTCGTGGGCAAGCAGCGCCTTGTTTTTGGTCGGCTCCTCCTGGAAGGTATCCAGCGCCACGCCGAAGAGATGCATCTCGGCCATCGTTGCGCCCAGCGCCTTCAAAAGCGCGTTTTCGTCCACCAGCCTGCCGTCGCAGCAGTTGATCAGGTTTGCGCCCTTTTCCGTGTGGAAGAGTTCCTTTTCGCCCAGCAGGCAGCCCTTCTTCGGGTCGTACTGCGCATGGAGCGAAAGAAATGTGTTGGATGCCAGCAAATCCATGAAATCCAAATATTTGAAATCCGCGTATTCCGGGGAGCCGCAGGGGCCTTTTTCATCCCAATAGGTGACCGTCATGCCGAGCGCCTGCGCCTTTTTCGCCAGCATCTTGGCGGTCTTATCGAAGCCGATCAGCCCGAGGGTCCGATTGGACAATTCGATGCCCGTATAGGAATTCCATTCGCCGTTCTTCATTGTGCCGAGACATTGGAAAAAGAATCTCGATACCGAGACGATGTGCCCCAGGATCAGCTCGCAAACGGCATTGCGGCTGCATTCCGGCGTGTTTTCCACGCGGATGCCCTTCCCCTTTGCATACTCTACGTCGATGTTTTTCATCGCCGTTCCGGCTTTGATAATTGCCTTCAGCTTGCCCGAAGCCGCCGCGTCGATGATCTCCCTGTCCACGAAAGTGCTTTCTCCGACTACAACAATTTCAAAGGAGCCGATCCGCTTCTTCAGCTCGTCCTTTTCAAAGTGCTGCAAAACGACTTCATGACCCAGCTTTTCGAGTTTCTCAGTGAGCATCTTGTCGATCGGTTCCCATGTGACCGTCATTTTCAAATCGGCCCCATCCGCGATTAAGATTCTTGCCATTACGATACTCCCCTTTAACCAAATTTGTTTGCACACGTGTTCAAACAGATTAAGTATAGCACTTTTCCTGTGAAGGTCAATGAAATTCGAATTGTATACGATATATTGAGCGGTAGCGGCACAGGAGGGCGATCGCCGAATCGGCGCATAACCTGCACACGTGTACAACCAAACATGTGGCCTGCTCCGCTTGATAGAGCAAAATCCAAATAAAAAAGTCCCTGCCCCAGGGACTTTTTCGGCACGGAGAAAGGGACGTTACGGAAGCCAACGCTCCCTGTTCCCGCACCTGCCGCAGTTCGGCCGCGCGCGCTGCCGCGCGCAGCCCGTATGCCGCCGATGATCGGGCAATTCCCATACGCGGCATACGGCAAGGGGGGAGGCCGCGCCGCGTATATCCGGCCTGCCGCAGACGGGCGGCGTCGGCTCCTTCCCCTTGCGGTACGTCTGTTGCTATGCCCTTTTCTTTTTGCGGATCAACAGCAGGCAGCCGCACAGCGCGCCGGTCGCCGACAGGCCGAGCCACATCGGGAAGCCGCCGCCGTCGCCGGTCTGCGGGATATCGGTAGACGCGCCTGAAACCGCGAACACCGCGAAGGGCGAAAGGCCGGTTACGGTGAAAATCGCCTTGCCGTCCCTGACCGCAGCGGTAAGGGTTTCCAGCACGCCGCCCTTGCAATGCAGGAGCGTCACCGTTTCGCCGTTGTAGCCGCTCCCCACGGGGAAGGTGATCGTCAGCGGGCCGGTAAAGCCGCCGGAAAGGGAAATATCCCTGCCCAGCAGGAGCGCGTAGGAGTCGTCCGCCATGCGTGCGCGGATTTTGTCGCAGGCGGCGCAGGTGCCCGCCGCGTGCAGGGAAACGTCCTTCACCGTCAGAGAGGCGCTTCTCTGGATGATTCCCGATACCGTGACGCCCGTGGCGCTGTCCGTCAGTGTGCGGGAAATAGAATCGCCGTTGTCCGGGGGGGTTGAAGTGGTTTCCAGAACCGTAAAGGAGACCGCCGAGGAAGCCGTTGAGGAGGTCGCCGTATTCATGCGGCCCATGAAGCAGAGGGATTCGTTGTAGTTTCCGACGGCGAGGCCGGTATTGGGGGCCACGGAATAGGAAAGCGCTCTGCTTCCCGGCAGGATGTATCCGTACCGCCCGATGATATCCGCGGCGCCGGCGCTGAGCGAGAAGGAAGCGCTTGCGGGCGGGGTGATCTGTACGGGCGCGATGAGGTCGCCGTCATACCCGACGGAGACGCTCTGCGCCGCGACGGCCGCGTACCCATAATCCGCGCTGCCGAAAACGACGGGCGTTGTCGCCGTAAGCGACGGCCTTGCCGTGTAGCCGTAGACGGTTCCGCCGGAGATGCCGCCGTTGATCGTGCCGTCGTTGTAGAGTGAAAATGCCGGAGAATTTAAAAGCACGCCTTGAGCGCTGCCGCTGCCTGAGATGATTCCGCTGTTATGGACGTTCCCGTTTAGAACCAAAACGCCGTGTCCGCCCAAGCTGCCGGCAACAACGGCGTTCGGGCCGATGTTGGCGGCATTTGATGAATTCAATACAATGCCGTGGCCGCTGGCGCTGCTGCCGCCGGTGATACTGCCGCCAAGCGCGTTCAGCGTTCCGGTAACCATAACGCCGCTGCCGCCGCCGCTGCCGCCGCCGCCGCCGGTAACGCTGCCGCCCAGCATGTTCAGCGTTCCGGAAACCGTAACGCCGCTGCCGCCGAGGCTGCCGCCGACGCCGCCGCCGCCGGTAACGCTGCCGCCCAGCAGGTTCAGCGTTCCCGAAACCGTAACGCCGCTGCCGCCGCTGCCGCCGCCGCCGACGCCGCCGGTAACGCTGCCGCCGCCGTGGCTGTCCAGCAGCGTCAGCACGCGCCCGGCGGAAACGGAAAGGGCGGTTATGCCCATGTTGCCGAGCGCGCCCGCGGCGCCGGAGAGGGTGCGGCCGTTCAGGTCGAGGATCATATCCGTATTCACGGTCAGCGTATTTGTCAGCGTGATGTCCGCCGTAAGCTTTACCGTGTCGTTCGCCGTCGCCGTCGTCGCGGCGGCCCAGTTTCCGGCCCCCAAAACGGCGTTGACGGCGGCTTCGTCCAGGCTGTTCAAGGTGCCGCCGGGAGCGGCCGCCGCCAGCGCCGTGGCGGGCAGCAGCGTCAAAAGAAGCGCCGCGCACAGCGCCAGGGCAAGGGTTTTGCGCAGTCGGTTGTTTTTCATACGCTTTTTCTCCTTCGTGTTACATCGGGTTCAGGGCGGATTCCGTCATCGCAGTTTCTTCCGCTGCCTTACGAGGGCTGCCGGATGCCGGGCTTTCACCGTCGTGCCGTCGGTCTTTTGCGGGGTCTTCGTCAAAGACTGCCGATAAATCGTTTCCTATTCGGCCGGTAATGCATGTATATTCCTCCATGATCATCTTAGCAGACAAAGGGGACCGTGGAGTACGGATGGCGAAATTAACGCTTTTTTTGCCGAAATTGACAGAAAGATGCCGCTCTGGAACAATGCAAAGCTGCACGGAGCGTTTGCAGAGTGGGCATGGGCTCCATATCATACTGAAAGGCAAGCTGCCAGGTTTGCAGGCGCGCGAAGACATGGGGAATGTGCAGTTCAGTTTGTTCTAAGCGAATTCTGGGTAATAATATTGAAATTTTATGGCCTTGGGTAATAGGGCGGAATATAAAAAGGCCTTTCAGGGGGAATGCAGGTTTTCTTTGGATTTTGGTTGAATAAGCTTGTGCATCATAAAGAATCCTATATCACGTTTACGGTTGCGCGACTTGTATATAACATAAAAGTAATGTGGCCGAGAGAACCGCTAGAATCAGATACCAAACGCTGTTTGTCCAAAATGCATTCATGTTGGATCCCCGCCCCGATTTGTTTGACACCGCCCGCTATATGGCTATATTTGCTACTTTTCGATTGTTCATACACAGATGAAACCTGGTGTGATATGGAGCTACCTTAGCAAATGCCTTAGCAACCGTGGTTTTAGGTGATTGGATATTGAAGCGGCTGGAGGTCGAGGGCATGAAAAAGCCCCCGAATTCGGGGGCTTTTGGCAAAGGACACGAGTTTGATACAAAATGCACCCGGTCGCCTTGTTCCCGTTTGTCGGGTGAACACCCTTGGCTTTTTCCGTTTGTTCCGTGTGCAGAGTGTGAAATCTGCGGGGTTTGCGGCACGACTTATAAGCGGCGGCATTGGAATATGAAATCTCCGTCAAAGAAGGTCGTATGGCAGTGCATCAATTATATTGAGAAGGTTGGGCAAGTAATTAATCTAAAGGCGGGCGATTGATTATAATTGATTATAATTTGAGAATAGTTATCGAATTGGGGTCAAATAAAATGAGTCCATCATTTTTCATTTTAGCCAGCTCTCTTGAAAGAGATGTTCGCTGCACTCCAATCTTTTCCGCTAATACCTTCTTGGTCATATTTAGCTGGATTTGGCTCGAATTTTGCTTTTTGCTTTCATACTTGAGAAAACTGATCAGACTCTCCCGTATCGTCTTATTGACATAATGCTTAATTTTATCGCCCAAAATAAAGGCATGGTCTGATATATATTCCAAATACGTTCGTAAAAAAAACGGATTAGTGCAGAATATTTCAAACAGCAGATCTTTTTTGATCTCAACAATTATAGAGGGCTGTTGCGTTGTAATGGTCATTGGATAGCATGGATTTCTGGAAAACAATAAATTGCCTCCCAAAATATCATCACTGTAAAACTCAGCTATAGTTAGCAGACCGCCAGACTGGTCAATACGCTCAACTGCCACCTTGCCGGAAAGTATTATTTCCAGACTGGTGCATGGCTCTCCCTCAAAATGAATAACAGTGTTTTTCTTATATGAAACGAACCGGAACCTACCTTCGTTTACATAGGCTTGTATGTCTTCAAGTTGCAACCCTTTAAGCAAAGTCGCGTCCTGTAAAAGTTTAAAATTATGATTCAAGCTAAAATTTCTCCCTTGTGTGTTACCTTGGTAACGCCATTTTTTTCATTATAGTCTTATAGTATAGATATTATCAAGTATTGGGAGGAATTCTGTGGACATTTTTACGCTTATATTTCTAATCATTGCGGTTGGTTTAACCGTGGTTTCAATCATAAAAAACAAGAAGAAAACCTTTGCGGCAATGAAAAAGTCTAAGAGCATGATGGGTAACATGCTGGGAGAAATCATCGCCATCATATTTTTGATTGGACTATTGCTTACTCTGATACCGCCGGAAACCATAAAGTCCGCGCTGGGCTCAGCAAACACCTTTTTATCCACGATCGTGGGGGCATTAGTAGGTAGTATCACGTTAATTCCAGCGTTTGTAGCCTTTCCGCTGGTAGGGTCTTTGGTCGATGCGGGTGCCAGTATAATACCCGCAGTTGCGTTTCTCACCACATTGACTATGGTGGGGGTTGTCACATTTCCGCTTGAAAAAAAAGAGTTCGGTACTAAATTTTCACTAACCAGAAACATCTTGAGTTTTGGCTTTGCGGTTGTGATCGCTCTGGTAATGGGGGTAATCTTATGAAAGCATTAAATATATTAAAGAAAAACAAGCTGCTTGTACTTGTAGCACTGGCATATGGAATTATTTTTATTGCGGCTCCTCAAACTGCCATGAAATCGGTTGGAAACAGTGTCTACTATCTCGTTGAAATGCTACAGGTACTTCCTGTTATATTCCTTCTCACTGTGGTGATTGAAGCATGGGTACCAAAAGAGCTGATTATGCGGGGCTTTGGAGAAAAATCAGGTTTTAAAGGTAATCTGCTTTCGTTGCTCCTAGGAAGCATTTCTGCTGGCCCTATTTATGCCGCTTTTCCGATCAGCAAATCGCTGCTTTCAAAAGGCGCAAGTGTAAGAAACATTGTTATTATCTTAAGTTCGTGGGCGGTGATAAAAGTACCTATGTTGGCCAACGAAGCTAAGTTCCTTGGCGTGGATTTCATGGTTGTACGGTGGATACTCACAGTTGTTTGTATATTTGTGATGGCGTATTTAACAGCAATTTTTGTGAAAAAGAAAGATATGCCGGGTATTGAGTTAAACAAACAAACGGATGTCTTTAGTGTAAAGGAAGAATACTGCGTAGGCTGTGGCTTATGCGCTGAAATACTGCCAGAATACTATGAAATGAAAAACAACAAGGCCTGTGTTAAGGCATCACCGGACAATAAAGAAGCAGTCAAGGCTGTGATGGAATCGGCACAAAAGTGTCCAACCAAAGCCATTATTTTTGAAAAAGCAATGAAGGGGGAAATATCATGAAATGGAATGTTGCGATCATAAGGGTACTGTTTTTGGGGTTGTTTATATTTCTTATCGTCACAGGTAATATGTTGCTGTGGCTTGCGCTGTTTGCGGTGAGCCTGATAGCGGCATTATTCTTCGGCAGGGTGTATTGCGGATATGTCTGCCCGATGCATACGCTGATGATCCCTGCTGAATGGCTCTCAAAAAAACTAAAGCTTCAAACTAATAATAAACCAAAGTGGCTAAAAAACGGA
Organism: Bacillota bacterium; assembly: GCA_038562375.1. Classification (GTDB taxonomy): domain Bacteria; phylum Bacillota; class Clostridia; order Christensenellales; family CAG-138; genus JBCFAY01. Next base: position 63,216 of record JBCFAY010000006.1, on the reverse strand, counting down.
GTGTTTGCGTGGGCATTCCTTCTTGTCAGTGCAGCAGCTATGCTTTTATCCCAAAAGCTTCTGCACATCAATCTGCCGATACTGCCCATATGGCTGGTTATCTCTGTGCTTGTGACGCTAAGATATAAGCCGGAAGTATTCCATAACTTGGTTTGCCCGTTTGGCGCATTGCAAAGAACCTTCGGTAGGTTTGCCCTACTCACAAAAAAGGTAGACAAAGAATCCTGTATCGGCTGCAGGCTGTGCGAGAAGACCTGCCCATCCGAATCTATTGCTGTTCAGAAAGAAGACAAAAAAGCAGTGATAGACCGGAGGCTATGTCTCCAATGTACTGATTGCGCGGCTGTCTGTCCAAAATCGGCAATAACATACGGGAGAAAGATTAATGTGCCGAAATCAATTAAGGATGTACCCGGAGAACCACCGACAATAGAATTATAGCAACCCAATATGATGTGATAATACCCCCCGTCTCTAAATGCTTGGGGATTGGGGGATTTAATCATTCTTACATGTTGACGTTAATGATTTGATACTATTTTTAATAGCAATGCTCAGAAAGCTAACAACGGATACAGAAAACATGATAATATAATACCGAACTATACTGTATTTTTTTAATAAAAGGGGAGAGAAAAATGGTTGAACAAATTTTTAAATTATCGGTAACAGATGATAAAGCAGTTGAAAAAGTGATCTATGATGACAACATCCATTATCTACATATGGTGTTTAATAAGAATGAGGGTTTGCCGGAGCACTTCTCAAACTCTAACGTATATATGACGGTAGTAAGAGGAAAGCTTTCTATCGGTCTTGACGATCAGGAAATCCATGAATATGAAAAGAGTACGCTTCTTAAGATTCCCTTCAAAACCAAGATGAATGTAAAAAACTTAAGTGAAGAAGTCTTGGAACTTATTGTTGTCAAAGCGCCCGCACCCAAGCAGTAACGGCGGCTACAAATATTTTAGGAGGAGACAAATGAAAAAATACAGATGCATCCCTTGTAGCTACATTTATGATCCTGAGCAAGGTGACCCGGACAGCGGAATCGTTCCCGGAACATCCTTTGAAGACATCCCGGAAGATTGGGTTTGCCCGATCTGTTTTGTGGGGAAAGACGATTTTGAACTTATAGAAGAGTAAATATTTTGGAGGAAATTTAAGATGAGCATGTTTTGTTTTCAATGTCAGGAAACGGCCAGAGGAACCGGCTGTGAAGTCCGTGGCGTATGTGGAAAGACTGAAGAAGTTGCCAAATTGCAGGATTTACTGATATACACACTAAAAGGTGTATCAGAAATTGTGGTGAAAGGAAAGCTTGATATCGCCAATCTGCATGATGCCAATCATCAGGTGCTGAATAGTTTATTTATGACCATAACCAACGCTAACTTTGACGATGCGTCAATTGAAGCCCAAATAAAAAAAGTCCTTTCTCTGAGAGATGAGCTGAAAAAAACAGTAAACGCAACTGATCTGCACGATGCCGCGAGCTTTAATGTGGATACCAGAGAAGCCATGCTTGTAAAGGCGTCAAGTATTGGTGTATTGTCCACCGAAAATGAAGATGTCCGTTCTCTGCGTGAGATGATCACTTATGGCCTCAAGGGCATGGCAGCTTATGCTGAGCATGCGCTGAACCTTGGTAAGAAAAACCTTGAAATTTATGCGTTTATTTATGAAGCGCTTGCAGCAACACTAGACAGCAAGCTTACTGCCGATGATCTGGTTGCATTGACGCTGAAGACCGGCGAAAATGGCGTAAAGGCGATGGCACTTTTAGATGAAGCCAACACCTCAAAATACGGTAACCCGGAAATCACTGAGGTAAATATCGGCGTGCGCAAGAATCCGGCCATTTTAATCTCCGGACACGATTTAACCGATCTTGAGCAATTACTTGAGCAGACAAAAGGGACTGGCGTGGACGTCTACACCCACAGTGAAATGCTTCCAGCGCATTATTATCCTGCGTTCAAGAAGTATGACAACTTTGTGGGTAACTATGGCAATGCGTGGTGGAAGCAGGTCGGTGAGTTCGAATCTTTCCATGGGCCAATTCTGTTTACTACCAATTGCATCGTCCCGCCAAAGAGCGAGGAAGTCAGAAACCGTATTTTCACGACAAACTCAGCGGGTTATCCCGGATGTCAGCATATTGAGGCCGATGCTAACGGTAAGAAGGACTTTTCTAAGGTTATCGCGCTTGCTAAAACGCTCTCCGCGCCTGATGAGATTGAAACAGGCAGCATCGTGGGCGGTTTTGCACACAATCAGGTGATTGCGCTTGCCGATAAGGTTGTCGAAGCAGTCAAATCCGGTGCTATTAAAAAATTCTTTGTTATGGCTGGCTGTGATGGCAGGATGAAATCAAGGGATTATTATACCGATTTTGCGAATAAGCTTCCAAAAGATACGGTTATCATGACAGCTGGTTGCGCTAAATATCGTTACAATAAGCTGAAGCTTGGCGATATCGGCGGCATCCCGCGTGTATTGGATGCCGGGCAGTGTAATGACTCCTATTCCCTGGCTGTCATTGCGCTTAAGCTTAAAGAGGTGTTCGGCCTTGATGACATTAACCAGTTGCCTATCGCTTTCAATATCGCATGGTATGAGCAAAAGGCCGTTATTGTTCTGCTGGCGCTTTTATATCTGGGCGTAAAGAACATTCATCTTGGGCCAACGCTGCCTGGATTCCTATCGCCAAATGTGGCAAAGGTGCTTGTCGAGAAGTTTGGAATTGCGGGTATCGACACAGTAGAGGGAGATATCGAACTGTTTATGAATTAAATATTGGGTGGCTGCCCCATTGGGATAAAGATAAGACCCAATGGGGTAATTCCATTATCACATGGCAACGGTAATTATATCGGGAAAGTAGGAAATGCGATATGGAAATTTTCGATTTAATGAGATTGGAAGCCGAGGGATATGAGAAAAGAAATGTTAACGTTTTTTTCGAAAATAATTTGTTTAAGACCAGAGTGATTGTATTGGAGCCAGAACAGAAAATACCAGAGTGTATGATGGATTCCTTCGTCATGTTTTATGTTGTAAAAGGTGAAGTGCTGTTAAGAAAAAACGATGAGTCGACCATACTAAAAGAGAATAATGTATTCATTACTGAACCGGCCTTGTTATCGATGGAAACCCGTACAGGAGCAAGACTTATGGGAGTTCAGTTTAAATCTCGTTAATAACAAGGAAGGAAATATATACTATGAAAATTGGAATAATACTCGAAACAAAGGAATTCGAAAAGGCGTGGAATGCGCTGCGTTTTGCAACAACGGCGAAAAAGCAAAACCACGAAGTCAAAGTTTTTCTAATGGGAGAAGCTGTTGAATGCGAAGAACTCACCCATGAAAAATTTGATGTAGCCGGACAACTGAAAGCATTTATTGAAGTTGGCGGGGAAATTTTGGCCTGTGGCACCTGTCTGAAATCCCGTAAAATGGAAGGATCAGATGCTTGTCCTATATCTACAATGATCGATTGTGTTCAAATGGTAGAATGGGCGGACAAGATAGTTACGTTTTAAGACTAAATGAGGTGGAGGTTTTAATGACCACAAAAGTATAGCGTACCATTTTCAAGGACGGACGCGGGAAAGTGTGCAACTCTACGGTCTTCTGCTATGCCGTTATCTCCGCACCACTTTTGAAGTGGAAGACAATCTTGCCGTCCCGCTGTACCGTTGCTGTATCCAGTAGCGTAATCCAGAGCCGCTCATCCCACTCGTCTACTACCAACGGATGCTTCTTCAGCATTGCTATGAAGGTTTCCAGTTCCTTGTTTTTGCGATTTCGCTTATCTTTTTCCGCTTCGAGGGCAGTGTAATGTTCCAAGGCGGCGTTATAGCGTTCCTCAATACGCCCGGCTTCCAGTATGTAGGCTTCCTGCGACTGGGCGAACGAGGCGTTCTTTTTGATATGCGCTTTCATGAGTTCAGACGCGACAGTCATTTCGTCGTGCTCCCGCTGAATTTCGGTTTCAAGTGCCGAGGTGTCGCAGAGCGCTTGCCGTATAAGCTCACAGTCGGCAAGCACGGTTTCGCGGCTGCCCATCAACTCATTATAGGCGGCAAGAAAACGTTTTTTGATTTCTTCCTCGGTCAATTTAGGCGTTCTGCATCTATCAGAATTATTAAATTTCCGGTTGCACTGGAATATCACGCTCTTGTATTCGTCCGTGGAGTGCCAGACCTTACGACCGTAAAATCCGCCGCAGTCGCCGCAGATGATTTTGCTGTGAAAAGCCTTGTCGCTGTAGGCTCTGCCGAGTTCTTTTCGCCTTGCCAATTCTTCCTGCACCGCTTGAAATTCCTCCGGTGCAATAATGGCTTTGTGCGAACCCTCTACATAATATTGCGGCACCTCGCCGTTATTAACACGGAGTTCTTTTGTCAAAAAATCTGCGGTAAAGCGTTTTTGCAACAATGCATCGCCTTTATATTTTTCATTGCTGAGGATGCTTGAAATCGTAGAGGAGCGCCAGGTTTGCTTTCCAGCAGGGCTTAAAATATCGTGTTCCATAAGGAAATTCGCAATGCCCTGCGTGGTTTTGCCCTCAAGGAACAACTTGTAGATGAGCCGCACGGTTTCCGCTTGCTCTGGCACTACTTTGAGGTTTCCATCCTCGCCCTTTTCAAAGCCAAGAAATTGCGAGTAGCCGACGCTGACTTTACCGTCTGAGAAGCGCTTCCGCTGACCCCATGTTACGTTCTCGCTGATGGAGCGGCTTTCCTCCTGCGCCAGCGAACTCATGATGGTGAGGAGCAACTCGCCCTTGCCGTCGAAAGTGAAAATATTTTCCTTTTCAAAGTAGCATTCCACGCCTTTTTCTTTGAGCTTTCGGATAGTAACAAGGCTGTCAACGGTGTTTCTCGCAAACCGGCTGACCGATTTTGTGACGATGAGGTCAATTTCTCCGTTAATGGCATCCTGTATCATGCGGTTGAAGCCATCTCTGTGCTTAGTGTTCAGTGCCGAGATGCCCTCGTCGGTGTAGACGTCAACAAACTCCCAGTCCTCACGGGCGGTGATGAGTTTCGTATAATAGTCGATTTGCGCTTCGTAGCTGGTGAACTGTTCGTCGCTGTCCGTGGATACACGGGCGTATCCGGCAGTGCGCCGCTTGGCGATGGATGCCGTCGGCAGAGCCGTGAATTTGTTTTTTGTCGCTGGTATTGTCGTTATTCTTGGCATTAATTTTTCCTCCTTTGCCGTTGCGTTCTATCTGATGCGGCCTGCCGCATTTCCGCAGTCCAACTTTCCCGCCGCGAGCGGTCTACCCATGTGCGCTCAATGTTGCTTCCGTCCTTGAAAACATACCGCAGGCGGTTATGCTCCGGCACTTCAATTCGGTCAATCTGAGCGTCAAATACAGCAGCGTCATAATCGTCAATGCCGAGCACCTCAGCGCAAACCGCTCGGAGCGTGGTTTCGGGTATCTTTTTACCGTGGCAGCTGGCTTTACCCTGTTCCAGATAAGTGGAGCAATTCCAGCCAACTGAGCCGTTGCTTGTGTTGCGCTTGTAATTTTTACCGCAGAATGGGCAGTAGATTTTACCCGTGAATTCACTTTTCTGTGGGTGTGGTCTGCCTTTGGTTGCTTCGCGCATTCTCTGTAAGACCGCCCGTGCCGCTTCGAAAGTGTCCTTATCGATGATGCATGGATGCGTATCCTCGGCGTAAAACATCGGCAGTTCGCCTGTATTCACACATATTTTCTTCTCCAAATGATTGTTGCGGTAGTGTTTTTGGAGCAGGGCGCCGCCTGTGTATTTTTCATTGCTGACAATATTGCGGATACGATGAACACACCATTTGCCGCCGAGCGTACCGGGGATGCCGCGTCTATTCAAATCCCTGCTGATAACGCCGAAAGTATCCCCGGCAATGACGCGATTAAATATTTCATGCACAATCGGCGCTGTATCCTCATCAACCTCGATCTTGTCTTTTGCGATGCGGTATCCGAACAGGAACCGCCAGTTGAGCAGTTCGCCATTTTCAAAGCCCTTTCTGACCCGCCATTTCTGATTTTCGCTTGCGGACAAGCTCTCTTCCTGCGCGTAGGAGGCGAGGATGGTCAGCATCAGTTCGCCCTCGGCGCTCATCGTGTGGATGTTCTGCTCCTCGAAAAAAATGTCCACCTCAATCGCTTTCAGCTCACGGACGGTTTCCAGCAAAGTCACTGTATTACGAGCGAAGCGGGAGATGGACTTGGTCAGTATCATATTCACCTTTCCGAAACGGCAATCGGCGAGAAGTCTTTGAAACCCGTCCCGGCCGTCTTTCGTGCCGGTCACTGCTTCATCCGAATAAACGCCAACATACAGCCAGCCCTCGTGACCTTGTATAAATTTGCTATAGTAGCTGACCTGTGATGACAGCGAGTGGAGCATCGCGTCCTTTCCCGTGGACACACGAGCATAGGCGGCGACCTTTTTGGGCTGCTCCAGCCGTGGCTTTTGCGGCATTTTTCTTATTGTCCCTGGCATTTTATCACCTCCTTGCACACCATGTTCGCTCTATAAGTCACACTTATCAAGTCAATTTCGCGATATATACTTCCGAATTCAAGCCCGTATTGCCCGGCTAATTTGTTCTCGATTAATACAATGTCAGCCTTATCGATGATACCTTTTTCAAGCATATTTCGCGCTTGCGACATGGCGGACTGATAGTCCTGTATTTTTGTAACATCAGTCATTGCCGCCACCGTCCTTATAACGAGCGGTAATGTAGCAGCGGTGGGAGCAGTACTTGCGCTCATTTTTTCGGCGCATCTGTATTTCATTACCGCAGCAGGCGCAATGTGCTGTATATGGCATTTTAGTTTTCGGGTGCTTGTTCCACCAGTTGATTCTGCAGGCATCAGAGCAGAACCGCCTGCTGCTGCGTTTATTTTTATCAATAGACTTGCCGCATTGCGCACAAGAATGGATTTCTTCTGTAATATCGGTAGCTCTTTGTCTGCGGCAGTATGACTTAACTGTATTTTCTGAAACACCGATGGCCTTTGCTATTTTTAAATAACCGCAGCCATTCTCCCGCATAGAGGTAATTTTCTCTTTTTGTTCGTTTGTCATCACTTGTCCTCCAGTCCGAGAACATCCCGTCCTCACTACCCAATGGAGGTGATCAGACCATTTGAACGAAAAATCAGTATAAAAATAATGCCTACCGAAAGACGAATCTCTCGATAGGCATTAGCTGTTTGTTATTTGCAATGTTTGATGAAATCATCACTGAAGCCAACCGTATTGACAGAATAAGGCCGACTTTACCATCTTAGCGAAGGGTTCAGTATCCCGTCTTGTCCGTCGGGTTGTTGAAAATACCGAACGCCACACCGGCGGCTATAACCAGCGATATGAACTGATCCCAACCGGGTATTTCAAACCCGAACCACGTCTTGACCACGAAAAAAAGAAGCGCCGCAAGCGCGCTCCATGCCACCGGGCTTTTCCACCTTGACTGATCCATTTACTTTTCCTCCTTGATTTTTATTTTCTGTCCCGCGAAAATAAGCGACGGGTTTTTCAGGTTGTTCAGCATAGCAAGCGCAGCAACGGTCGTCCCATATTTCTTCGCGATACCCCAAAGCGTGTCGCCCTTTTTCACCGTGTAGACCTCAAACGTCACGGGAGTGGTTTCCTTTTTGAACACAACATACGAGTCGTCATATTCCACGCCCTTGATTTTTCCGTAATGCGTCCATTTCTGCGTTTTGAGATCGGAGATCACAACACCGTAGGCGACACCCCGGCTTTCGCAGACTTTGCCGTTACCCAGATAGATGCCGATATGCCCGTCCTTCCAGACCGCGAGACCCGCCGTTTCAGGGATAGCGGCGATTGCCCCTGATTTTGTAAACTGCGCCTTGAAGGTGTTTGCACTCCTGTCGGTGTAATCGGGTATAAGCGCTCGGATCGCCTGCACAATGAGACCCGAGCAGTCCACGATGCGCCGGGGCGGCGAATACCACTGTTTCGCGCTCGTCAGAAAGTATGCGGATGTCTTTCCCGACCGCTTAATGCTTGCCCACTTCTTCGCTAGTTCCTCAGTGTACAGTTCACCCTGGCCGCCCAGCACATACCCCCAGCGGTCTTTTTGATAAGTGATTCCGCCGGTGTCTTTCTCAGCCGGGTTATCAAAACCGGCCATTTTCAGGATTCCCCGTACCAGTTCATTGTTGTTCATTCGTTCACTCCTCCTTTTTAATCGTAGGCAGTTCGTTCAGTTCCACGATGATATGGTCGACCGCACCGTTGCCGCCCAGCGCCTTGTACGCCGTGTGCATTTCCTGCGTACTTTCACGGACGGACAAAGGGCAGCAGCCCAGCCCGATATAGTCCTCATAGCAGCGGATAATCCGGTCGCGCAGCATGCACCGAATACCGGCCTGTACCGCATCCGCGGCGCACCGTGCGTTTTTGGCATCCCGGAACAAATGCCGCACGAAAAGCGAAAGCCCTGTCAGGATTAATCCGAACAGGGCTTCCAGCCAGTATTGAGTTATAAATTCAAGCAAATCTCTTTCCCCCTAAACCGTTAAACTTTTTAATACGCCGTCCACCAGCACTTTCACTTCGCTGACCTGCTTTAGTACGCCGTTCACCAGCACCTGTTGCTCAGCCACGCTCTTGAGCGATCCTGAAACGAGGACTTTCATTGGCGTGCCGATCAGCACCAGCGCGGTTGCCGCCGACCAGCTTCCTCGCACGCCGTACGCGTCATAGCCCCGGACAAGGAATTTCCATTGCAGCCCCGCTGTCCAGCCCGTTGTGGATACGCTGACTGTCGTGGCCGACCCGGACGCGTTCGTGCCCATGATCTGTCCGCTGTTGTAATCCGCCCCGGCGGCATCCTGCATCTTCATCTCGTACCCGGCGATGTCTCCGGCGGTGCCGGAATCCGGGTCTCGCGGGCTGGGCGGAGTGAACGTCACCGTGACCGTTTCGCCCGGCGAATAGATACTTTTATTCGTGGTGGGCGTACCCGTCGGCGTGTTTGGCACACGATTCTTCACCGCCGTACCCGAATACCCCGACAAAGGGTTGTTGTAGCTTGAAATGGAGTAGACATGGAAGCGAATCAGCCTGCCGCGCGGCCATGAAGCCGTATCGACATCAATGTATCCGGCTCCGCCAGAGTCCACACCTGTTTCTCCCGACCACGAACCGCCGGAATTGTCGGAATACTGATAGTAGCAGTGGTATGTTGATATACCGTTGTTAACGCCTGACGCGGCGCCGCTCCACGACAGCCGCACCGTGTTTTCAAATACGCCAGGTGACAGTGACAAAGAAGTTGGCGCCGTTGCATAGCTGTAATACAGCGGCCAGGAGACAGAAAAGTTCGTACAGTAGCTCCTGTTTGTCCAGATGCAGGACTGCGTACCCTCCGCCGAGGTTTGGATATACAGATCCCACGTAAAAGCGTTGTACGTTCCTGCGTCAAAACTGATATTGAAGCTGCCGGAATATGTGGTGCTTGAACTCCATGAAACACCGTTTTTTATGACAGCACTACCCAGCAGTGCGCCGTCCGACCTGTAGATATAGAGCGTCCGGTTGCTGCCTGAACCAAGGCTGGTTGCACTGCCGAGTGTGGCTGACCAGTTGACCGTGGCGTATGCGATGGTAGACGGACTGTCCGGCCCGTTACGCCAAACGGACAAGTTGACCGTCATCGTCGTGCTTGCTGAACTGTTAGAACGAAATGGCCCCGCCATGTTTTAAACCCCCTTAAGGCACGTATTTGACGAACAGGGTTCCGTTGGGCTTGCCTGAAACCGAAGGCGTCGTGCCGGAATAAATATATACGTTGACGACCTGTAAGTCGTCCGTTCCCACGTTGCCTGTAACCTCAAGCGCTGCCAGCGCGGTATGTGTATGATTGGCATCCGCTTTGCCGTCGATATCCTGTTTCAAACTTGCGACTGAATATATCAGCGTTCGCTCGTCCGTAAAACTGCCGGTGATGATCCCTGTTGAATCTGCCCGGAGCTTGATGAACGGCATTTGGTGCAACGTGCTGCCCGTGTTGACATCATCCTGAGTGAGGGCAGGGTATGCGGAGGAATCCGTCAGCACCTTAAAGCTGCCCTGCATGAACTCGGTTTCCGTGTTGGTCTGGTTGAGGTTCACCTCAAACACCACGCGCATGTAAAGCGTTTGGCCCGCCGGAACGGACGGGATACCGATACTCTCCGTCGAGGTGACATAGACCAGCCTGCCGCAGGCAAAGAACACACCGACATCAATGCTAACAGCGGATGCACCATCCTGTGCCACATCACAGCCGGATATGACGCAGGACTTGTTCACCATGGCCAGCGTGTGGCATAGACCGTCGTCCTGCGACTTGACTTTCTGTTTATCGAAAGTAACTGCCCTTATTGACAATCAAATCCCTCCCTTGAGTTTGTCGGTGAGCGTCAACTTCGCGTCCCCGAACTTAAAAAGCACCGTTTTAGCGGCGCTCTTTCTGCTGATAAAACTGATGTAGGTGTCGTAGACACCGGTCTTTGTTCGAACTAGCGCCCGGTCGTACAGCCGCATATTGGCGGTGTCGTACAGCCTTGATTCCGATAGGATTTCCGCTTCAATCAGGTGGCTGAATTTGTTCTTGGCAAACACGTCCCCAACTGTTCTTTCCGCGTCAACCGCGTTCTCGCAGTAAACCGTATCTGTTTTACCCGGCATCCGGGTACCAGCTCCGGGGTTTGTACCGTAGCTACCGTCCTCGAACAGGTAATATGTCGTTACCCCAGCTGATGTTTTCACCATGACCTTCGAGACGCATTCAGAAATCACCGTTTCGCTGAGCGTCAGCACATCCGCTACGGTCGCGTCGATCATTCGCTGGGGTGGATTTCGGTTCTCAATGCTAACGTTCAGCGAATCAGCTGTTATCTCAAAATCCGTAAATATGTGATGCCGGTTGGCGACATACCGCAGGAACGTGTCCAGGTTATATATTCCGTTGTCATTATGCGGCGTGATTCCCAGCGCTGTCTGGGTTATTGCCGCTGTCGCAATATACGGTATATCCGTTAAAGCATCGCCTGACGACACGAAGTTATCATCAATGGCAGATGAGATATAGTTTTCAGCAACTGCTTCCGCGCTTCCCAGCAAGATGTTTTTTGAGAATATGCTGCTCAACGGCAGTGCCCGTAACGTTACTGCAGATGTCTTTTTATCCGTTTCCACGCCGGATATGATGCCGTTATATAGGCCTCTGAGCAGAATGTAATCGCCCGCAACCGCGTTCGGGGCAGACGCAAAGGTGAACCCACTCTGCGCAGCGGCAGTCGCGTCCTCGCTGATTTCATAACGAACGAGAGCAGCCGCGTGCTTTACCTTCAAATCTGTTTTAGATATGATATATGACTGCATTATTACACCGCCTTGTATGCCGTAAACACCGTAATGACGGACTTTGAACTGATCTCGTTGTCCGCGCTCAGGTTGAGCGTTGAAAGCCCTTTCGGCAATTTAAAGAAGTTGTCGTTCTCGACCGAGACACAGCCGATCAGGCTCTCCTCGCCGCCATCCGGCAGCCGCTTCATAAGCGTAAGCTCGTCGTCCTTCGTACAGAACACCAGCGTTTCCCCGGTTTCGATCACCGCCGTCACCGCCAACTGAGAACGAAGCACTCCGTTCACATACAGCGACAGCCGGGGGTTGACCAGTTCTCCTTCGGCTTCGAGCATGACCGGCGCTTCAAAATGTCCGTCGTTGTAAATCTCGATGGCGTCGGTGGAAACATCGCTGTAGGCATATTCGTACATCCGGTCATACCGGAGCTCCTCGCCTGTTTTTTCTGCAACCACCCGAAGGCTTTCACGCTTATACCAGGCGCCCTTTAAGGTAATGGAAACGTCGCATTCCATCCGGCCGCCTTTGATCTCGCTTTTTGCGACGCTCTCCACCTCGGCGTCCGCGAGGAATTCGCCGCTCGCGGTTTCATACCCCGGCGCGTACACGAGCCTCATTATATCCGAGGCGGCGATGAAATTGACCAGCGCGCGATACCCGTCATATGCCCGTGTTCCGTTAAAAACGATCACGCCGGTGAACGAGCGGAGCGGATACACTTCGCTGACCGCCCGCGCCGCATCTCCGGTCAACTCATACCCACGCGACATGGAAAGGCCCAACCCGGCGGGCGAGACGAGCAGGGCGCTGTTCTTTAAGTCCTGCAGGTTAAACCGCTGGTTCTGTCCGTTCTCTAAATAGAGCCTTCTGTGCATTGCATCGTTTCCTTTCAGGGTAATCAAAAAGAGAGCGGCTATGCTCCCTTTCTATCTTTTTTCCTAATTGTTATTAATTGTTAGATATACCCTCGCAAATTGAAAGTTCAGTTCGCTTTCTTACCGCAGGATGGGCAGAATGCCGCGTTTGGCTCCATTCGTGAACCGCACTGTGTGCAAAAAGAGGGATGGATCGGCTGTGATCCACTGGTAGTCTGTTCACTTTGATTAGGCGGATATACTATTGGATCGTGTTGTTGTGGACTTTGCGTGTACGTCGGTGACATTCCAGCAACGCGAATACTTTTACGCTTTTTTCTATTAGATATAATGACAACAAGTATAATACCCATCACAAGCAGCGCGCCTACACCTATCGCAACAATGGCCCAAAGTGGAAATCCTTCTGCGGGCATTTTTGCACCGTATTCCGCCCAGTCCGCCATCTCCGCGTTTGCGTCGAACGTCTTTACTTCACCCAAGCCATCCGCCGTTGCGCTCACCGTTTCGCCGCCCTTGACCATCACGGATTCGCCGGTGGCCTTGGAAGTGAATTCTACCGTTCCTTCGATCACCTTTAAGGTAGAGGTTTCGCCGTTGTCCTCCAGCACGAACGTTGTGCCCTTAATGCCAGAAGCTGCCTGAGACATCTCAATGTCCATGGTACCGTCTATGATTCCCTTTTTCATATTTACCCATAGGTTACCAATTAAAAGTCTAAATGGACCCGCCCCAGCCTCTGGTTTTGACAGATATATTTCCGATTCCGGTTTCATGACGAATGTAGTCATATCAGCGAAAGACAAAACAACCGAGCTTCTATCGCTTGTTTTGATTCTTGTTCCTTCCGGAAGCGGCATATCCAGCTTGGCGAAAGTCCATGCTTCCTCATCCCACTCCGGCTTGCCATTGGCGTCATACCCGGTCGGGATCAACACCTCCACCTGGCCGGACAGGTCGCTGAACGCTGCACCTGAATCGGGAAGCTGCGTCTTGGAAGGCGTAGCCTGTGGTTCAACAGTTTCTTCGGGTTCATCGGTTTCCTCTGGTTCCTCGCTTGGTTCCTGAGTTATATCGGACGTGGCCTGCGGCACTGACGTGACCGACGCGTCTGTCTTTTTCAACGTGATCTGCGCTTTGTCCTCCTGAGAATCGCCATTTTCATACGTTTGCGTTGTATCAACCGTTCCCTGCCCCGTGATGCCGTCAACAGTTGATGTAAACTTTATAGTTATTACCGTCTTCCATGTAACTACGTCCTCAACGTTCGAGGTGTAAACTAAACTCAGCGTATCGTCGGACCAGGAGTATGGAAGTTCGTCTCCATTGACAAAAAAGCCGATAAGTCCGGTGGGCGTAATCGTCCATGTTGTAGTGTTTCCTTCTGCAAAGTGCAGTTCTCCGGACATCCTTACTTCGTAAGTACCTACGATATCCTGAATGGACAGCGCTCCCTGTGCTAGCGCCGATTGCACAGGCGTGACGAGCAACAACACCATCGTCAACACCATAATTATTATCTTTTTCATACTGAACCTCCGAAAAAACCAGCATTTAGAATATTATGGGGTTACCCTTTCTAGTTCCATCCTATAAAAATGAAGTGTATGTCACGGTTCTGTTTTGCATATTTGATTATTTAGCAAGAGCATGTCCCAAGCTCCGTGAAATTTGAGTGGCAAGTACTGGTATCATCTTACCAGAGAGAACTCAGATGACGCAAAAGCCTGATTGGCGATGATCAGAACAAGCAACAAAACTAATATATACATAAATATTTTTTCATATGCGCCTCCGATATAAGAGAATTTTGGATGATATTATTATATCGCTGCAACTACACTTATTCAATTTTTTTATTACCTTAATACGCCAGGCCCAGCCTGCGATTGACCACATTGACCAGCATGGCGATTTGGCCTTCGTCAAGCGAAGCAGTCTGAATATTCAGCGTCACGCTGTTCCCGGCGGTAGCAGGCGCGTTGCCTGCAAATTGCCCGCCGATTGCGATATCTGCTTTCGCACCGTCGACTGCGGCGTTGAGTCTGTCCATCGCACGGTCGACCAGAGATACACTTCCCGTAATACCTTCCGCGAGTCCAAGACCCATGTTCTTGCCGATACCCGCAAACACGATTGAGGGCGAGTGAATCCCCAGCAAGTTTTTAACACCGTCCACGATTCCATTGAAGAACCCGGATATCTTCTGCCAGAGCCAGTCCGCTGCCGATTTGATGCCTTCCCATATACCCTTGATGAAATTCCACGCCAGTTCACCCGCAGACTTGATCAGGTTCCAGGCAGCCTCGCCGATTCCTTTGATCAGTGCCCAGACAATCTCAATACCTGCCTCAATAATCAGCGGCAGGTTGTCGATGATGGCCTTCACAATCTGTGGAATCATGTCGATGATGCCCTTAACCAGTTGCGGGATCGCTTCGACAATACCCGTGATAACCGCGATAATAATCTTGATGCCCGCCTGTATGATCTTGGGAAGGTTGTCCATAATAGCTTTGACGATCTTCGGTATCATCTCAATGATGCAATCGATCAGTTGCGGAAGGGCTTCAACAATACCGAGTATCAAGGATACCAGCATCTGGATACCCGCTTCAATGATCAGCGGCAGGTTCTCCACAATGGCCGTTATTACCATCGGAATCATGTCTACGATGGCTTGCATCAGCATGGGCAGGGCGGTGACAATGCCGTTGATAATGGCCAGCAGCATCTGAATTCCCGCCTCAATAATCTGCGGCAGGTTTTCCAGTATGGTCTGCACGACCAAGGGGATCATTCCGACGATAGCGGTTATTAACGCTGGCAGGTTATCAACAATACCCTGAATCAAAGCCAGCAGAAGTTGCAGCCCGGCTTGTATAATCAACGGCAGGTTTGTAACTACCGTCTGTATGATTTGCGTGATTGCCGTCACAATTGCCGGTATGAGCTGTGGGATGCTCTGTGCGATGCCCTGTATCAGCGCAATCAGTATCTGGATGCCTGCCACTAGCACCACCGGCAGGTTTTTGAGTATGAACCCGGCGAGTTGCGATACCATGTCTACGACCATTCCCGCCAGCGCCGGGCCGTTCGCAGCAACAGCACTGATAATACTTTGGAATATTTCCAGTGCAGCGGACAGTAACGCGGGCAGCACCTGAGGCAGGCTTTCGACAACAGTGGCGGCCAGACTCCCGATGATTTTCGCGCCTTGCTCGGCAATCTGCGGCAGCGCATTGGTAATACGGCTTCCGATATCCGTGAGCATGGCTGACACGCTGTCACCGACCTTGTTCCAGTCGCCGGTTTGAATCGCTTCTGATACGGATGTCGCGACAACGCGGAGATTATCTGCCAGTACTCCTAAGGCGGGTGCAACCGCCGCTCCCAGAGTCTGCGTCAGCGCAGTGCCCGTTGCTTTAAGCCGCTGCATCTTGTCGTCGAAATCCCCGAGCGCAGTGACGCTTTCGTCGCTCAGTACCACACCCAGTTCGTTCGCTTCGTCTGCCAACCGGGACAATTCGTCCGACCCGGCAGCGATCAGGGGATTGAGCTCCTTGGCGTTCTTCCCGAAAAGCTGCATGGCCAGCGCGTCGCGTTCGGTTTCGTTCGTTACCCTGCCCAGCGCGTCGATAGTGTCAAGCCAAACTTGCTTGCTGTTTTTCAAACTTCCGTCTGCGTTAGTGGTTGATACGCCGAGGGCTTTGAACGCGTCGGCCTGTGCTCCCGTACCGCCTCTGGCGGTGTCCATGCTCTTGGTGAGTTTGAACATAGAATCCGTCATGGTTTCAAGCGGAACATCCACAAACCGAGCGGCGTACTCCATCTCCTGCAGCGTTTTGGTACTGATGCCCGTTTTATTGGACAGCGTAATCAGCTCGTCCGCTGCTTCGCCCGCGTCCAGCGTCATTTTAACCACGGCAGTCCCGGCGGCCGCGGCGGCCGCGCCTACCGCGACAATCCCGGCTGCGGCGGCTTTCCCGATGCCGCCTGCGATGTTAGAGAGGGCACCCGAAAACTTGCCAGTCTTTTCAGCTGCCGTGTCCATATCTCTTCCGGCAGCCTGAGCCTTATCTCCGACGTCAGCGACCTTGTCATCGGTCTGCTCAGCAGCGGAACCAAGCTGGCCAAGTTCCTGCTCAAACTTATTGACCTCACCTTCAGCCTTGGCGACCTCACGGGTGAACGCCCGGTACTGTTCGTCAGATATCTTGGCGCCTGCAAACTGCTGCTCGACCTGCGCCTGAGCTGCCCGGAGCGTTTCCAGCTTTTCCTTCGCGTTGGCTACCGCGTTGGCGAGCAGTTCCTGCTTCTGGGCGACGAGTTCCGCGTTACCCGGATTGAGCTTGAGGAGGGAATCCACTTGTTTTAGTTCGCTCTGAAGACTGCGCGATTTTTTGTTGACGTCCTCGAGCGCCTTGCCGAGTCCCGTCGTGTTCGCGCCGATTTCTATGGTTATGCCCTTGATGCTTGCCGCCAAATGAATCCCTCCTCTCTATATGGCCAGTCGGTCAATATCCAGTTGTGTCGCGTCTTTGGTCGGGCTTTTGGTTTCCGTCAAAAAACCCACATACGAAAGCAAGTCGGAGAAGGTCATCTCGTCCAATTCATGAAACGAGAGCCTCGCCGACTTGCCTAAATACAGCGCATCGCGCCAGTCTATTTGCTTTGAACCTCCCTGGGCTTCGCCACGCCCAGCATAAGAAAAAAATTGTCGTTCACCAGATCCATCACCGTTTTCGAGGCTTCAGTCGTATCGTACTCGAATAGCGCGTCGCACCACTCCTCGAATGGGAGGATACTCTTATTGGCCGCGTAGGCGAACGTCCAGAGCATCCTGCGGATGATGGCGGAAAACTCAAAGATGTTCGTCTTTTGCAGCACGTCCAGCGCGTTTGTGCTGTCGATGCCGGAAAGCTCGCTTTGCAGTTTTTCCATGTCCGCCAGCCGCTTGAGGTCGGCCTGAAAGTCCGGAGCTTCCTCTCCGGATAGCCGGGCATGGCGGTAATAGAACATAAAATTGGCAGAAGGTTTTAAGGGCAGGTCTGACCCGTTGACCCGTATTGTTCTTTGCATCTGTCACTTCCTCCTTACGGCGTGGGGGCGGCGAATTCGTATACAGAGGTATAGAACCCGGCGTAGGCCGTTTCGTTCGTTGCGTTTTTCACCAGCACAGCCTTGACCATGCCGTCAAGCTGCCGGGGTGTTGCCACAAAAGACAAGGTGTCCGTCGTCGGCTCGATTGTGCCCTTGACAGTGTTCGCGTCTACGTTTGGCCGGGAAGCCAGGCATGCGTAAAAAACGAACCGTCTCGGCTGCAGGTCGCCCTGCACCTCAAACATCAGCGCGAACGGGGTCTGAACCGCGTCCATGTGCTCAAATATCGCGCCGTTGTCGTCTTGGGTAAACCCCAGGCAGTCTTTCAGAAAAGAGGACGGGATGTCCGCAATGGTCATCTCGCCCTCGTAGCCCTGGTTGGCGTCTTTGGTAAAATACGCGACATCGTCCGCATAGAATTCCGCACGTTCACCCTTTGGCTTTAATGTCAGCGACACCTGCCCCGGAAACGGCGTGGGCACCGCGTACCCGGATTCGGTGACTTTTGCGTAGTGGGCGTTTCTCAGCCCGAACTTGACTTTGTTATCCGGCATTGTTTTATCCTCCGATCAGCTGAATTTCATATATGACCTCGATGAGCTTTTCGCTCTCGAGGTAGGTTTCGGTCTTGTCGTACACAAGGCCGTGTTCATCAAAAATGCCCTCGAGCTTTTCCTCAAGTGCAATGTCTTTTTTCTCGGTGTACAGTTCGATTTGGTAGTTGTCCCGTTTTAAGTACACCTTCGAGTCCGCTGCGAAGTTATCCGAGTGCGAGAAAACGTAGACGATATAGGGCGGGGCCTGCGTTTTCAGAAACGCGTTCCGCGCCACCGGCACCCCTGACTCCGTAAGCAATTGGGCAAGGTACGCGCTCATCGCTTCACCGCCTCCTCGATCTTCTTTTCAAATTCCGGCAGCAGCTTATCGCAGGCTGGGCGGATGTGCGGTTTTCCCGCGACCCTGCCGCCGTTCCTTTTGGCGTGGCCATACTCCACAAGATGGGCAATAGAATACCGCTTCGGGTTACAGACCAGCTTGGCGTACCCTTCTTTGGAGCGGGTGCGTTCGCCAAGCTGCCGGGCCGTCCAGCCTTTGGCGTACTTGCCCGAACGCTTGGGCGCCGCCGCCCGTATCTCCTTAACCATGACATCAGCTGTGCTGTCCACGATTTCGGGGATGGCTTCCTCGACCTCCCCGGTGTACTCGAGCATGGCGTCCATAATGGCATCCGTGAGGCCGTTGATATCCGTCATACCGGTGCCTCCCTGCACATCAGGATCAGCGACTCGCATCGTTCCTCGGGATTGACGACCGATAGCACCTCAAAAACCCTGCCGTCGAACACCGCGCGGGCCTCTGCCGTTAAACCGGGCAGATAGCGGATGGTAATCCTGACCGAAACCTCCGAGTTTATCTGCTGTGCCGTAAAATACTCACGTCCCGAGAGCGGCTCAATGCTCGCCCAGACGTACGCGAAGTCCGTCCAGTTTTCTGTCTGCTGCTTCAGCACATCCTCGGCTATCATCTTTTTCTGCAGCACAATCCGATGTTTCAAATATCCGATTTTCATATCACCACGCGTCCTTTCGGTAAGCGAACATCATCCCGCGCAGGGTAGCCATGAGCGCCACGATATCCAGGCTCTCGCGCTGCTCGAACATGACGGATACCGCAAAGCAGACAGCCTGTTCGACGGTTTCCGGAACTTCCTCAAACTCGCTCAGCGGAAAACGGAGGATACCGCCCACGATATCCTCCGCCGTTGTGATGAAACGTTCGATGAGCGCGTCCTCGTCGTTGGACTCGACTCTCAGCCATTCTTTTGTTTTTTCAAGCGTGACGAACAACGCGCTCACCTCCTTGCGGTTATGCCTTCTGCTGAAGCACCTTGATAGCCTCGGGCAGGATCAACTTGCCGTCCACGCGCTGGGTGGCGATGAACCCCACCTGACCAGTTGCCGCGTACAGCTCGTTCAGGCGTTTGAACACCCGGCCCTGTCGGTCAGCCACCCAGTAGTAGCTGAAATCTCCGAACGCGATGGTTTTCGCCGCCGCCTCAACAGCCGGTACATATGCAGAGGTGTACAGCGGACGGTTGACGATGGTGTCAGGCGTACCCGCCTGAATGGACGGCTGCCAGAGGTACTGGCCCTGGCTATCCTTCAGCTTGCGGATCGCCTTAACCGTAGCGTCGTTCATAACGAATACCGCCTTGTTGCGGTAGGGCGCTTTCAGGCTGTAGAACAGATCCAGAATCTCATCCAGCGTAATCGCCGTCGCACCTGCCGTGGTCACGCCGAGCTGCGCGCCGCCGGTTGCTGCGAGTATACCTGTCGGTTTGCCAGAGCCGTCGCCAATGAAAAAGGCTTCTTCTTCCTTGTTTCCGATACGGCGGGCAAATTCGGTGGCAATATAGGTCTCAAGGTTAAACACGCTGTCATTCAGCAGCTCCTCGGAAACCTTGATCAGGGTGCCCAGCTTGTAAGCCCCGATGGAAACCTGGCCGAAGCTGTCGTCGCTCTCGGGAACGGCGCCTTCCTCGTCGATCCACGCGGCCGTACCCTTGGAGGCCACGACAGGGATTTTGCGGTCGCCGGAGGAGGTCGTGATGACCTTGGCCAGTTTGCGGAAAATATTCTCATCCTCAAGAGCGTCCACGAGGGTACGTTCGAATTCGTCCGGCACGAGGTATCCGCCTTCGGTGTCGGTGCCGATCTGCAGGGCGTTTCTCACAACCGGGTCAAGCCCTTCACCGGCGCGGGTGCGCATGGCATTCCAGAATGCCCGCTTGTATTCGGAAGCGGCGCGCCCGGTTTTTTCCTCGTTGTTCTTGGAAGGGGTATTGGTAATGGGATTGCTGGTCGCCTTCGACATTTCCAGATCGAGCGCGGCCTGACGCTCCAACCTGTCGATTTCCTTGCCCAGAGCCACTACGTCCGTCTCCATCTTTTCGTAAGTGGCTGTATCCTCAGCCGAAAGCAGGCCGTCGTTGCCGCGCTTGGAATCTAAAAAAGCCTTGGCGGCTTCCCAGGCTTTCGCGCGCTTCTCGCGCAGTTCAAGTGTCTTATTCATTTTCATTTCCTCCTTATGGTTTCAATAAAAAAAGCCGCTTCTGAAGCGACTCGACCGGGGTACCTGTGTTCTTTTCTTTATGCGGTAGTTTTCGCAGTATGGAGTTGGTGACCGCCTGACGGCTGAAGATCAGGCCGTCGGTAACCTCGGTGTCCGGCGGCGCTGCCCCGGTAAACAGAATATCGTCCGCAAACCCCAGTTCCACCGCCTTTTTCGCGTTAAACCAGCTTTCGGCGTCCATCAGGTGCGATATTCTCGCACGGGACAGCCCGGACTTCAGCTCATACGCGTTGATGATGCTTTCCTTGACCTCCGCCAGCATGGCGATGGCTTTCTCCATTTCCTCCGTATCGCCGATGGCGATGGTCATGGGGTTATGGATCATGAGCATGGACACCGGCGACATGAGGACTTCGCCGCCCGCCATCGCGATCACCGACGCGGCGCTCGCCGCGATGCCGTCGATCTTTACGGTGACGTTGCCCTTGTAATCCATGAGCATGTTGTAAATCTGGCTTGCCGCAAAGACGTCGCCTCCGGGGCTGTTGATCCAGATCGTAATGTCGCCCTCGCCAGACGTCAGCTCAGTTTTAAACTGCTTGGGCGTGACCTCGTCTCCGAGCCAGCTTTCCTCGGCGATTGCGCCGTCGAGATACAGCGTCCGCGCACCGTCTTCATTACGCACCCAATTCCAGAACTTCCTATGCATTTTTCTTTCCCTCCGTCTTTTGAGTATTCTTATTGGCAAACGCGCCCGCGTCCGCAAGCTTTGTCATGTTGCCATTGATCAGGTACAGGTCGCCGCCGTCTTCCGCCGATATCCGGTTCATATCCTCCAGTTCCCGGATGTCGTTGGCCGAAAGCCATCCGTTCTGCCGTCCGGTGGAATATCCGGTCATGCGGCTGGCGTAGTCGCCGCGCAGCAGTCCATCCACGTTAAACTTGGCAAAGAACGCAGCTTTTTCGGACGGCAGGAGGAGCGCCTTTTGAATGGCCTGTTCCCAGCGCACTACCCACGGGTCGAGCGTGTATTTGACAAACTCCAGACTCTGCTGCTCGATATTCGAAAAGCTCGACTTCTCGAGGTCGCCGACCATGTGCGGCGGTACGCGGAAGATACGGGCAATCTCATTGATCTGAAACTTGCGCGTCTCCAGAAACTGCGCCTGCTCGGGTGGGATGCCGATGGCCTGAAACTTCATGCCTTCTTCCAGCACAGCTATGCGGTGAGCGTTGGCACTGCCCTGGTACACGGTGTTCCAGCTTTCGCGCACACGCTTCGGGTCTTTTACGACGCCGGGATGCTCAAGTACACCGCCGGGGTTCGCGCCGTTAGCGAAGAACGACGCGCCATATTCCTCACAGGCAATCGCCATGCCGATGGCGTTCTTGGCCATGGCGATGGGCGAGTAGCCGATAAGCCCATCGAAGCCGAGTCCGGGGATATGCAGGACGTCTTCCGGGCGCAAGATAACCGAACCGGTATCCATGCGGTACTCGTAAAAAAGCTGGCCGCTCGCCGTTCTGTCCACGGTCATTTTGCCGGGCAGCAGCGGGTAGAGCGCCAGCACCCGTCCCGAACCGTCCCGAACAATCTGAGCGTAGGCGTTTCCCCAAAGTAAAAGATGACCCATCAGTGTTTCCCGGAACACAAATGAAGTCATCTCAGGGTTCGGCTCTGTATGCAGCAAATAATACAGGGGGTGATTCAGCGCCTTTTCCTTTCCGCCGTCCGGTTTATACCGGTAGACTTGCAGCGGCAGCCCGGCAATCGCCTCAGCCAATATCCTGACACAGGCGTATACCGCCGTCGTCTGCATGGCGGTTTGCTCATTGACCGCTTTTCCGCTGGCCGTTCTGCCGAAGAAGAAGCTGTAGTCGCTGCCCGGAAGACGGTTTACTGGCTTGTCCCGCGATCTGAACAGGTTTGAAAATATACTCACAACATCAATAACCCCCTTTCATCGTAAACTGATGTACCCCGATTACCGTCTCCATTCCGGAGCGCGCGGTCAAGCGCCATAATCGTTGCCACCGCACCGTCAATCTTCTCGGTGCTTTTTTCCTTGTCCGGCTTGATATTGCCCGCAGGGTCAGTGCGGATAAAAATGTTATCCATCATCCAGCGCAGCACGGGATGACCGCCGTGGGCGATTCTTTCTTCCAACGTGAGCTTCATAAGCTCTTTGGTGGGCGGTGACATATCCTTGAAGCCCTGCCCGAAAGGAACCACCGTAAAACCCATACCCTCAAGGTTCTGAACCATTTGCACAGCACCCCAGCGGTCAAAGGCGATCTCGCGGATGTTGTACCGCTCGCCAAGCTTTTCAATAAAACCTTCGATGAAGCCGTAGTGAACGACGTTGCCCTCGGTGGTCAAAAGATGCCCTTGCTTTTTCCATAGGTCGTATTGCACATGGTCACGCCGCACACGCAGGTCGATATTTTCTTCCGGCATCCAGAAAAATGGAAGCACGCTGTATTTGTCCGTTTCATCCTCCGGTGGGAACACCAGCACGAACGCTGTGATGTCCGTAGTGGAGGAAAGGTCAAGCCCGCCGTAGCAGACCCGACCACTTAGGCTGTCCGCGTCGACGGGAAATGCGCTGGCATCCCACTTCGCCATGGGCATCCAGCGGACGGCCTGTTTGACCCATTGATTGAGCCGCAGTTGTCGGAAACTGTTCTCCTCAGCGGGGTTCTGTTTCGCCGATTCGCACGCGGCCTTCACCTTGTCCATACCGACCGTGATGCCGAGGGAGGGGTTTGCTTTCTTCCATACCTTAGGGTCAGTCCAGTCGTCTTCTTCCTTCGCGCCGTAGATCACAGGGTAGAAGGTGGGGTCGTGCTTCCGGCCTTCAAGGATATCCAGCGCTTTCTGGTGCGTTTCATAGCAGATGCTGTTCGTGTCCGTACCAGCTGTGGTGATCAGGAAGTATAGCGGCTGTGTCCGCGCGTCGCCGGAGCCTTTAGTCATGACGTCAAACAGCTTCCGGTTTGGTTGGGTATGCAGTTCATCAAAGACCACTCCGTGAATATTGAATCCATGCTTCGAATACGCCTCAGCCGATAGCACCTGATAAAAGCTGTTTGTCGGGAGGTAAACGAGACGCTTCGTCGACGCCAACAGCTTGACACGCCGGGATAGAGCAGGGCACATCCGAACCATGTCAGCCGCCACCTCAAAAACGATGGACGCTTGTTGCCGATCCGCGGCGCAGCCGTATACCTCGGCGCGTTCTTCGTTATCGCCGCAGGTGAGCAGAAGCGCTATGGCGGCGGCAAGCTCAGACTTGCCCATCTTTTTCGGTATCTCCACATACGCCGTGTTGAACTGCCGGTACCCGTTGGATTTTATAATGCCGAATACATCCCGGACGATCTGCTCCTGCCAGTCGATAAGTTCAAAGGGCTTACCAGCCCAGGAGCCTTTCGTGTGGGAGAGGGCCTCGATAAAGGAAACGGCATAGTCGGCGGCGGCTTTGCTGTAAACAGAATCTGATGCTACAAACGTGGTTGGCTTGTACTTCTTCAGTTTGCGTATGAAGACCGCCTCCTTTCGATGATAACAGGCAAAAGAAAAGAGCCTTCGTCTGAAAGCCCTTTACTTCTATCCATTTGCATTTGTATATGGTCTATGGCGTTTCCTCGGTTTCGCCCGTCAGAATAAAATGAGCATACGCCTTACGGTTGTTCTCGATGTAATCGGTAAGTTCATAATATCCGTTCTCAAACGCGAGCCGCTGGACAGCAGCCGCATCAAACATGTTCGTGGCACCGCTTGCCCGGATAGAGAGAATTTGCTGTTTCACTATCTCGGTCATGGCAGTACCTCGGATTCCAGGATTCTAACGGCATCCTCACCGTAAACCACGCCAAGCGTCGAACCGCAATCCCAAGTGCAGAAGATGGTTCCTGTGTCGTCCACAAAATTCACAGTTCCACGGTCGCCGGGTTTTAATTTGGAATACGGGTCGTTCATCCTGACCAGTTCTACGCGAATCCCATTAGGGTACTGTCTGCGGAGGCGTTCCACTGTTTCATTGGCGGGGAATTTTTTCATCTGCAGATACCTCCTTTTCCGTTACTCTGCTGCCGTTCTTGAACGCACTGTTTCCCGAAAGATTTCTTAGCAGTATTTTTCTCGCGCTCTTGTACTCGTCGCCCACAAACCCCAGTCGGATAAGGAAGACCCGAAAAGCGAACTTCTCATTTTCCACATCCTTGTCTTTGGCGGTAACCCTTTTCTGCTCCTTCGCCGCTGCGTATAAGGCGCTGACCAGACGGGAGTAGGCATCGGCTTCCTCGCCGGATGCTCCAAAGGAAAACCAAGGAAACTTTAGCGTTGTTTCCGTACGCTCGATTGGAAGCGCGTTCGCTCCGATAGCCTTCTTGATGAGGCTGGTCTTGCTGGCGATGAGTTTTTCAAGGTTGGCGATGCTTTCTTCGGTGTAACCTTCAAGCGGCATCTCGATTGTCAGGCCAGCGGACTCCTCACACTCGGGAACGTCGCTTGCCTGCATACCGTCCTCGCCCTGGTGGTCGCGGCGCTGTTTGCCAAGTCCCAGTTCTTCCTCTTCGGTCAGGTTTAACTCCTCGTAGGCGGGAATGTCGGTTTCAGGTATGCCGTCACCGCCATACTGACCGCGATTAGAGTAGTCGGGGACGTTCTGGCTCTCAAGTTGCAGGCGTCGCATCTCACGCTCCGCCCAAGCCGTAGCCTCTTCGTCCAGTTCTTCGATGGAGGGCGTGGCTCCCAACCTGCCGAGCCCGCTCTCGCAGGTGTCGGGTTCGTCGTATTTACGCACTTGGGCGATGAAGCCCTTCTGGCGAAGTGCGTCTTCCAAGTCCAGATTGTCCGCGCCTTCGACAGTACCGTTTTTGTCGATGTGGTAGCCGCCCACCTCATAGGCGAATGTCGGAGCACCGAGGTGTTTCGTCGGAGCGTTCAGTTCCTGACATACTGCTCCTGCCAGTGATTTGCGCTCCGCGCCGGTTAAATTGTAGTGAATTCTCATTATGATTAGCCTCCTTTGCTTCTTTGGTGAGTACATATATCACTCTGAAGCTGTGGAATAGCAACTCAATTTTGTACAGAAGCTGCAGGATTATCAGTAGTTTGGTCAGACATGTCAACGTGTGTTTTTTGACCATCCCTAATGAGATATACATCTTTATCCGTACCAATTTGCCTAATGTACCTTTTTACAATAACATCACAATATTTTTCGTCCAGTTCAACCGTGTAACATATCCGTTCAGTTTGTTCACTGGCGATAAGGGTTGAACCGCTACCCCCGAAGGGGTCAAGGACGATGCACCCAGTCATAGAACTGTTCACAATGGGATAGGCAATCAGCGGCACCGGCTTCATCGTCGGATGGTCGGCATTCTTTTTGGGTTTGTCGAACTCCCATATTGTGGACTGCTTGCGGTCGGAGTACCAGGCATGCTTGCCCGTTTTCTTCCAGCCGAATAATATCGGTTCATGCTGCCATTGGTACGGGGAGCGTCCCAGAACCAGCGACTGCTTCTTCCAGATGCACGTCCCGGATAGATAGAACCCGGCGTCGGAGAATGCCCTGCGGAAATTCAGCCCTTCGGTGTCCGCGTGGAACACATAGATGCTCGCGTCCCGCGCCATCACCTTTTCCGTCAGGGTAAAGGCATCCAGCAGGAACTGATAGAACTTGGCGTCCGCCATGTTGTCGTTCCTGATTTTTCCCGCCGTGCCTTCGTAGTTCACGTTATACGGTGGGTCGGTCACCACAAGGTTTGCGGTCTTGCCATCCATGAGCAGTTCGAAGGTTTCTGCTTTGGTGCTGTCACCGCAGACTAGTCGGTGATTCCCTAAAAGCCACAGGTCGCCCGGTTGGGTAACAGCGGGTTTCTGCAGCTCGGCGTCCACATCGAAGTCGTCGTCTTTGACATCCTCCATGCCGCCCAACAGTTTATTTAGTTCGGCGTCGTCAAAGCCGAGGAGGGAGATATCGAAGTCGGCGCCCTGCAGGTCGGCGATCTCCACAGACAGCATTTCGGCATCCCATCCGGCGTTCAGCGCGAGACGGTTGTCCGCGATGATATATGCCCGCTTCTGGGCCTCGGTCAGGTGTTCGGCGAACACGCATGGAACTTCCGTGAACCCTTCCTCTTTAGCAGCAAGGATGCGTCCATGCCCTGCGATTATGTTTAGATCCTTGTCCACAATGACCGGGTTGACAAATCCGAACTCACGAATGGACGCGCGAAGCTGGAGAATCTGCTCCTTGCTGTGGGTGCGGGCGTTACGGGCATACGGCACCAGCTTGTCTATATTTACTTTTTCAAAGCGTTCTGTTGAAATCACGTATTACCCCTCCTTGCCCTGAGCAGTCGCTCCATTACATCGTCCTGTGGGTTTGCCCCAGTGAACGCCGCGGAACAGTTTTCCTTGACCACGGCAAAAATAGAGAACCAGAGCTGGTTCGTCTGTTTCATATATTGCTGGCTCATCGCCACGAAAGGACTGGCTATCGGGTTGCCCGTGGTTGGGTGTTTTGATAGAAAGCCGTATTCAGAGATGGCTTCCTCGCACTGAATCCATCGGGAAACGCTCATTGCATACTGTTCCACCAGCTGCGAACTGACCAGCCGCTCGCAGCCGCGCTCCTTCAGCCAAGCCCAGGTTTCCCGGTATACATTCTCGGCGCACAGATCTTTACCGCCTTTCTGTTTAGCCAGCATGTATTCTTTGGGCGGTGGCATCTCGAAGCCGACCAGTATCTCAGGCTCGGGCAAGGCGATAATCGTCACACCTTTTTTGCCCTCGGCGATCTGCTCCGTCAGCGGCTTCGGCTTACGCCCGGCTCGGGTATAATTGCCGGGCTTGTTGCCGCGGCTTGTTCCGTCTTTTGCCACGGCAGTCACCCCCCAGTCCACGGCAGGGGTTAATACCCCGTTTAATTCCTGATTTTTGCGCGCGTGACCCGCGCACCGTTCCCCGGATGATAAGTCACAGAGATTTCGACCGCCCCTCCGGGAGGATCGGGCAACAATTTAGCCCTGATCTCTTTTATTTGTTATGCCAGCGGTCTCCCATCTCGGCGGTGATCAACGAGTGGCAGCTCTTGCATAAGCTCATGAGGTTGTCTGCATCGTTTGTGCCGCCGTGCGACAGCGGTTTGATGTGGTGAACCTCCTCGGCAAGCGTGATCTTATCTTCCTTCGCGCACCTCTCGCACAGAGGGTGGGCTTTGATGTAACGGTCACGGACTCGCTTCCATGTCCTGCCGTACCGCTTCTTTGAAGCAGGATCACGGCCGTATCGCTCATACCGCTGGGCTTCCTGTCTGGCGTGCTTCTCACAGAACATGCCGTCCGTCAGTTCAGGACAGCCGGGGTAAGAGCACGGCCGCTTTGGTTTAATTGGCATGGGTAATCTCCGGGTAAAAGAAAAGCCCTCACGGATTTTCCCGTGAAGGCTGCTCGAATTCTATTTTGCTGATGATATCATAACATAAAGCCAGTCATGCAAAACAGTGCAAAAACGTGTCAAGTTTCGGGAACTGTGATTCTTTCTAAAGCCTCGTTGTGAAGGATGTACACATTCCGCACGCGATAGCCCATGTCTACAGCTATTTGTTCCCAGGTCTTGAAGCAGAGATATCTCAGTTCCAGAAGAGTCTGGCATTCTGCATTATCTACGGCTTTAATGCATCTAACCATGTCGCGTTTCAAATCAACGAGATGGTCAATGTCCTTGTTGATCTCGGTTTGCAGGTCAATGATTTTTGCCACTGCATCTGCCATTGCAGATACGCTTCGATTCGGATTTCGCGGCATACCCGTAATAACAGATGTGCATTTGGTAGCCAGGTCATTCAGTGAAGTCAGCTGTTCCAGCTTGCTGTTGATACGCTGATCCAGGCGGTAGGCTTGGGAAAGATACTCCTTTGCCGTCATGTTACGCCACCTCCTGACACAGCCTGCGGATCAGAATTTCCGGATCAAGGCGAGTGAGGACACCGAACCAGCCGGAACGGAAGAACCGCTCGATGGACTCCTTTTCATACCTGTAAATCTCTTTTTCTGGATATCGGTTGCATCTGGACAGCGCCAGACGGTAGTCTTTAGCGGCTAGCAGAACGATAGCGTTTGCAAGATTCTCATAGGATTCCATAATCGTACCTCCGAATTTTATTTCTCTCGGATTGGCACGGGTTGTCGTAGATTGTCTTAAGCTTGCAGGTCGGCTTTAACCGCATTGATCAAAGCGGCTTGGGTGCTGTCCTTTTTGGATAGCACCTTCAAAATCCGCTCGTCGATGGTTTCCTTTGTAACGATGTGCTGCACCACAACCGTTTTAGCGTTCTGACCCTGCCGCCAAAGGCGGGCGTTGGTCTGCTGATATAATTCCAGCGACCATGTCAGCCCGAACCAAACGATGCAGGAGCCGCCGCTTTGAAGATTCAGCCCGTGACCGGCGGAAGCCGGATGAATAAGCGCCACGGGAAACTCCCCGTTGTTCCACCTGTGGATACTGTCGGCGCTGTCCAGCTTGGAGAACGTGACATAGAGCTTTTGCAGCCGTTCGGTGATGCGGGCAAGGTCATGCTTGAACCAGTAGGCCACAAGAATCGGCTTGCCACCGGCGGCTTCGATGATATCTTCCAGAGCGTCCAGCTTTCTGTCATGAATGGTGATGGCACCACCGCCGTCGGTGTATATAGCGCCGTTTGCCATCTGGCAAAGCTTCCCGGTAAGCGCGGCAGCATTCGCGGCGGTGATTTCGTTATCCGGGAGCTGCAGCACGAGGTCTTGCTTCAATTCGTCGTAACGCTGGCGCTCATCATCGGAGAGGCGGACGGTGTATTCGCTGCTGACCAGCTCCGGCATTTTCAAAAGGTCGGTAGACTTCATAGAAATGGTTATATCGGAGATTTTGTCATAAATCCGCTGTTCCGCTCCGGGCAAAGGCTTGTAGCTGAATATAACCTGCCCGTTGCGCTTATCGGGCATGAAGTAATCGAGCCGGTAGTGGCTGATGAACCGTCCCAGGCGAGCGCCCATATCCAGTAGCCGGAACTCCGCCCATAAATCCATAAGGCCATTTGCGGAAGGCGTACCCGTGAGGCCGATGATGCGCTTAACTTTGGGCCGCACCTTCATAAACGCCCGGAAGCGCTTTGCCTGATAATTCTTAAAAGAGGACAGCTCGTCAACCACGACAGTGTCGAAGCCCCACGGCAGCTTGCTTTCCTCAATGAGCCACTGGACGTTCTCCCGATTTATGATATAAATGTCGGCGGGCCTGATAAGAGCCGCGCGGCGCTCTGCTTCGGTGCCGACGGCCACGGAGCAGATGAGGTTCCGGAGATGATCCCATTTATCTGCTTCAGCGGGCCATGTATCCCGTGCCACTCGCAGCGGGGCGATCACAAGAATACGGTGCGCTTCAAAGCTGTCAAACAACAGGTCGTTCAGCGCCGTCAGCGTGATGCTCGTTTTACCGAGGCCCATATCCAGCAGAACAGCGGAGATGGGATGCTCCTCGATGTAGCGGGTGGCGTATTTCTGGTAATTATGCGGTTCGTATTTCATCAAGAAGCCCTCCGATCTGCCGCTCGTCGTTAAGGATATAAACCTTGAAGCCAAGCCCGCGTAGTAATTTATGCCTTGCCAGCTGAAGCGGACGCGGCTTTTCTCCGGGAGCCTTAACTTCCACGAAAGCCATACGGCCACCCGGCAGAAGCACGATACGATCTGGCATCCCGTCAAAACCATGGCTTGTGAACTTCAGTGCGATACCGCCCATATTTTTCACTGATTTCACCAGCTTCTGTTCTATGATTTTTTCTCTCATGCTCTTTTCCTCCACGGACAGGTGGTCAGGATTTTCTATACGCGCGCAAATGCGCTTGGACAGGATTGCTTTTTCTTATATATTGATGTGTTTTTGTGCTATATAGAAATCCTTGTCCGCCTGTCCAAAAAACCACTGTTTTTGCCCTGCTTCACAGGTCTTTAGGCTTGGACAACCTCTGGGATGGGGACAAGCTGTGGAAGTTGTCCCAAGAGGTTGTCCGCTTTTATATGCAAACACGCTTGTATAAACGCTGCCTGCCGTAGATGGGCTGCGTCTCCCGTTCTTCGGTTTTCTGCCAACCGGGGATGCGTAGCATGATCGCCGCTATCGCATAGGAGTCGGAGGGCTTGATGTCCTCCTTGCGCTTGCCGAAACATTCGCACCATATTTCCAGATTGCTTACGCTGTCGCGTACAACGGTGCCTTTCGGTTGGGTCGGGCTGTCGGGGTCTCTGATGTATTCCTGCCTTGCATAAATGTCCATGGCGACCCAGTTCTCCGGCAAAAGCAGGTTCAAATATGTGCTGACAAGACCTTCGCGGTCGTCCTGCTCCATTGCGGCGGACTGTTCGACTTGGGACAACGCCTCTAAATCCGAGTCAAGATACAGCTTTTCACCGCGCTCGACGAGTACCAGCGCCTCCGCCCATATCTGCTGAACATCCTCTTTTGTGAGCTGCCACGGCTTCAACTTACCCGTGCCCGGAGTCTTGACCGTCCAAAAACGGCGGTTGCCGGTAATGTCGCGGAGGTAGCCGTTCTGAGAATTGGTCGTTCCGAAGAAGATACACTGCCTCGGATGCGGCGTTACCCGGCGCCCGAAGGAAGCGCGGTACTTATCGTCCTGACGGGAGATAAACGCCTTAACCTTGTCGATATCCGCTTTCTTCATACCGGCAAGCTCTCCGATTTCAAGAATCCAATAACCCTGCAGCTTTTCGGCAGCGGTCTTGTCGTTCATATCCGTGAGGGTCAGGCTGTCTGAGTACCATTCACCGCCCAGTTTGGCGATAAGCGTAGACTTGCCGATACCCTGATCGCCATTGAGCACGAGGATGTTGTCAAACTTGATGCCGGGCTGCTTTACTCTCGCCACGGCTCCGCATAAAGTCTTTCGTGTGACAGCGCGGGTATAGGCGTTGTCCTCCGCGCCGAGATAATCGATGAGGATGCTTTCGGCGCGTTCATTACCGTCCCATGGCGGGAGCGAAGCAAGATGCTCGCGGATGGGATGATAGGAGCGGTCGTCGACCACCTTCGCGACGGCGATCTGGTAGTTTCGCGCCGAGAAAGTACCGTAATTGGCGTCCACATAACAGATAAGCTGCGCGTCATCCGCGTCCCGCCAGAACCGCGCAGGGTGCTGCCATGGAACGTCGCCTTTGATTTCCATACCGTCTGCCAGTTGATTGAAGCAGATTGCCTTTAGCTTTTCGTCGTTCTCCATAATAAGCGTAATGTTGTGCAGACTGTTTTGAAGTGCACCTCCGCGATCCCGTCTGAGAGCCTTTGTCCAGTCTTCAAACTCCTCTGCAGCCGACTCCTGCTTTTCACGGAGCAGCATGGCGCTGACCTGCTCGTCCTTGACAGCAAACTCCATCATGGCAGCAAAGGACTTCTTCTCATCGTCATCGCCGAATTTGTGGATACGGACAAGGTCAAATGCATTAAGCAGTTTTCCGCAAGCGGGGTCTGTAGCATGGTGACTGTAGGCAAATTTGTCGTCGTAGATCACCACACCGGCGCTGGAGTCTGCGGGAATGTAGTCGTAGCGCCCATCCATTGCAGACGGTGCGTATACGTCAGAGAGAAATCTGTCAATGGCCGCTGTAATGGAATAAAAACGGCAGAACGCGCCGACCACACCGGACTTTGCTAGTGGGTCCTCTTGCGGCCTTTTAGTATTTTCCCGAACTGCGCTCTCGCGGGACGAGGTCGGCAGCAGAGAGCAATCCTTCCAGTTCGGATGCGCTGCTAAAACCATATCTGGGTCCAGCCAATCGCCTTCTGTCGCCATGCTGATAAACTCACCATTGGAGGGCGTAGTCGGCCAATACATGAGTTGGTTCGGTTTATAGGAACATTCGTCAAACTGGTCGATGCCCCAATCGGCTGCAAAGAATCGGGTAAGCGCGACATATTCGTCAGGAGACACGTCCCTTGTGAGCGGAACGATGATGCGACAGCGCGGCACTTCCGGTGTATGGCCGTGGGTGGTATAGAGGCAGGACGCATATCGGAAATCCTGAAGGAAGCGGTCAAAAAAGCCCACCTCGGCGTGATCGGCGTCCATCGTCAGCATGGAGCGACAGGTCACGGTCTCTATTTTTCTGCGGTTGTTCTTCAACTGGCCGCCGACAAAGCCGCCTTTATCCTTGGCAGCATCACGGTCAGCCTTCTTCATATTGGAATATTCCTCGGCAGATTCTGTCGTGCGGATAGTGGTAGAAAGTCTCCTGCAGAGGTCGTCCCAAAAGGTCGTTTTATTCGACCATGCTTTTGCAAAGCAACTATTGCCATAGGCAATGGATAGTTCACGCATGATAACTGTTCCTCCCGATTCTCGGTCGTTCGCCGTGTTCAAAACGTGCCTGCCTTGCCAGTTTAAAAGCCCGTAGTGTCGCCATATCGTCCCGGTCATAGGTATAACTGTTGTCGTCACCGAACAATTCAAACTGACCGTTTTTGTTTATACCGGGATGCGCCACAAAGTAATCTCCGTCGATTGTTTCAAAGTTGAATGGGTATGGCCCATGTTTTATTCCGGGAAAGCCGTAATAGCCCCACTCCTGGCAGAAGTCTTCGATGTCAGAAATACTGTCTCCGTCAGGAATCCCGGCAACGATGAGAATTGGATTTTTGATTTCGTTGGTTTCAATATCTTTGATTCCGCTGAACTGCAGTATTTTTTCAGCATCTTCTTCAGTCATTTTTCCTTTGACCTCAACATACAGGTCTTTCGGACTTCTTCCGTCACAGCCGTGAAGCAGAAAATCCGGAAGATAAAACTGACCGTTGGGGAGTGCAAAGCCTTCCGGTTCATATTCCCATTTCACTCCGCAGGCATCGAAGAAAACAGCCCATCTTGCTTCCAGTCTTGAGCGGAAGCGATAGCCTTTATACTCTGTCGGTATTGCAGTAATCGTGCTCATTCGCACACCTCCT
The DNA here is from genome assembly GCA_038562375.1 of Bacillota bacterium. Lineage (GTDB taxonomy): Bacteria > Bacillota > Clostridia > Christensenellales > CAG-138 > JBCFAY01. The sequence continues at coordinate 29,753 of JBCFAY010000006.1, read as the reverse complement.
CGCAGTCTTCGCTAAAGTAGCGCAAACGGTAGTTCTTCCACTTGGCTCTTTTGATTTCAGTATCCATTCCGGCTGAAATGGTGCTGCCGAACACCCAGACTTCGGCGCATTTGCTCATAAGCGCGTTCCCGAAGAACAAGCCCAGTTGGCGCTCAGCGGCATCTGCGTCATTGAGAAACTGCGGAAACAGCAGGTGCGGTGCGACGGGAATGAAGCCCTTGTCCACGGCAAATCGGCTATAGCGCTGTGCGGCCGTTACGTTTTTCTCCACGTCTCCCGCGTAGGGAGAGCAGATATACACAATAGGCCTGAACGCTCGAAGCGCTCTTTCTTCTTTTTCTAATTGGGACAATGCTTCAAACGGCGTCGGGTCGTAATAGCCCTCGATGTTATATTTGTCAATGCTCATATTGACCTCCAATCCGGGCGGGCTTGCGTCCACCTCTATTACCCAATGGAGCCCAATAGCAGGTTTGAACGAAAACGCTTAATCTTTTTTATAAAAATGCGTCTCGAAACCATCGGCGCGGAGCAGCAGCCCTTTTGCCCACGGCGGCGTCCGGCCCATCTGCTCACAAACCGCTTTGAGTGACATTCGTGGATTGGCTTCAATTACAACTTCATCGTGGACGTGCATAACGATGGAACAGTACCGGAGTGTCTGCATGGCGAAAGAAAGAATGTCACGGGAGGTTGCTTGCACGATATTTTCCACGAACTTCGGTCCGTAGGAATCCAGCCGCTCCCACTTTTTTGTTCCGCCGACACCCTCGTAGGTGATGCACTGCCCGCCAAACTTGTTTTCACCGATACGTGGCTTCACATAGGCGAGCCGCCTGCCAGAGGGGAGCGTGATAAACAGCATCCCGCTTTGACAGGAGAAGATGATCCCGTGCGTCGAGTTGGTGCGCTTATTCCGGACTGCCTCCATGGCGGCTTTGTCCACGTCCCACCAGAATTTCACGATATGTGGATTGGACTGCCGCCACGCATCTACCAGCAACGGGAGTTCATCTTCATCGAGTCCCATTTCGAGCGCACCCATTGCTTTGAGCGCTCCGATCGAGCCGCCGTAGCCGAGCGCCAATTCTGCGATCTTGCCTTTTTGTCGCAGGTGGCCGTTGATGCCATGCTTCTCGACCGGCACTTTGAACATCTGACTAGCGGAGGCGCAATAAATATCGCCGCCCTTGGCGAAAACATTCTGCCGCCACTGCTCACCGGCAAGCCACGCGATTACGCGGGCTTCGATTGCGCTGAAATCCGATACGATAAACTTGGCACCGCGTCTCGGAACGAAAGCTGTGCGGATAAGCTGCGACAGCGTGTCCGGCACATCCTCATAGAGCATTTCCAAAGCTTCAAAATCGCCGCAACGCACAAGGGAGCGGGCCTCTGCCAAATCCTCCAGATGGGTTTGAGGTAGGTTTTGCATTTGAATGAGTCTGCCTGCCCAGCGCCCGGTTCGATTAGCGCCGTAAAACTGAAACATCCCACGGGCACGACCGTCAGCACAGACTGCATTCTCCATTACCTGATACTTCCGTACCGACGACTTAGCAAGCTGCTGCCGGAGGGAAAGTACATCAGCAAGTTCCGGCGGTGCCGTTTTCAGCAACTCAGCGACAGCTTTTTTACCAAGCGTGTCGGTTTCCATGCCGTTGTCGGCAAGCCACAGCTTCATCTGTTGTACCGAATTTGGGTTATCCAGCTCGGTCAAATGTTTCATAGCGGTAGTGAGTTCCGAACGCGAGCGGCCATCCATATCAATGGCTTCCTGCACCAGTGTCATATCCAACGCTACGCCGCAGTCGTTGATTTCCTGGTCGAGATGATATTCGTCCCAGATGCTGTCCGGCACCGGGAACTTGGCGAGCTTTTCCTGAATAGATATCTCCGTTTCCACATCACGGATGTTATATTTCTTAAACGCCGACCATTTATCCGGCGCGTGATACGGGTAATTACGGATGCGCTGACCGTTGGATTTCGTAGGCGCACAAGGCTGGCAGAAGAATTTGATGAGGTCTTTGCCTTCGGTGAGTTTCTGCCTGCCCAGCTTAAGCACCGCTCCGACGCCTTCCAGCGACAGCGGCAATCCCATCGTCGCGGCCCATACCATCGAGCACTTCCACGAGGCCGGGTCAATGTAGTCGCCGGTGGGGTAGCCCAGGTGACGCGACAGGCAGATACGTTCAAAGTTTGCGTTAAAAGCCCATTTGGTTACCGTTTCATCCGTGAGCGCGGCAATAATCGGATCGGGAACTTTCTCGCCGCAGGCAAGGTCGACGACCTGAACTTCGCCTCCGTCAACGCTGTATCCGAAAAGCAGCACCTCGAAATCCGGCGACTCGGCATATTTGTATACACCTGATTTGGCAAGGTTGACGCTGCTGAAGGTTTCGATATCAATGGAAAGGGTTTTCATAATTGACCATCCTTTTATGGGGAACGGCGGCAAAGAAACTCTCTGCCGCCGTTCGCAGGTTCTTACTTGAAATCCCGCATACGTTTTTCGTGATATTCTTTATCACGAGCCTCGCGTTCAACGTCGCGCTTAGCACTCTTGCGGTCGTATCGAATGCTCTGAATCATTGAGATCAGGAGCGTCACGCACAGGACTGAAAACAATCCCAAAAGGATATTGACTAAAATCGTTGTCATTGGTTTTCCCTCCTTCCTTATGACAGAAAGTCATCGTCGTCGTCAGTTGCGAAATCGGACTCAGCACTGGTCTTGCCACCGAGCGGCTCGCCGTCGCGCACCTTCTGCAGGTTATTCAGGCCGCAGGCTATACCCTTGTTGCCATTGCTGTTGAAGGCATAAAAGCTGATGCTGGCTCTGCCGTACACGCCGGAGTAAACTTCGGAGCGGGTCAGAACGGGATTGCGGTCAGCGTCCACGATTCCAGGGGCAGTAGCGGAATTCGCGTTGATGAAGTAAGCGTTGGCGTAGGCCGGATCATCCGGGCGCTCGATGTCGCCGTCGCGTAGAGGGGTCTTCAGCGCAACCAGCGGGGGCACAGATTTACCGTTACCCTTGAGTTTGGATTCTCCATCATGGTAAGCAGCCTCAATAGCAGCCTTGATCTTGGCGACGGTCTTGGTGTCGGACTTGGGGATGATGAGGCTTACCGAAAACTTCGGAGTGCCGCCGTTGATGCTCTTGGCCTCCCAAACGTTCGCATAGCTCCAGCGGGTGTCGGGTCCGGTGATGACCTTCAACGGGTTGTTGGCTTTGTTGGTGTTATTATTCATAATCATTTTCCTCCATAAAATCGTTTTTGGCTGTGTTCATGACCGGACGCTTGTCGCTCTCCGGCACGAGAGTGGGTTTGCCTTGCGGCTTCTCGATGAAGGCCGCGAGGAGTTCGTCAAAGCGGGATTTACCGAGCAGCTTCTGCATAGCAGTGACGCTGAGGACTTTGCGTTCATAAGGGTCAAAGCCAGCGTTTCTTACTGTTTTGGCGACCGCTGTTTCATTTGTATACCTGCGATTGGAGCGGCCTTCGATCAGCTTCCAACCGTTCCATTCTTTGCCGCTGACGGCTTGCTGCAGGGCGTATTCCTTGATGTCCGTAGCCCATGAAACAAAGTCGTCGATGCGGGCAAGGATTTCTTCGACTTCCTCGTCCGTGAGCAGAGGCGGAAGCTTAAAGTCATAGCGGGCAAGCTCCATGTTGGCGTCGGCTCTGGCGCGGCAGTCGTGTTTTGCCTTGCAAAATCCGCACCACTCGCCGCAGAGAAAGTTACCGTCACCGGCGAAAGCGAGGTCGGCGGTGGGCTTGAGCACCTCGTCCGCCCAGCGGTAAAGCTCATCCTTAGAGAGCTCGTAGGTGCTGACGTTATCCCGACGCGGCTGATATATGATCATGCGAACGGTATCGACGTCATAGATTCCGTCGAACAGCTCCAGAGCACCGAGTGCGTAACACTGCAGCTGCGGATTCTTTTCCGCTCTTACGAGAACGCCTGACCCGTGCTTGTAATCGCATATCTGCAAGGTACCGTCCGCGATTATAATGCAGTCAGCTGTCCCGAAACCGGACTCCACCCAGCGAGAAAAGTCCACACGCTGCTCTATCAGGACAACCGGGTCGGCACAGGTCTGCTTGGTTGATTCCACCAGTTCGAGGATGTAGGCAGCATAGCCAGAGGCGCAGTCGGACATCTCCTCGTTGAACCAGGTGAGGTTTTCGGTCGGGTCCTTTGCCTCTATGCCCAGCGCTCGACTGAGTTTGTATTCACAAAGTGCGTGAGCGTCAGTGCCTTCGGCGGCGTAATCGCTGCCTTTATCGTCATAGCTCTCACAGAGACGAGCACTGGGAGGGCAATGCAGCCAGCGGTCGGAGCTGGATGCGGATAGAAGGGCATGTCCTTTAGGTGGCATCGGTCAGTCCCTCCACATCTGCAAGCAGTGCTTTGTAGTTGACCGGATCAATGCCGGACAGCTTATCGGCGCCGTACTTCTGGAGTAGAGAGCGAATCTGAGCGGTGAAACCGGCGCGGGACTTATCCGCAAGGACTGCTCTGACCGCTTCCAGCGAAAGTACCGACTCGGAGGGAGCAGGTTCCGATGAGGGTTCATTGCTGCTGAACTGTTCCACCAGCCAGCTTGCGGCTTCGTTAATAGCTGCAGCGGCGCTGCGCAGTTCTTTGATGGCCATTGCCATATCGCTCATTTTGCTCATCTGTTTTTCCTCCTTCCGTAGATTGACTCTGACCGGCGAGCAAGGTCAGTTTTCTTGCCAGCCGCATGGACACGACGCTAATCGCGGTGAGAACATCCACGAGTTCATCGTCCTCAGCGCAGCTCCGGGTTCTTGCCTGTGACTTATACATTCATTTCACCTCCTTGGAAAGAGCGCTTGTCGTCTTGCCCTTTCCACTACCCAATGGAGGTGAGAATGCTGTTTGAACGAAAATTGGGTGAAATTTTTCTCCGGCCACCAATAAAGGCAGCCGGAGAAAGCGAGGGTATTAGATGTACTCGCGCAGGAGATCGCGCAAAGAGTCAAGCGCCTTTTTCTTTTTGTAGTTAATAGTGGATTGCTGAGAAATCCCCATGATGACAGCTATCTCGCGCTCGGACTTGTCCTGAAGCAGCAGTTCGCAGATGCGGCGGCCGTCGGGGTCGAGCTTGTCCAGCTTGCACATAAGGGCGTCCAATAACGCGCGCTCCTCTAAGATGGACTGAGCGCCGGGAGCATCGTCTGGCAGGTCATCAAGCCAGCTCTTTTCGTTGCCGTCCTCGTCGGTCACAGCGTGATTAAGGGAAAGCTCGTCTCCTGCTTTGTGGAAGTGGCATGTCCAGCAGTCCATGTCGCAGAGGTAGCGCTTTCTTGCAGGGCAGACACAGCGGCCGTGTTCCTGTTGTCTGCGTCGATAGGTATTGATGTCGCGGTAGTAGTTGTCGTAGTCGGTCTTGCTGACCGGCACCCACTGGTGCAGATCCTTGAGGTAGATTGCGCGTTCAGCGGGTTGGTTCTGATTGACGTTGTTTGACATTTTGATTTCCTCCTGTGATTTGAATTGCGTGAGCAATCGCAGGGAGGAAATTTGTTGTCTGGTGTAAGATTTTCCATTATGTCGTTGAATTTTGGGTTAATCCGCGATATAATGGTTTAGTACGGTTTGGTGGGAGTTGCAAAAGTGAGCAGCCCACACCGATTTTGCGGTATCCAGAAGCAATGAAAATGCCCCTGCGATCACTCACAAGGGCATCCAACCGTTAGCAACATTGCGGCGCTATGGTTGTTAAAGATGTTAGCGTTGCAGTTTTTTAGGGGACAAGCAATGACAAAAGAAGCCAAACAGCGACTCTGCGGAGGAACATTTTTTACTCTGCTTCTGCAGGCCAGAAAGCCTCGCAAAGGAGTAAGGGAACATTATATGGGTGAGTCAGACGGACTATCTGACCCACAAACCCTTATTGCTCTCATCAAGGTTGCGGTTCCGGATTATTCGACACCGGACGCTTCAATGATGTCAACTTTCAAGGGTAATACATCGAGATATAAATCTTGCCAGAATAATGGCGGTACATATATGCCGTTCAGCGACAAGGTAATAATACAGAGCTTCAACAACCGAATTCAGTCTGAGTACGCATCTGCATTAGCAGCCATGTCTAACTTTACACAGGACTTTATTGATATAGGTACAAGCACAAAAAAGGACGAATGGCTTGTTAAAGCACTACTCGACCTTCTTGATAAAGACGATTCCATTGACACTTGGCAAACTATATATACTCGTGAAGATGGATCGACAACGACCAAAGCGGCCATACTTTCCTCATCGAATATCTGCCTGCAGCCGTTTTTGCTTGGCATCTGGCATTTTATTCTTCTCTGCAGGACAGATAATACGGTCGGCCAAGAAACCTATAATGATTGGTGCCCGGCCAGTGGCGGCGACAGAACTTATGCCTCCACTTTAGGCGAAGCAATTACAAGGCCGATCAGTATTTCGTATTGCGCACCGCAAGTACAAACGGCAGAAGCTGAAATTGTTGACGCAAGCATTTCTGACGATGACGGTCCTGAAGTTCAAAAAGAAGCTGGGACTAATTCTGGAACGACACAACAGGTCGTTAACAACAATCCAACCTTTTTCAATTTTAATGTAACCGGTAATAACAACAACTTTATTGATAAGGTAGATACCGTAATCATCAAGAATGGAGGTCGAAAGGATGAGTTCTAAACTGCAGCCAGTAGTCCATTCTGTTCTCCCGGCAACGAGCACTCCGACCACAATCAATTTGCCGGGCGATGGGAATACCCTAATTGCACAAGCGAATACCGTTCAGCAGAACGTCAATCTAATCCTTATGCCCAGAGCACAATCGTTGAACAATGGAATTGTTGCAGGCGTTCAACAAACTTTTAATTGCGACTATTACAATCTATTCGTTGTTGGTGAAGAGTCTTTTAATAGCGACCACTTTCTTGTTCCGAAAGATCGTGCCCTAACAGAAAGCACTATACAGGAAGTGAAAGATGCACTCGCCTCGTTGAGTCCGGAAGCTGTAGCCACAATAAAAACTTTTCCTGCGTTGTTCGCAAGTGAAAACCACTTTTATGGTAGGACAGACGATACTCAGAACGCCTACTATGGATTTGTGACGGATGTTAAGATTCAGGATAATGGCATCAAGATATATTTTAGGACTTTGAACTCAGTTCCACAGCAACAAATCAATGAGATCGCAGCAGAATTAGGACTTGGACGAGCCTCCTTATTCAATGAGCTCAACAGGACGCATTGGGCGATCAAGAGAATTAATTTAGTTGAAGTACTGCATGACGCAGGTATCAGCGTTTTTACCCTTACTTAGAAGATCAACAGGATACTCATAAGGTCAACACAAATAAAAAGGAGGATTCCAAATGAGTGACGAACCTGAGAAGGTTACCCCTGAAAAATGGGTAAATCTTGAAGATATCGCTGTTCACCTGTCTGTGAGCGAAGACACCGTTCGGACATGGGTTAAAGAGGGCATGTTGCCGTTTTACCGTGCGGGTAAGCGATACAAGTTTAAAATCTCCGAGGTCGACGAGTGGGTGAGAGAAGGCAAGATTAAAGAATAAAACAACAAAAATCCAAGGAGTCGGTTTTATGGCTAAGAAAGCAGTTACGACCGAGCAGTCGCTCGAATCAATAATGTGGAACTGCCGTAACGCTCTGCGCGGTACGGTTGGCGGTAACGAAAAGAACCGCGACGCAGTTATGGGCTTGGTGTTCCTCAAATTCGCTGGGGATAAATTCGACAAGCGACGTGAGGCTATCAAGGAGCAATACGGCGATATTCCGGCGTTTTTGGAGAAGAAGTCTTTTTATCTCTCCGAGAATGTGTTCTACTTGAACGAAACAGCGCGGTGGAACTATATCGTTAAACACGCAAGCGCGAATGATATTGCCGTTATTCTTGACAAGGCGTTTGCTGATATAGAAGATGGGAATCTGCCCTTAAGGGGTGTATTTTCTGTAAAAGATTCGCAAGGGAAAAACGCACTACGGAGTTTGTATACCACGCTCGGCACTCGGCCAGAACAGATTAAATCCCTGATTGACGAAGTCAATAAAATTGATGACCGACGTTTCCACGACCACGACTTAATCGGGCGCGTATATGAATACTTCCTACAGGTGTTCGCTATCGACTCTGGCACAAGCAATGAGAAGGGTGAGTTCTATACGCCCGCGAGCATCGTCCACCTTATCGCAGAAATCATCGAACCGTATTCGGGCGTGGTGTACGATCCCTGTTGCGGCAGCGCGGGCATGTTCGTGTCTTCCATAAAATTCGTGGAACGGCACAACGGTAACCGGTCGAAAATTTCCGTGGTCGGGCAAGAGCGCAACCCCGACACATGGCGGCTTGCCAAGATGAACCTTGCCATTCGTGGCATCGCCCACAATCTCGGCGATCGTCCTGAATCCACCTTTGCAGAAGACCTCCACAAGGACAAAAAGGTGGATTTTATCATGGCGAATCCACCTTTTAACCTTAAGTTGAACGCCCAAGGCGTAACGCAGGATGAACTTAACGGTGACGCCCGCTGGGACGGCTACTCCGCTCCGCCGGTGTCCAACGCCAACTATGCGTGGATTCTGCATATACTCTCAAAACTGGATGTCACTAACGGAATCGCAGGCTTCCTACTCGCCAACGGTGCGTTGAATGCCCCCGGTGTGGAAGCGGACATCCGCAAACAATTGGTAGACAATGACAAGATCGAGGCGATCATTGTCCTGCCCCGTGAAATGTTCTACTCAACCGACATATCCGTTACGCTGTGGATTCTTTCCAACAACAAAAAAGCCCGCACTCTTAACGGGCGAAATATTCGCGACCATCATGGCGAGATGCTTTTCATCGACTTGCGCCGCTGGAACGACAATATATATGAGAAAAAGTATGTCCAGTTTTCAGACGAACAAATTGCCGCCGTCAAGAAGATATTTACCTCATGGCAGACGGGAGAAGGCTATATGAATGTGCCGGAACTATGCCGCTCGACGACAAAAGCTGAAATCGCCAAACAAGGTTATTCTCTTGCGCCGAGCAAGCACATCGAGTTCATCGACCACGACTTGGAGATAGACTATGCCGCTGAGATGTCGCGAATACAGGGTGAAATGCGTGAAGTGCTGAAAGCGGAGAAAGCGTCGCAGAAGATGCTGGAAGCGGCATTCGAGGGGATTGGGTATGGGCTTAACTAAACAGAAGTTGGGGTTGTATATCGAACGGGTCGACCGTCGGAATACAGAGTTGAAGTATGGGTTTGACGATGTTCGCGGCGTGTCAAACACCAAGGAAATTCAGTCGACCAAAGCTGATATTTCCGACCGTTCGTTTAACCGTTTCCAAATTGTTGAGCCACAAGAATTTGTATTTAATCGGAGAACCACACGCATGGGCGAAAAGCTGGGTCTTGGATACAACAACATTGATGAAGTGTTTATCGTTACCGAGGATTATGTGGTTTTCCGAGTGACGGACAAATCTGTTCTTTTACCGGATTACCTGAATATCTTCTTCCGCCGCCCAGAGTTTGATCGCTATGCTCGTTGGGATTCGTGGGGCAGCGCAACAGAGTTCTTCAACTGGGAAGAAATGTGTGATGTCCCTATCAACTTCCCGCCTCTCCCGATTCAGCAAAAGTACGTCGATGTATACAACGCCATGCTTGCCAACCAGCGAACATACGAGAGCGGGCTGGAGGATTTGAACACAGCGATTGCCGCCAGTATTGAGGAGTTCAAGCATACCGCTCCCCGCGTTGCTGTCGGAAAACTTCTTGAGGAAATTGATGTCCGCAACCGCGATGGCGCAATCACAAATGTCCAAGGCATTAACATCAGCAAAGAATTTATGCCGTCCGTGGCAAACCTCAGCACGACAGATTTGACTAAGTACAAGGTCATACAAAAAAACCAGTTTGCCGCGAACTTTATGCACGTAATGCGTGATGAGAAGGTCCCATTTGGTCTTTATCATGAGGATGATCCGTGTATCATTTCACCAGCATACCCTGTTTTTCGAGTAAAGTCCGAGGATGCACTCGCCGAGTACATTATGCTGTGGCTGAACAGAGAAGAAAGTGATCGTTATATGTGGTTCATTGCTGACAGCAGTGTTCGTGGCGGTTTGGAAATGAACCGGTTCTACGAGATTGAAATTCCGTTGCCGTCAAAGCCGCAACAGCAAGCAGTCGTGAACTTCTACAACGCACGGCACTTGATACAGAAGAACATTACCATCTTGGGCAATACGATTAAAGACCTGTGCCCGATATTGATCAAAGGATCGCTGGAGGAAGCGGCGAGCGCGTAAAGGAGGGAAAACCGTGGACTGGAGCTTTGTCAGAGGACAATTTACAGAAGCCGAATTGGAGTCGGCGTTCATCAACCTGTTCACCGAGCAAGGTTATGACTATGTCCTCGGTGAGAACATCCATCGGGCATTTGAGGAAATTCTGCTCAAAGACGATCTGAGGGCGTATTTGGCTTCACATTACCCTGATTTGACGGAAACCGAAATGGAGAAGGTCATCGGGCGTATTGAGAATATTCCTTCCGCGACGCTTTTTCAGTGCAACCGCGAGACGTTCCTTTTGGTTAATGAAGGCTTCGACCTGCAGCGCGATGATCCCGCAAAGCTTGCATTGCACGTCAATTATATTGATTATGAAACGCCGAGAAACAACATGTTCAAGGTGGTAAATCAATATTCGGTACAGGGAGAGCGGCTTCGCCGCCCGGATTTGCTTCTGTTTATCAACGGCATACCCGTGGCGATTTTCGAGTTCAAATCCGCAGTCAAAGAGAATACCACTATCCACGACGCTTGGGAACAGATAACCATCCGTTACTGCCGAGATATCCCCAAGCTGATGAAATACAGCTTCCTATCCGTCATCAGCGACGGCGCGAATACCCGTATGGGTAGTATTTTCACGAAATATGAATACTACTATGCGTGGAACAAAATCAGCGATAGTGAAAAAGTCAGCAACGGCATAGCCGCATTGGTGACCATGATCAAAGGCGCGTTCGCCAAAGACCGGGTTATCGCCATCATCCGCGATTTTGTTTATTATCCGGATGACAGCGCAAATGAAACCGCAATCGTAGCTCGTTACCCACAGTTCTTTGGTGCACGGAAAATGTATGACAGCATCAAGGCGCACATAAAACCGTATGGCGACGGCAAGGGCGGCACCTACTTCGGAGCGACCGGCTGCGGCAAAACATACACCATGCTGTTCCTTTCCCGTATACTCGCTTCGCGAGACAGGGATATATTCGAAAACCCAACCGTGGTTATCATTACCGACCGCGAGGACTTGGACAGGCAGACATCGGAACTGTTTGTTACATCTAAACGTTATCTGCATGACAATAATGTGCGTAGCATTGAGAGCCGTAATAAACTGCAAGGTGCTTTGGGCATGGAATTGCTGCCCCCACCACAAAAGGTTCTGGAATTGCCGTCCGAAACCAAAGAGGCAGAAGAATCCAACCTTCCAACGGTGGCAGGCGATAAGGCAATCGCAACATTGACCGGTGCCGAAAGCGGCGGCGTATTCCTGACAACGATTCAAAAGTTCTGCGAATCAACCGGCTTGCTGTCCAATCGCACCAACATCATCTGCATCTCTGATGAAGCGCATCGGACGCAGACGGGCATTGGATCGAAACTGAAAAAGACCGACAAAGGCGTGTTCACGTCCTATGGCTTCGCAAAATATCTGCGCGACAGCTTCCCGAACGCTACTTACTGTGGCTTTACGGGAACGCCGATTGATGAAACCATCGCTGTATTCGGCGAAATAGTGGACAGCTACACAATGAAAGAATCCAGCGATGACGGCATCACCGTCCGCATCGCTTATGAGCCACGCTTAGCAAGGGTTATCCTTTCCGACGAACAGGCGCGGGAGATACAGAAATATTACGACAAATGCACCGAGGAAGGCTCGAACCCCGAGCAGGTTGAGGAAAGCAAACGCGCCATGAGTGAAATGAAGCGCGTCCTCGGTCATCCCGAGCGGATGAAGAAACTGGCAAAGGACATTGTGAGCCATTACGAAGCGTTGACAGCGCAAAAGCCGCAAATCGTCCAAAAGGCGATGATTGTGTGCGCAGACAGAACGCTGGCTTTTCGTTTGCTGAAAGAGATCACCGCGCTACGCCCTGATTGGAACAAGCCTCACAAGGCTGAAAACGAAGCTGTATTAACAAAATCGCAGTTAGACAAACTGGTTTCTCTTGAAAAAATCAAAATGGTGGCAACCCAAGGGGAGAACGATGAAAAGGAACTGTTTGACCTTTGTGGTACAAAGGATTACCGACAAATGCTCGACAGGCAGTTTAAGAACAAAAATTCCAACTTCAAAATTGCCATTGTGGTCGACATGTGGATCACAGGCTTTGACGTGCCGTCCTTGTCTGTCATGTACATCGACAAGCCGTTGCAGAAACATACGCTGATCCAGACGATATCCCGCGTTAACCGTGTTTTTGACGGCAAGGACATGGGCCTGGTGGTTGACTACATTGGCATCAAGCAAGATATGCTCGAAGCCATCAAGAAATACGGTAGCCCACAGGAAAGCCCTGTGGATGAGATTGCCATTTCCCTTGCTGTGTTCCGCAACCATTTGGCCTTAATCGATGAGCTTCTTCACGACTTCAGCGCCACGAAGTTTTTCACAGGCGAACCTCTGGAACGGCTGCTGTGCCTGGATGCTGCCGCCGAGTATGTGCAAATCAGCAAGGACATGGAGAGCCGCTTCATGAACCTCTCCCGTAAGCTGAAAGCGGCGTATGAGATTTGTTTTCCGTCGGGCGAACTGACCGACTCGGAAACGGCAAGGGCGCAGTTCTATCTCGCCATCCGCTCCATCATCTATAAGCAAACAAAGGGCGACGCGCCCGATGCCGAAGTGATGAACGGTGTTGTTGAAAGGATGGTGCAGGATGCCATCACCTGCACGGGGATTGAAAACATCGTTAACGTTGGGGAGCCAGAGGACTTGTTCAGCGAGGAATTTATGAAGCAACTGGATGAAGTCAACCTACCGATTTCGAAGTTCAACGCCCTACTGAAGCTGCTTCGCAAAGCGATTTCCGGCTATGGGCAGGTAAATAAAGTTAAGGCGATTGAGTTTGACAAGCGGCTGCGTGAAGTTGTCGATAAATATAACAGCCGTGATAAACTGGTATTTACCAGCGAAGTGGTAGCTGATTTTGTGAATGATCTTTCTGACGAGCTTCTCAGAATTTTCGCCGACCTGAAAGCGGATAAAACGTCCTTTGAAAAGCTCGGCATCACCTATGAAGAAAAAGCGTTCTACGACATTCTCGTCAAAGTGCGCGACGACCACGGCTTTCCATATGCCGACGAGAAGTGCCTTGTGCTTGCCAAGGAAATAAAAAAGCTGGTGGATGACAAAGCCCAATTCGCCGACTGGTCAACCCGCACCGACATCAAGAACCAATTAAATATGGATTTAACTGTCCTGCTCTACAAAAATGGCTACCCGCCGGAGTGGGACGAGGAGGTTTTCGAGAAGGTACTGGAACAGGCGGAGAACTTTAAAAAATTCGCCGACTAAGGAGAAAAGTTATAACGTAAGGCTTAGCCGCATTGATAAAACGGAGGTCAACTATGGAACCCCAGATGATTTTTAACATGGTACTTATAGTGCTGATGGTTGTTGTAATCGTCCTGCTGCTTATCAGTAGGCGCAAGTCGGACATTAGTGAGATTGTCGCCTTGTTGAAGCGTAACTACGAGGAACAGCGCGACAGCGTGGCTAAGCAAATATCTGATAGCGCAACTGAGCAGTTTCGCCGGTTTGGCGTTATTCAAGAGAGCGTTCAGCAGACTTTGACGGCGAGCCGGACGGAAACGAACGAGCAGCTTGGCAAGTTCTCCACACAACTTGATACACGCCTATCCTCCATACAAGAGCAGACGCAGAAAACGTTGCAGGCAAATAGAGAAGAAACGAACAAACAACTCCGTGAGTTTGGGGAGCAGGTTGATTCGCGTCTGTCTTCAATTCAACGTGGCAATACTGAAAACATTGAAAAGGTCAATGCGACATTGGAAAGCAAAATGAAATCGCTCCAAGAAAGCAACGAAAAGCGTCTCGAGCAGATGCAAGCCGTGGTAGATGAGAAACTTCAAAAAACTCTCGAAACACGGCTCGCACAATCATTTGAGTTAGTCAGCAAACAGCTTGATAGCGTTCAACAGGGGTTGGGTGAGATGAAGAACCTTGCTGCCGATGCCAAGAGCCTGAAAAATGCGCTCACCAATGTGAAGGAGCGTGGTACATACGGAGAGGTTCGGCTTGAAAAGCTGCTTTCCGATATTCTCGCTCCGAATCAGTATGAGATGAACGTGGAAATTTGCAACAACAAGCGAGTTGAGTTTGTTATCAAATTGCCCGGCAATGGCGATACACCGTTGCTTTTGCCGATTGACTCGAAGTTCCCGATTGAGGATTATAACCGCCTACTTGACGCGGAGGACAAGCCCGCGATAGATGAGGCACGACGTTCGTTGGCACAGAAGATACGGGTTTTTGCTAAGGACATCTATGACAAATATATCGTACCGCCGAAGACCACGGACTTTGCGCTGATGTTCCTACCAACTGAAGGGCTCTATGCTGAGGTGGTGCAAAACGCTGCCCTATTTGAGGAACTGCGAGAAAAGTATAAAGTTACGGCAATTGGTGCTACAACACTTTCGGCGTTCTTGGGTTCGCTCCAGATGGGTTTCAAGACACTTGCCATTGAGCAGCGGTCACAGGAAGTGTGGGATACACTACGGGCGGTAAAATCTGAGTTTGTCAAATTCGGTGATATGCTCGATAAAGCCCATAAGCAAATCCAAACGGCAGATAAAACCTTAGAGGAGATTGTCGGGAAGCGAACACGAGCTATCAACAGGACTCTCCGCACTGTAGAGGGACTGAGTGAAGCGGGGACTTCATTAATAGTTGCGGCAGCAAAGGAAGATGACGATGAATACTAAAATGACTTCGACAATCGAAAAAATCACATTAAACGCTGCCACATTTAGTGGTGAAACGGTCGAGCCGACCCTAATAAACTTCTTTTACGGCAACAACGGCACGGGAAAGTCGACGATTGCAAGGGAAATTAGCTCTGACAGCGGTCTGATATGGCAGGGAGGCAAGTCCTCCGCCGATTATAGCGTTTTGGTCTATAATCAGGAGTTTGTCGAGGCGAACTTTCGAGGCTACGGAAACCTCAAAGGCGTATTTACCGTTGGCGAGCAAAACATCGAGATACAGACTTCGATTACCGAAAAGGCGCAGCTGAAATCTGAAAAGGACAGAGAACTCGCGGAGCGTACCGTTGAGAAAGAGCGTAAAGATGCAGCAATAAGCACTCTGCTAAACACTTTTCAAGAAGACTGCTGGGACAAGGCAAAAAAAATTCGCGAGGGGTTTGACGCGACACAAGTCGGGTACAAAAGGAAGGCGCAATTTGCGGAAAGGGTTCTCCAGATCGCGTCCCCGAGCCAGCACGACATCGAAGCTTTGAAATCTTTGTATGAAACGGCGTTTGACCCCAATGCTCGAACATATAGAGAGTTTCAGCCAGTAGGCGGTGTTTCGAGGTTGAAGGGTTCACCTGGCAACGACTTGCTTGGCAAGTGTATCACGAGCAGTGGGGACACTCCGTTCGCCGGATTCATCAAAGCACTGAACGCAACGGATTGGGTGCGTCAAGGTCATGAGCATTTCACCGACGCGGCTAATGGCAAATGCCCGTACTGCCAGCAAGAACTGCCCGGTGATTTTGAGACTCAACTTTCGGCTTGCTTCGATGCACAGTATCAAGAAGACATTGACGCGCTTCGGCAGTTCCAAGAGGACTATACAAGCGATATGCAGGGCTTTGTCGACACACTGAAATCGAACCTGCAAGACGTATTTCCGAAACTCGACCTGGCGGCATATAAAGACAAGCTTGCCCTGTTCGAAAAGTTAATAGAGATAAACCGTCAGAAAATTGCCGAAAAGATTAAAGAGCCATCGTCCGCTGTCAATCTTGAAAACGTGAAAACTATCCGTGATGAATTGAATGCGCTTATTACTGCGTACAATCAGCAAATACAATCCAACAATGCTGTTGTCAACGCCAAACAGCAAAAGCAGGCGGAGTGTAGAACAAAAGTCTGGGAACTTATTGCTTATACCCTACAATGCGAAATTTCCGCTTATCAAACGAGCAAGTCCAATTTAGAAGGGGACATTACCACGCTGACACGGCTAATTAACGAAAGTCGGAATGCATCCCGTGCGCTCGAAGTAGATATAGCCGACCTCAACAAGCGAATCGTCAGCACTGCGCCGACCATTAAGAGCATCAACGACCTGCTTCGCGATTCAGGCTTTCAGGGATTTGTTCTGAGAGAAAAGCGTGGTCAGCAGAACGTTTATGAGGTTATCCGACAAGATGGCAAGGTCGCTGATAACCTTAGCGAAGGCGAGCGCAACTTCATTGCTTTCCTGTATTTTTATCACCTCGTTCGTGGAAGCCATAACGATACCGATGTCAGTAAGGACAAGATTGTCGTAATCGACGATCCTGTTTCGAGTATGGATAGCAGCGTTCTGTTCATTGTCAGCACGTTGGTGCGAGAGATGGTAGAGGTCTGTCATAACAACGCCAGCTACTTGGATAATCAAGTTCAGGGCGATTATATCAAGCAGATTTTTGTGCTGACCCACAACGTCTACTTTCACAGGGAGATAACCTATAACCAGACGCATCGCTACAAATGCGTATCGTTCTATATTGTGAACAAAGTGAGCAATAACTCGTCGGTCAGGCTTTGTGTGCGGAATTGTGTCAGAGTCCCTACCGAAAAGGAAAACTTCAACCCCGTTCAAAATTCCTATGCGGCATTATGGAGCGAGTACAGAGAGGTGGATACGGCAATCCCCGTGTTGAACGTTATCCGCAGGATTCTGGAATACTACTTTATGCAGCTTTGTGGCTACGACTGCGTGAATATCCGAAAAAGGGTTCTGGAAGAGAACAAGGAAAAGTTCGTCGAATCCGTAGAAAACGGACAGCCCGACTACACGAAATACCACCTTGCTTCAGCTATGCTGTCTTACATCAGCGCAAGTTCCGTCGGGTTTAGCGATGGTTTAAACTATGTTGATGACTGCACAGACGTTTCCATGTACAAAACGGTCTTTAAGCTGATATTTGAAGCTCTGCAGCAAGAACAGCACTACAATATGATGATGGGTGAGGACGAATAGTCTGCGAACGCCGTCCAGCTTTGAAAGTGATGTCCGAGAAGATGGACTTTGCCATTTGCTAATGGGAAATACTAATTCTATACTTTGGATAGAAAAAGATATGTGATATAATCTTTGTTGAAATTATTCTTGTTATAATAGAAGTCGATAAATTAATAAGGAGGTGTGATAGGATGAGCGAGACAAATAATCAGCCAACATATAAGCGACAACGCTTTTTACTGGCTTTTATTCGTCAATTGCAAAGCGGAGTAACATCAACTGACTTGCAAAAGTTAGTTTTCCTACACACGATGAAAGAAGGCTCGGATTTTTACGAGTTTATCCCATACAAATTTGGATCGTATTCATTTCAGCTCGCGGAAGATGTAGATATCCTTTGCCGGGACAGCTATTTATCGAACGAAGGCACACGCATTCGGGCTATTGGAGATTATAAAAGCGAGAATCTGTTTTCGATTACCACTGAGCGTGGCAAAGACCTTATTCGTAAGGCTTATCGTGAATACCCATATTACGCAATAAACAGTAAAATTGCAGACCGCCTCTTTAATGATGATGAGGCTCAGAAGTATAAGAACGAAAGGCTGCGTTATGCCCAAACGAGTCAGGTATTGTTCACAATAGGTTATGAGGGAATGAGCATTGAGGCTTTTATAAATACACTTATTAGGAACGACATTCGGCTTTTGTGTGATGTTCGAAAAAATCCATTAAGCCGTAAATTTGGTTTCTCGAAAGGAAAGCTTGAACATATAGCAGAAACGGTTGGGATTAAATATGTCCATATCCCTGACCTTGGAATTGAATCTGATAAACGTTGCTCGCTTAATACCATAGAGGATTACCAACAACTGTTTAATAGGTATGCGAAAACTCTCCCAAATCTTGAGCCTCAACTCAATTATCTGTATTCACTGTTGAGATCCAATGTACGCATAGCGTTAATGTGCTTCGAGAAAGAGCCTAATATGTGCCACAGGCACGTCATCAGGGACTATCTGTTAAATGTGTACACGATTAGGAGTATAGACCTGTAATGTACAATAAAAAGCGGATTTACATCGTCGTGAAAACCTACCCGACAATTTCAAAAGAATATTCAGAACTTGTCTGCACGGCAGGTATTCTTGAAGACGGCTCGTGGATTCGCTTGTATCCTGTACCGTTCAGGAAACTCGATATCGACCAGAAATATCCGAAATACACATGGATTGAAATTGATGCTATGCGAAATACAGCCGATTTTCGTCCAGAAACATACCGCCCTGACTTATCGACTATTGTCGTTGAAGCTAAACCGAAAAAGGCAGACTGGGACGAACGACGAAGGATAATCTTTAAAAACAAGAAGATATACACGAATCTTCAGGAGCTGATAGATAAGGCGAAATCGGATAGCACTTCGCTTGCTGTTTTTAAACCGGCGAAAGTGCTTGACTTTACAATCGAAGAGGTTGAGCGCGAATGGGACCCTAATAAATTGGCAATTTTGAAAGGCTTATCCCAACAATTGAATCTCTTTCAAACTCCGGAGGAAATAGAAGAAGAGTTTAAGGTTGTTCATAAAGTGCCGTATAAGTTCTCTTATAAATTCGAAGACGATTCTGGAAAGCAATCCACAATGATGATTGAGGATTGGGAAATAGGAATGCTCTACTTTAAATGCTTGAGTAGAGCGGGCGGTAATGAAAGCGAGGCCATAGCCAAAGTCAAGGAGAAATATCTTGATTCATTCTTAAATAGAGACTTATACTATTTTCTTGGTACGACCAAACAATTTCATTACGTGGCTCCTAACCCATTCATAATAGTAGGTGTATTCTATCCCCCGATGCCATCACCAAATCAGCAAATGACTATCTTCGATTTATAGAAAAATATTCAAGATTAAATACGCTTATATAGACTTGTTTCAGAGAACGGATAAAATCCATAAAACTTCGTGGACATATTCCCACGAACGGAAGATATCTAAAATATTGCTGTTACCTGTTCCCACGATCTTCCCGTTTGTCGAGTGAACACAGTGTTCAAATTCGCTTTGTTCCCGTTTGTTGGGTGAACACACTACGAATACCCGTTTGTTGAGTGCATGGCAAAATCAGCCTTGTCGCAAAGCAGACGGGTATTTTCGCCGCACTCGACAAACGGCAGAAAACAAAAAAGCCGCCCAAAGGTCTTGAAATCAAGACCTTTTGACAGCTGGTGTGTGCAAAATAAAAACGCTAATCCCGATACACATTGTATCAAAGTTAGCGTTCTTATATGGCGGAGAGAGAGAGATTCGAACTCTCGGTGCCTTTAAGGGGCACACACGATTTCCAGTGCTGTGGATAGGGTAAAACGGCTACATAACTCTTTATATGTCTTTATATCTTCACGGCAAAAATCCTTTTAGAATGGGCAAAATCACATATCGTTTTATAACTCTTTATATCTCTTTATAAGTCTTTACGGAGAAGTTTTATAACATTTTTCATACACACAAACAAAAATACTGAACATCACTCAAATGCACTCATCATCGTGCCGCTTTCATTCTCGAACCGTTACAACTTGTAACGGTTTCAATTCCCCTGCTTCCCAATGATATTATCAATTTCATCAAAGAAAAAGGATGCAAACGATTCTATCATTACTCCAAGTAACACTCACTTCAAGGAATCATTAACCATTAGGCTAATTCTTCCCGCAACTGTCTCTCCAACCCGACATCTCGCACCAAACCTTCATCCAATGCCCGATACAAGTATCGTGCAGCCAAACTTGTATATGGTCTCCAGGATTCACATTTGCGTTCAATCATCGCAGGTTTGACATCCATTGTACCGTAAAGCCATTTGTAGCCT
Source organism: Bacillota bacterium (assembly GCA_038562375.1). Classification (GTDB taxonomy): domain Bacteria; phylum Bacillota; class Clostridia; order Christensenellales; family CAG-138; genus JBCFAY01. The sequence continues at coordinate 9,566 of JBCFAY010000006.1, read as the reverse complement.
TGTTGGAATGCCCCATCTTCATAAGGTAAGACATCAAGCCTGCCCAGCACAAAGATAAGATACATCTTTGCTGACCATGTCCCGATACCGTGAAGAGCGGTCAAGCATTTAATGATCGCCCTATCCGAGGCATCCTCTAGCCGGGCAAAAAAGTCAGGGACATCACGCATCATCTCTGCAAACTGAAGAATATACTCCGCCTTCCTTCCGGAAAGTCCGATACCTCTCAAGATTTCGCGGTCGAACCTTAAAACAGCCTCAGTCGACAACCGACCACCACAGATGGCATATAGTCTTGCAGCGATGCTATCTGCTGCCTTGTTCGACAGCATTTGCCCGATGATCGTCTCTACAAAAAAGGTAAACACGTCGGTGTGTAGGGAATATGTCAAATCCCCATATCTCCGAATCAAGATAGCCAGTTTCTCGTCCGAGGCACACAAAGCTCGAATCTCAGGAGAGTCAAATGTGTAAGTGATGGGCTTGTCATCTCTGTTCATATTTAGCTTTCTCCTCTTTGATCGGGGCAGGCTGTGGACAGGGATCATTCCAGATGCTTTTTGCGGTTTCTAAGAACTCTTCTTGAACTTCCAAAATTAGCGGGCACCTCTCGAGCAACGTAGGTGCGAAGAACTCTGGGGTAAGTAGCTTTGAATCATCTTGGGGCACGTCTGTAGGGTTCACATAGTCGCCCATTGCCTCAACGCCCATGTGGAAGCGCCGGAGTGTTGTGCAGATAGCCTCAATACTATTGTCAACACCAATCCACTGCCTGTCGTGTTTGTATGCCGCTTGTAGGGTACTTCCCGAGCCACAGAAGCAATCCATAACGAGATCGCCTGGATTCGATGATGCTAGGACAATTGACTCCAGCATTTCCATGTTTTTTTCAGTCGGGTATCCTGTAAGCTTCATATTCTGGTTAATGGAATCACGGTACTCCAGCCAGATGTCCTGCTTCGGGATGCCTTTTTCACCATCAAAATATATCTTGCGACGTGGATTGTTGGACGCCGACCAGTAAATCTCTCCGTTTGCATCCATCTCATCGAGTCGAGCCGGCGTGAACTGCCAGTGCTTTCCTGGAGGGGGCATCATTCCGTGCCAAGGCTGCCCGGTATCACCGTTTCGTTCGCCAGGAGCATGTACAGGTACTTTCTTATAACGGCGACCTGTTTTGGGGTCGACACAAGGATATTCTTTTAGGATTTTCTCTGCTGGCCACTGGTCATACGGACGATTCCAAACAAACATTGGCGTTTTTGTGTAATACAGAATGTAGTCCGATACATTTCCATAGCGATTCTTCGTTGTATTTTTCGTGCTACATTTTTTTCGTGTAATCCAGTTTCGAAAGTTGCTTTTTCCGAAGATCTCATCCATCAACACTTTAATTTCAAAAGCCATGTTTTCATCGAGGTGAACATAGATTGAACCGTCATTTGAGAGTAGTTCCCGCATAAGGATCAGTCGTTCGCGCAAGAACTCTAAATACTCCGCTCCCTGTAACAAATCATGATAAGCATCTTTCTTCCCTTTCGCCTGAAAAACGCTATTCGTTGCGTATGGTGGATCGATATATATCAATTTCACTCTACCGGCCACACTGGAGTTCTTTAGCAAGCGGCGTAGAATCGGAAGGTTGTCACCGAGAAAAAGATTATTGTTATGACCATTAACAGTTGCGGACTTCCAAAAAAGAGAATAGTCTGCTTGCGGGCCGCCCAAGATGTCCTGAACGGTTTTTTTACCGGGATAGGTTAGTTGTACATCAAATACGGAAGCACTGCTACTTGTAGTATCTGCTTGTGCGATTACACCGTTCCATTTTGTTTTTGAAAGACCAGTCGCCATGAAATCACTCCTTATTCTCTAGCCACTCTCTGTTTAGTCGAATCGGAACCATTCGCAAAGTAAGAACCATTATTTTGTTATCCCACCGTTTCTCAATCTCCGAATAGTCCGTCCACATAGAACCAAGCATGAGCCCAGGGCCATCGTTAAGGAATATCACTTTAGTGTCCAGTCCCTTTTCACGACAATAGGTTAACACTTCGTCTGCACAGTTCTTATAACCACCAGTCCGGTCGTCTTCTTGGGCTCCGCCTCTATCAGAGTCATATCGGGCAAGTCCGACCGCTAGTACTTCCTCTTTGCTATTCATGATAATAAAGTCAACTGGTCGTTTGGGATTCGGATAGCCTTCGAAAACCGTACCCAGAAGTATATCTTTTCCGGCGCGTTCCGGGCCGAGGATCGTCAGGTCTGGAAATTGATCCTTGAGCATGATGAAAAATTTTTCGGTGAGGTCATATCCCTTTTTGCCACGATCCTTATACTCCCAGAGAACCGCACATATCGCCTCATCAGGGATCGGTCGGCTATCAAAGGCTGCCTGAACTTCGTTGATTGGCCGGAAGCGGTCGCTGAATTGCTCACAAATGCGAGTTGCCATCGTTTTCTTTTTCAACAGTTCAACCGGCGTATCGGGGCTGACGTATTTCCTAAAAACCCGTGCCAGTTGTACCCGCATCCAACCATCAGCGGTATCACACAATTCCATAAAGAGCCGTTCGGAAGATTCACTTCGCTTCAGTATTTGACCGAATAACACCAATACTGGCTTGTACAGTTCGCAAGCATCCTGCAAAATATCCGGATAGTATTCCCCGGATGTAAGTGTGATCCAGTTATGGGCATCAGACCGGTATTCCTCGAAATACCGTCTTGTTTCGAGCATAAATAATCACCCCTCAATTTTCTAATTTTGAATTTACTCTTCTCTTCTTTTTATCGGTTCATCCGGAGTGACTTCCATGATATCTGCCACATCGCATTTGAGTGCGCGGCAAATTTTCAACAGCACATCCGTGGTTATGTTCTCGCCTTTTCCAAGCTTGGCTATAGAGGTCGTGCTGATCCCTGATACTTCCTTCAAATCCTGCTTATTCATTTCCTTATCAATCAGAAGCTTCCAAAGTTTATTGTAATTGATACCCACGTATAGCCACCTCATAATTATCCAAGCCGTTTTCGTTCCATTAATTGTAGCATATTGTCTAAAAAACTATCAATAAATAATTTGAGAACGTAAAGAATTTCTTTAGACTCAGAGAAGTAGAGAAGGTATATATCTTCCCTGTGTATACGTAGGCTTACTCTCCACATTGAACTAACGCCTGAATTTCTCTCGTTTGGTCATCGCTATCTTACTAAGGGAGTGCTCTTGGATACTTGATAACTAATGGGCTGGTGCTGACGAGCAGGAGGACGAGGGAAGTCCGCCGTCCGTGATGGGCGGCGGTGAAATTTTACAAGTATTGCTCCAATACATTTCTTTCGTTGGCATAGACCTGTTCTTGTGATGATGCAACTATTTGATTATTAAGTTTCATGATTTCATTTTTAGTTAGATTTCCAGAATATGAGCTTTTACCTTGTTCTGAAAGAATTAAGGCCAAATTGGGAGTGTGGGGATAATATAATTCAAATTCAGTTGGTGCATCAAAGCTAAGATGATCTGCCCGAATATTCACTATAGGCTGATCGCTTGTAATAAAGGGAATTTTAGTGTTGTTATATAGTAAAATCAACTGCATATTGCTGTCTTCTCTTGATAATACATACCCCATATTAGTTGCCAAAATGTGAGAAACAACATTCCATACTCTTTCGATATTCAATCCGAATTGAGCATATTTCCTTGGCATATCACTAAAGGCAGTTTTTATGTGCTCTTTAATATGATTAGTCCTAAGATATTGAGTAGCAAGAAAATAATTAAATTCAATTCGATTACCCTCATCAGCATAAAATGCAATATCACCACTACGAACATTTTCAAGATAAGGTATCGCTAGCCCTTCAATGCCACAATGGAAGTTTTCTTCTAAATTGTTCATAGTTACATCTAACTGCTTTTCTAATTCTAAATCAATTTTACCCGATGCTTCATATAGCTTTTTTATTTCAAAAGCCAAATTAAAGCCATTAAGCAAATCCATGTGCAACGGACGGAGGAGAGGAGGGGATGTGTCAATCCAAAGCAATTTTATAAGCGCAATATCGTTTTCCGTCAATTCATTAAGCCTATAAAAATCTCTTTTCTGAGCAATATTTATGAGGTTAGTCGGAAATATATTTTTATCACGCAAGCAGAATAACTGTCCATCGACTGTCCATGCTTCAAGATAATGCTTCCATACATAATGCTGTTTTCGCTTTTTCATATCATTGCCTACCCAATTATTACCTTAGTTAATTACTTAATTCTTTAATTTGATTTATTGGAATCGTTGATATTATACTCACACCAGCTAAAGGTGTTCTTGTCGAATCAAATGAGGAAACCCTAAACATATTACAAATAGCTCGAGGGATTTCTTTTTTAATAGACTGAATAGAATCCATGTTTTCCCAATTTATGCGTTTTTGTATTAAGTTAGGTTGTTCTATTTGAACTTTTGACGTTAATCTTTTGATGGTTGATTCTTCGAAACCATCTCTAATATCTACAATAGCTTTTGCTACAGCTTGCCCCATTGGTTCTACATCAAAAGCGGCTCGGCAGAATGGGTCCATCCAAGGGATACTTAATTTTAGGATTTCATTTTGATTTTTTATCCCTTGTCTTGATAAGAAGCGAACTGATTTAGGAGATATAAACGAACAAGCCCAATCTTCCTTTTGCCTACCATCTCTGTCTAAAAATGCAGGTGGCTCAAAATCAGCAGGGATAGAACTATAAATGCAATATACCGGGATATAAGAATGTTGACGAGCATATAATAATAACCGTTTCCGTTGTTCTCCATCCTTATAATCAAAATGCTGGCAATTACCAGTTTTGGGGTTGATAATTTTTGCCTGAACCAAAAGTGGAATCCAGCTACCAGGTTCACCAACAACCCAAAGCCAGTCAGCGCCACTTTTAGAACCCTCTTCGCGGCGGGAGAATTTCTTTGTTATAATATTCTCATTGTATTCGTCTGCAATTGAAAAGAGATGCATATCAGTCAGGGTTTCTTCCATTATACCTAATCCTAATATTGCACTCCTTTTTATAATACTGTGTGTCCAATGTGCACGTTTTCTTAATGTTATACCAAAATCATTTAAGTCTTTCATAAATATTTTATCTACCTATTTTAAACCAGCCAGGTAGATTAATTCTTGTGCAACAATTCTTAAGTCTTGAATAATGTTATCTATATCACTTCTATGTGCGTTGTAACGCCTACTGTGCGCAGACAAATCCCCAATATTTTTAAGTTTGGGCATAACTTGCTTTGTATTTCGGCTCAAATTCCAACTTGCCTCAGAAAGAGTTATTGTAATCAAGTCGCTTAGATAACAAAAATCGTTTGTTTTTGGGTTTTTTATTTTGTCTGCTATCTTGTGCTTTTCAAACACCTCTATTATTAATGTTTCAAGGAGCCTTCGAATCATTACAGCGCAACTATCATACCAGCCTTGCTCATAAGATCCATTAATTTGCATCACAACCCGTTCTATATAACCACGAGTATTTTTAAAAAGCGAAGCAGCTATAACCATTTCGGTTTTTGATTTTGCTCCTTCGCTTGGTGGAACATAGGATTGTGGTAGGTCTTTACTCAATTCTTGAGTAAATGAAATAATATATTCTCGAATGTTATCCATTCATATCATCTTTCTTACTATAAATATGTTTATACATACTTTCAAAAATTTTATCAATTTGTTCGGGTGATGCATCGGAAGAAATGTGTATTTGAAGATTAATATTAATTGCAGGGATTGCAGCAGCATTATGCTGTGGGGGTAGTCCAGGTTGCTTCACCGCATTTGTCGTCTTGACTGTAGAAGAGGATGTCATTTTCCCTACTGCTTTTGTTTCGGCCTTGGGCAGTGTATCTTTAGATCGCAACGATTTCTCATTTTTAGGTGTGGTTTTTGAAGTATTTGGTTCTTTAGCTGGGTCTGCTTCACACAATAGAAAGTAAAACGCAGTGATTTTATTTACAGCTGCTTCTCCGGTTCCAGTAGACCTTGCGAACCATCTCTTAACACTTTCTTTATCATCATTAGAAGATACCGGTATATCGAGCAACTCTTTAGGATAAATCTCGTTTTTAATTTCCTCGCATACCTTAGGATAATCGACGTCATCTCGCCACATTTTGGCACGGTCACCGGTTTTTCCTTCCTGGTCGATTATACCAATTTGCTTTAAATAGGGCATAATGTTATTGCCCGCTGATCTTTCCTGCATATTTAAAATACTTGCTAAATAATTTGGGGTAACTGTCCCTGGAATTGTTTGTTTAAACTTTTTTCTAATGTTCCACCAAGCGCTAACGCTTAGCATCGGAAAAGAAGTATTATCTGCCATAGTTTTATCCTCCTACTTATTTAAGTCAGGCATATCAGCCAATAACAAATAACATATATAAATTTAACTAAAGATCAATCCTACTTACAAGGATAATGATACATTTTATATAAATTATTATATCATTTACCTTTTCAGTCATCAAACAAAAAAAGCTAAATTTCTTTAAAATATGCATCTATTCTCGCATTAACTCAATATTGTGATATTTTTTAGGATTATACGATTTAATTAGAATTATCTTCAAAAACATTTAGGGGGTAATTTCTATGGCAATCTATCAACGACAAGTAGTAAACAAGAAGAGGGCGGACGGCTTGCGAACAGGCAAAGCAGGTGTTGTATATGATGTATACATTAAATACAAAATCCAAGGAACCTATAAGACCTACGCAAAACGTGGCTTCTTAAATCGAAGAGAGGCATCGGTACACGAGGCAGAGATGAAGCTAAAATTCGCTCGCTCTGGCGAATCATTCGCAATCCAGGTAAACTCTAAAAGGTCTGTGTCAGAATATTTGACAGAATGGCTTGAAAGTTATGCCCGAAATAATCTTCGACCAACAACATATGCCGCATACAAACATAATGTATTCCGCTATGCCATTCCTGCCATCGGTGCCATTAAGCTTACTCATTTAAATGCACAAAAGTTGGATACGCTTTATAATAACCTTCGCGATAAGGGATTGGCTATCAATACGATAAAATACATCCATAGAACTCTTAGCATTGCGCTGGAACACGCCAAAAGCTATCAGTATATTCCATTTAACCCGGCCAGAGATGTGCTGACAAAGTTTAATGCTACTCCCAATATCCCAGCGCCCTATACTATACAACAAATGAAGGCGCTCATTGAACTGGTGAAAGAAACCTATTGGGAAATGATTATTATCCTTGGCGGACTTTACGGATTAAGGCGGAACGAAATACTGGCGCTTACTTGGAACGACATATGCATGGACAAACAATGCTTTGAGGTTAACAAGCAGTTAGCTCCGGGATGCGATCGCAAGCAGATTACCACTGCGCCGCTAAAACAGGATGCCAATAACGGAGTGCGTAAACGAATTATCCTCCCGATTACCAAACAGGTTCTTCCGTTCTTTGAGCAGCAATTCATACAGTATTGCCTGAATAAAGAATCGCTGGGGGACAGCTACTATGACAATAACTTGGTTGTTTGCAGAAAAAATGGAGTGGCATTCAATCCGCCGGTAATCTCCTCCGATTTCAAACCTTTGCTTCAATCCCTGCAGATGCCTCATATCCGCTTACATGATTTGAGACATAGCGCTGCAACGAATATGCACGAATTGTCCGGTGATTTCTTTACTGTAGGAAGCATTCTCGGGCACTCGTTAAAAAGCTTGGGGCTTTATACCGGCTTGTCAGATGGCGCAACAGGGCAATACATATCTGTGCGCTTGGAGCGCAAGCGGAAGGTTCTTGAGCAATACCACGAAGCAGTTTTGGGCACAAGCCAGTCTAATACATACGACTATTAGTCGGGCAACAAATTGGGTAACATTTTAATAATTCCCGCTGAAACAGGAGAGAGCCGCAGTAATATAATAGCGTAAAAAGGCTTATGTCTACTTGACCTTGGCTAAGCTGATGATCGGGATCGACGGAATGGCCAAAAGCGTCAGATTACTTCGCCATGTTCACTCCTCGGGTATATAAAAACCCCGGTAAACGCAATGTTTACCGGGGTTTGGCCAGGCTGTCCGGAAAGTCAGCACGAGGGAGGGCCTGGTATAATAGAAGTATCAAAAAGCAGGCGGTAACGGGGATGAAATATGTGGAAGGGCAGGATCGGAAACAGATGACGCTGCTGCCGGGCTGCATCGAGGACTACATAGGCGAAGATAACCCTGCCCGGGTTATCGATGCGTTCGTGGACGGGCTGGACTTTGAAGAACTAGGCATCAGGCGTGCTGTTCCGAATGAAACAGGCAGACCTGCCTACGACCCGCGCGACCTGCTTAAGCTGTACGTCTACGGCTATTTCAACCGTATACGCTCCAGCCGCAGGCTTATGGCGGAGTGCAAAAGGAATATCGAGCTGTTTTATCTATTGAACCGCCTGACGCCGGATTTCCGGACAATCGCGGATTTTCGAACGGACAACGCCAAGGCGCTCAGAAACGTGTTCCGGGCGTTTGTGAAGCTCTGCATGAGGCTAGGGCTTTATCAGAAGCAACTGCTGGCAGTGGACGGCTCGAAGTTCAGGGCTCTCAACAGCAAGGACAACTGCTACAACGCCGAGATACTGCAAAAGAAGCTTGAGCGGATCGACGCGCATATCGCGGAATATCTTGCGAGGATGGACAAAGAGGACGGACGCGAACCGGATACCAAAGCATTGACAGAGAAGCAAATCAAGGAAGCCGTCAGAGAGCTCCGTTCACGTAAGGAGAAATATCAAGGATATCTGGCGGAGCTTGAAAAAAGCGGAGAGACACAGCTTCTGCTTACGGATCCGGAGGCGAGGCGGATGTACTCTAAGGACGGTTTTCACTGCTGCTACAACGTACAGACGGCGGTGGACGGCGGCAGCCATCTGATTGCAGAGTATGAGGTGACAAACCACAGCACCGACCAGGGACTCTTGAAAGAGACGGCGGAGAATGCAAAAAAAATTCTTGAAGCCAAGACGATCGAAGCGGTGGCGGACAAAGGCTATGAGAGCCGGAAGGATATTCTGGACTGCGTGATGAACGGCATCGTTCCAAATGTGGCCATGAAATATGACAAAGAAGAACGGACATTTGCGATAGATTATGTGGAAGACGAGATCAGCGAGGAGGAACGCCGTTCAACGAAACCCGCGGACATCCAAAAATGCATTGCCGCAGGTATCCTTCCCAAATGCTATGAGGGTACGGCAATACAGGTGGAACTCATGGATCAGGGAACGCTCAGCCGCTTCAGTCTGAACGAGGACGGTACGGTAACATGCCCGACGGGACGCACTCTGACGAAGATCAAAACGAAGGGCTCAAACAATATATACGCGAGCAAGGAAGCCTGCCGGCAGTGTCAAAACAGGTGTACAAGCTCCGGAAGCCGCAAGGAAGTGAGCTTTGGCCCGGATACGAAATATGTACCGGTTAGGATGTATGGCAGTCCACAACAAAAGCTGAATCCGCTGCCCGAGGGTGCAACATTGTATAACAGCTTCGAT
>JBCFAY010000005.1:0-166739 GCA_038562375.1 Bacillota bacterium | reverse complement strand
TGGTCAGTATCTCTACTGACTTCTTTACTCTTTTCAGGTACTTCTATAGCGCGCCCCCGCGCTTGGAATTGTCTGGTTCGTCTTTTTCTTCTTCTCACTATATGGTTTTCAAGGTGCGACCTGCTCGTTTTGAGCACGCGTTTTATTGTAGCAAACCAAACGGCATTTCACAATCGCGTTTTTCGCTATATTCGGCCGAATTTATGCGAAATTTATTTTGATTTAACATTATAAAAACAATGCGCCTTAATTTGTGCTAAATCACACTATTTCAATCGATTTCGCTTGCTTCAAAAACATTTTTTCGGTCAATCGACCGCGCGCAAAAAGACGTACAAACGCGAATTTTTGTTGGAATCTTCGTGTGTATCGCCACATGTGACCAACGTCAGAAACGTATCGTTCATGCTGGGCTGAACACCAAGCGCGATCTCCGAGCGGCTCATCTGGTAACCGAGCCAATTTTCGAGTTCGTCATCGTCGGCGTCGGCGAGCGTCTGCGTGTTAAAATAAAGCGTCTCTTTCGGTTCCCCGGCGGGGGCCTCGTAAAGCGCGAACACTTCCCAGAACTCGTGCCCGAACACCGAAATGTTCCAGACGCGGTTCCCGTAGGTCAAAAGGCGCTCCGCATCGTCCTGCACCTGGTGCAGCTGGTGGAACATCGTGCCCGACTCCCGGAGATTCGGCGCGGTCACAGGGTTGTTGCGCGCGGCCTTCTCGCGGTACGCGTAGACGCAGCGCTCGTTTTCGCGCTCCTTTTCAAAATTGTGATAATGGTAATACCAGTCGTCCCCGTACATGATAGGATAATCGATGTTCGTATCCGGCACGTTCACCCAGCCGATCACGTCGGAATTCTTCGCCTTCGCCTCTTTGATTTTATCGGCGTTCTGATCGGCGAGCGGTTTCTCGGTAGGGACGGGCGAAGCGGTGGGCGCGGCCGACGGGGCCGAGGCGGCGGGCGTGGACACCGGCACATCGACGTATTCGTCGGGAGCCGCACAAGCGCTCAGCAGTATGGAGGTTGCGGCCAGCAACAGCAAGAATCGTTTCATAATTTCCCTCGTGTTCCTGATTTGTCTTTTTATTCTATCACGCGAATCCCAATAGAAAAAGGCTGTTCCGCGTTTTTCGGAGCAGCCAAGTGTTACCATTTTATAAACTTTTGCCGGACGTCGGGCAGCTTAGCCCCTGCGGTTCAGCGCTGTCCCGTTAGCGCTGCGGTTTCATCGTCGGGAAAAGCAGCACGTCGCGGATCGAAGCGGAGTCGGTCAAAAGCATCACCAGCCGGTCGATGCCCACGCCCACGCCGCCGGTCGGCGGCATCCCGTACTCGAGCGACAGGCAGAAATCCTCGTCGATCATCATCGCCTCGTCGTCGCCCTTTTCGCGCTGCGCGAGCTGCGCGAGGAACCTTGCGCGCTGATCGATCGGGTCGTTCAGCTCGGAATAGGCGTTCGCGTATTCGCAGCCGCAGATGAACAGCTCGTACCGCTCGGTAACGTGCGGCTGGCCGGGCTTGCGCTTTGTCAGCGGCGAAACCTCCACCGGATAGTCGATGATGTAGGTCGGCTGGCGAAGCTGATCCTCGACAAACGCCTCGAACGCCTCGTTCAAAAGCCGGCCGCGCGTGATCAGAGGATCCTTAAACTCGAGCGAGATGCTGCGTGCGAGCGCGCGCGCCTCTTCATCGGTCTCACAGGCGAAGAAGTCCGCGCCCGTATACTGCTTTACCGCGTCGTTCATCGTCAAACGCCTAAACGGCGGCGTAAGGTTTATTTCCTCGCCCTGGAAGACGATCTTTGTCGTCCCGAGCACCGTTTGTGCGCAATGCGCGATCAGCTCCTCGACCAGCTCCATCATGCCGCGGTAGTCCGTATACGCCTGATAGAGCTCGAGCGTGGTGAACTCGGGGTTGTGCTTTTGATCCATCCCCTCGTTGCGGAAGATCCTCCCGATCTCATACACGCGCTCCATGCCGCCCACGATGCACTCCTTGAGCGGAAGCTCGGTCGCGATCCTAAGGTACATATCGATATCGAGCGTGTTGTGGTGCGTGATGAACGGGCGCGCGTTAGCGCCGCCGGGGATCGTGTTGAGCACCGGCGTCTCCACCTCGAGGAAGCCGCGCTCGTCGAGATAGCGCCTTATTTCGCTGATGATCCTCGAGCGCTTGATGAACGTATCGCGGACCGAAGGGTTGACCGTCAGGTCGACATACCTTTGGCGGTACCTCAGCTCCGGATCCTTGAGGCCGTGATATTTTTCCGGAAGCGGCCGGAGGGACTTTGCAAGCAGCGTGAGCGCATTGGCGTGGATCGAAATCTCGCCGGTTTTGGTTTTAAACACCGTTCCGGTGACGCCGACCCAGTCGCCGATGTCCATGGTCTTAAAATCGGCGTAAACGTCTTCCCCGAGATCGTCCCTCTTGAGATAGATCTGGATCATCCCCTTCAGATCGAGCACGTGCGCGAAGCTCGCCTTGCCCATGATGCGCTTGGACATCATCCTTCCGGCGACGGCAACCTGTGCGCCCTCCAGGCGCTCATAGTCCGAAAGGATATCCGCGCTGTGATGGGACTGATCAAAGCGCAGCACAGCGAAAGGATCGCGTCCCTCCGACTGCAGCTGCGCGAGCTTGTCCCTTCTGATTTGGAGGAGCTGTGAAAGCTCCTCCTGCGTCAACTCCGCCTGCGCGTTGTATTCCTCCATCGTTCCCCCTCTATTTCCCGATCGACAGGATCTCCATGTGTACGACGCCGCCGGGCGTAGCGATCTCCACCACTTCCCCGATCTTATGGCCCAGCAGCCCCCTGCCGACGGGGGACTCGTTGGAAATGCGCATCAGCACGGGATCCGCCTCCGCGGAACCCACGATCTGATATTCCGCATCCATGTCCAAATCGATATTGTGAACCCGCACCGTCGCTCCGACGTTGACCATGTTCGTATCGATGCTGTCCTCGTCGATCACGATCGCGTTCCTGAGCAGGTTTTCAATCTCGATGATTTCATACTCGTTGCGCGCCTGCTCGTTCTTGGCGGCGTCATACTCGGCGTTCTCGCTCAGATCGCCGAACGCGCGGGCAACCTTGATCAGTTCGGCGATTTCCGAACGCCGCTCCGTTTTTAAGTATTCCAACCGTTCCTCGTATTTCGCAATGCCTTCGGCTGTCAAGCGTACCTCTGCCATACAGGATCCTCCCCAGTTATTTGATCGCGCGTCCCTCTCTTGAATGTACAATATCCGCAGGGAAAAAAAGAAAGAGCGTGCACGAAATCGCTGCATTTGCTCCGATAGCGGCACCCTAATGAACTTCCCTGTTAACAACTCTGACTATTATAATGAGAATTCTCCCCGCTTGTCAAGCGATTCACGGAGCCGCTCGCGGTATTGTACAAGCAACCCGACGAGCGCCTCGACGCCCGCGCATTCGTTCGAAAGCACCCTGAGGCGGGCGGCTCCCGGCAAGCCCGTAATATACCAGGCGACGTGCTTGCGCATCCGCGCCGCCGCATGCTCGCCGTAGCGCTCCTGCTCGGAGCGGACATGCTCGATCGCAAGCGACAGCCGATCGTCGGCGGAGGGTTCGCGCGGGGTCCCGCCCCTTAAAACGGCGTCGATCTGCTCGAATATCCACGGGTTGCCCTGCGCTCCGCGGCCGATCATCACGCCGTCGCAGCCCGTGTGCGCGACGAGCCTTAAAGCGTCCGAAGCGCTGAACACGTCGCCGTTGCCGACGACCGGGATGCGCACGCTCGATTTCACCTCGCCGATGATGTCCCAATCCGCCTTGCCCGAATACATCTGCGCGCGCGTGCGCCCGTGCAAAGCCAACAGCTTCGCCCCGTTTTCCTCCGCCATGCGCGCGAATTCGAGCGCGTTGACGCTATGTTCATCCCATCCCTTGCGGAATTTCACGCTCACGGGGAGCTTTACGCGGGAGCTCACCGCCGAGATGATCCGCCCCGCGAGCGCAAGATCCTTCATCAGCGCGCTCCCGTCGCCGTTCGAGGTGATCTTGGGCGCCGGGCAACCCATGTTGATATCTATGGCGCAGAGCTCGCCGTTATGCGTGTCCTCGATGCGCTCGGCCATATCCGCCATGAGAGCGGGATCGCTCCCGAAGATCTGGGCCGCGCACGGGCGCTCCTCCTCCGACGTTTCAAGCAGAAACCCGGTGCGCTCCGAGCCGTAAAACAGACCCTTCGCGCTGACCATCTCCGTGATGGTCAGATCGCACCCAAAGCGTTTGCAGATCCGGCGGTACGCAAAATCCGTCACGCCGGCCATCGGCGCGAGAACGGTGAAAAATGGTTTTGAATCGTAAGAAAAGCCCATCATTCCTATTGCGCGGAAGAGGCCTGCGGCGAGGATGATGCCGTAGGCGAGGGAGAGTTTTCGGGCGCGGACGTAATGCGCGGCGTGCGCTTGGGCGCTTGCTCCGGAGCGGCGTCTATCAGCTCAAGCCCGGAGATGTACCACCGATCGTCGATTTTCACGAAGGAGATGCGGTAGCGGCCCGCCTCCCACTCCGGCACGAGGAACTGCGTCGGATCCGTGCCTTCGGGGATCGAATTCTTGTTGATCTGCCCGGTAATGCGCTCCACGCGCTCGACGACCTGCATGCCCGCCGTCTCCGACCACGGAAGCACGGAGATGTTTTCAACTTCCAGCGTGTAATTAAAATCGGCGATCGTATAGTTCGCGTAGGTGCTCTCGGATAAGAGCGCGTCGTCCGCGATAAAATCCGGGGTAAAATACTCCAAAAGCGCATCCTTCGAGGAATCCTGAAGCACGCACTCGGCGCGAAGCTGCATTCCCTCCGTCGCCAGGATGTACATGTTGCTGCCGTTGAGCCCTGTCTGGAATACGAAATATCCCGCCGCGATTATGCCGAGCACAATGAGCGCGGTTCTGAGCACATATTTCAGGCTGCGGCCGACAACCGTTGCTTTGTTGGTGAACATTCGCTTTTCTTCCTGCCTTCCCGGAACACGGCGCCGCAGGGCTGCTTTTCAGCCCGGCGGTTCGGGGAACCGCGGAATGAAAAGGCGCGGCGAGCTTTAAAAAAGCGGCGGAATCCGCTTTTTTTCGACGCCCTGTAAAGCGGCCCGCAGCCGCTTTGGATGTTTCAGTATACCACATGCGCGCCGGGCGGACAAGCCCGCCGCCCTGGGTGCATGCGTTGCCTTAGATTGTATATTCTGCTGTATATTTGCATAAATGTTTGCCTCAGGTCCGGCCAATGCTAATGTCAAGTTATACAATAAGGGCAACGGCGCGATCATCCGACCTGCCGTCCGCGCGGCCCGCGCCGATGTCCGCGGATCCGGCCGAAACCTTGCTCTATTATCAACAAATTTCAAAGGAAGTGACCTCTCTTGGAAAACAAGCTGAAAAAGAAATACGGCCTTACGATGGCCATCGCGATGGTCGTCGGCATCGTGATCGGCAGCGGTGTATTTTTCAAAGCCGAAAAGATCCTCAAAGCCACGGGCGGCGATCTGCCCGTGGGCATACTCGCGTGGGTCATCGGCGGCTGCATCATGATCGTGTGCGCGTACGTGTTTTCGATCCTCGCTACGCGCTTTGAATACGTCAACGGCGTGGTCGATTACGCCGAAGTCGCTTTGGGGAAGCGCTACGCGTACCTCGTGGGCTGGTTCCTCGCGACGATCTATTATCCCACGATCACCTCGGTGCTCGCCTGGGTTTCCGCCCGCTACCTGTGCGTGCTGCTCGGCTTTTCCATCGTCGGCGCCGAAGCGCTCGCCATCGCCGGATTCTTTCTTGTGGCGAGCTACGCCCTCAACTCCTTGTCGCCGGTGCTCGCGGGAAAGTTCCAGATCAGCGCAACCGTCATTAAGCTGGTCCCGCTCCTGCTGATGGCGATATTCGGTACCATCGCGGGACTTACGAGCGGCATGACCGCAGAGAACTTCACAAACGCCGTAACCGCCGGGGCCGTGGCCAAAAACCCGCTGCTCACCGCCGTGGTGGCGACCGCCTTCGCCTACGAGGGATGGATCATCGCCACGAGCATCAACGCGGAGCTGCACGATTCCAAAAGGAACCTGCCCCGCGCCCTCATCATCGGTACGGCCATCATCATGGCGGTATACATCCTCTATTACGTCGGCCTCGCGGGCGTTGTGCCCAACAGCACGATGATGGAAAGCGGCGAAACCGGCGCGAAGCTCGCGTTTGAGACGGTTTTTTCCAAGCTCGGCGGAACGCTGCTGTTCGTGTTCATCGTAATCTCGTGCCTGGGCACGCTCAACGGCCTGATGCTCGGCTGCACGCGCGCGATGTACTCGCTCGCGGCCCGCAATATCGGCCCCAAGCCCGAAGTATTCCGCCAAGTCGATGCTTCGACGAACATGCCCGCCAACTCGAGCATCCTGGGGCTGCTCCTTTGCGCGTTCTGGCTTCTCTACTTCTTCGGCGCGCAGCTCACCGCCCCATGGTTCGGCCCGTTCAGCTTCGACACGTCCGAGTTGCCGATCGTAACGCTCTACGCGGCGTACATCCCCATCTTTATCTTCATGATGTTCAAGCTCAAGGATCTTCGCGCCGTCAAGCGCTTCATCATGCCGATCCTCGCAATACTCGGCAGCGCGTTCATGGTCGTGGCCGCCTGCTTCGCGCACGGGACGTTCGTCGTGTACTACCTTATCATCTTCGTTGTGGTCATGGCGATCGGCCTGTTTTTTATGAAGGAAAAAGCCGCTCCGCGGCCTGAGAAATAAGCAGCGGAGCGGTCTTCATACAGGACGGTCTTGCGCCGGATCAGGAGCGGCGATCGTCGCGCACCCGGTCGGATAATTCAAGCGGATCAAACGCTTCGCAAGGCACAAACGCGTCGGGGTGTTCCCGGATGACGGCGCTTCCGCCGTTGTTCCCGGTCAGCTTGAGCAATTGTTCAAAATAATGCTCGGGAAAGACGTTCGGGTTCCCGCGTACGCCTTCGTACGACAGCCCGACGATTTTTCCCGGCGCGTCGAGATACCGATCGATCAAGCGCTCGAGAGACGGCTTGCTCAAATACGGCTGATCCGCCACCACGAACATGCACGCGTCCGCCCCGCAGACCGCGTCGAGCCCCAGGCGGATCGTTCTGCACGCCCCGAGCTCGGGCTCGGGATTCCACACGACCTCCATGCCGTGCTGGCGCGCCCAATCGGCGACTTCGGGATACCGCGTGACCGTGACCGCCCGATAAAAGCGATCGACCGGCAGCGCGTCCATCACCCGTGCCGCCATCGCCCTACCCTCGATGGATTTGAGCACCTTCGCGCAGCCGTCCTGCATCTCATCGCCCGCCGCCATCAGCACGCAGGCAATTTTTCTCATGTTTGCCAAATGCATTCCTCCTTTCGATCGTTTTCTCCTGGTATTCTTCCCTTCGCAATGTGATCCTATCATGCGAACGCGCGGAGATTTTTCCAAAATATTCAATTTGCACCGGATAGCCCGATAAAAAGCCCCGTATAACTTGTCGCCGGATGCGCGGCTCATTATAATAAAAGCATCAATACTGAAGAAATCCGAGGTGTATCATGCAATCGTTCGAGTATTATTCCCCGACAAAAATTTTTTTTGGAAAAGACGCGCATTCTAAAATCGGCGCGACGCTCCGCGACCTTGGCGCAAAGAAGGTCCTGCTGCATTACGGCGGCGGGAGCGCCGAGAAAAGCGGCGTTCTCGCGCGCGTTCGCGCCAGCCTTGAAGATGCGGGCGTAAATCATATCGAGCTCGGCGGCGCCAAGCCCAACCCGGAGCTTGGATTGGTAAAAAAGGGCGTTCGCCTCTGCGTTGATGAAGGCGTCGACTTTCTGCTCGCCGTCGGCGGAGGCAGCGCGATCGATTCGGCCAAGGCCGTCGCGCTCGGGCTTTCCGACCTTTCCATCGATATTTGGGACTATTTCGAAGGCAAAGCCGCGGCGGATTGCCGCGTCCCGGTCGCCGCGGTGCTGACCATCGCCGCCGCGGGCAGCGAAACGAGCAATTCCTGCGTGATCACAAACGAGGCGCTCGGCCTCAAGCGCGGCGTCAGGAACGAATCGCTCCGGCCGCTCGCCGCGTTCCTCGACCCCTCGACGCTGAGTTCCCTGCCCGCGTATCAGCGCGGAGCGGGCATTGTGGATATATACATGCACACCGTCGAGCGGTATTTTTCCCGCGTGCCCGGCGGCGCGCTTACGGACCGTTTCGGCGAATCCGTGCTCAAGACCACGCGGGAATTCGCGCAGCGCTTTCTCAACGATCCCTCCGACTACGAGGCGGCGTCCGAGATCATGTGGTGCTCGACGATGTCCCACATCAACCTGACGGGGCTCGGCGGCGTCTGGGACGGGGCGGTGCATTCGCTCAGCCAGGAGATTTCGGCGCTGTACGGCGCCACGCACGGCGCGGCGCTCTCCGCCGTTTGGGGCGCGTGGGCGGAGCAGGTGCTGCCGGGCAACCCGAAAAGGTTCCTTGAATATGCAAGGCGCGCCTGGGACATCGGCGGCGACGGATTGAGCGACGAGGAGATCGCAAGGCTCGGGATAAAGCGCACGGTCGAGTTCTTCGCCTCGGCAGGGATGCCGACCAGCCTAGAGGAACTCGTAGGCCACGCGCTCAGCGAGGAGGAGATCCAAAAGCTCACGAAGATGTGTTCGCGCGGCGGCGCGTTCGTCATCGGCAACATGACCAAGCTCGGCGAGCGCGATATGTATGAGATCTACTCCCGCGCCGGCAAAAAGCGCTGAAAAAAAGCGGGAGGCGGCTTAGGCCGCCCCCCCGATTTTGATTTTACC
The DNA here is from genome assembly GCA_038562375.1 of Bacillota bacterium. Classification (GTDB taxonomy): domain Bacteria; phylum Bacillota; class Clostridia; order Christensenellales; family CAG-138; genus JBCFAY01. Next base: position 157,934 of record JBCFAY010000005.1, on the reverse strand, counting down.
GATTGATTGAATCAGCCCTTTTCATCGCGCGAGAGCGGCGCGAAGGAGGCGCCCAGGTACTGTGCGATGAAAAGGGGATCGACCAGGAGCTTGATCCCCTTGGCCCCGCCGCTGATCGCGACGCGATCGAACAGCTGCGCCGTTTCGTCGAACACCGTCGGGTAGAGTTTCTTCATGCCCACCGGGGAAACGCCGCCGCGCTCGTATCCGGTCAGGGGCAAAAGCTGCGCCGTGGGCAAAAGCTCCACGCGCTTATCGCCCGCGGCGGCCGCGGCCGCCCGAAGGTCGAGCTCGCCCGCAACGGGCACGACGAACACCAGCACGCCCTTGCGCTCGCCGCGCGCGCACAGCGTCTTAAAGCTCTGCTCGGGAGGAATGCCGGTGAGCGCGCTTACCGCTTCGCCCGAGAACGGCGTTTCGCCGAGGTCGTACGTCACGGCCTCGTAAGCGATGCCCGCCCGCTCGAGCAGCCGCATCGCGTTGGTTTTGTGCGTTTTTCCCGCCATGGACGGTTCCCCCCCCGCTCCGCGCTGTTCCCGGGCAATGCGCTCCCGCCGCGGCGCGTGCACCTTAGAGTATAGCGCGCGCGCCGGGAATTGAACAGCCCGTGCGGCATTTTGCCCGCGCGGCCGCCCCATCGCCGTTTTGAAAGGAGTGCCCGCTTGATCGACGTTTACGCGCTCAACGTTTCTTCTCTCGATCCCGACGATAAAGCTTTGCGCGCGCTCGTCGGCGAGGCGCGCGCAACGGCCGCGTCCGGCTTCGCGCACAGGTCCGACCGCGCGCTCTGCCTTGGCGCCGGGCTGCTTCTCAACGTCGCGGCGCGCGAATACGATAAGGATGCGCTTCTCCCTCTCGCGCTCGAAAAAAGCGAGCATGGGAAGCCCTATGCCCCGGCGCTAAAAAACTTTTTTTTCAACCTGTCCCACTCGGGCGAATGGGCGGTCGCCGCATTCGGGAATCGCCCGCTCGGCGTCGATATCCAGCGGCTGCGGCCCGTATCGCCCGAGCTTTACCTCCGCTTTTTCACTCGGGAGGAATGCTCCTATATCCTTTCCAAGGGCGGGGAGGCCCGCACGTCCGCCTTCTTCGAGCTGTGGACGCTCAAGGAAAGTTATCTCAAAGCCACCGGGCTGGGGCTGACGCTCGCGCTCAGCGCGTTTTCCATCGCGGTCGGCGAGCCTGTCCGCCTCGTGCGCGAAGGGCCGCACGAGCCCTGCGCGTTCGCGCTGTGCGGCTTTTGCGACCCCGATTATTGCCTCGCGCTCGCGGCGATCGGCGAAGAGCCCGCCGAGTACCGCGTTCACGTGCTGACGCTCCCCGAGGCGCTCGCGGCGCTTCGCTGAAAAGGAGCCGCCATGCTTCACGGCGGCCCTTTTGTACGGGCGCGGCGAAGAGCGCGCAAATGAAATCTGTAAACGCAAAATGCCCGCGCGAACGCGGGCATTTTGGCGGGAAGGTGGAAAGGGGTGGGGTGGAAGAACCTTCCCATCTATATAGATCAGGCGCGGCCGCCGGGCCTTGCGCCGCCCGGACCGCCCTGGTTCTCCTGGTTCGGGAGGCCGCCGAAGCCGCCGCCTCCCATGAAGTCGCCTCCGCCCACGCCCGCCGTGATCGCGGCGAGCAGGGCGCTGTTGTTATAGACGTCGTAGCTTTGGCCGCCCGCGATCCCCGGCGCGCACAGCGCGAGGTACCGGCAGGTTTTTTTCGCCGTGTAGGAGACGAGGGTTGTTCCGTCCTTTTTCACCGCGATCTCGCTGCCCGCCGCGACGCCGGAATCGACGTACACATAGCTCTGGGTCGAGGCGTCGCCCGGGACCGAGCCCACGCCGCTGCCGCCGTAGACGATGACGCCGCCCGTGACGGTAAAGGCGCCGTTCGCGTCAATCGCGCCGTTATCGGCCGTCGAATCGATGAACGCGGACACCGTGCCGCCGCTGATGCTGATGGTGCCGTTCGAATCCACGCCGTCGCCGCCCGCCTCAAACGAGATTTCGCCGCCCGAGATGTTGATGTAGTATGCGCCGTCCGCCGCAAAAGGATCCTGGCCGAACATGCCGCCCTGCGCGCTCTGATCCGCGCCGCCCGCCGCGTTGATCGCGTCGTCCGAGGAAACGATGGAGATTTCTCCGCCGGAGAGGTCGAGACTCGCGCCCTCCAGCCCCTCGTACGAATTGGAAACCGTGATCCGGCCGCCTTTTACCGTGAGGTTCGAATCGGTGTGCACGCCGTCGTCGCCGCTTGCGAGCGCGAGCGCCCCGCCGCTTATGAGGATGTCGCCGCCCGCATGGACGCAGTCGTCCAGGCTGTCGATGGCGATCGTTCCGCCCGCGACGCAGAGGCTCCCGCCCGCCTTGAGGCCCTTGAAACTGCCGGATTCGGCGTCCGACGGGGCGCTTTCCGACGCGCCGCCGCCCGCCGTGACCAAAAGCGTGCCCCCCGCGATATAGAGCGCGGTATCCGCCTGTATGCCGTCCTCTTTGGCCGAGATGTTCAGCGCGCCGCCCTCGATGTAGATCCAGCCGAGCGCCGCGTCCTCGGCGTTGCTGGTCTGTATGCCGTCGCCGCCCGCGCTGATATCGATGCTTCCGCCCAGCACGGCGACCGAATCCTTGCCCAACAGGCCGTGGTTGGCCGCGTTGACGGAGATGCTGCCGCCGAGGATCAGCAGGTCGTCCTTGGTGCCGATGCCGTTGTTGAACCCGGCGCTGACGATCAAGCCGCCCGTCCCGTTGATGGTCAGGTCGTCCTTGACGAAGAGGGCTGCGTTCGGCTCCTCTTTTTCCGCGTCCGCATAGACAAACGCGCTTGCGCCGTCTGCGAGGGTGTTCTTGGTGCCCTCGACGAGCGTGAGGATCAGTTTATCGCACTGGGAGGCGTAGATCGCCGCGCCCGTCCCGTTGGTGACGGCGGCGCCGTTCAATACGAGGTGCACCTCATCGCTGCTCGTGGCCGCGATAACGACCTGCCCGTTGTTAAGCGTGCCGCTTAGCACGTAGGTGCCCGCCGCAGCAATGGTCACGACGCTGCCGTCCGCCTCTGCGCCCGGGCCCGTCACCTCGATTGAGTCGCCGTTGAGCGCGATCTGAGTATCCGAATCATCCCAGGAGACATCCTTGTCGCTCTCGGAAGCGCTTACCGAAAGCGGGGCGATCCCTGTGGAAGAAACGGTCTCTGTTACGGATCCGCCGGAGGGATCGGCCTGCGCCGCGTTTGCCGTCGCTGCCGGATCCGCCGTGTCCGCCCCGGGCGCCGCGCAGCCCGCGAGGCACGCAAGTACAAGTAGAATCGATAAGAGGAATTTAAATCGTTTCATAGGATTCATCCCTTTCAAAATTCGCCGGCGGGCGCGTCCAGCACGAGCGTGATGTTCAGATTGCCGTTGCGACAGCGGAGTTCGTCGATAAACGCCTTTTCGCTCGCGCCCTCTATCGTCGTGACCCTGTAAACGAGCTCGTAAAGGCTCCCAAGGTCGGCGGTTTTAATTTTGTGCAGCTTATACGACTGCGTGTATCTTTGCAGGATCGTATCGAACGCGTTCTGGTAGTCGAGGTTCTCGGGGATCGTGATCTTCAGGATCTTTTCGGTTCCCCGCGTCCGGCCGAACCGGAGCGCCTCGAGCGTCGCCATCAGCGCGCACAGCGCCGCCGTGATGATCGCCGCGTAGATCAGGTAGCCCATACCCGCCGCCAGGCCCACCGCCATCGTGAAGAGCACGTAGGTGATGTCCTTTGCGTCCCCCGGCGCGCTGCGGAAGCGTATGATCGAGAACGCGCCGGCCAGCGAGAACGCCCGGGCGACGTTGCTGCCCACGAGCAGTATGATGACCGCGACCACGGCGGGGAGCATCACGAGCGTGAGCGCGAAGCTCTCTGACGGCGTTTTGGTCCTGTGCGTTTTGGTGTAGACGAGACTGATGAGCAGCCCGAGCGCGAACGCCGCGCCGAGGGCGGCCAAAAGAGCTGTGAATGTAACGGTCTGATCCGTGGAAGACGCGCCGAATATCGAGTCGAACATGTTTTTCACCCATCCTTTACGCGGTAACGCGCTTGCGGTTTTCGTTCAGTGCGGGGGCCGGGCTTTGCGCCCTGAGCCGGTAGACGATCTGCGGCGACGCGCCGCTTTCAAGGAGCCTTGTATACTCCGCCCCGTATTTAGAGAAGCTCACGGGGTAAATTCGGTATTCCGAAAGGAGCCTCGTCAGCCACAGCGGTATGCTCTGCGACGTTTTGATCTCCATGACCCATTCATCGTCGCCGATGAGCGGCGCGCCGTAATCGCCCGACTCCAGCTTCAGGTCGTACCGCCTCGCGCGGATGCCGCGATCGAACGAGATCCGAAGGTCGTGTCCGCCGGAGCCGAAGTACGCCCGCCTGTCGTACGCGAGATAGACCGCCGGGCGCAGCTCGCGCGTGCTCAGCAGGTAGGCGATCTCGCTGAGCACCTGCCTGTTGTGGTAGGGCCGGGGCTCGGCAATCTCGCCGCTTTTCAGGAACTCGGCCGCCTCCTTGAGCTTGAGCGCGCTGCGGCGCTTGTTGACGAGGCCGCCGACCTTCTTCTTGATTTCGGCGTAGACGATCGTATCCGCGTCCGGCACGCCGTACGCCCTCAGCCGGAGCTTTTCCTTATACCCGGGTTTTGAAAGCGACGTGCGGATATAGTAGCTGTCGGGCGTGTCGTAATAGAGGTTCGCGATGGTGTAGGTTTCGCTTTTTTTATTGTACGCGTCGAGCTCCATATGATCCGACAGCCTGCTCTCGAGCTTTATAAGCGTATCCGCATCGATCCTGTATTTGTTCTCGTAGCGGTTGAATACCTCGATTGCCATGTCCAAGTGAGCCTCCGTTCCTTTTGCCTGTTCCCGATCCCTTGGATAAAGCATAGCACCGCGCCCCTATGCAGTTCTCCGAAAAAGAACGGCGTTTTTTACGCAAATTTTACGCAAGCGAATTGGTTCGCAAAGGCGCAGGCCAAAAAGCCCGCATATCCGGAGGAACGGTTGCCGCCCGCCCGGCCTTTTTGATATACTGGAACAAACAAAAACCCGCCGAAAAGATTGCGAACAGAGGGACAGAGGATGAAAATTGGGGTTATCAGATGCGCGCAGACCGAGGACTACTGCCCCGGGACGACCGATTTCAGGGTGATAAAAGAAAGAAAAGGCGCTTTTGAGGGCGTGGAGGAAGAGATCGAGATCGTCGGATTCATCAACTGCGGCGGCTGCCCGGCCAAGAAGGCCGTGCTGCGCGCCAGGGAACTGGTCCGGCGCGGCGCCGATACCATTGTGTTCGCCTCCTGCATACAAAGGGGAAATCCCATCGGCTATCCCTGTCCCTTCGCTGAAAAGATGAAGGAGATCATCGCGGAGGATCTGCCGGAGTCCGTCCGCTACATCGATTATACGCATTGATCTACGAAGAAAGCGCCCGGAGCCTTTCGCTCAGCGCCCACGCGCAGGCTTGCGCCCGGCTCTTTTGCCTCCGTTGCGCCTTGCCTTCAAACGGCGCTTGCCGCGATCCCGATCGCAAACAAGGAACTCCCGCGCCGCGGCGCGGGAGTTCCTTCTATCTATTATTCAATGTCTTTCAACGTGTTTGGGCTTTCAAACGGTTTTGCGCTCCGCGCTGGTCCCCGGGAATACGATGGTAAAGCGCGTTCCTTCCCCGCAGTCGACTTTGATCTCGCCGCCGTGCAGCTCGACGACCGACTTGACGATCGAGAGCCCTATGCCGTGCTTGCCGTCCCTTCCCTTGTAGAACCGCTCGAAGATGTGCACAAGGTCCTCCTGTAAGATGCCCGGCCCGTCGTCGGCGACGGACGCCTCGATCCGCCCGTCGGCCCGGCGGCAGGCGAGCACGATCGTCCCTTGGGCGTACCGAATCGCGTTGGCGATGAGGTTGACGAACGCGCGGAACATGTGCTTTTCGTTGTAGGGGAACAGCACGGGCGCTTCGTCGAACTCGTACACGATCTTAAGGCCGTTCTTGTCGATCACGGACTTGAGGCTCTCGGCGCACAGTGAAAGCGTCTCCCTAAGGTCGTTTTCGCGCTTTTCGATTTGATCCGTGATGCTGTCGACCCGCGAGATGTAGAGAAGATCCTCCACCAGGGCGCTCAGGCGGTCGGTCTCGGAGATGATGGTCGCGCCCGACCGCTTGGGATCCATGAGGCCGCACTCCACGCCCTCCGCATAGCAGCGGATGGACATCAGCGGCGTGCGCAGCTCGTGCGATACGTTTTGGAAGAAGGCGCGCTGATCCTTATCGTACAGGTCGAGCTTCTCCGCCGACTGGTTCATGGCCTCGCCCAGCTCGTCGAACTCGACGTCCTGGAAGCGGAAATCGCGCTTCGCGAAGTTGCCCTTGCCGATCTCCACCGCGAACTTCGAGAGCTTTTTGACCGGCGTGGTGACGGAGTTGGCGATGACGTTGGCGATAAAGAAGCAGATCAGCATCCCGGCCGCCACGATCACCGCGAGCGAAAGGTTGACCGTATCCACAAGGCTGTTGATCCCCGAAACGTCGACATAAAAGACGAAGAAGCTGCCCGGCTGTTTCTCGGCCGGCGCGGTGGAAACATAGTATTCGCCCTGGTCCGTGCCGACGGGAACATACCGCGCGCCGCTCAGGGACACGCCTTTTTCCTTGAGGAGCGAGGCGATGCGGCTCAGTTCGTCCGTATCCTCGCTCACGCCGTACCCCTTGATATCGTAGGAAGCGTCCACGACGAACACCTTGCCGTTCGCGCCGATCCTGTTCTTCTGCCGGTCGTTCAGGTCGGGCAGCTCAAGCTCATATCCGTTCTCAAACGCATACCCGCCGCCCTGGCCGCCCCTGTCGGGCGGCTTTTCTTCAAACTTGCCGAAGTTGACGACCAGATCGTCGAGCTGCGCCCGGACGTTCGAGCGGATATAGCCGCTGATGAACGCGTTGAACGCGAAAAAGACGCTGGCGAACACCACGAAGAGCAACGCCAGCAGCATCGCGAATATGCGCGGCTTGATGTGCCATTTGCGCCCCTGATCAGGATTTCTTTTCATGTTCGCCCCGTACCCTCAGGCGGAAGCCAAAGCCCCACACCGCTTCGATGACCGCGTTGCCGCCGTCGAGTTTTTTTCTGAGCCTGCGGACCGTGTCGTCCGTCGCCCTGGTCTCGATCTCCGTTTTAAAGCCCCAGATGCTCTCCAGAAGCTCGTCCCTCGAAACGGCCTGATCGCCGTGCTCCACAAGGTATTTCAACAGGCCGAACTCGTTGGGCGTGAGCGTGACCTCCCGCCCCTTGACCGATACCGTTTTGCTTTTGGCGTCGATCGTCACGTCGCCGAAGACGAGCGGCCGCCCGTCCTGCGCATACCCGGCGTTTTGCTTTTCAAATTCGATGCGCCGGAAGATCGCCTTGACGCGCATCACGAGCGAGATCGCTGAAAACGGCTTGGTGAAATAATCGTCGCTGCCGAGGCTCAGCCCCGTCGCGTAGTCAAGGTCCGAATCCCGCGCGGTCAGCATGATGATGGGCACCGTGCCGAGCTTTCTTAGCTCCGAGCAGACCGTAAAACCGCCCAGGCCGGGCATCATCACGTCGAGTATCACCAGGTCGCATGGAACGTCCTTAAAGCGCTCAAGCAGCAGATCCCCGTTTTCAAACGCGGTCACCGCATACCCGTCGCTCTCCAGAAACGTCTTGATCGCCTCGCGGATGTTCGCCTCATCGTCCGCGATATATATGGTCTTCTTCGTCTCCATCCCGATCTTCCCCCATCGGCCGTCGCGTTGGCTAAATTGTATCACGCGCCGCGCGCGTTTTCACTGAAAAGCTGTGGTATTTTATACGCAAATCATACGCACGGCGATGCGCGGCCCGCCCGCCATGCCCGCGGACCGACGCGCCGCGGCTTTAAGAAAAAATTCCGGAACAGATTTTGAAGGTTCGGCATCGGCGCGGAAAATATCAGCGCGACGTACCGTGACGGCGTGATCGAGCTCACGCTCCCCAAACGCGCGCACAAGGGACCCTCGGCCAAGCGGATCGAATTAAAATAGCATACGCGGGAACAAGGACACGAAAGGCGTATGCGTTTATTCGTTCCCTGCGTTTGGGGTTTTGCGCCCAAGCGCGCGCACCGCGAGCGCGCTCAGGACGCTGATGCCCATCTTCACCGCTCCGCAAACGGCGAACCAAAACAGCACGCCCCGCGCCTGCGCGCCCGGTCCCGCGATGAGGAGCCCAACCGGCATCGCGAGCGCGGTCAGGCTGTTCACCAAGGAAAAAGCCCTGCCCTGCGCCTCGGGCGGGACGTTCTTTTGCAGGTACGCGTTAAAAGGAATATAAAACAGCGAGCTGCCGCCGCCCATGAGCGCGCACATCAGCGCGAACGCCCAGAAGTATGTCAGTCTCGCCGGGAGTATGCCGCAGACGAACGAGGTCGCCCCCAGCAGGAACAAGGCGATGTGGATCGCGCGAAACTTGCTGCGGAAGCGCCCGACGGCGCTCATCGATATCGAAAAAAGCGCCATGCCCAGCGCATAGGACATCTCGATCACGCCCGCATGAAGCGCTTCTCCGTTTAATGCGGCCGTAATCAGCGGATACAGCGACGACAAGGGAAGGAAAAAAATCATGCCCGCGGTGCCGGCGAGCGTGACGACCACGATCCGCCTGTCCTTGAGCAGCACGTGCGCGCCCTCTTTCATCTCCGAGAAAAAGGGTGCGCGCCTTTTGGGCGACGTGCGTTCGGGGTCGGGGATCTTCGCTAGAGCGACCGCCGCGCTCGCGATGATCGCAAATGCGAGGTCTGTAAGCAGTAATGCCGGAAGCGACAGCGACGCGTACTTGGCCGCGCCGAGCACCGGGCCGAGCAGGAGCGCGCCGGAGTGCAAAAACTGGTTCAAGCCGTTGGCGCGCACGAGCTGCTCCGGCGGCACCAGCATGGGAAGCGCCGCCTGCAGCGCAGGCGTATGGAATACGCCGCCCAGCGCACGCACGCCGATGGCCGCGCAAACCACCCAATAGGACGGCTCCCCGAGGAGAAACAAAAGCGCAAGAACGCCCGCAACCGCGCCCATAAACAAATCCGACGCGATGATGACGTTCTTGCGCTTCATCCGATCGATCCATACGCCCGCGAACGGCCCGAGGAGCATCTGCGGCACAAACGCGAGCAGTCCCGCCAGCGAAAGCACGAGCGCGGAATTCGTTTCGCACGTGAGCCACCAGATCAGCGTAAACTGAACGGCTGCGCTTCCGATCAGCGAAAAGGTCTGCCCCGCCGCGACGGTAAAAAAGCTTGTCTTCCAGCGGCCGGCCACGGATTCCCCGTTTGCCGCGGGCGGACCGTCGCCCGGATGGGTATCGATCTGCTCCGCACATCCGGCGCATCCGTCATCCGCCCGCGCGGTACGGGGATCGCTCTTCGGCGCTTGCGTTGTTTCGGGAATAGAATATGATTTCGTGCGGTTTTGATCCATGCAAAAGCCCTTTCTTCATTCGGCCGAGCTTCCCGCGCTTTTGGGTTGGATCCGCGGCGCGCGAAAGCCCGGTCAGTGGGATTAGCAGTGGTCAATTCGGCAATCGCTTGCCGGATCCGGCCAGAGATCCTGCGCTTTGAAAAAAAGCTGCTTTTGCTGAACTTTACACCATCCTATCTACATCTTATGTCGATCCGCCTGAGTTTCTTCCGGCGACTGCGTTCCTTTTTCGCGCCCGATCGCGCCGACGATCAGCGCGCTGAGGATGCTGATCGCCATCGTCGCCACCCCTGAGACCAGGAACCAGAACATCACGCCCCGCGCCTCTGCGACCGGCCCGGCTACGAGAAGCCCCAGCGGCATCGCGAACGACATCAGGCTCCCGATCAGCGAAAATGCCCTGCCCTGCGCTTCGGGCGGGATGCTCTGCTGCAGGTAAGCGGTGAATGGGACATGGAACAATGTCCCGCTCCCGCCCATGAGCGCGCACATCAGCGCGAACGCCCAGAATAGCGCCAGGCGCGCGGGCAGTATGCCGCAGACAAACGAGGTCACGCCCAAAAGGAACAGGGCGATATGGATCATCCGGTATTTGTTTTTGATCTGCCCACGGGCGCTGATCAAAAGCGAACAGAGCGCCATGCCGAGCGCGTAGACCAATTCGATCACGCCCGCGTGCCACGCGGTGCCGCTCATCGCAGCCGTCAAAAGCGGATACAGCGACGAGAGCGGAAGGTAAAAGAGCATGCTCGCGGTGGCGGCGAGCGTGATGACGACGATCGGCCGGTCCTTTAAAAGCAGCCGCGCGCCCTCCTTCATCTCGCCGAAGAAATGCGGGGCCGCCTGCTGCGGCGCGCGTTCCGGATCCGGGATCCGCACGGCGGCGACGGTCGCACACGCGACGATCGCGCCCAAGAGGTCGGTGAGCAGTATGATCGGGAACGCGAGCGACGCGTACATCGCCGCGCCGAGCACCGGTCCGAGCATGAACGCGCCGGACTGCAAAAACTGGCTGAAGCCGTTGGCGCGCACGAGCTGCTCCGGCGGCACCAGCATCGGGACCGCCGCCTGCATCGCAGGCGTGTGGAACACGGTGCCCACGGAGCGCACGCCGATGGCGGCGCAGACCACCCAATAGGGCGGCTTGCCGAGCAAAAACAGCAGCGCGAGCACGCCCGCCACCGCGCCCATGAACAGGTCCGCCGCGATAATGACGCGCTTGCGCTTCATCCGGTCGATCCATACGCCCGCGAAAGGCCCGAGGAGCATCTGCGGCAAAAACGCCAGCAGCCCCGCGAGCGAGAGCATCAAAGCGGACCGCGTTTCGGTCGTGAGCCACCAGATCAGCGCAAATTGAACGGCGGAGCTTCCGATCAGCGATACGGTCTGTCCGGCCGCTATCGTGAAAAAGCTTCGCTTCCAATGCCCGAAGCCGGGATGCCCGCCCTGCGCGGGCGAGTCCCCGGGGGGATCGCTCTTTTGCGGCTTTTCGCCGCCGTGTTCGCCGTTGTTGGAAAAAAGACTCTTCCGCCGCCCTTCGCCGTCGTCCGGCTTTGGCGGCTGCGCGGTTTCGTGAACAGGATAAAGATCTCTATCGTCTTGTTTCATGCAAAAGCCCTTTCTTCTTGCGCCGCCGCTCCCCAAGGAGCGTCGGCTTTCCCCGCTGCCGCAGGGTATGCTCAAATCCGCCGCGCGCGGGAAAGCCGGGCGGCGGGGGAACGATGGTCAATTCGGCAATCGCTTACCAGATACGGCCAAAGATCGCGAGCATAGAAAAAGCTCCTTTTGCGAAATATTGCATCCGTTCCATCTTACCATACAACCGTTTCGCAAGACAAGCGGCAGAACGCGCCGGAAAAAAAAGGATCCGTCGCCGGGATCCCCCCATCGGCGCGGGCGCAAGCGGCGCAAAAACGGCGCCGCTTTGGCTGCGGCGCCGTTCCCTGTTCTTTCATTCCATTGGCGCACGGCGGAGCACCTCGTTTAGGACGCACCTTCCGGGCGCGCGCTTGCGTCCTTTTAAGAGGTGCGGCGCAGGAACAATACGAGCTTTTGTCCCTCTTTCAGCGGTTCCGCAAGATTGGGGTTGGTGCTCAGGAGCGCCTTTTTCGTCGTGCAGAACCTCTTGGCGACATCCCAGAGCGTTTCGCCGTTTCCGGCGAAATACACCACGATGCCCTTGGGCGCCTCTTCGGCCTCCGCCGGAGACACGCCCGTGACGACCTCCGTCTGCGTGAGCGCGAACGGCGTCGCGCACACGAGTATCGTATAGCATACCTCCACCGACCTGCCGGCCCCCGATGCGCCGGCGGAAAGGCATTTGACCGAAACATCCGCATCCGTCGCGCCGCGCGGGACCTCCATCTCCAAAAGGAACGGGATATCCTCCACGAAGCATTCAAGGCTCCCCTGACCGCTCCTGTAGACCACGCGCGTGAAGATCAGCCCGTCGAGCGCGAGCTTGCCGTCCGCGACTGCCGAAGCCGTGATCACCGGGTGCGCGCGCACGTAGACGCAGCTCGCGATATCCGGGAGCTCCGAAGGCACCGCTACGGTCTCGCGCAGCGTGAGTTTTTTGCTCTGGGGCGGATAGTAGCAGCTCGCGGAAACGCTTTCCTTGTTGCACTGTATCGGCGTCGAGGGCGAATACGCGTCCGCGAGCACCTCGGGATTGGATTGGGATACATTCTCGAGCGCGACGTCGACGACCGCCTCGACCGACACCGCGTCGAATCCCTCGCCCAAGGGGCGCACCAGAAGCTGCGCGACGTTCGCCTGGGCGGAGATCTCATTGCCCGCATGGTTCGCGTTCAGCGGAGCAAGCTCGCCGAAAGGAATGGCCTGATTCAGCTCGACGAGCTCGCCCTCGTTGTTCTCACAGATCGCGTTGACGTTGACCACGCCCTCGACGAGCGCTTTGTTGTCCTCCATCTCCACGGGGTTGAGCTCGACCTCCGCCGTGCTCGAGAGCACGTTGACGATGTTTGGCGCGGCGATCTCCTCGCGCACGCGGGCGGAGACGTCGCCGAGGTTCTCGTTCGCGGAGATCGCGACGGGATTGGAGAGCGTTTCAAGGTCGTTCACGCCCAGGATGCCCGTCATCACGCGCATGGGGCTCCTGTCGCTCACGCGGCAGTAGAGGTCTACCAAAGCGTCGAGCTTCAGGCTGTTCTGCGATTTCGGCGCGACGGTCAGCGTCTGCAGCACAGGCTGCACGCGGGCGTTCATCCCCACCGCCGCGCCCTCGACGTTCACGGTATGCCTAAAATTGCTCTTGGAGCGGAATGAAAACGGCTCGCCCTCGGGCGAAATGCAAATGACGTCGACTGCAAGCGTGCCGTCGAGCATGATCATGCCGGCGAGCACCTCTACGCTCAAAAGCGTAATGCTCCCAACCGCATCGAGCACCTTTTCCGCTTCGGAATGTTCGAGCGGCAGGGGCAGCTCGCCCTCAACAACCGCCTGTGCCGCGGCCGTGCCGGCGATGCGGTCAATGGTAAGCTCATTGGTCAACAATTCCATCGTGAACGTCCTCCCCTGTCGCTGTAATTTCGCGCGGCAAATACGCCGCGGTGCTCTGCATATCAAAGCATATGACACAGCGGTTGTGGTTATGTCGTCCACATTTGGCCCAAGCAGTTCTTTTATTTGGAAGTTTGATCTGATTTTTTTATTTTGCAGGATTTTAATGCACAGCCTTCGCGGCAACCCCTTGAAGTTATCCACATTATCCACAGGGTTATCCACGAAGCCCCATAAGCGGGCATGTTAAGTGTGAATAAATTATGAGTAAAGTTCAACTGAGCCGGCTTAAGCCGCTCCGGTTCACGACGCTGCAATTTCTACGGCATTTCGGGCCGGAAGACGCGGCACCACCCGCCGCGCTCCCGCCCATGCGAGTGCAATACATCAAATAACATTTTCAGCCGGATGTTCCCGCGCGTTTTCCATGATAAGCTTGTCCGCCACAAGCGCTATGAATTCGCCGTTGGTGGGCTTATCGTTCTTCGAGTAGATGTTGTACCCGAAGAGCTGGTTGATGTTCTCGATTTTCCCGCGCGTCCAGGCAACCTCGATCGAATGCCGTATCGCGCGCTCGACCTTGGAGGGCGAGGTGGAAAACCGCTTCGCGATGCCGGGATAAAGCTCCTTGGTGATGCGGTTGATCAGGTCGGTTTTGTAGTAGACCATCCGGATCGCCTCGCGCAGATAGTGATACCCCTTGATATGGGCCGGGATGCCGATCACGAGGAACACGGAGGTGATCTTCTCATCGAGGCTGCGCGCCTGATGCGGCGGATATACGCTCGGGACGCTCTTGGAAGGCGAGTACGAATTCTCCAGAAGATCCGAGATGCGGCGATAGACGGATTCCGGATCCACAGGCTTTGCCATGAAATAGCGCGCCCCCAGCGCACAGGCGTGGCGGACCATTTCCTCGTTGCACATCGCAGAGACGACCATCACGCGCGGCGGCTGTTCGATGAAGCCCGCATGTATCTGCTCGAGTATCCCAAAGCCATCGATCTTCGGCATGATCAGGTCTACGACGAGCACGTCATAGCGCGATGCGCGGAGCATGTCCAACGCTTGCTTGCCGTCCGCCGCAACATCAACAATCCCAACTTCGCTCTGTGACGACAGGTGATCCCTCAGCTGCATTTGAAACGCCGGATGATCATCCGCAACCAAAATACGATACTTAGCCATAAGTTCCTCCTTATTCTCTTTTGTTGGTTGTGGTGAAAATTCAGTATATCGCTTACGACAAATTAGAGAGCTTTAATAGAAAATCGACAAAACAATTATTATTGTATATTTATGGTAACATTATTAAAATCGCGTGGGTAGGGATGTAATAGCTAGGTATCTGTCGATTTATATACCCAAATAGCGAAAGTTTTGTCGAACTATAGCGGAACAAAAGCAGCGGCCTAAAATGCCCGCTGCTATAGTGCGCGCCCATGCGACGCAATCCATTGTGGTACGTCAGCGAATATTCTCAATATTTAGCGATTGTGACATCGCTCCACGCGCTTCGGGGCCGTTCGCCCAAAACGCCGTATCTACACATTATCCCAAAAGGCCAAGTTCCTCTGCGTTCGGTTTCATGCCCTCGATGCACTCCCCGATCACCGAGGCGAGCTCCATATCGAGCATTTCGCAGCCCTTGGCGATGATCTCGCGGTTTACGCCCGCGGCGAAGGACGCCTGCTTGAATTTCTTCAACACGGATTTGCTTTCGAGGTCCAGGATGCTCCTCGAAGGACGCATATAGACCGTCGCCGCGATCAGCCCGGTCAGCTCGTCGATGGTATAGAGAACCTTCTCCATCGGATGCTCCGGCGCGACGTCGGTGCACAGGCCGTAGCCGTGGCTCATCACCGCGTGCACGAACGCCTCGTCGTAGCCGGTGCGAACAAGCAGCTCGCGCGACATCAGACAGTGCTGTTCGGGATAGCGTTCATAATCGACATCGTGCAGCAGCCCGACGATGCCCCAGTACTCCTCGTCATAGCCCCTGAGCCGCGCAAAGCGGCGCATCACGGCCTCTACCGCCAGCGCGTGCTTTACGAGCGATTCATTCTTGTTATACTCTTTCAAAAGGTTTAAAGCTTCTTCTCTGGTTTTCATCGTACCCGGCTCCTTGTTGTTTAGGCGTTCCGCCCGCTCCGGCGGCCCCGCCCAATTCGCCCAAGCGCTTTTTGGCCCGGTATTCCCCAAAAATCCGCGCGGCGATCCCGTAGGATTACGATACTCCGCTTTATCCCGCTTGTCAATGCCGCGCGAAATCATGAACAGTTTGTAAAACGAGCGCGTATATGGAAGAATCTATTGCCCAAGCAGGATATAATTGATATAAATGGAGCTAGATTCTATATCGCGCGCTCCCACAAGTTTACAATCCGATTCGATGTTGGAGGTACAGGATGAGACGGAGATTCATTTTGCTTCTATTGGCCCTCGCGGCTCTTTTTTCGGCGCTGCCCACGGCGGGAGCCACGACGCTTCCGGGGAATACCAGCAAAGTGGACTACGAGAATACCGATTCCGACCGGTATATGATCGAGGTGGATCTTACAAACCAGGTCATCACGGTGTACGCGAAAGACGGCTCCGGCAAGTTTGCCTCCGTGGTGCTCCAGGGGCTTTGCACCACCGGAAACGAGGAGTTCCCCACCGGCGCGGGCACGTACCGCCTCGGGGATCTGAAGGAGCGCTTCGGGTATTTCGTGGCGTTCGGCCAGTACGCGCAGTATTGGTCGCAGGTGGTGCGCGGCGTATACATCCACAGCGTGCTCTATGATTCCACCAAGCTCACCTCGATGTCCAGAAGCGCCTACAATGGGCTCGGCAAGGCGCTCTCCCACGGCTGCATCCGCGTGCTGCCCGAAGTTGCGCAGTGGATCTTCTACAACTGCCCCCCCGGCACGCTCTGCAGGATCACCCGCAGCAAGCCCGCGGACGCCGCGCTGGTAAAAAGCATCAAGGCCGCCATGGCGTCCTACGGGGAGTATGTCCATCCGCAGGACCAAAAGGGCGCTCCGCCGGTCATCCCGGCAATCGTACGCTTTGATAAGACGCCTTTGCGCAGCGGTTTTTCCAGCACCCGCGATAAGACGCTGGCGACGCTGAAGGCCGGAGACAAGCTCGATCTGCTGCAGATCGGGAGCGAGTGGGTAAAGGCGCGCACCTCGGGCGGCAAACTCGGCTATGTCAAGACCGCGCTGCTGCGGTTTGATCCCGACGCGCCCGTCGCCTCGCGCACGGGCTATATCGCCACCGCAAAGACGTATGTCTACGCCTTTGCTTCGACGGAAGCACAAAAGGTTACGTCCATCCCAAAGGGCGCCGAGGTAACCGTGAGCGAATCCCCCTTAGAGGGCTGGTACGTCGGCAGCTATAACGGCGCAAGCGGCTATTTGCGCACCAAGTACGTCGCAAAGAAGACCGTTCTGGTCTACCCCTCGCTCGACGACCCCACGAGCGGCGGCCCCCGGCAGGCGGTTGTCAAATCCACGCTGCGCGCGAGCTTCCGCGACCAGCCGACGACCGAGGGCAGCGCGATACTCGCGGTGCTCGATCCGGGCACGCCGGTAACGCTCTTTAGCGCCGCCGGGAATTGGTATTACGCCGAGGCGAACGGCCTGAAGGGATACATCAGCGCCGTTTGTCTGGACATCGGCTGATCGCGCTCAAACGGGCGTATTCAAGCGGTCCGGCGCGTCCTCCCGTCTCAGGGGATACGGCCCCGGACCGCTTTTGTTTCCTTTGGGGGCAACGCGTTCGACAGCGTTCGGCAAACATCTTCCGCGTTCTTCAAAACTATCGCTTGAATCGTAACCTTGGGCAATATATACTGGCAACAACAGGAAATATTTTCTTGAGGCGCTAATATGAGTTCAAACACCGACAGAGGCAAACCCTCCGATCGTGGCGGCGCTGCCAAAAAACGCAGCGGCGGAAGCATCCTGAGGCGAAGCGCCGGCATGTTTTTCTCGAACTTAAACGACGCAGAAGCCGCTTCTTCCTGCGGTGTTTTTGAGTGCCTGGCGTCGGAGGCGTCCCCGTCGTGCGAAAGAGAGCGGGATTCCACACGCGTGGACACGCCCGATCAGGACGCGTTCATCATGCTCGAATCCCTGAGCGTTCCCGTATCGCTGCAGGAGGAGGGGGCGTTGGACGTGCGCAAAAACCTCTCCGGCTTCTCATTGGCGGCGGAGCAGTTCTCTTCCACCGCAGCCTCGTCGGCGCGCACGCTGCGCGAGTTGGATCTTACAAACAACCGCGAACTTCACTATTCCATACTCAGCGCGCGCGAGCAAAAGCTCACCTGTATCGCCACGGACGTTCCCGCATATTATTCCCGCAACAGGATCGTGCACGAGTCGGATTTCCCGAGCCTGTGCGAAATGTATAAAAGCCTCCGGGAGGGGCAGCAGACCGCCTGCTGGATCGGCAGGATCGCGGATGACGCGGATCTCACCTACCACTGGTGCAAGCTCACCTACATCGTCAGCGGCTTCGACGGACAGGGCAAGCCGTCCACGGCGCTCGGGATCGAGGAAAACATCGACCATCTCAAGCGGATGGATCTGATGCGCACCGGGTTCGTGCAGCTTTGCAACGCGCTCAAGAGCTCCAGCATCTTCTTCTGCGAAGCGGATCTGAGCCTCGATCGAATGCTCGCCTCCGACGAGGATACGCTCTCGCGCGTTTCCTACGCGTTGCCGTGCAGCTACTCCTCGTTCATCTCGCGATGCGCGAACCGTTTCGTGCATCAGGACGATCTCGACCGGTTCCTCTCCCAAATGCGGCGCAGAACGCTGCTGGACGCCTATCATCTCGGAGAGCGGGAAAAGTGCTTCGAGTTCCGCTTTTTGAACAAGCATCAGCAGGTGCTTTGGATCGACCTGACGGTGTACCTCATCGCGGGGTATCACAGCTCGGGTTCCGTCTCCGCTTTCATGAGCGGAAGGGACATCACCGCGAAGAAAAGCTATGAGTTGACCCTTAAAATGCAGGCCGAACGCGACCTGATGACCAATGTGTTCAACCGCGAGGCGACCGTGCGCTCCATCGGACAAAGGCTTGCCTCCCCGGATGCGGGCAACCTCCTGTGCGCGATGCTCATGATCGATATCGACGATTTCAAGCGCATCAACGATACCTACGGCCACGTCGCGGGCGACCAGGTGCTCAAGGAGTTCGCCTCGCGCATATCGCAGGAGTTCCGCGGCGACGATATCATCGGCCGCATGGGCGGCGACGAATTCGTCGTGTTCTTCAACCATATCTCGCGTTATGAGATGCTGCCCGACAAAGTGGGCAAATTGAGCGCGATCCTCTCCGAGCCGGTCATCGCCGGGGAGCAGTCCATCGAGACGTCCGCTTCCATCGGCATGGCCGTCGCGCAGCAGAATACCGTCACGTTTGAAACGCTCTTTGAATGCGCCGACCGCGCCATGTACGAATCCAAGTCCCAGGGCAAACACCGCTGCACGACCGTGCTTCTCCCCGCAAAGAACGACTGATTGGCGGCATGCCGCTTTGAAGCGCCCACGGGGGGCGTTTTTCTTGTGCTGCCGAAGCCTGCGGATGGGGTTGTTGCAAAGCGCGTTCGGGCTGCTTTTTTTTACGCGCCCGCAGGGATACGGGCGGCGCCGATATCCCTTTGGCTTTGAAGCCGTTGCTTCGGGCGCGTTTCGGCCGTGCCTTTAGCCGCGTTCAATCGGGACCAAGCGGCGCTCCCTGCAAATAGAGTACGCCTCCCCGTTATGGGGAGGCGTTTGTATCGTTCTTTTGAAGACCGCTTCAGGCCTACCGGTATTCGCAGGCGAGGTATTTCTTCTTGCTCTCCTTCATCTGGCCGATGAACTGGACGTTCCCTTCGCCCATGAGCTCGCCGGACTTCTTCTTCATGCCGGAAAGCCAATCCTGGTCGATGTTCGCGTAATCCTCATAGTTCTCCCAGAAATACAGGTTCGTGACCTCGCCCGTACCCTCTTCGCCGACCCATACCTGGCCGCCGAGGAAGCCCGGCTTGCCTGAAAGCGCGCTGATCCAGTGGGTGTAGTTCTGCTCGATGTACTTTTCGAGCAGCTCCGGCTTCACGCGGAAGGTGAGCTCCTCGATGTACGGAGGTTTATCGAACGAATGCCTCTGCATACCATATCCTCCTTATTTGCGCGCGTTCGGCGTGTGGATCGCACAGCCGATCAGCGAGTTAACGGCTTCCGCGAACGCCTCGGACAGCGTCGGATGCCCGTGCACCACTCGCGAGATCTCCTCGAGCGTGAACATGCCGTTCATGGCCGCCACCGCCTCGGTGATCGTGTCGCTCGCGTTCGGGCCGAGGATGTGCACGCCGTAGAGCGCGCTCGAATCCGGGCTCGCGAGCACCTTGACGATGCCTTCCGCATCGTTCATCGTGAGCGCCTTGCCGTTGCCCGCGTACATGGACTTGCCCACGCGGTATTCGATATTGCGCTCGACGAGCTGTTCCTCGGTCAGGCCGACGGTTGCGACGTCCGGGAACGTAAATACCGCCGCCGGTATCAGATCGTAATTGAGCGCGCGGTCGTGGCCCATCATGCGCTCGACGGCGACGACGCCCTCCTCCGACGCGACGTGCGCGAGCATCACGCGGCCCGTGACGTCGCCGATCGCGTAGATGCCCTTGACGTTCGTCTCGTAGTTCTCGTCGACCTTGACGCCCCTGCGGTCGTACTTCACGCCGAGTTCGTCGAGCCCGAGGCCCTTGACGTTGCTCACGCGGCCCGTCGCCACCAGCACGCAGTCGCATGCGATCTGCTCGGTCGAGTCCTTGGCCGCGATGGAAGCTACGAGGCTTCCGTCCGACGCTTTTTCGACGCGTTCGACGCGGGTGTCGACCAAAATGCGGATGCCGCGCTGTTTGGTCAAAGTGCGCGCAAGGCGCTTGGCGATATCGCGGTCCATCAGGGGGAGTATCGCGGGCATGAATTCCACGACCGTGACCTCTGCGCCGAATTCCTTGAAGATCCCGGCGAACTCGATGCCGATCACGCCGCCGCCCACGATCACGATGCGCTTGGGTACGCTTGAAAGCGCCAGCGCCTCGCGGCTCGTGATGACGCCCTCGAGGTCCATGCCGGGGACCGGCGGCATCGCGCTGTCCGAACCGGTCGCGATCAGTATGCGGGCGGCTTCCACCGTGCTATTGCTACCGTCCGCCGCCGTTACCTCGACGCGGCCGGGAGCCAGGATGCGGGCCTCGCCCTTAATAACGGTTACGCCGTTGGTCTTTAAAAGCTGGCCGACGCCGCTCACGAGGGTCTTTACGACCGACTGCTTGCGCTGCTGCACAAGATCCATGTCGAGCGAAAAGCCGCCGTCCAGATGGATGCCGAACGTCTCGGATTTCTTAAAGTAGGAAAGAACCTGAGCGTTCTTATAGAGCGCTTTCGTAGGGATGCACCCGTGGTTGAGGCAGGTGCCGCCCAGCTCCTCGCGCTCGATGAGCGCAACCTTCATCCCAAGCTGCGCCGCGCGGATCGCCGCGACGTAACCGCCAGGGCCCGCGCCGATGATAATCAGATCATGCATGCGTGTTTTCCTCCCAATTTTTGCTTAGCGCCGTACAGCATTAAGGTAAGGGGAGCCGAACCCCTGCGCCTCAAACCTGCTGGTTTGGCGCACTTCATTGTCACCGTCAGTCGCCGTAGACACCGCTACGGTTCCTTCCTCTTCCTCGAATTGCATCCAAACCGGCAATTTTGAGGTCGAAGAGTTTAGACGGCCGAAAAGCATGTCAGCGCAAGGCGCCGGTACGAAGGGGTAGGGGGGGCCTACGGCGAGTGCCGGCAACACAGCGATGGCGTGCTTTCCGGCTGCCTAAACCGCAGGGGTTCGACTCCCCTTACCTTAAGCATAGCGGAAATCGGACAGCGAAGCAACAACATCCTGCAGGAATCTTGCCGCCGGCGCGCCGTCGATCACGCGGTGATCATGTGTGAGGCTCAGGTTCATCGTGGGCTCGATATAGATGCCGCCGTCGCGCGCAACCGGCTTTTCGACGATCGCGCCCACGCCGAGGATCGCGCTCTCGGGCGCGTTCAGGATCGGCGTAAAGTAGGTGATGCCGAATGAGCCGAGGTTGGTGATCGTGATCGCGCCGCCGCCCATGTCCGCCTCGGTCAGCCTGCCGGCCTTCGCGCGGGTCGTGATGTCGAGCAGCTCGATGCAGATCGTGCGCAGATCCTTGAGGTTCGCGCCGCGGATCATCGGCACCACGAGGCCGTTCGGAATATCCACGGCGACGCCGATGTCGATCGCGCTCTTTGTGACGATGTGCTGATCGTCCGCGAGCTGCGCGCGCATCCTGGGATGGTTTTCAAGCGCCATCGCGACGGCTTTGACGAGCATCGCGGTGTAGCTGAGCTTAAGCCCGGAGGAAGTATACTTCGGCTTGAGGGAGCCGTATACCGAAACGAGGTTCTTCACGTTCGCCTCGGTCATGATCGTGATCTGCGCGGCGTTCAGAAGGCTCTGGTGCATCGCCTTGGAAATCGCCTGCTGCATCGGCGTCATCTTGACGACGGCGTCCTTGCCCTGCGCCCCGGCATAAGCGGGGGCGGGAGCAGGAGAAACCGGAACAGCGGGGGCAGAGGGGGCAGAGGGAGCCGCAGGCGCGGCGGGCGCGGCCGCGGGGGCGGCGACAGCCGCGGACCGGGGCCTGCCGAAGCGCTTGAGATCGTCCACGGTGATCGCGCCCTCGATGCCCGTGCCCTTGATGTGCGCGTACTCGAGGCCTTTTTCATCCGCGATCTTCTTTGCGCGCGGCGTGATATTGACGCTTGCCGCCTCCGTGGGCGCGCTCGCGGCGGGCGCCGCGGGAGCGGCCGCTGCGGCGGGAGCCTCCGCCTTTGCCGCGGAAGCGGCGGGAGCGGCGGCGTTTATTGCTTCGCCCAGCTCGGCAACGATCGCGATCGCTACGCCGCAGGCGACGGTATCACCCTCGGGCACAAGGATCTTCGCGAGCACGCCGTCCTCGGGCGCGAGCGCGTTGTTCGTCAGCTTTTCTGAATTGATCTCAGCCAGAGCGTCGCCCTTCTTCACCGCATCGCCTTCGCGCACGAGCCAGACGCTGATGGTTCCTTCTTCCATCGAAAGGCCGAACTTCGGCATGATTACATTCGTAGCCACTGTATTCCTCCTTTATCGAAAATCCTTGGATTTTCGGCATTTCAATATGTGCCATGTCAAAGCCTGCGGCTTTGACCACCTTAATACTCGACCAGTTCCTTGCACGCGGCTTCGATCTGCTCCGCGGAGGGAACCACCGCATCCTCGAGCGCCGGAGCGAACGCGATGGGCACATCGGCCGACGTCACGCGCTTGATGGGCGCCTTGAGGTATTCGAACAGATCCTCGCTGATCATCGCGGCGAGCTCTCCCGCCCAGCCGCCCGTCTTGGGGCCTTCCTGAGCGATCACGAGCCTGCCGGTCTTGGCGACGGACTTCCTCAGCGTATCCTTGTCGTACGGGAGCACGGTGCGAAGGTCGATGATCTCCGCGCTGACGCCCTGCTCCTCCAGCTTCTTCGCGGCCTTGTGCGCGAGAGCAAGCGTCATCTGGAGGGCGACGATCGTAACATCCTTGCCCTCGCGCTCGACTTCCGCCTGGTACAGCGGCACCTCGTAGAGCTCCTCGGGAACTTCGCCGCGCGTGTTGTAGAGCATCTTGTGCTCAAGGAAAATGACCGGGTTGTCGTTGCGGATTGCCGAAATGAGCATACCCTTGGCCTCATACGGGCTGGTCGGGCAGGCGATGACCAAGCCCGGCGTATTCATGAACCAGGACTCGACGCAGGCCGAGTGGTGATACGCGCAGCGGATGCCCGCACCCTGCGGCGTGCGCACGGTGATCGGGCACTTCGCCTTGCCCTGGAACATAAAGTTCAGCTTGGCGGCGTTGTTGACGAGCTGGTCGAAGCACACGCCGAGAAAATCTGCGAACATGATCTCGGCGACCGGGCGCAGCCCGCACAGCGCGGCGCCGTTGGACAGGCCGAGGATCGCGGACTCGGAAAGAGCGGTATCGAAAATCCGATCCGGCCACTTATGATAGATGCCCTGCGTCAGGCCGAAATCGCCGCCCATCTTGGCGACGTCCTCGCCGAGCACGAATACCTTGGGGTCGCGCTCCATTTCCTGATGCATCGCCTCGTTGATCGCCTTGGAATACGTAATGATCCTGCTCATCTTACCACCTCCCTGTCCGCATAGACATGCGTAAACGCTTCCGAAACATCCGGGGTCGGGCTCTCCAGCGAGAAGCGCAGCATCTCCTGCACGTTCGCCTCGATCTCGGCCTCGATCGCGGAAAGTTCCTTATCGGTCATCTTCTCGCGCTCGATCAAAGTATTGCGCGTCTTTTTGACCGGATCCTTCGCCTTCCATTCGGCGACCTCCGCTTCGGGCCGGTACGCCGCGGGATCGCCCGCGAAATGGCCCTGCCAGCGGTAGGTCATGAACTCCAGAAGCGTCGGGCCTTCGCCGCGCCGCGCGCGCGCGGCCGCAGATTCCGTGGCCTCGACGACGGCTTCGATATCGTTGCCGTCCAGGCGGAAGCTCGGCACCTCGTAGCCTTCGCCCCAGGTCTTAAGCTCTTTTTGCGGGTGCGCGTCACAGCAGCTCGTGGAGATCGCGTACTGGTTGTTGACCAGGCAGTAGATCAGCGGAAGCTTCCAGGTCGCCGAGAGGTTCATGCTCTCGTGGCAGGTGCCCTCGCCGAGCGTGCCGTCGCCCATGAACACCGCCGTCACGTCGTCGTTCTTGTTGTAGACCGAGGCGAACGCCGTGCCGAGCGCCGTGACCACCGTCGAGCCTTGGATGCCGTTAAAGCCCATGTTGCGGCATTCGATGTCGTTCACGTGCATCGAGCCGCCGCGCCCGCCGTTGATGCCGGTCCTCTTGGCGAAGATCTCGGCCATGACGAGCTTCGGGTCCGTCCCGCTCAGCGCGATTGCGCCGTGGCCGCGATGGTCGGGGAATTTATAGTCGGTCCTGCGGAGCGCGCCCACGACGCCCGCCTGGCACGCTTCCTGCCCGATCGACAGGTGCACGAAGCCGGGGATCGTGCCGTTGGCCGCGTAGATCTCGATGACTTCCTCAAACCGGCGGATCATGTACATATCCCGGTAGAGCTTCAACAATCTTTCCTTGCTTAATGCCATTTTATCTTCCTCCCTTGGGCGCTTAGCTCAAAAAGCTGCGCTTGAGCGCTTCGTAATTGATTTCGCCGGCGGAAAACGCCTTGGCGGTGTTGATGTTGTGGATCTGGATCTTGCCGATCGAGTGCACGTCGTGGTCGACATAGAAGAAGTCCTTGCCCGAGCGCACGAACACGTCCTCGAACAGCTCGCCGTAGCAGGGGGAGCTGGTCTTGCCCGCGAGCTGGTGGATCGTCTTTGCGATGTGATCGTCCGTCGAATCCACCCAGAACTCCACCTCGCTGCCGTAGATCAGCGCGTCGTTGATGCGGCCCATGGTCTTGAGCTCGTCCTTGACATAGGGGGCGACAGGGGCGCGGCCGCGCGCGCGCACGATCTGGTTGGCGTGGAATTTCTTCTCGAACATCTTATGGCAGACCTGCTCGATCACGCGCGCGGATACCTGTACCGACGCCACGATGCAGGTGCTCGGGGAGGTGAGGATATAAAGGTCCTCGGGCTTGACGCGGCAGCACTTGGCGGCATAAAGAGCGGTCTCCTCGCTCGGATACTTGAGGTCCTGCAGGCAGAGCACCGCCTCGTGATAATCGTCATGATAATCGGTCATCTCAAAATACCAGTCCGACTCGTGAACCGCGAGCGCGCGCGCCGGGCCGGAGCCGATCGTCGCATACTCGCCGTCGCCGAGCTTCCAACCCGCGATCTGCGAGGCCATGCACGCGATGAGCGGCTGTTCGACGAACATCTCTATCGCGACGAAGCTGTACTGATCGTCCAGCTTGAAATCGCCGTACTGGACAATGCCCAGATCGCCGATGTCCGCGCGGGTGAACAAAAGGCCCGCCTCGTAGCTGCCGGGGCAGTTCAGGCCCATGTCGATAAGCGTAGCGCCGCAGTCCATCTTGATGACTTTGCAGCCGAGGCCGTCGGCGTCGTCGATGATTTGGCGGACAACCTTCATTGCGCGTTTGTTGATGCTGACCATATTTTCTATGCCTTTCTGCTTTATAATAATTGCAATACTATCGCGAAGGGATTCCCTTTGGACGCGTCAGGATTTTTTGCCGAAAACGTCGATCGCCGCCCCCATGATGGGCGCCGCGTCGTCCGACGCGAGGAAGAGCACGACGCGCGAAACCTCGTCCACCTGCATCATCTCGTCGAGCTTGATGGTGATGGCGGGATCCGAGTCGATCCGCTCGCGCGAATGCTCGGTATTGGTCATGCCGAGGTAGATCGCGTTGACGTTGATGTTATGGCGCTTGACCTCCTCGCTGAGCGTGTGCGTAAAGCTCACGATGCCGCCCTTAGAAGCGGCGTATGCGCCGAACCCCGGGAAAAAGTGCTTCGCCGCCGAGGAACTGATATTGATAATCTTTCCGTAGCGGCGCTCGATCATGCCCTTGAGCACCGCCTTCGTGCAATAAAATGTGCCGGAGAGGTTGATCCGTATCTGCGCGTCCCATTCCTCCACCGGGGTGTCCACCACCGATATGGATTTGTGGATGGCGGCGTTGTTGACAAGCACGTCCACATGGCCGTATTCGCTTTGAATCTCTGAAAACACCTTCGCCACGTCGGCGCTGTCCCCGACGTCGCAGGCGAACGTCTTTGCGCGGCCGCCCGAGGCGAGTATCCTGTCCCCGACCGCCTCGACCTTCTTGAGCGTGCGCCCAAGGAGCATGACGACGGCGCCTTGCGCCGCGAAATCCTCCGCGAAACGCGCGCCCAGCCCTTGCCCCGCGCCTGTTACCACCACGATTTTATCCTGAAATTGCAATGTATCGCCCCCTCGTCTGTGAATTGTCTGTCGATGTGATACCGAATAATATTGTAGTACATTGGACGTACTATTATTCTTCTATTATTAGAGAGTTTTTTTGGTTTGTCAAGGGTGCTTAAAAGAATCGCGCGTTTTCCTATCCGGCCGCG
Source organism: Bacillota bacterium (assembly GCA_038562375.1). GTDB lineage: Bacteria > Bacillota > Clostridia > Christensenellales > CAG-138 > JBCFAY01. The sequence continues at coordinate 131,822 of JBCFAY010000005.1, read as the reverse complement.
CCGAATATGAAAAAGGGCCCCGGCTGCCATCTTCCATAAAATGGCCGCCGGGGGCGTTTTTTAAACATTTTCGATCGACGCGTCAGCTATTCCATTTTAAGAGGATACGGTGGATGTCGCGATCCGCGTCGGCGCGGCGCATCTCGTCCTCGAGCTTGTCAAAATCGCCGAAGCTCAGGCTCAGGTCGCTTAAATCGATCAGGCCGCTGCCCAAAAGCCGCACCGCCTGGCGGAAGCTCTCCTTGTCGTGCTGGAGCGCGCCCGTGACGACGAGCTCCTTGAAATGGATCAAATCCAAGTCGATTTTTGGCCTTTCCTCGTGCGTGGGCGCGTAGAGCATCACGACCGAGCCGACGCGCGCGGCGGTGAAGCACTCGTTGACCATCTTTGATCCGCCCGCCGTATATACGACCGCGGCGGCGCCCATACCGGCGGTAGCCTCCAGCGTGCGCTCCACCCAGTTTTCCGGGGCAAGCACGAGCTTTGCGCCCATGTTCTTCGCGATCTCGCGCCGTTTTTCGCTTCGCTGCACCACGATGACCTCGCAGCCGCGCAGGCGCAGGAGCTTGAGGAACAGCAGCCCCATAAGGCCCGCTCCCGCGACGACGACCGTATCGCCCGAAACGATGCCCAAGCGGTTGACCGCCCTCGTCACGCAGGCGACCGGCTCCGCGAGCGCAGCGAAATGGATCGGCGCACTCGCCGAGAACGGGAAGACCTCATAGCTTTTGCAGATCAGAACATCCGAAAAGCCGCCGGGGCCGGAATACGGATTGTCGGAAGGGCCGAAATTTGCGGTGCAATGATTGTCGTACCCGCGCCTGCAGGCTTCGCATTCGTTGCAGCGCTTCCATTTGGCAATCGCGACGGGCATCCCCGGCTTTATCGCGTCCGAAACGCCCTTGCCCTTTTCCACGACCGTGGCCGCGATCTCGTGGCCGCCGACGAACGGGAACGGCATGCTCTCCGTGCCTTCAAAAATATAGCGCTCCCAGGTGCAAAGGCCGCAGAACTCGACCTTGACGAGCACTTCATCCTCCTTCAAAGGCCGCAGCTCGCGCTCGACAACTTCGAGCTTGCCCACGCCGTTGAACTGAATTTGCCTCGCCTTCATGGAATTTCATCTCCTCCCGCGGGCTTTGCCCCGCCGACTCTTGAAAGTTTGTTCGCGCAATACCGGATCAAAGCTCGATCAGCGTTTTCATGCCTTCTTTGCCGATAAGGCGCTCGAAGGCGTCCTTCCATCCTTCGAGCTTCACGACGTCCGTGATGACGGGGGAAATATCCAGCAGCCCCGCCTGCTCCAAGCGTAGCGCCTGATCCCAGTCCGCCCAGGTATGGCAGAAGGTGCCCTGGATCTTGAGCTCCTTGTAGACCATCTGCTCGTAGGGCAGCGTGACCGGCTCCGTGGAGATGCCGACCTGCAGCAGCGTCGCGCCTTTTTGCAGCGCGCCGATCGCGAGGCGGATGCCTCCGCCGCTGCCGGAGCACTCCGCGACCAGCGGGTAGCTCATCGGCGCGATGTCCTTGCCCTCGACGACGTTCATGCCCGCAGCCTTCGCCCGCTCGAGCCGCTCCTTATCCTGCGGCGCTCCGCAGATATCGACCTTGCAGCCGTAGGCCTTGAGCGCGAGACCGCATAAGAGCCCCATCGGTCCGGGGCCGACGACGAGCACATGCATGGCGGGTTTGGTCTCGACGAGGCCGATCGCGTGCACGATGCAGGCGAGCGGTTCCGTCAGGGCGCCTTTTTTCAGGTCCACACCCTCGGGGAGCTTGTGCACATACACCGGATCGACGACGACGTATTCCGTAAACGCGCCCTGGATATCGAATCCGAGCGAGTTGCGCTTCGAGCAGAGCTGATATCGGCCCGTGCGGCAATAGGCGCAGCGGCCGCAGGTCGCGTAGGTATGCTCGACCGTCACCTTTTCGCCCGGAGCGAAGCCTTCGACGCCCGCGCCGACCGCTTCGATCACGCCGCTGAACTCGTGCCCGTGCACGCCTTGCGGCAGCCCCGGCTCAAAGCCGAGATAGATGTGCAGATCGCTCCCGCAGATGCCCGCGTAGGCGACGCGGATCTTGATTTTACCGTCCTTGAGCGCGGGCTCGGGAACGTCCCGCAGCGCAAAATCCTTGGGGGTATCGCTCAGCCTCACCAATGCTTTCATATGCGCGCCTCCTCACATCCTGACGATGACGCGGTAGGTATCCGGCGCGACGGCGCGGCGGAAGGCGTAATCGATCTTTTCAAGCGGCACCTCTTCGCTGATGAGCTCGCCGACCTCGATGAGGTTCTCCGAGAGCATCCGCGCCGACTGCCTGAAGCTTTCCTTCGTCGTGGAGACGAGGCCCGTGATGTTGATCTCGTCGTAGTGCACCTTGTTTGGGTCGATGCTCATCAGGCCCTTGGGGTAGATCGCGCCGTAGAAAACGATCGTGCCGCCCTTGGCGAGAGCGCCGATCCCGTCCTCGCACGCGCGCACGCCGCCCGCGGTATAGAACACGGCTTCTGCACCGATCCCGCCCGTAACGGCCATGACGACGTCCTTCAGGCTCTCCTTGGTCGGGTCGACCACGATGTCCGCTCCCGCGCGGCGGGCCATTTCCTTGCGCGCCTCGTCGACCTCGGTGATGATGACCTTGAGGCCCGAAAGCTTGCCCAGCTTCACATGCAGCAGGCCCATGATGCCCGCCCCCGTGACGACCACCGTGTCGCCGTAGCGCACGCGGCCCTTTTCCATGCTGCGGATCACGCACGCGACGGGCTCGGCCAGCGTGCCCTTCGCAAAATCGAGATCCTTGCCGACCTTATACACCTGATAGCCCTTGGCGACCATGTATTCGCTCAGGCCGCCCGGGCCCCACAGCTCGCCCGGCTTCGGGTCGTCCCCGCCGTGCACGCACATATTGTCCATGCCGCGGCGGCAATAGTAGCAGTCCCCGCAGCGCGTGATCGCCGCGACCACCACCGTGTCCCCGACGCGCACGTCCGAGCCCACGTTCTTTCCGACCTGCTCCGCGATGCCGCAAAGCTCGTGGCCGCCGTTGAACGGGTACTGCTCCTTCATGCCCGTAAAATATCTTTGTTCAAACGTGCAAAGCCCGCACGCCTTTACGCGCACCAGCACCTCGTCATCGCCGATTTTGGGAATTTCCTTTTCCCACAGCTCCACTTTTTCCTTGGCTACGATCACCGCTTGTTTCATTCTACTACCTCCCCGCCTGCTCTTTTGCGCAGCCTTTCGGTGCGCTCCTTGTCCTCTCCCTCGCCGCTGTTGAGATGCTCCACCAAGTCCCTGCCCGTCTGGTACAGGGATTCCAGGCGCTCGGTCATCTGCTTCACCGGCGTCCATGTCGTAAACGGGATCAGTTCCTCCCGCCACAGGTATCCGTTGATGTCGTTCAGGCAGTGAAAGCCTACCTTGACGTGGCTGTCGAGCACTTCCACGCCGTGGCTGCCGCTCACCGCCACCATCACGCCGGGCTTTCTTACCGGTATGATGCTGCCGAATTTCATCTCATGCGTCACGGGATCCTTGTGGATATCCACGAACGGATAGCAGCGGTCCACAAACTGCTTGAACTGCCCTGTGATGTCCCCGTAATACGTCGGGGTGCCCAGCACGTACGCGTCCGCCTCCTGGATCGCCTCGTGAAGCTTCGGAACATCGTCGCCCTTGATCACGCATTCGTTCGTCCTCTCGCAGACCCGGCAGCCGATGCACGGCTTAATATCATAATCGTTCAGATAGAAGATCTTCGTCTCGGCCCCGGCCGACTCCGCGCCGGCCAGAATTTGTTTTACCGCCGTGGCGGTATTGCCGTTATGGGTCGAACTCGCCACAAACGCTATAACCTTCATTTTAGTTTTCCCCCATTCGCAGTTTGCTGCGCCTCCAGCGCGTACAGGGGCCCCATCGCCGTGTTGAGGTCCTTATAGAATCGATAATACCCGTCGTACCGCGCGACTGCCGACGCGTCCGGCACGATCACCTGCTTTTCGCTGAGCCATTCTTCCTTCATCGGGCGGAAGCTGTCGAACACGCCGAGCGCCAATCCCGCAAGGTATGCCGTACCCAAAGCGTTGTCGGCCTTGGGCATGTACTCAAGCTCGCGCCCGAGCACGTCCGCCAGAATCTGCAGCCAAAGCGCGGTCTTGCACCCGCCGCCGCCGATCACCAGGCGCTTGAGCGGCAAAAACGCGTTCTCGTAGGATTCGCGCAGCGCGTAGGCCACGCCCTCCATCAGCGCGCGGTATAAGTGGCCCGCCGTATGCGCGTTCGTAAGCCCGAACAGGACGCCCTTTGCAAGGGGGTTTCTCCTCGGGGTTCTCTCCCCCAAAAGATGCGGCAGGGCGTACAGGCCCTCCGCTCCCTCGGGGGTCGCTTTCGCCAGGGCCTCCAAAGCGTCGTATTCGGTCTTCGGGCCGCGCACGATCGACTCGAGGAACCAGCGCGTGATCTCGCCGCCCATGAGCACGTTCCCAAGGAACCGGGCCTCGCCCGTTACGAACGGCAGCGTGCCGCGCATCTCATCGAGCGAGCGCCCGAGCCCCAAAAACGTCGCCGCCGTGCCGAGGTAAATAAGGCCCTCGTTCGCGTCGATCGTCCCGGTGCCCACGAGTATCGTGTACGAATCGCCCGTCCCGGCGATGACGGGCGTGCCCTCGGCAAGGCCTGTTTCCGCGGCCGCCCATGCCGTTACCGTGCCCACGACGTCCGTCGGCCGGAACAGCGGCGGCAGCACCCTGGGGTCGAGCCCCATCGCCGCCATCCGCTCCGTTTGCCACCGGTTTTCCCCAATATCATAGACTTCGCCGAAGATCGCGGCAATGTCGGCATCCGCGCTGTATTTGCCCGTCAGCCGGTACGCCACGTACGAATGAGCGTTCAATACCGACGCGATCCGCCCGTAACGCTCCGGCTCGTTTTCCTTGATCCAAAGGAGCTTGGGCGTGACGTCCTGCAGCGTGAATCCCGGGCCGAATTTCTCGTTCAGCCGGTTCGACTGGTCGATCGCGCGGTTATCGCGGTAGAGGATCGCGCGGCGGATCACCCTGCCGTCCGCATCCAGCGGGCACAGCGACGGCACCATGCCGCTCGCGCAGATCCCCGCGATGCGCTCCGGGGCAATCCCCGACTCCTTCAGGCACTGTATGATCCCTTCCTTTGCGCCCTGCCACCACGCTCCGTCCGCGTCCTGCTCCACATAGCCCGGCCGTTCCTGCACGATCTCGTGCGCGCGGCAATGTTCCCCTAATCGCCTGCCCTGCCGATCCGTGAGCACCACCTTCACGCTGCTCGTGCCGATATCGATCCCCAACAGGTAGTTTTCGCTCATCCTTCTTACACCGTACTTTCCATTCCAACTTGGCTTCAAATCAGCGGTAGCTTACAGCTTATTTATTTCAGGCGCGCCATCGCTTCGTCGAGCGACTTCCCCTCGTGGATCAAACCGCTCAAAAGCTTCACAACGCGGTCGGGATGCGCATGCCCCCAGATGTTGCGGCCGATCGCGACGCCCCTGGCGCCCGCCTTCATCGCGTCGTCGACGTTCTTGAAGAACTGCTCCTCGGAGTTGGTCTTGGCGCCGCCGAGCACGACCACCGGCAGCCATGTTCCCTCGATAACCTCCTCATAGCCCGGCCGGTACGGCATCTTGAGCATATCCGCGCCCCACTCCGCCGCAAACCGCGCCGCCAGCTTCAGGCTCTCGATATTGATCGCTTCCGCCGGGGGATTCCATCCGCCGGGATACATCTCGGCGACCAGAGGCATACCGAAGCGCTCGCACTCGCGGCCGAGCTTCGTGATGATCTTGAGCATCGCGCGCTCCAGGGAAGGATCGTGCCCCATGACGTCGGGACCGCTCGAAAAGATCACCGCGTCCGCGCCCACGCGCACCGCTTCCTCGACCTCGAGGTAAACGTCGCTGTCGTGCACCTCGCGCGCGTATTCCGTGCACGGGAAGTCCATGCGCACGATCACGCCCGTGCGGCCGAGTATCGTTTCGTATTTCTTCGCAACGCCGATGTTGACGATCACCGCGTCGGTGCCTGCGTCGATGACCTGCTTGAGCGGCGCGTCGATCTTCTCGATCCCCGCCACCGGACCGGACGTGCTGCCGTGGTCGAACGCCGTAATGATCGTATTCCCGTCTTCCCTGAAAATCCTCGCCAGCCGTTTTGCCTTACCCATTGTTGTATCCGTCCCTTCATAAAATGATTTGATTTGCTTTAGGCCCGCTTCGTCCGGCGCGCTTTTGGGCGCTTTTCGCGGACTTATTATGGCGTTTTGCTTTACATTGATCAGTGCATGGGGTGTAATCGGTTACACGCCCTTGTCTATTGTAGCGCATTTTCAAGCGTTTCGCTACTGATTTTTTGATTTTACATGCTTATCTTTTCCCAATTTACCCGTTCAACGACGGGTTTGTGCGCAAAAGCAGCGCAAACCCCGCGGTTGTATCCATTTAGTATAAAACCTTTTGTGCGGCTGCGCAACAAGCGGCTGGTATTATCCTAGGGAATTTCTTACAAGTTTTTGGAGTATCCGCTTTGGATTTTTGTTAAAACATACAGCATTATTGATAAGCGGTTTCATACCAGGTATGATATAATACTTCTGAAACAGCGCGGCAAGAAACCCCGCGCGCAATGCGAATCAAAATCGGCCTTTTTATCCACATCAATTTACAAATAGTATATAAGGAGGTCTTCCCATGCAGCCGCTGCCCACGTTCCATTTCCCGACCGAGGACATCAAGCTCAATATGCTGATGCGCCAAGAGGATGCGCTCGCTGAAATCAAGGCCGAATCCAAGGACGTCGTCCCCAAGAAAGTCAAGGAAGTCTACGGCGAGCTTTATCTGCCGGAGCCGCCGGAGGACAGGCCTTATACGTTCGCTTCGATCGTCCTTTCCTCCGACGGGAAGATCGCGTTCCCCGACGACCCCCAGGGGCCGCTGATCGCGGGCAAGAACATGCTCGATCCCGAGGGCGGGAAAGCCGACTTTTGGGTGCTGAACATGCTGCGCGCGTATTCGGACGCCAGCCTGATCGGCGCGAGGACGCTCCAGGCCGAGCCCGACGGCACCTCGCACGTTTTTTGCGAGGAGCTCTCCCGGGCGCGCACACAGGTGATGGGCAAGCCCTCTGTTTACCCGATCAATCTCGTGGTATCCTTCGACGGCACCGATATCCCGCTTGAGCACAAGGTCTTCACGAGCGGACAGGTGCAGGCGATGATCGCCACCGGCCCCGACGGCGGAGCCTATCTCGACCGCGAGATGAAGCAGGCGCACCGCTGCTTCGGCCCGTACGCCGCGGGGGAAGAGGCGGACATCGGGGAGATCAAAAGCTTTATCGCGGCGAATCCCGGCGTGATCCCGGTATTTCTCACGGGCACGGGCTCAAGGCCCGATTCCAAGGCGCTGCTCTTCCTCCTCCGGAAGCTCGGCATCCGCAAGATGTGCATCGAGTCGCCCTCGTACATGTGGCATCTGATCGAAAATAAGGCGATGGACGAGATGTTTATCAACTACTCGATGGTGTTTGTTGGCGGAACGACGGCCATGGGCACCTACCGCGCGTTTACGACCAAGGACCATCCGCACTCGGAGATACTCATGCTCGCCGCCCACCGCTCGAACTTCATTTTCACGCGGCAGAAGCTCAGGTATTGACCGGCGATGAAACTCGCCGGAAGGCATAAAACCGTTTCGCCGTATGGGAACGGAAACGGCAAGGCGCTTTGGACGGTGCCTTGCCGTTTTTGCGGGTTCTCCATCCGCTTGCATTATTCCATTGGTCAATGTCGTATCATCGGCAAAAGCACCGGTACCGCTTATCGCTCGGACGTAAGGGCAGGGGCATGTACACCCGGCATCGCGGGATGGTTCTTTTGATTGCCGAGCCCGCGTACGGGCTGCGCCCGCAATTCTCTTTTATGTCGAAAAGCGGTGTCAATACCCCGGCTTAACGAACAAATCCTCTTCCCTGAATTTCTTCATATGCTCCGACCATTGCTCCCGGGGGATGTCCTCGATGGAGACGGTTACGACATTGACGTTCACCTTGAGCTCCTCGACGATAAGATCCCGTATTTTCAGGGCCAGCTCGGTTTTGGTTTCCCGATCGCGGCCGGGGAACATCGAAATATCGACGTGCGGCATCTTTATGCTCCTTTGCTTGAATCCGGCCGAATCCCGCGCCAGGGCGCAGATCCGCTTTGCCGTTGCTCCTTACTTCCTGAACGGTCCGACCTTCACGCGCCGGCCCCAATGGGTATTCCCAAGGCCGGTTTCCTCGCGGATTTCCGCGGCCGCCCTCTGGCACTCGTCGAGCGCCGCCGCTTCGTCCACCAGGAGGTATCTGCCGTTTTCGAGCAGCACCCTGCCGCCCACGACGCTGGTATCGATGTTCTCCTCGGAGGAGGAGTACACGAGCGTCGAGATCGGATCGGCCATCGGCACGGCTTTGGGCGTTTTCGGATTGAACAGGAAGAAATCCGCCTTCTTGCCGACCTCGATCGATCCGAGATCGTGCGCGCGGCCGATGCACGCGGCGCCGCCGAGCGTCGCCATCTCCAGGACCTCCTCGGCATTGACGATCGACGCGTCCTGCCGAACGCATTTGTGGATCAGCGCCGTCGCCTTGACGACCTCGAGCATATCCTGCATGTCGGAGCTTGCCGCGCCGTCAATGCCCAGGCCGATCGTGAGCCCCGCCCCCATAAATTCCGGCACGGGCGCGACGCCCGAGGCGAGGATCATGTTGGAGACCGTGTTGTGCGAGATCTTGACGTCGTGCTTTTTCAGGATCTCGATATCGTCCGCCTGCATGTTCACGCAGTGCACCGCGACGAAGTTCGGCCCGAGGAAGCCCAGCTGTTCAAGGTAGGGAACCGTGTCCATGCCGAACGTCTTGCGGCTGTACTCGTCGTCGTCCATGGATTCGTTCAGGTGCATGGTCAGAATAAGGCCGTATTGCTCCGACAGCTCGCGCAGCCTGACGAACGCCTTGGGCGACACGTCCCAGATGATGCCCGGCGCGATAGCGATGCCGAGCCTCGGATGCTGGCGGTACTCTTTTGCCAGCCGTTCGATCTCGGAAAAGAACTCGTCTTCCTCCTCCACGAACGCGGGCCTGAACTCGTCAGGAAGGGGTTTGACGTTGCTGAAGCCCCTTCCGAGCAGCGCCCGTATGCCGGTTTCCTCCATCGCCTCGAGCACCGCGTCGTCCACGCCGCGGAAGCCGTGGCAATACTGGTAATCGAGCACCGTCGTGACGCCGGAGCGCAGGCTTTCCATGCATCCGACGCGCGCGGCGGCCTTCGCGCGCTCGGGCGTGATGCGGTAAAGCGCGCGGCGGACGGAGCTGTCGAGCCAGTCGAAGAGCAGCTTGTCGCGGCCCAGGCCCTTGAGCAGCACCTGGAAGAGATGGCTGTGCGTGTTGATAAACCCGGGGAAAAGCGCCTTATCGGTCGCGTCGATCACGCGATCGGATTCAAATTCGCGAAGGATTTGATCGCTATCACCTACGGCCGCGATCGTATCGCCCACCACGGCGAGCGCGGCGTCGTCGAGTATGCGGCGGTTTTTATCCATCGTCACGATACAGGCGTTGGTCACGATAAGATCAGCTTTAAGCATGGTTTGCTTGCCTCCGGTTCTTTATCATTTTGCTAAAACGCACGGCAAGCAAACGCTTGCCGTAAAAGCAGCCGCCCTTAATTAAGCGGAAAGACGCGTCCGCCCTTGAGCCGCCTTCGCGCTGATTTTTAAGAGTATTTGCGGAGGAATTTGATGTTGATCACGCCGCGGCGGAAATGGATAAAAGAATGCACGACGATCTCATGGTCGTAGTTGTATACGATATCCTCCAACACAAGCACCGGTTCGTTTTCCTCGGTCTTGAGAACCTGCGCGATCCAGGGTTCGGGGATCCGCGCGTCGAGATTGGCCATGGTGTACGCCATCGTCGTGTGGCAGTTCTGCTCCAGGAATTCGTAGTGGCTCTGCTCCTGGAGCTTAAAGATGGAATCCTTGGCGAGCTTCGCGTAGCTGCCGATGATACGGTCCGCGCAGTAGGCCGCGGGCTTGCCGTCGGCAAAGAACAGCTTTTCGACGTTCAGGTAGCAATCCTGATCCTTGCCGAATACCGGATCGTTCTCAAACACAAAGCCGAGGCGCTGCGTCTCCACCCGCACATCATACCCGACTTCCTTGAGGGTGCGGAACAGCTCCGGCTCGGTGTCCAGGCGTCCGTGGAAATTTACGATCTGAGGGTTTGCGATGGTTCCCTTGCTCCGCCGGCGGGTGACGATGCCCATCTGCTCGAGCGACATCAGCGCGTCCCGAAGGACGTTCCTGCTTACCCCGAGCTGCTGGGAGAGCTCGTCCTCGTTGGGGAGCTTAAATGGCTTGCCGTCCACCGCGTTTTGATGGATAATCTCGATGAGCGCCGCCCTGGTCTTATGGGAAAGCTGTGCGTTATCCACGCGTGTAATTTTAAGCTTATTGTCCATCATTATACCCTCTGTTCTATCGCCTTTGTCCTATTGTATCATTAACCCATACATAATACAAGAAACAACAAACATTGCTATTGGGCCCCATATCGCATCTTTTTTTCACAGACAGCCATCGAGCGCGCGTTCGCACGCCTCAATTGTTGGACAAGGGGAAAAGGCGCGCGGCCGTTGCTGCCGCGCGCCCATCGATGTGGAAAACTTTGCCCAAAGCGCAGGCTATATGTCCCCGTCCGCGGCGGCCTTGAGAAGCTCGCGGTATTTTGCCCGCACCGCGTTCGCGTCCGAGGAAAGAACATGCTGCACATAGTTCGCGTCCTGCTGTGACAGCGCCCCTTCGCGCGCGGCGCGGCCGAGCACGCTCTCGGCGATGATGCCGTCGACGTTGACAAGATTCAGCGTCAGATACCACAGCATAAGCGCCGCCGCGAGTATCCGGATCAGCGGGACACTGCCGCGTATCAGCTTAACGGCGCAGGCGATCAGCGTAAAGGCGAGGAAAGCAATCAGCCAGAGGCTGAACAGCCGCGCGACCGTGAGCCCGTACGCGTCGGCGTACAGCAGCAGCCGAATGAGCGCGGAGCCGAGCATCACGGCGCTCGCCGCCAGCAGCCCGAAAAGCAGCGCCGTGAGCGTCCCGGACGATTTGCCGACTTTAAGGCACAGCGCGAACAGTCCGAGGTTGATGGCGCAGACCCACAAAAGCTGCCCGAACCCGCTGCGCGCGTACTGCGAATACGTCAGCCCTGCCGGGAGCCCGTTCAGGCCCGTAAGGTAGGTAAACTGTATGTATGCGAATACCGCGTACAGCGCCAGCACCAGCGACAGGGCGACGTTGAGCGTTACCGAAGGGAGCGTCGGGCGCTCCTTCTCTTCGGCCTTAGGCCGCTCCCCGGAAACAATTGCGGCGTTGTAAAGGAACGAGTAGAACAGCATCGCCGCAACGAACACCGCCAGGATATGCCAGAAGATCTCGAAGAGATCCAGCCGCTCAAACAGATCCGCCATCAGCCTTGAGAACACCGCGTCCGCGCTCAAAAGGAGATACCCGGCCACGACCAGCGCCGGGAACGCGAGCAGCACCCCCAAAATCGCCTGGTTTGCGGTTTTTGATCCGCGCTTCTGGAAGAGCGTTCCGACCGCGCTCGCGCAGCGCCCCAATGCCGAAAACGGCCAGGCAAACCAGCCCGCGAGATATCCCGCGATCAGCCTGCCTTCCTGTCCGCGCTCGCAGCCATGGCGCACGAGAAGCGCGTGCAGCATCAGGATAAGCGGCAAAACAAGCGCGTTCATGAGCAGCAGTTCATGCTGCGCGTAGAGAAGCCCGCGCGCGACGAGAAGGACCGACGCAGCGGCAAAGAACCAGGCTTCGCGGTTTTTGCGCATCCTGTCCCTGGCGAGCGCCGTGAACAGCGCAAGGTACAGCATCCAGAACCCGCCGTAGCAGAGCGTGTAGATCGTATGGTTCGGCGCCTGCAAAAAGCCGTCGACGATCAGCCGATCGAACGCGATGCCGATAAGAAGCGCGATCGCGAGAAGCCATTGCGCCCGCGCTCCCCGGGCCGTCCCTTCAGATTCCGGATTCCGCTGCGGCGGTTGCTTCGACTCCATGCGCTTCCTCCTTTACATATTCCAGAATGTCAGCCGGCTGACAGTCAAGCGCATTGCATATCGCGTCCAGCGTTGAAAACCGGACGGCTTTGCCTTTATTATTCTTGAGGATCGACAGGTTCACAGGGGAGATGCCCGTGCTCGCGGCGAGCGTGTTCAGGCTCATCTTCCTGCGCGCCATCATCACATCCAAATTGACGGTAATCATGGCCCCCTCCTTAAATGGTCAGATCGTTCTCGCGCTTATAGGCGATCGCGCAAGCGAACACGTCCGAAAGCACGAGGGCGAACAGGCCGCACAGCAGCGTCACGACGGCGCAGGCGACCGTCATGGGCGTGAAAAACCAGACGCTCTTGATCGCGAAAAGAACGCACAGGCCTTCCGCCACAATGCCCATGGACTTGAGCATCGCGGCGTTTTTCTCGATAAACGGATCATGATCGAGCGTTTTTAAGATGCGGATCAGCGAGAAGAGGATGTAGAGCGCGCCCAGACCCGCCAGCGCCAGAAAGACGACGATGAACCATTCGTATCCGGGCGCGTTCGCATAATCGTCCCCGAAGAACGTGAAAAGCCGCTGGAGCACGAACGGGAGCGCCGCAAGCGCGGCGGCGATCAGGCAGAACAGCGCGTAGAGCAGCACGCGCGTCAGGCGCGAGAGGAACCTATAGTTCATGAGCTTCACCTCCGCGCAAATCATACCAGATTGTTCAATGAATTTCAATATAATGTTATCGAAATTCGATAAATAATTTATGAATAAGGTGGATATACGGTTTGAAAATGCAATCCGAACGAAGCTCTGTTCCAAGCAAAAACGGCGCCTTTGCCGGAGGGCAAAGACGCCGAATGGAATGGAGCCTGTATTGCGCCGACCGCGCGGAGCTATTTCTGCTTGGACTCCTCGCGCAGCTGCACGCGGCGGATCTTGCCGCTGATCGTCTTGGGAAGGCTCTCGACGAACTCGACGATGCGCGGGTATTTATACGGCGCGGTAACGCGCTTGACGTGATCCTGCAACTCCTTCTTGAGCGATTCGGAGGGCTCGTACCCCTTGGCGAGCACAACGCTCGCCTTCACGAGTGCGCCGCGATCGGGATCGGGTACGCCGATGACGGCGACCTCGAGCACCGCCGGATGCTCCATCATCGCGCTTTCGACCTCGAACGGGCCGATCCTGTAGCCGGAGCTCTTGATCACATCGTCCGAGCGGCCGACGAACCAGAAATAGCCGTCCCCGTCCTTCCAGGCCACGTCGCCGGTGTGATAATAATCGTCGTGCCAGGCGGTGGCGGTGAGCTCGGGATCCTTGTAATAGCCGCTGAACATGCCTAAGGGCTTGCCGTTCTTGGTGCAGATGCAGATCTCGCCCGGCTCGCCGATCGCGCTCTCGTTGCATTCCGCATCGAGTACGACCACCTCGTAGCCCGGCGTGACCCTGCCCATGGAGCCGGTCTTGAGCTGCATCCCGGGGAAGGTCGCGAGCATGAGCGTGCTCTCGGTCTGGCCGAAGCCCTCGTGGATCTCGAGGCCCACGGCCTCCTTGAAGCGGTGATAGACCTCGGGATTGAGCGCCTCGCCCGCGGTGGTAACATGCTTGAGCGACGACAGGTCGTACTTCTCCAGCGGTTCCTTGATGATGTAGCGGTACATCGTCGGCGGCGCGCAGAAGGTCGTGATGCGGTACTTCTGCATCTTGTCGAGGATATCGTGCGCGTCGAACTTATCGAAATCGTAGGTGAAGATTCCCGCCGAGCTGAGCCATTGCCCGTAGAGCTTGCCCCACGCCGCCTTTCCCCAGCCCGTGTCGGAAATGGTGAAGTGCAGTCCGTCCGGCACCACGCAGTGCCAGAACCACGCGGTCGGGATATGGCCGAGCGGATAGTAATGGTCGTGGCAGACCATCTTCGGATAACCGGTCGTGCCGGAGGTAAAGTATAAAAGCAGCAGGTCTTTTCCGCCGGGGCGGGGCATAGGCACGGGAAAATCGTCGCTCGCGGCTTCGACAAGCGCGTCGAAATCGACGAAGCCCTCGGGCGCATCGCCGTCGATCAGGCCGTAGGCGCGAACGGTTTTCAGCCGTTCCTTGGCGTTTTTGATGTGCTCCACAACCTCGGGCTCGTTTACGGAGAGGATCATCACCGATCCCGCCGCGTTGGCGCGGTAGTCGTAATCGTTCGGCGTGAGAAGATGCGTGCTGGGGATGCCGATCGCGCCGATCTTGTGCAGCGCCATCAGCGCGTACCAGAACTGGTAGCGGCGCTTGAGCACCAGCATGACGGTATCGCCCTTTTGTACGCCCAGCGCGGTAAAGACGTTGGCGGCCTTGTTGGAAAGGCGGCTCATGTCCCCGAATGTGAACGAGCGTTCCTTGTTGTCGCGGCTGACCCAGAGCATGGCGCGGCGGGACGGCTCCTCCTTTGCGATACGGTCGATTACATCGTAAGCGAAGTTGAAGCCCTCCGGCGCGTTCACCCGATAATTGCTGGAAAAATCCTCATAGGAGGAAAATTTGGTACAGACGAATTCTTCAAGTAATGACATTGGAACCTCCCTTTCTTCAGCGGGGCGTCGGCCCGCCGCCGCAATTATTTGATGACCACCGCAAGGAACGTCGCCGGTTTGCCGCCGAGCGCGTTGAGCGCGTGCGGGATCGACGAATCGAAATACAGCGAATCTCCCGCCTTAAGCTCATAGCGCACATCGCCCATCGCCACGACCGCCTCGCCTTCGAGCAGGTACTGGAACTCCTGGCCCTCATGCCCGTGCAGCTCGGGAAGTTTGTCGGACGGCGATACCGTAACGAGGAACGGGTCCGCCTTCTTGTTGCGGAAGGTGAACGCCAGATGCCTGTACGAATACGCCTGCCTGCGCTCCACCTTGAAGCCCGTTCCGGCGCGCACCAGCGAGCAGGTGGAAAGCTTGGGCGAATCGCCGGTCATGATATCCATCACGTCCACGCCGAGCACCGCCGCGGCATTATAAAGGAAACTGAAGGAGAAGTCCTTCTCCCCGCGTTCGTAAGCCTCGTAGTCTTCAACCGAGACCTTGCAGCGCGCCGCGATTTCCGCCGGGCTGAGGTCTTCGATCTCGCGCAAGGCTTTGAGCCGGATTCCGATCTCGCGAAGTTGATCCGTCATAACGATACCTCCTTAGAATAATAAAAGGCTGAGTCCCGTTTGGGACGCAGCCTAACCGCGCGATACCACCCAATTTGATTTCTCTTGCGAAATCCTCTTTACAGGGTTCCAACAAACCCTTTGCCTTTAACGGAGCACGCCGTATGCCCTTACTGCCGTTCAGGACATCCGCTCAAGAGGGATACGCATCCGCAGCAGCGCCGGTTCGCACCAACCACCGGTTCTCTGAAGTCTACACCGCCGGACGCAGTCTCTATCACCGCGTTTATGATTGCTCACTATCATAAGGCATCCATAGGACTCTGTCAAGAGAAAACATTGGGGAAAGCACGGCAAAACAGGCTCCCAAGCGGGCAGATCGAATGTCACTACACCTCTATGATACCCGATTTGCGCCCGGTATACAAGAAGGGCGCGCCCCCGAACAGGGACGCGCACGGCGGTACGTTCAAAGAGGGCCGCGCGGCCTTTTGGAGGGAACCGCACGTACCGCCGGAGCCGGCGATTTCCGGGGGAAAAGCCTCGCGGCGCAAGGCTTTTCCCCGCGCCGCATCGGATTTCCCTTTGTGCATAGACGCGCCTTGCGGCTTTACGCGGGCTAGCCCTGCCGCAAAAAACGCCTCTGCACGTATTTTTCCACCGCGAGCGCGACGCGGCGCTGCCCCTCCTCGTTCAGATGCAGTCCGTCCGCCGCGACAAACACGCGGTAGTCCGGCTCGCACAGCAGCGCGCCGCGCACGTTGATCAGCGGCGTTTCCATGGCTTCGGCCACCTGCTCCACCGCGGCGCTGTAGCGCTCGTGCCACCAGTAGATGCGCCCGACCGTGCCGAGCCATTCGAGGATACGCTCGCCCTTATCCGGGTCGCCGCCGGTAAAATAGCGAAAATACCGCTCCGCGTCGATCGGCGGAAGGTTACAGAGCACCGGCAGGATGTCCGCGGCGCGCACCTCTTCGATCATCCCCCCGAGCGTGCGCTCGAACTCCTCGATCCCCGTTTTTGGCAGATGCTCCGCCTTCGGATCGCGCGCGACGGCCTCCCAGTCGAAATTGCAGTCGTTGCCGCCGACCTCGATCGCTACGACGTCCGGGCGCGGCGAGCCCCCGCGCTTGAGCCAGCGGGTGAGATCCTTCGCCGCCGTGTCCACCGTCGCGCCGAAGCGGGCGATGTTTTCGATCACAAACGCGGTGGCCTTTTCCACCAAGCGGGAGATATTCTCCGTCGGCAGGACGTAGCGCCCGCGCGACGCGTCGTACGTCACGCCCTTGGCGATGGAATCGCCTACCAAAAGTACGCGCCGGAACGGATCCATGTTACGCCTCCGCCAGGAGCAGGCGAACCATCGCGTCGCGATTGTTCGCTCCGCCTTCGATCAGCTCATGCAGCGCCAACCCGTCGATCGCCGCGAAGAATATGCGCGAAATGTCCCTGAGCCGTCCCGACGCAGGCTGGGAGAGCTTGAGCGCGCCGACCTCGAGCATCAGCGTCCACTCGCGGTATTTCGCGAGCAGCTTTTTTTTGACGAGCGCGTTGCCCAATGCGGCCTCGGACTGCAGCACCACATGCAGCCGAAGCGCCTTTTCGTCGGCCATCAAGAGTGAAAGCAGCGCGTCGAGCGCCTCCTTGGCTCCCGTCTCGCCGTCGAGCGCGTCGATCCAGCCGAAGAGCGTGTCGGTTATACGGCTTAGATGCTCCTCGGCGATATCCTCCACCAGATGGTCCTTCGTCGGGTAATAATAATACAGGGTGCCCTTGCTCATCCTCGCCTGCTGCGCGATGTCCGCAAGGCTCGCCTCGCGGATTCCGCCCATGCTGAAGAGCGCCGACGCCGCGTCGAGTATCGACGCGCGGGCGCTGAGAAAATCCCCTTTCTTTTTTGCCATAGCACTTGCTCCCTTCCGCTCTATCAGTCGGTCGACCGGCTGATAGCATCAGTATAGCGCCACTTGGAACATTTTGCAAGCGCGAATTTGCCGTAAACATGGAATATCCTGGGGATCCGTTGCCGAATCCATGAAAATAGGGTGCGGATCGGACAAACGGGAATGCAGCCGCTCTACGGGCACGGGCCGCCGCATAAATCGAAAGCGCGGGGGATATGGGAAAATCGTGCGCCTTTGGGCACATCCGCTGATGCAAAGCATGTCCAAAGACGATATAATGGAATAAAACGGCGAGGGGGGATCGGGGTTGCGCCTATTTATCGGAATCGCGCTTCCGGATAACGTCCAGCGCGAGCTTGTCCGCGTTCAGCAAGCGCTGAAAGACGGCGGCAGCGTCGGGCGGTGGGTGCCGGAGGGCAACCATCACATCACGCTGCAGTTCCTCGGGGAGACCGACGCCCTCGCGTTCGCCGCGGACGCCATGCGCCAGGCGGTGCGCAGCATCCGGCCTTTCTCGCTGCACCTAAGCGGGCTCGACCGCTTTGACCGCGGGATCGCGATCGCGCTTGTGGACGGGGACATCGGCGAGCTGAACGCGCTGCACGAAAGCCTCTCAAGCGAGCTCAGCGACCGGGGATTCGCCCGGGATTACAAGCGCTTTTCCCCACACATCACGCTCGCGCGCGCCTTTGAGCCGGGCGCTTCCGGCGCGCTTGAATCGGCCGTTCTTAAGCCGGGCGCGTCCTTTTTGGTCAATGCCGTCCATCTGTTCGAAAGCCGCCGCATCGATACGCAGATGCGGTACTTCTCCCTGCACAAGGAAACCTTCTAAGGAGCCGCGATGCCTGCCGACGTTACGTTTATATCGGGCAGGGCCGGAGCTGGAAAGAGCCGGGCCGCCCGGGAGCTGATCCGCCAAAGGATCCGGGCCAAAGAGCGCCCCGTGCTCGTCGTCCCCGAGCAGTTCACGTTCGAAAGCGAACGCGAGCTCGCGCGGGCGATGGGCGGCGGGCTTTTGGGCGTTCAGGTGCTTTCGTTCTCGACGCTCGCCGCGCGCGTGCTGCGCGAGACCGGGTGCCGGGGCGCGCTGCTCTCGCGCGAGGGCAGGCGCATGCTGATCCGCCGGTGCATCCGCGAACACGCGGGCGAACTCAAGGCGTTCGGGCCGGTCGCCGAGCGGCCGGGCTTCGCGCTCAAGTGCGACGAGCTGTTCTCGCTGTGCAAGCGGTTTTCCATCGGGCCCGAGACGCTCTTCGAGGCCGCGGAAAGGCTCGGCGAAGCCGAGCCACTGCGCGATAAGCTCCTCGACCTCGCGCTTTTGTTCGAGCGCACCGAGGCGCTGCTCGCGCCGGGGTATCTCGACGGGGAGGACGCCCTGCACGAGCTGACCGCGCGCTTCGGGCAATCGACCTTTGCGGACCGCGACTACTTTTTGGACGAATTCGATATCTTTGCGGCGGAGCTGACCGGCGTGATCGGCGCGCTCATGGAGCACGCGCGCTCGATCTGCATCTGCATCTGCCTCGATCCCGATCCGAACGCGCGGGACGGTTCGGTCTTCGCGCCGGAGTCGCGCGCTTTTGTAAAGCTCCTTGCGCTCGCGCGGGAAAAAGGCTGCAAGGTCGCGGTCAAAAACGCGGCGGACCTTGAGCGGGCGCGCGATCCCGGCGAGCGGCAAAAGGAACCCGCGCTAGAGCATCTCGAGCGCGAGCTGTTCGCCTACCCCGCCCGCCCGTATGAAGGCGACGCTTCGGGCATCCGCGTCTTCGCCGCGAGCAGCGTCTCCGCCGAGGTCGAGGCGCTCGCCTGCGCGGTTTCCCGCGCCGCGCGCGAGGGCGTGCGCTACCGGGACATGGCCGTATTGTGCGCCGATCTTGGCCGCTACGCCCTGCCGGTACGGCGCGCGTTTTTAAACCACGGCATCCCGCTGTTTCTGGACGCGGGCCGCCCGCTGCAGGGGCATCCGGCCGCGGTGCTGATGGTCAGCGCCCTGCGCTGCGCCGAGCGCGGGTTCTTCCGCAGCGACTTTCTCGACCTCATCAAGAGCGGCCTGTGTAGGCTTGCGGACGATCAGGCCGACGCGCTCGAAAACTATATGCTGCGCTTTGGGCTGCAGGGGTCGATGCTGCTTCGCCCCTTCGAGCGCGGCGAGGAGGGCGAACGCCAAGCCGCCGAGGAGGCCCGCACGATTGTGATGGATGCGCTTCTTCCGCTGCGCGAGGGGCTTCGCGCCAAGAGCGCCCGGGAAAAGACCCGCGCGCTGTACGAATACCTCGTCAGGCTCGACGTCGCAGGGCAATTGCAAAAGCGCGTCGAAGCGCTCAGGGAAGAACAGCGCCTTGAGCTTGCGGACGAGAACGCGCAGATCTACAACCTTCTGATCGAACTTTTGGATCAGCTTTACACCATCGTCGGGGACGATGCGATCCCGCTTTCAAAGTACCTTGCGATGCTCGAGGAGGGCATGGCCGCCTACGAGGCCGGGATTATCCCCACCACCACGGATCAGGTGCTGCTTGGGAACCTTTCGAGGACGCGCGCGCGCGCGGTGCGCGCGCTGTTCGTGCTCGGCGCGGCGGAAGGCGTGCTCCCGCGCCATCACCACGACGATTCCGTGATCGACGATTCGGAGCTTGCGTGCCTCTCCGCCCTCGGCCTGAACGTCTGGGGCGGCAGCGACGTAAACACGATGATCGACACGTTCGAGCTTTACCGCGCGCTCTCCAGGCCCACGGAGCTGCTGTACCTGAGCTATCCGCTCAGCCTCGACGGCCGCCAGAGCCTGCCGAGCGAGCTTCTCGACCGCATCAGGGCGATCTTCCCGTCCGTTCAGCTTTCAAGCGATATCGGCGCGGAGCTTCAACTCGAGTCGCTGTGCTCCCAAAACGCTTCGGCCGGGCTGCTCGCGCGCGCCCTAAGGCGCTTCGCGGATACCGGGCGGACAAGCGAGCCTTTGGAAAAGC
Source organism: Bacillota bacterium (assembly GCA_038562375.1). Taxonomy (GTDB): domain Bacteria; phylum Bacillota; class Clostridia; order Christensenellales; family CAG-138; genus JBCFAY01. Next base: position 111,692 of record JBCFAY010000005.1, on the reverse strand, counting down.
TCTACGCCTATTTCGCGCGCGCCCCGCAGGCGAAGCAAACCCTGTTTTTGCTCGAGAGCGCGCTCTATTACGACCCGGCAGGCGCGAGCGTGCCCTCGGCGCTCGCGCAGAGCCTTTATCCCGATCATACGAGCGCGTCGCGCCTTGAGCTCTTTAACGCGTGCCCTTTCAGGCATCTTGTCGAGTACGGCATATGCGCCAGGCCGCGCCAAGAGTATCGGGAGCGGCCGCTCGACGAGGGCAGTTTCTACCACAGCGCGCTCGATGCGCTCGTCAAGCTCATCCTCCGGCGCGGGATCCCCTTTTCGGAGCTCGACGCGGCGACGGTGGACGCCCTCGTAGATCAGATCGCGCCCGGCCTGCTCCTCGAGCACAACGGCGGCATACTCGAACAAAGCGAGCGCCTGCGCGCGCGCGGCAGGCGCATGGTGCGCACGCTCAAGGCGACCGCGTTCGCGATGGTACGCCAGATCGCGATGGGCGAATTCCTGCCCGTCGCCTGCGAGGTCGCCTTCGCGGAGGACGGCGCGCTCAAGCCGATCGAGCTTTGCGGACCGGCGGGCAGGACCGTGCGGCTCGTCGGCAAGATTGACCGGATCGATTTATACGACGACGGAAAAAACGCGCCCTGCCTGCGCGTAGTTGACTACAAGCGCGGCACGGGCACGGATTTCGACTTTGCGGAGCTGTACGCGGGCATCCGCCTCCAGCTGCCGCTCTATCTCGCCGCCGCGATGCAGGGGTATGGCGGCGCGCGCGCGGCGGGCATGTACTATCTCGGCGTAAAGGAACCCGTTGTCGACGAGGGCGAACAGGAGGACAAGCTGCTCAAAGAATACCGGCTCGACGGCGTATCGCTCGACGACGCGGGCGTATTGAACGCCGCCGACCGGGAATCGGGCGGCAGGGATTCGAAGGTGTTATCGCCGCGCCGCGCGACGGACGCGGAGCTTACCTCGCTGACGCGCTTTGCGCAAAGAAAGGCCGCCGACACCGTAAACGCGCTCCTCACGGGACGGGCGGAGGTTTCGCCCTATCGGCGCGGCCGGCGCACCGCGTGCGCCCACTGCGAGCACGCGGGCGTCTGCTGCTTCGATCAGGCGCTCCCCGGCTGCCGTTTCCGCAGCCTTTCGCCGCTCAAGCAGGAGGCGTTTTTTGAATTGATCGGACAGGATGAACCCAAAGAGTAACCGCCGAAGGGCCGGCAGCCGCAGCCCTATGCCGCGGCTGAATATCGATGTGCCGATTGCGCGGCGATAGCTGCATACCCTTTCTTTTCAGGAGGAAACGCATGGATTTTACGCCGCAGCAACAGCGCGCGATCCGCGAGCAGGGCAACCTGCTCGTGGCGGCGGCCGCAGGTTCGGGAAAGACCGCGGTGCTCACCGAGCGCATCGTCGCCCTGGTGCGCGAGGGCGCGGATCTTGAAAAGATGCTCGTTGTTACGTTTACAAACGCGGCGGCGGACGAGATGCGAAAGCGCATCCAATCGGCGCTCCTCCGCGCGGCGCAGGAGGCGGAAAACCCGCAGGACGCCAAGCGGCTGCACGAACAGGCGCAAAAAACGGGGCGGGCGAATATCTCGACGCTGCATTCGTTTTGCATGCACGTGCTGCGCCGCCATTTCCACGAGGCGGAGCTCGACCCGGCGTTCCGGCTCGCGGACGACATCGAGGCCGACGTGGTGTTCGGCGACGCGCTCGACGAGCTTTTGGAAGAGCGCTTCGAGCAGGGCGACGCCGGGTTTTTGTCGCTCGTTGAACTGACCGGCTCCGAGGAGGAGCTCATAAGCTGGGTAGAGAAGATCTACGAGTTTATGCGCGCGCAGCCTGAGCCGATACAGTGGCTTAAGCGCGCCGTAGCGCAGTACGGGCTTGACGCTGCAGGGATCGAACGCTCCCTGCCCGCGCAAATACGGCTGCTTGACGCGCGCGATGACGCGCGCTATTACGCCGAGTCCATGCAGCAGACGCTCGACGAGGAGGACTCGCCCGCCGTGCGCATTGTGCTCTCCGACGAGCTGACGCGAGCGCGAGCGCTCGCTCTATCTAAGACCGAGCGCGACTACCGCGCGCGGCTGAACGCATTCGAATTCGGGCGGCTGACGTTCCCGCGCGACTACGGCGAGGCGAGGAAAACACAGATCAAGGCGCAGCGCGACGCCTTCAAAAAACTGCTGCGCGAGCGGCATGCGAGGCTCTTTTCCCGCTCACCGGGCGAGGAGGCCGCGCTCCTTGCAAGGCTTTTGCCCGCGCTGTACGCGCTGACCTCGCTCATCGCGGACTTCGACGCGCTCTACTTCAGGCGCAAGGGCGAGGAGGGCTTCGTCGATTTCGCGGACCTCGAGCACCTGACGCTCAGGACGCTTTCGAATCCGGTCATCGCCGAGGAGTACCGCAAGAAATTCGATCACATCTTCGTCGACGAATATCAGGACACCAACCGCGTGCAGGAGGCCGTACTCGCGCGCATCCGCCGCGAGAACAACCTGTTTCTGGTCGGGGACGTCAAGCAGTCGATCTACCGCTTCCGCCTCGCCGACCCCGGGCTGTTCCTGGAAAAACACCGGGACTACGGCAGGGGCGAGGGCGGAAAACGCATCGACCTCAACACAAACTTTCGAAGCGCGCGCGCGGTGATCGACGCGGTCAACGACGTGTTCGGCTCGATCATGAGCGAGCGGCTCGGCGAAATCGACTACGGCGAGGACGAGCGGCTCAGGATGGGCCGGTGCGAGGGCGACGGCGCGGTCGAGCTGCACCTGATCGAGCGCGCGCCCGAGCCGTTCGCCGAGGAGGACGCCGATGCCGAGGGAGGCGCGACCGAGGCGATGGAGGCGGCGGAGCTTGAAGCGCTGCTCGCCGCGCAGCGCATCCGCGAGATCATGCAGGGCGAAAAGCTCTTCGACGCGAAGCTCAACGCACAGCGCGATTACCGCTACGGCGATTTCGCCGTACTGCTGCGCTCCACGCGCAATACCGCGCTCACCTATACCCAGATGCTCGCGCTCGAGGGCATCCCCGCGTACGCGGAATTAACCGGCGGGTATTTCGACGCGATCGAGGTCGCGGTATTTTTAAACCTTTTAAAGCTGATCGACAACGGCAGGGAGGACATTCCTCTGTTGAGCATACTGCGCTCGCCGATCGGCGGATTCTCCATCGGGGAGCTGACCGAGCTTCGCCTCCATCAACCCGACGGGAGCTTTTTCGAGGCGCTGCGCGCTTTGGCGCAGGCCGATTCGCCGCTCGGGAAAAAGTGCGGGGCGTTCCTCGAGCGGATCGGGCGCTACCGCGCCGACGCGGGCCTGTACCGCCTCGAGGAGCTGATCGGGCGGCTGCTCGACGACACGGGATACTATCACTTCGCGGGCGCGCTCCCCGGCGGAGCCGCGCGCCGGGCGAACCTCGACGAGCTGATGAACCGCGCACGCGCGTTCGAACAGGGGCGCTCGCGCACGCTCTCGGGCTTTCTGCGCTTCATGGAGCGCGCCAAACGAAACGACGCCTACGGCGAGGCGCAGACCGCGGGCATGGACGTGGTGCGCGTGCTCTCGATCCACAAGAGCAAGGGACTCGAGTTCCCCGTGGTCGTCATCGGCGGCCTCGCGAAGAAATTCAACCGCAGCGACGCCGCCTCCCGCCTCGCGATGGACGAGGTACTGGGCCTGGGCGTGCGCGCCCTGTTCGACCGGCGAAGGGTCGACACGATGTACTATCAGGTCATCAAGGCGCAGGCGCTCAAGAAACAGCTGAGCGAGGAGATGCGCGTGCTCTACGTGGGCATGACGCGCGCGCGGGAACGGCTGATACTCATCGGCTGTGAGAAGAACCTCTTGGACATGATCCAAAAGCGCGCCGCGCCGCCCGACCCGGTTCGGCTCTCCCAGGAGAACAGCTTCCTCGGGTGGATCCTGCTCGCGCTGATGGCGGGACCGGACGGGAACCCGCTTAGGGAAATGCTGCATCTTCCGCTGCGCGGCGGGTATGGGTGCGTCGAAATCTCCCTGCACACCGGCTTAAAGCCGCCCGCGAACGCCGGGGTACTGAGCGAGGAAGCGTATGCGGCGTGGGCGCAAAACGCCCGGCAGGCGCCCACGGAGGAAATAGAGGAGCGCTTTTTCTGGCGCTATGCGGACGAGGCCGCGACGCTTACCCCGTCCAAGGTCAGCGTGAGCGCGCTCTCGCATCCGGGCGCGCCCTCCTTCGCAGCTCCCGCCTTCCTCGAAGGGCAGGTTCTCGCCCCGGCCGATCGCGGCAGCGCCACGCACCTTTTGTTCGAGCGCATCTCCCTTCGCGCGCACACGGAACAGAGCGTACGGGAGGAAATTACTACGCTGCGCGAAAAGGGATTCCTGAGCGAAGCGCAGGCAAACGCCATCAGCGCGCCCGACGTGGCGGCGTTCTTCGCTTCGCCGCTGGGCAGGCGCCTGCTCGGATCAGCGCGCACCGAGCGCGAGCTTGAATTCAACATCCTCACGCGCGCGAGCGAACTCGGCCCCCCTTATTCCGGCGACGAAAACGTGATGCTGCAGGGCGTGATCGACTGCTGTTTTATGGAAGACGACGAATGGGTGCTGCTCGATTACAAGACCGACGCGGTGCCCCCCGGCGTTTCGCCCGAGCAGGCGGCCGCAAAACACGAAAAGCAGCTTGCGCTGTACGCGCGCTCGCTCAACCGGCTGAGCGGCTTGCCTGTGAAGGAGGGTTATATCCATCTTCTCAGCGTCGGCGCGAGCGTCAGGGTGCTCTAGCCGAGGCCACTTGACAGCCGCCTGTGTATATGCTACATTTCAAGCAGTATAGAGAAAAAGAGGAATAAATATGAAGATCAAAAACATCAACAATCCCCAGCGCTTTTTTGAAGTGCTCAACGACTGCAAGGGCCGCGTAGAGTTGATCACCAGCGAAGGCGACAGGCTCAACCTCAAGTCCACGCTTTGCCAGTATATCGCGTTGACGCAGATGTTCAAGGATGCCCGCATCGCGGATGTGGAGCTGATCGTTTCCGAGCCGGAGGATGTGGCGCGGCTGCTCCAGTTCCTGGTTCGCGGATAATCGCTCCGCGATCGTCAGCGCGGCCGTATGGCCGCTTTCTTTTTGCCCTTAAGGAAGGGACAGCGCAAGAAACATTTATGTTAAGGCGGTTTCAACGGCCTCTCGGGCGTGCCGGACGCGCCCGGGAGGACTTGCCCGCAGGGCAGGAAAGCAGTTTATACAGGTCGGCATGGCATTGGGCAATGCCGGCTTATTTTTATGATGTATTGTTGTTTGGCGCCTGTGCGGCTGCTTTTAGGCCGATGCATCGATAAGGCAATTCCGGAGCTTTGGTTGGGACGGCCGCGCCGATCCCTTGCCGGTTAAGGGTTTTTAAGCTGTGCGCGCTTTCCGCTGCGCTATTCGGCTTCGATATACAGTTCTTCCGTTTGCAGTTGCACGCTCTGCAGTATTGTCTGCGCGCGCGTCATTTCCGGTCTTTTATCGAGCGCCTTCTCAAGCTCAATGATCGCGTCGGTGATACCGTTGAACAAGACTTGATAAGCCTTCTGATAATCCATAAAACCCTGCTCTCCTTTCTTTTTATGCCCAATATTGAGCATAACGGCACATGTCCATTATAGAGCATACTGTAGTGAAGTAAAGGAGTGAATTATTCTGATTTCATATGCTCCGTTTTGGAAAACGCTGAAAAGGAAGGGCGCGACAACCTACACGCTTAGAAATAAAGGCAAGGGGGAAGCGATCAGCGGTTCAACGATACTGCGATTGCAGAACAACGAATCGGTTTCTACCAACACACTGAATACGCTCTGCAAAATCCTCGATTGCAAATTGTCCGATATCGCCGAATATATCCCGGACTAACACAGACCGCCCCGTTCGCCGCAGGCGGTCCGTTCATTTCTATCGATACTCTTTCTTTGTGAATCCTCTTTGAGTCCGCGTGTTTTATGATATCGTCCTTAATCGGCCGGGCCGCGCACCGCCGCGCCCGGCGGTGCGGCCGAAGCACCCTCCCGGGGAAATCCCCGCCCGGCAATAACCCGCGGGGGCGCTATTCCTCTTCCGTCTCCAAAACGATCCCCCGGCGGCCCAGCGCTTCAAAGACCGCCGCCCGATCGAAGAACAGGCCGAGGAGCGCTTCCTCCGCGCCGCCGAAATCCGGCGCGTCGAAAGACGCGCTCGTTACGCGCTCATGCTCGAGACAAAGCGAAAGAACAAGGCGCTTCCCCCGGGCGTAAACGGGCAGCGCCATCTCGCAGGGGGGATTGCGGCCGTATATCCACTCGCGGCTTTGGTATTTCTGTGCGCAGAGGCGCTCTGCCGCGGCAAGGACGGCGGGGCTCGGCTCGAAAGGCTCGTATGCGTCCCCGGCAAGAGCAACGGCAAACTCGCGGGCAAACCCGTCGATATCCTCGGACAGGCCCATCGCGTCCCGGATGTTGACGACCGGGCTTTTCACCGAAGGGCTGCCCTTGGCGCTGGCGACCCATGGTTCCGTACAGAGCGCGCCCCTGAGCGCGCTAAGGTCCGCGCTGTAGAGAAGCGTGCCGTGAAAGAGCAGCTTGTCCCGCAGGATGCGGGCCGCGCTGCCCGAGATCTTCTTGCCAAACAGCGTCAGGTCGTTGCGCCCGTTCGCCGCCGCCGGGATGCCCATGCTGTTCAGGGCTTGGGCGAGGGGCGCAAGGTGATTCTTAAGCTCCAGCGTCGAAGCTTCCGCAAGCGGGCCGATCAAGGACCAGCAGAGGTTCCCCCCGTCGTGATACACCGCGCCGCCGCCGCTGATGCGGCGCGCAAGAGCGATGCCCTTTTGCTCAAGAAACGTCTGGAGCACCTCCCGATGGGTATTCTGGAACGAGCCGACGACGACCGACGCACGGTTTTTGTATAACAGCAAAAGGGAGTCCCCGCCCGAATATTCTTCGAGCAGGCACTCCTCAAGCGCCAGGTGATCGTAGGGGTTTTCTCCCCCGCTGAAAAAAACCTTCATGGGCTCCTCAAGCGTGCGGAGCAACTGCGGCGCGCGGCGGGACGCTTCACTTTGCAAGCCCTGCCGACGGCGCCCGGGCGGTTATTGCTCCTGCTCGCGCTTCTTTGCGAGCGCCGCGAGGATGCGATCGGGCCTGATCGGCAGATCGTTGAACTCGCAGCCGACGGCGTTGCTCACGGCGTTTGCGATCGCCGAAATGCTCGGAACCACGGAGCATTCGCCGATGCTCTTCGCGCCGTACGGGCCGGTCGGCTCGAGCTTTTCGACGAAGCCGATCCTGATGTTCTTGGGCATCTCGTGCGCATGGAACATGCGGTAGGTGCGAAACGTCGAGTTCTTGATGCGGCCGTTCTCGTCCACCTCGAGGCTTTCGGTGAGCGCATAGCCCGCGCCCATCTGGATCGCGCCCTCGATCTGGCCCTCGACCGCGAGCGGGTTGAGCGCGCGCCCGATGTCGTGCACGGCGGTATAGTCCAAAAGCTCGACTTCGCCGGTCTCGGTATCCACACGGACCTTCACGAAGTGCGCGCCGTAAGAGGTCGCAAGGCCGGTGGAGCCGTGCGTGTGGGCGGCGAGGAGCTCCTGGTTGTGCGCTTCGCGCGCGTGGCGGGCGACTTCCTCGAGCGTGACGCCCTCCTCCCCGTGCCAGGCGCGATCATCGTGCAGATCGACGTCCTCGGGCTCGCACTTCAAAAGCTCCGCCGCGTATTTTTGCACTTCCTTCTTGAGCAGCTGCGCGATGCGCACCGCGGCGTAGCCGCTCACGAACGCGCCGCGGCTCGAGTAGTCCGCGAGCTGGTAGGGCGCGAGGTCGGTATCCGCGCTGACGCACTCGACCTTGTCGATATCGATCCCCAGCACCTCGGAGACGAGCTGCGTCTGGGTCGTGATCGCCGAGTTGCCCATCTCGTGCGAGCCGGAATAGAAGATCACCGATCCGTCCTCGTTCATCTTCATCATCATCGCGGTGATGTCCGGCTTGATGCCGAACATGCCGTTGCCGTGAGCGCCCACGCTCAGGCCCACGCCGATGCGGTAGCGGCCGGTGGATTCGCGCTCTTGCTTAAGCTGCTGCTCGTATCCGAAGAGCCTGATGCCCTCCTCGAGGCAGTCCAGGGGGCGCGGGTTGCCGTGCGGCGCGTCGAACCTCGCGTCGACGCCGTCGGGCCCGGTGAGGTTCTTGCGCTGCAGTTCGACCATATCGATCCCGAGCGTGCGCGCGATGCGGTTCATCTGCCGCTGCTGCGCGAATATGATCTGCGGCGAGCCGAAGCCGCGCATCGGTCCGCCGAGGGACGTGTTTGTGATGACCGGATCCCCGACGAAGCGGATATTCCTGTTCTTGTGCACCTTGAAGACTTTGCCGCACATCGCCCAGACGATGTTGGTGCTGCCGCTCGCGTAAGCGCCCGCGTTGCACACGACATGGTAATCCTCCGCGACGATCGTACCGTCGCGCTTGACGCCCGTCTTGACATAGAGCACCATCTGGTGGCGGTTGCGCGTCGTGCAGATCGAGTCCTTGCGGTTGAGCACGATCTTGACCGGGCGGCGGGTATTCATCGCAAGCAGCGCGGCCACGTGTTCGAGCATCAGGTCGATCTTGCCGCCGAACGCGCCGCCGACCGCGGGCGAGAGCACGCGGACGCGGCTCATCGGGATGTCGAAGAGCCTCGAGAGGTTCACGCGGATCGCGAACGTATCCTGCGAGGGCATGTAGACGGTAAGCTTGTTCCTTGAGTCGTACGTCGCGATGCAGCAATGCGTCTCGATCGCGCCGTGATGGATGCCGGGCACCGTGTAGCGATCCTCGAAAACAAAATCCGCCTCGGCCATGCCCGCGTCCACATCGCCCGAAGACTGGACGATGTGCTGGAGCACGTTGCCGTGGTGCAGATCGCCCACGGTATGGATCGGATACGCGTCGTCGTCCAGGGCGCGCTCGGGGTCGAAGTTCGCGGGGAGCGCCTCGTACTCGACCTCGATGAGCTTCAATGCCTTTTCGGCGGTCTTCTCGTCGATCGCCGCGACGGCCGCGACCTTATCGCCGACATAGCGGACGGTATCCGAAAACAGCTGCTCCATCTTGTGGATTTCCAGTGTTTCGCCGCAACTGTTGAAGTACTTGCGCGGCGAGTTCTTATAGCAGATGACCGATTCGACGCCCTCGAGCGCCTCGGCCTTGGACGTATCGATGCTCTTGATGCGCGCGTGCGGCACGGGGCTTGTAAGGATCTTGCCGTAGAGCATGTTCGGGAACTTCATGTCCGCGACGTACTTTATTTCGCCCGTCGCCTTGACGGCGCCGTCGCGGATGGGAATACGGGCGCCGACCATTCCGTTTTTCGGGGTATCAATCTTCATTTGGCCGCACCTCCTTACCGCTGCCCGCGCATTCTCTGCGCGGCGTTCTGAATAGCCTCGACGATCTTCACATAGCCCGTGCAGCGGCACAGATTGTTCTTGAGCGCGTCGCGGATCTCATCCTCGGAAGGATCGGGGTTCTTATCCAAGAGCGCCTTCGCGGTCATAATCATGCCGGGAGTGCAATATCCGCACTGTATCGCGCCGTTTTCCACAAACGCCTGCTGGATCGGGTGGAGCCCGTTTTTGGTGGCCAGCCCTTCGATGGTTTCAATCTTCTTTCCGACGACGTTGCGCGCCTGCACAACGCAGGAGTTGACCGCCTCGCCGTCGACGATGACCTTGCAAGCGCCACAATCGCCCGTGCTGCAGCCAAGCTTAGCACCGGTCAGATCGAGTATCTCGCGAAGCACATACGCCAATGTATAGTTCTTTTCGATATCGACGGAAACGTCTTTACCATTGATGTGCAACACGATGTTTTCCAAGAAACTCACCCCTCATTGATACTCTTTGCGACGAACGGAATCCCGACGCGGATTGATAGTTCATCATGGAACCTAGTATTTGCCCAATCTCAGTTTATATAAATCAATAGTAGTATTCAAGGTGTTTTTTGAAAAGGATAACGCTCCGGCAGGCGCAAAAAATGTCCGGAGACAGAGGTTAAAATCCAAAAAAACGCCGCCGCGCGGGCATAATCGGGATATCGTCGGCGGGGTTTGGGCCCGGCGGAGGCCTTCAATCTTTTTTCACCGCTTCTGCAAAAAGAGGAACCACATTTTCATAAAGCGTGCAATTCGAAGAAAACCGCTCGAAATCCGGAAACGGAATTTGTTATTCGGGTATATATTAAGGATATTCCCGCCGTGCGTTTGGGTGCAATCCGGCCGCTCGGATTTGCAATTCATTCAGGCCGCGCACGCCCTCTGTTTCAATAAATAAAAACGGGCGCGGCCGCCAAAGGCCGCGCCCGCGGGACTGATTCTGCGGCAGGGTCTCTCCCTACGATCCGCGCGGGGGAAGAGCGCCGGACTTTTCCGCTTCGCCTGCGCATATTCGCGCTCCGCCCGGCAATTGTGCCCGGTGGTGCGCGATCATCCGGCCGGTCGCCTCCGGCTCGATCAGGTTCCGGAGCCTGCCCGCGATGTGCGCCTTGCGCATCTGCGGCACAAGCGTGCGCAGGTATTCCATGTGCGAGTAGCCCGCGAGCTCGAAGAGCAGCCCCGCGGAAGACATCACGTCCGGCCGCTCGTCGAACACCGCGTCGATCCGCTCGTTCTGTATGAACAGCGTGATCAGGCGCACGTTGGGCGTTTCGATATAGGCAATGCTCACGCGCAGCACGATCGCGCCGTCGGGATCCCTGCGCCACTGGCAGCGCGCCGACGCGAGCTGCTCCTCTTCGCCGAGCGTCAGGACGCAGTCGGTATAGTCCCTCCTCGGGAACAGCGGGACATGGTTGCAGTCGATCCCTTCGTAGAGGAGCAGGCCGAGTCCGTCCCCGGAGCGTTCAAACCGGAGCATCGAGATGCCGTCGGTAAAGTTCGTATGCACGCCCTGAAGCACCAGCGGGAATACGCTCGCCACATTTTCGCCCAAAAGGTATTCCCTGCCCGAAAGCTCTTCGGCGATCAGCCTAAACTCCTCCTCGCTTGCGGACGCGCCCTTGAGGGCGTCCGCCGCGTTGAGTTCAAGCGAAGAGACGGCTTTCCCGAGCCGCTCCCGCGCTTCGGGCCCCTCCTGCAGGGCGCTTTTTTCGCTCCCCTTTTCAAAGAGCTTGACGATCGCATCCTGCAGCGTGCTGTTCGCGAACAGCTTCGCGCTGCCGCTGAAGAGGACGACCACCGCGTCAAACTGCGGGAGCACCACGACATATTGACCGAACGCGCCGCTGAACAGATACGCGCCCGGAAGCTCGTTCATCCAGATCTGGAAGCCGTAGCCGTGCTTGTTTTCGCCGTTGGGCGTCTCGATCTGCAGGCGCGTCGCCTCGCGCACCCACTCTTCGCTCAAAAGGCGCACCTCTTGAACGCCGACCTCCCAGGTTCCGCCGCGGCGGTAGAGTTCGCCGAGCTTGGCGGCGTCCTCGATCGTCAGGGCAAGGCCCCAGCCGCCCTTTTCAACGCCCTTGGGGCAGGTCTCCCACGCGTAGCGCTCGATCCCCAAAGGATCGAACAGGCGCGGCTTGAGGTATTCCCCAAGCCCCATGCCGGTCTTGCGCCTGAGGATCGCCGCGAGCATATACGAGTTCATCGAGTTGTATTCGAACGCGCTCCCCGCGTCGAACTTTGGGATCGATTCGAGATACATGCGTTCCCAGTCGTCCGAAAGGGCCGAGCCGACCTCGTTGAAGCGGATGCCGACGCTCATCGTGAGAAGATGCCGCACCGTCACGTTCCTCATCAGCAGACCTTGCGCGGCAGGGACCTTATCCCGGAAAAGATCGACCAGTTTATCCTCGAGCGATAACAGCCCCTCGTCGACGGCGATGCCGATCGCCGTCGCGGTAACGGACTTGCTCATGGAATAGAGCATGTGCGGCACGCCCGCGCGGTACGGGGCCCAGTGCGCTTCGCCGACGACGTTCCCGTGGCGGAGCACCATCGCGCTGTGAGGATTGATATGGGGGTTTTTGTTAAGGCCCTCAAAGAATTCCGCGAGCGCGCCGCTCTCGATCCCCTCGTGTTCCGGAGCGCTGCGCGGAAGCGGCTTTTTATTGTCCGCGCATTCGGCGGCCTGCTTTTTCAAGGCCGGCTGGCCTTTGCCGATCTTTTTCAGATCGTGCGACATGAAGTTGATCAAAAGCTCGATGCTCTTCATCCGGAGGTTGATGTCCATTGAAAAACGCCCCTTTCAAAACGGGCAATCGCGAAAAGGTCTTAAGGTAAAGGGAATCGAACCCATACGCATGGGTTCGACTCCCTTTACCTTAGGCTTGCTTGGGGATCGCCCGGCCGCTCGCGGTGAAATAGAACGCCGTCTCCGCCGCCTTGACGTACGGGATCAAAAACAGCAGCCCGACCCCAAATGTCAGGATCGATAGAATCCACCAGCCGACAAAGCTCAAGTGCAGGCAGAACAGCCTGCCCTTACGCCCTGCCATCATGCGCTTGGACGCGTCCACCGCCTCGCGGATTCCCATGCCCGGGTTTTCCGCCATCAGGTACGCCGCCTGGGAATACCGGTACGCGGCGACGATGCCGGGAACGATCAGCAAAAGCGACCAGAGGAAAATGAACAGGCCCATGAACAGCCTCAGCCCGACCGCCTTGCCGATGATGGAAAACCGCTCGAACAGCTCGGAAACCGAAGCCTGCGCGTCCCTGACCAGCCGCATATTGAACGAGCACCAGCCAAGGTGTACCGCGCTGCCGATAATAAGCCGAGCAAGCCAGATCGCTATGCCGATCCCGGCAACGGCTGTGAACACGTAATGAAACTGCCAGACTTCGCCCGGCCAGGGCCACACAAAACCCGACCACGGCCAATCCTTTTTGGAGAATGAAATCTGGATCGTCGCCCCCGCGCCGCCGAGCAGTATCGCCAGCAGCCCCGCCAGCACCGCGCCGGGCCAGTTGCCATGGAGTTTATCGCGCGCGATCCGGCGGTAATCCTTCGCGAGGAATTCGTTGATCATTGAAGATCCCTCCTATGCGTTCCTATGCGTTCGCTGCCTTTTCAAGGCCCGCTTCCAGGCGTTTCATGCTCTCCTCGCGCCCGAGCAGCACGAGGATCTCCACCGCGCCGCCCGGCGTGACACTCTGCCCCGAGAGTGCGATGCGCACCGGGTAAAGCAGCGTACCCTTCTTCATGCCCGCGCGCTCGACCAATTCCATCAGCGCGTCGTGCACGCCCTCCCGCGTCCACGGCTCAAGGCTTTTGAGCTTCGGAATCGTCAGCTTTAGAACCTCGCGCGCAACAGAGGGATCGGTCTTAGACTTCTTGTTCGTGAACAGCTCCGCGTCGTATTCGGGAAGCTCGACGAGGAACCTTACAAGCTCCGGTATCTGCGAGAAGTACTCCACGCGCGGCTGCAGGATTTCAGCCAATATCGCAAGGTCCATCCCCGCGACGCCCGCCCTCTCGTAATACGGCAGCGCGTGCGCGGTGAACGCTTCCGGCGAAAGATCCCTGACGTAGACGCCGTTGAGCCAGGTGAGCTTCTGCGGATCGAAAACCGCCGGGGATTTGCTCATACCCTCGACGGAGAAGACCTCCCCGAGCTCCGAAAGCGTGAACTTCTCGCGCTCGTCGCCCGGGTTCCAGCCGAGGAGCACGATATAGTTTACGACCGCTTCCTTAAGATATCCTTTCCCGATGAAATCCTCGTAGGACGCGTCCCCGTCCCTCTTGGAGAGCTTGTGCGCCGCGTCGCGCATGATGGGCGCCATGTGGATGTACTCGGGGATCTCCCATCCGAACGCCTCGTACAAGAGATTGTATTTTGGAGTGGACGAAAGATATTCCATACCGCGCATCACGTGCGTGATCTCCATCAGATGATCGTCCACAACGTTCGCAAAATTATAGGTCGGCATACCGTCCGCCTTGATGAGCACCATGTCGTCCAGGGTGTCGTTGTCCACGGTGATCACGCCGAACAGCTCGTCCGTAAACGAGGTTTTCCCCTCGGTCGGCGCATTCTGGCGGATCACGTACGGCGCGCCGGAGGCAAGCTTTTCCGCGATCTCCGCTTCGCTTAAATGCAGACAGTGCTTGTCGTACTTAAAGGTCTCGCCCCGCTGCTGCGCGGCAAGCCGCCTTTGCTCCAGCTCCTCCTTGGTGCAGAAGCAGCGGTACGCGCGCCCGCTTTTGACGAGCTGCTCCGCGTAGGGAAGATACAGGCGCTTGCGCTCACTCTGCACATAGGGGCCGAAATCGCCCCCCACGTCCGGGCCCTCGTCCCAGGTCACGCCGACGTCGCGCAGCGTGTTGTAGATCACGTCCACCGCGCCCTCGACATAGCGCTCCTGGTCGGTATCCTCGATGCGCAAGAGGAACGTCCCGCCGTGCTTTTTCGCGAACAGGTACGCGTAAAGCGCCGAGCGGAGGTTGCCGATATGCATGTATCCCGTAGGGCTAGGCGCGAAACGGGTGCGAACTTTGGTCATAGTGCGTTCTCCTGTCAGAATGGTTTATGCGCGTCAACGTCTCTCAAACTCTCAAAATAGCGCGCGGCTTTCCATGTGGTCTTTGGCTTCCAATCCGTCATTTTGCAGCGGCGTTTACGGTGCAAAATGACACCTTAGAGTGCTTTTCGGTCCGACAGTTCGAAGCAACCGCGAGAACCGAGCACCGGAAATGCACGGTGAGCTTCGAAAAAGTGGAGATCCGCTTTTTCGAATTAGTCGAGCTTAAAGCCGTCCTTGAGCGATACGGTGCGGTTGAGCACCGGGCGCTCCGGCGTATGGTCGGGATCGACGCAGAAATACCCGACGCGCATGAGCTGGAAGCGTTCGCCCGGGCGGGCGCCCGCCAGACCGGGTTCCACGAAGCCCCGCCGCTCGAGGAAGGAATCGGGGTTCAGCCGCTCGTCGAAATCCGCGTCCTCCTCCCCGTCCAATAAGAGCGGATCGTACAGGCGGAACGTCGCTTGAACGGCGTCCTCGGCGTTCAGCCAGTGCAGCGTGCCCTTGACCTTGCGCTCGCACTCGCCCGAGCGGGTAGCCGGATCGTACTCGCAGCGCACGGCGGTGATTTCCCCGTTCGCGTCCTTTTCGCAGCCCGTGCAGCGCACGATGTACGCGCCCTTGAGGCGCACCTCGCCTCCGGGCTTGAGCCGAAAGAACTTCGGGGGCGGATTTTCCATAAAGTCCTCGCGTTCGATCAAGAGCTCGCGGCCGAAGCGGACGGCGCGCGAGGGCGCCTCGTCGCCGGGCAGCCCCTCGAGCGGAATATCGGCGTATTCGCCCTCGGGCCAGTTCTCGACGATCAGGCGGATCGGGTCTATTACGCCCATCATGCGGGGCGCGGTTCTATTGAGCTGTTCGCGCACGCAGAAGGCCAGCATGCGTTCGTCCACGACCGAATCGGCCTTGGCGACGCCCGCGCGGGAAAGGAAATCGAGGATCGCCTCCGGCGGATAGCCCCGGCGGCGCATGCCGCAGAGCGTCGGCATCCTGGGATCGTCCCACCCGCGCACGAGCCCGGTCTCCACGAGCCTGCGAAGATGCCGCTTGCTCATGACGGTATTGGTAAGGTTGAGCCGCGCGAACTCGATCTGGCGCGGCTTATGCGCAAAGCCGCACTCGGAAATCACCCAGTCGTACAGCGGGCGGTGCGCCTCGTACTCGAGCGAGCAGAGCGAATGGGTCACGCCCTCGAGCGCATCCTGTATCGGGTGCGCGAAATCGTACATCGGGTAGATGCACCATTTGTCCCCGGTCTGATGGTGGCTCACATGAAGGATGCGGTAGAGCGCGGGGTCCCTGAGGTTGATGTTCGGGGACGCCATATCGATCTTCGCGCGGAGCGTGCGCGAGCCGTCCTCGAATTCACCCGCGCGCATACGCTCGAACAGGGCGAGGTTTTCCTCGACCGAACGGTCGCGGAACGGGCTGTTGCGGCCGGGCTCGGTCAGAGTGCCGCGGTATTCGCGGATCTGGTCCTTGTTAAGATCGCACACGTAGGCTTTCCCGCTGCGGATGAGCTTCTTGGCGAGCTCACAGCACTCCTCGAAATAGTCGGAGCCGAACGCGAGCTTATCCCATTGAAAGCCGAGCCAGCGGATATCCTCCTTGATCGCCTCGACATACTCGACGTCTTCCTTGGCGGGGTTCGTATCGTCAAAGCGGAGGTTGCATTTGCCGCCGTAGCGCTCGGCCACGCCGAAATCCAGCCAAAGCGCCTTCGCGTGGCCGATGTGCAGATAGCCGTTCGGCTCCGGCGGGAAGCGCGTCTGGATGCGGTTTCCCTTCCGCTGCAGATCCTCTTCGATGATTTCCTCGATAAAGTTTTTGGGCCGTTCCAGGCCGGCAGGCTCCTCCATGCTGGTGCTCCTTTAAGTGTAGCGTTATTAGCGGAACGGATTGTTCCTTGAAATCGGCTGACAGTCCCATCCTTCCATCTCGCCCTCGTAGCGCGCCGCCATGCGGATGATCTTGGTCGTCGCCTCGTCGATCTGCTCGGGCAGGAGCGCCGTGATCTTATGCAGCGCCACGCCGTAGGCGCACTCGCGCTCGGGCCGAAAGCGCGGCAGTCCCACCGCGAATCCTCCCAGGCGCGCCTCCTCCGAGAAGTTGATGCGAAGCTGTTCCGTGGGAAAATATACCATGAAGTTCACGCGGCGCGCCGCGACGTTGTAATCGCCGTTTTTTTCAAGCCTCGCCGCGATCTCGCGGTTGAGTATGGTCTGGTATTTCGCGGCGTCGGGGTACAGCAGGTTCCAGTAGGTCGTCCACTTCGGCTCCTTGGCGAGGTCCGCCGCCAAAAACAGGCCGCGCTTGCGCGAGACGTACGCCTCGAGCCGGTCGAGGGATTCCGTATCCGGCGCATAATAATACAGCTGCTTTTGCTCCGGCAGCTCGATCGAGCCGACGAAAAGGAGTTTGAGCTTTTTGGCGATTTTATCCGTGATCCGGTCGATCCGGTGAAGCTCCGACGCCTTTAAAAGCCCTTGCTCAGAGTCCCCCGACGCGCAGTTGACGTACAAAAGGATCGGGAGGGACGGATCCGGCGCGTGCGGCTCTACCGCCATGTTCACAAGGAACCGCGCCCGCTGCCCCTCGATATTCCAATCGTATGCAAGATAATCGTCTCCCTTTGCCATATGACCTCCGATTCAAAAAGCTTTACTCCAATACCGCCTTGATCCTCCTCACGCCCGCGCTGGACGCTTCTTCCTTTTTGATCGTAAACCGCCCGAGTTCGCCCGTATGCGAAGCGTGCGGCCCGCCGCACATCTCCATGCTGACGCCCTCGACCGTATAGACCTTGACCCGCGCGCCGTACTTCGCCTCGAACAACCCGATCGCGCCCTTGCCCTTTGCCTCCTCCACGGTCATTTCCTCGCAGACGACGGGGATGTCCCGCTCGATCGCGTCGTTTACGAGCGCCTCGACCTTTTCAAGCTCCTCGGGCGTAAGCTTGCGCGGGAAGCTGAAGTCGAACCTCAAGCGCTCCGCCGTGATGTTCGAGCCCTTCTGGGCGATCGAATCGTCCCCGAGCGCTTTTCTGAGCGCCGCCTGCAAAAGGTGCGTGGCGGTGTGGAGCTTCGCGGTCTGCTCGGACGTGTCCGCGAGGCCGCCCTTGAAGCGCTGCTCCGCGCCGGCGTGGGATTTCTCCTGGTGCGCGCGGAACGCTTCCTCAAAGCCCGCGATATCGACGGAAAGGCCGTTCTCCTTCGCCATCTCCTCGGTGAATTCCACCGGGAAGCCGAACGTATCGTACAGGCGGAACGCGGTCGGGCCGTCTATCACATTGCCCTCGAACGTCTTCATCAGCCGTTCGAATTCCCTTAGGCCGTTCTTGAGCGCCTGCTGGAAGCGCTGCTCCTCCCGCTCGAGTTCCGCGAGGATCTTCTCGCGGTTCTCGACGAGCTCCGTGTAATAATCGCCGTACTGGTCGATGACGGCGGCTGCCACGCGGCTGAGGCTGTTGTCCGGGAACCCGAGCTTCATGCCGTAGCGGATCGCGCGGCGGATCAGCCTGCGAAGGATATATCCCTGATCGACGTTGGAGGGCGTGACCCCGCGCGGATCGCCCAAAAGGAACGTCGCGCAGCGGATATGGTCGGCCACGATGCGAAAACCCTTGATCGTATCCGCGTCGTCGCGGTAGTTTTTGCCGGAAAGCTCGCTGATCGCTGCGAGGATGCCCGCGAACGCGTCGGTGTCGTACACGCTCTCGACGCCCTGGAGCGTCGCCACGGTGCGGTCAAGACCCATGCCCGTGTCGACGTTCTTCTGCGCGAGCGGCTCGAACGCGCCGTCCGCGCGCTTGTTGTATTCCATGAACACGTCGTTCCAGATCTCAAGGTACTTGCCGCACGAGCAGGCCGGGCTGCACTCGGGCGAGCACGCGCTCTTTCCGGTATCGTAGAACATCTCGGTGTCCGGGCCGCAGGGGCCGGTCACGCCGGCGGGGCCCCACCAGTTGTGCTTCTTGTCCAGAAAGAAGATATGCGATTCTTCGACGCCCTGATCCATCCAGCACTGTGCGGCGAGCATGTCCCGCGGGGCGTCCGCGTCGCCCGCAAAGCAGGTAAAGTACAGTTTATCGGGATCGATGCCGAGCCAGCGTTCGCCCGTGAGGAACTCGTAGCTATATGAGATCGCTTCCTTTTTAAAATAATCCCCGAGCGACCAATTGCCCAGCATCTCAAAAAACGTGCAGTGCGAAGCGTCGCCCACTTCGTCGATATCGCCGGTGCGCACGCATTTTTGCACGTTCGTGAGGCGCTTGCCCTCGGGATGCTTCGCGCCCATCAGGTACGGCACAAGGGGATGCATTCCCGCGGTGGTAAAGAGCACCGTCGGATCGTTTTCGGGGATCAAAGACGCGCTTGGGATCACGGCGTGACCCTTCTCGCGGAAAAAGTCCAGATAAAGCTTGCGAAGTTCGCGGGAATCGAGAGTCCTCATGCACGAAATTCCTTCCTACTATTGCTTTTGACAGATACGGAAATTATATCTTTCGCCGGTGCGCTTGTCAATCGCGCGGGAGCGGCGCAAAGGCCGCAGAGCCGCATTTTGCCGAGCTTTTCAGGGATCAAAGGAACGGGACGCGGCGATTTTTTTAAAGCCTCCCCAAAAAGCAGATTCCTCATTTTGATCCGCGTTTTGGCTTTTCTTCGGATCGGTATGGTATACTGAACAAAACGCCGCAACGAGGAGGACCGAATGCGACGAGAGCTGTTCCCCGCCATCGCGCTGACGTTGACGCTCCTGATGTTATGCCTTTCGGGCTGCGCGCCCGAGGCTTCCTTGGAAACCACGCCCGCGCCTTCCGCTTCAAATGGCGCCGAGCTCCCCGAATCGGGGAGTTCCCCGGCGCCCCTTTATACCCTCAAGCCCGTACGGAGCGCACAGCCCACGCCCCCCGTGCCGACGGTCGGGCCGCAGACGCCCGAAGAGCGCATGACGGCGGACATCGAGGCGTTTTGCAAGACGCACCGCCTCGCGGGCAGCCCCGGCGAGCTCTTTGCGCTCGATACCGCCGCGGCGGTCTTCGCGTCGGCCGGATATCGCGTACAGACGCAGGAGGTAACGCAGGAGGGGGAAAACGCTTTTTCCACCCACAACGTGATCGGCATACGCGACGCAGCAGCCGAAAACGCGCCGATCCTCATACTCAACGCGCACGCGGACTCCGTGGAATGGGGTCCCGGCGCGACGGACAACGCCGCGGGCCTCGCGGTGCTGCTCGAATGCGCGCGCCAGGCGGCGGCTTTTGAAGGGCGGGCCGTAGAGGTGCGCTTTATCGCGTTCTCTGCCGAGGAATGGCAGGCGCGCGGCTCGCGCGATTACGTCGCCTCGCTCACGGATGCCGAGAAGGAGCGCATCCTCGGCGTTTTAACGCTCGACATGTTCTCCTCCAAAAACGCCTTGCTGGTCTTCGGCTACTACGAAAGCCTCGGGATTACCTACGGCTTTTGGGAGCGCATCTCCGCCGCGGCAAAGGAGAACGGGACGATCCTCGGCTTCGACACGCCCGGCGTAATGATGAGCGACGCCACGCCTTTCGAGGATGCGGGCATCCCCTCCGTGCTGCTCACGCATATGACGGTGCTGGACGAATACCACACGGCCAACGATACGCCCGACCGCGTGAGCAAGGAAAGGCTGCTCTTCGCGCTTTCGCTATCGCTTACGCTCACCAAAACGCTTGTGAACGGCGGCTGAGCCGTAAAAACCGCCCTTGGGGAACCAAGCCGATCCGCGTCGAATCGCGCGGCGGCAGTTTTTAGGCCCCACGGCCGTCAAAAGCGGGCGCGGGGCCTTTTTATTTTCCGTTGGCAGGGCGATTGATTGTCGCTCGCCTTACCGTCCCCGGCCGCGAATTCGGCCGTCGAACGCTGGCGGACGCTGGAGAACCTTATACCACCAGCTGCCCGTTCTCGGAATCGATGATCTTGAAGATCTGTTCCTCCTCGAGCGTCTTGGCGTTGACGTACACGATGTAGGAGGTATCCTTGTAGGTGCCCTTGAACTCATAGCAGAGCTTCTCGGTCTTCGCCGTGATCGGTATGAGCGCGAGCGCGACCGATTCCACCTTGATGCGCGAGGAGACCATCGACTGCGCCTCCTCCTTGGAGACGACGTCGGTATCGATCTGCCGCTCCCTATGGCTCATCAGGTAGTTGCGCGCGTCAATGCCGATGACGGTCGCCGTCGCGCGGTCGACCCAAACCTTGACAAGATCGCTGTAGAGGATCACGTCCCCCTGCTTCGCCGCGAAATTGATGACCGCCGCACCCGCGTAGAACTGCGCATAGGTCGAAATCATGTTCTTGTAGCCGAGCTTTTTGAGGAACTCATCCCCGGCTTTGCGGAAGGATTCGGTTTGCTCCTTGCTCGCCTTGCCTTCCTCGGAGCCCGTTGCCGAGGCCATGAAGTTGAGTACGCACCCGCCGACCTTCGTGATGGAGATGTCGGCCTCGCGCCCGTCGCTGTACTTGCCCGCGAACTCGAACGTCGGGATGTTTCCGTTGGACTCGCCCGCCGACTGGACGGTCGCGCCCTCGCCAAGCAACTCCTGCGCGATCTGCTGCGCCTTGTTCCCGTCGATCTCCTTGCCGGTCACGCCCTTAGGCTCGACCTTTTGGGTGCTCTCGGAGAACGGGCCGTCATAGATCAGCGTGGGATATTTATTCTCTCCGTCCTCGCCGCCCGCCTGCGTGGATTCGGAGCCTTCGTCGCTCTGCTGGCCCTCGGCGCTCGGCAGCGGGCTCCCGGATTGACCTTCCTGTCCGGGGCTCGGAGCCCCCGTCTGCTCGCCCGTCTGCTCGCCCGTCGGCGCGTTCTGCGCGGCGTCGCCGGTTCCGACCTCGCTCGCATAATATCCGTCGGCCGTGAGCGCTTCCAAGGCCAGATTACCGCTGTCGATCCGATCGCGGAACTCCTTCGAGATCTTCGCGCACGCCTGCTGGAGCTCCTCCAGCTTTGCGACATCCTCCTCGCCGACCATGCGCCCCGCCAAAACCTGCTTGGTCAGGGTGTGGGCGTAGTCGCCGACCTGCGTGATAAAGCTGGTCAGCTCCTTGGTATCGGGATGGGAGGAAGGGATCTGGCTCATCAGCCCTTCGCTCGCGCCGCTCGCGCGCCAGAGATCGTCCAGCAGCACCACGTATTGCGGCGGCGAGTTGACGACCATCAGCTTTTCGAGCGTGACCTGCATCGTCGAGAGGTTGTCCGCAAGCTCGTAATAGCAGCGGCGATACATATTCTCGGTGTTGAGGCGATACTGGTCGGCCTTGCTCGCCTGGCTCGCGCCCCAGAAGCTTACGACGATGAGCGCGGCCCCCAGCACGACCGGCACCACGATGCCGGTGAGGATGCGCCTTCTTTTGTCCCTTTTTTCTTTCCTGCGCTCCTCTTCCTCGGAGTGCAGAATATTTTTGTTATCCATATCCATACAATCGCCTCCCGTTACTTGCAGAACACATGTTTGCCGATGGTGATGATGATCGGCCGCGACCGGATCCACTTGTTCGTGGCCGTCTCGGGATTATAGTAATAGATGCAGCCGTTGGTCGGGTCATACCCGTTCATCGCGTCGCGCGCAGCCTTGAGCGTCGACTCGCTCGGCGCGAGGTTGATCTGCCCGTCCGCCACCGCGTCGAATGCGCCGGACTGGTATACGACGCCCGCGATGGTATTGGGAAACTCGGGGCTGTCGACGCGGTTGAGTATGACCGCCGCCACAGCCACCTGGCCTTTGTACGGCTCGCCGCGCGCTTCGCCGTTCACCGCCGCCGCGATCAGGTACACGTCCTTGCTCTCGTTAGACCCGGAACCGGACGAACCCGACGAACCGGAGGAGCCCGACGAGCCGGTCGAACCCATTCCGAGCGCCTTAGCGGTCGCCTCCCCGACGACTCCGTCCGGGGTCAGCCCGTTCTTGCGCTGAAAATACTTGACCGCCTCCGCGGTCGCCGCGCCATACTTGCCGTCCACTGCGCCCTGGTAAAATCCCCAGCGCTTGAGCTTGGTCTGAAGCTTTACCACGTCGTCGCCCTTCGAACCGATCTGCAGCGACGCCGCGCCCGCGATGGCCGGGAACAGTGCGGCGCTTATGATCAGTACCAGCAGCACCCATGAAGCGATCTTTTTTGCCATTATGCCTTTCCTCCAGCAAACCATTTTTCGATGAGCTCAAGAATCACGCTTTTGAAGCGAATGCTCCCCTTATATTTTTCAAGCTTCTCCCGATCCGCCTTGTCCAAATCGATCACGCACAGCGGCGGGAACATCACGCACCACCAGTTCTGGCCTTCGCCCGCGCCCAGTATCACGCGCAGCGCCTGATATTCGCCCGCCGGATACACCTTTGCGCCGTAGCTTTTCTCCGGAAACTCGAATTCGCCGATCATCAGTTGAACGCCATACGGCGCGGAATGCTTTTTGAGCACGGCTTCCGCCGCGGCGAGCATCCTATCCCCGCTTTGAAGCAGGATTTGCTTCGCCTGCTGTGCACTCCCGCAGTCTTTGAGCGCGCCGCCCTCCGCCGCGAGCAGTGCGTCGCGCACCTCGAGCTTAATCGCCTGATCCGTCGCCGAATCGCTGTTGGCTATCACATGCAGCCGCAGTATCGACTGCGCTTTTGCTTCCAGGCACAGCGCGGTGACGATCAATATGGCGATGAGCAACGCCAGCGCGCGCACTTTGGTTTTCATTTTGCATCGCCTCCCCTTAGCATGTTAAAATGAATTCGAGCGGCCCCGCGGATGCGGTCGGCCGTCCACTGTAAGCTATTCTTTCCAATAAGGGGCGAAACTATGCCGGGCTTACAATTTATACATGCCTATGCAAAGGTAAATCTGTCACTCGACGTGCTCGGCCGCCGGGCGGACGGCTACCATGAGCTATTGGGCGTGATGCGCCGGATCGATCTAAACGACGAGGTCTATCTCGAGGAGCGCAACGGCGTGTTTGTCGACTGCGACGTTCCGCTGCCGCCGGACAACAGCGCGTTTCGTGCCGCGAGCGCGTACGCGCGGCGCGCGGGCGTGCCCGGCGCATCCATCCGCATCAAAAAAGGCATCCCGGCCGAGGCGGGCCTCGGCGCGGCGAGCGCGGACGCCGCCGCCGTGCTGACCTTGATGCAGCGCCTCTACGGAGCGATGGATGAAGCCGCGCTTTTCGAGATCGGATGTGAAATCGGCGCGGACGTACCCTTTTGCCTTCTCGGAGGAACCGCGTTCGCAGAGGGGATCGGCGAAAAGCTGACCCCGCTCCCTGCGCCGCCGATGGCGTTCGTCGTCGCCAAGGGCGAACGCGGCATCCGCACGGGCGAGCTGTTCTCGCGCCTGAGGCTCCCGGCCCTACACCCGGATCACGGGGCGATGAAGCGGGCGCTCGAACGCGGCGACCTCGCGGCGATCGGCGCGAACATGCAAAACGCGCTCGAGCCCACGGCCGCCCTAAGCTGCCCCGAGATCGGCGAACACAAGCGCCGCCTTCTCGAAGAGGGCGCGCTCGGCGCGTGCATGACGGGTTCCGGCTCGGCGGTCGTCGGCTTGTTCGAAACAAAGGAAAAGGCCGCCCGCGCGGCGAACGCGCTGGCGGATATTGCGTTTTGCCGCGTCTGCGAAGGGATGTGACGGACCCCCGGGGCCCGACGACCCTGTCTATTGAGAAAAAACGGGGCGGCACAAAATGTGCCGCCCCGAGGCTGTTAAAAAGCTGTTCTTTAAAGCGTCAAGCGTTTTTACAGCGGAATCCCGCCGTTTTGTAACTTTTTATGTGCATAGCGCGAGGATCGCATCCGCGATCATATAGGTGTTGAAGAGCACGTCCTCCACGGAGATAAATTCGTTCGGCATATGCACGGGCGAGCTTTTGCCCGGGCGCTCGCAGCCGAACGCCACGGCGTTCTCGAACGCGCGCGCGTAGGTACCCCCGCCGATCGCGAGCGGCGGGAGGCGCTCGCCCGCGCGCTGCTCGTACGCGCCCAAGAGCTTTACGACGAGCTCGCTGTCCTTTTTAACGCTGTGATAGGGCTGTATATAGCGGCTCACCGGGGCGAGCCCGAGCGGCGAGAGCGCTGCGGCGAGCGTATCCTGCGCGTCCTGCACCGAAAGGCTGCGCGGGCAGCGGATATCGACGACGAATTCCCTCACGCCCGAAGCGTCCCAGCGCATCACGCCGGGGTTGACCGTCGTGCGCCCGGTCTCGTCCTCGCGGTCGAGCCCGAGATGCTCGCCGTGCAAATCGCGCCCGAACAGCGCGTTCAGCGAGCGCACGAGCGCCGCGTCCGCCTCGGGGAGCGGCAGCGGAGAGAGAAGCTCAAAAAGCGCCAACAGCGCGTTCTTTCCCTGTTCCGGCGTCGAAGCGTGCGCCTCGAGGCCCTTTACCGTCACGAGCGTGCCGCGGTCGGCCCGCTCGAGCGAAACATCGATTCCGGCCTCCTTGCCCGCCTTCTCCATCGCGGCGCGAACGATCTGTTCGTCCAGCGGCACGATCGCTTCGGCGACGCCCGCGACCACGTTCGGCCGCGTACCCGCGTCGATCGCGAGCTTCGAGGAAAATCCCTTTTCAAACGTCAGGTGGACGATCCCTTTCTCCGAATACACGAGCGGATAGTCCGCGTCCGGGGAAAACGCAAGATCGGGAGCCGGTTCCGTCTCTTTATAGCGGCGCATGCACGCCCATCCCGATTCCTCGTCGCAGCCGAGGATCAAACGCGCCCTGCGGCGAAAGCTTACTCCCGCCTGCTTTACCGCGGCGAGCGCGAACAGCGCGCTGATCGCCGGGCCTTTATCGTCGAGCGCGCCGCGCCCGTAGATCAGCCCGTCTTCAATCTGTGCGCCAAACGGCGGGTATTTCCAGCCCGTGCCCGCGGGCACAACATCCAGATGGCAGAGGATACCGAGCATCTCTTTGCCCTCGCCGCACTCGGCGATCCCGGCGTAGCCGTCGAGGTTCTTGGTCGCAAGGCCCAATTCCCCGGCGAGCCTGAGCGTATGCCCAAGGCAGTCGGCCATCGGCGCGCCGAAGGGCTTCCCCTTGCCTGCGGGCTCCTCTTTAACGCTCTCAAAGCGCAGCGCGTCCTGCACCGCGCGCACGATGCCCCGTTCGTTTTCCCTGATAAATGCGTCGACTTTCGCGTTCATCGTTTTCCTCCCGGTTTGTTTCCCACTGAGTATAAGCGTGCCCTAAACCGTCTGTCAAATGCTTTTAAAGACCGCTCGTCCGGGGAAAATTAAAACTTTTCCTTTACAAAGCGGGAATTTCAGTGTATGATGACACCTGTATTATAAATTCGAGCCGCGATAGCGGCGCGCATCCCGGCTTTTAAGGAAAGCATTTTTGATCAAGTGGAGTATTTATAATACGCCGTGCCGGAAATTTTGAACCGCGCGGCAAAAGAGGGCTTCCGGCCCCGATGTATAAATGCTTGAACTTGTGACGTATGGACAAATTCGAAAGACTTTGCGCTGTCGGCAGGGTCTTTCTCTTTATTTATGCACAAACCGGAAAGAAAGAGGAACCATTGAAATACTACGAACTGTTGTCCGAACCGATGAAAGCCGCGCTCGGCGCGATGGGCTATACCGAGCCCACGCCGATCCAGGCGAAAACGCTTGAACTGATCCTCCAAAAACGCGATATCCTGGGAACCGCGCAGACCGGAACCGGCAAAACCGCCGCGTTCGCCGTGCCGATCATCGAAAGGGTCTTCGAGGAGAGCAGGCGCACGCAGGCGCTTGTGCTCTGCCCGACCCGCGAACTCGCGCTGCAGACCACCGAGGTCTTCAGAAAGCTTACGGCAGGACGCAAGATCCGCACCGTCAGCGTATACGGCGGGCAGTCCCCTACGATCCAGATCCACGCGCTGCGCGCGGGAGCGCAGATCGTCGTGGGCACGCCGGGCCGGATCAAAGACCTGATCGGCAGGAATGTTTTAAAGCTGCAGTCCGTGCGCGTCGCCGTATTGGACGAAGCCGACGAAATGCTCGATTACGGCTTTTTGCCGGACATCCGCAGCATCCTTTCCTACGTTACCGGCGAGCATCAGACGCTGCTGTTCTCCGCCACGATGTCTAAGCCCATCGCGGAAATCGCGCAGGAGTTTTTAAACGAGCCCGCGAGGATCGAGGTCGGCCAGCGCAACGAGCCGACAAAGGCCGTCGCCCAATCCTTCCTCACCGCCATCGAGCGGCAGAAGTCCGGCGCGGTGCAGCGCCTGATCGTACAGGAGCAGCCACGCCTCGCGCTGGTGTTCTGCAATACGCGCAGGAGGGTAAAAACCCTTCAGAAGCAGCTCTTTGACCAGGGCCTCGCGGCGTGCTGCCTGCACGGCGACATGAGCCAGAATCAGCGCGACGCCATCATGCGTACGTTCCGCCGCGGCGAGAGCACCGTGCTCGTGGCGACCGACGTCGCCGCGCGCGGCATCGACGTGGACGACATCGACCTGGTGATCAATTACGACGTGCCCGACAAGCTCGAGTACTACGTCCACCGCATCGGCAGGACGGGGCGCGCGGGGCGCGCGGGCAAGGCGTGCACGCTGATCTGCCCGCAGGATAAGCGCAAGATCTTCGATATCGAAAGGCGCTTTCACATCAAGCTCGCGGAAGAGGCTGTGCTCTCCTGCTAAAGATCCTCGAAAAGCACCGCAACAACAAAGGAACCTCCACGCTCATAAGAGCAAGGAGGTTCCTCTACTTTCAGTATACCATTTTTTTGTGCGAAAGGGCAGACTGTTTTTCTTCGCGCGGAATGTGCTATGATGTTTGTTCAATACGAAGAAAGCGAGGGAACCGTATGAACGAAAACATCCGAGACGCATACCGTGATCTGCTTGCGCAAAAGCTGATCGCCGAGTTTGAAAAACGCAATATGACGGGCTGTTACTGCAAAACAAAGGAGGAAGCGCTCGACAAAATCCTCTCGATGCTCAAAAAGGACGATGTGGTATCCAACGGCGGCTCTGAGACTTTATGGGAGATCGGCTTCCAGGACGCCGTGAAAAGCGGCGGCTACCGCTACCTGAATCCCCACGACGCCCAGGGGGGCGCGCAAAAGAATAAAATCGCCCATGAAGCGCTGTCCGCCGACTATTATTTCATGAGCGCCAACGCGATCTCGGAAACCGGCGAGCTCGTCCATATCGACGGGATCGGCAACCGGACGGCCGCGCTGATGTTTGGGCCGAAGCACGTCGTCATCGTCGCGGGGCTGAACAAAGTATCGCCCAATCTTGAAGCCGCGCTGACAAGGGCAAAAACTTACGCTTCGCGCATTTGCCTGACGCTGTTCAAAAAGGACTATGCGTCCTATGAAGAGCTGTGCGCCGCGGCGGACATGGGCGCAAGCCATATTGTCGTTACGCGCCGATGTGCGATCAAGGACAGGATCACAATCCTGTTGGTCGGCGAGGAGCTGGGGTTTTAAACATCTTTAAACCGCGCCCGCAAGGATCTTTCGGAAACTGCAAAACGGGGGCTGTCGCGCGAAGTGCATACGATGCATAAAAATCCAAGTGCACTTAGCGCGACAGCGGGTTCGGTGCTCCAAAGGGGCAAAAAGGCGCCAGTGACGCCTTTTTAGAACCCCGGGGTTTCGCCATAGGCGAAACATCCTTGCATTATGCATTGAAAATGCTTAATGCAACAGCCCCCAGCCGTGCGCTTTTGCCGTCCGGATCGGGCCTGCGCGCCTTCCGCCGTACGCCCGGTTATTCCGAAAACAGCGGCGTGGAGAGATACCTCTCGCCGGTGTCGGGCAGCAGCGCCACGATCGTCTTGCCCTTGTTCTCGGGCCTTTTGGCGAGCTTCGCGGCGGCAAAGAGCGCCGCGCCCGAGGAGATGCCGACGAGCAGCCCTTCCGCGGCCGCAATCGCGCGGCCCATCGCAAACGCGTCCTCGTTCTTGACCGGGATGATCTCGTCGTAGATCGCGGTGTTGAGCACATCCGGCACGAAGCCCGCGCCGATGCCCTGGATCTTGTGGGGGCCGGAGCGGCCCTCCGACAAGACGGGCGAATCGTACGGCTCGACCGCGACGATCCGTATCTTGGGATTCTTGCTCTTGAGATACTCGCCGGCGCCCGTGATCGTGCCGCCGGTGCCGATGCCGGAGACGAAAATATCGATATTGCCGTCGGTATCCTCGTAGATCTCGGGGCCCGTCGTCGCCCGGTGCACCGCCGGGTTCGCCGGGTTCACAAACTGACCCGGGATAAAGCCGTCCGGCGTCTCTTTCAACAGCTCGTTCGCCTTTTCGATCGCGCCCTTCATGCCCTTGGCGCCTTCGGTGAGCACCAGCTCCGCGCCGTAGGCTTTCAATAGATTCCTGCGCTCGACGCTCATGGTCTCGGGCATTGTCAGTATGACCCTGTACCCGCGCGCCGCCGCAACCGCAGCAAGCCCTATTCCGGTATTCCCGCTCGTCGGTTCGATGATCACCGAACCGGGCCTTAGCAGTCCTTTTTTCTCCGCGTCGTCGATCATCGCAAGCGCGATGCGGTCCTTTACGCTCCCGGCCGGATTGAAATATTCCAGCTTGCCGAGAACCCTTGCTTCCAACCCCTGCTTCTCGTTGAAATTTACAAGCTCCAGCAAGGGCGTTTTGCCGATCAGCTCGGTCAGGCTTTTATAGATCTTCGACATAACAACCTCCAGCAATTTAGTTAATTCATATATGTTTAATATGTTATTCGCAGTTTACTCCGTTTGTGCGTGTTTGTCAAGATTTTTTTGCCGCTTTCAAAGCTTTGCGGCCGGCTTGACAACGCATTGAAATTTAAATATGCTTAAAGCCGAATATCATATTGTACCGGTATGAGATAAAGGAGGCGTCGATATGCGCATATCCGCGAAGGGCCGCTACGCCCTTGCCGCCATGATCACCATGGCGCGGCAGCCGGCCACGCAGGAAAATACCACCGTCGCGAACATCTCGCAGGAGCTCGAGATCTCGAAAATCTATCTCGAGCAGGTTTTTTCGCTGCTCAAGCGGTCGGGCCTCGTCAACGCGATCAAGGGCGCCCAGGGCGGTTACCGGCTCCTGCGGGAGCCGAAGGAAATCACGGCGTTCGATATCCTCCGCGCGGTCGAGCTTTCGCTTACCGAGCCTTCGCTGGATGCCGCGAGCGGCGACTCGCCGAATTTTGACGCGACGCTCAGGCAGCTTGTTTTCGACCCGCTCGACGCGGCGCTGGAGGCCTCGCTCGGCTCAATCACCCTTCAGGATCTGGTCGACGACGCGGCGCGGCGCAAGAGCGCGCAGTCGCCGATGTTCTATATTTGACAATTCGGGAGCCAAGGGCGCCGATCGAATACCACCCGAAAAACATGCTTCCGCAGGTTCCCAAATAGAAATTCAAGGGTACCGTATATGAAGAATCGAGGAAAGCGCCCGGGTTCCGGTTTCCGTCGCGTTGCTTCACATGCCTTGATGGGCAATGCGATTTCCCGACATCCTCAAAGCCCAATCATAACGCTCCCGCGCTTTTGGCGCGGGAGTTTTTTCCTTTGCAACTGTCGCGCGACGGCTGCGCGCTTATCCCGGCCCCAGGCTCCCCCGAGGGTCAATCCCTCGATCCGCCGACGCCGCGGCAAGCGCCGAGCGGGCGCGAAGCGACAAGCGGCGACGCGGGAAACGCGATCGCGAGATCGCGGAGTATTTCATCCTTCAGTCGGTCGCGGTTCTCAAAAGTTATAGGATAACAGCGCGCCTTCGGGTGCGAGCGCACACGGAGCAGGAATTCTGTATCCTTCGGTTTGACGGCGGCGACGACCGTATCCGGCCCGTCCAGGGCCCTGAGCACCTCGGCGCAAAACTTTTCTGCCTTTGATTCGAGGAACCCAAGCTCGTCCATCAGCACGACGCGGCCTTGGGCGGGTTCTTGGAGCAGCTTTACGCCCATGCGATCGAATACGTCCCAAAAGGGCGTCGCGCCTTCGGCGGAACAGACGCCCACGCGGTTATCTTCGCCGTAATGCCACGGCAAGGCCGGGCTGTGGATGTAGATGTTTGCATTTGCGGATTCGTCCTGCGGCTCTTTTTTGGTGATAAAGCCGCAGGGCGTCTCCAGCCCTTCGAGCAGTTTTCGGATCAGCGTAGACTTGCCCACGCCGACCTCGCCGACGATCAGCACGTGCATCATAGACCCCTTTGCTCCGCCCGGTGCAGTATCAGCTCGCCCGCGACGCTGATCGCGATCTCGGCGGGCGTTTCCGCCTTGATCGCCGTGCCGATCGGGTTGTGGATGCGCGAAAGCCCCTCCTCCGGTATGCCCGCGGCGAGCAGGCGCTTCCTTGTAAGCGCCATCTTGTTCCTGCTGCCGATCACGCCGACGTAGGTCGCGCCCGTGCGCAGAGCTTGCTCAAGCACCTCGTAATCGGCCTGGTGGCCGCGCGTCATGATCACGACATAGTCCTCCGGCCGGATCCGCACCGTTTTGCCGACGTCCTTGAAGTCCCCGAGCACGCAGTCGATCGCGCCGGGGAACAGCGCGATATCCGCGAACTGCTCGCGGTCCTCGAACACGACCGGGCGGAACCCGATGTGCGCGAGCACCGGTATGAGCTCCTGCGAGACATGGCCGCCGCCGAACACGTACACGACGCCGCTTTGAACGATCGGCTCCACATAGCAGGACGGCTCGTCGCGCTTTAAAACCGCCCTGCTCCGGAACAGCGGCTTAATCTCCTCAAGCGAGAACCCGCCCAGGTATTCAAGCCCGCCCGAACACGTATACACGCCCATGCCGCCGACCTCGTTCTCGCGCACGGCGGTGATGAGCCACGCGTCCTCGTCTCCTGCGAGCACCTCGTTGATGCGCTCGACCAGCCGGACGTTTTGCTCGTTTTCTGCAGCGAGGTACTGGAAATATACCGTCACATTCCCGCCGCAGATCATGCCGAGATCCGCGACGTCGTTTTTCGCCAGAATAAAGCCCTTGGAATGCGATGCGCGCGCTTTGTGCGCCTCCTTCGCGATGCCGGTGGACACGTGCTCCACCGCGCCGCCGCCGATGGTGCCGATGCTGTGTCCGTCTTCGAAGACGATCATCTTTGCGCCCGCACCGCGCGGCGTGGAGCCGGAGCTCGCGATCACGCTGCACAGCACGATGCTGCGCCCCTCCTTGAGCGCGTCGGCCGCCGATTGAAACAATTCCTTCATCGTAGCGTCCCTTTCCGTATGTACGCGGCATTGCCGCCGGATTGATTCATTCTTTACCATATCACAACTTCGCGAGCAAAAACAGGGTGCTTTGAGATGTTTGTCCCATCCGAACGGCAGAACGGTTTTGGCGCAAGGATGTTGAACGGAGCGAATCGCCCCGCAAAAGCGGAGTTTGTGCTTTTGCGGCATAAAAAGCGGCTCCCCGCACCGCCTTGAGCGGTTTAGGGGAGCCGTGCGCTGTTGAATCAATTTTTGCCGCGCTTTAGACGGTGATCCACGATACGCCGAGCGCGCCCGTTCCGAGGTGGATGCCGAGCACCGGGCCGCCCCGGTTGACGCGGATGTCGATCCCGCGGAAGCGCTGCGCCAGCAGTTCGCGCAGCGACTCGACCTGCGCGAGGTCGCCGAGGTAGTGGATCATGATGTGCTTGGCGTTTTCCGGCACGCGGCTCACCAGGGCGCGCAGCCGCTCCGCCTTGCCGCGCACCAGGCCGCGCGCGACCACCGTTCCCCTCACGCACAGGAGAATCGGGCGGATATTGAGCACCGTGCCCACGGACATCGGCACGATGCCGATCCTGCCGCTGCGCCTTAACGCCGCCATGCTGTCCACCGAAAACACGATGCCCGCCTGCTCGCGCATCCCTTCGATTCGCTCGGCGAGCGTCCAGAGCGAGAGCCCTTTCGCGCTCAGCTCGCGCGCCTTTTCGGCGAGCAGGTGAAGGCCGCCCGCCGTGGAAAGCGAATCCACGACCGCGACGCGCCTTGGATCGACCTCCCGCGCGGCGATGCACGCGCTGCTGTAGGTTCCGCTCAGGCGGGAGGAAATCACCAGGCACAATACGTCCATATCCTTGGCGATGAGCTCCTCGAACTGCTTTATGAACGTGCTCACGGGCGCCTGCGAGGTTTTGCAGCGCTCGGGTTCCCCGAAGATCAGCGGCTCGAAATCGCCGTTCTCATCGGAGAAGCCCTCATGGAACAGCCTGTCGCGAACGCTGTAGCTGTCGGGCACGATATACAGCCCCAAAGCCTCGGCCTGCGCGCGCGTGATGCAGATGGTGCTGTCGGTTACGATCGCGATCATGCCTTTGCTCCCCCCATTTTCCGAAATCTCGCGTATCGAAGCTGCGTCAGCCGCTCCGTCTGCTCCGCCTCCAGCGCGCCGAGCTTTTCGTCCAGCATCGACGCGAGCCTCTCGTATGTCTCGCCGTCCTCGGGGATGATCCTCTCGATCACGCCCAGCGCCATCAGATCGTCCGCCGTGAGCTTGAGGCAGTTCGCGGCCTGCTCGATCTTGGTCGGATCCCGCCAGAGGATGCTCGCGCAGCCCTCGGGCGAGATGACGGAATACACCGCGTTTTCGAGCATCCAGACCTCGTCGGCCACAGCGAGCGCCAGCGCGCCGCCGCTTCCGCCCTCGCCGATGAATACCGAGAGGATCGGAGTCCTAAGCCACATCATCTCGAGCAGGTTCTCGGCGATCGCCTGCCCCTGCCCGCGCTCTTCCGCCTCGATGCCGCAGTGCGCGCCCGACGTATCCACAAAGCAGATCACCGGCCTGTGGAATTTCTCCGCAAGCTTCATCTGGCGCAAAGCCTTCCTATAACCTTCGGGATGCGCCATACCGAAGTTGCGCTGAACCTTATCCTTGGTATCGTGCCCCTTCTCGAGCGCGATGACCGTCACCGGACGGCCCTTGAGGCTCGCGACGCCCGCTACGATCGCGGGATCGTCTCCGTAGCGGCGGTCTCCGTGCATCTCAAAAAAGCCGTCGAAAACATTGGCAATAAAATCGAGGCCCGTCGCCCTGCCGTTTTGCCGGACGATATGGATCTTTTCGATCGCGTTCACGCGCGCACCCCCTTTTCATGCAGAGCAAGGAGCCCGGCGATCGTCGCCTTGAGCTGCGCGCGCTCCACGATCGCGTCGACAAAGCCCTTTTCGAGCAGGAATTCCGCGCGCTGGAAGCCCGCGGGCAGCGTTTGGCGGATCGTCTGCTCGATCACGCGCGGCCCCGCGAAGCCGATGAGCGCGCCCGGTTCGGCCAGGATGATATCCGCCTGCATCGCAAAGCTCGCGGTCACGCCGCCGGTCGTGGGATCCGTAAGCACGCAGATATAGAGGTTTCCGCCCTGCGAATGAAGGCCCACCGAGCCGCTCGTTTTAGCCATCTGCATCAGGGAGAGGATCCCCTCCTGCATCCGCGCGCCGCCCGATACCGTAAAGCCGACGACGGGCAGCCCTTCGCGCGCGGCCGCCTCAAAGATCAGCGAAACCTTTTCGCCGAGGGCGGTGCCCATACTGCCGAGCATAAACTCCGGGTCCATCGCGAATACCGCGACGCGCATCCCCGAAACGCTCGCAAAACCGCAGACAACGGCTTCTTTCTCGCCGCTTGCACTGCGCGCCTTGCGCAATTTGTCCTGATAGCCCGGGAACTTGAGCGGGTCCCCGCCCTCGATATCGGCGAAGCGCTCTTCGAACGTTCCCTCGTCCACGATCAGCCCGACGCGCTCGCGCGCGCTCATGCGGAAATATATCCCGCAATACGGGCACTGCCGATCGTTCGCGCGCAGCTCCTCTTCAAAGAGCAGCGCCTTGCAGCCCGGGCATTTGGTGCACAGCTCCTCCGGAACGAGCGGCGGCGCGTCCACCCTCTGCCGCCCGTCGGTCTCGAGCGCGTTCTGCGGCTTTTTAAACAACTCCTTATTGAGCATTTTTTATCCCCTTCTCGCCATAAAATCCGTCGTATAGGTACCGTTGAGAAACTCCATATCCGACAGGATCTCCATCTGCAGGGAACCGTTATGGTCGACGCCCTCGATCACAAGCTCGCACAGCGCGGCCTGCATCTTGCGGATCGCTTCCCCGCGGGTCTTGGCATATACGATCAGCTTGCCGATCATCGAATCGTAATACGGCGGGATGAAATAGTCCTGATACAGCGCCGTATCGAAGCGCACCCAGGGGCCTCCCGGGATGTGCAGAAGCGACACGCGCCCGCAGCTCGGCCGGAACCCCAGCGCCGGGTTCTCCGCATTGATGCGGCACTCGATCGCGCAGCCGCGGAACTCGATGTCTTTCTGGCTGAACTGGAGCTTGAGTCCCGAGGCGATGCGGATCTGCCATTTGACCAGATCGTACCCCGTCACCATCTCCGTCACGCCGTGCTCAACCTGGAGACGGGTGTTCATCTCCATGAAATAGAATTGTCCCTCGCTGTCGAGCAGGTATTCGATCGTGCCGACGTTTTGGTAGCCGATGCTTTGCGCCGCGCGGACGGAGACCTCCATCATGCGCGCGCGCAGATCCGCGTCCACGGCGGGCGAAGGGCTCTCCTCGATCATCTTCTGGTTCTTGCGCTGGACCGAACACTCCCTTTCGCCCAGGCAGACGACGTTGCCGTATTGATCGCATAGAAGCTGCATCTCGATGTGCTTGACCGGCTTCAAGTACTTTTCAAGGTACACGCCGCCGTCGCCGAACGCGCTTTGCGCCTCCGCCGATGCGAACTGATACTGCGCTTCGAACGCCTCCGGGCTTTCGACCAGCCGGATGCCCCGCCCGCCGCCGCCCGCGCGCGCTTTGATCAAAAGCGGGTAGCCGATGCCTTCGGCGGCCTCGCGCGCGCTCTCGAGCGAAGGCTGCACTTCCGTCCCCGGCACCACCGGGATCCCGGCGGCGATCATCGCCCGCCGCGCCTCGTTCTTATCGCCCATGCCGGCGATAACCTTCGACGACGGCCCGATGAACGCGATGTTGCACTGCTCGCACAGCTGCGCGAACCGCGCGTTTTCGGAAAGCAGCCCGTAGCCCGGATGGATCGCCTGCGCCCCCGAAACCATGGCGGCGGAGAGGATCGAGGCCATCTTCAGGTAGCTGTCCTTCACCTGCGGCCCGCCGATGCAGTAGCTCTCGTCCGCGAGGCTCACATGCAGCGCGTCGCGGTCCGCCTCGGAAAACACGGCGACGGTCGCGATGCCCATCTCCTTGCAAGCGCGTATGATGCGAACGGCGATTTCTCCCCTGTTCGCTATAAGTATTTTAGAAAACAAACCTTCCTCACGCCCCTTGCCTATCGAGCATAAAGGAAAACTGCGCGCTCACGGCGACTTCGCCGCCGACGCTGCCCTTGGCTTCCGCGAAAAAGAACGGCCCCTTTTCCCCAACGATCGCGCTTTCGATCTCCAGCGTATCGCCCGGCGTTACCTTGCGGCGGAAGCGCACCTTGTCGAGCCCCGTAAAGTACGGGGTGCTTCCTTTGATCTTCTGAGCGATAAGAACGCTCGACGCCTGCGCGAGGATCTCGCACAGGACGACGCCCGGCACAACGGGATTTCCCGGGAAATGCCCCTTTATAAACCATTCGTCGCCGCGCACCGTGTAACGGCCGCTCGCCTTATTCCCTTCTATGAGTTCGGCCTCGTCGACCAGCAGCATCGGCTCCCGGTGCGGGAGGATCGTTTTTAGTTCGTCCCTGTTCATTGCGTCCTCCGTTAAAATATCCTGAACAAAACCTGTGCAAATTCGACCACCTGGCCGTTTTCGACGCAGATGTCGACGATCTCGCCGTCCGTATCCGCGGTGATTTCATTCATCAGCTTCATCGCCTCGACGATGCACAAGACGTCGCCCTTCTTGACCTTGGAGCCCACCGCCACGAACGGCTTGGCGTCCGGCGCGGGCGCGGCGTAGAACACGCCGACCATCGGCGACTTGACCTCCACGATATTGTTGAAATCCACCACGCCGTCGGACGCGCTCTGTGAAGGCATCTCGCGCTCCTGTGCGGGCCGCTTCGCGGCGGCGGGGCGCTCCTTCGCAGCCTCGGGCTGCGGCGACGCCGCGCCGTCCCGCTCCATGCGGATGCGCGTATCGCCCTCCTCGATCTGAAGAACCCGGAGGTTGCCGTGCTCCATCAGCTTCACTAGATCCCGTATATTCTTAATATCCATAATCAATTCCTCTTAAAAGCGAGGCACGCATTGTGCCCGCCGAATCCGAGAGACAGCGAAAGCGCCGCCCCTATTTCCGCCTGCCTGCTCACATTGGGCACGATGTCCAGATCGCATTCCTCGTCCGGCTCCCGATAGCCGATCGTCGGCGGCGCGATCCCCTCGCAGAGCGCCTTGACGCAGGCCACCGCCTCCGCCGCGCCCGCCGCGCCGAGCATGTGCCCGGTCATCGACTTGGTGGAGCTGACCATCAACTCATAGGCGTCCTCGCCGAACGCTTTCTTGATGGCGAGCGTCTCCGCCTTGTCGTTGAGCGGCGTGCTCGTGCCGTGCGCGTTGATGTAGATCTTCTTTGCCGGAGCAAGCTCGCCTGCCTCGCGCAGCGCCTGGCGGACCGCCTCCGCCGCGCTGTTCGATTCCGGATCCGGCGCGGTGACGTGGTACGCGTCGCAGGTGTTGCCGTAGCCGACGATCTCGGCGTAGATCTTCGCGCCGCGCGCAAGCGCGTGCTCGTATTCCTCGACGACGAGTATCGCCGCGCCCTCGCCCATGACAAAGCCGTCCCTGCGCTTGTCGAACGGGATCGAGCTGCCGGCCGGGTCGTTCTTGGTCGAAAGCGCCATGCAGTTGGTAAACCCGGCGACCGCGAGCGGGTTGATCGCCGCTTCCGTGCCTCCCGCGAGTATCGCATCCGCCTGGCCGTATTTGATCGCGCGGAACGCCTCGCCGATCGCGTGGGCGGAGGTCGCGCACGCGGTGACGACCGGCAGGCAGGGGCCCTTTGCCCCGTGGCGCATCGCAAGCGTGCCCGCCGCGATGTTGGCGATCATCATCGGGATAAAGTGCGGCGATACCCGCCGCGGGCCCTGCTCGACCAGCTTGCGGCATTCGGAGACGAACGTATCCATCCCGCCGATGCCCGAGCCGACGTATACGCCGAACCGGTAAGGATCGCTTACCTTGAGCGCGCTGTGCTCCATCGCCTGCTGCGCCGCCGCGAGCGCATACTGCACGAACAGGTCGGTCTTTCTCAGATCGCCCTTCTCCATATACTTCAGCGGATCGAAGTCCTTCACCTCGGCGGCGATCTTTACCTTGAACTCCGCGGCGTCGAACCGGGTGATAAAGTCGATCCCGCAGCGCCCGTCGACCAGGCTCTGCCAAAATTCATCCAGCGTATTTCCAACCGGGGATATAACCCCCATGCCTGTGATAACTGCTCTTTTCATCGCTGTTCCTCCAGTGATGTGTGTTTGTTCCGCTGCGGCCGTTACATCGCGAGCCCGCCGTCCACGCGCAGCACCTCGCCGGTGATGTATTTCGCGCCCGGCCCCGCCAAAAACGCTACGGCGGCCGCGACTTCCTCCGGCTCGCCCATGCGCTTTGCGGGAATACTCTCCAGCGCCGCCTGCTTGATCGCGTCGGACAGGCAGGCGGTCATATCTGTCGAAATAAAGCCCGGCGCGACCGCGTTGCAGGTAATTCCGCGGCCCGCGAGCTCGCGCGCGACGGACTTGGTCAGGCCGATCATGCCCGCCTTCGCCGAAGAGTAGTTGCTCTGCCCGGCGTTGCCCGTAAGACCCGCGACCGAAGTGATATTGATGATGCGCCCCTCGCGCTTTTTGATCATGTACGGCGCGATGTGGCGGGTCATGTTGAACGCGCCCTTGAGGTTCGTATCCATGACCAGGTCGTAATCGGACTCCTTCATCATCAGCAGCAGGCCGTCGCGCGTGATGCCCGCGTTGTTCACGAGGATGTCCGCGCCGCCGAACCGCTCGAGCACGGCCGCGACCGTCGCTTTTGCCGCCGCGAAATCCGAAACGTCGCAGCGATAGCATTCGGCCTGTGCGCCCTGTGCGCGCACAAGCTCCGCCGCCTCCAGGGCGGCCTGTTCGTTTGAAACGTAGACGATGGCGATGTTCGCGCCGCTTTTGGCAAGCTCGATTGCGACCGCGCGGCCGATCCCGCGCGCGCCGCCCGTGACGATCGCCGTTTTACCGCTTGGCATACTCATGCTCGTTCCTCCAAAAACTGAAGCGTTTGCCTGAGGCTTTCCATATCCTGCACGTTGAACGCAAAAAGCTCGGGATCGATCTTTTTGATGAACCCACAGAGCGTTTTGCCCGGCCCGACCTCGATGAAGGTGTCGATCCCCCGCGCCGCCATGTTCCTTATGGTCTGCTCAAAGAGCACGGGCGAGGCGATCTGTTTTGCGAGCGTCGGCGCGACCGGCTCCTCGTACGGGAGCGCGGTGGAGTTGGCGTAGACCGGACACAGAAGCGGTTTGAATGTAAAAGAAGATAATTGCGTTAAATACTCCTGTGCCGCATCCGCCATGTACGGGGAATGGAACGCTCCGCTGACCTTGACCGGGATCGTCCGCCCTCCGGCGTCGTTTGCCGCGGCGCAAAACGCCGCGAGCGCCGTCTTTTCCCCAGCCGCCACCAATTGGCCGGGACAGTTGTAATTGACCGGGAATACGCCGGGGAATTGCGCGCACAGCGCCTCCACCCGTTCGTTTTCGAGCTTGAGCACAGCCGCCATGCCCCCGGGCGTGCGCTCTGCGGCCCGCTGCATCAGCTCGGCGCGCCGTATCACCGCGTCAAAGCCTTCCTCCGGCGTCAGCGCGCCCGCGAACGTGACCGCCGCGACCTCGCCGAGCGAAAACCCGGCAACCGCTGCGGGCTCGACGCCCGCTTCCCGAAGCGCATAGGCCGCCGCAAGGTCTACGGCGAACACGCAGGGCTGCGTGTTGATGGTCTCGGAAAGCGTCGCCTGATCCGCCGAAAAGCACTGCTCGGACGTGCCCGGCCTCAGCGCGTCCGCAACGGCGAAAACCTCGCGCGCCGCCCCGGAGTTTTCGCTCAGCTCCCTGCCCATGCCGGGAGCCTGCGCGCCCTGGCCCGCGAACAAGAACGCTATCTGACCCATTTGCCCGCTCCTTTAAGAAGTTCCTCGGCCTCCAGGGTCATCTCGCGGAGGATCTCTGCCGCGGGCTGCGCTTTTTTCACCAGCGCCGCCGCCTGCCCGAACATGACGCTGCCCATCCTTACGTCGCCTTCGCGCGCGGCCTTGCGCAGCGCGCCCGCGCCGTACGCCTCGAGCTGCTCGCCCGTGATGGAACTGTCGTACTCCATGCGCACGAACTCGCGCATGAACGCGTTTTTGAGCGCGCGTACCGGATGCCCAAGCCTCTTCCCCGCGGTGGTGGTGTCGATGTCCTTGGCCTGGAGCACCTTTTCCTTATAGTTTTCGTGGATCGTGCACTCCTCGGCCACGAGGAAGCGCGTGCCCACCTGCACGCCGACCGCGCCGAGCATCATCGCAGCCGCCATGCCCCGGCCGTCCGCGATACCGCCCGCCGCGATCACGGGGACGTCCACGGCGTCGCACACGAGCGGCACGAGCGTCATGGTGGTAAGCTCGCCGACGTGCCCGCCGGATTCGCAGCCCTCGGCGATCACAGCGCAGGCGCCGCTCCGAACGACGAGCTTTGCGACGGCGGTCGAGGGCACGACCGGGATCACCTTGGTCCCCGCGTCGAGCCACGCGCGCATGTACTTCGAGGGGTTGCCCGCCCCCGTCGTGACGACGGGCACGCGCTCCTTCGCGACGACCTCGGCCACCTCGTCGACGAACGGGCTCATCAGCATGATGTTCACGCCGAAGGGTTTATCGGTCAGGGTACGCGCTTTTTGGATCTCGCTGCGAAGATAATTTGCGTCCGCGTTCATCGCGGAGATGATGCCGAGCCCGCCCCCGTTGCTGACCGCGCACGCGAGCGGAGCGTCCGAAACCCAGGCCATGCCGCCCTGCAGTATCGGGTATTCGATCCCGAGCAGATCGCACAATACCGTTCTCATTGTACCTCGCGCCCCTGCTCTTTGCATAGACCCCGTATCCTCTCGACCAGGTCCTGAACGCTCACCAGCGATTGATCGAGCTCGATCTGGATATCGTACTCTTCCTCGAGCGCCATGACGAGCTCCACCCGATCGAGCGAATCGAGGCCCATTTCATCGAGCTTCGTTTCGAGCGAAATGTCCGTTGCTTCGATTTCCCTGTGTTCCTTTAACAAGTCTACGATTTTCTGAAAGATCATACTATAATGCCTCCTTAATATCGCTTTCGCGTTATTGATTGGTTTATTTGCCCCAGCGCAGCACGCACGCGCCGGTCGTCAGACCGCCGCCGAACGCGCTCAGCGCGAGCAGATCGCCCGTTTTAAACCGGCCTGCGCGGTTGCATTCGTCCATCAGTATCGGAATGCTCGCCGAAGAGGTGTTGCCGTAGCGATCCATATTGCATAAAAACCGTTCGTCCGGGATGCCGAGGCGCGCCTTGGCCGCTTCGATAATCCTGATGTTCGCCTGATGCGGAAGGACATAGTCGATCTGCTCCGGCTTAAGCCCCGCCTCCGCAATCACGAACGCGAGATCCTGGCACATCGAGGATACCGCAAACTTGAAGACCTCGGGCCCGTTCATATAGAGGAACGGGTCCCTGGGCGCGCTCTTGGTGAACGGGCAGTTGCCCTGCACGTTCGCTATGGTGAGCAGTTCCGTGTTGCCGCTCGCCGTGACGCGGATCGAGCGCAGGCCGTCGCCTTCCGTAAGCACCACCGCGCCCGCGCCGTCGCCGAAGAGGACGCAGGTCGCCCGGTCCCTCCAGTCCGCGAGGCGGGACATCGCTTCCGCCGCCACCACCAGCACCTTTTTCACCCGGCCGCGCGCAAAGTAAGACACCGCGACGTCCAGCGCGTACAAAAAGCCCGAGCAGGCCGCGTTGATATCCATGCCGATGCAGGTGGCCCCCAACGCCTTTTGCAGCGTGCAGGCCATGGACGGCGTCATAAAATCGTTGCGCACCGTGGAGCACAGGATTAAATCGAGCTCGCCCGCTTGAACGCCCGCGTCCAAAAGCGCGGCGCTCCCCGCGCGAAAAACCAGATCCGACAGGTTTTCATCCGTGAGCACATGGCGTTCGCGCACGCCGGTGCGCGTTCTGATCCACGCGTCCGATGTGTCCACCAGGCGCGAGAGTTCGTCGTTTGTGACCGTGCGCGACGGCGTCGCGCTGCCGGTACCGATCAAAGAAAAACCCATTTATTCCTCCCCGCTCCTGATTCTGTTCTTAAAAAAATCATTGAGCTTGACGACGCCCTTGAACAGCGCCTTTTTCTCTTCCTCATTCATCTGTGTAACGACGTTCCTGACCATGTTTTCATGGAAATATCGATGCGCGGCGTCGATCCTCTTGCCGTTTTTGGTGAGCTTGACGAACACGGTCCGGCTGTCGGCCTCGCCGCGGATTTTTTCGACATACCCTTTTTTCTGGAGCTTGTTGATCGCCACCGTGACCGACGGAAGCGTGATGCCGATATCCTCCGCGATCGAGCTGATCGTCCTGCCGTCCTCCTTGCACTTGCCGACCGATTCGATCAGGTGCATCTCGTTGATGGTCAGATCCATTGCGGTGCTGCCGCGGAGCATTTCCTCCTCAACCTTGAGGATGGATCGGAACGTATCCACAAAAAGTTCATTCAAATGTTTCGAAAACTCATCCAACGGATGCATTCCTCCCCGGTCGACCCGGCTGAATTGGTTAGATTGCCTAACTAATAGTATCAGCGGCGTTTTGGTTTGTCAAGCCGAGGACGA
This sequence comes from Bacillota bacterium, assembly GCA_038562375.1. Classification (GTDB taxonomy): domain Bacteria; phylum Bacillota; class Clostridia; order Christensenellales; family CAG-138; genus JBCFAY01. The sequence continues at coordinate 69,417 of JBCFAY010000005.1, read as the reverse complement.
GCGGGCCGCGGGCAAAAAGGAAGGACGCGGGCCACGGCAGGCCCGAAAGAGCGCGGCATACGGACGCGCGCGGGCATGAACGGGGCAAAACAAAAGCCCCTGAAAGCAGGGACTTCCATGAAAGCGGCGTTCATTGTTCGAGCACGCCTTTGACGATCAGCCGATGCGTCGCGATGCGGATGGGTGTACAGGTGATCAAGGTGATCTCGGCGTCTTCGGTGGGGTTGAGCACCCAGGTATCCGTCGGCTCCACGACGAAGCTCTCCGTGATCACGTAGGTATAGATCGCGCCGTCGCGGTCGACCGTCACGCGGTCCCCGGCCTCAAGCTCGTCCAGCCTGTTGAAGAACTCGCCGAACGTATAGTTCCTGTGGCCGATCAGGCAGAAATTGCCCTTTTCGCCCGCGAGCGCGGTATTGGGGAAATGGCCTACCGTATACTTGAGGGTATGATCGTCCACGCCTTCGCCGACGGCGACGGTCAAATCGATCTTCGGGATCGAAAGCACCGCGATCGGCGTGATGGCGTCCGCGGTCCCCTCCGGCGCGGCGCTCTGCGCGGGAGCATCCGCCTCGGGCGGGGACAGCGCGGCGTCATCGTCCGGATTGACGATTGCATCGGGCAGGGACGGCGTCTCAAAGCCGGTTGTATGCTGCGCGGCATATCGGGCGAGCAGCTTTTCCTGCTCGAGCCGTGCCGACCATTTCATGCCGAACGCGACCGCGAGAAGGAGACCCCCCGCGGCGATCAGCAGCCAAGGAAGCGCCCTTCCCTGAGCGCCCCTTGAACGATTCTTCTTCGGCCGGTTGCGCATCGGTTTAACCGCGCTTCCCCCGGCGCGATCGGCGCAGCATGAGCGCCGTACCCGCGAGGATGAACAGGCCGCCCAGCGCCGCGATCACCGTCGTATCGAGGAAGCCTCCGGACTGCGGGATCGGCTTGGTAGTCGGGATCTCGTCCTCGTCGATGGTATCGCCGGTGGGATGCCCGGGAATGAGCGTCTTCAAATAGTTCTTGATGGTATAGGGCGACGCAGTTACCGTGATCGAATTAAGGGAGACCGTCGCGCTCGCTGAGACGCCCGAGACCTTCAGGTATCCCGCGGGCGGGGAAATCTCCTTGATGATATAGGTCCCATACAGAACGCCGGAGAATTTCACAAGCCCGTCGCTCCCCGAGGGAGCGGTCTGCAAAAGAGCGCCTTCCGGGGTATACAGTCCGAACACCGCGCCCGCAAGAGGCGCGCCGTCCTGGTCGACCTTCTGCAGGGAGATGGAGCCCTTCGGCGGGTCGGGTATCGGCGCGTTCTTAAAAGGCAAAGGCGCCTCGAGTCCGTCGCCGTAGCCGACCTCTAGCGTGTTGTTCTGTTCGTTGAGAGTGACGTCCACCGAACGGATCTCGTCGGTGCCGTAATAGCCCGGCGGAGGCGTAAGCTCGCGCACGACATAGCTGCCCGCCGTGAGGCCGGTAAAGACGATTTGGCCGTTCGTCCCGCTCAAAACCGTCTGCAACGGGTTCAAGAAGCTTGTATCCTGTGCGTCGTAAACGGCGAATTTCCCGCCGGGAAGCCCTTTCTCCTGCATATCGGTTTTTCGGAGGAGGATGTCCGCCGTAAGATAGGCGTTGGTCAAAGCCGCGGAGCTTGCGCCCGTCACGCTGAAGCCTTGGGACACGGCGCCCACTGGCGTCATCGTAACCGTCGCGCCCTGTTTGCTCAGCGAGAACGAGAACGTCCCCCCGCTCAGGCAATAGCCGATGGGCGCGCGGGTTTCCGCGATCGAATACGGTACGCCGAGCGTCAGGCCGGTAAACGACGCCGCGCCCGAAGAATTGGTGGAGACGGTGCGCACCAGCGTGCCGTACTGGTCATAGAGCGCGAACTGCACGCCGGATTGGGCGATGGGGTTGCCCTCCATATCGGTCTTTTGCAGCGTCATGCCGCCGCGCTGGGTGCCGTAGCCGATGCCGCCGCCGATCTGCTGGATCTTGATGGTGCTCTGCGGGCCGTTTGAGTATGTGATGCCCGTGGCGCGCAGAGTCGCCGTATTGGCGACCGTACCGATCGACAGGTTGGTAACCAGCGTCGTAAACGTCAGGCGGTACGCGGCGTTCGCAGGCTCTCCGGGCAGCGCGAGCGAGAAGAACCCGTTTATATAGCTGAAGCTCCCCTGTCCGAGAGGCACCTGCGCGCCTTCGCTCTGCGTTCCGTCGGCATTGAGGATCATCCTCGTAAGCTTGATCGACGATGTGTCGAGCTCGAGCCCGGCCTGGATCTGATCCTCGATATGCACGTCGGAGAGGGCGAGCTGGTTGAGGTTGATGTCCACCGTCCAGTCGATGTAATACTGCCCGGCAGGCACCGACGCGTTGGTCTTTTTGATGATGTAGTGGTTGATCGTCCGTTCGACGCTCGCGGAAACATCTGCCGCGCCGGAGATGCCGGTGCTCAGGGACGCGGTGTTCGTCACCTTGAAAGCGGCGTTGCTGGCCTCGAACACAGAAGCGTCGATCGTCGTATGAAAGCGCACGGACGGCGCGCTCTGGCCCGCTAAAATGCTGCCGAGGTGCACTGCGAGCGCCTTTGTCCCGGCGTCGTACGTATAATAGGGCGTCGGGCTCCCCGAGGAGCCGAGCGGCACCGCGGCGTAACCCGAGCCGAAGTTGACCTCCACGCCGTCGGCGAACGTCTGCCCGGGGGAGAGGGTATCCGAAATCACCGCGTCCGGCATCGCGATGCCGTTCTGGTTCGCAGTGACGACCCAGGTCAGCATGCGCGTCTGGTAATCGTACGCGCTGCTCGCCTTGGAAAGCACGGTGCTGTTGATCTCGTACGTCGCGCCGGCATTGGCCGAATAGTTGTTGGTGCTCGAAAGCGCTGCCCCGTTGGTGACGGTCGTCTTGTCGTTCTTGGTATAGGCGGCGACGTCCACCACGTTGGTCTTGTATGTGATCACGTAGGTCTTTGCGATACTCGTGCCGCCTTCGGGCTGCGAAGTCGCAAACCTGTACTCGAAGACGCCGCCCGACGGGGTTCCCGGCGTATAGATCAGCGGGCCGCCCGGCTCGTTTTCGATAACGGTCGCGGGAGCGTTCGCCACGGCTTCAGTGATGGTGAACGAGCCGGGCTCGAGCGTCTGCCCCGCAGGAATGGTATCGGTAATGAGCGCGTTGTCTATCGCGCGCTTATCGGTATTGACCACGATCCTCCAGGTGATCCGGCGATCGGTGAAGTTGAAGCTGCCCGCTACGGAATTCTTGCTCAGCATATTGCTGCCCGCGCCTACGGTCCCGGTATCGGAGTTGTTGCCCGTGATATCCACAGAGGTCAGCGCCGCGGTGTTTACAAGGCTGCCGCTGCGGTTGGAATGATAATACTCGCTGTCCACCGTAGTGGTGTAGGTGAGCGTGTAGGGCTTATTGATATCCGTCCCGAACGCATAGACGAGGGTCGACGTGCCGTTGCCGTTAAGCGTGAGCGTATAGCCGCCCGGCGCAGCCGCGTCGCGCGTGAGCTCGATCGCGGACTCCCCCTGTGGCGTAAGCTTAACGCTGGAGTTGTCGAGCGTGAGCCACTTCGGGATCGTATCGGTCAGCGTCGGGCTTGAGATCGACCGCGATTCGGGGTTGATCACAACCGACCAGTCGACGCTCGTGGGGCGGTTGGCGCTGTCCCACGCCGTGGCGGTTCCATTGGCCTTGTCCACCCACTTGATGCTCACGCCGACCGTCGCGCTCGCGTCGGCAAGCTTGGCCGGGCCCTGGGCAGAATCGGCATAGAGCGACGCGCTGTTTTCAAGCGTCCCGGAACTGACCGTAGGCGTTGTCTGATAGGTGAACGCGTAGCTTTCGTCCGCCGCGAGATCGGGCAGATACACCGTCAGCGTGCTGCCGTTGATCGTATAGTTCGGCCTGGCGTCCGAAGGGGAAACCTGCACGGGGATCTGGGCGCTTCCGTGCAGGAGCGTGTCCGCTTCAAACGTCTGGTTCGGGCCGATCGTATCCACGACATAAACGCCGGTTTTCGCAAGCCCGCCGGCGGAGGCGGTAACCGTCCAATTTGCCTTTTGATTCTGATAGACGCCGCCCTTGCTGATCGACGCGGCGGCCGGATCCTCAAAATCCACGTTGAAGCGCAGGTCCGTCGTCGCGTTCACCTGGAACACGATCTCCCGGGGCTGGCCGTCCTCGCCGACGCCTTGGGACAGGTCGGACATAAAATAGAAGGAGCCGTACCGCTCATCGAGGCCGTTGACATAGTCGCTGAGCGTGAGCGTCGCCACGCCGCCCGCAAAGGAAAGCACGCCGAACACCGGGTCCTCCGTGGCGGGGTTGCCGTCATCCGCCGTGACGTCCTTGGTCGTGCCGTTGAGCGCGCTGATGTCGAAGATCGACGGGAAGCCAATCGTGTACGACTGTCCTCCCGCATAGATCGGGCCGCCCTCCTGATCGTCGGGCAGCGCAAAGTCAAAGGTAAGCAGAATCTTTGCGTCCTTGGGCACCTCGATATCGCCCGTTGACGGGTTCGAAGCGTTGAGCGTCACGATATGCGTCGTGCCGTCGTGTTCAAAAATGCTCAGCGATATCCCGGTGATAAACTGATTGAACGTCCCGCCCCCATCCGCCGAGACCGGCATCGCGGGGACCATCATGGCAATCATGATCAGAATAACGATGATCTTCTGCAACAGCTTCCGTCTCATGTTTCCTCCTGTGTATGACCTTCTTAATAAGCATAACTGCGCGCTTTGCCATGCTGTAAAAGCGCGCTTTGAAAAGTAGACACAAAACGCGTCCCGCACACGCCGACGCGTCGGCGCCTTAAGGTAAAGGGAATCGAACCCATACGCCGCAAAGCCGCAATTTTGGCGCATTTCATTGTCATCGTCGGTCGGAATAGCCACCGGCTATGCCTCTCTCCTCTTCCTTGAACTGCATCCAAAATTGCAGCTTTGCGGTCGAGGAGTTTAAAGGGCAGCGAAGTGCGACAGCGCAAGGCAGCGGTACGAAGTCGTAGTGGTGCTACGGTGAGTACCGATAACGCGGCGATGGCGTGCTTCCCTGCCCTTTAAACCGCATAGGTTCGACTCCCTTTACCTTACCATAAGTTGCCAGAGAGCATATACCAAAAAGAATAGCACATAAATCCGTGCAATTACAGCACTATTTGCGCAGGTTATACAACGAATTGCATGGTTTTGTCCATTTTCATAAAATTCTGTCGATCGGGCCGAAAACGCAAATTCGAGCGCAGACAAAACGCCCGATATTCCGCTGTTATCGGGCGGGAAGGGTTGCTCCCGGTTATGGGGCGGGCAGCGTTTGCCTGCGGCTATGGAGCGGGAATCTTTGCCCTAGGTTATGGCTCTGGCGGCGTTTGCCCGCAGTTTTCGGCCCCGAACGGCAGCCCGGCCACCGCTGAGACGGGCAGCGCGAACGCGATGGTTTTCGCATCCGTCTTTAATCCGCTTTTTTCCACGATCGCGGTCATGATCCCCTGGCAATGCTCCTTTTGTGCCAATATCAGGAGCATCTCCTTTTCGGGATGGATCGTGATCCCGAAGAATTTTTCCGCGTGCTTCATGCCCACGCCGCGCGCGTGCAGCACCGTTCCGCCCGGAGCTCCGGCGGCTTTGGCGGTGTCCATCACCTCGTCGGCATAGCCCTGATTGGTTACCGCGATGATCAAATCATATCGATACGCTTGTTCCATCGGTTCCCCTCCCTGTATTTGACATGCGCCGTAGAGCCTCGTGCGCGACGCGGCGTCCGCGTAAGCGCTGATGCCCACGCAGAACGCGATCCCTTTGCCCGGCAGGTGCAGCGAGCACTCGCAGTCGAGCATCTTTAAAAGCTTGACCGCCGTGGATTTGGGCATCGCGCTGAACAGGATCTCCTTCTCCGTCTCGCCGAGGCCAAGATAAGCGAGCAGCTTTCGATCGGCGGTTCCGCGCCCGAGGGCGAGCAGATGGAACGTCACGCCCTCCTTGGCGAAGAGTTCCGCGAGGCGCTCACCCCTGGTTCTATTTACGATTACCACCATGAATACGATCGCATCCCTGTGCGGCATCTGTATCCTCCTTCAATCCGGGCAAACCCCTCTGCCCGGCATTCCTCTTTCCCGATCCTCTTTCGCGTCGCCCCGCGCCTGCTCGGGCGCTGCGGGAGGCTCCGCCGAATCATCCGCCCCGCCGCCGTCCGGCGCGGCAGGCTCAGGCAGCCCCGGTTCTGGCGCCGCGGCTTCCCGCTGCGCCGCTTCCGCCGGCCCGGCGGGTTGCGCCGCGCATTCGGGCGCATCGTCCGCAGGCTTCGCTTCGTCCTGTTCGGCTTCCTCATCCCATAGGGGTTCTTCCAATTCCATGCGCTCGAGATCCTCCTGCAGGTCGCTCTCCAGCGCGCGGCTGAGCTTGAGCTTGCGCTCGTAGAGCACGCCGAGGAGCTGGATCGACACCAGCGGCATCGAAGCGACCATCCCGACGACCCCGAAGGCGTCGGTCATGACGCTGCCGCCGACAGCCTCGCACACGCCCGCCGCGAAGGGAAGCAGGAACGCCGCGGTCATCGTTCCCGCCGCGACGCCGCCCGAGTCGAACGCGATCGCCGTGAACAGCTTGGGCGTAAAGAACGTCAGCGCCAGCGCGGCCGCATAGCAGGGGAGCAAAAAAAGCCAGATGCTCGCCCCGGTCAGCACCCTCAGTACGGACAGCGTCAGCGCCACGCTCACGCCGATGGAAAGGCCCGCCATCATCATGCGTTTGGAGATCGCGCCGCTCGTGATCTCCTCGATCTGCTTGTTGAGCACGTGCACCGCGGGCTCCGCATAGACGATAAAGAACCCGATCAGCGCGCTCAGCGGCAGCAATATCCAGCGGTAGGGCAGCGACGCGATCATTTGCCCGATATACTTGCCCGCGGGCATGAAGCCGATGTTCACGCCCGTCAGGAACACGACGAGCCCCACGAGCGTGTACCCGATGCCGACCAGTATCCGGACAAGCCTCGTGCGCGAGAGCTTCAGGCGCACGAGCTGCACGAGGATGAATATCGCCACGATCGGCATGAGGACCGAGAGTACCTCCTGGAAGAACCGCACCAGGCCTTGAGAGTAAGCGCCGATCAGCTCCAAAAAGCTGTTCACATTCGCGCCCGCTTCAAAGGCGTAGCCCGAAACCGACGGATCGTAGAAACGGCCCATGATCAGCACCGCTAAAATCGGGCCGATCGAGCAGAGTGCGCACAGGCCGAAGCTGTCCTCCTCCGAGTATTTGCCGCCCCTGACCGCAGAAACGCCCACGCCGAAGGAAATGATGAACGGGACCGTGATCGGGCCGGTGGTCACGCCGCCCGAATCAAAGCCGACGGCCAGATAGTCCGGCGCGACCAGCGCCGCGACGGCAAACACCACCGCGTAGGACACCAGAAGCATCAGCGAAAGCGAAAGCTCGAAGAGCACCCTCAAGAGCGCCAGCACCAGGAACAGGCCCACGCCCACCGCCACGGCGGCGATCAGCACCATATCCGGCACCGCCGGAACCTGCTTGGTCAGAACCTGCAGATCCGGCTCCGCGAGCGTAACCACCACGCCGAGCACGAACGCCGCGGCGACGATCAGCGTCAATTTCCCCGAAGAGGTCAGCTCCGCGCCGATCGCCTCGCCGATGGGCGACATCGCAAGCTCCGCGCCCAGGGAGAACACGCTCATCCCCACGATCAAAAGAAGCGTGGCCGTGAGAAAGAGCATCAGCATGTAAAAGGGCATCGGGGCAATCGTCCAATGCAGCGCGAGCACGATGGCGCTTACGGGCAGCACCGATTGCACGGATTCTTTGAACTTGTTCAGAAGATCTCCCCGCATCCTCAGCCCCCTTCGCATTTATATTCCCCGGCGCGCGCCTTCCCAACGCCTTAGCGCCCGGATTGTTCCAATAAAAATATAACAGTTCCATTCGGATGCGTCAAACGACCGGGCTGCGGCGCGTTATAAACGACCCCCGAATGCCGCACAAAACCGTATGACAAAACACATGGCGAAACATCACAGCGCCATATATTTGCAGTAACAAGCGGACATTGTTATACATACAATACCATATACCCGGGAAAAGGAGGTGAAATATATGGCATGCTGCTACAGATATAGATGTTGTTCTTGGCAGGATCAGGATCAGGATCAGGCGCAAGCCCAGGCCCAAGCCCAGGCGCAGGAACAGGAACAGGATCAACTGCAGTTGCAGGAACAGCTCCAGGCGCAGTTGCAGGCGCAATTGCAGGATCAGGATCAGGATCAGAACCTTAGGACCATCGTCAGGGATAACGGAAACGGAAATACGGTTAACGTTACGGTCGATAACACCAGCGTTGCCGTCGCGGTTCTTGTTGCCCTCGGCACGCTCGCCGGCGCCGTGGACGCAGATACGCTTCGTTCCTTCATCACTCGTTTCTCCAATCGTGCATAACATCGCAACGTATTGCGCTTACCGGTATGCGTTGTCGTCATAAATCGTATTGGGTGATTGGAACAATACTCAACCCGGGCGTAAAGCGCGCCCGGGTTTCTCCTGCGCTTATAAGCGCTAAAGAATAGGCATAAGGATCAAAAGCCGCGGCGGCTTTGTACCGCCTGCTATAGAATAGCCGCGCCCCCGCCAAACCGCCGTCCCTGCCCCTTAGACGGCGGCACAAGGGCAATCCCCGGTATAAAGAAAGCATTAAGAATCGTCGTTTCGGCTTGTATACGCTTAATGTATTTGCTATTATAAGCAAACAGCCCTCAAGCTTGTTTAGAGCTTCAAACGGGCTGTCCTGCTGATGATTGATTTATTTGGATGGTGCACTCTTTGAATGCTAAGTGGTTAAGTCCAGGGAGATTCCTCGCACTGGGGTTCGCCGCAGTAATCCTATTGGGCACATTGATATTGCTATTGCCCGTTTCTGCAAATCCCGGCGTTAACGTACGCCCGGTCGACGCGCTTTTTACCTCGACGAGCGCCGTGTGCGTGACCGGCCTGATCGCAATTGATACCGCGGATTATTTCAGCGTCTTCGGGCGCTTTGCCGTCGCTCTGCTGATCCAGATCGGGGGCTTGGGCATCACCTCCATCGGCGTTACGTTCATCATGCTCGCCGGTAGAAAAATCGGCCTGCGCGAACGCGTGCTTGTCAAGGAATCGCTGAATCTCGATTCGCTCAAGGGCGTCGTGCGTCTTGTCAAGGCCATCATCCTGATGACGCTGTGCTTTGAATTTATCGGCATGGCGTTAAGCTACATCGTATTCTCCAAGGATTATCCGCCCCTGGCCGCGCTGGGCATCAGCGCCTTCCACTCCGTCGCGGCTTTCAACAACTCCGGCTTCGATATTCTGGGCAACTATCAAAGCCTTATCCATTACCGCGACAATGTGCTTTTGAACCTGACCACCTGCGGACTGATCATTTTCGGCGGTCTGGGTTTTTATACGATCCGGGAGATTCTGCAGAAACGTTCCCTCCATAAGCTGAGCATGAATTCCAAGATCGTGCTGCTTATGACAACGTCGCTGCTTGCGGTGGGCACGGTGCTCCTTAAGCTTACGGACAACGTGACCTGGCTCGGGGCGTTCTTTCAGAGCACCAGCGCAAGAACCGCTGGCTTTAGCACCTATAATTTAGGAAGTTTCACCGCGGCAGGGCAGTTTATACTCATTCTATTGATGTTCATCGGCGCTTCGCCGGGTTCTACCGGCGGCGGTATCAAGACCACGACCGCCTTCACGCTCATCAGGGGCATCTTCTCGTTCGCCACGAACCGGGGATGCACCGCCTTTCGGCGCAAGATCCCCGGCGAGAGCATCATGAAGGCGTTCCTTATCACGACGCTCGCTCTGGGCCTCGTGTGTGTCAATACGCTTTTGATCTGCGTCGCAGAGCCGAAGCTGACGTTTATGCAGGTTTTATTCGAGGTCGTGTCCGGTTTCGGCACGGTCGGGCTTTCGACCGGCATCACGCCGTATTTGACGGATTTCAGCAAGCTTGTGCTGTGCCTGACGATGTTCGTCGGCCGCCTCGGGCCGCTGACGATCGCCTGCATTTGGTCCTATCAGCCCGCGTCGCATATTTCCTACGTGGAAGAAAGAGTAACCATAGGTTAGGAGAATTGTTATGGCAAATTATAAAGCAAGCATCGCATTCGGCGTGATCGGGCTCGGACGCTTCGGAAACTCGCTTGCCCTCACGCTCGCCGAGAACGGGCAGGAGGTGCTCGTGCTCGACAACGACGATGAAAAGGTCAAGCTCATACAGGACTCGGTGCATCAGGCCCTCGTCGCCCCGCGCCTCGACCGGGCCACGCTCGAGGAAGCGGGCTTTCAAAACTGCGGCACCGTGATCGTCTGCATCGGCGAGCAGGTGGAAGCGAGCATCCTCGCGACGCTGAACGTGATCGAGCTGGGCGTGCCCCGCGTGATCGCCAAGGCCATCAGTCCCGAACACGGCAAGGTGCTCCAGAAAATCGGGGCCGAGGTCGTCTATCCCGAAAAGGACAGCGCCGTGCGCCTTGCGAACGCTTTGACCACGCCGCAGGCGCTCAATTACATCGATCTTTCGCCCCAGTATGCGATTTCGGAGCTTGCGCTCACCGAAAAAATGCATGGGATGACCATACTCGAAGCGGATATCCGCAAGAGGTTCCACCTGAACATCATCGCCATCGTGCGCGATAACGATACCATCGTCGAGCTCACCCCGGATTTCGTGCTGCATACGGGCGATCTGATCGCGCTCGTAGGCACGAAGGTCAATATCATGAAGCTCGAGCGGTATTTAAAGCCGTAACGCGCCGCGAAAAAGGCGGCGGGATACAGCCGTACAGCGCGCGAAGCGCGGGCCCGCGGCCGGAAAGCCCGTCGCATTTTTCCCAATGAAAAAGGCCGTCGGGGCCGGTTATGATATCCTGCTTAGATGCCGCCTTCTCTAAAATAAATAAAACGCCCGGGGATATGAACTGCACCCTGATTGTTAGACAGTATGTTATACTGCTTAACTCGATTTTTTGTCTAACTTTTTGGGGTCACTTCAATATTCCCGGACGTTTTTTAAAGCGCGGCTATGCTCTGCGCTTCCAGACCGACGGCATGAACAGAAGCAGCATCGGAAAGATCTCGAGCCTGCCCAGCAGCATATCGAGCGACAGCACAAACTTTGAAAGCGGTGAAAAGAAGGAAAAATTGCCCGCCGGGCCAACCAGGTCGAGGCCCGGACCGATGTTGTTGATGCAGGCGAACACCGCCGTGATCGTGGTCTCCATGCTCTTCTCATCCAGGGTCAGCAGCAGCATCGAGCCCAGGCAGATCGCCGAGTAGACGATGGCGAACGCATAGGTGCCGCGCACCACCGAATCGGTCAGCGGCTTTCCGTCCAGGCGGATGGGCCTTACCATGCGCGGGCGCAGCATGGCCAGCATCTGGTTTTTGATCGCCCGCCACAGGATAATAAGGCGTGAAACCTTGATGCCTCCGCCCGTCGAGCCTGCCGACGCGCCCACGATCATCAGCAGCACCAGCACAAAGCGTGAAAGCTGCGGCCACTTGTCGAAGTTCGCGGTGGCGTAGCCGGTCGTGGTCATGATGGAGGAGACCTGGAAGAAGCTGTCGAGCACCGTTTTGCCAAAGCCCAGCTGCGCGTACTGCGGCAGCAGGTCGACGGCGATCAGCGCCGTGGCGCCGAGCATGATGCCCACATACAGCCGCAGCTCCTCGTTTCTGAGCGCAGGCCGGATCTGGCCGATCAACACCATATAGTATACCGTGAAGTTGACGCCGAACAACGCCATGAAAATGCCGATGACCGCCTGAAGATACGGGCTCGGATACGCGCCGATGCTTGCGTTTTTGATGCTGAAGCCGCCCGTGCCGGCGGCGCCGAACGCGTGGGTAACGCTGTCGAAAAGCGGCATGCCGCCCAGCAGCAGAAGCAGGATCAGCAGCAAAGTAAGCGCGATATAGATCAAATAGAGAATGCGCGTCGTGCGGCGTATCGTGGGGACAAGCTTGTCCACGGAAGGACCGGGCGCTTCCGCGCGCAGCAGATGGAACGTTTCCCCGCTGCCTTTGCCGAACGGCACGATCGCCAGCATGAACACCAGCACGCCCATGCCGCCGAGCCAGTGCGTAAAGCTGCGCCAGTACAAAAGGCTCCAGGGCAGAGCTTCGACGTCCGTAAGAATGCTCGATCCGGTGGTGGTAAAACCCGAAACCGTCTCAAACCAGCAGTCCATAAAGTTCGGGACCGCGCCGCTGATGAAAAACGGCAGCGCGCCGAACAGGGAGATCAGTATCCACCCGAGCGAAACCGTGATGAATCCTTCGCGCGCATAGATCCCCGTCCCGGATCGCTTCCGGCGCGCCAGAATCGCGCCCAGCGCCAAGAGGATGCAGATGCTGATTAAAAACGCGTAAACCGAGGCGCTTTCCTTATGGTACGCCGCGATCAGAAGCGCGGGGATCATAAACGCGCCCTCGACGAGCAGCAGATGGCCAAGATAAATGCCGACGGCTCTTAGGTTCATTTCGGGCGGCCTTTCCCGGCGGTCGGCGCATCCGCGCCGCCGAAAACGCCCTCGGCAAAGATATCCTTCAAATCGCTGATCGCATGTTCGGCCGGGGCGATCACCACCACGGTATCGCCCTTTTGCATGCTGTCGCTCCCCTTTGGAATGATCACCTTGCGCAGGCGGATAATGCACGCGACGAGGATATTCGGCTTGAGCGCGATCTGTGAAAGAGGCACCTTCAAATACGGCGCGTCGTTCTTGACGAAAAACTCCATCGCTTCGGCGCTGCCGTCGGCGATGCGGTAAAGCGTCACGACGGAGCCGCCCGCGGTGTTGCCCATGGCGCGAACGTAGCGGACGATCTCGTCCGCTGTGAGCAACCTGGGGCAGACGATGGTATCGATGCCCTTGTCGGCGAAAACCATGTTGTATTCCGTGCGGTTGATCTTGGTTATGGTCTTGGGAACGCCGACGTAGTTCCCGAACATCGAAATGATCAGGTTTTCCTCATCCATACCGGTAAGCGTCACCAAAGCGTCCGTATCGCGGATGCCCTCGGAAAGCAGGATCTCCTGATCCGAACCGTCCCCGCAGATCACCAGAGCGCCGGGGAGCGCCTCGCACAGCGCCTCGCACCGCGCGCGCCGGTTTTCGATGATCGTCACCTGTACGTGCGCGCGCAAAAGCATGCCCGCCAGGTATTCCGCGATGCGGCTGCCGCCCACGATCAGCACGCTCTGCGTCTTTTGATAGTCGATGTGCAGCCGTCGAAGCAGGTTCGCAAGCTCCGTCGCGTCCGCCGCGATGGTGATTTTATCCTCCGCGCGCAGCCTGAAGCTGCCCGATGGGATCGTGACGACCCCATCGCGCTCCACCGCGCACACCAAAATGTCCAGCCGTATCAGATCCCCGATCTCCGCGAGCGTTTTGTCCGCCAAAACGCCGCCCTGCCTGAGCTTGATCTCGACCAGTTCCACGCGCCCCTTGGCAAACGAATCCCGCTTGAGGAAGGAGGGGAACTGCAGCAGCCTAAAGATCTCGCGTGCGGCGGCGCGCTCGGGGTTGATCGCAAGGGAGAGCCCCAGCTCCTCCTTGAGCAGCCGCAGCAGCGCTTCATGCTCGGGGTTGCGCACGCGCGCGATGGTGCTCTTGCAGCCAAGCTTGCGCGCGACCATGCAGCACAGAAGATTGATCTCGTCGCTCGAGGTGGCGGCGATGAGCAGTTCGCTGCGCGGCACGTCCGCCGCGCGCTGGATCTCGACGGATGCGCCGTTGCCCGCGACAACCGCGACGTCCAGCTGATTCTGCAATTTTGAGAGAAGTTCCGAATTGCTGTCGATCACGACGAGTTCGTGACCTTCCTTGCTTAGAAGCCGAGCGAGCGTAAAGCCCATCTTGCCGTCGCCTATAATAACGATCTTCATTAGAACGTATTGCCCCCCACCATCATTGAACCCTTTTACGCTATTATAGCCTCAAGCGCGGCGTTGGGCAATGCCGAACACCCTATGCGCGGGGATTTTCGTGTTTTCCCGACACTGAGGCGGGCGCTTTGCCGAATATCCCGGGCGCTGCGGATAGGAACGCGGATAGGAACAAAGAAAAAAGCGCCGGGGGAGGGCGCGTAAAACATCCGATCGAATCGGGGCAAGGGGCGTTTGGGGGCGCCGATCCGGGGCGCGGGAGTATGGACTATGCGTCGGCCGCCCGCCTGTGAGATTTCTTCTTGAGGTTAAGGTAAGGGGAGTTGAACCCCTTACCTTAAACGGGATTTTTGCTTTGCTCGATCAGCGCCGTAAGCTTCGGCAGGATTTCAAACAGATCGCCGCAGACGCCGTAGGTCGCTTTCCGGAAGATCGGAGCGTTCCTGTCGCGGTTGATCGCGAGGATCGTTTGTGCCCGCACGCCCGCCATGTGGTGCGACGAGCCGGAGATGCCGCACGCGACGTACAGCCGGGGATGGATGGATTTGCCCGTCTGCCCGATCTGCTGATCGTAGGGGAACAGCCCTTCCTCGACGGCCGACCTCGACGCGCCGACCGCAGCGCCGAGCGCGCGCGCGAGGGCGTTGACGAGTTCCACGCCGCGCGCGTTCAGGACTCCTTTTCCGCCCGCGACCACGATGTCCGCGTCCCAGAGCGGCGTTTGTCCGCCCGCAGGACGCTCTTCCAGCACGCGCGCGCCCTGCGGCGTTTCCAAGAGCGCGAGCTGTATGATCCGGGGCTTGTCTGCGCCCGCTCCCCTCGGGGAAGCCGCATGAGCGCCCGGATGCACCGTCGCCATCTGCAGGCTCGTGCGCCGCGCCGCGATGGTCGCCATCACGTTGCCGTTGAACGCGGGACGCGTTTGCAGCAGCCGCCCGGTACCCGGCTCGATCGAAAGGCTCGCACAGTCGGCGGTCAGGCCGGTATCGAGCCTTGCGGCAAGCCGCGCCGCCAGATCGCGCCCCTGGTCCGTCGCGCCGACGATCAGCGCGCGCGGGTTCGCCTCGCGGACGATTTGCTCCATCGCGCCTGTGTAAACCTCTGCGGTGTAGAATTCGAGCTTCGGATCGGAGCAGTAAAAAATGCGCGCGGCGTCATAGCGCGAAAGCTCCTCGGCGAGCGGCCGGCCGCCGAGCATCGCCAAACAGAGCGGCTCGCCGAGCCGGGCGGAGAGTTCCTGCCCGAGCGAAACAAGCTCCAGGCTCACCGGAAGGAGCGTTCCGCCCTCGGCCTGGCAGTAGACGAGTACGCCCTTGGGGTCTTCCCCGCGCTCGGCCATATCCTTCTTCCTCCTTCCGAAAGCCGTTTATCCTTGAAAAGTAAGGCGCAGGGGGCGCCTATTCTACGATCGCACCGACGAGGCGATCGAGCTCGTTCCCGGAGAAAAGCTCGACCTCGCGCTCTTTTTGCGGGACGAACACGCGTATAAGCTTCGTAAAAGAGCCCGCCGAACCGCAGCGCGAAACGTCCAGCCCGGGGATGTCGCCCTCCTGAAGAACTTCTATCGCCTTGTTTCTTGCCTTTAAGGTATCGCTTAGCGTCGGCGTGTGCGGGTGCGCGAGATCGGTTTCCACCACGAGAAGCCCCGGTAGGGTAAGCTCGCTGTATAAAATCTTGCCGTCCATGCGCTGCTCGGCCGTCAGCGTGCCGCCGCGGATGCCCTCGATCCTGCACACGGAGCCAAGATGCGGCAGGTTGAGCCGTTCCGCCAAAAAAGCCCCGAGCTGGCCGGTGCCCCCGTCCGAGGAATGCTTGCCGCAGAGGATCAGGTCAAACGCGGGGTTCGCCGCGAAATAGCCGGAAAGCGTGTACGCGGTGGCCGCCACGTCCGCTCCCGCAAACGCGCGGGAGCATAAAAGCGCGATGTGATCGAGCCCGAGGTAATAGGCGGTGCGAAGTACGCCTAGAGCGGATTCCGGACCCATCGAGATCCCGTGAACGCTGCCGCCGTATTCCTTTTTCAGCCTGAGCGCCGCCTCGATCGCCACCAGGTCCGCCGGGCTGACGCAGGAGGAAGCCGCGCTGCGGCGCACGACGCCCGCTTCCTGGTCAAAGACCAGGCTCTCGCTCTCGGGCACGATTTTGACGCATACGGCGATGTTCATGGTTTACTCCCCGCTTTCGTCTGCGGCCACGCCGGGGTTGAGCGCGCCTTTGGGATCCGCCAGCGCGCGCAAACGCCGGGCGAGCTGCGCCTGTTCCTTCGACAGCGCGCCGAAAAGCCTCTTCTTGAGCCGCCCGACGCCGTACCTGCCAGAGCACGCGCAGCCTTCGGCCGCCCAGAATTCCAGCCAACGCGCATAGGCCGCCCCCGCCGCCGCTTCCTCGTCCGCGTTTTGGGGCAGGAGCCGGACGCTGATCTGCCCGGTCAACAGGTCGCCCATGAGGAATCCAAGCGGCGATCCCCCGGCCATTTCGATCGAGAGCCGCGAGAAAATCCTATCAAACCCGTCTTCGGGGACGCAGATGTCCGCGGCCGGGCAATTCTGTTTGGCGCTTAAAAAATACGCTGCCTCCACGATCCTGTGCCGGATGCCCGTCATCGAGGACAGCTGACCCGAATCCGACGCGACGGTCGCCCTATCGTCCGCGACGCCAACCGCCGTCATGGAGGAGAGCGCGAGCTCGAGCGCGTCGAAAAGCGATTCCTCCCGCTCCGTGCGAAGCTGCAGGAGCAGGACCGGGCCGGAACCATCCGCATCAAAGCCCGGGAGCGCGTCCGCCTGGCGCGCGTCGGTCGCCTGCCGCACCAGGAGCGCACAGGAAGGATCAAAGCAGTCCGCGCTCAGCAGCGGCTTGTCCGCAAGCGCCTGTGCGCCCGGATAAAACGCGCGCCAGAAATCGGCTATCTGCGCGGCGCTCCCAAACGGGATCAGCACCCCGTGCGCCTGCCCGCGCACGGCAACGAGCCGCAGCGTAAGCCCCGTGACGATCGCCAAAGCGCCTTCCGAACCGCAAAGCAGCGCGACCGGCCCGGAGCCCGTCGTAAGCCCCGCCTCGAACGGGTGCTTCTTGGGCGCGCCGTGCGCCTTCGCGTTCTCAAGAAGCGCCGTGGGCAAGTCCCGGCCGTCCCCGGCCGCGTCCGGGCCGAGGTTCAGGATCGTTCCGTCCGCGAACACCGCCTCCACGCCCGAAACATGCTCGAAGAACAAACCGGCGCCGAGCCGCTGTCCGAACGCGGCGCAGGCGAACATGCCGCCGAGCGTCGCGGTCTTTTCCGAAGGGTTCGGCACGAACTCGAGCACCGTGTCCGAGTTCGCGTACCGCGCCCATTGTGCGCGGCTCCTTTCATCGAACCCGCTCAAATCGACGCTTTTGGCGGCGAGCGCGCGCTCGAGCTGCTCGAGCGTGACGCCCGCCTGCACCGAGATACTGCCCGTGTCCGCGCCCTCGTCCCATTCAAAGGAAACAAACCCGTTCATCCGGGTCAGATTGACGATCAACCCGCCCAGCGGAACCGCGCCGCCGTTGATCCCCGTACGCGCGCCCTGCAGTGTTACAGCGAGCCCCCGGCGGCCCGCCTCAAGCAGCGCGTCGGCCGCCTGACGCGCGTTTTCGACGAACGCAATGCCCTCGGCGCAGCCTGTGAGCCCCGATTGATCCTGCAGATATCCGTCTGGACATCCCGATTTAAAAATGGAATTAATCATTTCCATAAGCGCAGAATACCCCTTCCGGCCGCCGCCGGAACAAGCTTGGTCATATTTTCTAATCCGCCCGAAACGCGGGCATATTGCGGCATAACGACGATTGCCAAATTTTTTTTGCCGTTTTGCCGGGTACCTAAAACGCCCGGCATATGGTACAATGGCGCTATCGGAGCGAAAGCCGCGCGCCGCGGCGCATTTTCGGCGCAAATGCGCGCGTTGGAATCGCCCCCTTTACTATAGCATAGAACGTTTGCGCGCAAAAGCGACGATCGCATCCCGGAGGTCAAAAAAACATGGATTATTTTACACCTCCCAAATGCCTGCTATATCTTACACGCTCGCGGCGGAACCGTTTACACGCCTTTTGAGAAGTGCTAGCATAGAGCCAAGAAAAACGATTGGGAGGCCGGCAATGAAAGTGACTAAACAGCAAGTGCTCGAGGATCTTGCGCGCATCCTCGGCGCGGAAAAAATCGTTACGGATCAGGCTTTGCTCGCGGAGCACGATTCCGATGACGGAGCTTACGCGAAAGCGTTTGGACTTTATGAGGTGCCCTTCCCGATCTGCATCGTAAACGTCGGTTCCAAGGAAGAGATCGCCTCCGTTTTGCGCTACTGCAACGAGAACGGCGTGGCCGTCATCCCGCGCACCGGCGCTTCCGCGTACGAGGGCCTTTTAAGCGCGCTCACCGAGGATACGATCGTGCTGGACGCCTCCGCGATGAACAGGATTCTCAACATCGATACCTATAATATGATGGTGACCTGCGAGTGCGGCGTGCCGCTGCAGACGCTTGAGAACCTGATGAACAAGCAGGGCTACACCACGGGCCACAGCCCGCAATCGCTCCCGCTCGCCCAGATGGGCGGCCTGGTCGCGACCCGCAGCATCGGCCAGTTTTCCACCTATTACGGCTGCATCGAGGATCTCGTATGCGGGCTCGAGGCCATTCTGCCCAACGGCGAGACCGTGCGCATCCGCAACGTGCCGCGCCGCTCCACCGGCCCGGATTTAAGGCACTTGCTCATCGGCTCCGAGGGCGCGCTCGCGTTCATCACCGAGGTCACCGTGAAGATCTTCCAATATTATCCGGAGAGCTTCTGGCGCGGCGGCTATATCGTCAAGGACATGCAGACCGGACTTGAAACGCTCCGGAACATCATCACCGCGGGCTACCGCCCCTCCGTCGTGCGGCTGTACGACAAGGCGGATTACGACTACAACTACGGCACCGTGGAGCTCAACGACTCCGAGGCGTTCCTGTTCTTCCTCGCCGAAGGCCCCGCGGGCATCGCCAAGGCCACGGGCGAGGCGGTCGACAGCTTCGTGAGGGCCGCGGGCGGCCGCTATATCGGCACCGAGAGCGTCGATTACTGGATGATCCACAGAAACGACCTGTGCAACTCCTTTAAATCGCCGGAGCTTCGTCAGAAATTCCGCGAAACGCACCTTTACTACTGCACGACGGAAATCTCCGCCTCCTGGTCGGACATCGCCGTGATCTACGACAACGTCATCAGGCGCGTGACCAACGAGGTCGAAAACCTCGTGATGGTCGGCGGGCACGTCTCGCACAGCTATCAGAACGGCACCAACATCTATTTCGTCTACACGCTCCTGATCCCCGATCCCAAGGATTACCGCGCGGCGCACCAGCAGGTCGTGGACATCATCTGCGACGAGGTGCTCGACACGCCGACCGGCGGGAGCGCGCACCATCACGGCATGGGCAAGATGCGCGTCAAGTTCGCGGACCGCGAACACGGCAGTTCCTATGTGCTCATGAAGGGTATAAAGAAGATGATGGACCCGGGTGGCATCATGAACCCCGGGGCGCTGATAAAACAATAACCGAAAGCCTGCGCCGCCAATCCCGTTACGACCCGGGCCTGCCCGCCGCATCTTGGGCGCGGCCGCCCGGAGGCGCAGGACTGGAGCGAGAAAATGAACATTCTGGTCTGTTTCAAGGTCGCGCCCGAACTCGATTCGCTCACGCCCGAGGAAGCGAAAGCGATCGGCGAGGGCTGCGGCGATCTAAGGTTCGCCAAGCTCAGCTGGGGCGTCTGTGACGAGGCGGCCCTGGAGTGCGCTCTGAGGCTCCGGGACGAGCTTATCGCGCAGAAAACGCCCGTGACGCTCGCCGCGGCCACGGTGGGCGCCTGCCCGCAGCGCTTCTTCACGGAGCTGTTCGCCATCGGCTACGACCGGGTCGTTCAGATCCCCGCGGAGGAGGACCTAAGCTTCGCGCCCAGGCGTATTGCCTTCGCGCTCTCGCGCCTGGCGCAATCCGGGGAGGGCTTTGACCTTGTGCTCGCCGGGCAGCAATCGAGCCCCGGCGAAAACGCTCAGGTGCCGGGCCTGCTCGCATCCATGCTGGGCATACCCTATTTCGGCCGCACGTTCGACATCGCCTGCCTTAAGGACGGCTCGGTCGAAGTGTCCTCTCACGCCGACCTCGGCTGGACGCGCGTGGGCGCGCGCCTGCCCGCGCTGTGCGCGCTCGAGAACGCCGCGCACCCTTTCCTGCGCATGGCGCTGCTCAAAAACCGGCTCGGCGCGTCCAAAAAGACATGCGAGCAATTCGAATTTTCCGCCGCGCCGCCGGAGTTGAAGTTCGAGGAACCCGAAGTTCGCCTGCACTATGAACACAAGCGCGGGAACTGCCGCTTCCTCGAGGCCGAAACTCCGTCCGAAGCGGCGGCGACGCTGCTTTCATCGATCGCGCGCGAGGCTATGCTATGAACGCCGCGATCGTGCTATCCGCCCACAACAGCGAGGCGCAGGCGAGGGAATTGCTCTGCGCCGCCCGCTCCGCCGGGGCGCAGAACATCTTCATCTGGGCGTTTCACGGCGCGGCGGGCTGGACGATGCACCTGCCCGCGCAGCAGGTGCTGTCCATCCGCGTGACGCAGCCGAGCTTTGTGGACTCCCTTGCCGACGCGCTCGGTCGCTACTATCTCAAGGTCCGGCCCGAACTCATGCTCTTTTACGGCGACGGCTGGGGGAACGACCTGGCGGTACGCTTTTCGCACTTATGCGGCGGAAGCCTGGCGACGAACATCACCGGCATCCGGCGCTTTGACGGCGGCGTGCGTGTCACAAGGCGCGCGTATGGGCTGCACCTTGTGAGCGAGCTGACGTTTCAGAGAGGGCCGTTTCTCTTTAGCATCGACGGCGACAGCTTTGAAAAACTCCCTTCCGCCGGGGTGCCCGGCCTGATGGTCGAGACACTCCCGCTGCAGACGCCCTGGCGCTTAAGATACGAGCTGCACCCGAGGGAGCAGGTGGAGGATCTGAGCGGCTATCCCGTCGTCCTGATCGGCGGGCGCGGCCTCGGCTCCAAGGAAAACGCCGAGCGCCTGATGCGGCTTGGAACGCTGCTCGGGGCGGGCGTGGGCGCCACGCGCCCCGCCGTGTTCAACGGCTGGTTCGGCCTCGACCGCCTGGTCGGCGCGTCCGGCGAGCGCATCCAGCCGAAGCTCTGCGTCGTTTTCGGCGCGTCCGGCTGCGCGCCGCTGATGCTCGGCATCAAAAAGAGCGGCCGTATCATCGCCGTGAACTCCGACCCGAACGCGCAGATATTCGACGCGTGCGACGAGGGCGTCGTCGGCGACTGCGGTGAGATCATCGGGGAAATGCTCGCCAAAGCGGAGCGCGGCGAAGCGCCTAAGGCGTTTTTGCGCATCTAAAAACGGTTTATTTGTTTGATCGCCGCGGCTTGCCCGCGCGATGTCGCCTCTGATACTCGGCGCAAAACAATAGGAGGGCATATGAGAAAAGTATTCTTATCACCGGGAAAATTCATCATCGGGAAAAACGAACTGAACAACCTCGGGGAGCACGTGGCCTCGTTCGGCAAGCGCGCGCTTTTGATCGCGCACCCGGACGACAGCGCCCGCGTGCAGCGCATCCTCGACGAGACCTGCAAGAATTTCGACGTCGTCATCGAAAACGCCGGTTTCGGCGGAGAATGCACCTACGCGGAGGTCGACCGGCTCGGCGCATATTTGGAAGGTAAGCAGATCGGCTGCGTCATCGGCCTGGGCGGCGGCAAAGCCATCGACACGGCCAAATGCCTCTCGGACAAGCGCACGCTGCCGATGATCTGCGTGCCCACCATCGTTTCGACCGACGCGCCCTGCAGCTCCATGGCCGTCATGTACGACGAAACCCACGCCTACGCGGGCAACTACTACCTCAAGCGGAGCCCCGCGGTGGTCCTGATCGATTCGCAGATCATCGCCGACGCGCCCCTGCGCTTTTTGATCGCCGGCATCGGCGACGCTTACGCCACCTTCTTCGAGGCCGAGGTCTGCGTACGCACCAACGCCAAGAACTACGGCGGCGGCTCCAGTACGCTCGCCGCGTTCGAGCTCGCGCGCCTTTGCCATAAGACGCTCGTCGAAAACGCGGAAAAGGCGATCCTTGCCTGCCGTCAGCACGCGGTGATCCCGGCGCTCGAGAACATCATCGAGGCCAACACGCTCTTGAGCGGCCTGGGCTTTGAAAGCGTCGGCCTCGCGGCCGCGCACTGCATCCCGACCGTGCTCTTCGAGCTGGGCGCGACGGAGGCCATGCACGGGGAACTCGTCGCGTTCAGTCTTTTGGTACAGTTCGTGCTCGAAAACCGGCCGATGGAGCAGATCAGGGAGACGATCGATTTCTACCGCAGGGTCGGCCTGCCGCTGCACCTCAAGGACGTCGGCATCACGGGTGAAATTCCCGAGCAAGTTTGGGAGAGCGCGTCGCGCTTTGCCACCACGCCCACGAGCACGATGCGCAACATGCCCATCACCGTGACCAACGATATCGTCAAGCCGGCGATACTCTGCGCGGACCGGCTGGCCGACTAAGGCGAAGGCGCGTATCCTTCATCCTCGGATTCGTTCCTGTTCCTCTTAGACCATAGACGCGGGAGGTTGACGATGAATACCTATGTGAATCACTTGGACGCGTTTAGGCCGATCACGGATACGGATGTTGAAAACGGCCTGATCATACGCTGGGCGGGGCATTATTTCTGCGATAAAAACTCCGCCCTCAACAGGGTGCACAACAAATACTACCTGATCTACGTCTATCAGGGCAAAGGATACATGCGCAACGTCCTAAACAACAATGAGCCCGAGCCGGTGGAGGCGGGCAGCATCATTCTGTTCAAGCCCGGCGAGCTGCAATGCTTCTGGGCGGACAAGGAGGAACCCTTCAGCTATTACGGCACGTGCTTCTGCGGCCGCGTCATCGATTCGCTCCTGGAGGGAAGCCTCGCCTGCTCCGCTACCCATCACCGCGCAAACCTCGACCGGCGGCTCGTTTCCATGATGAACGTGTTCTTAAACCTCATGCTTTTGAACCGGGGAAGCTACGACGAGATGCTGCTCGTGAGCAAATTCTTCGAGATCTTGGCAAGGGTCAACACGGTCATCGAGCTTTCGCAGCAGCGCAAGGCGGAGCAGAAATCCGCCGAATCCACGATCGATTTCGTGGCGCAATACCTGTGGCTGAACTACAACAAGAAGATCACCATCAACACGCTCTCGGAGGTCTCGCGGTACAGCGTCACATGGCTCGAGCATCACTTCAAACAGAAATACGGCATGACGCCGCTGCAGTATCTGGCGAATATCCGCATCAAAAAGGCGCAGCACCTTCTTTGCGCGGCCGAGGGCGAGCAGTTCAACATCGCGGAGATCAGCTACGCCGTGGGCTTTAACGACCCGTTCTATTTCAGCAAGGCGTTCAAAAAGGTCACGAACCTGAGCCCCAAGGACTACAGGATCCTCAATAAAAGCGATCCTTCCTGCTGAGCGGAGCACACCCAAGGCAGGCGAACCCCGGCAAAAGCAATCCGAAATTATTCGTTGACGGAGAAACATTACATGAGCAAAAAGTATTTGATCGGCATCGACGTCGGCACCCAGAGCTCCAAGGTGATCGTATTCGATCTCGAGGGGAACATCGTCTGCGAGGGCAAGCGCCCGCTTAGGCCCTGCGTCGCGGAAAAGCCGGGCTATTCGGAGCATCCGGACGACGACCTGTGGAATACGTTCCTCGTTACGGCGCGGGAAGTCGTCGAAAAATTCCCGGGGGATCTCAACGATATCCTCGGGATCGGCCTTTGCACCATCCGCAGCTGCCGCACGTTCCTCAAGGAGGACGGCACGCTGGCGCGGCCCGTGATGAGCTGGTTCGATTCGCGCGCCTTCGGCCCGATCGAGGCAGGCGACGACGTAAGCTACGTAACGACCACCACGGGATATTTTACCCACCGGCTGACCGGCAATTTCTCGGACACGGTCTCCAACAACACCGAGGCGCAGTGGCCCGTGGATCCCTACACGTGGGATTGGACCGACGATCCTCAGAAATACATCAAATTCCACATTGCCCGCAAGCGTTTGGTCTCGCTCCAGATGCCCGGCACGATACTCGGGTATCTCACCAAGGAGGCCGCCGCGGCCACCGGCTTCCCCGAAGGGCTGCCCATCGTCGCCACCGCGAACGACAAGGCGGTCGAATCGCTCGGCGCGGGGCTCATGGGCAGCGATCTGGGCCTCGTCTCGCTCGGGACGTACATCGCGAGCATGATCAACGGCAAGCGCTACATCGAAAACACGAAGACATTCTTCTGCAATTTCGGCTGCGTGCCCAACCTATACCTCTATGAGAGCAACGGCATCTGGCGCGGCATGTGGACGATCAGCTGGCTCATAAACCTGTTGGGCGACGAGGTGAAGCTCAAGGCCGACGCTTTGGGCGTCTCTCCCGAGGAATTTTTGAGCGATGAGGCGGCAAAGGTGCCCGCGGGCTCCGAAGGGCTGCTCACGGTGCTCGAATGGCTGGCGTTCGAATCCCATAAGAAGGGCACGATCATCGGCTTCGACGTGCGCCACACCCGCGGCCACATGTTCCGCTCCATCATGGAGGGCATCGCCATGACGATGAAGAACAACTATCAGGCGATGTGCGACGAGGTCGGCCAATACCCCAAGAAGATCATACTCTCGGGCGGCGGTTCGAGCAGCGACGTGTTCGTGCAGATCTTCGCGGATGTATTCGGCGTGCCAGTCGTCCGCAACGTGATGAACGGCGCGGCGGGCCTTGGCTCTGCGATCTGCGCCGCCGTCGCGACCGGCGCGTACGCAAGCTTTGACGAAGCGGTGAAGCACATGGTCAAGATCCGCGACGTGTTCGAGCCGAACATGAAAAATCACCGGCTCTATACGAAGATCAACGCCGAGGTATACTCGAAGATCAGCCCCGAGACCGACGGGCTGCTCCGTACGCTCGAAAAGATCCTGGCGGAGTGAGCTGCCGCATACCGGCCACTTTTTTGAGGAACCCAAAGGGCGGCATTTGCCGCCCTTTTTTGTTTGTACGCCGCAGGATAAACGGGATTTTTTTACTTCCAGCTTTTCCTTAAGAAGCGCATGGGCAGGAATTTGCGGCGGAAATACACCTTGGAATGCCCGACGATATCGAGATCGCAGGAGTAGGCGTGGTCCTCGAGCACGATCACGATCTCGCTTTGATCGAGCGCAAACTCGCGCTCCAGCCAGTCGGCCGATGGTTCGGCGTCGATGCTTGCCATGGTATAGGCCATGGAGATGTTGCAGTAGCGCTTGAGAAACTGAAAATAGCTGATCTCCTTCAGGCGGAGAAGGGAAGCTTCCGCGCGCTCGACGAATTTGCCGTCGATGCGGTCGATACAGTATGCGACGGGCTGATCGTCCGCAAAAAAGAGCTTCTCTACGTTCAGATAGGATTGGGAATCCCGCCCGAAAACGGGATCCTGCTCGCCGATAAAGCTGAGCCTTCGCATCTCAAAGCGCGCTTTGAACCCCTGGTCCGTTATCATGTCGCACAATTCCGGATCGGTATCAAGGCGGCATTTTTCATTCGCGATGCGCGGGTTTGCGAACGTTCCCCTGCTGCGGCGGCGCGTGACATATCCCATCTGCTCGAGCGAGATCATCGCGTCGCGCAAAACGTTGCGGCTCACGCCGATCATCTGCGCGAGCTGATCCTCGTTCGGTAGCTTGAAGGGCTGGCCGTCCTTCGAATTGTTCAGTATGATTTCGACCAAAGCAGCTTTTGTCTTGCGCGAAAGCTGCTCGTTATCGACGCGGACGATGCGAAGCTCATTTGCCATGCGGATCCCTCACATTCCCGGATTTAGGCTTCAATCCCACAGTATTGTATACCATATACGGTTTCACGATGTTGTAAGCGCGCTTTGCGGCGCGGTCTCAAAGAACAATGGCCGCACGCCATCCCCTAAAGCGCCCGGTCGGGGGAGAACCGGCCGCCTTCCCACACGAACCCCTCGTCCAGCGCCCGGACCACGTTCTGCCCCACGACCGGCGCCGTGGTAAACGCGCCCTTAAAGCCGGCGACGGTGAACAAGTTTTTCAACCCCTCGCTAAAGCCGAACACGGGCAGGCCGTCCTTTGTAAACGGCGTAACCGCCGACCACGCGCGCACGACCGCCACGTCCGAAAGGGAAGGGAAGTATTCCGTAAACAGCTTTGCCGTCTGGCACAGGCCCTGCACGCTGACCTCTTTATCCTCGAGATCGGTTACCTCGGTGGCCTGCGCGATCACGATGCCGCCGTGCTTGCACTGATTCGCTCCGATGCAGATGCTGCGCTTTTCCGAGTTCATCAGCTTCTTGATCAAATAATCGCCGTCCACGACGGGCGTGTTGATGCACGGCTGGACGGGTTCCGTCACAAACGCCGTGCCGCGGTGGTTTAAAACCGGCACCGGCACGCCGCACAGTTCGCCGATCCTCGAGGCCCAGGCTCCCGCCGCGTTGACGACGATATCGCCGGTAAAATCGCCCCTGTCGGTATGGACCGCCGAAATGGTCCGATCCTCTATCTCAAACCCCGTAACCTCCGTATGGGCATGTATTTTTACGCCCAGCTTC
Organism: Bacillota bacterium; assembly: GCA_038562375.1. Classification (GTDB taxonomy): domain Bacteria; phylum Bacillota; class Clostridia; order Christensenellales; family CAG-138; genus JBCFAY01. The sequence goes on along the minus strand of JBCFAY010000005.1, from coordinate 42,827 downwards.
TTCGCTTCTTCAAAGAAGGAAAGCGTGGTGTAAAAGGGGTTGATCTTACCCTCCATCGGGCAGCACGCCAGCGAATGCAGCCGCTCGACGTTGATGAGCGGCTCGATTTCGCGCATCCGCTCGCCCACATAGAACTCTACCGGAACCCCGTAAGGGACGAGCTCCCGCGCGATTTCCCGCATGGCAAAATACTGCTCCTCATCGTGCAGCACGGTACAGCCGCCCGTGACCTGGTATTCGATGTCGTGGGTTCGGCTCCATTGCTCATAGATCTTCAAAGAGGCGAGCGACGTTTCGAGGTGCCACGGATCGCCCCGGTCGAGCAATGACGTCTCGCCCGAATTGCCGCCGGAAGCGCCGGATGCGAGCTCCCTGCGTTCAAGCACAATAACCTCGTGCCCAGCCTCGGCAAGATAATAGGAAGAGCACGCGCCCAGCACGCCTCCGCCGATGATTACGATTTTCTGAAACAAAGAAACCCTCCGCTTGCTTAAACCATCTTTTCGATCGGGAACCGATGATTATCCGGGATATTTTTGCGCGCATCTTAGTAATACCATATACTTAAATATAGTGATTCTAAGTGAATTCGTCAAGCTATCGCCTATAAAACCGCTATTGTCCGCCAACAATTCTATTGAATTCATTATTTTAATATTATATACTACAAAGTACTAAGTATTTAGTTTAGAAACGATGGCCGATATCATGGCAAACCGGCACGGCGCAACGATCCGGCCTTCCGCCGGGGTCCCGCTTCGTTTCACTCCAATTATCCGGCGCTGTTTGCCGGGCAATCGCGTTGGAGGCCCTGGTTCCGGCAACCGACCCTATGTGCAATACTTTTTTTCAATTTATAATGGATGGAACGGCCTGGGCCGTCCCGAGAAGCAAGAGAGGAAATCGTTATGGATTTTACGCTTTCTAAATCGCACCAGCTGCTGCAGAACCTGTACAAGCAGTTCGCGGAAACGGAGATCCGCCCCATCGCGCGGGAAATGGACGAAACCGAAACCTTTTCGATGGATCTGCTGGAAAAAATGAAGCGCTGCGGTTTTTTGGGCATCCCCTTCCCAAAAAAATACGGCGGCGCGGGCGCGGACACATTGGCCTACGCGCTTTGCATGGAGGAGATCTCCAAGGTCGACGCAAGCTCGGGCATCACGATCTCGGTGCATACCTCCCTTTGCTGCGCGAGCATATTCGATAACGGGACCGAGGAGCAAAAACAGAGTTTCCTCCGTCCTCTGGTGGACGGCGCCAAAGTCGGCTGCTTCGCGCTGACCGAGCCGAACGCCGGTTCCGACGCGGGAGGCCTGCAGACGAGCGCCGTGCGCGACGGGGACGATTACGTATTGAACGGATCCAAGGTCTTTACCACCAACTCCGGCTTTGCCGATACCATGGTGGTGTTCGCCGTCACCGATAAGGCGATGGGGACCGACGGCTTTTCCGCTTTTATCGTGGATACGAAGACCCCGGGCATCGAGATCAGCGCCAACATCCCGCGCATGGGCATCCGCGCCGCGTCCAACTGCGAGGTGTCGTTCCAGAACGCGCGTGTGCCCGCGCAAAACCTTTTGCGCCGGGAAGGCGTCGGCTTTGAGATCGCCATGAAAGCGCTCGACGGCGGGCGGATCGGCATCGGCGCGCAGGCCGTGGGCATCGCGCAGGGCGCTTTGAACGAGGCGCTCAAATACGTCCGGGAACGCAAGCAGTTCGGGAAGTCCATCGCCTCGTTCCAAAACACCAAGTTTAAATTTGCCGAAATGCAGACGAAGATCGACGCGGCAAGGTTTTTGGTCTGGCGCGCCGCGGTCGATAAGGACGCGCATAGGGAATACTCCGCGTCGGCCGCGATGTGCAAGCTCTTCGCGTCGGACGTCGCAAACGACGTGACCCGCGTCTGCGTCCAGATGCTGGGCGGCTACGGCTATTCGCGCGAATACCCGGTGGAGCGCATGATGCGCGACGCCAAAATCACGGAAATCTATGAGGGAACCTCCGAGGTCATGAAGATGGTGATCTCCGGTTCCATGAAAGTGCGCTAAGGAGCAAAGTATGAAGATTATCGTGTGCATAAAGCAAGTTCCGGACACCAGCGAGGTAGAGCTCGATCCGATCACCAATACGCTGATCCGCACCGGCATACCGGTCATCATCAACCCCGACGACAAGGCCGGCATCGAAACCGCGCTTTCCCTGCGCGAGGCGATCCCCGGAAGCACCGTGACCGTTGTTTCCATGGGGCCGCCGCAGGCCGAGTTTGCTCTCCGGGAGGCGCTCGCCATGGGCTGCGACGAGGCGTTCCTCGTCTCCGGGAAGCAGTTCGGCGGTTCGGACACGCTCGCGACCTCCACCATTCTGGCGGCGGCGCTCCAAAAGATCGGCTACGACCTCATCATCACGGGCCGCCAGGCCATCGACGGCGATACCGCGCAGGTCGGGCCGCAGATCGCGGAGCACCTCTGCATCCCGCAGGTCAGCTACGCCGAGGAGGTTTCCTACGAGGGCGAAAACGCGCTGATCGTGCTGCGCCAGTTCGAGGACCGCTATCACAGGATCCGGGTCAGGACGCCCTGCCTGCTCACCGCGATCCCCGGCGCGAGCGCGCCGCGGTATATGACCGTCGCCGGAGTTATCGACGCGGAGGAAAAGCCTGTCACAATGCTCGACTACGACGCGCTTTCCGATAGGCTCGATCCCGCCGCCATCGGCCTGAAGGGCTCGCCCACCAACGTGATCCGCTCCTACACCAAGGAACCGAAGGGGCAGGGGACCGTTTTGACGGGGCTCACGGCGGACCAGGCGGTGGAAGCCATACTTGCGCGGCTGCACGAAAGCCATGTGATTTAAGGGAGACAATAAGATGAGCAAGGATGTTTACGTAGTCATCGAACAGCGCGACGGCGTGATCCAAAACGTCGGCTATGAATTGCTCGGCGAGGCGGAATCACTGGCCTTCGATTTAAAACAGCGGGTGATCGCCGTGCTTTTGGGCGCGGGCGTCGCGCAAAAGGCGAACGATCTTATTTACTACGGCGCGGACGAGGTGCTCGTGGTCGACGATCCCATGCTCGGCGAATATATAACCGAGCCCTACGCCAAGGCGCTCTATCAAATCATCCGGAAAAACGACCCCGAGATCGTGCTTTTCGGCGCTTCTTCCATCGGCCGCGACCTTGCGCCGCGCCTTTCCGCGAGGCTCAAGACCGGCCTGACCGCGGACTGCACGGCGCTGTGCATCGACCCGGAGACAAAGCTTTTACGCATGACGCGCCCTGCGTTCGGCGGGAACCTGATGGCAATCATCCAGTGCAAGACCCACCGGCCGCAGATGGCCACCGTGCGCCCCGGCGTGATGCAGGCGCTCGAGCGCGACGAAACGCGAAAAGGCGTTGTAAGGAACATCGGCATCGCCTTTTCTCCCTCGGACAGGAACGTTGAAATACTGGAGGTCATCCCGAAAACCCAAGTTTGCGGCGATATCTGCAAGGCGAAAATTCTCGTCAGCGGCGGGCGCGGCGTCGGCGGCAAGGAAGGCTTCTGCTCGCTTAAAGATCTTGCGGACGCGCTCGGCGGCGAGGTTTCCGGCTCCCGCGTGGCGATCGAGTCCGGCTGGATCGACAAGGAGCGGCAGGTCGGGCAGACCGGCAAGACCGTGCGGCCCGACGTGTATATCGCCTGCGGCATCTCCGGCGCGATCCAGCACGTCGCGGGCATGGAGAATTCGGGGCTCATCATCGCCGTCAACAAGAATGAAACCGCGCCCATATTCGGCGTGGCGGATTTGGGCGTCGTGGGCGATCTGAACGCGATACTGCCCAAGCTGACCGAGGCGATCAACAAGGCAAAGGCGGAAGGCGCGGCATTTGTAGCTCCCGCAGTGCAATACATGGGCATGGAAAACGTGCTTTTTCATACGGAGCGCGGCATCGCGTACCTGACGGTGAACCGGCCCAAATCCCTGAACGCATTGAACGAAAAAACCCTTCTTGAAATCGGCGCCGCGGCGGATAAACTAAAAGACGATCCTTCCGTAAAGGTGTTGATCGTGCGCGGCGCGGGCGGGCGCGCGTTCGCGGCGGGCGCAGACATCGCCGCCATGCGGGACATGGGCGAGCAGGAGGGCAGGGCCATCTCCAAACTCGCGCAAAGCGTATTCTGCAAGATCAAGGATCTGCCGCAGATCGTCATCGCGGCAATCAACGGCTACGCGCTCGGCGGCGGCAACGAGCTCGCGATGGCGTGCGATATCCGCATCGCCTCCTCCCGCGCGAAGTTCGGGCAGCCCGAGGTCAACCTCGGCCTGATCCCCGGGTTTACGGGCACCCAGCGGCTTTCCCGCCTCGTCGGCAAGGGTGCCGCGAAGAAGCTGATCTTCACCACGGATATGATCGGCGCGGAAGAAGCGTACCGCATCGGGCTTGTGAACAAGGTCGTCGCGCCCGAGGCGCTGATGCGCGTCGTGCACGATCTGGCGCTGCAGATCCTGTCCAAGAGCGTGTACGCGGCCCAGCAGGCCAAGCAGGCCGTCAACGAGGGAATGGAAGTGGACTTCGAACAGGGGCTCGCGATCGAAAACGACCGCTGGACGAATTGCTTTACGCCCGAAGGCGAGGCGAAGGAGGGCATGACCGCCTTTGTAGAGAAGCGCAAGCCCCGTTTCCGCGATTTTTAAGCGGTTGGGCGCTTGGGTTTGAATTTTCGCAGCCGGGCCGGGACGCGCCATCAGGCTGTGGCGAACAATATGGTATGGATGCCCCCCAAATCCCGCGATAAAACAAGAACCGCCTATCGGGCGGTTCTTTATTCCTTGAAACCCTGGGGCCGCGCCGCTCATTCCCTGTGCCGGCCGTTTTCATCAAACGCCCGCCTGAGCGCGGCCTCCGTGGGGAAAATCGACGCGATCAGGACGGCGAGCTGCGCCAAACACAGTATCGTTCCGAATACTCCGACGGTATCGGCATCTTGCCCGAAAGAAGCGATCATGACAATAACCGAACTTGGAAGCATGATCCAGCCCACCTTGCGCCAGATCCTTTCGGAATAGCGGTGCGCGAATTCCCAGGTATCCTTGTTTTTCATGGACATCGTGGTTCGATATCCAAAAAGCCAATTGATTTCCTTCGGCGCGTTTTTTGCAAAGTAACTGCCGAACCCGATCATGATGAGCGGGATCAGCAGATCCATAATCAGCATAAAGATCCAAAAACCCATGATTTACACCCGCCGACGCCGACCTTGCCAAGCCTTCACATGGGCTTCCGTGTCCTTTGAACGGGGATTATCCCCGATCGTCCTGAGAAAGCGGCTGAACGGCAAACCAAAAGCTTACGCACTCCTCGTTCGATTCGTTGTAAAACGTATGCGGGACGCCGCCCGGCACAAACAGCACGTCGCTCGGCTGGACGACGTAGGTTTGGCCGTTGACTTCCAGCTTCAGTACGCCCTTATGGATGAAAACAAAATTGCCCTCGGGAAGGCCGACGGAATATTCCGGGATATGATTTCCGGACGGTATGGTGATACGGACGCATTTGTACGGTTTGTCGCCGCAAAGGGCAAGATCGTATACGGTGCCCGATTTTAGACGCAGCACCTCATGAAAATCCGAAGGATTCGCGAGAATATGCAGCCTCTTGTTTTCTTCGGATAGATAATCCTGGATCTGGGTGCCCAGCACCGAGACGATCTTATTCATATTGGCAAGCGTTGGGCTTGACACGTTGCGCTCGATATTGCTCAACAGGCTGATGGAAATCCCCGTTCGTTCGGATAAATCTTTTAAGGTAAGGCCTTTCTTCTTCCGATCCTCTTTGAGCTTTTTCCCTACCTGCATTTGATCCGCTCCCTGCAAATGACGTTAATTCAGTGTATTCTCATTCCCCAAAAAGGTCAAGCACGCCAATCGATTCTACAATAGTAAAATAAATTGACATATAAAGCTTATGATTATATCATTATAGAAAATTGTGCGGATTTCAGAAGAATAGTCGAACGCTATCGGGTTAGAGGCCATTGCTTTAAAATAACAAACCGCTCCGAATTGGAGGGCATATGGAGAACATCGATCTTCTTGTCGTAAACGCGACGGCGATCACAATGGACGCGAAGCGCAGCATCCTAAGCCGCGCCGCAATCGCGGTAAAAGGCGACGCCATACTGGAAATCGGGGATTCCGGAACGCTGTCGAACAAGTATCTCGCGGCGAAGACCATCGACGCGACGGACCAGTTCGTTTTTCCCGGCATGATCGACACGCACAACCATTTGTTCCAGGTCCTGTTTAAGGGTATGGGCAAGGATTGCCGCCTTATCGGATGGCTCGAACAGGCCATCAGCAAACCCTATTTCAATATCGACGAAGAAGCGCTGTATCTTGCGGCGATGGCGGGCTGCATCGAACATCTAAAATCAGGTTCCACGACAGTGCTGGACTATCAATACTGCAACAGCCGCCCGCAGATCAACGACGTGATGATACAGGTTTTCGAGGATCTCGGCATACGCGCGGTGCTTGGCCGCGGATATACCAATTGCAACGGCTTTACGCTATACTCCGAATCCGACCATCTGGAAACGCCGCAGGAATTCTTTGACGACGTGCGGCGTCTTTCAAAAAAGCTTGCGGGGCATCCTTCCGTCGACGTGGCGATCGCGCCGGGCATCAGCTGGGTGTTTGAAAAGGAGCATTTCGCCGAATGCGCGCGTCTTGCAAAGCAGCTTCATACCTTCACGACGATCCATACGCTCGAAACCGAGGAGGACGACGCTTTCAGCCGCGAGCACCACGGCATGTCGACGCTTGAAATGTTCGAAGAGACCGGCATACTCGACGCGCCGTTTTTGGCGGTGCACTGCGCGCTCGTGACAAAGCGGGATATCGAGCTTTTCAAAGCCCACGACGTCAGGATTTCCTACAACGCGATCTCCAACATGATGATCGGCTACCAGACCATGCCGCTCAAGGACATGCTGGATGCGGGTCTGACCGTCGGCATCGCTATGGACGGCGCGGCGAGCAACGACAACCAGAACATGCTGCAGGTGCTGAAATTTTCGCCCCTGTGGCAGAAGGCGTTCTACCGCGATCCGAGCGTGATCCCCGCGACGAAGGTCGTCGAGATGGCCACCATCGACGGCGCGAGAGCAATTTTCAAAGACGACCGGCTCGGTTCGCTGGAAGCCGGAAAAAAAGCGGATTTCTTCCTCTTTGACCCGAGGTACTGCAATACCGCGCCCATCCTCGACCCAGTGGTCAGCCTCGTGTACGGGGCGTGCGAAAACAACATCAGTACGACCGTCGTGGGCGGCAGGGTCGTCATGGAGAACGGCCGCATCCCGCACGTCGACGAACAGGATATCCTTTACAGGCTGCAAAAAAAATCCTATGAGATCAAGATGCGTTCCGGCATAGAGAACAGCTTATGGAACCAGCGAATTTGCGTCGGTCCATTTGAAAAATAATCCAGGATCAACGCCTTCGGCTGTGGAAATAAAATCCCGCCGACAAGCCGGGCGCTTATTCCGGCGCAGTCTGCGCGCGATAAATAAGCTTCGCAATAAAGTATTTACGATCGGTCGGCGCCCGGTAAAGGAAAGGGCTAAGCCGTCGTGCGCGCATTTCTTTGCGGGCGGGCAGGAAACGGCAAAAAGGGAAATAATCCTTTGATGAAAACTTTGATTATTTTCGGCGGCGCTCGGAAAAAGGGGAAAACCATGCAGATGGTAGGGCATTTCCTCGAGCGGGTGGGCACGGAGCAGCGGATGCTCGATTGTTATTCGCTCAGGATCAGTCCATGCAGGGACTGCCGCCGCTGCCAGACGCAGAACGCTTGTGCAATCCATGACGATATGCAACAATATTATCAGTTGATCGACGAAGCGGACAATATCGTTTTCGCCGCGCCGGTTTATTTTTACTCCACGCCGGGGCCGATGAAGGTTTTTATCGACCGGCTGCAGCTCTATTGGGCGTCCGGAATTCGAAAGGACAGGGGGAAACTATCGCCGCAAAAAGGGAGCAATCCTCCTGAGCGCGGCAGCTCCCGACTTTGAAAATCAATTTGGCGGGGCGTTGCTTGAAATTAATGCCGTGTTTCAGGATATGAACGTCGAAAATATCGGCACGGTCTTGATGGGAAACGCCGATCGGACGGAGCTTTCCGACAGAGCCGATATTCTTGAACAGCTGGAGCAGGTTGCGGAAAAAATGAAAAAGGGATGGGGATAGTCCTATGTCACAGTCTGAAATTTTAATCAAGAATATCAGCGCAATCGTATCCTGCGATCCGGAGGACCGCGTTTATCGCGACGTGGATCTTTGCATCGAAGACAATCAAATCAAACAAATTGCACAGGGGATACAGGCCCCGGGAGCGCGGGTGATCGACGGGAGCCGCAAGTTCGTTTATCCCGGGATGGTGAACACGCACCATCATTTTTTCCAGACGTTCGTGCGCAATCTGATCAAGGTGGACTATGTCAACATCGGCGTGATGGACTGGCTCGACGTGATCTACCGCATATTCCCCTATGTGAACGATGAGGTGATCTACTATTCCTCGCTGAGTGCGATGGCGGATCTCATCAAGCACGGCTGCACCACGGCGTTCGATCATCAATACTGCAACCCCAAACCCGGGGCGGAATATATCGACCGGCAGATGGACGCCGCGGAACTGCTCGGGATCCGCTACCACGCCGGGCGCGGCGCGAACTCGATCTCCCAAAAATACGGCAGCCCGATACCGGACGCCATGGTCGAAACCGCGGATGAATTCTTGGGCGACTGTGAGCGCCTGATCGAAAAATACCACGATCCCAACCCGTTTTCCATGAGGCAGATCGTGGTTGCGCCCTGCCAGCCGGTCAACATGTACGAGAGCGACTATATCGAATCGATCCGCTTTGCCCGCGAGCACGGCGTGCGGCTGCACACGCATCTCGGGGAGGGCGAGACTGAAATCATGCTCGCGCGCTATAACAGACGCACGCTCGATTGGTGCGGGCATATCGGGTTTTTGGGCGAGGACGTCTGGTTCGCGCACGGGTGGGAGCTTCTGCCGGAGGAGTATTCCGTGCTCGCGCAATCGGGCTCCGGCCTTGCGCACTGCCCAGGACCCGCCGTGCTGGGCGGATATCCGATCATCGATATCGCGGCCATGCAAAGGGCGGGGATGACCGTCGGCCTCGGCTGCGACGGATCCGCGACCAACGACGGCTCGAGCATGCTCGACACGCTGCGCATGGGTTATCTGATGCAGGCCTATTTTGCCAAGACGCGCGGCGGCTGCGTGACGCCGTATCAAATGCTCAAATGCGCGACGGTCGAAGGCGCGAAAATACTCGGCCGCGACGATATCGGATCGTTGTCCGAAGGGAAGGCGGCGGATCTGTTCATGATCGACTTGGACGCGCTGGAGCTTTGCGGTACGGGTCACGATCCCATGAACCTGCTCGCGCGCGTCGGCGTCGTTGGAAACGTTTGGCTCACCATGATAAACGGGAAAATCGTCTGGGAAAACGGCCGATTTCCCGGGATCGACGAACAGGAGCTTTCAAGAAAGGGAGAGGAAGTCCATAAGCGCGTGATCCGGGGTCGGTTTGAGGGGCTGTTTAACGCGTAACGGGCCCCCGTTTCCGACAGACACGTTTTCCAATAATATGGTATACTGGATGGGACAAATCAACATCACATCCTATGCATAAGGAGAGCGTGCCATGAAGAGGACCATCCTAGCGCTGCTGTGCATTCTTATCGTCATCGCCGCGTTCCCCGCGTCGGCCGGCGCGGACTTCGGCCCAAAGCCGTCGGTGGTCATCGATTTCAAAGGATTGGAGGGGAAGCGCTACTACGCGACGCTGCTTTCCGACACGGAGTCGACCGGCCCGTTCTCGGCGTTTGACGAAGATAACGAGGACTATGCGCGCTATCAGCAGGGTGAGGAAGGGTACGATATCTTCCAAAAATTCGTCCAATACCAAGATAACGACGGCTTCTATTTCCTCCAGTACTTTGAGGACTGCTCGCAAACGCAGCGGTTCAGCTGGACGTATTATCCGCCCGATGTGTTTAAGGTGCTGCTGTATTTTCCGGATACGGACAGCTTCGTCGTCAGCGACCGGAGCTTTAAACAGTATGCCTTCGACAGCTATTTTACCGCAGACGGTTCCGGCTTGAACCTCTCCGCCAACGCGCAGATCGTCGCCGACCTTCGCATCACCCAATCCTACGATTACGGCGCGCAGATCCTTTCGCTGCTCGCCCGCATCGTGCTGACCATCGCGATCGAGCTCGGCATCGCCCTGCTGTTCGGGTTTCGGGAAAAGAGGCTGTTCCGCTTTATCGTGATCGTCAACGTGATTACGCAGATCGCGCTTAACGTGCTGCTCAACATCATCGATTACCAACTGGGGCTGTTCGGGTTCCTGTTTTTCTACGTGCTGCTGGAGATCGCCGTTTCCCTTGCGGAAGCGATCCTTTACGCGATCTTCCTCAAAAAGCTCACCGAAAAGAAGGTCCCCGGCTGGAAGCCCTGGGTTTACGCCTTGGTGGCCAACGCTCTATCCTTCGCCCTGGGCATGCTGCTGGCGCTATGGATCCCCGGGATCGTCTGATTGTAAGAACACATCGTCCGTTTCATGGGAAACCTGCAAAAAAAGCAGCTTCGGCTGCTTTTTGTCGATCCATCCCCCATGAATGAAAACAGGAAAAAGGCTCGAGGCCTGCGGGTTTGTGCCGATAGGCTTCGCGCCGACGGAATCCTCAATCCTTCACCAGGGCGTATAGTTTCATATCCAATACGCGGCCGTTCTTCAACGCGTTTTTTCGCAGGACGCCCTCGAGCACAAATCCCGATTTTTCCAGGACACGGCAGGATGCGATGTTGTGCGCGAAGGGTTCGGCGAAAATCCGGACGATATCCGTCGTACAAAAGATCAGCGAGCACGCCTGTCGGACGGCGCTGGTTCCGATTCCCCGCCCCCAATACGGCTCGGCGATATAATAGCCCATCTCGGCGGTCTGAGCGTGGATGTTGTCCCTGCGGAAAACGCCGATGCTGCCGACCGCCTTGCCGTCGACGACGATAGCGAACGCGAACATATTGTTTTTATCCGCATCGAGCATTGCCCGGATATAATCCTTCGCGTCCTGCGCCGTGTACGGGAACGGCAGGCCGTCGCGCAGGTTATCGAGAATTTTTCTGTTGTTCAGCGCGGCCGCCAGGTCATCGGCATCCTCGATCCTCCAGGGACGAATACTACAATCCATCTTGCACCTCAATCAGCGATTTTTGCGCGACGCGGGCGGAATACGCGTCCAAGCGGCAATGCTCCACCGATATTATACCACGGAGTCGGGGCGGCCGGGCAGGGACCGACATCCCGACGGCATCCGACGGTTCGGATTGGAAAATAGTCATGTACGCGAGGCCGCAAAAAAAATCCGGCGCATGGCACTAAGCGCAGCACATGTAAAAAGCATGGGGCGACGCGTCGAGGCCGGAAGCCGCTTCGGAACAATTCTCGGATAAAAAACCGCCTGCCGGGCGGTTTTTTTGTTTGGCGCTCCCGGCGCGGTCCAAACACGCGGCCTTTGATCTTACGTGTTGGAACGTCCTGCCAATCTTATCGGCAGGCAACAGACAAATCCGCCCTCCGCCGATTGCGGCGGAAAACGCTGCGATCCTATCTGAAAGTTCCCCGGCGTGTCGTTCCGATTCCGCACTGCTGTATCTTTATTCTTTTGTGCTACTTCGCATCCGTTTCCTCTTCCATGGCGCGGCGGATCACAAAGTCCACACGGCGGTTCTTGGCCTTGCCCTCCTCCGTATCGTTCGTGGCGATGGGGTGGTGCTCCCCGTACCCCGACGCCGCATATTTGTACGACGAAATGCTCGAATTCTCAATGCAGTACTCCACCATGGTGACGGCGCGCGCCGTGGACAGCTCCCAATTGCTGCGAAATCTTAGGCTTTTGATCGGCACATTATCCGTATGGCCCTCGATAAGGATCTGCTCGATGGACTCCTGATAGGTCTCAAACATCTGCATGAGGCTTTGGAGCATCGGCAGAGAATCGTGCCGTATCTCGTCGCTGCCCGAATCGAACAGCGCCTGATCGGTGATGCGTATGACGATCAGCTCGGCACTTTTGGAAACCTGAAGGGAAGCCTCAAGGCTGTTGTCCTGAATATGCTCCTTGATCTTCTCATACAATTCATCGAACTGTTGGGCTACGCTCATCGCTTCGTACGGAGCTTTAGGCGTCTTCTTAGGCCCGGGGCTCCCGAGGGCGTACTCGAGCGCGCTGTAGGACGCAACCTGGGGATTGACCATCTCGATGACCGCAAAATTGCGGTTCCCCGAAAAGGACTGCACGATCTCCTTCCATTTCTTCGCGTCTACGGTGGAAAAAGAAAACAGCAGCACAAAGAAGGTAAGCACCAGCGTCACCATATCGCCATAGGTGTTCATCCAAGCGGGCGCGCCCTCTTCCTGCGGCTCTTCCGGTTTTTTGCGGCTGGTCGGCATCAGTTGATCTCCTTTACTTCAACTCTTTGTGTTTCCTTTTCCTTTTCCTTACCGATTTCCGAACGCGCCAGGAAAGACTTCAGGCGATCACGGATAAAGCGAGGGTTTTCACCGGCCTGAACCGACAGCAGCCCATCGAGCAGCAGTTCCATCTCCTTGCTCTCCTCCGCAGTAAAAACCTTGAGTTTCTTGGAGATTGGCCCGAACACCAGGTTGGCCAATACAACCCCGTAAAAAGTGGTGATCAAAGCAACCGCCATGCTCGGCCCCAACGATGCGGAATCATTGAGGTTTTTGAGCATATTGATCAGTCCGATCAGCGTGCCGATCATGCCGTAGGCGGGGGCGTATGCCGCCAGCGAATCAAGCACGGCCTGGCTTTGGGCGTGCCTGGTTTGCACATAGTAGATCTCCGCTTCCATCACGTTTTTGACAAACTCGGGATCGGCTCCGTCAATCACAAGCATAATGCCCTTTTTTAGAAACGGCGCGTCCTCGATCCGTCCTACGGATCCGTCCAAAGCGAGCAGGCCCTCGCGGCGGGCGATATTGGCAATCTCGATGATCAGGTCGATATCCTTTTGCAGGTCGATTTTCTTGCCCTTAAACGCGGTGCGTATAGCCGGAATCAAAGATTTGAGCGTCTTAGCCGGATAGGCGACAATAGTGGATGCGATACAGCCGCCAACCACGATCAATATAGACGGCCCGTCCCAGAAGCTGGAAAGCGTCGCTCCCTTGCTGATCAATATGGAAATGATGATAAATGCCGTACCGGCCACAAGGCCGATCAGTGTTGTCTTTTGCAACTCAGTCGCCCTCCGATGCTGTTCTGGATGGCTGCAATACCCAAAGAGCCGCCTGTTATAATCGGTGATCTGCTTCCGAGTCTTGGTCGGTCGCTTCAGCAAACTTACAACCGGACATCATGGAAATGGGATCGGGTGTTTCCTCCTCGAACTCAATCATGCCGCAGTTGACGTAAAAAAGCTCCTTATTCAGGCGATTTGAGTGCATCCATTTGCCTCATCCTTGAACAGGGCGGGGAGGACACTCAACAGGGCCTCCGGGTGGATGGTCAAACAGAGTATCGCCTGAGATTAACCGGGGCTCGAATATCCAATGATGGATCGCCATGAAAATCGGCAAGGTAGCCCAAGTACTCTATCGGTAAATACATGTGTTATCTTAACCCCCGGCATGGATTTTGCAATTCGGTATGCTTATGCCGCCTTCTCTTGTTTCCTGTTTACAGCCGCCAAATGTTGCGGTAGGCCATGCGCGCGCACAAAAAACACCTCCATGGCGGCGGAATTTTGTAACCCTAAAGAAAACATTCATTTTTACGATATGTTATAATGAGAATAAAAGACAGGAGCGGCCATGAGCGAAGTATCCTTGGAAAAAGCATACTCCTTGCAGAGGAGTTCGGCTCAAACGAACTCGTCGTCGAAATCCTCCGCAAGCAACAACGCGTTCGCGGCCATTCTCGCCGATAAGCTGAGCGACTCGCTGCTGGAAGGGACCGTAAGCGGCGCTTCGTCTTTATCCTCGGCCCAATCCAATTCTTCCGCCGTATCGGATATGCTTGATTATACGATGATGAGCGCCCTTTCCGGTGCGACCGACGATTCAAGCAATACCGAGATGCTCCTGATGATGATCATGATGATGTATGCCAATTCATCCTCGAACAGCAGCGGGATGAACGCCATGATGGCCTCGATGGCTTCGATGCTCGGCTCTTCCGACAGCGCCGTAAGCCCCTCAAGCCTAGGCGCATTGATGACCGGCGGCGCAAGCTCAAGCGCATTATCGACCGGCGGCGCAAAATCCGCAAGCGCAAACGCGCTATCAACAAGCAACGCAAGCTTAAGCGCAGTCATGGCCAGCGCCTCAAGCCTTGCGAAAGCCACCTTGAACACTCAGAAAGGGACGGCGGATTCCTCGATCGTGCAAGCCGCGCTGACACGGCTCGGCGACCCTTATTCCAAGGCAAAAAGGGGTACGGGCGATTATGTCGATTGTTCCTACCTCGCCAAATGGGCTTATGAACAGGTGGGCATTGCCCTGCCTTCCACCTCCGCGGCGCAGGCGAAATACTGTCACGACAACGGATATGAAATCTCCAAGTCCGAATTGCAGCCCGGCGACCTGGTGTTTTGGTCGGATACCTCGTGCAGCTGCGGCCGCTGGAATGAAATCCACCATGTCGCCATTTACGCCGGGAACAACAAGGTCATTGAAGCGAAACCCAGCACGGGAGAGGTTGTGCTCGATCGGATCTGGGGCGAAAACGGCTCGGATTGGAAAATAGTCATGTACGCGAGGCCGCAAAGAAAATCCGGCGCATAGCGCTAAGCGCGGCCATGTAAAAGCACGGAGCCGACGCGTCGAAGCCGGAAGCCGCTTTCCAACCAACCATCGGATAAAAACCGCCTGTCGGCGGTTTTTTGTTTTGCGCTCCCGGCGCGGCCCAAACGCGCGGTCTTTGTTTAAGGCTAGAACGATTATTTTCATCAATCAGCATGGAAGGCGGCAACCGGTCCCATCCTGTGCCGATTGGCGGAAAACGCCGCGATCCTATCCGAAAGTTCCCCGGCGCGTCGTTCTTATTTGCTTTTTTAAATTCCGCACTGCAAAAAAGAGAACAGGATGCCCAGTGCCCCGCTCGCGAGGACCAGGATAACGGGATTTACCTTGAAACGGATGCCGGCAATAAGACATCCGGCGACGATGATGATGCCGGTCCATGAAATGATGCCGGATGCATTTTGCACGATCTGGGCAAACGTAGCGTTTTGGAGGAGCACGCTGCGGCCCAGCGTGGCGGCTGTGGATAAGAGTATGCCTCCGCTCGCCGCTATGATGGCGGACATAAAGGCGTTGACATAACGGTTCTCCTTGTATTTCTTCAGGAAGTAGTACAGGATGGTGGTCAGCACAAAGGGCGAGATGCATACTCCTGCCGTTGCAACCACGGAACCGAGGATGCCCGCCTTCAGGTAGCCGATGAATGTGGCGGCATTGATGGCGATGGGGCCGGAAGCAAGCAACTCGAGGGCCGTCATGTCGGCAAATTCCGACGCCGTCAGCCCTACGGCCTTGTGCCCCTCCTGTAAAATCAAAGCCATCATGGGGTAGCCGCCGCCGATGCTCAAAAACCCCAGTTTTGTGAACAGCCAAAACAGTTTGAGCAGCATCAGGGCACCTGTTTCTTGCTTTTTACTATTTCACGGACGACCCCTGCAAAACCGCAGAGGAGGACGACCACCACGATGTTCCATCCCAAAAAAAGGGTGCACGCAAAAGCGGCGGCCGCCAACAGATAATAAAAAGCATTTTTTTTCATACCCAGTACCAGGATGCCCGTCTGCAGTATGATCGCCACCGAAGCCGCCCGAATGCCGTCGATAAAGCCCGTGATAAAGGTCAGACGGCTCAGCAGGGTGTAAGAAAAAGTGATGATCAGCATCCCGAAAAAAGCGGGGAGGACGCACCCGGCTGCCGCGGCAAAAGCACCCGGCCAGCCGGCAATGGAACGCCCGATGAGTATGCCGACGTTGAGGGAGATCACGCCCGGCAGGGTCTGTCCCAGGGCATTGAATTCCAGCACCCGGTCTTTGTGCATCAGGCCGTATTTATCGTCGAGCTGCCGCTGCAAAAGCGGCAGGGTCATATTGCCGCCGGTAAAGGCGAACAGCATCGATGCAACATACGCGAAAAAAATCTGCCGGACCTTTTGCGCGCAGGAACGCTGCTCCACGGGCGGATATTTGCAGAAAGGCTTTTGATTCCGATCGGGCATAGGCGTTGCTCCTTTACCCTTTATAGTTCTTCGACAGCGCCGGGATGGTCGAATTCGTATCCACCCATCTTTATCAGCCTATCGGTAAATTCGGCGCTTTGCATGGTTTCGGGCCATTGCCGCACAACCGGGAGGCCGTATGCGTCCTTTTGCAGCAGGAAATCGTATTTTTCAGCACAGACGGGGATGAAATCAAGCCCGTAAATCAGCGCCGCCGAGCAAATGCCCGCCCGGCGTCGGCGTTGCCGCGCATATCGCGCAGGCTTCGCCTTTCCGTCAAACAGCAACTTTTGAGCAATCATAGCATAATTGAACCGATAGCTCAAATATTTTCTCGGAATCGATTGTATAAATATGCCGATTGTGTTGCCGTTACCGCATCCTGACCGCATAGGGCAATTGCCTGATTTGCGCATTTCTTTAGTGTGTTTGCATTGTCCAACGATTCCATGGAGGGGCTTTATTGATTCGATTTAAAATCCTGCAGTAAAATTCAGAAGTATAATTTATCCCGATATCGCTGCGGGCAAATAAGACAATTCTGTGTTATTATATTTGTGATACGGATGATCTGAAAGGAGCCCAAATGAAAGGAACCATCACCAATCCCCGGGGCGACGCGCTTGCCTTTGGCAAAGACGCGCCCGTTCTGTATGTGAATGACCGAAGCGGCTACCTGTGCGAGCGGCCCGAAGTGATTGCCCAGTTGCAGGCGGGAAAAATGGATACCTTGCTGGCGTCGTTATCCCTTGGTCTGGAAAAAGGCGCTTTGGTGTTCAACGCCCAATTGATGCGCCACGAGCTGGACGAAGCAAAGCTGTTGCCTGTTTTGGTGGAACAGATCATGCGGGTGCCCGAAGCGTTTGTCTGCGTCGACACGCGAAACCCAAAAATTGCCGAGGAATGCCTGAAGCTCTACAGCCCCGGCAAGGCGCTGTGCAACTTTATCAACGGGGAAGAGGAGAACCTGAAAACCCTGCTGCCCATCGCGGCGAAGTACGGCGGCGCCCTGGGAACCGCGCTGGTGGACGACAAAGGCATTCCGGATACCCTGCCCGAACGGCTTCGGGTAGCCAAAAAAATCATCGGCGCCGCCGAGAGCCTGGGCATCCCACGGGAGGATATCGCCATGGACGCCGTCTGCCTGCCTGCGGGCATCTGCTTCGGCAGCGCCCGTCTTTCTCTGGAAACCATGCGCGCCTTTGAGGAGGAGCTCGGCGTACCCACCCTGCTGGGCGTCAGCAATGTGGGGCACATGATGCCCAACCCCGGCGTTTTGGAAACGGTGCTCTGCATCCTGGCGGCCGGATATCATTTGGGCGTTGCCATGGTGGATCCCGAGATGCCTCATTTTGAATGGATGCTCAACAGCGTAAACTTCCTGATGGGGTTTGACGAGTCCGGCGCGGGCTACCTGGAGCACTACCGCGCCACAAAGAAAACGGCGGCCCGACCCGGGGCATAGCGCACTGGTCGGCGGTGTGCGATCTGCCATGATTATTTGAAGTACGCTCTATGCACGGGAATCGGCCGGGGTTTTCGAGCCGATGATTGATGCTGAAACAAACTTTATAACTTGCGTTAAAACAGCATAAAATCCTTTTGAAGCATTCTGTAAAACGAAAAGTTAGTTACCGATCTTCTGGCAACCATCCAGATCCGATACCAAATCCAACTCAATCTTAAATGAGTAGATGGAATGTTTGTAGTATGAAACACTGTACGCCAACAGCGTTCCATCTGCGGCGTAGGATTCCCGATCAAAGATGAATAGCGCTGTTCCCTCCGAGATTCCCATGATCTTGGACAATTCCTCATCCGCGACACCGGCATAAATGGTTTGGATGCCCTTGCCCAGCTTAATCCCCAGCTTATGTTCGAACAAGTAATAGCCGGTATAGGTTTCAAGCTCATCCCGGGTGAGTTCCTTACCGTATTCGTATCGCAGGTACATCTTGACATATCCGACATAGTTGCCGTCTATCTCATACATGCGTTCTACGAGCAGGCAAATATCCCCAAAGATATCCGCTATGGGTTTAGGAAAAAAAGCAGGGGTGGGGATAAACTCCATGGATCGGATGATAATCTTTCCCTGCATCTGCTTTTTGGCGGCGACCGTCATGAAGTCCGTCAGTCGATTATAACCGTCCTGGACCTGACGAATCTTTACAAAAGTTCCTTTTCCTTGCCGCGTTTCCAAAAGCCCTTCGTCGACCAACAGCTCCACCGCTTTGCGAACGGTTATGATGCTCACACTAAATTGATCGGCAAGCTCCGTGTGGCTGCCGATACAGTCCCCCGGTGCCACGGCCTTGGAGCGAATTTTGTCACGAAACACCTGCGCGATTTGCTCATACATTGCTACGGATGATTTCTTTCTGACCATGCTGCTCCTATTTCACTCCTTTGATGGCGGTTGTAACCATTTACCTTGACCTGCCTTGGTTTTTACAATATTCAAATCCCCATTATTTGTCAAGAAATTCAGCCCCAAACGTTCAAGCATCGCTATGCTGGGCCTGCCCTCCGGCCATTCCCGCAAGGCGTAGTATTCTTGTTTCATGTGCGTCAAATCGCTTAAAAGCGTACGCGTTTGCGCAGTTCGGGTCAAGCCTTCCAACCGGCTGCCGGAACAAACATGCACCGTGATCGGTTCCTCTAAAAAACGCCTGGGCAAGCAATCATCCTCCTGCGTATAGCCGCAGCGCAGTTGATAGAGCCGCTCCAGGTTCACGATCCGCTCTCCCATCAGCAGCAATTCCACCGCGTCGATCGAAGTCCCGAGAAAAGCGCTTAACCCCGCCGCCACATCCTCAGGCGTCAGCGCGTAGGTTTCTGCGCAGGCAAATTTACATATGCCCAGCGTATCGCAAATCGCATTGTACTCTTCCGTGAACTTGACCAGCCGCCCCTTGCAGTCCTCAGCATGCACATCCAGTATTTTTTCATAACAATCCGGAAAATAAGTACGCGTAACCTCAACATTATTGGAAATATCAAGCGTCGGAAGGCCGTAGCCCCAATCGCCGCCCCAGTTGGACACAGCAAGCGCGAGCCCGAACGCCTTAGCCTGCCGTGGCTCCTGACCCGACATTTCAACACCCTTAATTTGCATGGCATAAGGCATCGTGGCGGGATACGCCGCGCAATACGCCTTTGTTCCATTGCGCAGCTGCCCGCCCAACCCCTGATTTTGAAGGAGCTGCTCAAATAACGCGTCCAGATCCGCTTGATTTCCCCAGCGGACAGAATCTGGAGGCAGCAGGCTTCTTTGGCAACATTCCATTGCAAACGCAGCGACGCCGCCGAATGCGATGGGATCCAAGCCCTGTGCGAGGCAGCGTTCATATAAGGCGATAAGATATTTTAAGTCGCCGTTCCCGATCCGGGGTCCAAGCGCCCAAATGGGCTCCAGCTCCGGCCCTTCCGTTTCGATATCTCTGCACTTGGTTTCACGGATACATCCGATGGGGCAGGCATGGCAATGACGGCGACCTACGACATAGCGTTTGAACGCTTCGCCATCCAATGCATCGATAGCTTCATCAAAATCGCAGCGTTGGTGGTTGAAGGATGCGAACTCCCCGGTATCGTTTTTGCTGCGGATCAACATTGGTTTCCCCTGCTGCTGTAGCCTTACGGAAGCGGGATGTCTCCCGACTTGCAGCGTCAGTTTTTGCGTGAGGTTCCGGAATGCCGGCGGCTCCTCAAGCGTACCTTGTATATCCGGCAGGACGATCGCCTTGACGAGCTTGCTGCCCATGACCGCGCCCATGCCCGTCCGAATGCCCATTTGGTATCGGTCGACAATGATGCAGGCAAGATGGGAGAGGCTTTCGCCCGCGGGGCCGATACAGGCCACGCTGCAAGCACCCTTCCGTGATAGCGTTTGGGTTGTCTGTCTGGTATCCAGGCCCCAAAGAGAATCAGCGGACAAAAAATCGACCCTGTTCGGCATCAGAGAAAGTACTGTCGGCTGCGCAGCCTTTCCTGTTACAATAAGCGCAAGATAGCCCAGGGCTTTCAGTCGACGGCCGAAATCTCCCCATAGAAACGCGCCCCCATAGCCTTCGGTCAAGGGCGATTTCGCCGTGACGCTCCATTGCGCAGAAGAAGGGAAGCTTGTACCCGTCAAAAGTCCCGGCGTAAAAACCAAGCAGTTTTCCGGCGCGAGCGCATCCGTCTCCGGCGGAACCATTTCATACAAGAGCCATGCGCCCAAGCCGCGCCCGCCGGGGTAATGCTGTAATACTCCCGCCGGGATCTGTGTTTTTGCCCATGTCTTCGTTCTAAGATCGATCTGTAAAATCCGGAACGTCTGCATAAGCAGTCCTTTCATTTTCCACTGCTATCCCGCAACATCAGCGCGTATCTTGCGACCCGCCTGCCGATGTCCTCCACGGAGGGCAGACCGATTTCATCCTCTGCCGCTCCCTGTGCATCCTTGTTTTGATTCCAAATCGTTCCACCGGTATAATAGCCCGAGGAGCCGCCAACCACCAGAATTTCCCGTGCCAGCAGCATATTATGGATGATCTGGATGGTGATCTCCTGTCCGCCGTTTCGGGTGGCTCCCACGGCAATCGCACCACCGACCCTGCCGATCATCAGGTCGCTGGGGAAGCACATCCGCCAAGGCCTCATACGGTTAAACATCGCGATGATTTGAGGGGTAGGGCAATACGTATAGACCGGCGAACCGATGAGATAGCCGTCCGCTTCCAAAAAGCTCTGTAAAACATCGTCAAGATCGTCATGCAACACGCAACGGCCGTCTTTTTTACGTACGCACGCGTTACAATGGCAACAGGGCAAAATTTTTTTCCCTTTGAAGGAGATGTACTGCGTCTCTATCCGGTCATCGAACGCTTTGGCGGCCGCAAGCGCCGCCTGCACTGCATATTCGGTCGCCTCGCGACGGGGACTGCCTGAAATGCCGAGTATCTTGATCATGAGAATCCTCCGAACATTGGGATTTCCATTCCTTTAGCTACATGCCGTATTCGGCATGCATTTTCATTGTTCGTTCTTCATTTTCGAGAGCATCCACAGAATTTTTTTGAAGCGTGGGTATTGAAACCTGTCGGTGTTAGTATTATAATACATCATATAACATGTCATATCAATATATAATGT
Organism: Bacillota bacterium; assembly: GCA_038562375.1. Taxonomy (GTDB): domain Bacteria; phylum Bacillota; class Clostridia; order Christensenellales; family CAG-138; genus JBCFAY01. Next base: position 21,340 of record JBCFAY010000005.1, on the reverse strand, counting down.
TATACGCTTAATATAATATTATTAGCTTGATTGTTTTCAAAAAGAACCAAAAGCATATTGTAGGTCCCGATTTAAATACCCTTCAACCTTCAAATGAGTTTACAGGAGGAACTTGTATGGTCAAAATCATCGGCGTTAGCGGAAGTCCCAGAAAAAACAGTTCTACTACCTATTCCGTCAAGGAAGCGCTCAGTGCGGCAAAGGGCATTGGGGATGTGGAAACCGAGCTGATCATACTGCAAGGTTTGGAGATTAAGCCCTGTATTCATTGCGACAAATGTCTCCGAGAGGAGTCCTTGATTTGCGTGCTTTGGAAAGACGGTGTGACGAACGTTTTAAAGAAGTTACATGAAGCGGACGGTATTATTCTCGGCTCACCGGTTTACGGTATGGGCATTACGCCGCAGATGAGCGCGTTCTTATCCCGTTATCGGGGAACCTATTATAAGTTACTCAAAGAACCGGACTATTTCGTGCGGCAAGTAGGCGGCGCAATCGCCGTGGGCGGCACGCGCAACGGGGGACAAGAAAACGTCGTCAATCAGCTTTATGGTTTTTTCAGCACCCATGGCATCACGCCCGCGAACGGCGCGCTGTGTGTTTATTCAGGCGCTTGCGTCTGGAATGCTCTGTATTCTCCGGGTGAGGAAGGCGCCAAGCAGGATGAAGAGGGAATGAAGCACTGCCGCCGTATCGGCGAAAAGGTTGCAAAGCTGGCAAAGGCCCTCAAGGACAACCCGGCGTTTGATTGATCGAATCCTTTGCGGTGTGTGGCATATGTAACCCCAAAACAGACACGAAAACCTGTATCCAATTCGCTAAGCTTTTCGCTCCATCCTTCCCCGACGGCGCCGCATTTTTCGATGTGCAGCGTAGGCCACGCGCTTTTATGCAAACGTTTGCATAACGGAAAAGCACCGTATGTTGCATAGAACATTGATCAGGAGGAAACGGCATGCAGCCAGTGCTGGAAATGAAAGCGATCACCAAACGCTTCCCCGGCGTGATAGCAAACAACAAGGTGGATTTAACATTATATCCGGGAGAAATTCATGCGCTGCTCGGAGAAAACGGCGCCGGGAAGAGTACGCTGATGAATGTGCTGACCGGCATTTATGCATCTAATGAGGGTACAATTTTTCTCAACGGCAAAGAGGTATGTATCGATCGTCCCAAAGCTGCGGTGGATTTGGGCATCGGCATGGTGCATCAGCATTTTAAGCTGGTGGATACTTTAAGCGTTGCAAAAAACATTTATCTCGCGTCTGGAAAGAGCAGATTTTTCCTCAGCGAACGGGAGATGGAGCGCATCGTACGGGAGCGCTCGGAGGAATACAATCTTTCTGTGGACCCGAAGGCGTTGGTATGGCAGCTTTCCGTGGGGGAACAGCAAAGGGTAGAAATTGTGAAGCTTTTATTTTGCGGCGCAGAGCTTTTGATTTTGGACGAACCAACGGCGGTTCTGACGCCGCAGGAGGCGGCGGCGCTGTTCAAGACGCTGCGAAAGATGGCCCAAGCGGGCAAATCCATTCTTTTCATTACACATAAGCTGTTCGAAGTGATGACTTATGCCGACCGCATCACGGTTCTCCGAAACGGAAAATCCGTCGGAACCATGCGTGTCGAGGAAACTTCCCAGCAGGAACTGATTCGCTTGATGGTGGGACGCGATGTAATGGGAGTGACCTATGAAAGAACAAAACCGGAGGAACCCGCCCCCGTATTAACGCTTCATGGCGTTCATGCTTATGGTGACAAAAACACCATGGCGCTCAACGGAATCAACCTTTGCGTATATAAGGGAGAAATTCTCGGCATTGCGGGTGTAGCCGGAAACGGTCAGCGTGAGTTGTGCGAGGTCATCGTGGGCCTGAAAAAAGCCGCGGGCGGTTCGGTCGTGTTGAATGATGAAGATGTTACCAACCGTTCTGCCAAGTATATTCTGGATAAAGGCGTCGCGTTTGTCCCGGAGGATCGGATGGGAATGGGGCTGGTAGCTTCGCTCAATATGATGGACAATGCGATTTTGCGCGATTGCGGCAGCCCGAAAAACAGCCGGCGCGGCATGTTGCGCAAAAAAGAAATCCTTGCGGGCACGCAGGAGATGGTCACCCGTCACGAAATAAAAAACTCCGGTTTATTCCGTCCGATCAGCCTTATGTCTGGCGGCAATCTGCAAAAGCTGCTCTTAGCCAGGGAAATCAGCGGCAACCCACGTGTGATTGTGGCCGCATATCCCGTGCACGGGGTAGATGTCGGCGCAACAGAGGCTATTCATAGGATTCTGTTGAAACAGCGTGCAGAGGGTACTGCTATTTTGTTGATTTCCGAGGATCTGGAGGAATTATACGCGCTTTCGGACAGGGTCGGCGTTCTCTTCGAGGGTAGAATTGTAGATACGGTTGATATCGCGGATTTTACCTATGAAGGCATCGGGAAGCTGATGGTGGGGATCGGCGGAGGACAGGCGCGTGTGGAAAAGGGGGTGCCGGGTGTTGAATCGTAAAGCATCTCGAATCATCTTTGAAAAACGGGATAAACTGCCTTGGTATTGGAATATTTTAACGCCGGTGGTTTGTGTTGTTCTCGCGATGGCCTTGTGCGGTGTGATTATGGAGCTATCGGGCTTCAATGCATTTAAGGCATATGCCAAACTCTTTGTAGGCGCGTTCGGGTCCAAGGTCGCGATATCCGAGAGCATACTGCAGGCGATCCCATTGCTGTTATGCGGGCTGGGCGTAACGGTTTCCTTTAAAATGTCCCTTAATAACATCGGCGGCGAGGGCCAGTTTTTGATGGGTGCCTTCGCGGCAACCGGCGTAGCGCTTTTTTGCCCTTGGATCCCTTCCAATCTTACGTTGCCCGTGATGGTTCTGGCAGGCTTCCTCGCCGGTGCAATCTGGGCTATGCTGGGGGTTGCGCCGAAGGTGCTTTGGGGCGTCAACGAAACTATTATTACGCTGATGCTCAATTACATCGCGCTGTTGTGGATTCAATTTTTGGTCTACGGCCCCTGGCGCGATCAAACCGCTTTGAATATGCCCTTCTCGCCGGTTTTTCCGGGTTACGCCCTGTTTGCGAAGCTCTCCGGCACCCGCGTACATACTGGAATTTTCCTGGGCTTGGCCGCGGCTGTATTGATATTCCTCTACTTTCGTGGAACTACCGGCGGTTATCGAATCCGTGTCGCGGGCGCGAGTGTCCGGGCAGCCAGATATGCGGGGATGAATATCTCGCGCAGTATGTTTCTTGTGATGCTGTTCGCGGGCGGCATCGCGGGAGTAGGCGGAGTGACAATGGCGGCGGGGGCTGCGGAGCGCCTGATGTCGAACATTGCAAACGGCGCAGGTTACGTGGGAATCACGATCGCGTATATGTCCAAGTTTAATCCATTGGTAGTCGTTCTTGTTTCGCTGCTCTTCGGCGGTTTGGCGCAGGGCGGCTTGAACCTGCAGCTTGTCGGCGTACCGACGCAGCTCTCCAGTATGCTGCAGGGTTCTATTCTGTTTTTCGTATTGGGCGGAGAAATCTTTTTGCGCAATAGAATCAGGCTTGTACGCGCAAGCTGCGAGCAAAGCAAGGGGGGCACGGCGGCATGATTGATACCATTTCCTCGATCCTGTTCTCTACGCTGAGGGTTGCGGCCCCGATGGCCTACGCGACGATGGGCGAAATTTTCACCGAGCGCAGCGGCGTGCGAAACCTCGGCTTGGAGGGTGTGATGCTGATGGGGGCGGTGATCGGGTTTTCTACCGCCATCCACACGCGATCCCTGTTTCTGTCGGTACTTGCGGTATTGGGTATCGGGCTTTTAATCGGCCTGTTCTACGCGGTGATGACCGTAACGCTGCAAGCGAATCAAACGGTTTGCGGCCTGTCCCTGGTGACGTTTGGCGCGGGGCTATCCGGCTTTATCGGAAAGACCCTCAGCGATTTTTCCAACGTACCTTTCTTTGGTCCAATGCCGATTCCAGGCTTGAGCGAGATCCCTGTTCTGGGCGCGGTCTTCTTTCGCCATGATCTGATGATTTACTTTTTATATTTTCTAGTGATTGCCGCATTCTTGTATATTTATAAAACACGCCCGGGTATGGTGCTGTGCGCACTGGGAGAAAATCCGTCCGCACTGGATGTGATGGGCAAAAACATCTTCTTGATGCGGTATTTGTATACGATGTTCGGCTGCATGATTGTGGCGTTGGGAGGAGCATACATAACGTTGGCATATACGCCGATATGGCAGGAGGGCATGATAGCGGGCAAGGGATGGATTGCCGTGGCGCTGGTGATTTTCTCCGCATGGAATCCTGTGCGGGCGGTATTAGGATCGCTTCTGTTCGCGGGCATCGAAGTGCTGAGCTTCCGCATGCAATCCTACGGCATCGAGGTGCCTTCCTTCTTTTTGAGCATGCTTCCCTATTTTTGCACCATCGTGGTGTTGATTGTTTCCACCGGCAGCTTCCAGACGAAGCGCGCTTCCGCTCCCGCGGCGCTGGGCAAATATTACGAGCGTGAAGCGCGCTGACACAATGACGAGCTTGCAGGGCTAGACCTGTGGGATAACAAAAAATAATACGAGGAGGAACCTTTATGAAAAAGACGAGTCGATTTCTTGCCCTCTTGCTGGTGCTTGCGATGCTTGGCGGCGCATTTTCAGGCTGCGCCCAGGTCGCCACGGAGCCCGACAAAACGCAGGAACCGGCCGCCCCGACCGAAGCCGCCGCCACCGAGGCGCCCACGCCAACGGATTCCGCAATCGATTACAGCGGCATCAAAATCGGTGTTCTTATGACGGCTACCAAGGAGGACGGCGGCTGGAATCAATCCTTCTACAATGCCTTTGAGCAGATCAAAGAGCAGCTCAAGCTTTCGGACGAGCAGGTCGTTTACATGGAGGGGATTTCCGAGGCGTCCGATGCGATCAACACGATGAACCTGTTGATCAGCGACGGGTGCAACATGATTTACGGCACCTCAGCGGGCTATAAGGACGCGACGACCTCCGTGGCCGCGCAGTACGTGGGAACCGAGGGTGTGTATTTCCATCAATTCGAGGGCGTTACCGCGCCAAATTTAGGATCCTTCTCCATCAGGCACGAAGCAGCGGATTTTATACTGGGATATCTTTGTGCAAAGATGTCCCCGACAGACAAACTGGGCTTTGTCGCGGGTTTTCCGGTTCCCACCGTCATAAGCTGCATCGACGCATGGGCTTCCGGCGCGCGCTATGCGAACCCGAACGCCACGGTCAAGCTTCTTTGGGCCAATCATTGGCGCGACACCGCCAAGGAAAAAGAAGCGGCGCTTAGTCTCTTGGACGAGGGCATCACCTGCATTGGCTATCAAGGATCCACCAATGCTGTAGCGCAGGCAGTAACCGAGAAAGACGGTTATACCACCGGATACCACATAGATATGTACGACTATGCGCCAAAAGCGATGCTGGCCTCCTTCATGTGGAACTGGACGCCGATACTGTTGGAACAGATCAATTCCGTCGTGACGGGTACCTGGACCAACGAGACGCGCTTCTATGGTATAGCAGAAGGCGCAGCCTCAACCAGTGAACTCAACGCCGATATTATTCCTGCAGACATCCTCACAGAAGCGGAAGCGGTAAAGGCAAAGCTCGTGAGTGGAGAGATCAAAGTGTTTGAAACGCCCGTCATGGACAATAAGGGCAACGTCCAACTTGAGAGCGGCGAATTTTCAAACGAACAACTGCTGAGCACAATGTGGCTGCTCGATAACGTCATCGGAACAATTCCCGGACAAGAATAAAAACAAATGTAACGCCAGCTCGGGTAAAGAGCCGCCGTATCCGCTGTTTTTGGCGGTGCGGCGGCTCTTATATGCAATTGCACCCGGCAGGCTTTATTATCATGAAATTAAACTGCCGAAATCTCGATTACAATCCCGCAACCCGATAGTTTTCCTTTGTTTCCAATCCGTCCTGCTGTGCAAAAACCATAAAGCAGGTTGGGGAAGATCTTGAAAACTCTGATGCAGTAAAAATGCAATAACAGCCGATTCTCGCTCCCGAAAACTACATAAAAAGAGGCATTAACAGATCAAAAACCGCCTGATTCAGGCGGTTTCTGTTTGGCGTTCCCGGCGCGATTCGAACGCGCGGCCTTTCGCTTAGGCGGCGTGGGAGTACCATGGCATCGTGAATAGTATAGTATCTTGCAGTATCCAGAAATGCCGTGAAACAGGCACTTCTCCGGTAGTTGCAATGTACAATTGTATGGTTTTAATTCTGGCTTTCGGTGCCGATCAGTAAGCGGTATAAACGCTCAGGCCGTCCCTTGGTGGTGGTGCGACGCATGCCGATGATTTCGGCATGGCCATTTTCTAATAAGGCACTTAAGAAGCGGTTGGCACTCCGCCTTGTAATACTTAGCTTCCGTGCCAGATACTGCGAGGTAATATAGCCATCCTCGGGATCTTCCATTACGGATAGAAACTTCTGTACTGTCAGGCTGGACAATCCCGTTTTAGAGGATACCTCTCGAATCATGGGGGATGCCTTGCGGGATACCACCAATGGATTGCCATTCTCCATCGGGCCAATCAACTGATCCTTTTCATTGATGAGATAGCTTTCACCGCCACGCAGCATGGCTTCTCGGCTGGCATCCATGGCATTTAAGCGGGCTTGAGCAAGGGTGACGCCCAGTCCGTATCCCACTGAAACCGGGAAATCCATGTCTTTCTTAAGAGAGGATTGCAACCAGCATTTTTTCAGGCCTTCGGTGCTCATTTCCACCGCGTGGCGACTGGAGGTAACCTCGTATCCAAAAGCGGTGGGGGCAATAATTGCTTCCGGATCAAACGTTTGGATGTGCTCCCGAAGCCATTTCCCTAACAGATCGATCATAGATTGGGCCAAACGCTTCCGGGATTTAGTACAATTCCAGGGGGCAATCAGAATAATTCCGGGCTGATTCGCTTGCAGGGCTATAATCTTCATTTGGCTTATAACCTCACGACAAACCATCTGAATATAATCCACGCTGGGGTACATGAACCGCACATTGACCCCCATTTCTTCCAAAGGCCCAACCAAACTGGAAAAACGGGTGAGGCACACATCCACGCGATTCTCTTGCCATAGTCTTAAATGCTTTTCGTATAGTTCCCTTTCTGCAGCAATGATCTCTTCCACACTCAAATCATGAAAATATTTCTCTCTAGCGCTATTCCACTCAACGTCACTCTCACCGTATAGAAAATCATCAATCTCAATTTTAATCATCTCAAAAATATCCACGTAGATTCGATGGGTAGTCAGATTCGGATATTCCCGAAACAGACCCAGAAATTGCTTATAGATGGCCGCTGTATCATTGATGAACGCCTTTACTACCCGCCCATCGTTAGGATATGCTTTCTTAATGATATATTCAGGATGGCCGCCGCTGACTAAAACTCCTCGTACACTCTCGGGAATACTGCGATAGATGTCCAGAACCTCAGCAAAGTCTTTATAAAAATATAAATTATAACTAATGCCCTCGATCCCCTGCATTGCCTCGATCACATAGTCTTTCAAAAAAACTGTGGCGATTACAGCCAATTCTGATTTCATTTAGGAATTCCTCTCCCTACTCTCCGATAACCAAAAGCTTTTTTATAATTATAAGACATTAATAAAAATCTTTCAATGACATGGAAATTGTAATTGACATTTTACGGAAATGCTATTATAGTCTCTATATAGTCTCTTTAAAATATCCTTTTAAACATTTGAAATAATCAGAAGACCATTTATAGACTAATAATCAAAATACCATTTATAAACAAGCTGGATAAAGGAGGCATTGAGTATTCCCTGCAATTAACGGGCCCAAATAAATTGAAGGAGTGTATTGTTATGGGTAACTATCTCGACGTTGCCAACGGTGGTTTGATGGGCATTTTGTGTGTCATCGTTATCTTGTTCGTACTCATACAGGCGTTCATATTCATCCGAAAGGCGTGGAGGCGCGGCACTGAAATTGGTCTGCAACACCAACAAATGAAAAAAGTCATTACCAACAGTGTGGCATTTTCTATTATGCCCAGCCTTCCTATTCTAGCCTTTTTACTAATGTTGATGCCTACGTTGGGTCGGTTTTTTCCCTGGTTACGCCTATCGGTTATCGGCTCAGGCGCCTACGAAAATCTCGTCGCGAATATGACGGCTCAATTGTTCGGCCTGGAGAATGTCTCGGACGCTGGTATGAACGCTACCATCTTTTTGGGCATTATGTGGGCAATGACGCTCGGCATCATACTCGAACCCATCCTGACCTTATTCGGCTCTAAGTTTATTCAAAAGGGCTTGGGCCTGTTGAAAGGCAAAAATCAAAAACTGCTGAACGTGGTAATGACCTGCCTTATGATCTCCCTGTTCCTGGTTTTAGGCGCACCTTATTACACCTCATTCCGCAATATCCCCACCGTAGGCCTTTCGGCCATGATTCCACCGATTGTCATGATCTTTACTGCTCTTTGCAGTCTGGGCCTGAACAAGCTGGCCACCGTCACGGGCAAGCCGGTATTCAAGGAATTTAGTTTCCCGCTTGCGTTGATCTCTGGCATGGTAGTCGCCATTGCATTGAGCGCTATCCTTGCATAATCCGACCATTCAAATTAAAGGAGGAGTATAAGATGGATTATAATAAATCAATACACCGGCTTGGCCGTATTTCCACTGCCATAGCCCTTCTTCTAATCCTAATGGTTCCCATCGTTATAACTGCCATTTATAGAGAGGACTTCGACTTTGGCAAGACCATAGCGGCCGTAACCCAAGTGGTGATCGTCTACATCCCGGTCTGCATCACTGAAGTGCTGTCGTTTTCCCCAGCCTTGGGCCAGGGGGGCACCTATCTGGCCTTCGTGTCAGGTAACATTGCAAACATGAAGCTGCCTGCCGCTGTCTCCGGGCAGAATCTGCTGGGCGTGGAGCCAGGCTCCGACAAAGCCGAGGTGGTCTCTGTGCTCTCTATCGGAGCTTCCACGATTGTCACTATGCTGGTGCTGGCAATCGGTATGTTCTTCCTCTCTTATTTGGTTCCCGTTCTGCAGAATCCAATTCTTAAGCCTGGTTTTGACAATATCATGCCCGCCCTCATCGGAGCCATGCTTATCAACTACATTGTCAAGAGTCCCAAGCTAATCCTTGCTCCGCTCGTTATGGCTCTAATTCTCAGCTTCAGCATTCCTGCCGCAAAATGGGGCCTTAATCAGGGTTATTCTCTAGTAGGCACCATTATCGTCTCCTGCATTGTGGGAATTATCATGTTTAACAAGGGTTGGCTTGACAAAAAAGAAAAACAGGCAGAAACATCAATAAAACAATAAAAACGGAGTATAGATATGGATTTTTTTAAGGAAGCATTAAATGTGCAATCACAAATGGTGACTGACCGTCGCTGGCTGCACCAGAACGCCGAAATTGGCATGCAACTGCCCAAGACCACCGAGTATGTAAAAAAGCGCTTGGTCGAAATGGGATATGAACCCACGGATGTGTGCGAAAGCGGTGTGTCTGCCACGGTTGGTAAAGGCGGGGGTAAGGTCATCCTGTTGCGGGCTGATATGGATGCTTTGCCGGTGCTTGAGGAAAGTGGAGAGAGTTTCTCCGCCACCAACGGCAACATGCACGCTTGCGGCCATGACATGCACACAGCTATCCTGCTGGGCGTCGCAAAGATGCTTAAAGAGTGGGAAAACGAAATCGAAGGGGTCGTCAAGCTGATGTTTCAACCTGCCGAAGAAGTGTTTTTAGGTGCCAAGGCAATGATTAAGGGGGGCGTACTGGAAAACCCCAAGGTGGACGCAGCCCTTGCTCTGCACGTGGGTGGCATGCTGAAAAACGGTGAAATCACCCTGCATCCCGGTGTCGCTATGTCTTCTTGCAACGGTTTCAAAATCAAAATCACCGGAAAGGGTGCTCACGGCGCCATGCCCGAAACAGGCATTGATCCTATCAACGTGGGTGTCCATATCGTGCAGAGCCTGCAGGTTATCCCCAGCCGGGAGACCAGTTTAGCAGCCGGTGCGCTTGTTACTATCGGTGCTTTTAATGCCGGTGCCGCCCCTAATGTCATCCCAAACACAGCCGAGCTGCTGGGAACCATGCGTACCTTTAACGAACCGATTCGGGAAGAAACTTTGGAACGGGTCAAGACCATCGCGCACGACACCGCCAAAATGTTCCGTGCAGAAAGCGAGTTCGAGGTATTGAGCGACGTGCCCTGCATGATCAACGACGAGGGCCTGGCAGCTACCATCAAACAGTACATCCTCGATATGCCCGGCCTGCCTGATGAAATCCTCGAAGGAGAACCGCTATCCGGGTCAGAAGACTTTGCCTGCGTGGGCAAGCACGTACCTGCCGTCATGTTCTGGTTAGGTGCTTCGGCAGACGAGCAAGAGAAAATTTTCCCCCCCCACCATCCGAAGGCTCTCTATAACGAGAGTTGTATGCCTATCGGTGCCGCCTCTCTCGCAGGGAGCGCCATCCGCTGGCTGCGGGAAAATAAATAACCAGCTCCTTATCCGTATAGGTAATCAAACGCACAATTATTCCCCTGCACAAACGTGCAGGGGAATTCTTTCGGAATATCAAAGATCGCACCGAAAGCAGAGCAGCTTATAAGCAGCGGCAGTACAACAATGATACTCCCTTGCAGCTGCCGTGCGAGCGTTCAAAGCGTCGCAGGCAATGGACAGCCGCGCACGGATAAACAGGAAGAATCTGAGCACGGAAACATCGCTCGCCTGACATAAGCAAATAGCCGTGTTCAGCCAGCCGATGTCCGGCGTCTCTTTTCCGGTGTAAATGCGAGTTCGAACAGCACATCTGGTACATGCTGCAAAAACAACCGGAACTGGCGGCGACGCTGGCGCAGGCCCTCGCAGTTCTCGTTGGCGGCAATGCGTTAGCAAAAGCGCAGCAAAAACCTGCCTGTTAGCAAATCTGTTAGCAAGGTAGAGCAGGTACACAGAACGACTGTTAGCAAAGCGGGTTCCACGATAAGGAACGAAGCCAGGGCAATAAACGACATGATTCCTGAGCAAGTAAAATGCCTTCAAAAGCAAAGGGCCGAAAACGCATTAGAAATACCTGATTTCCAAGGTTTTCGGCCCTTTTCTGGCGCGCCTGAACGGATTCGAACCGGTGGCCTCACGCTTAGGAGGCGTGCGCTCTATCCTACTGAGCTACAGGCGCATGTGAAGGGGACTATTTATATTGTGCCTCGGGCTAAGGGTCGACCCTTAACTTAGAAGGCGTGCGCTCTATCCTGCTGAGCTACGGGAACAGGCTGGATTTTCAAGGCTTTACGGATCATCGAGCGGCAAACAGAACCTGTCCGCTTCGGGGCCGCACACCTATCGGGGCAGGGATGTGCCCGTGGCGCATTCCGCCGCGCCGCTGTCGCGGCTCGCTTCCATGCGTTGCGCTCCTTTCGGCAACGCGGCTGTGAATCATGGCTCAAGTAACCGTTCTGTGGGATTCCCGGCTTTCGGGAATCCCACAATCAAAAAGCGGCATGTATAATTGTAGCGGCTCGACGGGGCTTTGTCAACGACCGCCGGGCACATTCAAGCACAATGGGCGGCCGGTTCCGGCTCAATCGTTCTGCGAGCCCTGCACATATTTGACCTCATGGGGCACGTCTTCGATGGACCAGTTGTCGGTATTGGGGATATCGCCCTTCACCAGCGTGATCCTCTTTTCGGGCGCCTTGGCGAGGAGGAGCTGCAAGCGGATTTCAGCGGTTTTAACATCGCTTGCCGAGCCTTTGCGGATCTCGATTTGGGTATCGGGCGCAATATTGTAATAGATCCACCGCGCGTCGGGAACCGTCAGGCGCACGCAGCCGTGGGAATCGGGCCGGCCGAGTTTATTGTACGTATCCACCAAATACGTGGACGCGCTCTTTTGCGAATATAAGGTCGTATGGAAATAGATCCTCTTTTGGATCTGCGTCCAATACTGGCCGCAGCGGCCGTCGTTGGCAAAGCGGCCGAAGCGCACGCGGTAATTGTCCATCTTGAAGTCGCCTATCGGCGTCGCGCCGTTTAACCCCGTGGAGCAGAGCATATAGCGCACGGGCACCGTATACTCTCCGTTTGTATCCTTGGTATAGACCATGACCACCTGATGATAAATATCCACGATGATCCGATAGGTATCGCTCCCTGCAAACCCTGTGGGAAGCTTATAATAGCCGTCGTCCCCGATCAGCTCCGCAAAAGTCATATTGATCGTGGGAGCGTAAGCTGAAAACTGCACCGCGGACGTCTCGATCGTCCCCGTCGATTCCAAAAGCGGCCGGATCGCCGTAGGCGGCACAGCCGCAGGCGAGCTTATCGGAGGGACCGGAGGCACGTCGGGCAGGAGCGGGGAGAGGGGATCGGCAAACGCCGTCTGAACGGGCAGCAGCAAAAGAACCGCGAGTATTGCGGCAAAACCTGAAATTCTAATTTTACGCATTGCGACACTCCATATTGTTTTGACCTTATTATCATACCAAACAAGCGTCAAAATTTATATAGAAATTGAATTTTACTTGAAATGGTTCCAATTTATTTCATTTTTTAATTAAGGAAAGCGCTGATCGGCCCGTTCGGCTTAATGTTGCACTATATTGAAATGATATGTTATGTTATCTTAACAAGACAAGATATGAGTCTTTTGCCGCTGCTTTTTATTCCTATTTTGAAAGATTATTAAAACAGATATTTATACAATGAGAAGGGGCTAGTGATGTTTAATACTGCATCCGGAGTAATCATTCCATTTCCAGAACAAATTGAAGAAAAATATTCTATTAGTGAAAACCAAATCATGTTTAATATAAGTTTTGAAAAACTGAAAGCATTCATTGATGATTTCGTATCAAATCTTTCGGAACCGCTGTTTCTTATAATACAGAAGCCGCTTAAAGAGAAATACAAACCAAACAGCTTTGCTAAGGGTCCATTTAAAGCGGAATTATATTATTTTGACTTGGGAACAAAAGCGCAAACAACCGAAGTACTGGATCAATATGGGGAAATTCTTTTAAACGATGGTATGTCGGAATTTGGCGTAAGCTCCCATAAAACCGGTGACGAGATTTTTATCGCTAAATATAAAATCGCTTTAATTTTTAGCAAAAATATTAAACAGTATTTTAGTTTACTGGATAAGTATGGAATTACTGAAACAAATGATTTGATTACAGCGTGGGATATAATTTCATCAGAGTATCCTGGCGAACGCTCAAGAGTGGTTATTGATAATAAAGATATTTTTTATGTGGTGGAAGCGCTCAAAGATATCTCTCCTATGTATGATTCAAAGATTATCGATGATACTAAATAATTCACATTGTCCAAGATCAAAGAATTTATTCAATATTTCCGCTTGATCCGCCGAGCGCCTGCTCGGCAAACTCGACGCACCTCTTTGCGATGTATTCGCGCTCCGGGCCGTAGCTGCAGCCGTGCGGCGAATTCTCCAGCCACTCGACGCGCACGCTCTCGCTCCTGATGCCGTACTGCGTGATCATCACGCTGCTCAAATCCACCTTATTGTCCTGCCTGCTCTGCATCACGAGCAAGGGACAGCCGATGCGGTACAGTCCGCCGCGCGCGCGGATCGTCAGGCGTTCAAGATCCCGCAATTTCCGCACCGGAAGCCCGCCGTAGACCTGATTGTAAGGATATGCGCTTGCGGCGCGCGCAGGATCGCTGTGCACCTCCAAAAACGGAACGATGCCCGCAAGCTTCATGGCCCTGTAGAGATACTCCTGCATACGAAACGGCGTGTTTAACAGCACCAGCCCCGCGCATTCGACCTGCTGCGCCAGAATCGACGCGAGCAGCCCGCCCATCGACAGGCCGATTAAGATGATTTGCGTACAGCCTTCCCTGCGCAGGCGCTCATAGGCCGCAAACGCATCGCTGATCCAAACCTCGTCGCTTTGCCGGTCCATATCCGCGAGCGTAGTTCCGTGGCCCGAAAGCAGCGGCGCGTATACCGTCCACCCGCGCTCAAAGAGCGCGTCGGCGATGACGCGCATATTCGCGGGCGTGCCGAGAAATCCGTGCAGGACAAGGCACCCCACGTCGTCACCCTTGTGAAAAAAGGGCTGCACGGTCTGATCAAACCCCCACTCCTTGCGGGCTATGGCGCGGTTGATTGAAAACCCGGGCCTTGACATCGTTTTTCCCCCGGTTCCCCAAACTCGGGACGCGAGCCGCCCCGGCAATTTCAGTATAGCGGGTTCGCTTTGCGTGTCAAGAACCGCCCGACGCACAAAAAACCGGATCCCTGTTCGGGGATCCGGCCATGATCGACGCCAGCTGCCAGGCGGACTTTACCGTACTCGACGCGCCGACGCCCAAGGATGCGGTCCTGAGCCGGTCCGATAAGCTCCCCGCGCACAAGGCCGGCCGCGTCGTGAAGGAGAAGGCGGGGAGGCTGTAGGGGAAAGCTTGCGGCAGAGGGTCCGAAGCGGTGATCCTATTCCTATGATTGCCCCAATGTCGGTGCAATAATATATAGGAGGAAACGGCCCATCCGGAACCGGGAGTACCGTTTAGGCGTTCGAGCCCGTATGTTGAAAGCGGGCGCGCCCGTATTTAGGCGCAGGCGGTAGAACGGAAGAGGCCTCCACTTGACAAGGCGAAACCGGAACGATAGAATCAAAAAGGATCGCGGCCGTTGATGTACCGAACGACCGGGATCCTTATTCTTACAATCGACGTACGACGCCGCGCGATGTGATGTTTTCAGGCGCCGCAACGGGAGGATTTCAGCTTGAGCGGCCGGCGGCGCATCGCCGCCGGATTTGGGCGGACGGACATCGCCGCCGCGCGGATGCACGCCGGAGCAAAAAGCCGATCGGGCCGCGCTCCGCGCAAGGCGGGCAATGAATTGGAGGAGTTTTTGTTATGCTGGATCTGATATTGAAAAACGCGTTGCCCTTTCCCGGCAGCGAGCGCATGGACGTGGCGATCGAGAACGGAAAGATCGCCGCGGTGGAGCCGGACATCGGCGTGCCCGCCGCTCAGACCATCGACGCCTCGGGTCTATTGTTGATCCCTTCGTTTGTGGATTCGCACATGCACCTGGACAAAGCGCTCGTCGCGGGGGAAAAAGACCCGGACGGGCTGATGGCCTCCATTCGTATTTCCGGCGAGTACCAGCGCTCGGTTCCCGCCGACCGCGTCGTTGAGGATATCCTCTCCCGCGCGCGAAGGGTCGTGGAGATGGAGATAGTAAACGGCTCGGGAGCGCTGAAAAGCCATGTGCTGATCGATCCGGTCTGGGGCATTGCCGGGCTGACCGCCATACTCGAGCTCAAGCGCGAATTCCGGGGCGTGATCGATATCTTCAACATCGTTCCGTGGCATCCCGATTATAAGGGGGAGCTCGACCGGGCCGCAAAGGCGGGGGAAATCGACTTTTTGGCCGGATACCCCACGCTCACGCCGGATTACCGCGCCGCAGTGGACGAAGTTTTCGAGCGCGCGCTGAAGTTTTCGCTCCCCGTCGACCTGCACGTCGACGAATCCGACGAGCCGAACATCGACTGCTTTGAGTACGTGCTCCAAAAGACGATCGAAACCTCGATGCAGGGCCGCGTGAACTGCAGCCATGTCACGGCGCTCTGCGCCGTCGACGATCTGCGCGCCGCCCGCGCGATAGAGCTGTGCGCCAAGGCGGAGGTCAACATCATCACGCTGCCCTCCTGCAACATGTATCTGATGGGCCGCAAGGATTCCCAGCCCATCCGCCGCGGCATCACGCGCGTGCATGAATTCCTGCAGGCGGGAGTGAACGTCGCGTACGCTTCCGATAACATCCGCGATCCGTTCCGCCCGTTCGGAAACGGCGATATGCTCGAGGAAGGCCTGTTCGCCGCCCAGGTGATGCAGTACGGCACTGCGGATCAGCTCGCGGAGGTGCTCCGAATGGGGACGTACCGCGCGGCGCGCAACACGCTCATCGAAGGATACGGACTTTGCCCGGGCTGTGCGGCCGATCTGACGCTGATCGACGCGCCGAGCGCAAAGGAGGCGCTCATCGGCCGCGGGGCGCGCAGATTTGTATTTAAGCGCGGCAAGCTCGTCGCCAAGGACGGCGCGCGCCGGTAAACCGGCGTATGCCCGGAAAGGACGAACTGCTATTTTGAAATCGGAATTGGAATCGGAATGAACAAAAGATATCTCTCGATCTTTCAAATGACTGCGTGCGCGTTGCTCTGGAGCATGAGCGGCTTCCTGATACGGCTCACGCCTTTAAACGCGATGGCGATCTCGGGCGTGCGCAGCCTTCTCGCCCTGCTCGTGCTGGGCGGATACCTGCTGCTCAAGCGTCAGAAGTTCCTGTTCAACAAGCAATCCCTGCGCGTCGCCGTGTCGCTCTCGGGGATGCTTTTGAGCTTTGTCGCCGCGAACAAACTCACCAGCCCCGCCAACGCTATCATTTTGCAATACAGCGCGCCCATATTCATGCTGCTGTACTGCGCGATCTTCCGCCGCCAGCGCTTTTCCCTTCTCGACAGTTCGACCGTGACGCTGACGTTCTTGGGTATCGCGCTGTTCTTTATCGACCGGATCAGCGGCGGAGGGCTTTTCGGCAATCTGGTCGCCATCGGTTCGGGCATGTTCTTTGCGGCGATGCTGCTCTTTAGTGAAGGGATCTCCGAACAGACGCGGATCAGCGGGCTGTTTTTCGGGAATCTTCTGACCGCCGTCGTCGGCCTGCCGTTCGCATTGATGCCCGGCACGGTTTTTACCGCGCCCATCGCGGTCAATCTTGTGCTGCTGGGCCTGTTCCAGCTCGGGCTGCCCTACCTGCTGTACGCTTTCGCGATCAAGCGCAGCACGCCGCTGACCTGCGTGCTGCTCGCGACCCTCGAACCGCTGCTTTCCCCGGTCTGGGTGTACCTGATCGTCGGGGAAGCTCCGGGCCGCTGGGCGCTTTGGGGAAGCGTGATCGTGATACTCGCGGTTACCGCCAACATCGCCCTCAAGCAAAAGGCACAGGCTTCGGACTCCGCTTCGCACTAAGGCGCCGAACAGCCGCATTCGCACCGCGAGCAATAAACAACGGCGGCCGGGAGAATCCCGGCCGCTGCAACTATTTGCATTCTCCATTTAGGGTTCGGGGCAAAGCCCCGGAGGCTTTCAAGGTGTCATTTTGCGGCGACCTGCGCGGTGCAAAATGACACCTTGAAATGCATTTCGGCCCGACAGTTCAAAGAACCGAGGGCCGAAATGCATGGTGAAACTCGCGAAAGTGGATAATCCACTTTCGCGAAACAAGGGTCTTATTTGATTTCGACGGTAGCGCCGACGGCCTTGAAGGTTTCGGCGATCTTCTCCGCGTCTTCCTTGGAGATGCCTTCCTTGAGGGGCTTGGGAGCGCCGTCGACCAGGTCCTTCGCCTCTTTGAGGCCGAGGCCGGTCAGCTCGCGGACAGCCTTGATGACCTTGATCTTCTCGGGGCCAACGTCCTTGAGGATCGCGTCGAACTCGGTCTGCTCTTCAACGGCTTCGGCAACCGCAGCGGGACCGGCAGCCACGACCGCGCCGGCGGCCGCGGATACGCCAAACTCTTCCTCCAGAGCCTTGACCAGTTCGGCAAGCTCGAGGACCGTCATCGCCTTGATATCGGCAATCAATTGCTCTTTATTCAACATTGTGAATTCCTCCTGTAAAATTTAATGCTTTGGTTGCCGTAATGCGGATCCGCATTCAATCGGTTCCCTTAGAGCGGATTCGCAAATACTATTTTCCTTCGCTGCGGACAAATATTTGTCCGCGTTTTAATTTAAAATAGTGTTATTTAGTGTTATTCGGCGGCTTGTGCGGGTTCCGCCCCGCCGCGCGACTTTGCGATCTGATCGAGCACGATCGCGAGTCCGCTGATCGGGGACATCATGCTGCCCAGCAAGCGGGCGATGAGCTGTTCGCGGGAGGGCAGATCGGCGAGCGCGTTGACTTGATTCTGGTCGAAGATCGCGCCGTTTACGATACCGCCTTTCATCTCGCATTTCTTTAGTTTGCGGACCAGTTCCTTGAGGATCTTTGCCGGTGCGGCGGCGTCTTCATAACCGAACGCGAACGCGGAAGGGCCTTTGAGCAGGGAGTGGACGGATTCCGGAATGCCTAGCTCCTGTGCCGCGCGCTCTACGATCGCGTTCTTGATGACCTCGTAGTCGACGCCGGCTTTGCGCATTTCATTGCGCAGCGCGGTTACTTCTTCCACTGTCAGTCCACGATAGTCGAAGACGACGATGGATTGAGCTTTTTGGAGTTTTTCCTTAATCTCGGCGACCTTGGCTGCCTTCATGCTGATGTTTTGAGCATTTGCCATGGTTTCACCTCCTTTTGCGTTATTCTCCGAAATAAAATCCCCTGTCATAGACAGGGGATCTGCATGCGAAATAAAAACTCACGTGCTGGGATCTCACCTCGGCAGGAAATTAAGCGTTGCGCGCCTGCTGTCTATGGCAAGTATTTATTTGATGGAACCTTGACGAGCGTACCATATCGGGGCGCGCTTGTCAACAAAAATGCGCCTTAGAACTTCGTTCCGTTGAACTTGATGCCCGGGCCCATCGTGGTCGAGAGCACGAGGCTCTTGATGTAGGTGCCCTTGGACGCGCTCGGCTTGGCCTTGATCACGGCTTCCATCAGCGTCGTGAGGTTCTCGAGCAGCTTTTGCGAACCGAAGCTCACCTTGCCGACCGGGACGTGCACGATACTGGTCTTGTCGACGCGGTACTCGACCTTACCGGCCTTGATGTCCGCGATCGCCTTGGCGACATCCATGGTGACCGTTCCGCTCTTGGGGTTCGGCATGAGGCCCTTGGGCCCGAGCACGCGGCCGATGCGGCCGACGATGCCCATCATGTCCGGCGTGGCGACGCAAACGTCAAACCCGAACCAGTTCTCGGTCTGGATCTTCTTGACCAGATCCTCGTCTCCGACGAAGTCCGCTCCGGCGTTCTGCGCTTCAACCGCTTTTTCGCCCTTGGCGAATACCAGGACGCGCACCGTTTTGCCCGTTCCGTGCGGGAGCACGACCGCGCCGCGCACCTGCTGATCCGCATGGCGCGGGTCGACGCCCAGGCGTATGGAAGCTTCGATGGTCTCGTCAAACTTGGCCTTCGCGGTGGCCAATACGGTTTCGATCCCTTCCTGCGGGTCGTAGAGCTTGGCTTTATCGATCAGCTTTACGCTTTCAAGGTATTTCTTACCATGTTTCATTATTCATTCCTCCCTGTGGTCATAGCGGCAATCGCCTCCCACAAACCCTTAGTCTGCTACGATAACGCCCATGCTGCGCGCGGTACCGGCGATCATGCTCATCGCTGCCTCAACGCTTGCGGCGTTGAGATCCGGCATCTTCGTCTCCGCGATCTCGCGGATCTGCGCGCGGGTGATGGTGGCGACTTTGTCCTTATTGGGGCGGGCGGACGCGGATTCGATCCCGCAGGCCTTCTTGATCAAAACCGCCGCGGGCGGGGTCTTGGTGATGAAGGTAAAGGATCTGTCCTGATAAACCGTGATCACCACGGGGATGATCAGCCCGACCTGCTTGGCGGTACGCTCATTGAACTCCTTGACAAAGCCCATAATGTTCACGCCGTGCTGACCGAGCGCCGGGCCGACGGGCGGCGCTGGCGTAGCTTTGCCGGCGGGGATCTGCAGCTTTACAAAGCCTGTGATCTTCTTCGCCATTACTAGATAACCTCCTAAATTTGATGTGGTGCGAGCGGAGCCTTTCTGCGGCTCCTCCCACTATGCAAAGCCCGAGGGCTTACATACGTTATACCGTTATAGTTTCTGCACCTGAATGTATTCGAGCTCCACCGGCGTTTCCCGGCCGAACATCGATACCGTCAGCTTGATCTTCTGATGCTCCGGATTGAGCGCCTCGACCCTGCCGATGAAGTTTTCAAGCGGCCCATTGATGATGCGCACCTGCTCGCCGACGGAAATATCCAGCTCGATGGGGATGCGTTCCACGCCCATGGCGGTGACTTCCTCGTCGGTCAGGGGGATCGGCTTGGAGCCCGGGCCGACAAAGCCGGTTACACCGCGCGTGTTGCGCACCACGTACCATGTCTGATCGTTCATGATCATCTTGATCATGACATAGCCCGGATATACCTTGCGCTGCACGGTACGCCGCGTGGAATCCTTGATCTCGGTGACTTCCTCGGTGGGGTACTTGACCTCCAGGATCATGTCGCCAAGGCCGCGGTTTTCCACGGTCTTTTCAAGATCTTCCTTTACTTTGTTTTCATACCCGGAATAGGTATGCACGACATACCATTTGGCTTCTTCCGACATATCGGTCTCCTTTAGAGATTGATCAACAGGCCGAGGCCCCGGCTGAAGATCAAGTCCAAAATCCCGATGATCGCGGACATGAGCAGCACGAACGCAACCACCGTGAGCGTATAGTTGAGCAGTTCTTTCTTGGTCGGCCAGGAGAGCTTTTTGAGCTCGCCGAGCACTTCCTTGAAATAGTGCGCCAGGTTCAACCGCTTTTTGCCCTGCTTCTTCTCGGTCTTCTTGTCCTGCTTTTTATTGTGTTTTCCGGCCTTACCGACCGTCTTATCCGTGTTCGTCATGCTCAAAGCTCCCCCAATACAACCCTATTCGTCCTTATTTCGCTTCCTTGTGCACGGTGTGCTTGCGGCAGAAGCGGCAGTATTTGTTGAACTCCAGTCGATCGGGATCGTTCTTTTTGTTCTTAAAGGTGTTGTAGTTTCTCTGCTTGCATTCGGTGCAGGCGAGGGTGATTTTGACGCGCATAATGATTTCTCCTTTACATTGGTTCAGCGGCCCCGGCGCTAAGCCGGCGCCTCCCATTTGCTGCCCCGCGTGCATGCGAGGGCATCTTATATAAAATAGCACACCGGTTCTGGCTTGTCAACGGTCGAAGCAAGGCGAATTCGGGCGTTTTGGGGGCTGTTGCGCTAAGCGCATACGGTGCGCGAACATTCAAATGCGCTTAGCGCGGCAGCGGGCCGGCACCCCGCAGGGGTGCAAAAAGGCGCCGGCGACGCCTTTTTAGGCCCCGGGTTTTCTCCGTAGGAGAAAATTCTTTGAGATTGGATATAAATCGCTGCAACCTCCTACGGTGATACGACGGCGCTAAACAAAAAAGCGAGGGGGCGTATGCCCCCTCGCGCTTAGTTCAGTTCGCCTTATTCGATAACGCTCGCCACAACGCCCGCGCCTACCGTGCGGCCGCCCTCGCGGATCGCGAAGCGCAGTCCTTCCTCGATCGCGATCGGCGTGATCAGCTTGATCTCCATCTCGATGT
>JBCFAY010000004.1:0-177809 GCA_038562375.1 Bacillota bacterium | reverse complement strand
CTACAATCTCTACTACGCCCCGCTCCATTTTCCCCCGCGTTAGCATCACTATCACCCTCTTATATTTTACCTCTTATATCACAAAAAGCCCAGACATTGCTGGACTTTTTCGACAAGCTGAGAGGCCGCTTTCGCGGCCTCTTTATTTCTGTTATTTCATTTCCGAGAGAATGGACGAGAGCTAAAAGCTCCGGTATAGCTTAGAGCAATTCGATCCCCCGAAGGTGAACATCGAGAACCTGCGCCTTCCAATTGCCTTCAAGCGCGTCAAGCTCCGGCTGCACGGCCTCGGCAAAACCTTTGCCGCCGTCGAGATAGGCGATGATCGTGGGGCCGGCGCCCGAAAGGCACGCCCCGAGCGCGCCACCTTGCTCGCAGATGGAAATCACCCGGTCAAACCCCGGGATAAGGGCCTTGCGGTAATCCTGATGCAGGCGATCCTTGAGCGCATAGCGAAGTACCCCGATATCCCCGGTGGCGAGTCCTGCCGCAAGCAGCGCGGCGTAGGAGAGGTTGTGAACCGCATCCTTCAGGGGAACCTGCTTGGGAAGTACGTCGCGCGCCTTGCGCGTTGAGAGCGTGAACGACGGGATGATCACCGCGCATTTGAGGCTCTTCGGCGGAACGATGCGCTGATAATGTACCGCTTCGTTGTCCAGCGCGCCCACGGTCAATCCGCCGAGGAAGGCGGGGAGCACGTTGTCCGGATGGCCCTCGAGCTGCGCGGCGGTGTTGAGCATCCAGGAGTCGGGATAGGGGCGGCCCATCGCGAGGTTTGCGAGCAGTACGCCCGCAGCGACGCACGCGGCGGAGCTTCCAAGCCCGCGCATGTTCGGGATCGGGTTGCGCTGCCTCAGATGCAATCCGGGAACGGGCTGTGAACAGGAGGTTAATACCTGCGAGAACACGCGGTAGATAAGGTTGCGGGCGTCCGCGGGAATCGCGGCGCGATCCTCGGGAGGCAGGTCGATGACCAGCCCGTCCTTCTGGAATTCAAAATCAACTTCGTTGCACAGGTCAAGCGCCATGCCCATGCAGTCAAATCCGGGACCAAGATTGGCCGTGGTTGCCGGAATCCGGATGGTTTGCATTGTTGTATCCTCCATGCCCGCCATCGATGGGCGAGGCGATATCGCGTTATGTTTTCTAGAAAAGAGCGTGCTGCGGCACGATAGCCGGACAGGCCCGTGCCAAAGAAACGATTCGCGGAAACGCCTTAAAAGCGTCCAAACGTACGTTGCCCGGATAAAAGAAGAACGGCGGCGGCAAACGCCGCCGCCTGATGCCGTACAAAAAGATTATTCTTCCTCTTCTTCTTCCTTCTTGGCCTGTTCGATGATCTTCTGGGCGATATTCGAGGGAACGTCTTCATAGCGGACGAATTCCATCTTGAACGAGCCGCGCGCTTGAGTCATGGCACGAAGATCGGTCGCGTACTTAAAGATCTCCGCGAGAGGCGCTTCCGCGACGACTTCCTGGCCGCCCTCGGCGGGGTTCATACCGATGACGCGGCCGCGCCTGCGGTTCATATCGCCGATCACGTCGCCCATGTATTCGTCGGGCACAAGCACGTCAACGCGGTAGATCGGTTCGATCAACACGGGGTTTGCCTTCGCGCACGCGGCCTTGTAGGAAAGGCGGGCGGCGGATTTGAACGCAACTTCCTTGGAGTCGACCGGGTGATACTTGCCGTCGAAGAGCGTGGCTTTTACGCCGGTCATCGGGTATCCCGCAAGAACGCCGTGTACCATGGCTTCGCGCAGACCTTTTTCAACCGCGGGGATATATTCTCTGGGAACGACTCCGCCGACGATCGCGTTGACGAACTCGAAATCGGTGCCGTCGGTCAACGGCTCGAAGCGGATATGCACGACGCCGAACTGGCCGCTGCCGCCGGTCTGTTTTTTGTGCTTGCCTTCCGCCTCGGCGGTGGAGCGGATCGTCTCGCGGTACGGCACGCGCGGATCGGTGATCTGCGCTTCGACATTGAACTTGTTCTTGAGCTTGGCGCATATCACGTCGAGGTGAATTTCGCCGAGGCCGCGGATGAGTACGTCGCCCGTTTCGGCGTTCTTATCGAGCCGCATGGTGGGGTCTTCTTCCAAAAGGCGGTTTAGGCCGGCGAAGACCTTATCTTCTTCGCCCTGCTTCTTCGCCGTGACGGCGAGGCTGAGCGCGGGCTGCGGGAAGTCGATCGGATCGAACTTAATCGGAGCCGAGGCATCGCAGAGCGTGTCGCCGGTGTTGGTGAATTGCAGCTTCGCCATCGCGCCGATGTCGCCGGCGATCAGCTTATCGGTATTGATCAGCTTTTTGCCGCGCATGACGTAGACCGCGCCGCTCTTTTCGCTCTTTTCCGCGATGGAGTTGTATGCCGCGAGCTCCGCCGTGATCGAACCGGAGTAGACCTTGAGCAGCGAGATCTTGCCGACAAAGGGGTCGGCGACGGTCTTGATGACCTGAGCGGCGAACTTGCCGTAGGATTTGATATCGATGGTCTCGCCGTTTTTGGCGTTGACCGCATGGGGGACCTTAGCTTCCTCGGGCAAAGGCATATAGTGCACGAGGTTGTCCATCAGGCTCGTAACGCCGAGATTCGGAGCGGCCGCACAGCAGCAGACGGGGGTGATCAGAGCGCCCTTCACGCCTTTGCTCACGCCCAGGATGACCTCTTCCGCAGTGAGCGTTTCGCCGCCGAAATATTTTTCTAAAAGCTCTTCATCGCTCTCCGCTGCCGCCTCGATGAGCGCCTCGCGAAGCTCGTCCGCGCGGGCGCTGAGCGCAGCGGGGATGGCGACAGTCTTGGTTTTCTTGCCGTCGAACATCTTGGCGTCCATGGCGATCAGATCGACAAAACCCACGAACGCGCCGCCCTCGACGATGGGGAGCTGGATCGGAACGACGCTCGGGCCGAACTTGTCCTTCAATGCGGCGAGAACCTTCTCGAAGTTCGCGTTTTCGCGGTCCATCTGATTGATGACCATGATGCGGGCTTTATCGGAACGCTTGCACATGTCCATGGCTTTTTCGACGCCGACGACCGGGCCGGAAACCGCGCCGACGACGATGACGGCGCTGTCCGCAAGGGCCATAGCCTCGACCACTTCTCCGTAGAAATCAAAAAAGCCGGGCGCGTCAATGATATTGAGCTTGATATCGTTCCATTCATAGGGCGCGACCGCCGCGCTGATGGAGATGGAGCGCTTGATCTCCTCGGGATCGTAATCGGTCACGGTGGAACCGTCCTCCACGCGGCCCATGCGATCCAGAAGCCCCGCATTAAAGAGCATCGCCTCGGTCAGCGTGGTCTTGCCTTCGCCGCCATGGCCGAAAATGCCGATATTGCGGATGTTTTTTGCGCTGTAGTCTTTCATGTAAGATGTTCCCCCTAATGGTTTGTAAGCTCATAAAGCGGATTCGACATTGCTCCTAATATTGTAACAGTGCATTTCCGCCTTGTAAACTATTTTTCCCCAGTAAAGGCCATTTTCCCTTGATGGCGCCATAAAGCTGTGCGATAATGAATATTATGCGCATTGGAGGAAAATTTCTTGTTCGATAAATATTTTAAGAAGGAACCCAAGGAGCCGGTGCTGCTCGGGGAGGACTTTGAAATTTATCCGGATATCGGGCCGAAGAAGACTGCAAAACCCAAGGAAGAAGAATACCAGGATCTTCCCGAGCCCGAGCTGACCGGCCTTGCAAAGACGATCGCCGAGCTTCCCGACGACAAGTGGGTTTTGTACCAGCGTATCGCGGGCGTGCTGGTGGGCGTCCTGTCCGGCGTGTGCCTTTTCGGTTTCAACAATACGAGCATCGGCACATACGGTTTTATCGGCGCGATCGTGCTTGCGGTGGTCGTTCCGAATCTGTTCGAGAAGCATTACAAAAGAAAGATCTCCGTCGCGAGGAAGTGGATCATATTGACCTTCCTGGTGATCATCGTTGGGTTCCTCCTCTACACGCTCATCACGTCGCCCGAGTCGTTCGGCATCGGCGCCGCTGCAGCCAAAGGCTGAAGCAGGGGGACGGGCTCCGCCATCAAACAGATCGTTTCAGTGCGCCCATGATGCGTAAGCGGCGCTGGTTGAAAACACGGGAAATAATATGAAAGTCCGGGAAAGTCAAGGGATATACCCCTTGACTTTCATTCATTTCGGCGAGTTATGAAAACCGAAGGTTGCTTTAGCTTTTCCGCTCGGGAGCCCGCAGGGCGCAAGGAAAGGCCTCTCCCTCAAAAAAGCCGATAGGCGCTTCCTCTGAGAAATGGGAAACCCGCGCCATCGGCGCGGGTTTCTTATATTGAATAAGCGTGTGCTGCTAAGCGATCAGGCCAGGATGGTTCCCGCCTTCTTCTCAAGCGCATCCGCCGCTTTTTCAAGGGATGTGATGATCGCTTTACGGCCTTTCTTACTGCGGACAAACTTAACTGCCGCTTCGATCTTGGGAAGCATGGAGCCGGGCGCGAAATGCCCCTCTTTGATGTACTTCTCCGCTTCCTCGACGCTGATGTTGGAAAGCGCCTTCTGATCGGGCTTGCCGTAATTGATATAGACCTGCTCGACCGCCGTGAGGATCACGAGCGCATCCGCGTCGATATCCTCGGCGAGGCGCTCGGAAGCGAGGTCCTTATCGATCACCGCGGCGATGCCTTCAAGCTCGTTGTCGGCGTTGCGGATGACGGGGATGCCGCCGCCGCCGACGGTCACGACGATAAAGTCGTTATCGGCAAGGCACTTGACCGCGTCAAGCTCTACGATCTCAACGGGCAGGGGCGATGCGACGACGCGCCTCCAGCCGCGGCCGGCGTCTTCCTTGACCGCATAGCCTTTTTCTTTGGCGAGAGCCTTGGCCTCTTCCTCGGTATAGAACGGGCCGATCGGCTTGGACGGATTCTTGAACTTCGGGTCGTTTGCATCGACGACAACCTGGGTGACGACGGTCGCCACATTCCTATTGATGCCGCGGCGCGCAAGCACCCGGCCAAGACCCTGCTGAATGTGATAACCGATCATGCCCTGGCTCATCGCGCCGCAAACGTCAAAGGGCATAGACGGGGTAACCGCATTCGCGGCCTCGTTCTGGAGCACGATGCGGCCGACCTGCGGACCGTTGCCGTGCGCGACAATAACCTCATATCCTTTTTCGATGATGTCGGCAATGTACTCGGAGGTTTCCACTACGACTTCGAGCTGGGCTTCCGCGGTTGCAGGCTTACCTGCTGCCTGAAGGGCGTTTCCCCCAAGTGCGATAACGATCTTTTCCAAGCTGATCTCCCCTTTAGCACAAAATTAAAAATCCGTCGCGGCTATTGAATTTGAAGCAATTCGCGAGTATCATACAATATGTAAATGCGGTTTGTCAACCACATTTGCAACAGAATGAGGTGTAATGCAATATTATTTCATTATACATAATATTTTGCTGATATTTTATAAACAGAAAGGAAAATTTATGAGCAAAAGCTACATCCCGCAAGGCTATCGGCCCTCCCTGACGCTTTACGAGACGCAGAATGCAATCGGTATGATCAAAAGAACGTTTGAGGATGCGCTCGCCACAAAGCTGAACCTCAAGCGCGTATCGGCTCCTCTGTTCGTGGATCCGTCCACCGGGCTCAACGATAATCTCAACGGCGTGGAACGTCCCGTGAGCTTCGAGATCCCTTCGGCGGGCGTCACGGCCGAGGTCGTGCATTCGCTGGCCAAATGGAAGAGGATGGCGCTTTATCGCTATGATTTTAGGCCCGGCAAAGGCCTTTATACGGACATGAACGCCATCCGCAGGGATGAGGTGCTCGACAATCTGCACTCGATCTACGTCGACCAATGGGATTGGGAAAAGGTCATCACGGCGGAGGATCGCAACGTCGGCTATTTGAGATCAACGGTTGAGGATATCGTCAGCTGCGCCATCGAAACGCTGGAGGTCGTGCGCCAGAAGTATGAGCGGATCGACATGCAGCTTTGCCCCGACGTAACGTTTGTAACGACCCAGGAGCTTGAGGATAAATACCCGTCGCTGACTCCGAAGGAGCGCGAGTACGCGTTTGTCAAGGAGCATAAAACGGTGTTCATCATGCAGATCGGCGATAAGCTCGCCTCGGGCAAGCCGCACGATGGGCGCGCGCCCGATTACGACGACTGGTCGCTCAACGGGGATATTTTTTTCTACAGCCCGGTGCTGGACTGCGCGATGGAGATCTCCTCCATGGGCATCCGCGTGGACGCTGCGGCGCTCGACAGCCAGCTTACCAAAGCGGGCTGCGACGATCGCAGGAAGCTCCTGTTCCATAAAATGCTTCTGGATAAGACGCTCCCACTGACGATCGGCGGCGGCATCGGCCAATCCCGCATGTGTATGCTCCTTCTGCAAAAGGCGCATATCGGTGAAGTTCAGTCGTCCGTCTGGGACGCTGAAACCGTCGAGAGCTGGGCCGCGGCGGGCGTCACCCTGCTCTAGGGCAATTGCTTTGCAACTTGGATCGCGGCAGGGATTCGCCTGCCGCGTTTTCTTCTTCAAGGGTGCCTTGTGAGCCGTTTGAGGAAGATAGGATTTCATATTCAAAAAAAGCTTGACTTAAGTTTGCGTTCCAGTATAATAGATAACTGTGACGCGCCCAGTTCGTCTAGTGGCCTAGGACGCCGCCCTCTCACGGCGGTGGCAGGGGTTCGACTCCCCTACTGGGTGCCAGAATGACCGAAAAAGTCCCTAATTTAGGGACTTTTTTAATTTCACGGGAGTAATTTGGGTGTAATAGATTTTAAGGCGCTTAATTTCGTATCGCGATCGATGTGGGTGTATTCAATGGTCTGCCCGTAGCTGGCGTGACGCATAATTTCTTTGATGATAGCCGGTTGCACTCCGGCGCGGGCGAGCAGGGTGGCGCATGTGTGGCGGCATTCGTGCGAGGTGTGCCTACTGCACCCACACGCCTCCAAAGTCGCGTTGAACTTCTTTCGGAATGTCGTATCGCTCATCTCTTTTAACAACGTAGTGGAGAAATAGAAACCACAAATTGCAGTAATACGCAAATCATAGTATAATTACTGCGTTTAGATGATTTCGTTGATATGCGGAAAATGTTTCTTTCGGGAGAGTGGATAAGCTTATGGGACTTGTGTTGATCCCCGTGGCGGCCTTATACGTTGTCCTTATTGCATTTGGCTTTAAGGCAACCTGGAGGCTGGCTGTAAACAGTATCCTGACGGGAAGCAGCGAGATTGTGCTTCCGATCATACTGTTTGTACTGATGGTGCTGGTTGTAGGGCCTATTATGGGGATTGTCAACATCGTGAAACTGCTGATTGCGTATGCGGTTAGTCCGAAGCAGAACAGAAATAGTAATCAGCAAAATATAAACAGTTGATTTAGTGTGAACCGTTAGGTAAATCAGTAAGATGAAAGCTCACAGGAATGAATCTGTGAGCTTTCTTTATATTGCGTAAGGCTTGTCCGGTAAAGCTCTTGCAGTGTTGAGTGTTTCTAGGTTGCAGGAGCTTTTTTCATTTTTGATTTATCTCAAATAGCGGGAAAATAATTTGAAAACTCCTATTGACTTGGCGCTAACTCCAGGTGATAGGCTTGTTTTAGGAATAGAAAAATAAGCTAAAAAGGACAATGCAAAATGGAATATACAAAACTCGGAAATTCAGATCTTCAGGTTTCGCGTTTCTGCGTCGGCTGCATGAGTTTCGGCGATCCCGCGAGCAAAATGCATGCCTGGACGCTGAATCCGGAGGAAAGCGAAACGATCATCAAGCACGCGCTTGATCTCGGCATCAATTTCTTCGACACCGCCAATATCTATTCGGCGGGAACCAGCGAGGAGTATCTGGGCCGTGCTATTAAAAACCATATCGCCCGCGATAAGGTGGTACTGGCCTCGAAGGTCTATTTCAACGCAGGTCATCTTTCAAAGGAAGCGATTTTTCGCGAAATCGACGGCACACTGAAGCGACTGGGAACAGATTATCTGGATCTCTATATCATTCACCGTTTCGATTACGGCACCCCGGTTGAAGAAACAATGGAGGCCCTCGGCAGTCTTGTAAAGGCGGGCAAGGTGCGGTCGCTCGGCGCATCCGCCATGTATGGCTACCAGTTCTACAACATGCAGCTTGCCGCTAGGGACAACGGCTGGACGCCGTTCATCTCTATGCAAAATCACTACAATCTTCTTTACCGCGAGGATGAGCGCGAGTTGATCCCGATCTGCAAGGAGCAGAACGTCGCACGCACGCCGTACAGTCCTCTTGCGGCGGGCAGGCTTTCACGGCTGGAATGGAGTGCCGATACCAAACGGAGCCAGACCGACAAAACGGCAATTTCCAAGTACGACGGCACACAGGAAACCGATTATGGAATTGTACTGCGCGTCAATGAAATCTCTGAGAAATACAGCGCCACCATGACGCAGATCGCTCTCGCGTGGCAATTCGCAAAAGGTGTCGTGTCGCCGATAATCGGCGCGACCAAAGTGAAATATTTTGACGATGCGGTCGGCGCTTTGAACATTCAATTGACGGATGAGGACATTTCGTACATGGAAGAACTGTACGTCCCGCATAAAATCGTCGGGGCAATCTGATGGGAGGAAGAATACGACTATGAGCAAAAAGATACTTGTAATTTCCGCCAGCCCTCGTAAGGGCGGCAACTCGGGCACGTTGTGCGACGAATTTATCCGTGGCGCACTAGAAGTCGGCGCTGATGCGGAAAAGGTGTTTCTTCGTGACAAAAAAATAGGTTATTGCACTGGCTGCGGCGTCTGCAACAGCACGCATCGATGTGTGCAGCGGGATGATATGGCGGAAATACTTGATAAATTGGTCAAAGCCGACGTGATCGTGCTCGCAACGCCGGTTTACTTCTACACGATGGACGGACAGATGAAAACGCTGATCGACCGCACCGTGCCAAGATATACAGAAATTTCGGATAAAGACTTTTACTTTATCATGAGCGCCGCTGATACGGATCCAAGCATGCTGGAGCGTACCATTGAAGGCTTCCGGGGTTTCACCGAGGACTGCCTGACGAACGCACACGAAAAGGGCATCATTTACGGTACCGGCGCGTGGCAAATCGGCGACATTAAAAACGGCCCGGCTATGCGGCAGGCCTACGAAATGGGCAAGCAGGCGTAAAGGTGGATGAGCAAATGTCTGACGTTTACTTTACAAAGGAAATTACACCGGAAAGTCTGGTGCGCATTTACGAGGCGCTAGGCATAACCCTCAAGGGAAAGGTCGCCGTAAAGATTTCCACCGGAGAGCCGGGCGGGCACAACTTCCTGCAGCCGGCGCTGATTGGGCCACTGGTGAAGCAACTGGGCGGTACGATCACGGAATGCAATACGGCTTATGAGGGGAAGCGCTTTGCTTCATCGGATCACTGGCAGGCGATACGTGATCACGGGTTCATGGAGATCGCCCCCTGCGATCTCATGGATGAACACGACGAATTCCCGATTCCTGTGGAGGGTGGGAAGCACCTGAAGGAGAATTTCGTTGGCGGGCATCTGAAGAACTACGATTCCATGTTGGTGCTTTCCCATTTCAAGGGGCACCTTATGGGCGGCTTCGGCGGTGCGCTGAAGAACATGTCCATTGGGGTAGCTTCCGCCCATGGCAAGGCGGTTATCCACGGGGCGGGTGATCCTGAAAAACTGTGGACAGCCGACCATGACTCCTTTCTGGAATCCATGGCGGAAGCGGACAAATCGGTCATGGATTACATGGGATGCGAAAACATCGTGTATATCAATGTGGCCAACCGCCTGTCTGTGGACTGTGATTGCGACGCCAATCCGCATGAGCCAGAAATGGCGGATCTGGGGGTTTTCGCTTCCATAGATCCGGTGGCTGTGGATCAGGCATGCGTTGACGCCGTTTACGCTTCGCCGGATGAAAGCAAGGCCGCGCTGATGAGCGCATGGAGTCCCGCAACGGCATCCATACCGTCGAAGCTGCGGCGGAGCTGGGCCTCGGCAGTCGTACCTATGAGATTAAAACGATTTGAATGGAAGCCATCACGGATGAGGAGTATAATAAACTTGAATAAGCAAGGATGTGAGAGCCCATGACAATTGCCGAAGTAGCAAAAAAATTCGAAGTAACCCCCGATACCCTGCGCTATTATGAGCGCATTGGTCTGCTGCCCAATGTCGCACGAACCTCGGGCGGAATTCGGGATTACTCTGAATCGGACTGCCGATGGGTGGAATATATCAAGTGTATGCGCTCGGCAGGCGTTTCGGTGGAAACGCTTGTGGAATATGTTGCGCTGTTTCACCGGGGAAAAGAGACAATTCCGGCACGAAAGAAACTGCTCTTGGAACAGCGAGAGCAAATCGTTGCGCGCATTCAGGAGTTGAATGACATTTTAGCAAGGCTGAATTGGAAACTGGACGGCTACGAAGAACGCATGCTTCATTATGAGGAAAACCTGAAACAATAAAGTTGCAAAAGCTGTATGGGCGTTGCTGCCCCCCCTTTAATGAAAATGCACCCCCCCAATCCCTGTTCATGCAAACAAGGGGAGAATTGAATTGTATCAATTTCGTACTCCTTAGGCAAGTTAAGACGTAGGTCTTGATACAAAGAAGACCTCCAGAGTGTCTGGGGGTTTTCTTTGTTTTTGGAGAAAGCGGGACGGCTTTAAAGCAAGTTTTGGTTTCGTATACGGCATCGACAAAGGTTTGCTATTCAGATTTGGACAGGCATATCAAATGTTTGCTGATTTTGATAACCGCTTACCCCATTTTTTATCTCTTCGAGAATGATGGTTTATGGAATATTTAAGGTTTTTTCAATTATAGATAAGTATCAAATAAAAGGGGTAGTATGGAGTATGAAAAGGATTTTTTGCCTGATACTCTTGCTGATGTTATGTGTTTTTGTTCTAGGATGTAAAAGCGGAAAATCCGCGGAAAATATAAAAAATAATACTCCATGCTGCTGCTCAAAGTGTCGCTGCTCCGATTGCGCTTGCTCCTGCTGCTCCGATTGCTCCTGTAACTGCTCCGGCAACTGCGGCGGATAACAATACTTAAGAGATATAGCGCGTTATTGGGTTTTTCAGAGACGGGATAGGGGAAATAAGTTTTAAGGAATTTGTATTATATGTCAGACAACATGAGCCCCTGATTCGGGGCTTTTCGTTTGGAAACACATCGCAGATTTGACGTGCTGTTTTACCCTGGGCCGATTGTGTTGTTGGGGCTGTATTTTGGCAGATTGATTCAAGCATTGATTCCTCCGGATTTCAATGGTATTCTAATGCAAGAATAGGGCTTTGCCCCAATAAACTGATTTGCTGCGGTTGTAGTCGATCGGGCGATTTCGTCAAGGAAACCTTAAGCCGATTGCGGGACATACTGAATAAGAAATCAAAGGAGGATGTAAGAAATGAGCGAAAGCAAGACGAACAAGAATTTGATGGAGGCGTTCGCCGGAGAATCGCAGGCGAACAGGAAGTATCTATCGTATGCCAAAAAAGCGGAAAAGGACGGAAAGCTGAACGCGGCAAAATTGTTCCAAGCAGCCTCCGACGCTGAAACGATTCATGCGCTCAAGCATTTTGAGGTAGCCGGAAAAATCGGCACAACGGCGGATAACCTTAAGGATGCGGTCTTAGGAGAAACGCATGAGTATAAGGATATGTATCCCGATTTTGTCAAAGAAGCCGAAAAAGAAGGCAACAAAGCTGCGGTCATGTCGTTTACTTTTGCGATGAAGGCCGAGGAAGTCCATGCAAGGCTGTATCAGGAAGCATTGGAGAACCTTGACCAAACGGAAGAGGTGTTCTATTACCTGTGCCCGTTTTGCGGCAATATCGAGAAATTCGTTCCCGAGAAGTGCAGCATCTGTGGTGCTCCGGGTTCAAAATTCATCAAATATTGATGGCAAGAAAGCTAACATAGAACAAACGCATTAACGCGAACCCCCTCTGAAAAGTGGACCGAACCTAGAGACATTTGCGGCACGAGGCTGCGCCGTTGGATAAACGAATACGATGTATATGGTGAAAGTGCGTTCCCGGGACATGGGAACGCACTTTTCAGGTCGACGTGGTTCAACGTATGAGATCAAAAGCTACAAAAGCAGGTCGGCGGGCTATTCTATAAAATTTATATCAAATTTTTTATTCGTAACAAATAAAACTACGACATCACTCTCCAAAGCTGCTCCGTGTTCTGCTACAGAGCCTTCCGGGAACCAAACGAAACTTCCCGGCCCAAAACTCCCCTCATTGGTCTTCAAAGTTCCTTCCAGTATATATACCCCATGGGAACACGGATGATCGTGCCATGGCGTCATGAAACCCGCCGGGTATTTCAACAGATTGATCTGTACGCCGGTTTCCGGGTCCTGAACCAGCATCTTCGTGAAGAAGCTCTTGCCAACCTTTGCTTCAGGATGTTCTTTCCAAGCCATTGCATCGGCGTTGATTGCCGTTACCTTTTTTGCATCTAAAGAATTATCCATTTTTGCCCCTTTTCATCAGCCGTCTTTCATACAAATAGTAACATGTTTTTTATGCATATAAAACGATAATCTTAATCAACTTCTCTATTGAACCGTCGCGGCCTGCTCAAAGCCCGATGAGCCATTTGAGTCGCAGCGCGTGCAATAAACGCCGGACGATACGGTTTATCGCTCAAAATCCTTATAGCCGGCGCGAGAAAGAAGAGGGGATGAACAGTTCCTCCCAGTATTTTGCAATGGTGCGGCGGGAAATAGAAACATACTGCTGCTCCAACAGTTCACAGATGCGGGTGTCGCTATAGGGAGCGGCGGGATCCTCCTGCTTTAGCAGCGCACCAATCCTTTCCTTGACGAACGCGGCGCTAAAGCCCTCGTTATCGGCGGAGACGGCACGCACAAAGAAGGCGGGCAACGGGAAAGTGCCGCGCTCACAGTGGAGCGTTTTCCCGCTGAGCGCGCGAGAGATGGTGGAAACGCTGAGTTCGAGCTCTGCCGCCAGTTCCCGCATGGTGTGCGGCGTAAAGCCCGCGGAGCTGCCGAGGGAAAAACCGCGCTGCTTCTCTAAAACAGCCCGGCCGCATTGCAGCAGCGTACTTTCCCGCCTGGCCAGCCCTTCTTGAATCCAGCGAGCGGTGCGAAACCGCTCGCGCAGGTATGCTTTCTCTTCCAGGGTGCTCACATCCCGGCGCACAGCCGCCGCGTAGTCGGTGCGGAGGCGAAAATCGAACCGCAGCGCGGGGTTTAATAGCACCCGCAGTCCGCCCCCGCGCGTTCGACCAGAAGATCAGGCGGCGCATAGGGGATATCTTTCTCTGCCGAAAAGCCGTTGCCCGGCTTGGGGTTGAGCGAGCGGATGCGTCCCACAGCGCGCAGAATCTCATTCTCCGTCACGCCGTACAGCTCCGCAAGCTTTTGGAACCTTCCCTTGGCGATCTCGGGCAGATGCGAACTTACCAGCGCCTGTGCAAGCGCGTCGGAATCGCCGCGCCCGAGCTGCAGCAGCAGGCATTCGCTCAGGCCGCGCGCGCCCACGCCTGCCGGTTCCAGCGATTGTAGGAGGCGCAAGGCCTCCTTCGCCTCCGCGTCCGAAATCCGAAGCGCCGCCGAAGCCTCCTTATCGCCGAGGCGCAGGTAGCCGCGTTCGTCCAGATTATCGATCAGGTATTCGACGATACGCCTCTGCCGCGGCGCGAGCCGCACTCCGGCCAATTGCTCGCATAAAAACTCCCGCAGCGTTCCGCACCGGCGGCTTTGTGCGGGATCCGTATAATCCTCGGGCAAGCGATCGTCCCTCCCGCCGGAGGGAAAGCCGCCCGCAAGGCATGGGCTGTACTCGACGAACGGGTTTTCCAGCGCGTGATCCGCCAGATAGGCATCCAATTGGGCCGCGTTCAACCGAAGCAGATGCAGCGATTGATGCAACTGCTGCCCCAATATGAGCCTGTGCGATTGTTCCAGCCGGATCTCCATTGCGTACCCACCTTCCCTTTCATTAATAGCAGCGCGGATATGCCGCCACAATGCGGGAAGAGGGGGCCGCGTCGGCCCCCTCTTCGATTGTCGGCAGATCTTTTTTTGCCCCCCGCGCAAGGAGAGTCAACCTGAATCCTTGGGAATTCCTGTTCTTGTTCATCGCGGGCGGGGATTCAGAGCCTTTCGCCCTTTGCCGGAGCACGAGGGGCGGAGCGCCGGACATTCTTGCTTTAGTCGTCCAGCACCGTCTTGCCCTGCTCGGCCCTGACGATAAAGATGTTGCGCGTGGCCTGGCCGTTCTCATCGAATTTCAACTCTCCGGTGATGCCCTTATAATCGACCTTCTGGAGCGCCTGCTGGACGCTTTCGCCGGTGATCTTGCCGTTGATCGTCTTGAGCGCCTCCGCGATCACATAGATGCCGTCGTAGCCCTTGGTGCCCTCGGGCATCTTGCGCCAGAGATAGCCGGCCTTCTGCCAGGCATCCACGAAATATTTGTGCGCTTCGGGATCGGCGGCCCTGCCGGGCAGAGAGGGATTGAAGAAGGCGATCGCGCGGATGCCCTCGGCGGTGTCGGCACCCGCCAACTCGATGATGCCGTCGGTGAAATCCGAGCCGCCGGTGCTCAGCACGGGCAGGTCGATGCCCAGATCCTTCATCTGGCGCAGGATCATCACGATCAGGCTCGAATCCGCCGTGAGTATGATGGAGTCGGCGCCCGAATTTTTAACGCTGGTGAGCTGCGCGTAGAAATCCACCGCGTTGCCCTCGAAGAACTCGGAGCAGACCACCGTGCCGCCCTGGTTTTGGACCACCTTGGTAAACTCCTGCTCGGCGCCGCGGCCCCAATCGGTATTGACGCCCATGAGCGCTACCTTGGTGAAGCCGATCTCGGGGAGCATTTTCTCCACGCCCTCGGCCTCCTGCTTGCTGGTGGCGGCGATTCGGAACACGTATTTATAGCCTTCCGCGGTGATCTTGGCGGCGCTTGCCGTCTCTACCACAAGGGGCACCTTGTTCTTCTCGACGGCAGGCAGCACCGAATACGTCGCCGAGCTTCCGCAGCAGCCCATGATCACCGGCACCTCGTCCTGCAGCATGAGCTTATTCGCCGCGTTGAGGGACTCCGCCGGATCGTTCTTGCCGTCCACGACGACCAGTTCAAGCATCCGGCCGTTGATGCCGCCCTCGGCGTTGATCTTATCCACCGCGATCTGCGCGCCGTGTGCGACCGCCTGCCCGGTCTCCGCGGAAGCGCCGGTCTGCGGCCCGATGACGCCGATCTTGATGGGGCCGGTTTCGGCCGCGGTAGGGGTGCAGCCCGCGAGGGCCGTGACCAGGAGCGCGAGGCAAACCGCCAGAATACATACCCGTTTCATCAATGTGAACCTCCTTCAACTTGTCCTGTTTATTTTATGAAGCAATGCTTCAGCCACCCAAGTACAATCGATTGACCTCCGGGTTCCTCATCAGCTCATGCGATGCGCCCGAGAGGCACACCTTGCCGTTTTCCAGCACATACGCCCTGTGCGCGAGGCTGAGCGCCAGCCTGGCGTTCTGCTCCACCAGCAGCACCGCCATACCGCCCGCGTTGATGTCCCGTATGATCTTGGCGATATCCTGTATCACCACCGGCGCGAGGCCCAGCGAGGGTTCGTCGAGCAGGAGCAGGCGGGGCCGCGCCATCAGCGCGCGGGCGATGGCGAGCATCTGCTGCTGGC
Organism: Bacillota bacterium; assembly: GCA_038562375.1. Taxonomy (GTDB): domain Bacteria; phylum Bacillota; class Clostridia; order Christensenellales; family CAG-138; genus JBCFAY01. The sequence goes on along the minus strand of JBCFAY010000004.1, from coordinate 162,124 downwards.
CGCCGCTGAAGGTGCCTGCGAGCTGTTTCTGCCTTTCCTTGAGTATGGGGAAGAGGCCGTAAACCTTCTCCACATCCTCCTGAATGCCCTTGTTGTCCTTGCGCGTAAAAGCGCCCATCAGAAGATTCTCATACACGGTCAACTCGGGGAAAACATGCCGTCCCTCGGGGCAGAGCACGATGCCCCGCTTGACCACATCAAAGGCGCGCAGCGTGTCGGTTCGCTCGCCGCAGAACTCGATCGTCCCCTTGGCGGGCGGTTTGAGCCCGCAGATGGATTTTAGCGTGGTGGACTTGCCCGCGCCGTTTGCGCCGATGAGGGAGACCAGCTCGCCCTGCTCCACCGTGAGGGACACGCTATAGAGCGCCTGCACGTTACCGTAGTACGTCTGAATGCCGTCGACCTTAAGCATCGTTTTCCTTCCCTTCCTCCTGCGCGCAGGGAACGAGGATGTCGTTGCCCAGGTACGCGCGGATTACCTCGGGGTTGGCCCGTATCTCGGCGGGCAGGCCCTCGGCGATCCTGATGCCGTTGGCCAGCACGATGATGCGGTCCGAAATCCCCATGACCAGGCTCATATCGTGTTCGACCAGGAATATGGTGATTCCGGCATCCCGAAGGCGCTTAATGAGCACCATCAGCTCCCGCGTTTCGGTCTCGTTGAGGCCGGCGGCGGGCTCGTCGAGCAGCAGCAGCTGCGGTTCGGCCGCAAGCGCGATGCCGATCTCCAGCAGGCGCTGCTCGCCGTAGGGCAGATTGCCCGAGAGTTTATCCTGTTTTTTGTCCAGGCCGAGCAGCCCGAGGATCTCCACGCACCGCTCGCGGTTTTCCTTTTCCTCGCGCCGCACGGAAGGCGTGTTGAGCAGCACCTGAAAAAGGCTGGATTTGAGCATCCTGTGCCGCGCGATCACCAGGCTTTCGAGCACGGTGATTCCCGGGAACAAGCTGGTGATCTGAAACGTGCGCACGATGCCCTTGTTGGCGACCGCGGCCGCCGAAAGGCCGGTGATATCATCGCCGCGGAATTCTACCCGGCCGGAAGCCGGCACATATGTTCCCGCGATGACATTAAAGAGCGTGGTCTTTCCCGCTCCGTTGGGCCCGATCAGCGAGACGATCTCGTGCTCCCCGATGGAGAAGCTGACGTCGTTGACCGCGATCAGACCGCCGAAGCGCTGGGTCAGGTGATCGGTTCTGAGCATGGTCATTGTCCGTCCACCTTCTTTCTGCGAAGCGCCCCGGCCAGCGAGGGCACAATGCCGTTTTTCATGAACAGGATGGAGAGCATCAGTATGAGGCCGTACACCAGCACCCGGTAGTTCTCCATGAATCGGAGCCATTCGGGGATCAGCGTAAAGAGCACCGCGCCCACGATCGGCCCCCAGATGGTGCGCTTGCCGCCCACGACGACCATTACCACCATCGTGACGGTATTGGAGAAAAAGAGCATATCCGGGCTGATGAACAGCGCGTAATGCGCGTAGAACGAGCCTGCGATGCCCGCGAACAGCGTGCTCACCATCATCGCAAGGTTCAGGAAGCGCTCCGAGTGTACGCCTACGGCGTTGGCCAGCGGCTCGTTCTCATTGAGGGCCAGGAACGCGCGGCCGAAACGCGAGCGCACGATGCGCCAGATGATGTATATCGCCAGAACGTTGAGTGCCAGTACGAGGTAATAGTAGCCGACGTAGCCGAAGGCCTTGCCGAACAGCATGGGCGGCTGTATGCCGCTTAGCCCCAGCGGCCCGTTGGTAAGGCCCATCCAGTTGTTGACCACCAGGCGAAGCACCTCCCCGAAGCCCAGCGTCACCAGCACGAAGGCCGAGCCGCGCACGCGGAAGGTCAGCTTGCCGATGATCCCGCCGATCAGCATGGTGAACAGCCCCGCGATCGGCATTCCAAGCCACATCGATAGGCCCAGTTTCACGCTGAGCAGGCCCGAGACATAACCGCCCAGCCCGTAGAACGCGGTGTGCCCGAGGGGAAGCTGGCCAGCGTAGCCCAGCATCAGGTTGATCGAGGATGCGAGCAGCACCCAGATCCCCGCCATGATGATCACGTTGAGTGCATAGCGGTTGGTAATAGCGACGGGCACCAGCAGCAAAAGCACCAGCGCCAGCAGCCGGACGCTCGATTTCATGGCCTTGCTCATGACGAGGCTCCTTTCCGCCTTTTGCCCAGCAGCCCCTGGGGTCTTAGCAGCAGCACCAGTATGATCACGATGAAGCCGAACGCGTCCTTATAACCCGAGGAAATGTAGCCCGCGCCCAGGCTTTCTACCACGCCCAGGAGCAGCCCGCCCAATATCGCGCCCTTGATGTTGCCCATGCCGCCCGTAGTGACTACGGCGAACGCCTTTCCCACGGCCAGCATGCCCATGGTGGGCGAAATCAGGAACAGAGGCGAGAGCAGGAAGCCGCCCGCCGAAGCAAGCGCCGCGCCGAATCCGAACGTGATGGAGTATACTTTTTCGATATTGACGCCAACCACCTCGGCCGCCTCGGTATCCTGGAAGGTGGCGCGGATGGAGCGGCCCGTTTTGGTCTTGTTGATAAACAGGCTGGTACCCATGATGATCAGAAACGCGATCAGGAAGATCCAGATGCGGTCCATGCTGAATGCGATCCCGCCGACCGTGAAGGTCTCGGACTGTACGAGCTTGGGTACCGTCTGCACCTCGCCACCCCAGATCAACAGCGCCGCGTTCTGCAGCACGATGGAGAGGCCCATCGCCATCAGCATGGAGCTCGAGGGCGATTCCTTGCGCAGCGGGCGGATGCACAGCTGCTCAAAGCCCGCGCCGATCAGAAGCACCAGCAGGAAAGTAATCACCATCGCGAGCAGAGGGTTGACGCCCAGCAAAACCCACAGCGTGTAGAAGAAGTAGGCGCCTACCATGTAAAACTCGCCATGCGCGAAGTTGACGATGCGCATGATGCCGTAGATCAGCGTCATGCCCGTACCGATGAGGGCATATGTGCCGCCGACCACCAGTCCGTTGAACACGTATTGAAGAAATTCCGTCAAAGATCAGCCCCCGCTTTCCAATAAGAGTTTGGATTAAGACGGTCCCGCTTTCGGGCGATTGTTTACAAGATCCGCAATGCCCTGTCCAGTTCTTGTATGCTCTGCCTGCGCACGAACTCACCGCCGCCCGGCGCGCCCAGGATGTGTCCGTCCGCGTAAACGAGGTTGCCGCGCACGATGGTCTTGGAGACTGCGCCCTTGAAGCGCATGCCGTCAAAAGGAGAGTACTTGGCCATGGAGTGCATGGATTTGCTGCTGTAGACCCATTCCTTTTTCGTATCGATGATGGTGAAGTCCGCGTCCGCGCCGATCCCGAGATGTCCTTTCTTGGGGTATAGGCCGTAATGCTTGGCCGCGTTCGTGCACAGCACCTCAACGAGGCGGTTTAGGCTCAGCCGCCCCTTGTTGTAGCCTTCGCTCACCAGTATGGGCACCATGCTCTCCACGCCCGGAATGCCGGGGAAGCTGTTCCAGATATCCATATTGGCTGCCGTCTTTTCGGTGGCGATCTCGTAGGGCGCGTGATCGGTGGCGATAAAGTCCACCGCGCCGCTGATAAGCTTCTCCCAAAGCACGCGGTTGTCCTCTTTGGAGCGCAGCGGCGGCGCGATTTTCGCGAAGGGACCCCATTTTGTCATGGCTTCCTCGGCGTTGAGCAAGAGGTAATGCGGGCAGGTCTCTGCCGTCACCTTCAGGCCCCGCTTTTTAGCGTCTTCCACCAACAGCGCGCCGACGCCCGAGCTCATGTGAACCACGTGCATCCGCGCGCCGGTGTATTCCGCGAAGCTGATGCACAGCTCGATGGCGACCTTCTCGGCCAGCGTCATGCGCGCCTCGGCCCAGGCGGGGCCGTCCTTGCGCCCCTGCGCCTCCATCTGCTTCATATAATAATCGCACATCACGAAGTTTTCGGCATGGATGCCAAGCGGCAGCCCGGTGGGCGCGACGGCCTTGAAGATCTCTAGCAGCTCGGCGTCGTTGGAGCGCGGGTAGGAGGGCACCGACGGCGTCATATACGCCTTGAAGCCAAGCACGCCTTCGTCGGCCTGCGCCTGCACGTTCTCGAGACGACCCATGCTCACGTCCTCGCCGGTGACGCCGCCCCACAGGCCGAAATCCACCACTGCCTGGCCCCGGAGCGCTTCTAGCTTATTGTACAGGCTCGGCACATCCCGCACGGACGGAATGCTGCAGCAGGGCATATCCACCACGGTGGCGATGCCGCCGGCCGCCGCGGCCTCGGTGCCGGTTCTGAAGTTTTCGCGATGGCAAAAACCGGGATCCATAAAATGTACGTGCGAATCGATACAGCCCGGAAGCGTCAGCTTTCCTTCGGCATCAATGCTCCTGCGGCAGGCGATTCCTTCGTCATTCTTGACAAAGCCTGCAATCTTTCCATCCTCGACCAGAATATTGGCGGTGACGAGCGATTCTCCCTGCACAATTGCCGCATTTCGGACAATCAGTTCATATGGCATGTGGGTTCCTCCAACAGATATGATACCTATATAGTAGCAATTTTCATGCCAACTAAAACCCGCCTGCTTATATGCCGTATTGCGCCGGTTTTGTCGAATGCGGATGCAATGATGATTCATTTATGAATTATAATTCCCCGGAGATATGTCCTTTTTATGAGAAAACGTAATTCGTATATGAATTATTTTATCAATAATGAATTGCAATTCCTGCCTACCGCTAGCCTTCCCGGGAATATTTTTGGATTTTACGGTAGGCTGTCGCCTGGCTGATGTGCAGCGCCCGTGCGATTTGGTAGGAGTTCATGCCGCAGTTGAGCGCGGCGCGAATGGCTTTGCGTTCGGTTTCCTCCACCGCTTGCTTTAGATCGCTCACCATGCCGACGGTCGACTTTCCGGCGGCGTTCGGGGCGAGCCAGGGCAGGCAGTCGCTGGTGATCAGATAATCGGGGCTGGTGACCAGCAGCCTCTCCACGGTGTTGGAAAGCTCCCGCACGTTTCCCGGCCAATCGTACTGGAGGAACGCGGAATACACATCCTGCGCAAGCTCCTTGCGCAGGCCGTATTTATCCATGAACTTGGAAAGGAAAAACTTGGTGAGGGGGATGATATCATCACGCCGGTCCCGAAGCGGCGGCACGTGGATGGGAACCACGTTGAGGCGGAAATACAGGTCTTCCCGAAATTCCTTGCGCTCCACAGCCTCCCAGAGGTTTTTGTTGGTGGCCGCGATGACGCGGATATCCACTTTGTGCTTGGCCGTACCGCCGATGCGATGGAACTGGAAATCCTGCAGCAGCTCCAGCAGCTTTGGTTGCAGGCTCATGGGCAGATCCCCGATCTCGTCGAGGAAGAGCGTGCCGCCGTCCGCCCTTTCCACCAGGCCGACCTTGCCGCCCTTGCTTGCGCCCGTGAACGCGCCCGGCTCGTAGCCGAACAGTTCGGATTCGAGCAGCGCCTCGGGCTGCCCTCCGCAGTTGATTTTGATAAACCGATCGTCGCTCTTGGAACCGCACCTGTGGATGTACCGGGCCACCACGTCCTTGCCGGTGCCCGTTTCGCCCTGTATGAGCACCGTGCTTTTGACGGCCGATACCATCCTTGCGATACCCAGCACCTCGGAGATCTTTTCGCTGTAACTGACCACGCCCTCGGCGGCGAGATCGGGTTCTTCCCGCTGATCCAAAAAGCGGTAGAGTATGGTGATATCGCGGATATTGGTAAGGATGTATTGCTCGTGGGAATGGTTTTCCAGCACGCTGCTGGTGACCAGCGCCATTTTCCCGTTCTCGTATTTCTGCAAACGCGTAAAGGGCTGCTTGGTCTGCATGGCGTGCATGCCGGTGGACTGGGGGATGATCTTTTCCCTGAGCAATTCCTCGATGCCCTTGCCCAGCATCTGCGACTCCTCAACCTGCATGATGGCGCACGCCGAGCGGTTGATGTAGAGCACTTTGCCCGCCGCGTCCGAAATGATGACGCCGTCAAAGCTGGCATCGAGCACCTCCAGCAGGTCCAAATGACGGATTTCCTCCGTATACATGGGGAGTTTCCTCGCTTTCTCGGGCGGCATGAATGGGGAGGACGAAATGACGATCGGCCGGCTTAGCGCGCCGGCTAGTAAAAGTATTCTACCATAGCCTTCATAAGCCTTACAAGCCGGAGGATGGGATCCTCGTGGAGCGGGTGAATGCATCAAGACGATTTCCATCAACCGAATACCTTCGCGCCTTTCGAGTGCACGGGCTACGCAGGCAATCGGGCGGATCGTGAACCGGCCATTAAAACGCCTTGGAATGGCAATACTAAAGTGCGTCAAAACTGTTTTTATTACGGTCGAGGAGAAGTAAAAAAGAGTTGGTTTTACCCCTAGAGGCATACCTGCCGGTTGAAGAAACGCTTTATCTTGGGATCGATATCGGTTCCACCACCATAAAGCTCGCGGCGCTCGATCGCGAGGACCGGCTGATCTTGAGCTTTTATAAAAGACACTATTCGGATCTGATGTCGACGCTTTGCGACATTCTTTTTGAGTTGAAAGATTCGCTCGGCGATGTTCGTTTTGTCGTATCCTTTACCGGCTCGGGCGGACTCGCTCTATCCGAAGCGCTGAAGCTTCCGTTTGTTCAGGAGGTTATCGCGGGCAGCAAAGCGGTGCAAAAATATATTCCGGAAGTCTCAGCCGTCATTGAGCTTGGCGGCGAGGACGCGAAGATCCTCTTTTTCGATCACGGCGTGGATCAAAGGATGAACGGCATTTGCGCCGGAGGAACGGGCGCGTTCATCGATCAGATGGCGATCCTGTTAAATACGGATGCGAAAGGCCTTGACGAGCTTGCAAAGAATTACCGGGTGCTTTATCCGATTGCCGCGCGCTGCGGCGTTTTCGCCAAGACCGACGTCCAGCCCCTGCTGAACGAAGGCGCAAGAAAAGAAGATATCGCGGCCTCCATATTCCAGTCGGTCGTGAACCAGACCATCACCGGGCTTGCGGCGGGAAGAAAAATCAAGGGGAAGATCGGCTTTTTGGGCGGCCCGCTGCACTTTTTACCGCAGTTGGTCAAGCGCTTTAAGGATACCCTGAATCTGACGGACGAGGAAACGATCGTACCTGAACATTCCGAGGTCTATGCCGCACTCGGCGCCGCGCTCCATTCAAAAACACGGTCGAAAGAAGACGATGCTACCGCCGCACTTTCCATTATGGGGCTTCTTGCAAGGATGGAAGCCTCAAAGAATAAGTTCCTGTCGGATACGCCGCGCCTGGAGCCTTTGTTCGCTTCCGTGGAAGAATATCGTGCGTTTTTAACAAGGCACGGCGCCCAAAAGGTCAAAAGAAGGGATCCGAAGGGATTCTTCGGGAACTGCTTTTTGGGGCTCGATATCGGATCCACCACAAGCAAGGCGGCGCTGATCGATGAGCAAGGCAGTTTGCTTTATTCCTCTTATCAAAGCAACGGGGGAAGGCCGCTCGAAACGGCGGCCGAGATGCTCCGCTCGGTCTACTCCGTTCTCGATCCTCGGGCCGTGATCGCATCCTCGGCCGTCACCGGCTACGGGGAAGGGCTCATCAAAGCTGCCTTTTCCTGCGATCACGGGGTGGTGGAAACGCTCGCGCATTTTACCGGCGCAAAGTATTTTTTGCCGGATGTTGAGATGATCCTCGATATCGGCGGACAGGATATGAAATGCATCAAGGTGCGCGGCGGCGTCATCGACAGCGTGCTGCTTAACGAGGCTTGCTCCTCCGGCTGCGGCTCCTTCATCGAAACTTTCGCAAAATCGCTGAATATGAGCGTACGGGAATTCGCGGATTGCGGAGTGAGAGCAAAGTCGCCCGCAGACCTAGGCTCGCGCTGCACGGTCTTTATGAATTCCAAGGTCAGGCAGGCGCAAAAGGATGGCATCCCCGTGGGCGATATCTCCGCGGGCCTTTGCTGCTCCGTAATCAAAAACGCGCTTTTTAAGGTGATCAAAGCAAAGGAAAACGAATTGGGCGATCGCATCATCGTACAGGGCGGAACGTTCCTGAACGACGCCGTTCTTCGAAGCTTTGAAAAGCTCGTCGGCAGGCAGGTCGTAAGACCGGATATCGCAGGGCTCATGGGTGCGTTCGGCGCCGCTTTATATGCGAAATATGCATGGGAAAAAGGGGATCGCTCCTCGCTGATCGGCCGCGACAAGCTTGCGGGGTATCATTGCGAAACAAGCGCCGTACGATGCGGCAAATGCGAGAACCGCTGCCTTTTAACGGTCAGCCGCTTCGAAAACGGCCGAATGTATGTGACCGGCAACCGCTGTGAAAAAGGCGCGGGCATTGAGGAACCTCAAAAGCTGCCGAACCTTTACGATTACAAGTTCAAGAGGCTGTTCGGGTATGTGCCTCTTAAGGAGGACAAAGCCGAAAGGGGCACGATGGGAATCCCCAGGGTGCTGAACATGTATGAGAACTATCCGTTCTGGTTCACTTTTTTTACAAGGCTGGGTTTTAGGGTTGAGCTTTCCCCCGTATCCAACCGTAAACTATATGAGCTTGGAATGGATACCGTTTCCTCGGATACGGCGTGCTATCCCGCGAAGCTGGTTCACGGGCATGTGCAGGCGCTCATCCTGCGAGGCGTCAAGCATATCTTCTATCCGTGCCTTCCCAAGGAAATGCCGGAAGTCAAGGGCGCCGACAACCATTATAACTGTCCGATCGTTGCGGGCTACGCCGAAGTCATCAAGGCAAATATGGATAGCATTCGGGAGAATCATGTTAAGCTCTATAATCCCTTCCTGCCTTATCACGACACAAAAAGGCTGATCCAAAGGTTGTACGAGGAATTCGGCGAATTCTTCATACCAAAAATAGAGATCAAGAACGCGGTCGAGGCTGCGCGCAAGGAAGATCGGTTGTTTAAGGAGGATATTAAAAGGCATGCGGAGCAGGCTCTGGCGCGGCTGAAGGAGGAGGGAGGCTTCGGCATCGTCCTCTCGGGCCGCCCGTATCACCTCGACCCTGAGGTAAACCACGGCATTCCGGGCCTCATCAATTCTTTGGGGCTGGCGGTCTTCACCGAGGATTCGGTGGCGCACTTAGGCCATGTGCAAAGGCCCCTCCGCGTGCTGGATCAATGGATGTATCACTCAAGGCTGTACGAGGCCGCGGAACTGGTGTCCAAAAGCGAGAACCTTGAGCTTTTGCAGATGAATTCCTTCGGATGCGGGCCGGATTCCATCGCTGCAGAGCAGGCGCAGGAGATCTTACAGAAGGCAGGTAAGCTTTATACGCTCCTCAAGATCGACGAGGTCAATAATCTTGGGGCGGCCAGGATTAGGATAAGGTCGCTGAAGGCGGCTATGGAAGCGAGGCAGAAAAGCGTGCCGGTAAGCCAACATGCATATGGCGATGCTTTTTTTACAAAACCGATGCGCGGCAGCTATACGATACTGGCGCCCCAAATGGCGCCCATCCATTTTGAACTCGTACAAGAAGCCGCAGTTTCCGAGGGATACCGGTTCGAGGTGCTCAAGGAGGTCGGCAAGGAGGATATCGAGCTTGGCCTTCGGTATGTCAACAACGATTCCTGCTATCCTTCCATCCTCATCATCGGGCAAATTCTTTCGGCTCTTCGCTCTGGGAAATACGACGCCTCGCGTACAGCGGTCATTATAAGTCAGACGGGAGGACCCTGCCGGGCCAGCAATTACCTCGCGCTGCTCAAAGCCGCACTGGCTTCGGCGGGATTTGCAAGCGTGCCCATCATCTCCCTCAACGCGTCCGGATTGGGGAATAACCCCGGCTTCAGGCTCACCCTTCCGTTCGTTAAAAAAGCGCTGATGGCGTTGATTCTGGGCGATCTCATCATGAAGCTTGTGTACCGCGTTCGCCCTTATGAAGCGATCAAAGGAGAATCGGACCGGATTGCGGCGCTTTGTATCGGCCGCTGCAAAGAACACCTTTCGAAGGGTAGCCGGAACGTTTTCAGGGACGATCTTGCCCAAATCGCAAGAGCGTTTGAAGCGATCCCTGTCCGCAATGAAAAGAAACCGCGGGTCGGCCTTGTGGGCGAGATCCTTGTCAAATACCATCCCGCTGCCAACAATCGTATGCCGGAGTTTTTGGAAGCCGAAGGAGCGGAAATCGTTGTTCCGGGTCTTACGGAGTTTTTTCTCTACTGCGCGTTTGGGAAGGGCATAAACCGAAGATATCTTGCGGGAGGTCTTATGCAAAGTATGCTGGGCAGCCTGTGCGTTCGGCTGATCGAAAACTTTCGGGACGATATGCGAAAAGCGCTGGAGAACAGCAGATTTCATTCGCCCCGGACGATCCGTGAGCTGGCGGACAGCGTAAAGTCTGTTCTTTCCTTATGCAACCAGTCGGGGGAGGGTTGGCTGCTCACGGCGGAAATGATCGAGCTGATCGAGGAAGGTGCAAACAATATCATCTGCATGCAGCCCTTTGCGTGCCTGCCCAACCATATCACCGGCAAAGGCATGTTCAAAAAGCTCAAGGAACTTCATCCGGATTTAAATATCGTCGCGGTGGATTACGACCCCGGCGCAAGCTATGTGAACCAGATCAACCGCATCAGACTGATGCTTGAAAGGGCACAGTGATGGGGATCAAGTGTTATTGCCGATGAAACACGAGCGTTTTAATACTCATGGCAGAACAAAAAATCCCCTTTTGGGGGATTTTTTATATCTTTTTATTTTCATTGCGCTTCCGACAACACATTTCTTACCGCAGCGCGCCGTTTGAATATGTTTCCTACCTCGATTCATGAGGAATTCGGCGCGCTCGGCCTTAGCCTACGTCTAGATTCGGTTCCCGTTGACTATCCCGGCAAACCGATATCATCCATGCGATGTCCGATGAAATCCGCGAGTACCGTCTCTTTTTTTGCGCTGGCCGCCAAAAACTGATTGGTGAGAGCCAACAGCTGCGCCAATTCCTTCAGGCAACGCGCGTGCTTGATTTCACAGCGGAGCCTGTTGGTTACGTCGCAAAAGAGCCTTGCCTCGCATTCCGCTACATGCGATTGGCTGCAGATAATATCATATTTACAGTCAACGCATCCACAGTCACAGTCACAAGACGGCTGGGGACCACGATAATCATCCATATTTTTGCCTAAACCTCCTGAAGAATTTATATTGTATCATATTGTTATCGCATAAATAGTGTGCATCAATTCGGCGTTTTTTTTGCGGATATCAGGCGGTTTTCTCTGTAGGTTACGGAGGAACGCGGGCGGAAATACGCCCGGCGATTATCGATATGCATTCTTTATCATAGCGGAGCGGTTCGATCTTTGGAGCTTTGTTTGAAACAGATATTGACAGATGCACGGGAATCCTAAACGGATACTTGGGACCGAAAGCGCATCGGTTCGAACGGCTGCGCGCAGAAGGATCCGACCTGCCTTTTCACATAAAAGAAGGTTAACCCGTGTCACAACAGCTCCAAATTATTTCCATAATGGAAATATAGGATGTAGAATTATTAATCATGCACGCAAGATATTCCATGTTGAAAGAAACTGTTTGTTTTAGTACTGTGTTTTTCTCTTTACGCATAAATCAATATAAATTACAATGCAAAGTATAAAGAATGCTGTGTTGCGGCCATATTTTCTGGATGCTTCCAGACTTGCACCACGCGGAGGATCCCTTAGGTCCGGAGAAATACAAACAAATTTAAAGCAAAGTTGTTGGTTTTGGCTTTATAAAAATGCATTGATTTTTCAACAAAACATGGAGACAATTCAGCAGCGCCCCAAAAAACGAGCAACTGATCAAGGGTAACCGTAGCCATTCAATACTTCACAGTTCAAAAATGACAGGAGGGAAACAAAAATGTTAAAGAGGATTGTATCGATCGTTCTGTGCCTAATGATGCTGTTTGCTTGCCTTGCCGCGACGGCCTGCAGCGCTCCCGCGGCGAACGGCGACAGCACGGCGACACAGGCGCCCCAGGCCGCCGCTACCGAGCCCCCGGCGGAAAAGAAGCTCAAAATCGCCATGATCTGCAGCGGCGCGATCAACGACGGCAGCTGGAACACCAGCGGCTATAACGGGCTGATGGCGATCGGCGAGAAGTACGGCGCCGAAACCGCCTACAGCGAGCAGGTATCCATCGACGAGCTGCCCACAGTTCTGCGCTCCTACGGCCGCGAAGGATTCGACATCATCATCGCTCACTCCATGGAGTATGATGAGCAGATGAAGCGCATCGCGCCCGAATTCCCCGATACGAAATTCGTGACGGTCAACGGTTTCTCTACCGGCGACAACCTCTACGCGGTTCAGTTCAAGTATTGGGAGCTCCAGTACTTCGTCGGCCTTGCGGCAGGCCTGGTGTCTAAGACCGGTCAGGTTGCCGATATCGCCGCGATGGAAACCGAGATGACGAAGATGGAGATTCAGGCGCTGCAGCAAGGCGCGGCGTACGCGAACGCCGCCTGCGTGGCGAAGATCTCCTACACCGGTGACTGGAACGATCTAGCGAAGGCGAAGGAAGCATCCCTTGCGCAGATCGCGGATGGAAGCGACGTACTGGAGGCCAATGTTTCCTCGGCTACCTCGGCGATACTCGGCGCCTGCCAGGAAAAAGGCGCGTACTGCATCGGCTGGGGCAACGATATCTCCAGCATGGATCCTAAGACTGTTGTCGTAAGTGCATTGTTCGGGATGGAAGGCCTGTACACCATCACCGCCGAAATGCTTATGAACGGCACTTCCGATCGCAACCTGCTCCTGAGCATGCGCGACGGCGCGATGAGCATGACCAAGATGGCGGATTGGGTACCGCAGGACAAGAAGGATATCTTCGATCAGCGTCTGGCGGACTATCTGGCCGGCAAGTTTGATATCAAAGTCGAAGGCGCACTGCAGTAACCGCCTATCTGCCCGCACCCGCCGCTCTTGAGGCAGGCGGGTGCGGGTATTTCATTTGGAGGGAATGAATGCAGTACTTTTTTAAAAGAACATCCGGGATTCTTATCATGTCCCTGCTTGCCGTCGTCGTTGCGTTTGTTTTATGCGCGGCGATGCTTCTTTTGCAGGGCTTTGACCCCTGGAAAACATTCGGCGCCATCCTCTACGGCGCAGCAGGCAATATCGAAAGTGTTTTTTCCAGCGTTTCCGCCGCGATGCCTCTTGCCATAGCGGCCATGGGCGTCATCATCGCGTTCAAGGCCTGCGTCTACAACATCGGTGTAGAGGGCCAGCTGTTTGTCGGCGGCCTGTTCGCTACGATCGTTGGAACGAATTTCGCGTTTTTGCCCGCGCCGATCCATCTGCCGCTGAGCCTGCTCGCCGGCGCTTTGGGCGGGTCGCTTTGGGCGTTGCTTCCCGCGCTGATGAAGACCGAGCGCGGGTTCAACGAGGTCATTACCACGGTTCTAATGAATTACGTGGGCATCTATTTTACGAGCTACGCCGTAAGCGGCCCCTTGCGCCCGGAGGGCGCTTTTGTCAATCAGTCCGCGCCCATTCTCGAGACGGCGGTGCTGCCGCGACTGGTGCCCCGGTATGAGCTCAACGGCGGGCTGATCCTGATGCTCGTCCTGCTCGCCTTGGTATGGTTTTTTATCAACAGGAGCGATTGGGGCTACCGGATCCGGGCCGTGGGCAGCAATCCGTTCGCGGCGCAGTCCTTCGGCATCGACACAAAGCGGGTCACCTTGAACGTGTTTTTGCTCAGCGGAGCTCTCGCCGGGCTCGCAGGCAGCGTGGAAGTGCTCGGAAATCAAGGCGTTTTGGCCGAAAACTTCGCCGTCGGCATGGGGTATAACTCGATCTCGGTCGCTTTGCTCGGCGGTGTTACCGCCCCCGGCGCGGTTTTGGCGGCGCTCTTTATGGGCTGCCTTCGCAACGGCGGCATTATGATGCAGATTAAGATGGGCGTTTCTTCAACCCTCATCAATATGATACAAGCGATACTGATCCTTACGGTGCTGTGTTTCTCCACCGTCAAGATCGTCTGGCGCAGAACAAAAAAGACGGGAGGCGCAGGAACGGATGCTTGAATTGTTTACGACGCCGGATCTCTATAACGCCGCCATACGTTTGACCTGCCCGCTGGCTCTGGTCGCTCTGGGCGGGATCATCTCCGAAAAGGCGGGGGTACTCAATATGTCCCTGGAAGGCTACATGCTCACAGGGGCGTTTTGCGCGTATTTCGGTTCCCTGTACACTGGAAGCCCGTGGATCGGCCTTATTTGCGCCGCGATCGGCGGCGGCATTGTCGCCCTCCTGCACGCGTTTATCACGATCACCGTAAAGGCGAACCAGATCGTTACGGCGCTGGGCGTAAACATGCTTGCGCTCGGCTTTACCAGCACGCAGTTCCGCCTGGCGTTCGGCATCGATCAGGTACAGCAGCAGTGCGTGGGACTTGCACAGCTGAACCTCGGCGCGCTCTCACAGATCCCGGTGCTGGGGCCGATCGTGTTTGAGCAGAATATCATATTCTACGCGCTGATCGTTCTCGTCCCGGCGCTGAGCTACTTCCTGAAGAAGACAAGCTGGGGGCTCGCGATCAACGCGGCGGGCGAACACCCGAGGGCTTTGGATGTCGCGGGCGTCAACGTGACGCGCGTGCGCTACTATTCCGTCATCGTCTGCGGGATGCTCTCGGGCATCGGCGGCGCGGCGCTGATATTGGGGGGGCTCAATCTTTTCTACGACAACATCACCGCGGGACGCGGCTTCATCGCGTTCGCCGCGATCATATTCGGGCGCTGGGCGCCGGTCGCCACCGCGCTAACGACGCTGCTGTTCGGGTTCTTCGACGCGCTGCAGCTTAGGCTCCAGGCGATGAGCACAAGCGAGCTGCCCTATCAGATCTTCCTGGCGCTGCCGTATATCGTGACCCTGCTCGCGCTGTGGCTGGTAGGTTCCGCGAAGGGACCGTCCGCCAGCGGCAAGCCTTACGCGAGGGAGCTTACCAATCAATAGCGTTGCACGGGAGGCAAGTATGGAAACGATACTGCGCTTGGAACATATCACAAAGAAATTCGGCGATTTCGCCGCGAACGACGATATCTGCCTGGAGGTAAAGAAAGGCGAGATCCATTCGCTTCTGGGCGAAAACGGAGCCGGAAAATCCACGCTGATGAACGTGCTCTACGGCCTGTATAAGCCCAACGCGGGGCGGATCATACTCGAAGGCAGGCAGATCGTTCCCGAATCGCCGCGCCAGATGCTTGGCCTCGGCGTGGCGATGGTGCATCAGCATTTTATGCTGGTGCCGACGCTGACCGTCGCGGAGAACGTGATACTCGGGACGATGCGGCCTTTTAAGGTAAGGATCGCGGAGGTCGCAAAGAGAATATCAGCGCTCTCCGATAAGCTCGGCTTCGAAATCGATCCGTATGCGAAGGTCTCCACGCTGACCGTGGGTTCGCAGCAGCGGGTGGAGATCATCAAGGCGCTCTACCGGAACGTCAAGGTTCTGATACTCGATGAGCCGACGGCGATTTTAACCCCGGCCGAGACAGACGAGCTCATCCTTCTTCTCAAGCAGCTCGCGGCGGACGGAATGAGCATATTGTTCATAAGCCATAAGTTCAACGAGGTATTCAGCCTAAGCGATACCGTCTCCGTCATGCGCCGGGGAAAGGTTGTAGGAACGCTGAACAAAGGGGAATTTTCCAAAGAGAAATTTGCCCAGCTGATGACGGGCAGAGACGTTGAGTTTACCGTCGACAGGGGAGAAACGGCGTTCGGCGGGCAAAACGCCCTGATCCGCATCGAAAAGCTCTCGGTTCCGGGTGAAAACGATAAACGAAGCGTGAAGAACGTCAGCTTCAGCGTGAATCCCGGCGAGATCCTCGCCATCACCGGCGTGGACGGCAACGGTCAGAACGAGCTTTTGGAGGCGCTGATCGGCGCAAGGCGCCCGATTGAGGGCGAAATCTATATGCTGGAGGAGCAGACGACAAGAATGTCCTCTCACCGCATACTGGAGCGGTACGCCGGCTACATCCCGGGAGATCGGCAGCATGAAGGCCTGCTGCTCGACATGAGCATAGAGGAGAACCTGATACTCGAATGCCACAGAAAGCCGCCCTATGTCAAAAGGCATTCCCTGCAGGCAAAAGAAATTGAACAGTTCGGCAGAACGACCATAAAGACCTATGATATTCGCGCGCAGGACACAAAGCAAACAGCCGGCAGCCTCTCGGGTGGAAACCAGCAGAAGGTCGTCGTAGCGCGCGCGCTGACGAAATCGCCGAAGATCCTCTTGGCCGCGTACCCGACGCGCGGGCTGGATGTGGGTGCGATCGAATTTATCCATAAGCTCATTTTAGAGCAGCGCCAAAAAGGCTGCGCCGTCGTGCTCTTCTCCAACGAGCTGGACGAGGTGTTCGCCCTGGGCGACCGCATCGGCGTCATGTTCGAGGGGCGCATGATTGGCATTCATCCTTGCGGGGAGCTCAACGGGCAGAAAGTCGGACTCATGATGGCGGGACAGCCGCTTGAATAGGCGATGCATCGGGGCGATCCGAGATTCTGTCCCTAAAGCGCGCGAAAATCTGCCTGCCGCAATGTTCTTGTACAGAAATTGTGAAATATGATATGATAAAAGCAATAAAACAGTTTGGAGGGATGCGCGATGTGTGAAGAAAAGAATGTTCCTTTGGACTCTGCCGAACAAGAGAAGAAGGACATTGTCCATGACGTGAGCGTCTGCTCCGCGGAATTTACCATCGGATGTACTTTGACGGTTGAGGAACAGGATTAACCGCTTGGGATCGGCCAAATCCCGGACCGAACGGCGATTCAGACGAGCCAAAAGAACCTGCGCGTGATTGACGCGGGTTCTTTTTGTGTTTATACGGGATTCAAATCTTTTTGCTTTAAAATGCAAAAGGGGAAACATCGACCGCTGCCCGTAGGCTCCGCAAGGGATACCGCCGCTCGGCGCAGGATCGACCCCGGCGCTGCCGGACATAACTTGCGCAACCCGCCGCAATTCGTTATAATTAATTAATTAAATATCATTTGCACTAATATCCTAGCTTAGCGAGGGGCAACAATTCAGCTCAGGAGGTAACAAATGCCATTTATCATCACGACCGAATCCAATTCAGAAATCCCGTATCAGTGGGAAGACCGGTATAATATTAAAGTTCTTAGAATGCCGTACAGCGTCGACGGGGTGGAGTATTATTACGACCTTGGCAGAGAGACGGACATCGGGGCGTTTTATGAGAAGATGCGCGCTGGGGCGACTGTCACGACCGCCCAGCGCAATCCCAACGAGATCGTCGAATTCTGGACGCCGCTGCTCGAAGCTGGCCTTGACATCCTGCATATCGGTTTTTCCTCACAGCTCTCGGGTACCTTCAACTGCGAACAGATGGCGCGCGAAGAGCTTTTGGAGCGCTTCCCGGCCCGCACGATCGTCATGATCGACACGCTTGCGATTTCCATGCCTTTGGGCCAGCTCGTGCTCCACGCCGCTATAATGAAGGAGGAAGGCGCGTCCATAGAAGAGATCGCCCAATGGGTGGAACAGAACAAGCAGCGCTCCTGCGCGCTTTTTACCGTGGAGAGCCTCGAGTATTTAAGGCGCGGCGGCCGCATCTCCAACGCTTCGGCGTTCTTCGGCACCGTGCTCGAAATCAAGCCGGTGCTCTACATCAGCCCGGAAGGTCTTCTCGTGCCGATCGAAAAGATCAAGGGCCGGAAAAAAGCCGTCAAATATCTCTTGGATCAGTGCGCCGCGACGATCGAAAACCCCAAGGAGCAGACGGTCTACATCTGCCAGGCGAACTGCATGGAGGATGCGCTTGCGCTTGAAGCCAAGGTCAGGGAGCAGATCGCGCCTAAGGATGTGGTGATCAATCCGGTCGGTCCGGTCATCGGTTCCCACTGCGGCCCCGGCACGATGGCGCTGGTATATTTCGGCGCAAGCAGGGCGAGTTTAAAGAAGTAATTGCAACCATTTCATTACGATAGAAATAGAATCGAGGGAATATGAAACTTCAATTCTGCGGAGCCGCGCGCGCCGTGACGGGCTCCTGTCACCTGCTTCAATGCGACGCGGGAACGTTCCTGATCGACTGCGGTATGCGTCAGGGAGAGGATACCAAAGGCGAGTATGGAGAGGATCGCTTCGCCTTTGATCCCACAAAGATCGACGCCGTGTTCCTCACCCATGCGCACATCGATCACAGCGGGCTGATCCCGCTGCTTGCGAAACAGGGATTTCACGGGGTTGTGCTTTGCACGGAGGCCACGGCGGAGCTCGCGACGATCATGCTGCCGGATTCCGCGCACATCCAGGAACAGGAAGCGGAATGGACCAACCGCAAGAACCAGCGCGCGGGGAAACCGTTCATCGAACCGCTCTACACGATGAAGCACGCGCTCGACTCGCTCGGCCTTTTCCAGTCCGCGAAATACGCGGACATCGTCGAGTTTGCGCCGGGCGTAAAGATCCGCTTTAACGACGCCGGGCATCTTCTGGGTTCCGCCTCCCTTGAAATCTGGGTGGAGGAGAAAGGGGCGGCGACCAAGCTCGTGTTCTCCGGCGATATCGGCAGGAACAACCGGCCGATCATCAACGATCCGGTGCCGATCCACGGCGCGGATTACCTGATCATGGAGGGCACCTACGGCGACCGCAACCACGAGATCGAATCCGAGGAGGCCAAGGAAAAGACGCTCGCGAACGTGCTGCGCGCCGGGATAGCAAGGGGCGGCAATATCGTCATCCCATCCTTCGCCGTCGGCCGCACGCAGGAGCTGCTCTACTACATCAAGCGCCTGCTCAAATACAATAAGGTTCCGGGCCTCGAGCGTATCCCGGTGTATATCGACAGCCCCTTGGGCATCGAGGCTACAAAGGTCTACGAGCGCTGCGCGCAGGGGTATTACGACGAAGAGGCCCTGGAGATGGCAAAGAGCGGTTCGCCGTTCGATTTTCCGACGCTGCGCGTCGCAAGGACCGCCGAGGAGAGTCGACAGATCAACTTCGAGCGCAACAGCAGCATCATCATTTCCTCCTCGGGCATGTGCGACGCGGGCAGGATCCGCCACCATCTCAAGCATAACCTGTACCGAGCGGATTCGACGATACTCTTCGCTGGATATCAGGCGGTGGGGACGCTCGGGAGGATGCTTGTCGACGGGGCAAAGAGCGTCAAGCTCTTCGGAGAGCAGATCCGCGTCAACGCCACGATCGAACAGATCGAAGGGTTCTCCGGCCACGCGGGACGCGACGAGCTGATCGAGTGGGCGCGGAACATCGGCGGTAAGCCAAAGCGCGTATTCCTTGTGCACGGCGAAGAAAAAGCGCTCGAATCCCTGGAAAACGCGATATCTTCCCTCGGGTTCAACGTGGAGATCCCGGCATTGGCGGAGGTGTACGAAATCATACCCGGCGCGGAGGGCACCGAGCAGGTTACGCCCAAGCAAGCGGCGGTCCCGGTCGGCGAGCTCAAGCGCGATACCGGCATCCGCAAGCAGACCGCGCGGATCATCGAGCTTCTCGACGCGATCGGCCAGCGGCGCTCGCCGGATATGGAGCTCAAGCTCGATATCATGGAAGCGGACGTTAAGGCGCTGGTCGAGAAATGGAGTAACCTCCTTTCCGCGCGAATCTGACAAACCTGTCTTAAACCCTCGGATGCGGCAATATACATAGGGCAGAGGAGCCAAAGCGATGCGCTTCGGCTCCTTTTTTATACCGCCCGGGGCTTCGCGTTCCGCCTTCGCCGGTCGGGTGCGGCACGCCGCGCGGCAAACGAGGTGCGGCCTTTGCGAGAGAACAAGAATTCCGTAATGAGCCAGGCGGCGATGCTCGCCGCATCGAACCTGTTTCTGCATCTGCTGGGATTTGCCTACAGGATCGCGCTTTCGCGGCTCGCGGGCCCGGAGGGAATGGGCATATACATGCTGGTCATGCAGGTATATGCCATTCTCTATTCGGTTTGCCTTTCGGGCGTATGCGTCGCCGTCACCGCGATCTCAGCGAAGCTCGTCGCGAGGGGCGACGACGCAGGCATACGCAGGCTCGTGCGTATCGCCGTCGCTGCGTTCATACTGCTGTTCGCGCTCATGGCGCTGCCGGTCGTGCTCTTCCCCCAGTTCATCGGCGCAGCACTGCTCGGCGATCCGCGGACGGTGCAGGCGCTTTATCTCGTGCTCGCCTGCATTTTTCTCACGGGCATCGAAAACATCTTTAAATCGGTTTTCCACGGCATACGTCAGGTAAAATACGCGATCGTCTCCGAGGTTGGGGAACAGCTTTTAAGGATCGGCCTTGTTCTGCTGCTTCTCAACCGGTTCTCCAACGGCGATTATGGGCATACCGCGTTTTTGATACTCCTTGGCATGACGCTGAGCGAAATCTACAGCTCGATTTTTTTGCTCACGAGCTTTTTAAGGCGCTTCGTGCATAGGGCGTTGAAGAGAAAGTCGCGTCCGGAAGGGCTTGCGCGCGAATTCCGCGGCATCATGATGCCCGTCGCGGCGACGAGCATCATCAGCAACATGTTCTCCTCCGTTGCGACGATATTGTTCCCGGCGCGGCTTGTGGTCGCCGGCTTTACACGCTCGGCCGCGGTTTCGGCGCTCGGCATCCTCTCGGGTATGGCCGCGCCGCTGATGTTTTTACCGGTGCCGGTCATCAATTCGCTCTGCACGGTTCTCTTGCCGAACGTCGCTGCCAGCGTCGCGCACAGCGATCCCGCGGGGGTTCGGCGAAAGGTTAAAAAGGCGCTGCTTATCACGGCGATATTCGCGCTGCCGGTCACGTTTTCGCTCTTGCCGTTTGTCCCAAAGCTCTGTATGCTGCTTTTCGGCCAGCCCATCGGGCCGACGCTCGCGCTGCTGCTCGCCGTTCATACGGCGATTACCTATTTTTTATTTGTCAGCATCAGCATACTAAACGCGGTCGGCGAGCAGAGGAAGATCTTGACCTACGCCATCATCGCCGAGGCATTCCAGCTCGGCCTGGTCTGGCTGCTGACTGCGGTGCCGGAACTGAATATCTATGGGTATCTTTTCGGCATGATACTCGGCGACGGCGTGCGGCTGGCGCTCAATCTTAAGCGCGTACGTCTTGTAATATTCCGCTAGACGTGGTATAATGCCGCAAAGTGTGAAATGGCGATGAGGGAGAAAAGCCGTCCGTACGCGCTACAGAGAGGGCCGCATTTGCTGCGAGCGGCTGCGCAAGAGTCCGGCACAAGTTCGCTCCGGAGCTTTGCCGGTGAAGTTTCGATGCGTAGTCGGCAACGGTTGGGCCCGATAGCGCCCGAGCGGTATCGTTTGATGCCGTGACAGAGGCCCGGCTTTAACGGCGGGGCGAAACAGGGTGGTACCACGAGTGCGCTCGTCCCTAGCGGCGGGCGCGCTTTTTATATGAATTTCGGAGGGGATACGGATGCACGAAGAACTCGAAAGAATCAGACAGGACGCCCTTGAAAGGATCGCCCATGCACAGACGCAGGCAGATCTTGAAAATGTTGAGATCTCGGTGCTTGGACGCAGCGGCTCGCTGACGGAGATCCTGCGCACGATGGGCAAGCTCCATAAGGAACAGCGCGCCCTCGTCGGGCAGGCGGCAAACGCGGTCAAGCGCGAGCTCGAGGAGCTGATCGCGTCGGAGAAGACCGTCGTCGCGCAGCGCGAGGAAGAGCGCCGTTTTGAGCGCGAGGCGATCGACGTGACCGAGCCGGGCAAGGTCCCCATTGTGCGCGGAAGGCTGCACCCGATGACGCAGACCTACCGCCAGATCCGCGATGCATTGATCGGCATGGGCTTTACGACGTTCGACGGACCCGAAATCGAGTATGACGAATACAACTTCACCATGCTCAACATGCCGCCGGATCATCCCGCGCGCGATATGCAGGATACGTTTTACGTCAGCGACAGCGTCGTTTTAAGAACCCACACCTCGCCCTGCGAGGCGCGCGCCTTGCTGAACCTGACGCCGCCGTTCCGCCTTGTGATCCCGGGCCGCGTGTTCCGCGTGGACGAGGTGGACGCGTCGCACTCGCCGGTGTTCATGCAGATGGAGGGCCTGGTGGTCGACAAGCATATCACCTTCGCGGACCTTAAGGGGACGGTGAGCGCGTTCGTGTGCGCCGTGTTCGGCGACGACGTAAGGACGCGCTTTCGGCCGAGCTATTTCCCGTTCACGGAGCCTTCGGCCGAGGTGGACATCTCCTGCACGATCTGCGGCGGCAAGGGCTGCCGCGCCTGCAAGGGAACGGGCTGGCTCGAGATCATGGGCTGCGGAATCACCAACCCGCACGACATCGAGTGCTGCGGCCTCGATCCGAACGAGTGGAGCGCGTTCGCGTTCGGCGTGGGTGTTGACCGCGTCGCGAACCTGAAGTTCGGCGTTACCGACATCAGGCTCCAGTATGAGAACGACGCGCGCTTCTTAAAACAGTTCTAAGGGGGACGAAACGGATATGAAACTGCCGTTGAAATGGCTGAAAGAATACGTTAATGTGGACGTTACTGACGAGGAGCTTGTCGAAAAGCTCATGTGGCGCGGGTTCGAGGTTGCCTCGATCGATTCGGAGCTGGGCGAGGTCGAAGGCGTGGTCGTCGGGCGCGTACTCTCCGTAGAGGATCACCCGAACGCAAACTCGCTGCATGTGTGCCGCATCGACGCCGGGACCGGCGAAACGCTCACCATCGTGTGCGGCGCGCCGAACGTCGCCAAGGGCGCGCTCGTCCCGGTAGCGAAGATCGGCGCGAAGCTCCCGGGGAAGATCACGATCGGCGAGGTCGAGATGCGCGGCGTCAAGAGCTCCGGTATGCTCTGCTCGGGCAAGGAGCTGGGCCTTACGGAGGGCGACTATCCCGGCAGCGAGGTGCACGGCCTGCTTCTTTTGCAGGGCGAACACGCGCCCGGCGAGCCGATCGAAAAAGCGCTCGGAATGGACGACGTGATATTCGAGATCGAGCTTACGCCCAATCGCGCGGACTGCCAGAGCATTATCGGCATGTGCAGGGAAGTCGCCTCTGCGCTCGGAAAGCCGTTTTTCGAGCCGGTGATCCGCGACGTCGCAGGTCAAGGCAACGCTTCGGACTATGCGCGCGTAACCGTTGAAAATGCACAGCTCTGCCCGCGCTACGCCGCGCGCGTCGTCGCCGACCTCAAGATCGAGCCGTCGCCCGCCTGGATGCAAAAGAAGCTGAAGAGCGTCGGTATGCGCCCGATCAACAACATCGTCGACATCACCAACCTCGTTATGGCCGAGTACGGGCACCCGATGCATCCGTTCGACCTCGCGTGCATCTCGCAAGGCCACATCATCGTGCGCAATGCCTACGAAAACGAGGTGGTCGTGACGCTCGACTCAAAGCCTAGGAACGTGACGCCGGATATGCTTTTGATCGCGGACCCCGAGCGGGGCGTCGCCGTCGCGGGCGTGATGGGCGGCGAAAACTCGGAAATCACCGAAAACACCAAGGCGGCGCTCTTCGAGGCGGCGGTGTTCAAGGGCAGCAATATCCGCGCGACCTGCCGGAAGCTTCGCCACAAGACGGATGCGGCGGCGCGCTTCATCAAGGGCGTCGAGGCGGTGAGCGCGATGAAGGCGCTCAACCGCGCGATCGAGCTCGTGGATGAATTAAAGGCCGGAACGGTGATCGGCGGCGTGATCGACGTATGCGAATCCGCGCCGACGGAGCGGAAAATCCGTGTGGATTGGCAGCATGTGAACCGTATCCTCAACACGTCGTTCACCGCACGGGAAATGGCGGATATGCTCGCCACGATCAGCATTTCTTCAAAGATCGACGGAGAGGCCCTCATCGTCAGCGTGCCTCATTACCGCGTGGACATCGAAAGCTCTATCGAGGCGGATTGGGACATCGCCGAGGAGATCGCGCGCATTTACGGGTACTACAACATCGAGCCGACGCTCATGCGCGGGGACACGTTCCTTGGAAGGCTCAGCCCTGAATTCGCGTTTGAGGATCGGCTCAAGGACGAGATGGTATCCATGGGCGCGTATGAGATGTACAATTACAACTTCACCGGCCCGGCCGTGCTCGACGAGCTTCGGCTGCCGGAAAAAGATGAAAAGCGCAGGACGGTCCGCATCCTCAATCCGTTCGGCGAGGATCAAAGCCTGATGCGCACAACGCTGCTGCCGGGGATGCTCGGCACGCTGTCGCTCAACGTCAAGCGGCGTACGGGGCACGGGCGCTTTTTCGAAGTCGGGAACGTGCACTTCGAGGAGGGAGGGGATCTGCCCACGGAGCGCAAGCTGCTCGGAATCGCCTATATGGGCGAGAACGAGGATTTCTTCACGCTCAAGGGCAGCGTCGAATGGCTGCTTCGTGTGTTCGGGATCGAAAACGCCTCCTTCCGTGCGGGTGGCGGAGAGTATCTCCATCCGGGACGCAAGGCAGAGATCACGCTCGGGGAGGAGATCATCGGCGAGCTCGGCGAGATCCATCCCGCCGTAGCCCGCTCATTTGAGCTCGGCGCGCACGCATTCGTCGCGGAGATCGAGGTCGCGAAGCTCTTCAAGCATCAGCTTGCTCAGAAGCGCTATGCGCCGCTGCCGCGTTTCCCGGTCGTCGTCAGGGATTTGGCCGTGATCGTCGACGAGTCGGTGCAGGCCGCGAGCATGAAGGAAACGATCCTCCGTTCGCCGGCTCAAACGCTTGTTGAGGACGTCGAACTCTTCGACGTGTTCAAGGGCAATGGCATCCCCGAGGGTAAGAAGAGCATGGCGTATTCCTTCACGCTGCGCGCAACGGATAGGACGCTGACCGACGAGGACATTAAGCAGGCCGTCGGCGCGATCCTCGGCGCGCTGCAGGAAGAATTCGGAGCGATTTTAAGAGTATAACCCTTGCATTGGTGGTAAAACCATACTATAATAACAATATATAGTAGAAATGCGGGGCGGTGTGATTATGGGGAAGAACCGGACGTGTATCCGTATTTGCGGTCAGGAGTTTAACATCACCGGCAGCGAGTGTGAGGAGTACATTCGGCAGATCGCATCCTATGTCGATGATAAGATCGATACGGTTCAGAGGAAGTATCCGAATTTCAGCACCCTCAACGCCGTATTGCTGGTAGCCCTCGATCTTTCGGATGAGCTTCATAAGCTCAGGGCGGATTATCAGGCGCTGGATTCGAGGATCGATCAGCTCAGGAACCTTCCGCGTACGCAAAACGAGGCGAAGGGCCCGGTCAAACGCCCGTTTGAAACCCCGATGGGCACGGCGACAAAATAACACGGCTTTACAAGAGCTCCCGCAAATGCGGGGGCTCTGTTGCTTACAAAAAGCGCCGTTCGGCGTTTTGAGCATTGCGCTCCGGGACGGTTGACGGCTCCTGAAAGAAAGCATTATGCGGTAGAGCGCCCGAACGGAGAATCCGGGCGCTCGTTGGAGTTTTATGTGCGTCTTGCCGTACAACCTGCAAAATCCGGTATTGCGCCACCGCCCCCCATGAAGGGCATTTTTGACACACAAGGAGCTCTCGCCAATGGCGAAAGCTCCTTTGTATACGATGAAAACGAGGTTGCAAAAAAACAGCGGATGCTGCACAATATGGAAAGGTTATTGCTTGACAGGAGACGACGATGGAGCTTTTATCCCCGGCCGGGAGTTTCGAGGCGCTGGTCGCCGCGGTGCAAAACGGCGCGGACGCGGTCTATTTCGGAGGCCAATCCTTCAACGCGCGGCAGTTCGCCGAAAATTTCGGCGAAAGCGAACTGCAGCGCGCTCTTGATTATTGCCATCTCCGGGGCGTCAGGGGATACATCACGCTCAATACGCTCCTGCTGGACCGCGAGTTGGAGGGCGCGATGCGCGCCGCGCGCTTTTTTTACCGCGCGGGCGCGGACGCCCTGATCGTTCAGGACATCGGCCTGATCGGGCGCATTCGGGACGAGCTTCCCGATTTTGAGCTGCACGCGAGCACCCAGATGGGCATCCATGACCTCGAGGGCGTCGAACTGCTGCGGGGAATCGGATTTTCGCGCGTCGTGCTCTCGCGGGAGGTGCCGCTCGACCAGATCCGATATATCGCCGCCGGCTCCGCGATGGAGCTTGAGGTGTTCGCCCACGGGGCGATGTGCGCGAGCTTTTCGGGCGGCTGCCTGATGTCCTCCATGGCGGGCGGGCGCAGCGGAAACCGCGGCACCTGCGCCCAGCCGTGCAGGAAGGAGTATCGCGTCGGAAAAAGCCGAGGCAGGCTCCTGAGCATGGCGGATCTGTGCCTTCTTGACCGGGTGGGCGAGCTTTTTGCCGCCGGAGTAACCAGTCTGAAGATCGAGGGCCGTATGAAGCGGCCGGAGTATATAGCGCTGGTCACACGGGCATATCGCGCGGCGCTCGACGGCGCGGACGCGGAAACGCTCTCGTCTTACAAGGCGGAACTGCTGCGCCTGTTCGACCGCGGCGGCTTCCAAAAAGGATATCTCGACGGCCCGCGGCATATCGTTACGGGCGTTGAGCTTCAGGGCGCTCCGGACGAGGATGCGCTCCGGCAGGCGAAGGAGAGCTATCGCAGGGGAAACCGCTTAAGGCCTGTTAAAATGGCGCTGGAACTCCATACGGGGCAACCGTCATGCCTTAAGGTTCTTTGCGGCGGCGTGAGCGCTGTGGCGCAAGGGGAAAATGCGGTACCCGCCAAGACGCCGCAATCGGCGGATCGGGTCAGGGAACAGCTCGCCAGGCTCGGCGATACCGCGTTTGCTTTAGAGGACGCGCAGATAGAGAACGAGGGTGGACAGGCCTATCTGAGGGCCGGCGCGCTCAACGCGTTAAGAAGGAACGCGATTGCGCTTTTGGAGGAACGCCTCGCCGTTCGAAGGGCGGTGCCGCCCTTCGCGGCCGCGCCGGAGCGGAGGGTTTCCGCTTCGTCCGGCGAGCGGCGCATCAGCGTCAAGCTGCGCACCCTTGAACAGGCCAAAGCCGCGTTTGAGGCGGGCGCGGACGAAGTGGTGTTCGACCCAATCGATATCGGGGAAGTCCCTGCGGAACAGCTGCAGTCCGCAAAGCCGGAGGGAGCGAAGCTCCTGCTCGCGCTGCCCGCGGTGGTCATTCGGAGTGAGCAGCGGCAAAGGCTTCGCAAACTGTTGCAAAACCCCGCTTGGGACGGCGCGGAGGCCAACGCGCTCGGGCAGCTGGAGCTGATAAGGCATCTGCCCGTCCGCGTTGCGGGCGCGGCGCTGAACGCCATCAACGCGGAGACGGTATACCGGCTGCTTACGCTCGGCTTTACGCGCGTGCGGCTTTCGCTGGAATTGACGGGGCCGCAGCTCAGGGATATCATCAGAAAAGGCGGATGCGAGCTCGCGATATACGGCCGCGCGCCCGTCATGCAGCTTTTGCATTGTCCGATCCGCGCGGGCGAATCCGGCTGCCGAAACTGCTTGGGAAGGGCGGGCGAGATGATCGACGAAAACAATAGGGTGTTTCCGCTTCACAACACGCGCTTGGGTGAGGAGTGCCTGTTAAGGGTAAGCAACTGCAACGTTACGGATACCATCGATCTCGCGCGGGGGCTTCCGCCCGCAGAGGCATGGCAGCTCGCATTTGAGGATGAATCCGCGGCGCAGATCAAACAAAAGGTTCAGGACGCGATTGCCGCACGCGCTGGAAAGAGCATTGCCCCCGTCTTGGGAAGCACGCGCGGGCATTTCAACCGCGGGGTTGAATAGCCGTCGAAGGTCTTGCATGGATCCGCCTGCTTGGAGGGGAAT
Source organism: Bacillota bacterium (assembly GCA_038562375.1). Taxonomy (GTDB): domain Bacteria; phylum Bacillota; class Clostridia; order Christensenellales; family CAG-138; genus JBCFAY01. Next base: position 134,415 of record JBCFAY010000004.1, on the reverse strand, counting down.
ATGAGTCGTTTTTTTATTGAAGACATCGGTGCGCCGGGCGCCACGGTAGCCGTGGAGGGCGACGACGCCGTCCATATCCGCAATGTTTTGCGCTTGAAAGCCGGGGATCGGGTGACGCTGTGCGATGGCGGCGGCAGAGAGGGCGAAGCGGTCATACGCTCTTTTGGGCCGAATAAGGCAATCCTCGAGCTTATCGGCGTTCGAGAGAATGCCGCCGAGCCGAAGCACTCCGTCACGCTGTACCAATGCCTTCCCAAGGCGGGGAAGATGGAACTGGTGATCCAAAAATGCGTGGAGCTCGGCATCGCGGCCATCGCGCCCGTGCAGTCGGCGCGCTGCGTGGTAAAGCTCGAGCAAAAAGACGTCGCCAAAAAAATCGAGCGCTACCGGCGCATCGCCCTTGAGGCGGCCAAGCAATCGCAGCGCGGCGCGATCCCAAAGGTCAATGAGCCGGTGCCGATCGGCAAGATCGATCCCGGCATGCACGATCTCATGATCGTCGCGTACGAGGAAGAGACGTTCCCCTTAAAAGAGGTGTTGCGTGCAAACAAGGACGCTTTGGACATCGGCCTGCTGATCGGGCCGGAGGGCGGCCTCGAGCGCTCTGAGGTGGACAGGCTCGTCTCGCTCGGCGCGAAAACGGCGAGCCTTGGGAAAAGGATCCTGCGTACGGAAACCGCTGGTATGGCGACGCTGGCGATGATACTCTATGAGCTGGAAGGATAACGGGATGAGGGCGGCGTTTTATACGCTCGGATGCAAGGTCAATCAATACGATACCGATGCGATGGCGGAGCTGTTTGAGGCGGCGGGGTATACGCGCGTCGATTTTTCCGAGGCTGCGGACGTGTATGTGATCAACACCTGCTCCGTCACTCAGATGAGCGATAAAAAGTCGCGCCAGATGATTTCCCGCGCGCACACGCTCGCGCCGGACGCCGCGATCATCGTCACGGGCTGCTATGCGCAGCGCGCGCCCGAGGAAGTGCTTACGCTTCCCGGCGTCACCGTCGTGTCCGGCACGAAGGATCACGCGAAGGTGTTGGAGGCCGCGCGCACGGCGGTGCAGGCGGGCGGATCGCTCAATCTCGTGGAGGATATCGGAGCGCAAAGGGAATTTGAAAATGCCCGCGCGACCAAGGAAAACCGCACGCGGGCAACTTTGAAGATCCAGGACGGCTGCGACAATTACTGCGCCTACTGCATCATCCCATATACGCGCGGACACATAAGGAGCAGGTCGCTTCAAAGCGTGCGCGAGGAGCTTGAGGCGCTCGCGCGGGAAGGCTACCGGGAGGTCGTGCTCACGGGAATCCACCTGATGTCCTATGGAAAGGATCTCGGTGGAGAGACCACGCTGCTCGACGCGATCCGGCAGGCGGAGGGGATCGATGGGATCGACAGGATCAGGCTCAGCTCCCTCGAGCCGCAGGCGTTTTCGGACGAGGCGCTCGCGTATCTCTCCGGCAACCCGCAGATCTGCCGCCATTTTCATCTTTCGCTGCAAAGCGGCTCAGACGCGGTGCTTCGCCGCATGAACCGCAGGTATACTGCACGGCAGTACGCGCTCTGCGCCGAACGGATCCGCCGCGCGATGCCGGATTGCGCGATTACGACCGATGTCATCGTGGGCTTTCCGGGCGAGACGCGGGAGGAATTCGAGGAATCGCTCGCCTTCGTGGAGCGGATGGCCTTCGCGCGCATCCATGTGTTCCCATATTCCCGGCGCCAGGGAACAAGGGCGGCAGCGTTTCCGGCGCAGATCACAAACGCCGTCAAAAGTGAGCGCGTGCGCGCGATGATCGCGTGCGGAAACCGTCTCGAGCAGGCTTTTCTTAAGAGCATGGTCGGCACGGTGCAGGAGGTTCTGCCCGAGGAGCAGGCGGATGAAGAAGCCTTGGAGGGATACTCCGGAAACTATGCAAGGGTCCGGTTCAACGCGCCAGGATCCCTTCTCGGGATTCCCCGCAGCGTGTATATTCATGCGGCGAAAGATGGCAAACTAATAGGAAAAATGATATAATATATGGACAGCATAACGTATTTTTGGAGGGGAGGAAACACGATGCAGGATTGCCTTTTTTGCAAAATGGTTCAAAAGCAGATCCCGGTTCGAGCGGCGTTCGAGGATGAAACCGTTCTCGCATTTCATGACATCGCCCCGCAGGCTCCCGTGCATATTCTGGTGATTCCCAAAAAGCATTTCAGGAATATCATGGAAGTAGGCGCGGACGATGGGGAGCTTGTCGCGCATCTGTTCGAAGTTGCGCGCGCCCTAGCACGGGAAAATCACCTGGAGGGAAACGGTTTTCGCCTTGTTGTGAACACCGGAAGGGATGGCGGTCAGACCGTAGAGCACCTGCACATTCACCTCCTCGGAGGCAGAGGATTCGGCTGGCCGCCGGGCTGAGCCATGGTTGCGGGCCGCTGGACGATGATAATTCCTGTTGACTTGTCATCATCGTTCAAGTATAATATCGTTGTGTTTTTAATAGGTAGGTATGCTCACCGCAACAGACACGATATGCAACGTTGCATAAGAGGGGGGGGAAAGAAATGGAAATTCGTGTAGGAGAAAACGAGTCCCTTGAAAGTGCTCTTAAGCGGTTTAAGCGTAAATGTGCGCGTTCGGGCGTGTTGGCAGAAGTTCGCAGGCGTGAACACTATGAGAAGCCCAGCGTAAAGCGCAAGAAGAAAGCGGAAGCTGCAAGGAAACGCAAGTATTGATTCCATTGTCGTTAGATGATCTTCTCGCGGAACCGGATGCTGTCCGTTCCCGGGGATTCAGACCGATATCGTGGTGATAAGTGGGCGCAAAACACAAATGCTCGTTAAAAGGCTCGGTTATACCGAGCCTTTATTTTTATTCATTTTTCCAAAAGATACCTGCCGGTTCGAAGGAACCGGCAGGTATAATGCATACGTTTCAATGATAGATTTATACCGCTCAAAAGAGGAGCAGGATAAGCGAAGGATCGATTGGATTATTCGTCGGTTGCCGGGTCGAGGTATTTGTGTCCCGCGTGACGAACATGGTTTTCCATGTGTTTTTTTGCTTCCTCCGGCAGATGTTCTTCGAGCGCCTCGAGTATGAGCTTATGCTCGCTCAGGGATTTCCCGGTACGATCCGGCAGGGTCAACAAAGAGCGCCGCGTGGACTTTAACGCCTGGTGCAGCGTGGTTAAAACATGCTTTAACACCCTGCTCTTGCTCGCCGAATAGATGCAGTCGTGGAACTCCGAGTCGAGATTCGCGAGCTGCGCCGGGTTGTTGCGCCGGGTGTACATCTCCATCATGTCGACGATTTCAGACAGCCGGTCGAGCCCCGCCTGATCGATACGCTCGGCAGCCCAATACGCGACTTGTCCTTCGAGCAGCAATCGAATGGTAAAAATATCATCGATATCCTGCGGCGAGAATCCCTGCGCGACCACCCCGCGATTCGGAATGGAAACGGCGAGCTCTTCCATCTCCAATTGCTTAAGAGCCTCACGGATCGGAGTGCGGCTTACGCCGAGCTCTTCCGCGAGCTTTGTTTCGACGAGAAAATCGCCGGTTTTATAGCGGCCCTCGATAATACCGTTGCGAATATGTTGGTAAACTTTCGCGCTAAGCGATTGTTTATCCTTGAGGTCAAAGAAGCCTTCCATGCTTTTGCACCTCCGCAGCTAATATATTTTACTTCAAAATGAAACATTAAACAAGAGATTTGTGTTTTTCAAACACTTTGCACAATGACGGATGTAATTTTAAAAACGACTGATACTAAAACCATGAAAGGAGATGTATTGATGCATGGATTGAAAACAAACGGCATGAAATGCGCGCGTGCGGCGATAGCGGTCTTTGTGATGCTCTTCGCTTGCCTTGCATGCTTTTCCGCCTGCACGGATAATACTGAACCGGATCAGAAAAAGCTTGCGCGCAAGGTTTCCATCGACGGGCATGACGTCTCGGAATTGACGGTCGCGGAGGCGAGGTCTGCGATAGAGAAGGATCAAAAGAACAAGCTTAAGAATCTGTGCTTCCGCGTGGCGCTCGGGGAGCACAGCGTGCTTATTTACGGCGATCGCCTCCCGATCACCTTCAATACCGAGCAGGTGCTCTCCGACGCGATGGAGCTGACGTATTGGGTGTTTTCCTTCACGCCTCAAAGGGAGCTCAATACCTCGATGACGCTTGATGAGAAGGCCGCGTACGGCGTGGTGGATAAGCTCGTGGAGCCGCTCAACAGCAATCCTGTTTCGGCTACCGCAACCTACGATCCCGGCGTGGAGGGCAAGTTTGTCTATTCCGAGGACATCGCGGGGAAAAGGGTCGAGGTGGAGAAGGTGGTCGAGCTGCTGAAAAAAGCGGTGGAGGGCGGGGGAGAAACCGTTATCGAAGCCGATTATATCGCGCTTGAGCCCACCATAGACGTCGATACGCTCAAAGAGCAGCACGTTCTTGTCAGCGAGTTTCAGACCTCGTTTAAAAAATCGCCGCATAACGCAGCCGGGCGCGTCCACAATATCGTGAAAGCCGCCAAAATGATCGATGGGTATGTTGTGGAGCCCGGCGAGGAATTCGATATGAATGCGGTGCTCGGACCGCGCGGCGCGGACGGAGGCTGGAAAAAAGCGCCCGGTATCCGTTACGGGAAATATGAGATGGAATACGGCGGAGGGGTATGCCAGGTCTCTAGCACGCTCTTTAACGCGGTGCTGATGGCCGATCTTGAGATTTCCGCCAGAACGCCGCACAGCTGGCCGCTGACGTATATCCCGATCGGAAGGGATGCGACGATCAGCACAGGCGGCCCGAACTTCAAGTTCATCAACAACCGCGAGACGCCGGTGGTTATTTCAGCGACCGCGAGCAGGGAAAAATACACGATCACGGTTCGCATATACGGCGAGTCGCTCCCCGACGGCATGACGATCAAGCTTAGCTCCAAGCGCACCGGAACGATTCCGAACCCCGGCAACAAGATACTGCTGGACAAAACGCTGCCGCCGAACACACGCGTGGTCGACAGGGAATCGCGTGCGGGGAAAAAATCAAAAACCTACAAGGAATACTACGACAGCGAAGGAAAGCTGATCGAGCGCGTAGTGGTGTGCGAAGATACCTATCGGGCGATCGAGGGGATCGTCTATGTATCATCGGATATCTATTACGGTTATGATACGTCTAAGAGCAGCGCCGTCTCAGGATATTAAAGATCCGGAATGATCCGATGAACAGGCATTTAGTTTGAGCCTTGAGCAAGGGTTGTGCAGCGATAAGCTCGGAGGATGCGATCCCGCATCCACCTCCGGCGGCCTGAAGCAAGGAATCACACGATGATTTAAAATCCAACCATAATGCCGTCGTTCCCATCGGGCAATCTGCTCCGCGGGACCGACGGCATAAGACGTTTACCTATTCGCTCTGAGTCCGTTTGCTTTAAAGCAGGAAAGGCATCGGGTGGGCAGATTGCTTCAGTGGTGCAGAGGGTACATCAAAGGGTCTTCAAAAACTCCTTGATCCGCTCGAGGGCCTCGCGGATGGCTTCGATATCCGTCGCATAGCAGCAGCGGATGTGTCCCTCGCCGCTCTTGCCGAAAGCGCTGCCGGGGACGGCGACGACCTTCTTTTGATGCAGCAGCCTGTCGCAGAACTCCTCCGAGGAGAGGCCGGTGGATTTGACGCATGGGAACACATAGAACGCGCCTTCGGGCTCATGGCACATCAGGCCCATGCTGTCGAACGTGTCGACCATGTAGCGGCGGCGCTTGTCGTATTCGTTCTTCATGTAGAGCACATCGCTCCAGTTGTTTTCAAAGCCCTGGCGGATGGCCGCAATGCCGGCGTACTGCGCGGGCGTGGGCGCGCACAGCATCGTGAGCTGGTGGAGCTTGGTGATTGCGGCGATCAGCGGCGTGGGACCTGCTGCATAGCCCAGGCGCCAACCCGTCATGGAAAACGCCTTGGAGAAGCCGTTGAGCACTACGGTGCGCTCTCTCATGCCGGGCAGAGCCGCGATAGAAACGTGTCTTTTGCCGTTGTAGGTCAACTCCGCGTAAATTTCGTCCGAAATGATCATCAGATCATGCTCGATGGCGATATCGGCGATCTTCTGAAGGTCCGAATATTCCATGATGCCGCCGGTCGGGTTGTTCGGATAAGGGATAAGGATCGCCTTGGTCTTGGGCGTAAGCGCGGCGAGGACGCAGTCCGGCGTCATCTTAAAGCCGGTTTCCGCCTTCGTCGGTATGATGACGGGTTTGCCGCCGCTGAGCATGACGGCCGGTACATAGGAAACGTAGGTCGGCTCGGGAATGATGATCTCGTCGCCGGGGTTCGTCAGCGCGCGGACGGTCAGATCGATCGCCTGGCTCGCGCCAACGGTCACGAGGATATCGCCTACCGCGTAGTCCTTTAGGCCGAAGCGCGCGTCGAGATATTTGCCGATCCATTCGCGAAGCTCCGGCATGCCGGCGTTGGACGAATAGGGGATCCGACCCGTGCTCAAGCGCTGCAGGGCCTCCTGACGGATGCCTTCGGGCGTGGGGAAATCGGGTTCGCCGACGCCGAGACTGATCGTATCCTTGTCGATATAATCAAAGTATTTGCGGATGCCAGAAGGCGGAATCAACTGGGTGACTTTGGAAATGTACTTCGTATAATCCATATTTGCCCTCCAAAACATCGATAAAATCCATTTGATAAAATGCACTTGAATCCGGCAAAAGCCGGATTCATGGTTTCATCTACCCGGATGTACGGATCTAAGATATCGCCATCCGCCCGTTTTGCATCAGATGAGAATCGTCGCGGCGCCGGTTTGGGGCGGCAGGCAGCCTCTGAAGCTACAAAGCGGAGGTTATCACATACTTTAACATCGGAAACTAATTCCCGTCAAGAAAAAACGCTCGGCGCTCACGACGCGGGCTTTGGCAGCGTGGCCGGGCCGGTTCCGACCTTGATCTGCCCCTGCACGGCGTCGTAGGTGTCCGTATAGAGTTTTTCCGATCCCATGACCTCGCCGTTGACCAGCTTGTCGCGATAAGCGGTCGCCACATAGCCCTTGCGCGATTGAATCACCGTTTCCTTATATCCGGTCGGCCACAGCGGCTCCTCGATGGTGATCGTTTCCTTGGGTTCGAGGACCTTTTCCGTGACTCCGCGCGTCTTGTAGGTTACTCCCTCGGGAAGCGGCGCTCCGTAGATGTAGACCGTCATCGTATAGTTCGAAACGTCCGCATAGGCGAAGAGATAGATCGGCGATACACTTTCGTTGATGAACGCGAGGTCGGGGCCGTCTGTCGAAACGGTCGCGTCGAGGCTGTAATCCACATACGAGGACGGCCAGCTGTGCTTCTTGCGCGTGGTGATTTTGACCTCGGGGCCGGAGCACAAAAGCGCGTTGTAGAGCGTCGTGGAAACCTGGCAGATCCCGCCGCCGGCCTGCATTTCATACTCGCTTCCGTTGATGATGCCAGGGGCGAGCGCCCAGCCGCCCTTTTCCGTGCGCGGGCCGATATAGCCGTTGAAGGAGAACTCTTCGCCTGCGTTCACGCTGGCGCCGTTTAATATTTCGCTTGCCTTTTGGATGTTCCGTACACGCCCGGGCGCTTTCCCCGTGCTTGAGTTGAAGGAGGTCGTGAACACCGAGCGCTGGACGGCGTTGGCTTTGACCCACTCGACGTCGTGTTGCGGCTTGACGGCGATCAGCACCGGATCGAAGGATGAATTGGTATTCCCGCCCGCGATGCTGGTCTTGATCTCCTGTGCGAGCGCCTGTGCGTCCAGCTGATATCCGTCGGTTCCTGCGTAGTACTGGAACGTCGGCTCCTTGACGCTCGTATCGGCCTGCGCGTAAGGCTCGACCGGATCGGTATCGATCTCGTCGGCGATGCTCTGGAGGCACTTGGTTAAGGCTGCGTCGTCGGGAACGAAAGAGACGGTGAACGCCTGTCCTTCCTCCTTGACGCGCTGCTGCTCCGAGAGATTATTTACCAGCGTATTGTCGCGGCCGACCGACATCGCTTGGAGGAGTGTATCGTCGATGGTTGAGGATAGCTTGAGATCCAGCCCCGTAAACACCCAAGACATCTGCCCGTGAACCACGGTGATGGCGGCGCTGTTAAGCTGCTGTTCGACCTGCGGAAGCAGCGCGGCTTTTGCCTGGTCAAAGCTCATGCCTGAAATATCTATGCCGTTGACGGTAATGCCTTCAAAGAAAGTGCCGTCATCCACGTACGCGACCATGCTGCTCTGCGCGGGCTGCACCGTAAGCAACAGAACGCAAAGGACGACCAGCAGCGCGCACAGGCCCAGAAAGGCAATCCGTATAAAACCGAGCAAGTGGGGCGCTTTTCTCCCGCGTCTGGTGAATCCGCCGAAATCGCCTCCCGCCGCATTTCCGGAATGCGCTGCTCTGCGTGTACCCGATTGGTTGCCCATTGTTTTCTCCTTGCGCGTGTAAGATTTTCGTAAAAGTAAAGGCATTGATTCCCGGTACCTTTCGTTTATTATACATCAGCGCGTCATACAATCGCAACATTAGAAAAACCGAAAAAGCCGCGCTTTACCTTTGATCTTGTTATTAAATAGGCGAAAGGGTATAATAATAGCAATCATGATGAATTGATGCATCGCTGGATGATTTGGGCGATGCTTTTACCGAAAGGTATTTGTCAACAGAGAAAGAGAGGATTGCATTTGGCATCAAAACTAAAAATTATACCTCTGGGCGGCGTCGGGGAAATCGGCAAAAACATGACCGTCATAGAGTACGGCAAGGATATCATCGTTGTGGACTGCGGGTTGAGTTTTCCGGACGAGGAGATGCTCGGCATCGACCTTGTGATACCGGATATGACATACCTTGAAAAAAACAGCGATCGCATCCGCGGCTTTTTGATCACGCACGGCCATGAAGACCATATCGGCGCGCTGCCGTTTGCCCTTAAGAAGTTCAAAACGCCGGTGTTCGGCACAAAGCTGACGGTAGCGCTCATCGAGCACAAGTTGACGGAGCAGAACGTCAAGGACGCGACGCTCAACTGCATCAGCCCCGGGGACATCCTCCATCTGGGCTGTTTCACAGTCGAGTTCATCAAATCCAGCCATTCGATCGCGGGCGCGGTGGCTCTCGCGATCACGACGCCGATCGGCCCGATCATCCATACGGGTGATTTTAAGGTCGACTATACCCCGATCGACGGCGAGCCGATCGACCTGACGCGCTTTGCGTACTACGGCTCAAAGGGCGTGCTCGCGCTCATGAGCGACAGCACAAACGTCGAGCGGCCGGGCTATACCCAGTCCGAACGGATGATCGGCAAGACGTTCGAACACTATTTCGATATCGCAAAAGGGCGCGTCATCGTCGCCTCGTTCGCCTCGAACATCTACCGCATCCAGCAGGTCGCGGACGTCGCCATATCGTTCGGCCGCGTGATCTGCTTCCAGGGCAGGAGCATGGTCACGATCGCCAATATGGCGCGCGAGCTCGGGTACCTGAACATTCCGGACGATTCGATCGTCGAGGTCGAAAAGCTCCGCAGGTACGACAACGATAAGATCTGCGTCATCACCACCGGCAGCCAGGGCGAGCCGATGAGCGGCCTGTTCCGCATGGCGAACTCCTCCCACAAGCTCGATATCGGCAAGGGGGATACCGTAATCATCTCCGCGTCCGCCATTCCGGGCAACGAGCGCGGCGTCGGCCGCGTGATCAATCAGCTCTGCCAAAAAGGCGCGGAGGTCGTCTATGACTCCATGGCGGACGTACACGTGTCCGGCCATGCGCGGCAAGAAGAATTAAGGCTGATGTTCGCGCTGACAAAGCCCAAGTTCTTTATCCCCGTGCACGGCGAATACCGCCATCTGTATCAGCACGGGCATCTTGCGACCGAGATGGGCGTCCACTCGGAGAATATATTCGTCGCGGATATCGGCGACGTCGTGGAGCTCACGCGCAACGGCGGGAAGATCAACGGTTCCGTGCCCTGCGGCAGCGTGATGATCGACGGGCTTGGCGTCGGGGACATCGGCAACGTGGTTTTAAGGGACCGCAAGCTGCTTTCGGAGGACGGGCTCGTCGCCGTCGTCATCGCGCTCGAGAAGAAGACGGGCAAGCTCCTCGCGGAGCCGGAGCTCATCTCGCGCGGATTCGTCTATGTGCGCGATTCGGAGGAGCTTTTAAACGACGCGAGGGACATGGTGCGCGAGATGGCGCAGAAGTTTTCAAGCGGCACGAAATCCGACTATTCGTCGATCAAGACCGGTATCCGGACGATGCTGAGGGATTATCTTTACAACAAGACCAAGAGAAACCCGATGATCCTTCCGATCATCATGGAGGTTTAAGAACCTGCGTGCACAGATAAAAAATGCCGGAGCGCCGAGCTGTTTTTGCGCCGGACAAGGCAAGCTTTCGCAGCAATACACGGAGCGTATTGCAAGAAAAAAATACTATTCTCAATTATAAAACGCGGACAATTATTTGTCCGCGGCTAAGGAAAATAGTATCTGCATAATCCGCCCTAAGGAAATGAATTGAATGCGGATTAGTATTAACGCAGTATGGCGGAAAAACAGCAGCCGATATGGTGTTTTGTTCTATGCATACAGGTTCTAAGAAAGGGGAATTCGCATGGTTTACGACAAGGCGAACGAGCTTGCGAGGGAGCTTTCGCACAGCGAGGAGTATCAGACCTACAAGGCTACCCGTGCCGCCGCCATGGAAAACGAAACGACCCGTTCTTTGATCGGCGAGCTTCATCAGCTTCAGCTGCGCGCGCAGGCGGCGATGGTATCGGGTCAGAAGGACGAGGAGGCGCTCGAGCGGATGCAAAAAATCAGCGAGCTTCTGCAATTCAATCAACAGGCCTCGGCATACCTGATGGCCGAACTGCGCCTGCACCGTATGCTTGGGGACGTGTATAAGATACTCGCGGACGCGATCGATTTGGACACGAGTATGCTCTCGGACGAATAAAGGAGATTTCTTAATGAAGCGCGACGCTCAGGACTGGGACGGCCGCACCGGTTTTTTTCACAGCAGCACGTGGCTTTTTATTCGGCCGATCGCGATATTCCTGATCAGCGCGGCGCTGGTGGTCGGGTGTTTTGTGGTTGCGATCCATTATGTGTTCAACGAATATATTCTGCCTGTGGACATCAACGATCCGACGCCGGTCACCGTTGTGATCGAGAACGCTTCCTCGGCCGCCACGATCGCGAAAGTGCTCTACGAAGCCTGCGGCGAAGGGCAGGAGGGCCTTATCGCCAACAAGGCGGTATTCAAGATCTACGTCGATTTCGTCGGCAAGGCGAGCAAGCTTAAGGCCGGCACCTACGTGCTCTCTAAAAACATGGATATCCCGCAGATCGTGGACGAGCTGTGCAAGGGCAATCCGGCGAAGCGCACACTCCGTTTCACCATCACCGAGGGCAGCACCGTGGAGGATATCGCAAACACGCTGGTAAAAGCCGGAGTTTTGACCGACACCGCGGAGGTTTTGGCGCTTTGCAAGGATGCGGCGGAATTTGAGACGTTTTCCTTCGTCAAGGAGATTCCCGTCAATCCCGAGCAGGCAAGGGATTACGAGCTCGAAGGGTACCTCTTCCCGGATACGTACGACGTGTTCGAGGGTTCGTCCGCCGAGACCGTCATCACGAAGCTGCTGCTGCGCTTCCATGAGGTTTTCACCGATGATTACATCGAGCGCGCGCAGACGCTGAACATGACGATCGACGATGTGATCGCGCTCGCGTCCATGATCGAAAAGGAAGCCAAAACGCCAGACTTCAAGAAGGTGTCCGCGGTGTTCCACAACAGGCTCAACAAGGGCGACACGCTCGGCTCGGACGCCGGCATCCAGTATATCTATAAGGAAAAAACGCTGCTCTTTACCGACGAGCAGCTTAAGAATCCATCCCTTTACAACACCCGCCTGCACAAGGGACTGCCGCTCGGCCCGATCTCAAACCCGGGGAAAGCCGCGATCGAAGCCGCGCTGTATCCGGATACGGAATATATGGAGCAGGGATACTACTACTTCTGCCTCAAGGACCCGAAAACCGGCGAGCTCGTGTACGCAAAGACGCTCAAAGAACACGAAAAGAACGTGGAAAAATACAAGAGCACCTGGAGTTAATTGTAAGTGACGTCGAACGGGGCCACCCTGCCGGAGCTTCTGGCTCCGGCAGGAAATCGGGAGCGGCTCGAGGCCGCGGTTCATTTCGGAGCAGACGCGGTCTACGTCGGCCTGCCCAAGATGAGCCTTAGGAATCTCGCCGATAATTTCACAAACGATACGCTAAAAGACGCATGCCGCTTTGTCCACTCCCATGGCAAGCGGCTTTATGTCGCGTGCAACGCGTTCGCCCGGGACGCGCAGCTAACGGAGGCCGACGAGGTGATACTCGCCTCGTGCGAGGCGGGAGCCGACGCGCTGATCGTCACCGATCCCGGCGTGATCGCGCGCGCAAAGCGGCTCGCGCCGGGGATGGAGCTGCACCTTAGCACGCAGGCCAATACCCTCAACAGCGAGGCGGCGCGCTTCTGGTACGAGCAAGGCGTTCGCCGCGTCGTATTGGCGCGGGAGCTCAGCATCGACGAAATACGGCGGCTGCGCGAACAGGTGCCGCCCGAACTCGAACTTGAGATGTTCGTGCACGGCGCGATGTGCATCGCGTACTCGGGCCGCTGTGTGCTAAGCAATTACCTCTCGGGCAGGGATTCCAACAAGGGCGAATGCGTTCAGCCCTGCCGCTGGGGCTATGAGATGCGCGAAGCGGGCAGCAAGGACGCTCCCTATCGCCTTGAGGAGGACGGGCGGGGCACTTTTGTGCTCAACTCCAAGGACCTCAACCTGATCGAATACCTGCCCGGGATCATCGCTGCGGGCGTAAGGAGCCTCAAGATCGAGGGCAGGATGAAATCCGTCTATTACGTAGCGACGGCGGTGAACGCCTACCGCATGGCGCTGGACGCCTTTGCCCGCGCGCAGGAGAAAAGCGAGCGCTTTGCGCTCGATCCCGCGATCGCGCGGGAACTTGAAACCTGCAGCCACCGCCCTTATACGACGGGCTTTGCCGTGGGTTCCGGCAGCCCGCTTCAGGCGACGGAGTCTGCGAGCTACATCCAGCGATGGGAGCTTACGGCCATCGTCAGGCAAGTCGACCAAGCGCATGGACGCGCGCTCCTTGAGCAGAGGAACCGCTTCTTCGACGGGGACCGGCTTGAAATTCTCTCCCCGGGCGATATCGGGCGGAGCCTAACCGCTCACAATCTGCGCGATCCCGAGGATAATCCGCTCTCGTGCGCGCCGCACCCGAAGCAGCTTGTCTGGATCGATACCGATCAAAAGCTAAAGCCCCTCGATATGCTTCGCAAAGAAATAGGATAGGGACATACAAGTTTTTCGGCTGAACGGCATATTCTGATACACCGGAATGGAGGCGTATCAGATGCTGGATTTAGCGTGGCAATTTTTTAAGGACCTGTTCTTCTTTGCGGCGTACGTCAACACCAACATATCGTTTCCGGAGCCGCTCAGCCCCCAGGAGGAAGCCGAATGCCTGGAAAAATACGCAAAGGGAGACGAAACGGCGCGGTGCAAGCTGATCGAACACAACCTCCGGCTCGTGGCGTATATCGCGAAAAAATATACCGCCGCCGGGCGCGACGCCGACGACGTAATTTCCATCGGCACGATCGGGTTGATAAAAGCGGTATCGACTTATAATAAGAACAAAGGCACGGCCCTCGCGACGTATGCCGCGCGCTGCATCGAAAACGAGATACTGATGTCGATCCGAACCGAGAAAAAGCAGCAGGGGGAAGTATCGCTGCACGATCCGATCGGCACGGATCGCGACGGGAACGCGGTTTCGCTCTCCGACGTATTGGGCTCCGACCCGGAGCAGGTGCAAAACGATGTGGAGATCCGCATCGCCTCGGAGCAGCTCAGGAAAATCATCGCCGCCGCGCTTACGGACAGGGAGCGCCTTGTGGTCGAGCTACGGTACGGCATCATGGGCGGAAGGTGCATGGCCCAGCGCGAGATCGCAAAGCTTCTGGGAATTTCAAGGTCGTATGTCTCGCGCATCGAGAAAAAAGCGCTCAATAAGCTGAACCGGGAGTTCGACGACGCCGACAAAGGAGTAAAAAACAGGGATGATAAGATTTGGCCCATCGGGAAATAGCGACATATTCTACGAGCAAGGATATAAGTCAACGGTACAGATGCCCAAGTGGCTGAGCGAAATGGGCCTAAACGCGTTCGAGTACTCCTTCGGAAGGGGCGTGCGCCTGAAGCAGGATCTCGGCAGGCGGATCGGCCTTGAGGCGGATCGATACGACATCCGCCTGAGCGTGCACATGCCCTACTTCATCAATCTCACGGCGGACGAAGAGGAAAAGCGGCAAAAGAATTTCGGATACTTTCTTGACTCCCTGCGCGCAGCGAAAGCGCTGGGCGCGACGCGCGCGGTATTTCATCCCGGTTCCACAGGAGAAAATCGAAGGGATTCACTCGTTAACGCCCAATCGCTGCTGATGCGGATCATCGCGGCGGTCGATGAGGCGGGGTATGGGGACATCGCGCTTTGCCCCGAAACGATGGGCAAGCTCAATCAGCTCGGGAGCCTTGAGGAGATCATCGAGCTGTGCAGTCTCGACGATCGTCTGATCCCGACGATCGATTTTGGACATCTGCACAGCCGCTCGCTCGGTGGAATTAAGACCAAACAGGACTATGCCGCAATACTCGACGCGCTCGAGAACGGGATCGGAAAGGAGCGCGCGGACAAAATCCACGTTCACTACAGCCGCATCGAATTCACGAAGGGCGGGGAAAAACGCCATCACCGCATTGTGGACGAGCAGTATGGACCCGAGTTTGAGCCGCTCGCGCAATTGTTCTTTGAGCGCGATATGGAACCTACCGTGATCTGCGAGTCGCGCGGAACGATGGCGGAGGACGCGAAAACCATGCTTGAAATGTATCTGGCGGCCAAAACGGGGCAGAAAAACCTTGTTGAATAGTGGAGGTCTATGGTAGAATCTATCTGATATGGGTTTGACTGCGCCGATCTAGGGTTCGGCATGGCATGCTGAAAGGAATTCGGTATGAACGCTCGCTGCGGCGCGCTGCTTACGGCGATGCTCGGGAGGGAGGAAAGCTCCCTCGATTCGTTTGTGATATCGTCGCGCGTAAACACGAGGTATTTCACCGGCTTTACGGGTTCAAACTCGCTGACCATCGTCTCGCCGGGCGGATGCGCGCTGATCACCGATTTTCGCTATGTGCTTCAGGCGCGGCAGCAGTGCTTGGCGGATTGTGAAATCATCGAGGCGGGCAGGGGCATGGAGCGGGCGGCGCTCGCTCAGCAGCTTGAACGCTTCCGATGCGTCAATACCGGCTTCGAAGACGAGGCGCTTCCCGTAAGCATGCTTCATGTATGGCGCGATATCCCGGTAAACTGGCGCGCGGCCTCGGGTATGCTCAAGGGAATCCGGGCCATAAAGTCGGAGGACGAGCTCTCGCTTATCCGCCGGGCGCAGAGGGTGTCGGAGCTTGCGTATTCGGAGCTTTTGAAGCGCATCAAGCCGGGCATGTGCGAGCGCGACGCGGCGATAGAGCTTGAGTACCTGATCAGGCGCGGCGGGGCGGAATCCTTATCCTTTGATACGATTGTCGCCTCCGGCGAAAACGGGGCGCAATGCCACGCGCTGCCGTCCGACCGAAAATTCAGGCACGGCGACCTGGTGGTATTGGATTTTGGAAGCCGCGTGGGCGGTTACTGTTCGGATATGACGCGCACGATCGCTATCGGCGAGCCGTCCAAAAGGCTCCGGAGCGTATACGATATCGTGTTGGAGGCGCAACTGGCGGCTCTCGACGCTCTTAAACCGGGAATGACCGGCAAGGAGCTTGACGCGAGCGCGAGGGACGCGATCGCTAAATACGGTTACGCCGAATACTTTGGACATGGCCTTGGCCACGGCTTCGGGCTCGAGGTGCACGAAGCGCCCACCGCGAACCCGCGCTCGGAGGATGTGCTCCTGCCCGGGATGACCATCACCGTCGAACCGGGGATCTATCTTCCGCAAGAGGGCGGCGTTCGGATCGAGGATTGCTGCGCGCTCACGCAGAGCGGCTTTCAGAACCTTGTGAGCGTGCCCAAAGAACTGCATATAATTGAATAAACATAGAAATTCGTGTGGAGGTAACTACCAATGATTAGTGCGGGTGATTTCAGAAAGGGCGTAACGGTTGAGATCGATGGACAGGTTTGGTCCATTTCGGATTTTCAGCACGTGAAGCCCGGAAAAGGGGCCGCATTTGTGCGTACACGTCTTAAGAACGTGATGACCGGCGCCGTGCTTGAACGCACCTTTAACCCGACCGATAAGTATCCTAAGGCGCATATCGAGACCAAGCAGATGCAATATCTGTATTCCGACGGCGAGCTTTATTACTTCATGGATACCGAGAATTACGAACAGCTTCCGCTGAACCACAGCGAGGTGGAAGACGCGATCAACTTCATCGTTGAAAATCAAAACGTCAATATCCGGTTCTTTAAGGGCAAGGCCTTCTCCGTGGAAGCGCCGAACTTCGTGGAACTCGAGATCGCCGATACCGAGCCCGGTTTCAAGGGCGACACGGCGACCGGCGCGACCAAACCCGCAACGCTTGAGACCGGATTCAAGCTCAACGTGCCGCTTTTTGTCAATCAGGGCGACCGCATCCGCGTCGATACGCGGACGGGCGAATATATGGAGCGCGTCTGACGCATTCTTAAGGTATCAGAAAGGATTGATACGAATGAGCTACATTAAAGAAAAGGTTTCCTATTTAAAAGGCCTCGCCGATGGGCTGACCATCGCGGACGAGGCGCAGCAGAAGCTCTTTGCGGCGATCATCGACGCGCTCGACGCGATCGCGGACGCCGTGGAGGACAATGAATCGGCGATCGATGAGATGAACGAGTTCATCGAGGACATCTGCGACGATCTGGACGCGCTGGACGAAGCGGTGTTCGAGGATGAGGACGAAGACGAAGAGGATGACGATGATTTCGTCGAGGTCGTTTGCCCGCACTGCGACGAGACGATCTTTTTCGACCAGGAGATGCTCGAATCGGCGGATGACCTGATCTGTCCGAACTGCAATCAGCCCGTCATTACGCCCGACCCGGGCGGGGACGAGGATTGACCGGCCGGGGCGTCGTGTGAATGAATTATGAAGCAAAAAGCTGTTCGAGGCAATCTCGGACAGCTTTTTCATTTCATCCGTATGGGCCGAAACATCCCGGTTTGGCGCGGAGCCCATGTATGGAGGGCTGGCCTGCGGCGTAGCACCTCTTGGTCAGGAATCGTCGATCGTACCAAAGGTACGGTGAACCTAATGAAGGGCGCAGCCTTTTTTTTGACAGACACAAGGGCCGGCATTTGCCGGCCCTTGTGGGTTTATTCTCGTCGCTTTGTCTTTTGTTACACTTGTTACTGGAGCAGCTGCAGGACGCCCTGCGGAGCGGAATTGGCCTGCGCCAACATGGCGGTCGCGGCCTGCACGAGGATGTTGTTCTTGGTGTAGGTCGTCATTTCTTTTGCCATATCGAGGTCGCGGATACGGCTTTCGGCGGCCTGCAGGTTCTCGGAAGAGGTATCGAGGTTGTTGATCTTGTGCTGCAGACGGTTCTGCAAAGCACCAAGGGAAGCGCGCTGTGTGGAGACGGTGTTGATGGCCGCATTGACACCGGTGATCGCCGTCGAAGCGTTGGCGCGTGTTCCGATGCTCAGAGCGCTGAGGGACAGGCCTGACGAGCTCATATCGTCGATGCTGAAACTGAGGGTGTCGCCCTCGTTCGCGCCCGTCTGGATGACGGCGTCGCCCGCGCTTACGTCAAAGGTGATGGCCTCACCATCGAAATTCCCGGCGGCATATGCCGCGCCGAGCTCGATGGAGGCCTTCCTGCCGCCGCCGAAGTCGATGTTCAGCTTGCCTGCGCCGCTCGCATCCGCGATGCCGGTGACGTTGGTCGTGCCGAAGGTAGCGGTATAGGTGCCCGCGTTGACCGCGAAGGAAATGGTCTGGCCCGCACCGGCCGCGAAGCCTTCCAGCTTAATGTCGGTTACGCCGAGCAAGCCGGACTGGATGGCCGAACCTGCGGTGACGGCCGTCGTGGAACCGAACGTTCCGTTGAGCAGGGTCATGTTGTTGAACTTGGTCTTGGTCGCGATGTCGTCGATTTCCTTGACGAGCTCTTGGAACTCGGCGTCGAGGGCGTTGCGGTCGACCGTGCTGTCGTTGGTGTCGGAAGCCGACTGCGTGGACAGCTCGCGCATACGCTGCAGGATGGAGTGGGTTTCGGTAAGCGCGCCTTCAGCGGTCTGCACGAGGGAGATCGCGTCTTCGCTGTTCTTGGAAGCCATGTCGAGGCCGCGGATCTGGGCGCGCATCTTCTCGGAAATAGCTAAGCCAGCTGCGTCGTCGCCCGCGCGGTTGATACGGTAACCGGAAGAGAGTTTTTCGGTGGATTTCGCCACGCTGCTGTTGTTGATGCCATACTGCCGGTGGGTGTTCATGGCCATGATGTTGTTGTTGATACGCATTGTGATTTCCTCCTTGATTATTATCCGGCGTCCTTGCCGTTGATTTACCGGAGGATCCTCGCCCGGCGCCTCAGGCGGGGTGCCTTACCCGGCATCTAAGAAAGTATATCGACACATCGAAAGAATACTTTAGCGGTAAAAACAAGTGAAACAAAAAAATTTCACGCTGCGCCATATCTGTTTTATTCGACAAGCGCCGCGGTTGTATGATATAAATACTATTGAATTACACGATATTGTGTTATAAAATATCATCTATTCATAATATTGTATAATTTGCGCGTTTTGTGAAGAATTGTTATAATAAACTGTGTCGGGTTAAACAGAATATGGACTCTCAATTTGCGTGCAAACGGCCGCCGTTGGATAACGAATGGGAAAAATATGATTGATAGGTGAAAGCAATGGCAGGTTTTTTTAAGGACAGCATCGCAAAGATCGCAAAATACTTCCAGGAGATGGAAAAGGGAAAAAGGTTACGCCTGATTATCCTTGTCGTCGTTGCTTTTGCTGTGATACTTGCCGCGTCGATCCTGCTGAATCAAAAAACCTATACGGTACTGTATTCCGGCATGAATGCCGAGGATGCGGGCGAGGTGCTCGCCCGGCTCAACGAGATGTCGGTGGACGCCAAGGCGCAGGGCTCCGACACGATACTGGTCGAAAGCGGCGACGCGGATTCGATCCGAATGCAGCTTGCCGCGGAAGGGTATCCCTCGAGCGGATATAACTACGATATCTTTCAGAACGCCTCCGGCCTCGGCACGACCGATATGGAAAAGCGCGTATATCTCCAGTTCCAGCTTCAGGAAAACCTAAGAAAAACCATCGTGCAGCTCGACAAGGTCAAGGATGCGGTCGTAAACGTGACGCTTGGCGAATCGAGCTCCTTTGTGCTGTCCGATGATGAAAAGCCGGCTACCGCCGCCGTCATGCTCAAGCTGGAGGATGGAGCGGCGCTGGGCGACTCGGAGGTGCGCGCGATCGCGGAACTCGTCTCCAAGAGCGTTCCCGGGCTTGACGTGGATGAAGTGCGCGTCATCGACAGTGAGATGAATCTCTATGACATCAATGACGATACCACGGTGGAAAACGTCGGCACCCAGATGCAGCTGCAGCAGACCGTGCAGGAACAATTGCAGACACAGGTCACGAATCTGCTTGCTCCGATTTTTGGGAAGGACAGCGTGCTTGCGCAGGTGAACGTCGTATTGAATTTCGACAGACAAACCTCCGAATCCGTCGTCTTTAAACCGCCGGTCGAGGGCAGCAACGAAGGCTTGGCGGTAAGTATGCAGGAGCTTGCCGAAACGGTGCAGGGCGATGCATCGGGCGGCTCGGCCGGGGTGGACGCAAACGGAGGAACCACGACATATCCGACGGTAACGGGAGAAGATTCGCCGTACAGCAAGATCTCAAAGGAGACGAATTACGAACTAAACGAAACCAGGACGCAGATCGAGAACGCGCAGGGAAAAATACAGGACCTCTCGGTCTCGGTGATCATCGACAGCTCCACGACGACGGAGGATTACACCGAGCGCGTTAAGAACCTGGTCGCAACGGCGATCGGCGTAAGCGACGAGCGCATCACGGTGGACATGCTGCCGTTCAAGCAAATGGACCAAGAGCAACCGGGGGATACGGCCACCGATGCGTTTACCGCACAGCAGCAGACGTTCAGCGAAATGCAAAAAGCTTCAATTATACGGTTGGGCATCATCATCGGCGCCGCCGTTATCGTGCTGATACTGGCGCTGATCGCCATCCTGACGCTTCGGAAAAAGAAACCTGTGGAGACGGTGGGAGGTTATGGCGTGGATTATTATGCGGACGATACGATGATTCTGGAGCCCGGCGGCGCGGCGTTGGAACCGGCGCCCGAATCGCCCAAGCCGAGCCAGATCAAGGAGATTCCGACCGAGAATCAAGAGAACGGCAACCTTACGCGTTTGGAGCAATATATCGAGAACAGTCCTGAGTCGGTTGCGCAGCTTTTGCGCAACTGGTTATCGGATGACTGAGGCGGGGGATGACGATGGGCGCAACCGAAGAACGGGCAGCATTAACTCCCAAGGAAAAAGCCGCGATACTGATGATCACGCTCGGCAAGGATCACGCGGCCAAGCTGTATCAATGCCTGAACGAAGACGAGATCGATCAGCTTACGCTGGCGATAACGAGTATCCGGCGCGTCGAGCCCGAGGTCAAGGCCGCGGTATTGGAAGAGTTCTACGAGGTCTGCATGGCGCAGAAATTCATCTCAGAGGGCGGCATCGACTACGCGCGGGATATCCTGGACAAGGCGTTCGGCTCCCAGCGCGCAAGCGATCTGCTCTCGCGGCTTTCGACCGCCATCCGCACCCGTCCGTTCGATTTCGTACGCCGGGCGGACAATACGCAGCTTGTCAACTTCCTGCAGAACGAACACCCGCAGACGATCGCACTGATCCTTTCTTATTTGGATCCAAGGCAGGCGGCGATGATACTCTCGTCTATCCCGCTGGAAAAACAGACCAATGTCATCGCGCGCATCGCCAATATGGGCGCGGCTTCGCAGGAGTACGTCAAGGAGGCGGAGAAGATCATCGAACGCAAGTTCTCCTCGATGATATTCGGCAACCAGTCCCTTGTGGGCGGGGTGGACAGCCTTGTGCAGATCCTCAACTGCGTGGACAGGGGAACCGAGCGCCATATCCTCGAATCGCTCGAGTTGGATGATGCGGAGCTTGCCGAAGAGATCAAGAACCGCATGTTCGTATTCGAGGATATCACGACGTTGGGCAATCAGGCGATTCAGCGCGTGCTCAAAGAGGTGGAAAACCGCGATCTGGCTATCGCGCTCAAGGGCGCGACAAAGGAGGTAGCCAAGGCCATCTACGACAATATTTCCAAGCGTCTCCAGGAGATGATCAAGGAAGACATCGAGGTCATGGGGCCTGTCCGCGTGCGCGACGTCGAGGAAGCGCAGCAGAAGATCGTCAATGCGATCCGCAAGCTGGACGAGGCGGGAGAAATCATCATTTCGCGCAAGCAGGGGGATGAGCTGATTGTTTAAGATTGATAAATCATCCGTCGTGTATATCGACTTAAACAAGAACAGCCTTGTCGGCAGACAGATGGGCGCTTCCGAGGATCCGTCCGAGTCTGCCGGTTCCTTAGCTGAGCGCGAGCGCTATGCGGATCCGGCTTTGACGCAGCAGCGGGCCATGCTCGAGGAGGACGCGCGTCAGGCCGCGGAGGAGACCATCGCGAGCGCCAAATATGAGGCGGGCGTTATCCTGTCCAAAGCGACCCTGAAATACGAGGAGATCAAGAACGCTGCATGGCAGAGCGGCTATAACGAGGGCTTGGAGCAGGCCAGAAAGCAGGCGTTTAAGGAAGCCGAGGAACAGGAGCGCGAGCTGCGCGAGAAACTGGAAAAGCGCGTTTCGGCGCTCGCGGATCAATATGAGCGGCAGATGGAAACCTACGCCCGGAATATTTCGCAGCTCGCGGTCGCGATTGCCAAGAAAATCATAAACATCCAGATCGACAAAGATGATGCGGTTTTTGTAGGGTTGGTCAAGCGCGCCATCGAGCATTTCAATGCGAGCGAAAAATTCCTCATGAAGCTCAATGAGAAAGAGTACGACAGGTTTTTCTCACAGGGCGGCGATTGGCTGACCGAGCAGATGCAGTGCGCCCCTTTTTCCGTGGTGCGCGATGCTTCGCTCGCAAGCGGAGGCTGCGCACTTGAATCCGAAGGCGGAATCCTGCAGGCGGGCGTGGATGTGCAGTTGAACAAAGTTTCCAGGATCCTGGGCGTTGATCCCAAACAGAGCGAAGATGAAGAGTTATGATATTTCAGCGCAGCTTGAAAAAATCAAAGCTGCGGATCTTTATGAGTACGCCGGCAAGGTGACAAAGGTGATCGGCCTGACGGTCGAGTGCCTTGGCCTGAACGCGAAAATGGGCGATATTTGTAAGCTTTTTACGGGAAATAACGGCGAATACATCCTCGCGGAGGTCGTCGGGTTCAAGGAAAAAACCGCGCTGCTGATGCCTTTGGGCGAGCTTTCGGGCGTCGGGCCCAATAATTATGTGATCTCGACCAACGAGCCGCTGATGGTGCCGGTGGGCGCCTCTTTCCTCGGGCGGGTGATCGACGCGTTCGCCGATCCGATCGACGGGTTGGGCCCCGCCGTACCCGAGGCGCATTATACGATCAGCAACGCACCGCCGAATCCGCTGGGCAGAAAGCGCATCAAGGAAGTGCTTCCCCTGGGCGTTCGGGCGATCGATTCGCTGCTCACGATCGGCAAAGGGCAGAGGATCGGCATATTCGCGGGCAGCGGAGTCGGGAAGAGCACCCTGATGGGCATGATCGCCCGAAATACGACGGCGGATATCAACGTGATCGTTCTGGTCGGGGAGCGCGGCAGGGAGGTTCGCGACTTCCTGGAAAAGGATCTGAAGGAGGAGGGCCTCAAGCGATCCATCGTGATCGTGGCGACCTCGGATCAGCCCGCGCTGGTGCGTTTAAAATCGGCGAGCGTGGGAACGTCGATCGCCGAATACTTTCGGGATCAAGGCTACGACGTGCTCCTGATGATGGATTCGCTCACGCGCTTTGCGATGGCGCAGCGCGAGATCGGGATGGCCATCGGGGAGCCGCCTGTTTCAAGGGGCTATACCCCTTCGGTTTACGCGGTTCTGCCGAAGCTTCTGGAACGCTCCGGCACGGCGGACAGGGGCTCGATCACCGGACTTTATACGGTTTTGGTGGAAGGCGACGATATGAACGAACCGATCGCCGATACCGTGCGCGGTATCCTGGATGGGCACATCGTGCTCTCGCGCCAGCTTGCCAACAACAACCATTATCCGGCCATCGACGTGCTCGCAAGCGTGAGCCGCCTGATGCCGGATATCGTGCACAAGGAGCATTACCAGGACGCCGGATTCGTCAAGACGATGCTGGCGACCTATCGCGAAATACAGGATCTGATCTCGATCGGCGCATATAAAAAGGGGAGCAACGCGGGGATCGACCTTTCCATCGATCTGCAGGAGCCGATCAACGGCCTTTTAAGGCAGTCCGTCTATGAGAACAACTCATTCGAGGATACGTTGGAGCGTCTGAAACAAATCGCGAACAGGCGGGAGAATGAATGAAGAAGTTCGTATTTACGCTGCAAACGCTTTATGACGTCACGATCTCGGAAGAGAAGCAGCTCAAGCTGAAAATGAAGAAGATCGAGGAGCGCCTTACCGCCCTTGTGAACGGGCAAAGGGAATTGGAACGGCGCTTTTCCGATGCTAAGACGCGATCCGCTAAGGAGATGCTCCAGGGCGTATCGTCGGACAGGCTTGTCCAATACGGCCGGTATTTTGAATATCTGACGGACGCGATGCGCGCCCAGCAAAAAAAAATCCACCAGACCGAAAATGAAAGGGCAAGATGCCTTCAGGAGCAGATCGCGATCAAAAAGAAGATCAGGACCTATGAGAAGCTGCGCAAGTCGCAGTATGAAGCCTATCTGCAGGAAGCAAAGCTGGAGGCAGAAAAGGAAATCGGCGATATCGTATCCTATCAAACCGCGACGAAATAGGAGGAGCATATGGCACAGAGCGGACAACCCGTTCCAAACAGACCGGCAACGCCGGCGAATCAAGCGGCGGCCAACGCCGCGGCCAAGAAAAAGAAACGCAAAATTCCGGGTACCCTGTTGCTCCTGATTGCCTTCGTGCTGATATTGGGAGCATTTTTTAGCATGGTCTATTTTGATATCGCCGGATTTAAGGGCAAGGTCGTTTCCGTGCTCCAACTGGATGCGACGGTTATGGCCGAGATCGATAAGCAGCAGGCTCAGGCGCTTGAGCTGGAGCAAAAGCAGAAGGATATCGATGCGCGCTCCGCCGAGCTGGAGAAGCTCGCCGCCTCGCTGCAAAAAAAAGAGGATTCGCTCAAGGAAAAGGAGGATCAGCTCAAGGAAAAGGAGCAATCCATGGAAAGCGCGAGCGTCGACGTAAAGGAGTTGGCTGCGCTGCTCGAAAATATGGATGCTTCCAAAGCCGCGGCCGCGATCGAGGGCATGAGCGATATCTCCGAAATCGCGCAGTTGCTTACGAAAATGAACAGCGCAAAGGCCGCTTCGATCTTAAACAGCCTCGATACCGACCTGGCGACAGAGATATTGACAGAAATGATGCGAAATTCCTAAAGGTATTGTACCAACGTTACGATAATCATATATCAGGGGGTGATTCTATCGTTAACGCAGTACAAAACCTCGGTGAACTGCTGCCGACTTCGGTCGTAGCGGTAAAAAGCACCGGCACGCCGTTTAAAACGGTCAAGGACATGTTGATGAACGCGCTGCCGCAGGAACCCGATAAAGCCAAAAACTTGCCGGAGGATGCTTCGGCGGCAGCGGCGATGCAGGCATTGTTCTCTCTAGGCTACAGGGCGATCGATGCAGGCTCGCCGGAGGGTTCCGCGGACGAAGCGGCGGATGCGATCGGGGCAACACAGACGGAGGACATTGAGGACACGACGATCAGCAAGTGTGGCGATTCTGGCGGCGCAACGGAATTTGCGCAAGGGATTGCTGGCATTCTCGAAGGATTCGGTTTGCTGAACGGCACGGCGGACAGTACGGAATCGGACGAAACCATTACGGTTGGCACGGGGATGAACATCGCAGCGGATGCGGGAGCAAGCCTTCGCTTGGACACGGCCGCTTCCCCCGAACAAATCGTATCGGATGCGTCTGAAGACGCTGTGGATCAAGGTGCGCAAGCAGGGATGCTCAAGGAGGAACCATTGAACTCGACGGCAGCGGAATCGATTGCGTTGCCGCAAGAGGAATTGAGCTCTTTCGAGAATATCAACAGTACGGGGGAGGTTCCCCAAAACGCACGCAAAGCGGCAAAAGAGGAAGCGCGGCTTCAGCCTGTGGGCGAACCGGCGGACAAGGGCGCCGTGGAACAGCCGAAGCAAGCGGTCAAGGCCGGCGCGGACGCGGAGAATGAAGGAACACAGGATCGAAACAGCGACGCGAAAACGCTGACGGCGGAGACGAAAATGCCGGCGGAACAACCGGTCTTCGCGTCGAAAATCGATGTCGCGGTCGCTGCAAAGACGGCGGACGCGACCCCGGTGCCGCAGGCGGCACTTGCGGACAACCTGGATGGAATCGTTGAGAGGATCTCCACCCGCTCGGCGGAGGGCAAGCAGGAATTTGAAGTCGAGTTAAAGCCCGAAAGCCTTGGAAAGCTGAGCGTAAAGCTTGTGCTGGACGGCGACGGCATGAAGGCGTATATCAAGACGGACAATTCCGCGACGAAAAGCCTTCTGCAGAACGAGGTGGCGGTTCTTGAGCAGATGCTCAAGGATAAGGGCATCGATGTTTCCCAGATCAGCGTGACGCATGAGGCCGTATCGCTCGGTTTTACCGCGCAGCAGCAGGGGAAGGGCCAGTATGAGAGCGCGCGCAGCAGCAAGCGGACGGTTCTCGAGGGGCTCGAATCCTATGACTGTGTTATGGCTGCGTCCGCACTGGAGCTTTTGCCATCTAACAGCTCCGTGGAGTTCATAGCCTGATTTGAGAAAGGATGCATAATATGCCGACGTCAACTGTCGATTCTACTTCTTCTGCAACAAGGACCCTGGCGGAGCTTCAGGATTCGCGCAGCACGACAAAGGAGCTTGGCAAGGATCAGTTTTTAAAGCTTCTTGTCACGCAGCTTTCCAATCAAAATCCGTTGGAGCCGACGAGCGACACCGAGTTTATCGCACAGCTCGCGCAGTTTTCCTCGCTCGAGCAGCTTCAATCGATGAACGAGACGATGTCGCAAAGCCAGGCGTACAGCCTTGTGGGCAAGGAAGTCTATGTGAAGGATTCCACCGGCAAAAATGTGCTCACCGGCAAGGTGGACGGGGTCATCAAGGTCAGCGGGATCAATTACGTCGTGATCGGCGACGAGAAGTATCCTGTCACCGACGTGATCGGCTTGGTGAATACCGAGGAGGACGACACGCCCAGTTCGGAGGAGACGATGTCCATGGGCGCGGGCTTTGTGGGCAAATCGGTGCTCGCTAAGACGACCGCCGCGGACGGCAGCATTAGCTCCGTTACCGGCATCATCGAAAAGATTCTCCTGCGCGACGGGAAGCTCTACGGCACGGTCGGCGGAACGGAATTCGCGCTCTCCGACATTCAGGAAATTTATTCTTAATTCAGCTTTTGGAGGAAAAACACTATGATGCGTGCATTATACGCCGGCGTTACCGGATTGCGTAACCATCAGACCAAGATGGATGTCATCGGCAACAATATCTCCAACGTCAACACCGTGGCTTATAAAGGGAGCCGGGTGCTGTTTCAGGATATCTACAGCCAGACGATCAGCTCCGCTTCCGGGGCGAACGGCACGAACAACGGCGGCACCAACCCCAAACAGGTCGGCCTCGGCACGACGATGGCGACCATCGACGTGCTGCACAACTCGAGCGCAAGCCAGTATACGGGTTCCCCGCTCGATCTGTCGATCGAGGGCGACGGTTATTTTGTCCTTTCCACCGCCGGACAGCTGACCTATACGCGCGCCGGCAACTTCTATACGGACGAGCAGAATTACCTTGTGAACGCCAACGGTTCCTATGTGGTCGGCTGCCAGGTGACAACCGATCCGGTTAGCGGCGCGGTTACGGTCGATCCTACGCATCAAACGAACATCCTGATCGACCCGCAGTACTACGACGTCACGATCGACCAGAACGGTTCGGTCATCGGCATCGACCGGACAACCGAGGATAAAGTGGTGATCGGCCAGCTGCTGCTCGCGACGTTCGCGAACGAGAGCGGCCTTGAAAAGGTCGGGGATAACGCCTATCGCACGACCGTGAACTCGGGCGACGCCGAATACGGCACCCCCGGCGACGACGGTATCGGCCTGTTGAATCCGGGCTCGCTCGAAATGTCCAACGTCGACCTCGTCAGCGAGTTCACAGACATGATCGTTACACAGAGGGGCTTCCAGGCAAACTCGCGCATCATCACCACCACCGACGCGATGCTCGAGGAAATCGTCAATCTTAAGCGGTAATTCATCCGCGGCTGGAGGATGAAGGGGGGCGCTTGCCCCCCTTGATGCAGCCCTTCGCTTGTTTCAACAGCGTTGACAGGCACGACATCACGCACGAACGATCCGTTTATACAAATTAGGGGGTACACATGATTACGTTAAGCCGCCTGAACAAAGAAGTGTTTCTTGTCAACAGCGATCTGATCGAGTTTGTGGAGGAAACACCCAATACGGTTATTTCCATGATGTCCGGAAGAAAGCTTGTCGTCGCCGAACCCGCGGCCGAGGTCAGGCGCTTGATCCTTGAATACAAGCGCCAGCTTTACGGCATCCACCTGGAGGAACAGGCGCCTCAAACCCCTGCGGATCATTAACGGAAACGGCTTCGTCAAGATCGGGGCATCGTCCGCGCGGAGCGCGAGCGTGAGTTTTGCGGTGCCGGGCCCATGCCTGACAATCTCGATCCGTCGCTTAAGAACGAAGAACAGCGATCGACCTCGGTTGATTTGGAGACGGCCGCCGTCAGGCGGCATGTCGCTAAAAACCGAACTTCAAACTTGTTTATACCGGCTTCGAGCAAAGCGATACACGCGGTGCCGGAGACCGTAACATATATAGAATTTAAGAATACTGGATTGAAGGTGACGACCGTGAAAAAAATCATTATTATTTTATTGGCCGTCCTGCTTATCGGCGCAGGCGTGGTCATTTTTATTCTGATGCAGCCGGAGAAAGAGCCGGAGGTCTTTAAGAGCCATTATGAGACGGGCGACTACTTCATCACCAACGTGAAAGAAAGCGAAAAACTTCTTAAGACCACGATCGTGCTGGAGGTGGACAAAGCGGCGGAAGACGAGGAGTTTTATGCGTTCCTTGAGGAGAACAACCACGTAATCCGCAACAACATCATTTCCATTCTGCGCGAAAAAAACGAGAAGGAACTGCGCACGGACGACAGTATGCGGGCCCTTGCTACAGAAATCTCCAAATCTATCAACGAAACTTTGGGGATCGACAATGTGAAGACTGTTTTTTTCACAGAATATGTATTACAATGAATTATCTCGAATAGTAGGAGTACAGTCTTGGCGGATATACTCTCTCAAAGTGAAATCGATGAGCTGCTGATTGCGCTCGCTTCCGGCCGTGACGCGCCCCCGGTGGAAAAACCGGAGCACAGCGAGAACGATCATCTGCGCGCTTATAATTTTCGCACCGCGAATAAGTTCTCCAAAGAACAGATTCGTATGCTCCGTTTTATCCACGAGAACTATTCCGGACGGCTCAGTACATTCCTTTCGGGGATGCTTAGGGCCGCCTGCGATATTGAGGTCGTCTCGATCGAGGAGCAGACGTTCTCGGAGTTCAGCAACTCCTTGCCGCTGCCGGCGTTTCTTGCGATTTTCGATATGCCTCCGCTCGCGGGTTCCGCGATGATGGAGCTTTCGCCGACGATCGCCTACGAGATCATCAGCAGGCTGTTCGGCGGAACAGGCCAATTCCAGGAATACAGCAAGCTCTTTACCGAGATCGAGATCGCGACTTTAACGCGCGTCGTTCAGAAAATGCTCACCGTGATGAACGAAAGCTGGGTGCGGGTTACCACGGTGAACGCGACGCTCGACAGGATCGAAACAAGCGCTCAGTTCGCTCAGATCGTCTCGGCCAGCGAACCGATCGTGATCGTTACGTTCAACGTGAAGATCGGCGATGTGTCGGATTTGATCAACCTTTGCATCCCGCGTCTTGCGATACAGCCGATCTCCCAGCAGCTTGCGATGAAGTCGTGGTACTCGGAGCGCGCAAATTCGCACGATGGACAAGTGGAGAACATCCCGGAGGTGAATCCGCGGATTATCCACACGGCGCTGACGCTGCGTGCGGTATTCGACTCAACGCCCGCGACGGTTCAGGACGTGGTCAGCCTCCAGGTTGGCGACGTGATCCGGGTGGATCATCCGGTCAGCAAGCCCATCACCGTGATGGTGGAGCATATGCCGAAATTCAAGGCGATGATCGGGCAAAAGGAACACCGGCTGGCGCTGAAAATCACGGATATTTTGAAGGAGGTTCCCGAGGATGGAATACCAAGCGGCGGATGAGCTGTTAAATACTGTAAAAGCTACTTCGGAGGAACAGGAAAGCGCCTCGGCGGATGAGGTCCTGCTCAGCGATGAGGAAAAGGACGCTTTGGGCGAAATCGGAAACATCTGCATGGGAACGTCCGCGACAACGCTTTCGACGCTGCTTGAAAAAAAAGTCAGCATCACCACGCCGCGCGTTAAAATCTGCCGGAACGCAAAGGATCTCGGGTATTATCAGAGGCCGCTCATCGTGGTGGAGGTTTCTTATACCGAAGGGATCGACGGCTTTAATATCTTCCTTGTCAAGGAGGAGGATGTCCGGATCATTACCGGCCTGCTCATGGGCGAAAGCATCACCGACTACGGCGGCGACATCGATGAGTTGCACTTCTCGGCGATCAGCGAGGTTATGAACCAGATGGTCGGCGCCTCTTCGACTGCGCTGGCGGATATTATCATGCGGCCGGTCAACATCTCTCCGCCCGAGGTGCATCGAATTGTGCTGGAGGAGGATAACTTCTATAATCTGATTTCCCGGCGGGGGCTGGTCATCAAGGTCGGCTTTTCGATGCAGATCGAGGGAGTGCTCAACAGCGAGATCATGCAGATCGTTCCGTTTGAGTTTGGTAAGCAGCTCGCAATGGGCCTGCTCAGCGGAGTGATGGATTTGCCCGCTCCGCCCGCCCCCAAAAAACCGGAAAAGGACAAGCAGACGAAACCGGCGAAAGAGGGTACCGTGCCGACGCAAGCAGATCGCATGGCGCCCGAGGGCAGGCCGGAACCAAAAGGAAAACCGGCGCCCGCGGCCGCGCCCGGCGCAAAGCCGCCCGCTTCAACGGCATGGGGTGGAGATCCTGCGCAATCGGGCAAGGGTATGGTTGGGGTAAAGATGGCCCAGTACGAGTCCTTTGACGATGCTTCGGCCGGGGAAGCGAGGTCCGCTCCGCCCAGCCAGGACAATATTGGGCTGATACTCGACGTGCCGCTTCAGGTGACGGTCGAGCTTGGCAAGACCAAAAAGAGCATCAAGGAGATTCTGGGGCTGCACATGGGCTCTGTGATCGTGCTGGACAGGCTGGCCGGGGAACTCGTGGATATCCTTGTCAACGGGAAGCTTCTCGCGCGCGGAGAGGTCGTCGTTATAGACGACAATTACGGCATCCGCGTGACGGAGATCATCTCAGCCCCATGATTTGGGCCTGGGATTCGCCGCAAAGAAGCGATCCCGCCGCTTGATCCGGCGGGACGCGCCGCGTGAAAGCGCCGGATTAATATGGGATGAATGGAACAACAGGGCGGGTGACCGCCCTGTATTTGTTTTGTATACGCATGTATATAGGGCTTGGAAGCTTACAGCAGGCCAAAAAGCGGGGCGTCCTCGCCCACAAAATCGCTCAGCTCGTTCAGCGGGACCGGAAACTGCGGGATTCCGGCGGAATAGGTGGCGATTTCATAATAGCGGTACACGAGCACCAGGTCGGAGCCCGACAGATAGAAAGACTGATCGTCGCCGATCGGCAGCGGGCTGGACAGAAGCGTGATCCCGCTTTTTTCCGCCTGCTCCGTAATGATATCGGGCAGTTTCCAGCGCCAGCGATCATTGCTGCCGAACAGATCCGCAATCGTATAGAGCTCGCCGTTCCTTGCGTTAAACGTCAGCGGGTAGAGCTGGTATTGCCCGTAGTCGTCGGGGTTATAAAGATGCAGGAGTATCGAGATGAAGCCATTGGCGTTGTACTCGATGCTGTAATCGGCGTTGAGTTCATCCTCGGATGCTTCGAGCAGTTGATCGACCGTCGAGGCGACGGCCTCGTTGATCGTCTCCGCCGCCGACGCGTCGTAAACATACGGATAGATGATCTTCGCGCTTCCTTCGGCGCGTATGCGCGGCTCGATGTGGAGTATAAGCGCTTCTTCAACGGCCGCGGCGGGCGCCGAGGTCGATTCCGATGATGAAACGGCCAAAGAGGCAGGGGCGGGGGTTGGCTTCAGCTCTTCCTGAACGGACGCGTCTTCGCCCGCGCCGCAGCCGGCGAGCAGGCAAACGCACAATATGCTAAAGATCCATACATATAGCTTCATGCTTGTAGTATAGCAGAACCTCGCCGAACAGGTATGAATTTTTCATGAAACCTTAGAAATCCTAGGGTTTTATCCCGATCGCCTGATCCGCTTGAAACGAACCGTAATGCGAAGATCCCGCACGCCCATGAAGGAACTCCAACGCTGCCGCAGCCGCTCGACGCCGGGCCGCCATGCGTGCCGCAGCGCTAAGCGCCGTCTTCATTCTTCGATGGTGAGGATTTCCGCGGCGTCGATCGCCGTTCGGATCATTTCGGTAAAATCGACGAGCCGTTCGCTTTCGCGAAGCTGCCCCACTTCCGGGCGCGTGAGCGGGTGCTGGGGCACAAAAACCGTGCAGCAGTCCTCGTAGGGGAGGATCGACGTCTCAAACGTACCGATGCGCTGCGCGAGCTCTATGATATCCTCCTTGTCAAATCCGATCAGCGGCCGGAAAACGGGCATCTGCACCGCGTCGTCCGTCACGGCGAGGCTCTCGAGCGTCTGGCTGGCGACCTGCCCCAATGCCTCGCCCGTGATGAGCGCGCGCGAACCTTCGGCGAGTGCAAGCCGCTCGGAGATCTGCATCATCAGCCGGCGCATAAGCAGCGTAGTCTCCTTGGGAGGGCACTTTTCGTGGATGGCGAGCTGAATCTGCGTGAACGGAACAAGATAGAGCCTGATTGCGCCCGCGTAGGAGGAGAGTATCTTTACGAGCGCGATCACCTTGTCCCGCGCGCGCTCGCTGGTATACGGGTAGCTGAAAAAATGGACTGCGCTCAATACGACGCCGCGCTTGGCCAGCATGTAGCCGGCGACGGGGCTATCGATCCCGCCCGAGATGAGCAGCACGGCATGTCCGGCGGAACCGGTGGGCATACCGCCGCGGCAGCGGATTTCCTCGGTGTAGAGGTATGCGCCGTCGCGGATCTCCACCGAGAAGCGGATTTCGGGGCGGTGCACGTCCACTTTCAGTTCAGGAAAACGCTTCAACAAAAAAGCTCCAAGCTCACGGTTGATTTCGTCGCTGGTCATGAAAAAGCGTTTGTCCGCACGCCGCGCGAACACCTTAAACGTTTTGCCCTGGCCTTTGTCCAGAGCGCCCCGCATCAATTGCTCGGCGGTTTCGGCGATCCGATCCCATTCCTTTTCCACGCACAGCGCAGGGCTGATCGAATGGATGCCGAATACGCGGTCGAGCCTCCGAATTGCTTCCGGCTGCTGTTCGGGGAAGATCCCACGCACGAATACGCGGCCTTGCTGGCGTTCGATACGCGCGTTAAAGCCGTTTAGCGCCTTCTTGATGCCTTCCATAAGCTTGCGCTCGAAAAAGGGGCGATTCTGCCCCTTTAAATGAATCTCCGCATAGCGGATCAGCAAAACGTTTTCCATAGGCGAGCCACTCCTAATTTATCTTCTTTTGAATTGCCTGAGCTTTAGCACTTGGTCCTTGATGATCTGCGCCGCTTCATCCATTTGAGAGATGGTGTTTAGGGGGCAGAGGCTAAAGCGTACTGCGCCTTCCTGCCGAATCCCCCGGATGCCCATGGATTCGAGGATTCGGTTTTTACCCTTTTTATGCGCCGAACACGCGCTCCCGGTCGAGACATAAACGCCGTATTGTTCGAGTGCGTGCAGCAGCACCTCACCGCGCATACCAAGGAACGAAAGATTCAGCACATGAGGCGCACCGACGCTTGGTTCCGGTCCGTTTATCATCACCTCCGGAATCGTCAGGAGGTTGTTGCAGAGCCTGAGCTTACAGGCGCGCACGTGTGCGATTTTCTCATTTTGCTTGTCGGCATAATAGGCGAGAGCAGCATCCATCCCCATGACACCGGGGACGTTCGTGGTGCCGGACCTGAGCCCGCGCTCCTGGCCGCCGCCGATCTGCCCGCCTAAAAACCGCGTTCCGGCTCTAATATAAAGCGCTCCGATGCCTTTCGGGGCGTGGAATTTATGCCCGCTGATCGAGTAGAGATCGCACGGCACGGAGGAAAACGGGAGCTTGCAGAACGCCTGCACGCCGTCCACGTGAAAAATGGCTCGCGGAGCGCGCGATTTGACGGCGCGGGCGATGGCCGCGATGTCGTTGATGGCGCCGGTTTCGTTGTTGACGTGCATCACGCTTACGAGGGCGGTGTCCGGCCGAAGAAGCGACGCCAGCTGCGCTACGTTGACGCTTCCGTCCGCGTTGACGCCCGCGTAGGATACCGCGGCGCCCGCAAGCTGCCGCTGCCGGAACAACTCGTACACGGAAGGGTGTTCGACCGCGCCGCAAACAAGATGCACAGGGCCGCGCTGGCCGCGCAGCACGCCGGAAAACGCCATGTTGTTGCTCTCCGTTCCGCCGGAGGTATAGACGATTTCATTGGCCGAAGCGCCAAAGCGCGCGGCAAGACGGCCGCGGGCGTCGTTTACTTCGCGTTCCACCTGCACGGCGGGTGCATATCCGCTCGAAGGGTTAAAAAAATCCTCGCACATATATTTACGCGCCGTCTCCGCCGCCTGCGGCAGAGTGGCGGTTGTTGCGCTATTGTCAAGATAGATCATAGTATTCACTCCAATGCTGATTTGCATGTGTGCCCGAACAAATGCGGGCATATCGTTATACTATATGCATCCAAACAGTTCCGCGCGAAAAGCGTCCAGGCGCCGGGAAGCTTTGCTATTATAGCACGCCTTGGCGTGAAAACCAACGCCAAAGGGAAATTTTGTGTTTTAAGCTGGCGCGGAGGCGATGTAGTAAGCCGTTTGACGATTGCGTGGGCGCAATAAAATGGTATAATATTGTATAGGACGGACCCAAGCGTTCGAGGCGGGAGGATAAGTGCTTGTTATGTGATAACTGCAAGGCCAATGAGGCCTCTGTACATACGATGCTGCTTGCGGGCGGCGTCAAGCGCGTGCTGCATCTATGCGAGGACTGCGCCAAGAAGCGCGGGCTTCCGTTGAATAAGCTTCCGATGCTCATCCAGCTTATTTCCGGCGCGAAGGAGGACGACGCCCGCCTGGATCAAGAAAAGAAATGCCCGCGCTGCGGATGCAGCCTGAAGGATTTCAGGGAGCAGGGGATCCTCGGATGTTCGGAATGCTATAACGCGCTCCGTGAGGAGCTTGCCGGCTGCATCAAACGCGCGCACAACGGAAGAACCGACCATGTGGGAAGACGTCCCTCGGCAGCCGAAAAGGATGACCTATTGGAGTTGACAAAACAGCTCAAGGAGGCGATCGCGGCGGAGGAATACGAGCGGGCCGCCTCATTGCGCGATAAGATCAAGGAATTGCGCGAGCATAGGGAGGAGGGCAAATGAATCTGACGGATGTGGTTTTAAGCTGCCGCGTGCGGCTTGCTAGAAATGTCGCGGATATGCCCTTCGTGTCCCGCATGAGCATGGAGCAGGCGGAAACGATGATCCGCCGCGTGAACGACGCGCTCAACCAGAATGGGGAATACCGGCTGCTCAGGATGCTCGACCTCGGCGATAACGAGCGGATGCGGCTGGTCGAGAGGCATCTTTGCAGCCGCGAACTTGCGATGGAAGCAAAGGGCGCGCTGTTTCTGAACAAGAGCGAGACGATGGCGGTCATGGTGAACGAGGAAGATCATCTGCGCATCCAGAGCATCCTGCCGGGACTCGATCTTGATGAAGCGGATGCGCAGAGCGCAGTGGTGGATAAGATCCTTGCGCGCCAGCTTCCCTTCGCGTTCGACGAGCAATGGGGCTATCTGTCCGCCTGCCCGACCAACGTCGGGACGGGTATGCGCGCGAGCGCGATGCTGCATATGCCGGCGCTGGTACGCTCCGGCGGCGCGGAACAGGTGCTCGGCGCGGTGGCGAAGCTCGGTCTTGCGGTGCGCGGGTTTTACGGCGAAGGCAGCGGCGCGCCCGGGCATATCTATCAGGTTTCCAACTCGGCGTCGCTGGGCATTTCCGAGGACGACATCGTCATGGGCCTGACCGAGACCATCGGCCAGCTCGCCGAACAGGAATTGCGATTTCGCAAGGCCGCGCTCGCGCACAACGAATCGGCTTTGCTCGACGCGGTGTTCCGCTCCTACGGGGTTTGCCGGTATGCGCACTCCATGAGCTTTAAGGAGTTCATGGATCACTGCTCCAACCTCAAGCTGGGCGTCAGCCTGGGGCTGTTGGAGGGGATGGAGCAAGCCCAGATCGATCGGATGATCGCCCAGGGGCAAAGCGCATCCGTATGCGCGGCGGCGGGCAGGCTTATGGACGAGGCTGAGGAAAACATCGCGCGCGCCGCGATGGTACGAAAATCATTGGAGTGAGGTAAATTATGGATTTTATGGAACGTTTTACGCAGGGCGCAAAGCGCGCCCTTGGAATGGCGCAGGAAAGCGCGAAGGCGCTCGGGCATAATTATGTCGGCAGCGAGCATTTGCTCCTTGGCTTGATCCATGAAAAGGACGGGGCCGCAGCCAAAACGCTCATGCGCTTTGGAGTGGATGAGGAAAACGTGCTCGATCGCGCCGAGGTGCTTGTCGGGCACGGAGACTATCATTTTACGGACAGCTTCGGCTATACCCCCAGGACAAAGAAGATCATTGAGCTGAGCCTCTACGAGGCCAAGACGCTCAAGAACAACTATATCGGGACCGAGCACCTGCTCCTTGCGATACTGCGCGAAAGAGAGGGCGTGGCCGCGCGTATACTCTCGGACCTCGGCGTGGATCTTGACACGCTCCGGAAGGATATCGTCGAAACGATCTCCAACGAGGCCACAGGCACGGGCGCGGCGGCGGGCAAGGGACAGAATTCCAATACGCCGACGCTCGATCAGTTCGGCAAAGACCTTACGCGCATGGCGCAGCTGGGCGAACTCGATCCCGTGATCGGCAGGGAGAAGGAGATCGAGCGCATCATACAGATTTTAAGCCGCCGCACCAAGAACAATCCTGTTCTCATCGGCGACCCGGGCGTCGGCAAGTCCGCGATCATCGAGGGGCTGGCGCAGAGGATCGTCTCCGGCGATATCCCGGAATTGCTCAAGGGCAAGCGCGTCGTCGCGCTCGACCTCGGGGGTATGCTCGCCGGCACCAAGTACCGCGGAGAATTCGAGGAGCGCATCAAGGCGGCGATCACGGAGCTACAGCAGAGCGGCAATACGATACTCTTTATCGACGAGCTTCACACGGTGGTGGGTGCGGGCGCGTCCGAGGGTTCGATCGACGCTTCCAACATCCTGAAGCCCTCGCTCGCGCGGGGCGAAATCCAGGTCGTCGGCGCCACGACGATCGACGAGTACCGCAAGCACATCGAGAAGGACGCCGCGTTCGAGAGGCGCTTCCAGCCCGTGACCGTCGGCGAGCCGACGCGCGAGCAAGCGGTCGAGATCCTTATGGGTCTTAGGGATCGCTATGAGGCGCACCATAAAGCGAAGATCACGGACGAGGCCATCCGCGCCGCGGTCGACCTGTCCGACCGTTATCTTGCCGACCGATTCCTGCCCGACAAGGCCATCGACCTGATGGACGAGGCGGCCAGCCGCGTGCGTCTGCAGGCATACAGCTCCCCGCCGGACATGAAGGAGATGGAAAGCCGGATCGACGCGCTGCGCAAGGAAAAGGAAGAGGCCGTCACCAACCAGAACTACGAGAAAGCCGCACGGGTGCGCGACGAAGAGCAGAAGCTCTTAAAGGAAATAAAACAGCTCCAGCAGGAATGGGAGCAGACCCGCTCCGCGAAGGAATCCGTCGTCACCGAGGAGGATATCGCGCAGGTCGTGAACGCCTGGACCGGCATCCCGGTCAAGCAGCTGACTCAGGACGAGGGCGAAAAACTCCTGCATCTTGAAGAGAAGCTGCACGAGCGCGTCGTCGGCCAGGAAGAGGCGGTTTCCGCCGTGGCCCGCGCAATCCGCCGCGCGCGCGCGGGGCTCAAGGACCCCAAGCGGCCGATCGGTTCGTACATCTTCCTCGGGCCGACGGGCGTCGGCAAGACGGAGCTGTGCCGGGCGCTCGCCGAGGTGATGTTCTCCGACGAGGATGCGATGATCCGCCTCGATATGTCCGAATATATGGAGCCGCATTCGGTCGCGAAGCTTACCGGCTCGCCTCCGGGATACGTCGGTTATGACGACGGCGGACAGCTGACCGAGCGTGTGAGGAGAAAGCCTTACTGCGTCGTATTGTTCGACGAGATCGAAAAAGCGCATCCGGACGTGTTCAATATCCTCCTGCAGGTGCTCGAGGACGGCCGCCTGACCGACGCCAAGGGAAGAAGTGTGGATTTCCGCAACACGATATTGATCATGACTTCCAACGTCGGCGCCTTGAGGATCATGCAGAACAAGACCGTGGGCTTCGGCGCTTCGTCGTCGGGCATCCCCTCGTATGAGAATATGAAGTCGCAGATGCTCGAGGAGCTCAAGAAGACGTTCCGGCCGGAGTTCCTCAACCGGGTGGACGAGATCATCATCTTCCACTCGCTCGAGCCGGAGCAGACGCGCCGGATCGTGTCGATGATGCTCAGGAGCGTCGTCGAGCGCCTGAAGGAGCGCAACATCACGCTCACGGTAACATCGGAGGCGGCGGATCACCTCGCGAGCTCCGGGTTTGACCCGCAATACGGAGCGCGCCCGCTCCGCCGGGCGATACAGCAGCAGGTGGAGGACAGCCTGAGCGAGGAGATCCTCGCCGGCCGGCTGAGCCTTGGCGACAGCGTCGAGGCGCATATGCTGGGGGATAAATTGAGCTTTCGTAAGCTTTAATGACGAAACGTTTACAAAATGCTTACGACTTACCCCTTTCGCGCGGAACCGACGCATGATAGAATATGGTTGAAAATTTTCTGAGGAGTTCTAAAGGATGAAACGCAGCGCGACGGTGAAACTGATCTGTACGGTTCTTGCGATAGGCTTGTCGCTCTTGTTTGCGGCAGGCTCCCTCGCGCTGCCCACCCTTTCCGTCGGCGTGCTGTCCTACGGTTCCTATGGCGAGGAGGTCGAGCAGCTGCAGGCCGTGCTCTCCGAGCTGGGCTTTTTCGAGGACGAAGCGGATGGCTTGTATGATGCGAATACGGTTGCGGCGGTAAAGCTGCTGCAAAAGCGCCTCGCGGTCACGCCGGACGGAGTCTTCGGGCCGAAAACGCGCACCGCGTATAACGCGATGGTATCCGAAGGCGGCGGGGAGAAACTGATGAACAGCGAGTCGAAGGCCGCGCCTTCGACAAAGGCGCTTGCAGGAAAGCTGATCGGCATCGATCCCGGCCATCAGACCGCGGCCGACCTCGAGCTTGAGCCCGTAAGGCCCGGCTCCGATGAATCCAAAGTACGCATGAGCGTGGGAGCTACGGGCGTTAAGACCGGTATGGAGGAATATAAGATCGTCCTTCAGATCGGGCTCAAACTCAAAAGAATGCTGGAGGAAGCGGGTGCGAAGGTCGTTCTGTCGCGCACTTCAAACGATGTGTCGCTTTCCAACATCGAGCGCGCGCAGCTCATGAACGATGTGAACGTGGATCTCTGGGTGCGCCTGCATTGCGATAGAGCGTCTTCTTCCGAACAGTCCGGAGCGCGCGTGCTGGTTCCGTCCCGTTCGAGCAATGCGTCCATCTATCAGCAGAGCCTGGAGCTCGGCAAGGATGTTTTGTGGAGCTTTTGCAGCGTGACCGGCGCGAAAAAACGCACGGTGGTCGCGCGCTCGGACCAAACCGGCTTTAATTGGTCAAAACGGCCTGTGATCGCCATCGAGATGGGATACCTTTCAAACGTGAACGACGATCTGAAGCTGAATCGCGATTCCTATCAGGAGCTGTGCGCGCAGGGGATTTTCGAGGGAATACTGGAATATTATTCGGAATAGTGCCTAGCGGGCCCAATGCAACGACGGGATTGGAGATGAAAATATGCGTAATTGTGTACGCGCTGTTTTGGTCATCGCTCTATCGGCGATGATTCTTTTTTCCGGCTGCGCCGCGAAACAGCAGGATCAAAATAACGCGGCCGCCGTGCCGGAGGAGATTCAGCGCCTGGCGCTCTCGTTCGCGGATGATTTCATCGGGGGCAACCTCGACGAAGCGGTCGGCTTGTTCGACACGAGGATGAACGAGGCGGTTCCGCTTGAAGATCTAAAAAAGCTGCAGGAGCAAATCGCAGAAACGTACGGGGAATTTCTCTCGCGCAGCGTGTACCGCTCGGAGCAGGTGGACGGCTATAACAGGGTTGAGGTAAAAACGGACTATCAAAAAGGCTCGGTGCTTTTGCTGATCGTATTCTCGAGCGAAAAGCTTGTCAGCGGGTTCTATGTTCAGCCGTTTAACGACGAGTCGGCCAATCCGGTCGCTCTCCCCGAAGGGGTAACCGAACAGGAAATGGCCGTCAACAGCGGCTCCTATGCGCTCGCAGCCAAGCTTACGCTTCCCCAAACCGGCGAAAAGCTCCCGGCCGTCGTGCTGGTGCACGGTTCCGGTCCGCTCGATATGGACAGCACCGTCGGCGCAAATAAGCCGTTTCGGGATATCGCCTACGCGCTCGCGCAAAAGGGGATCGCTGTTTTGCGGTACGACAAGCGAACCTATACCTATGCAGGCGATCTGGACGCCGACGCGATCACCGTAAACGAGGAAAGCGTACAGGATGCGGTGGCCGCGTTCAAGCTTCTCGCAAGCTGCGACCGGATCGATCCCAACAGGGTATTTGTCTTGGGACACAGCCTCGGCGGGATGCTTATTCCAATGATCGCAGAGCAAACGCCGGACGCGGCGGGCTATGTCATGATGGCCGCACCCGCGAGGAAGCTCCAGGACCTGATTCTCGAGCAATACGAATACATTTTAAGCCTTGATCCGGGCGAGGACGCGGAGCAAACGCTCGACAAGATCCGCGAGCAGGTGCAAGCTGTCAATACGCTCGACGCAAACAGCGATCTTACGCCGGATCAGCTTTTGGGCATTCCGCGCAATTACTGGCTGAACCTCAACGCCTATGATCCGATCAAGGCGCTCCAGGCAGTCGCCTCTCCCGTGTTGATCCTGCAGGGCGAGCGCGACTATCAGGTGACGATGACGGACTTTAACCTCTTCAAGGATGCGCTGCAGGCCCGTGCGGATGTGAAGTTCATCTCCTACCCAAAGCTCAATCATCTGTTTATGGCGGGCGAAGGGGAGAAGAGCACGCCGGAGGAATACTATACGCCCTCCAGCGTCGATTCGGTGCCGCTAAACGATATCGCGCAATGGATCGAGGGGGTCCGCTGATAGGGCAAACCTCCCCAAAACCCGAATGTTCGGATTTTCCATGTTGCGAACATTTACACTGGATAGTATAATAAATGAAAATCGACCGGGGAGGATATCAGCGATGGAACGCGCCAAACGCAGCGAACGCGTCGTGGCGATTATGCGCGCCCTATGCGCTCAGCCGGGGCATCTGTTCACGCTTCGCGATTTTGTGGAGCAGTTTGGCTGCGCGAAGTCCACGCTCAGCGAGGATGTCGCGGTGGTTCGCAACGTGCTCTCCCGCTATGGAACCGGCCTGATCGAAACGAGCAACGGCGCGGCCGGCGGCGTCCGCTTTCTCCCGTTTTACAGCGATGAAGCCAACCGCGCGTTCGTCGAACGCGTCTGCCGCGAACTTGCAAAGCCCGAGCGCATTCTGCCGGGCGGCTATCTGTATATTGCGGACATGTTTTCGCGGCCGGATGTGATCGGACGCATGGGCGAAATATTCGCGAAGCGCTTCTATGAAAAGCAGCCCGATGTGGTCGTGACGGTGGAGGCGATGGGCGTGCCTATCGCTTTGATGGTGGCGCAGGCGCTCGGCAAGCCGCTCGTTACGGTGCGCCGCAACAACCGAGCCACGGAGGGCTCCACGGTAACGATCAACTATATGTCCGCCTCGTCCCGCAGGATGCAGAGTATGTCGCTCTCCCGGCGGCTGCTGGTTCCGGGACAGAAGGCCCTTTTGATCGATGATTTTATGAAGGGCGGCGGCACTGCCAAAGGCCTGAGCGATATGATGGACGAGTTTTCGGTTCAGGTCGTCGGCATGGGCGTGATCCTCTCGATGGAATCCCCGGGCAAACGGCGCAGCGAGGATTGCTATCCGCTGATGCTGCTTCATGAGGTGAACGAGGAGGAAAAGCGAATCCTAATCCGCCCCGCAAGCTGGCTGTAACATCATAAGAAAACGTTTTGGGCCGCCCTGCATGGGCGGCTTTTTTACATGCCGTGACGAGTGATTTTGCTCGCTTTTACTGCTCTGAGGCCTGCGAAGACATGTTCCGCGCACAAAGGATACTTTCGATCGGTCAAGTATAAACCCAGCCCGTCCATCATACGCATAATACAAACAGGCTGTACGGGAGGAGCGGGCATGGAATACAGACATAGAAGAAGACGCAGAAGATATGAAAGCGGGGCGGGAAGGATCATCATCGCCTTGCTTGTGGTGGCTGCCGCGATCTATGTCGTCAGCGCCTCTGCGCTGGGGACATGGCTGGCGCAGAACGTAATGGCGCCTGTGTTCGAGGCGGTTGAGACCGCGCTGATGGGCAAAGCCGAGGAGCCGGCCCCAACCGACGGGAACACGCAGGTGGTCGTCAACGACGGATCCAGCAGCGATGCAAACATGGTCAGCGACCAGATCGAGTTGCCGGGCGTGACCTGCTATATGCTGCAGATGGGCGTGTACTCGCAGCGCAATAATGCGCTCACGCTGGCGAGCACGCTGCAGGGGCGCGGCGCGGGAGGATATATCATCGAAGACGGGGAGAGATACCGGGTCATCGCGTCCATATATGCGGATGAAGCCAGCCTTGATGCGGTGCGCGATCAGCTCAAGGAGGAAGGCATGGACAGCGCGGTGTATCCGTTCGTGATCTCCGGCGCATCGTTCAACGTGACCGCTCCCGAGGACCAGATTGGGGATATGAAGGCGGCGTTCGCGGGGATCAAAGAGGCGCAGGCCTCCTTGTCGGAGCTTGCGGTAAAATTCGACAAGGAATCCATGACGCCGGAGGATGGGCGCGCCCAGATCGCCCAAATACTTGCAGACGTTGAAACGGCGCGGGCGGATATTCAGAATCTTGAGTCGGATAACGAACTACTCAAGAAAATCGATGACTGCTATGTTTCCTGCATCGATGCGCTTACCGAGCTGAAAAATGACACGACAAAAACGTTTGTAGATTTTTCGTCAAAGAT
This sequence comes from Bacillota bacterium, assembly GCA_038562375.1. Lineage (GTDB taxonomy): Bacteria > Bacillota > Clostridia > Christensenellales > CAG-138 > JBCFAY01. The sequence goes on along the minus strand of JBCFAY010000004.1, from coordinate 91,426 downwards.
AAAGTATAATCAAATTCGGATAACTTATGAATATGGAAAGCTTGTAGAGGAGGTGTCTTCCGCAAGCTAGGGAGGATCGCAGATGCGGATTTCCGAAATCGTCAGGCTTCTTGGTGCCGAGATCGTATGCGGCAAACAAAATCTTGAGGTTGAGGTAAGTTCCGCTTGCGGCGCGGATTTGATGAGCGATGTTCTTGCGCATTCGCGCTCCCATATGCTGCTTCTCACGGGCATGACGAATCTGCATGTCATCCGCACCGCAGAAGTACTCGATATCGACTGTATAACATTTGTGCGGGGAAAAAAAGTCCCTCCCGAGATTATTGAGCTTGCCGAGGGCGTGGGCATGACGATTTTGAGCACCGCCAAGACGCTTTATACCGCCTGCGGACTGCTTTATCAGGCAGGGCTTCGAGGGACGGCGGGGGATGCCTGCCCATGAGCGACGTCGTTTATCAGGAGTCCTTCTCCGTGGAGCGCGGCAACTACGCGCTTGCCGGGGAGGCTTCAAGCAAAATTAAAAAGATCCTGATCCGCATGGGCGTCGACCCGGCGTTGATCCGGGACATCGCGATTGCCGCTTACGAAGCGGAACTGAATTTGGTGATCCACTCCAACGGCGGGGAGCTGGCGCTCATGATCACGCCCCGTTCCATCCGGCTTATCTGCAGGGATCAGGGCCCGGGCATACCGGACATATCGCTCGCGATGAAGGAGGGGTACTCCACCGCGCCCGAAAGCGTCCGGCAGATGGGCTTTGGGGCGGGAATGGGCCTTCCGAACATCAAACGCCATTCCCAGGAGTTCGCGATTGAATCCGAGGTGGGCAAGGGTACCCTGATTACGGCGTCCTATCAGATCTAAATGCAGAAAACAGGTGAATAACATGTACAAGCATTCCGTGCGTATCGACAGACGCAAATGCGTCGGATGTACCAACTGTATCAAGACCTGTCCGACCGAAGCGATCCGCGTGCAAAAAGGCAAGGCGATGATATTGGACGATCGCTGCATCGATTGCGGCAACTGCCTTACCGCATGTCCGCACGATGCGATGGTTTCCGTAACCACGCCATTCAACGTGCTCAACGATTTTAAATACAATATCGTCATCCCGTCCGCCGCGCTCGCATCGCAGTTTCGCAACCTGACGAACCTCGAGGATATGTATGAGGGCCTCTACTCGATGGGGTTCGACGCGATCTATGAAGAGGCGAAGGCCGCGGAGATCATCGCCGAGGCGACAAGGCGCCACCTTCGCAGCGGCGATGCGGTATTCCCGCTGATCGACTGCAGCTGTCCGGTGGTTCCACGCCTGGTCACGGCGCTTTTCCCGAACCTGATCGATCATCTCACGCCGTTTGTGTCGCCCACGGAAGCCGCGGCGCGCATCGCCAAGGCCGAGTTCTGCGAAAAACGCTCGGTGCCGATCGAGGAAGTGGGCGCGTATTACGTTACCCCCTGCGCCGCGAAGATGACGCATATCAAGAACCCGATGGGCGTAAGCTCCAGCGATATCAACGGCGTTTTCCCCGTGAGGGACGTGTATGCGAAGATGATACCGCTCATGGGCGCGGGCGGAAAGCGCCGCAGCATCGAACATCCCGCAGGCGCGGGCGGAATCGAGTCGGCCGCGATCGGCGGCTGGAGCGCGGCCGTCGGCACGAAGCATTATCTCGCGGTGGACGGCATCTCAAACATTATCGCGTGCCTTGAGGAGATCGACAACGAGAGGCTGACGGAGCTGCTGCTGCTCGAGGCGATGGCGTGTCCGGGAGGATGCGTGGGCGGGCCGCTCGTGTTTGAAAATCAGTTTGTGGCGAGAAACCGGAACCACCGCATCGCGAATTCCTTGCCCCGGCTCGATCCGTCGGCGGACGAGCATATCCAAAAATACGCCGATTCGCCGATGCTTCGCTACGATAAGGAATTTGAACCGAGGAACATCCTGCAGCTTTCGGAAAACGTCGTGGAGGCGATCCGCATGATGGAGCGCCTGGAGCAAATCAACAAAAGCCTGCCCGGGCTCGACTGCGGCTCCTGCGGTTCGCCCAGCTGCAGGACGCTCGCCGAGGATATCGTAAAAGGACAGGCCGTGGAGATGGACTGCATCTTCAAGCTTAGGGATAAGGTACGTCAGATGGCGCAGGAGATGGTCGACCTGGCCAGCGCGGAAAAGCGCGGCTAAAGGAAGCGAAAACGCGCCGATAGCGGCGTTGGAGCGTCTGTTAAACTCCGCCCCAGGCAAGGCGCGGATAGAATACATCGATGAAAGCTGATTGGAGGTTCTTCATGACGGTACACGAACTCTCTGCCGCGATATCCGGCGAACTCGCGTCATCGGCCAATGCGTCCGGCGAGGTGAAATGCGCGCTCGCGTGTGACCTTTTGAGCCTTGTTATGGCAAAGGGCAGGCCGGGCTGCGCGTGGGTTACCGTGCAGACGCATCTGAACGTCATCGCGGTCGCATCCCTGCACGAGATGTCGTGCGTGATTTTCCCCGGCGGGATCGACGCGGACGAGGCAACCCTCCAAAAAGCTTATGAAGAAGGGCTCGCGGTGATCAAATCGCCTTTGTCCACCTATGAAATCTGCGGAATCCTTTACGCAAAAGGAGTGCCCGCCTCGGAGGAGTAGCGGCTCGATGAAGATCGCGGTGGATCTGCATATCCATTCGTGTCTGTCCCCTTGCTCCGATATGGATATGACGCCCAACAACATAGCGAACATGGCGCGTCTGAAGGGTTTGGACGCCATCGCGGTGAGCGATCACAACAGCGCGGGGAATCTGTTGGCCTGCAAGACGGCGGCGGAGGCTGCGGGGCTGCTGTTCGTGCCGGCGATCGAAGCTGAAAGCGCCGAGGAAGTACATGTATTATGTTATTTCCACACGGTGGAAGACGCTTTAAAGATGGGCGAAGTTCTCTATCAACACCTGCCGGACATCAAGAATACGCCCAAGTTTTTTGGGGAGCAGCTTGTGGCGGACGATCGGGACAATCCGGTCGGCTCGGAGCCGCGGCTGCTCGTGCAGTCTACGGATCTGAGCGTCGATAGCATTGCGAAAGTCTGCCGCTCCCTGCACGGAGTGCCCGTACCGGCGCATATCAATCGTGCCTCGAACTCCATCCTGTCATCCCTGGGCTTTATCCCCGAGCATCTGGATCTCAGAAGCGTCGAGGTCGCCAGGGGCATGGCGTCCCCTCCGATGGAACTGGAGAGCTACCGTGTGTTTTGCTCGTCGGATGCTCATGAGCTCAGCTCGATACTCGAGCGCGAGCAGTTCATCGATGTTTTTGAACGGAGTGTTGACGGGATCCTTGCGTATTTGGACGCTAAAAATAGCTGTTGACATTGCGCCATGGATGCTCTATCATTACATCAATTAAATATGCTCAACAAATGCAATGAAGGAAATAGCTTTAGGTGGATGCCTGCAGAGAGTCGGCGGTTGGTGCAAGCCGATGACAAAAGCTTATCGCGGTCACTCCTGAGCAGACGTTCTCAAACCGTTTTGGAAGTAGGAGCGTTCGGGTAGTCCCGTTATAGGCGAGAGGTTTGTTGGAACCTTATGAGTTGGATAGCTCAGGCTATCAATTTGAGTGGTACCGCGGGATATTACCCGTCTCAAGCGATTGAGACGGGTTTTTTGTTTGCAGTTCAACGTAAAAAGGAGGAAGCAGCCATGGCGATTTACGAAAGGTATATCAAGGCTGATCTGACCAATGAGAAGGAACTTTATGAGAACTATCATATCGACGCGCCCGACAGCTTTAACTACGGGTTCGACGTCGTGGATGAGATCGCAAGGGAAACGCCCGATAAGCTGGCGCTTCTCTACACGAACCCCGCCGGGGAAGAGAGACGCTTTACGTTCGACGATGTCCGCAGACAGAGCAATCGCGCTGCGAACTATTTCAAGAGCCTCGGCATCAAAAAAGGCGATAAGGTGCTGGCGATCCTCAAGCGCAACTACCAGTACTGGTTCATCAACGTCGGCCTGTGCAAGCTCGGCGCGGTCATCATTCCCGCGACGGCGCAGCTCTCGGCAAAGGATATCAGCTATCGCTGCAACGCTTCGGGCGCGAAGATGATCCTCTGCTGCACCGACGAGCACCTGCTCTGCGAGGTGGAGGCCGCGCTGAAGGATTCGCCGACCGTGGAAAGGCTCGCGATCGTGGGCAAACGCGAGGGATGGCTTGATCTTGACGAGGGTCTTGCGGCGATGTCCGACACGTTCGACCGTCCTCTGGGCGAGGACGCCTTTACTGCCGACGATACGATGCTGATCTACTTTACCTCGGGAACGGCAGGCTTTCCGAAAATGGCTTTGCACGATTTTTATTATCCCCTCGGGCACATCGCGACCGCGAAGCTTTGGCATACCACGCGCGAGGACGATCTGCACTTCACGATCTCCGACACCGGCTGGGCAAAGGCCGGCTGGGGTAAGCTTTACGGCCAGTGGCTGACGGGCTGTGCGGTTTTCGTGTATGATTTCGATCGCTTCCATGCCAAAGAGATTCTCTCCATCATGGAGCAATACCGCATCACGACATTCTGCGCGCCGCCCACGATGTACCGCATGCTGACTCAGGAACCGGTCGAAAGCTATGATCTCTCGTCGCTGAGACATTGCTGTAGCGCGGGGGAGCCGCTCAATCCCGAAGTCTGGAGCGATTGGAAACGCCAGACCGGGCGGTCGATCTACGAAGGGTTCGGCCAGTCCGAAACCACCTGCTGTCTTGGAACCCTTCCGCACATGCAGATCAAGCTCGGCTCCATGGGCAAACCCATGCCCGGCTACCGGATCGAACTGCTCGATGAGGAAAGCAATCCCTGCGGCGAGGGCACCTGCGGCGAAATCTGCATCCAACTGGACACGGGCAAGCCCAGGGGCCTGTTCAACGGTTACTACCGGGACGAATGCCTTACCGAAAAGGTCTGGCACGACGGGTTTTATCATACCGGCGACACCGCCTGGAAGGATAGCGACGGCTATTACTGGTTCGTGGGCAGGGCGGACGATATCATCAAGAGCTCCGGCTACCGCATCGGGCCGTTCGAGGTTGAAAGCGCCTTGCTTGAGCATCCGGCCGTGCTTGAGGTGGCGGTGACCGGCGAGCCGGATCTCGTGCGCGGGCAGGCCGTTAAGGCGACCATCGTTCTAAAGTCCGGTTACGTACCCGGCGACGAGCTGAAGAAGGATCTGCAAAACCATGTGAAGCGTGTGACCGCGCCGTATAAATATCCTCGGGTCATCGAGTTTACGGACGCGCTTCCCAAGACCGTGAGCGGCAAGATCAAACGGGCAGAGATCCGTCAAAGCTATGCGGCCCAAAAATAATATCATCGAAATACGCGCGGAAACCGCGTGTATTTTTTTGTAAAAAACTTGAATAACTATTGCATATTATTTAATATGAGCGTATAATTATGAAAACGCAATCGGGAGGCGGCTATGATCAGGATAGGAATCATGGGTGTGACCGGATACGCAGGCGCGGAGCTTTTGCGGCTGCTGCTTGCGCATCCTCAGGCGCACGTGACATATTTGGCCTCGCACTCCTTCGAGGGCAAGCAGATGAGCTCGGTATATCCCGGGTTTGCCGGTATATCGCTGCCGACGCTTGAGACTGTGGATGCCGAGGCGGCTGCCGAGAAGTGCGACGTCGTGTTCACGGCGCTGCCCCACGGCGTCTCGGGCGAAGTGATCCCCGCGCTCTATAAAAAAGGCGTCGCGGTGATCGATCTTTCGGGCGATTTTCGCTACGACGATCCCGAGGTTTATAAAACCTGGTACGGGTTTGAGCATTCAAGCCCCGAACTGCTAAAAGAGAGCGTGTACGGAATGCCGGAGCTGCACCGCGAGAAGATCAAGAGCGCGAGGCTCATCGGCAACCCCGGCTGCTATACGACCTGCTCGATCCTGGCGCTCGCGCCGCTGGTCAAACATCGCTTGATCGATGTACAAAGTATCGTGATCGACGCGAAGTCCGGCGCTTCCGGAGCCGGACGCGGCCTTTCGGAGCAAACGCATTTTTGCGAGCTCGATGAAAGCATGAAGGCGTACGGCATCGGCACGCACCGGCATACGTCCGAGATCGAGCAGGAGCTTGGTTGTCTTAACGGCGCACCGATTCAATTGTCCTTCACGCCGCATCTTCTTCCCATAAAGCGCGGCATCCTGGCGACGAGCTATGCGAAACCAACGTCTGCGGCCAATGTGGATGAGCTCCTTGGGCTCTACGGGGAATTCTTCAAGGGCGAGCCGTTCGTGACCATTTGCGCAAAGGGGAAGCTGCCGGAGCTCAAGCACGTCGTCGGAAGCAACCGCGTATCGATCGGCGTCTGCGTGGACGCGCGCGTAAACCGCGTCATCGTGGTCAGCTGCATCGATAATCTTATCAAGGGCGCGGCCGGGCAGGCAATCCAGAACATGAACATCGTGTTCGGCTTAGAGGAGACCATGGGGCTTGAACTGATCCCGTGGCAGATTTGACAGATTGGGGAGGCAAGAAAATGCTCGAGCAACAGACACTCATTAAAAAAGCGAATATCCTCATCGAGGCGCTTCCATATATCCAAAAGCTCAGCGGCAAGTGCGTCGTCGTCAAATACGGCGGCAATGCGATGCTTTCCGACGAGCTCACGGAAAAGATCCTACAGGATATTACGCTTTTAAAATACGTCGGCGTGAACCCCATCGTCGTGCACGGCGGCGGGCCGGAGATCAACAAGCTTTTAAAGGCGCTCGCGATCGAGCCGAAATTCCATGAGGGGCTGCGCATCACGGATGCCGCGACCATGGAAGTCGTGCAGATGGTGCTCACCGGCAAGATCAACAAGGACATCACGGCGAAGCTGAACGTCCTCGGCGGCAAGGCGATCGGCCTTTGCGGCAAGGACGCGAACCTTATAGAGGTCGTCAAGCGCCCGCCAAAGGACGGCGTGGATTTGGGGTACGTCGGTGAAATCGTCAAGATCAACGTAAAGCTGCTCAAATTCCTGAGCGAGGACGAATACATTCCCGTCATCGCGCCGATCGGCGTGGACAGCGCGGGCCAGAGCTTCAACATCAACGCGGACACCGTTGCCGGAGCCATTGCGGCGCAATTAAACGCCGAGAAGCTGATGTTCCTCACCGATGTGGACGGCATCCGCTCCGATCCCGCGGATCCTTCGACGCTGCTTTCCCACATCACCGAGGATCAGATCATGGATATGATCCAAAGCGGCAAAATCGACGGCGGCATGATCCCGAAGGTGATGGGGTGCCTCAAGGCCATCAGCGACGGCGTGCGGCGCGCGCACATCCTCAACGGCACGATCGAGCATCCGATACTGCTTGAGATCTTCACCAAGCAGGGCATCGGCACTATGGTAACGACGGACGAGGAGGGTCGGCAATGGATTTCGAACAAATAAAGGCGCTGAGCGACGCCCACTATATGAACACATTCGGAGAGCGGCAGCCGATGGTCTTAACGCACGGCAGCGGCTGCACACTCTATGATGAAACGGGCAAAGCGTATACGGATCTGCTCGCCGGTATCGCGGTGTGCGCGCTCGGGTACGGCCATCCGGCGCTTACTGAGGCGATCACATCGCAGGCGAAGAAGCTCATCCACTGCTCGAATTACTTCTATACCGAGCAGCAGGCGCGCCTTGCGCAGCTTTTGTGCGAGAACACCTGCGCTGACCGCGTGTTTTTTGCAAACAGCGGCGCGGAGGCCAACGAGGGCGCCATCAAGCTTGCGCGCAAGGTGTTTTTTGACCGTGGGGAGAATCGTTACGAGATCATCTCGATGGACAATTCCTTTCATGGCCGCACGCTGGCGACGCTGGCGGCGACGGGGCAGAAGAAATACCGCGAGGCGTTTTTGCCGATGCCCGAGGGATTCATAAACGTTCCATATAAGGATATCGACGCGGTGCGCTCGGCCATCGGCGAGCATACCGCCGCGGTGCTGGTCGAGCCCATTCAGGGCGAGGGCGGGGTGATCGAGGGCGGCGCGGAGTATCTTAAAGCGCTGCGCAAGCTCTGCGACGAGAAGGGCATACTGCTGATCTTCGATGAGATACAGTCCGGCATGGGTCGGACGGGTAAGCTCTTTGCGCATCAGGCGTACGGTGTGGAGCCGGATATCTTCACCGTCGCGAAGGCGCTCTGCGGCGGTATCCCTTCGGGCGCGATACTCGCCAAAGAAAGCTGCTGCGCGTTTAAACCCGGCGACCACGGGACGACGTTCGGCGGGAATTCGCTCGCGTGCGCGGCAGGGATCGCGGTGCTCGGCGAGATCCTAAAGCCCGGATTCCTCGGCGGGGTGGAACACAAAGGGAGCCTGCTCAAGTCCGGGCTTCTAAACCTGATGCGGCGCTACCCGGGCAAAATCGTCGACGTCCGCGGCATGGGGCTGATGCTGGGCGCGCAGCTTGCAGAAGCAATCCCGGCAAAAAAAGTGCAGGAAAAGCTGATCCAGATGGGATTTCTCCCCGGAACGGCCGGGCAAAACACCTTAAGGCTGCTGCCTCCGCTCATAATAGACGAAAAACAGATACGGGCGTTTCTCGACGCTTTGGATGAACTGCTGAAAGGATGGGAGCTATGATCGAATTAAGAAACCATAAGGCGAAGGAAAAGTTTTCACAGAAGCATCTTGTTACCCTCTTGGATTACTCGAAGGACGAGATCCTGCAGGTGCTCTCCGTGGGCCTGAACATCAAGGAGAAGTTTAAGGCAGGCATACAGGTGGATCACCTGAAAGGGCAGTCGCTCGCCATGATCTTCACCAAATCGTCGACGCGCACGCGCGTTTCCTTCGAGATGGGCACCGTGCAGATGGGTGGGTTTCCGATGTTCCTTTCATCCAACGATATTCAGCTCGGCCGCGGCGAGACGATCGCGGACACGGCCGGCGTGCTCTCGCGCATGGTCAACGGCATCATGATCCGCACCTACGCCCACAGCGACGTGGAGGATCTCGCAAAATACGGCACGATCCCCGTGATCAACGGTCTGACCGACTGGGTACATCCCTGCCAGGCGCTTGCCGATATCATGACGTTCTATGAATACAAGGGCAATCTTTCCGGCAAAAAGCTGGCGTTTTTCGGCGACGGGAACAACGTGTGCCATTCGCTGATGGTCATCTGCGCAAAGCTTGGGATCGATTTTGCGGTTGCTTACCCGGAAGGGCACGCGCCCGATCCGAAGGTCGTGGAGGCCTCTCTCGCCTGCGCTAAGGAGAGCGGAGCGACAATCACGCTCACGAACGATCCTCTGGTTGCGGTCGCCGGAGCCGACGCCGTGTATACGGACGTTTGGGCGAGCATGGGCCAGGAAAAGGAATTCCTCGCGCGCAAGGCGAAGCTTGAAAACTACGCGGTGACGGAAGAGCTCTTTGGCAAAGCCAAGCCCGATGCGATCTTCCTGCATTGTTTGCCCGCGCACAGGGGCGAAGAGGTGGCCGCGGCGGTCATCGACGGGCCGCGCAGCGCGATTTTCGACGAGGCTGAAAACCGCATGCACGCGCAAAAGGGGCTTATGGCGATGCTCATGAGCGGAAAAAGCTACGAGGAGCTAATGAAGTAATATGGCAAACGGGGAGTATAAGGCCATCGTGATCCGCCGCGCCGAGGAATCGGACGCCGAAACGATACTCGCAATCACCAAGGAAGCGTTCGAAAAGTACGCCTTCGATCTTGGAAGGCCGGACCTTGTATACGCGCTCTCGGACGACGAGGAGAAGATCGTCAGGGATATCCGAACCAAAAACGTCTTCGTCGCGACGCTCGAAGGCGTACCCGTGGGAACGATCCGCTATCACAACGAGGCCGGAGTGGCGTTGATCACGCGTTTTGGCGTAACGCTGAAGGCGCAAAGCTGCGGCGTCGGCGGCGCGCTCGTGCGGACGGTCGTGGAGGATGCCGCCAAAAACGGCTTCGAGGCGGTTGCGCTTCACACCTCGGCAAAGATGGCGAGCCTGATTCGCTTTTATTACGGACAGGGCTTCTATATCCGAACCACATCGACGGATCGCGGCTATGTACGCGCATTGCTGGTAAGGGAGCTAAAACCCGGCGTAGACGTCGACATCGTGGCCCTAAAGCCATAACCGAAGCAAACAAGACAGCGGCGCCGGCCGCTGTTCTGTTTTGATACAGGGAATTGCGCGCCAAAACGCGCGTTGATGCCGGAAGATTGAATTTCCGGGCAGATTGGGATAGAATGGATCAAACCGCTGCATTTTGCCACGCTGCGCGAAGGCGGATGCAGGCGCAGGAGGAACGCGCTTGATTTCACTTCGCCCGCGTTTGGAGACGGTGCTCAGGATGCTCGCGGGAGCGGATGCCGTAGCGGATATCGGCTGCGATCACGGGCGCCTCGCGGCGGCGCTGCTTCAGCGGCATGTTGCTTCGCGCGTGATCGCGACGGACATCAGCTTTGCGTCGCTTGAAAAGGCCGTGGCGCTCAAGGACGCGTGCGGCATCGGGGAAAACCTGGAGCTAAGGGTCGGCGACGGTCTGTCGGCGCTCGGGGAAGATCGGCCGGACGCGCTGGTATTTACCGGCATGGGCGGCGAGCTGATCCGTTCGTTGCTTGACAAAGAGCGGAAGATTGCCCGTGCCGCCCGACGCATTGTGATGCAGCCGATGCGCGGAGTAGAAGAGCTCAGGGCGTATCTCTATGAAAACGGCTATGGCATCTATGACGAAGCGCTCGTTCTGGACGCAAAGCGGACTTATCAGATCATCGCGGCGCATCCTTGGGAACCTGCGCAAAAGCCGGAAGGCTGGCCGGAATCACTCTGTGAGATCGGCTGGGTTCTATTTGAAAAACGCGATCCTTTGCTTCTTACGTATGTAAGGCAAAGGCTGCAGGAATATGAGCGTCGGTTGACGCACGCACCGCAGAACGCGCATAAGCTGCGGCAGGCGGCGAAGGATCTTGGATGGCTGCTCGAACGGCTGGAGGAGGAAACATGAAGCTTGCGGATTTTATTTCGATGATGGAGCGGATCGCTCCGCCGGAGCTGGCCCTTTCTTACGACAACGTCGGGCTGCTGATCGGCACCGAAAAAACGACTGTTGAACGCGTGCTGGTCGCGCTCGACTGCACGAGCGCGGTGGCGGAAGAAGCGGCGCGGCTCAACTGCGACCTGGTTCTGGCCCATCATCCTGTGTTCTTTGAACCCGTCAGGCGGATACTGCCGGGCGATCCCAAGACGGTCGCCGCATATCGCCTGATCCAAAACGGGATCGGCCTGTATGCCGCGCATACGAATCTGGACGCCGCCGACGGGGGAGTCAACGACGCGCTCTCTGAGCTCCTCGCGCTCGGCTGCGTCGAAAAGCTGCCGCCGGACGGCCTGGGCAGGATCGGCATGCGCGATGAAATACTTCTCGGTTCCCTCGCGCGGGAAATCGAAATCGCGCTGGATGCATCGGTGCGCGTCGTTGGCGACCCAAATCGTCCGATTCACCGCGTGGCCGTGGTCGGCGGAGCGGGCGGCGATGCGATAGCTGCGCGGAACGCGGGTGCGGACGTGCTTGTGACGGGCGAGGTCAAGCACCATGAGGCGCTTGCGGCGCAGGAAATGGGGATTGCTTTGATCCAGGCGGGACATTACGAGACGGAGCGGGTTGTGCTCGAGCGCCTGATTTCCCGTTTACAGAGGGAGGATTCTAGGATAAAATATATGTTAACGCTCGCGGAAAAGGCGCTTTTTAGATCGTTGGAGTGAGAGTGGATAGCTTAGCAGAGGAGAGTCAAAGTATGGGTAAGTTGGACGCATTATGGAAATATTATGAAGCGGAAAGCGCGTATGAGCACTTGGAGGCTGAGATCATGTCGACGCCGTCCAGGGTAAAATTCAATAAGCTCAGAAACTTTTTAACCGAGCAACAGGCGAATCTGAACCGCGTCAACCGTGAGATGGAGGCCAAGCAGGCCGGTATCGATCGGATCACGGAGCAGTTTGGTCAGCTTAGCCATAAATACGAGCTTGAGGCGTCCGAGTTTTCCACGATGGAGAACGACGCGGAGTGCACCGCCGCCGAGGTGAGCGAGTCGCGCCGCGAGATCGAGGCGCTGATCGAGCAGATCAACGCTGTGCGCCGCGAGCTCTTTGATATGATTTCATGGATCGAAAAGGCCGAGGAAGAATCCAAGGACATGCTTGCAAAAGCGGCCAAAGCCAAGAAAGAATACGACGCTCTAAGGATGACCTGCGAGGCGGAGATGGATTCGTTCAAGGATCGGCTCGCCGAAGCACGGGCAAAGGTGGATGCCTGCGGCAAAGATGTGGATAAAGCGCTGCTTGCCAAATACATCCAGCTCAAGAAAAATTATGAGATGCCCATGGCCAAGCTCGAGAACAATCAGTGCGGCGGGTGCAATATGTCCCTGCCGACGGTGGTCGCAAAGCGGGTCGCCAATGAGGATGCGATCGTGGAGTGTGAGAATTGCGGAAGGATCCTGTATCTGTAAGGAAACAGCGCCGCGGCGGGAGCGATCCGGCCGCGGCTTCTTTGTGTGGGCGCTGTCAAAGGGAAAGCCTTATACATACCATATCACCGATATTCGACGAGGACTCAAAAATATTGATTCTGGGTACTTTCCCTTCCGCCGCATCGCGCGGACAGGGTTTTCCTTATGGCCATCCGCAGAACCGCTTCTGGCAGCTGATTGCAAAGCTTATGCGCGCCGCGGCCGTCCCTGAAACGATCGAGGAGAAGCGCTCGTTTCTGCTTCAAAACAAAATCGCTCTCTGGGACGTGATCGAGCGCTGCGATATCGTCGGTTCGAGCGACAGCTCGATCAGGAACGTCGTCCCCAACGACATCGCCGGCCTGCTGAAAAACGCGAAGTCGATCGGCGCAATCTACGCAAACGGAGCAAGCGCGGCGCGGTTGTACGAGCGCTATAGCTATCCGTCGACGGGCGTTCCGATCCGACGGCTTCCTTCGACAAGTCCCGCCAACGCGTCGTACTCCTTGGAGCGGCTCATAAAGGAATGGTCGGTTATACTCGAACGATTGTGATGGTTTTTCCCTATCCCAAGGAAAACCGGGCCAATTTCATAAAAAGTTTCAATTATTTCTTTTCCGGTTATGCTATGATAATGGCGTGGCAAAATACGGGCGATATGCGTCCAAAGCCTAAGGTTTTTAATTATGATAGGATGGTTTTTTACGAAAGGAGTAGGATCATGATGAAAAAAACGATTGCGGCGCTGCTATGCGCGCTGATGCTGGCGGGGCTTATGATCCCCGGGGCTTTGGCCGTTACGGTCGGTGAGCGGCGCGCGGTCATCGCGGCGGATTTGAGCGAGGAGCAGCGCGAGCAGATCTATAAGGACTTCGGCGTTGAGCCCGGCAGCGTCAAGGAACTGACCGTTACCAACGACGAGGAACGTTCGTACCTCAAGGGCTTGGTTCCCGACGGTAAGATCGGCAATGTCGCGCTTTCCTGTTTTTATATCGAGACGCTAAAAGAAGGAAGCGGCCTGAGCGTTACGACCGATAACATCAATTGGTGCACCGAGCAGATGTATGTCAACGCCCTGATTACCGCGGGTATTACCGATGCGAAGGTCATCATTTCCGCGCCGTTTGACGTTTCGGGCACGGCCGCGCTAACGGGCGCTTTCAAGGCGTATGAGGATATCACCGGCGAGCCGATCTCGGAGGCCGCAAAGCTTGCTTCCACGATGGAGCTTGTCACGACCGGCAACCTTGCCGAGGTGGTCGGCAGTGTCGACGCGACGAAACTTGTGACCGAGCTTAAGAAAATACTCGATCAAACCTCCGGAATGAGCGACGATGAGGTTCGTCAGCAGATCCGTGAAATCGCAAAGAAAATCAATGTCTCCGTAACCGACGAACAGGTCGAACAGCTTTTGGGCCTGTGCCGTTCCATGGAAAAGCTCGATGTGAACGCCCTCAAGGAAAAGCTCGAAACGCTGGTGGACGCGGTGAAAAACATGTCCAAAGCCGATCAGCTCTTCACGAGCATCGGCGACGGTATTAAGAGCTTCTTTACCGCCGTCGGTGATTTCCTCAGCAAGCTGTTTGGTTAAGCGACGCGATGGAAAGCATGATCCTGTTCGGAGGCCCGATCTATACGATGGACCCGGGGTCGATGCCGGAGGCGGTATTCATTCGTAACGGCCATGTCCATGCGCTCGGGAGCGTACAGGAGGTATTCGAGCACAAGGATTCTTCCACCGAGGTCGTCGATCTGTGCGGCGGCGCGCTGTTTCCCGGCTTTATCGACTGCTGCGGTCAGCTTTCCTACCGTGCGGGCCTTCTCGACATGGTCGACCTTTCCGACGCGGTAGATTTTGAGGATATCGTCTCCCGGATCAAGGATTGCATCTGTTCTTTCGCCGTCGCCGATGGGCAATGGGTGATCGGCATGAATTACGATCCCTCGTTCCTCGCAGAAAAGGATCAGCCGGACCGTGCGCTGCTCGATCAGCTTTCCACAAAACATCCGATATTGATCACCCATGCGTCCTTGCGCATGGGTGTTTTCAATTCCCTGGCGCTCGAGAGGCTCCATCTCTGCGGCGATGCGCCCTCCTGCGAGGGTCGTCATCGCAGTGGACGCATCGATGGGGAAGCGTTTCTCGCGGCCCTGTCGCGTATGCCAAAGCCGAAGCAAAGCGAGTTTAATGCACGGATCGACCGCATGCAGGATCAGTATCTGCGCCTGGGCGTGACCTGCGTGCAGGAATGCGGCACCACGCCGGAGCAATGGGAGCGGCTGTTGTGGGTTGCCCAAAAGCGTGCGCTGAGGCTGGATATGCTCTGCAGCCCGGACGCGGGCGCTCAGGGTGATTATCCGGAACCGCCCGGCCGCTTTTCGGGAGCCGGCGCGCTTCGTTTTGGAGGACTGCGGTTTCAATTGGATGGAAACTGTGCGAAAGACGATCTCTGCGGCACACTGTGGCGTCTACAAAGCGCGCCCAAAGAGAGCGAAAGCACGTTTGCGACGGATGTCCAAACCGAACGGGAGTTGGGGAATTCTATTCAGCGGGGGTTTCGGCCGATCGCGTCCTGCTGCGGCGAAACGGCGCTCGAGCGCTTTTTGACGGCCTGCGAGAACGCCCCAAATAAGCCGTCGCGCCCGCTGCTCCTGTGCGAGCGGATGAACGAAGAACAGCTCCCGCGCGTCAAGGCGCTCGGCGCGGCCGTGAGCTTCGCGCCCTATGACGTTCTATGCCGCGCGCAGGAGGATGAAACGGCGCTGCCGTACCGGCTCTGCCCTGCAAAGAGCGCATTGCAGGCGGGCGTTCCCGTCGCGTTCCATCGCGAGCAGTGCGCCTGGCCTCCCGATCCTTTCGGGAATATCTGGAGCGCGGTAAACCGCCTCGATAAGAAGGGAAAATCCATCGGAGCCGGGGAACGCGTTGATGTTCTGTCCGCGTTCGCGTCGGTCACGCGGGACGCCGCGTTCGCGTGTATGCTCGAGGAGCACAAGGGCACCATCGCCGTCGGCAAAGACGCGGATCTCGTGATGACCTGGGAAGACCCGCTCAAGATGGATCCGCTCGAGCTTCGTTCGCTTCGCGTACGCGAGACGATCGTGCGCGGCAGGGTCGCCTATCAGGCCCAAATGTAAAACGGCGCGCCGTGCCGCGCGCCGAGGACGCCCTAAATGAAAGAACCCATCCCGTCTGTTTTTGCAGTTCTTTGGATCTTAGTCCTTACTCCTGTCAAAAAGTCGTGGCAAAATAAATGGAATGATGTTACAATACCGAAAGAAAACCGACGGGAGCCTGAATGTTTGGGTATGTATCGCCGCATAAATGTGAGCTGAAGGTCAAGGATCTTGCGCTGTATCAGGCGCATTATTGCGGCCTGTGCCATGCTCTTGCCCAAAGATACGGTCAGCTTCCGCGTTTGACGCTCAATTATGATTGCTCTTTTCTCGCGCTGCTGCTGTGCGGCTTGTCCGGCGGGCAAAAGTGCGCTCAGCGGCGTTGCGCGTATAAGCCGCTCGCCGGGGAAAAGCCGGTCGCGCCGTGTTCTCCCGGCATGGAATATGCCGCGGATGTAAATGTGCTGCTTGCATATTCTAAGCTCGAGGACGATTGGAACGACGAAAAACGCCTGGATGCCTTTGCGGCCAAAAGCGCATTGAAGCGGGCCGCGGATAAAGCCGCGCGCTTTCGTCCTGAGACGGCCAAGGCAATCGGGGAGCAGATTCGGGCGCTTTCAAAGCTTGAATTGGAGCAATGCGCGGATATCGACGCGCCGGCCGACGTTTTTGCCGTCATGATGCGCCGCATTCTTTCCCTGTACGAGGCGGAAAACGATGAAATCCGCCTTATTCTCGGCGAGCTTGGGTATCATCTCGGCCGCTGGATCTACCTGATCGACGCGTGGGACGACCGGGAAAAGGACGCGAAGCGCCGCAGCTATAACCCGTTTCTCGCATCGGGCGCGGATGAGGAACGGGCGTCGTTCCTGCTGTATTATTCCCTTCGTGAGGCGCAGAAGGCCTACGATCTTCTTGAGCCGGCGTCGAACCGGCCCGTGCTTGACAACATCCTGTATTTGGGCCTTTCGCATAAGACCGAAAGCCTGCTCAAAGGAGACGAGCGATGAATCCATACAAGGTATTGGGTGTGAGCGAAAACGCGACACAGGAGGAGATCCGCGCCGCGTATTTACAGCTTGTTAAAAAATACCATCCGGATAAATATACGGATAATCCGCTCAAGGAACTCGCCAACGAAAAACTCAAACAGATCAACGAAGCGTATGAGGCGCTCACGCGCAAGGCTTCCAACAATACCTATGAGCGCGCTTCGGGCTCGGGAAGCTATAGCTATCAGTCGGCGGGCTCCAGCACCTATACCGGCCCGGACGCCGCACAGTTTGCAAAGGCGCGCAGCCTGATCAACCAAAACAACCTCCAGGCGGCAAAACTCATACTCGACTCCATCACAAATCACAACGCGGAATGGTATTATCTGTACGGCATCATTTTCCTTCGCCAGGGCTGGTACGACAAGGCGCGCGAATACTTTGCGCGCGCCTACGAACAGGAGCCGGGCAACACGGAATACCGCAACGCGTATACGACTGTGTCGCGGGCGGGAAATCCGTTTGCCGGCGGCGGCGCGGGCGGCGGATCGTACGGCGGCGGTTGCTCCGGCTGCGACGTTTGCTCGTCGCTTTTATGCGCGGATTGCTGCTGCGAATGCATGGGCGGCGATCTGATTCGCTGCTGCTAGCGTCGGGGGAATACAATGGTCAGAAAACTGCGTTTTTCTTATAAGATCACGCTCGGCGCCATGGCGACGGCGCTCACGCTCGTCGCGCTCTATGCTTCGTCCGTGCTGCCCGCCGGAAGGCTCGTATGCTTCTTTCTTTCCTCGCTTTTTGCATATGCGCTTTGCGCGGAAGGCGCCTATATGAGCGCGTTCATTTCGTTTCTCGCGAGCGCCACGCTTGCATTTTTGCTCATACCGGATAAAAATGTGCTGCTTCCGTATGTGATCCTTTTGGGCCATTATGGGATATTCAGGACGTTTCTTTATGCGCGCGTCAAGGATTTTTTGCTGCGCAGCGCGTTGCTGCTGATATACTGCAATGCGTTTACGGCGATCGGGATACTCCTCGCGATGTTCGTGCTTCGGCTCGACGTAATGGCGCTGCTGCCGGATCTTGCGCTTTGGCTGCTGATCGTCGCCGCGGAGGCCGGTTTTGTTGCCCTTGGCGTTCTCTATGCAATCGCCGCACATTATTACGATATCCGCCTGCGCAGCTTACTCATTCCCCGCAGATAAAAAATAATAATTCCCTATACATTTTAACGATCCGCCATTTGGGAATACTAGCGCAAGAAACGCAACAAAGCGTTTCGCGTATTCCCGGAAGGCGTTTTTTTTACGCGCGCCGGGCGGATTCTTGTATGGAGGCGAGCGCGGCGTGAGAAATAGGCGCAAGGAAGCTGTGGGGACAAAGGGCCGGGTATTTCGGCGCATCCTGTTGGGATGTTTTCTTTTGGGATTGGCTTTTGTGCTCTTCGGGGCTGCGTATATATTCAGGCTGGACGCATGGTCCAGCTTTGATCCCGACAAGATCCTCAAATCGGACCAGACGCTTATCGTCTATGATAAGGACGCAAAGGAATACACGACGCTTTCCGGCGTCGAGGACCGCATATGGGTATCGCTTGCGGACATACCGGATATCGTCGAAAAGGCGTTTATTTCCGCGGAAGACGCGCGTTTCTACGACCACATCGGCGTGGACTTTGTCCGTATCCTCGGGGCCGCATGGAACGATATCAAGGAAGGCAGTTATGTGCAGGGCGCGTCCACGATCAGCCAGCAGCTCGCGAAACTAAGCCATTTGACCGCCGAGAAGCAGATCCAGCGCAAGCTTGAGGAAGCGGTGCTCGCCTATCAGATGGAGCAGCAGTTTACCAAGGATCAGATCCTCGAAATGTACCTGAATTACGTTTATTTCGGCGGAGGGTATTATGGGGTGGAGGCAGCGGCCCGCGGGTATTTCGGCGTACACGCGAGCGATCTGACCGTCGCGCAGGGCGCGATGCTGGCCGGGATCCTCAAGGGTCCGTCGCATTATGCCCCGCATATCGATCTGGACGCGAGCATCGCACGCCGCAACTTGGTATTGTCGCTGATGCAGAAATACGGGTATCTGAGCGAGGGAGAATGCCAAAAAGCGAGCGCGGAAACGGTGAACATCGTCCACGGCAAGGTCGAAAAAAAGCGCGGGTACTATGTCGACCTCGCGCTCTCATCCGCCTGCAAGACGCTCAATATCTCCATGGATCAGCTTTTAACCGGCGGGTATAGGATCTATACGGCGATGGACAGCGATCTCCAGCAGTATTGCGAGTCGCTGTTCGAGCAGGAGAACGCTTTCCCGGCGAAGGATGTGGAGGGCGCGATCGTGGTGGTCGACTCTAGGACGGCCGGGGTTGCGGCGCTTGTCGGCGGCCGCGAATCCAAGGTAGCCAACGGGTTTAACCGTGCGGTCGCCATCAAAAGGCAGCCGGGCTCTATCATAAAGCCGATCCTCGTGTATGCACCGGCGCTCGAAAGCTTCGGATACACTGCGGCGAGCATGCTGCTCGACGAGGAAACCAGCTTCGGCAGCTATAAGCCGAACAATTTCGGCGAGGACTATAACGGATGGGTCACGCTCCGCGAGGCGGTCACGCGGTCGCTGAACGTGCCTGCCGTCAAGGTGTTCTCGAGCATGGGCGTTGAATCCGGCAAATTGTTTGCGGAGAGACTCGGCATCCGATTCGATGAAAGCGACGACGGGCTTGCCCTCGCTTTGGGAGGATTTACCTACGGGGTTTCACCCTATCAGATCGCAGGCGCGTACGCCTGCTTCGCGGCGGGCGGAATCTATAAGGAGCCTTCCGTCATCACGCGCATCACGGACGCGGCGGGCAATACGCTCTATGAGCAGAAGGATAAGGGCCAGCGCGTCATGAGCGCGGAAAACGCATATATCCTCACCAGCATGCTGGAAAGCGTGGTTGAGGAAGGCACCGGCCATCGGCTCGGCGAATTGAGCATTCCCCTCGCAGGAAAAACGGGAACGGTAGGGGTGAGCGCCGGGAACCGCGACGCCTGGATGGCGGCGTATAACCCCGAATATGCGGCCGCGGTATGGATGGGATACGATACCTCCACAGGCGGCAAAGCGCTCGACAAGAGCGTGACGGGCGGAACATATCCGGCCTTGATGCTCAAGAGCATATTTGAGCGGCTCTATATGGAGCGTGAGGCTCCGGATTTCGCGATGCCCGAAGGGGTCGAGGAGGTCCGGCTCGACAGGTACATGCTCGAAAACGAGCATAAGGCCGCGCTCGTAAGCGCGCTTACGCCGGCGGACAGCGTGGTTGTCGAGGTGTTTAAGAAAGGCACCGCGCCGACCGAGCAAAGCGGGTACTGGATGGTTCCGACGCCGCCGACCGATCTGAGCGTTGTTCCATATTTTGACGGCAAAGCGTATATTACGTTTACGCCGGAGAACGCCTACGCGATCTACCGGCTGTACCGGGAAACGCAGGACGGCGTTTCAAAAATGGTGGAGGAATTCACCGGCTCGCTCGACCAGGTTTCCTATCATGACTCGGAGGCGGAATACGGGATCGAATACGCATACTATGTGGTTCCGTATCATCCGACGCTTCGAATCGACGGAAGGCAGGTGGTTGGCGCGGCGTCGCAAAAGGTACGGTTCCTCGCAGAGCAGATGCTGCAGCTGCAGTAGAATCAAGCATCGTGCGCCGATCCGGATCTAAACGGCTTAATCTCAAGGCTTTCAAATCGTTGCCGTCGGGATAGCGGCGGTAGGCCTCTTGCCCTTCTTCGATCCGCATTCAAATGGCCGCCTTTCGGTGAGGAATTTTGAAGGTCGGGGAAGGGCGGCGAAAAGCAGCGCCCACAGGCGCAGCGCCGCTTGCGAAAAGGGACGACAATGGGCGTCCGGACTTGCGCGATCCCCGGGCCATCCGGCCGAATCTCCTTTCCATTATGGGGATGATTGAATTTTGCCCGCGGATATGATATAATTCGAACCAAGGTGGTGCAGTATTCTAGTCAGTGATGTAGTTCCTGAAAGCGGGCCTAAAAATCCGTTAAGGGCACATCGATGAAGTTCCTGGTGTTAGCTTTCGACGCCCAGTCGGGGGCTTATGCTGGGGGTTAAGAAGGCTGGGCGATCCGCAATGGCATGCGGGCGATGACCCAACCTTCGTGGAGGCCTAATCGGGTGGCCATGAACAATGGCTACTCCTTAGGATTAAACCTGTATCGCGGTGATTACTGTGTACAGTGTAGCCTGCCTTGCGTGATGTGGGTGAATTATGGAACACGTCCCGGTGCGTTTGGCCAAACGCCAAGGGATGATTGCCGTATGAAACCCAGATTGCAAAAGAGGCTAGGGGACTACAAAGCTGTAGAGGAAAGCTCCTAGACTGTCCATGGCATATTGGGGATTATGGTGTGGCCTAAGTGGCAATCCAGTCCTGTTTATGGTAACATAGCAGCGTCGTGCATAATGGGAAACCGCTTCTATCGGCGACGGGAAGTGAACGACGGGGAAATCCTACTGGACCTCAAGCCGCAAAGTTTACTCAATATGCCGCCACCCCATTTTATACGCTGGAGGGTATGGCGTGGAACCAGCCCGACGTAAAAACGGCGAGAAGAACGGCAAAAAAAAACACAAAGTGAACCTGTGGCCGATGAAGGCTTTTTTTATTACGCTTTCAACGGCATTGCTGCTGAGCCTTTTTTCGGAGACGGTGCTGCTTGGCGTTTCGCTGCCGGTGGCGCTCTTGGTGCTGGCGCTGATCATCGTTATCGGCATCGCTTTTGATATCATCGGCATCGCGGTCACGTTTCAGGACGTTACGGCCTATACCGCGATGGCCTCAAAGCGGATCGCGGGCGCGAAACAGGCGATTAAGCTTGTGCAGAACGCACATTTGGTCTCCAATATCTGCAACGATGTGGTCGGGGATATCTGCGGGATCATATCCGGCGCGATGGGCGCCGCAATTTCGATCCGGCTGATCACAACAAGCGCGAATCGGCATGAGTTTTGGCTCAACATCGTGATTTCCAGCCTGATCGCGGCGCTGACCGTCTGCGGAAAAGCCTTCGGAAAGACATTTGCGGTTCAGCAGAGTCATAAAATTGTATTCCTTGTGGGAAAACTCCTTTCGTTTGTTTGGCACAAGGGAGGAATAAAAGGAAAATAGCATTTGGCATGAACGGTGATTCGATTTTGAACAATATCCGCTGCCCGGAGGACGTTAAGCTCCTTCCCGCTTCAAAGCTTCCGGATCTGGCGCAGGAGATACGCGAATTTATTGTTGAGCATGTGGCAAAATCCGGCGGGCACCTCGCGTCGAGCCTCGGTGCGGTCGAGATCACGCTCGCGCTGCATCGCGCGCTCGATTTGCCTAAGGATAAGATCATATTCGACGTCGGACATCAGGTATACGCTCATAAAATACTCACGGGCAGGCGTGAGGCATTCTGCGGCCTCCGTATGTGCGGCGGCATCAGCGGCTTTCCCAAGTGCGCCGAGAGCGAGTACGACTGTTTCGACACGGGGCACGCAAGCACCTCCATATCCGCCGCGCTCGGCATGGCGCGCGCGAGGCAGCTCAACGGGACCGATGAAACGATCGTCGCGATCATCGGCGACGGCGCGCTCACGGGCGGCATGGCGTACGAGGCGCTCAACGACGCGGGCCAGAGCAAACTTGCACTGATCGTTCTGCTCAACGACAACAACATGTCGATCAGCAGGAATGTCGGCGCGCTGAACAAGCATCTCAACCGCCTGCGCTCGAGCAATCGTTACCAGGCTTTTAAACGGTACATCGTGCTCCAACTCGATAAGACGCCCAAGGGGCAGTCGATCTGGCTGCGTCTGGAGCGGTTCAAAAACCGAATCAAGTATTTCCTGCTGCCCAACGTTCTTTTTGAGGCGTTGGGGTTTACCTATCTCGGGCCGATCGACGGGCACAACGCGCAGGCGCTCGAGCAGGTGATCTCGCACGCAAAATCGATGAACAGGCCGGTCATCATCCATGCGATTACGCAAAAGGGTAGGGGATATCCGCCGGCCGAGAGCAATCCTGTAAAATATCACGGCATCGGGCCTTTTGATTTGGAGGGCGGCGAGCCGGTCAATCCATCGGAGCGCTCCAACTCCATGGCCTTTGGCGACGCTCTGGTGTTCCTCTCGCAAACGGACCGGCGCGTTGTGGCCATTACCGCGGCGATGAAGCACAGCACGGGCCTTGCGGGATTTGAGCGCGCATACCCAAAGCGCTTTTTCGACGTGGGTATCGCCGAAGCGCACGCGGTGACGATGGCGGCCGGCCTTGCGTGTTCCGGGTATAAGCCCGTCGTCGCGATCTATTCCTCGTTTTTGCAGCGCGCGTACGATCAGATCCTTCACGACGTCTGCCTCCAGAATCTCCCTGTCGTATTCGCGATCGATCGCGCCGGCCTGGTCGGCGAGGACGGTGAAACGCATCAGGGCTTATATGATATTTCGTATCTCTTGGGGATGCCCAACATGACGATCTATTCGCCTTCCACGCAGGCGGACCTGGAGCGGATGCTCGCCGCCGCGCTCGAATGCGGCGGGCCGGTCGCGCTGCGCTATGGCAGAAGCGCGCTGCCGGCCGGAGAGCGCACGGAGGAACCGATCGATTTTTGGCGTGTCAAACGTCCCGTCGGCGAAGTCAACATTGTCGCGACCGGCAGGATGTTGTCCCATGCCGAGGCTGTCGCAAAAGCTTACGGCGCGGGTCTTATCGAAGCGCCGCGCATCAAACCGATGGACTTGGCGGTGCTCGATCAATTGAAGGGTTCCAAGCTGTGCGCCGTGATTGAGGACGGGATATCCGTCAACGGGTTCGGCGCGGCGGTGGCGGGCTATTTAAGCCGCTACGGCGTCGGGGTGGAATGCTTCGGCGCGCCCGACCGCCCCATCGGCCAGGGCTCGATCGCCGAGCAGGACGAAATGTGCGGCATTTCGAGCGAACAGATCCTCGCAGGACTCCGGCATGTTATGGAGAAAGCATGAGCGCCGGCAAGAGAATCGACGTACTCCTCGTTGAATCGGGCCTTGCGCAAAGCAGGGAAAAGGCGCGCGCGCTGATCATGGCCGGGGCCGTTTTTGCCGATGAACGCCGCGTCGATAAGCCGGGCGAGGTCATTAAGGACGGGCAGTGCATTCGCGTCAAGGATGATGCTTTGCCATTTGTCAGCCGCGGCGGATTTAAGCTGGAAAAGGCGGTTGAACGGTTTAAACTGGATCTGGATGCGCGCGTCGCAGCGGATATCGGCGCTTCGACCGGCGGTTTTACCGACTGTATGCTCCAGCACGGCGCAGCGAAGGTCTACGCGATCGATGTCGGATACGGGCAATTGGATTGGAAGCTTCGCAACGATCCGCGCGTAAAGGTCTTGGAACGCACCAACGCGCGCTATATGGCGCCGGAATGGTTCGACCCGCTGCCGTCGTTCGCCTCGATCGACGTATCGTTTATTTCGCTTGGGCTGATACTGCCGCCGCTTTTTCGATGCCTTGAGGACGACGGGGAAGTGGTCGCCCTCGTAAAGCCTCAGTTTGAAGCGGGGAGGGACAAGGTCGGGAAAAACGGCGTCGTGCGCTCGCGGGAAGTGCATCTTGAAGTGCTTAAAAGCACCGCGGCGATGGCGCGGGGCGTTGGATTTACCGCGTTCGGCGCGGATTACTCGCCGATTACCGGCCCGAAGGGCAACATCGAATTTTTATTGCATCTGAAAAAAGGCGCGGGAACGGATTTGGATGATGCCTTTCTTGAGAAAGTTGTATACTTTGCGCATAAAACATTCCAATCATGCTAAAATATCCTATATTTCTTGTTTTCGCTTGATTATTATTTAATTTGGATATTATAATGAACTTAATTAAACAGGTGCGGAGAAAAACGTGGATTTCAAGAATATCGGCTTTATATTCAATCCCTGTAAGCACGAAACCATGGATGCAATACCCGAGATGGTGCGCTCTGCGAGAAAAAAAGGATATCATTGCGGGATAGGGCGCGCCTACCTTGATTTATTTAAAGATTTGGACGTTGTGGAGCTGGAATCCTCGAAAGCGGATCTGATCGTCGCCGCGGGCGGGGACGGAACGATCCTGAGGGCGGCCGCCGTCGCATGGGAACGCAGCATTCCAATTCTCGGCGTGAATTTTGGCAGGATCGGCTTTTTGAGCGAGATTGACGCCGCCGATTTTGAAATCGCTCTTGATAACATCGCGGCGGGCAATTTCAGCCCGGAACGCAGGATGATGCTCGAGGGCACGCTGCAAAACGGAAGCATATACTATTGCCTCAACGATTTCCTGCTGTTCCGCCACTCGTTTGAGGGAATCGCGCACATTAACGTCAATATCGACGGATGGGATGCCAGCACGATTTTTTGTGACGGATTGATCATCAGCACGCCGACCGGCGCGACCGGCTACTCGATCTCCGCAGGCGGTCCTGTGATTTCCCCGGGGCTGGAGGTTTCGATCATCACGCCGATCTGCCCGCATTCGCTCTACGCCCGGCCTATCGTCTGCGATGCGAACGACGAGCTGGTTCTTACAATGTATTGCCAGGGGCATTTTTCTGTGGACGGACAGCTCGTATGGGAATTTGCGCCCGAAGACGTCGTAAGAATTCGCAAAGCTTCCCATGGCGTGGATTTCATCCGGTTTGCCGAACGCAATCTGTACTCGTTGATACGGGAGAAGCTTACATAAGCAAAATCTATGCGCGGGGGTTAATTGACCATGAAGGCTGCACGGCACGCGATGATTTTGGAACTGATCGATCGGTATGGCATCGAGACGCAGGATGAACTTGCGGCCTATCTAAAACAGCATAATTTTCCCGTGACCCAAGCGACGGTTTCGCGCGATATCAAGGAGCTCCGTCTGATCAAAGTGCTTTCGGACGACGGGGTCTATAAATATGCATCGGTCGATAAAGCGGAAGCAGGCCTTCAGGATCGTTTTAACAGAATCTTTTCCCAATCCGTACTGAACATAACAAATGCGGGGCATATGATTGTGATCAAGACCATATCTGGATCTGCAAACGCGGCGGCCGAGGCGGTGGACGCCTTGAAGTGGCCGGAGATTGCAGGCAGCATCGCCGGAGACAATACGATATTCATCGCGATCAAGGACGCAAAATCCGTTCCTGAGATGGTGAAACGTTTGCAGGCGATGGTGAAGTAATCGAGGAGACCATCAATGCTCCAAAGGCTTATTATCCATAATGTCGCGCTGATTGAGAAGCTGGACGTCGAGTTTTTCGAAGGCTTCAACGTCATGACCGGTGAGACGGGCGCGGGGAAATCGATCATCATCGATTCGGTCAACCTTGTGATCGGCGAACGCGCGAACCGCGAGTTGATCAAACACGGAGCTGAAAAGGCCACCGTTCAGGCAGTATTTACATTTCCCCATAATGAGCGACTTATAGAGTTATGCGAGAGCTTGGGCGTCGAAGACGCGGAGGATACGCTGATACTTTCGCGGGAGCTTTCTTCGTCAGGAAAGAACGCGTGCAGGGCGAACGGGACGCTTGTAACGCTTGCGGCGTTAAAATCCCTCTGCGATTGTTTGATCGACATCCACGGTCAGCATGAGCATCAGTCGCTGCTCGACGCAGAGCGCCATGTGGAGATACTGGACGCATTCGCATCGGAGGAACTGCGCAGGCACAAAGCGATCGTCGCCGGGCTGTGCGCGAAATATCATGCCGCGAACAAGCGCCTGCTCAAGGGCTTCTTGAGCGAGCAGGAACGTATGCGCCGCATCGATATCCTGAAATTCCAAATTACCGAGATCGGCGCCGCCAGGCTTGAGCCTGGCGAGGACAATACCCTTGCCGAAGAAAGGCTCCTTTTAAGCAACTCTGAACAGATCATCCGCACCCTCGAAGAGGGCTATGAATGCCTCACGGCGGAAGATAGCGGGGCGCTCGCGAACGCAAAACGCGCCGCCCATTCGGTTGCGAACATCGCGTCGTTCGCCGAACAATACGAATCGATCCGGTCGCGCCTGGAAAACGCCTATTACGATCTGGAAGATATTTGCTTTGCCTTAAGGGATGCAAAAAACTCCTTCGAATATGATCCGTCCCGCCTGGACGAGATCGAAAAAAGGCTCGATATCATCCACATGCTCAAGCGCAAATATGGTGCGACCATCGAGGACATTCTGTTCTTTTCGAAAAAATGCGAAGAGGAGCTCTTTGAGATCGAATCGGAGGCTGAGCTTCGCATGCGCCTTGAGTCCGAGCGGGCAGAGCACCTTGGAGCATACCGCGCCGCGGCTGAAGAGCTTTATCTCTCAAGGCGCAAAGCGGCGGACGAGTTTGAAAAGCTCGTTCTGGAGCAACTCAAAGAGCTGGGGCTGACGAGAGCGGATTTTTGCGTGCGGATCGAGCACAACGTTGAAGCGATCGGCGCGAATGGATCGGATGCGGTCGAGTTTTACTTATCCACCAATGCCGGCGAACCGTTGAAGCCGCTCAGCAAGGTGGCGTCGGGCGGAGAGATGTCGCGGATCATGCTTGCGTTTAAAACCATCGTTGCCGCGACCGACGGCATCGACACGCTGATATTCGATGAAATCGATACCGGCATCAGCGGGCGTATCGCCTCTGTCGTAGGCGAAAAAATGCTCTCGATCGCGCGTTCGCGGCAGATCATCTGCGTGACGCATCTGCCGCAGATTGCGGCGATGGCGGATCGCCATTATCTGGTACAAAAATCGATGGCCGAAGAATCGACGACTACAACCCTGATTCTTCTGGACGAACAGCAGCGCCGGCACGAGGTCGCGCGCATCATGGGCACGAACGAGGAATCGAAACTCGCCTTGGAGCACGCAGGCGAGCTGATCGACGCGGCAAAACAATTTAAACGAAAGCTTTAATATAACAAATACACCCAGTTTGGGGCAATATTGCCGGGATGGTTTTCATATCAATAGCGAAATATAGAATACGCAAGCATTTGCTTGCGTCCATTGTATATTGAGGTGTTGATATTGATTCACGAGTATAAGCGTTTTACGCTTCGCAAAATCATTGGGATCGCGCTGGTAATCCTTGTATGTATTGCCAATTACAGCGCGCCCGTGCTGACGCTTAGGGACCTGCCGCAGAACATCTGGGCGAACGCCGATTCTGTGGAGCGGATTGCAAACAGCGTTAAGTATCCGTTTAATTTATCCTATAACGGGGAGGTGTATGCCGCCTCGAATGCGGGGCAAACGCTGATCGACGTTGCGGGGGTGGATTCCGCTTCCGGCGCGGCCGTAACCGTCAAGCTGTTTGATCTGATCCCCGTCAGGCAGATCAGCGTGCATGTGCGCAAGGATTTATGGGTAATCCCGGGTGGACATGCGATCGGGGTTTCCCTTTATACGCTGGGCGCGCTGGTCGTGGGCGTGAGCGATATCATCAACTCCGCGGGCGAGCACGTCAGCCCGGCTTCCGCTGCCGGATTGGTTCCCGGCGACTATATCCTTACGGCGGACGGCGTAGACGTTCAAAGCACGGCGCAGCTTGCCGAAGCCTGCGCGGACGGGCAACCCGTCGAGCTTGAATGCCGCCGGAACGGAGAGACGTTTTCCACGACGATCTACCCGGTGGAGGATGAACGCGACGGCCAGTACCGCATGGGCGTATGGGTACGGGACAGCACGATGGGGGTCGGTACGTTATCTTTTTATGATAAAACAACAGGCTGGTACGGGGCGTTGGGCCATGCTATAATAGATGTTGATACTGGCGCGCTGATGTCTGTTCGCGATGGATCCATCGTTGCGTCAAGCATCGTTGATATTGTCCCGGGAACCAAGGGCGAGCCGGGGGAACTCAGAGGGAGGTTTACTTCCGGCAGCGAAAAATACGGGGATATCCTTATTAATAATTCATTTGGTATTTTTGGGAAAACGCAGCAAGAACTTATAAACGGCATTTATCCGGATGGGATCCCGGTCGCCTATCCCGAAGAAGCAGAATTGGGCCCGGCAGAGATTTTGACGACCGTCGATAGCGGCGGAATTCGCAAATACGACTGCGAAGTCATACGCATCAACCCGCAATCAACGCCGGCACCTAAGGGGATGGTTATTCAGGTAACGGATCCGGATTTGCTCAGTAAAACCGGGGGTATTATCCAAGGGATGAGCGGTAGCCCTTTGATTCAAAATGGAAAGCTTATCGGCGTTGTGACCCATGTTTTTATCAACGATCCGACCAAAGGGTATTGCATATTTGCGCTTTGGATGCTCTCACAAACCGGTTGATTTTTTGAAAATATCTGGCGTGGCGGAGTTGGGGGTGCGGGAATGTGTCGCAGGTAACTGTACTGATTGCGGACGACAATGAAGTATGTTGTATTGCCTTAAAGACCTGTTTTGAACAGCATGGGTTCCAGGTGTTCGACTATGTTAATAACGGCACCGATGTGATCGAACGGGTAAAGCAGCATAACGTCGACGTTCTGATTATGGACTTGGTGCTTCCGAGATTGGATGGCTGCGAGGTTCTCGAGAGGCTCAACCAAATGGAACTGTCGCATCGTCCAAATATTTTCATTCATACGGCCCTCTCCGCGGACCGGATCATTAACTATGCGTTAAAACACGGGGCGCTGTATTTCTTTGCAAAGCCAACCCAGTCCGAAGTGGTTTATCGGCGCATCGTGGGATTGCTTTACAACCGAACCGACCTTGTGGAAACGCCTGCCGCCGCCATTCAGGCTGTTGCGGGCATTGCGGTCGACCGGGTGCGTGAAACCGCAACTCAGCTGATCCGGTCCGTCGGCATCCCCGCGCATATCAAGGGGTACTATCATCTGCGTGCCGCAATAGAATATTTGGTCAATAACGAGGAGAGCATGAGCCAGATCCGTCATTTCGGCATGACCACGCACGTATACCCCGAGATTGCCAAGAACTTCGGCACATCGCCTTCCCGCGTCGAGCGCAATATCCGCAACGCGATCGAAGTCGCCTGGAACCGCGGCAATATTGAGACGCTCCATCAGATGTTCGGCTATACGGTGAACGACAAAAAGGGCCGTCCCACCAACAGCGAGTTTATCGCGATGCTCGCGGACCGAACGCAGATGATGCTCCTGTAGCGCCCAGGTCTTTTTTTAGCTTCCTTCGCATATGTTTAGCTGATGCTAGGGGCATAGGGCATCAGCTTTCTTATTTACGGGGGTAAGCAATGAAATGGTTGGACAAGAAAGGCATGTTCATTTCCATACGAGAAAAGCCGGCCGCCCTCATCATACTGCTCTTTACGCTCATCATCGGGATAGCCGCCGGCGCGACGGCCTATAACCAACTGCAGCAATTCGTTAAAGTCGATTACATCGGCGGCGCCGTAAAGAGCATTGGAGCACACGCCGGGTTTCATTTCTATGGTATCGTGCAGACGATCTGCGTCAATATCGCCTGCTTCATCCTCGCGTCGCTTTCCGGGCTCTGGGTTCCGGGCATGCCGTTTTCCCTTATCAGCGTGCTCGTCAAGGGATTCTTTATTGGCACCGCGACGACGGCGCTTTTGAACTCCGGCGGAGCCTTCGGCGTACTCGGCGCGATACTGGTGGTGGCGATACCGGGCGCGCCTGCCGCGATTGCCCTGCTGTTGAGTGCATACATGGGACTGCGCGAATGGGCGCCGCGCTCAAAAGCTGTTTTGCAGGGCGGGCATTCGGGCACGATCTCTCGGCCTTATCTCGTGCAGACGCTGAATCTTTTTAAGCTTTTCCTTATTGCAATTGCTTTAGATATCGTGCTCTCCAGCCTCCTGTTTTCGCTCTGCGTGGCGCTGTTTGGCTGATTGACGCGCATGACGGCGGATGATACTATGTTCAGGAGGTGAAGAACATGGATCGTCGTGTCGTTTTGATCGTGCTTGACAGCGTCGGGATCGGCGCGCTGCCGGACGCCGCAGACTTTGGCGACGAAGGCTCGCATACCTTAGGGAATATTCTCGCGCGGCGGGGGCGTCTTGATCTGCCGAACCTGGCCAGGCTCGGGCTTGCGAACATCGAGGATGCGCGCCTGCCCGCCCTCGACCCAAAGGGTGTGATTGCGGGTTATGGGCGCGCAATCGAACGCTCGCACGGCAAGGATACGACGAGCGGACACTGGGAAATCGCAGGCCTGATACTCGAGCACGCGTTAAAAACCTATCCGCAGGGCTTTCCCGCGGAGCTGATACGCGCGTTTGAAAAAAAAATCAAAAGGGGCACGCTCGGCAACGTCGTCGCCTCGGGAACCGAGATCATCAAGGCGCTGGGGGACGAGCATGTCAGAACCGGAAAGCCGATCGTCTATACGTCGGCGGACAGCGTTTTTCAGGTCGCGGCGCACGAGAGCGTCATCCCGCTCGAGGAGCAATATCGCATCTGCGAAATCGCCCGCGGCCTGCTGACGGGCGAGAACAGCGTCGGCAGGGTGATCGCCCGCCCGTTTACGGGCGAGAGCGGCGCGTATGTGCGCACGCCCAACCGCAAAGATTTTTCCCTGCCGCCGACCGGGACGACCATACTCGACGGGCTTGTCGTCCAGGGGTACGATACGGTCGGCATCGGCAAGATCGAGGATATCTTCGCGCGGCGCGGGATCATGAAGAGCGATCATACAAAAAGCAACCGCGAGGGTGTGGACGCGACGCTGCGGTTCATGCGCCAGAACAGCGCGCACCTTATTTTTACCAATCTGGTCGATTATGATATGCTCTACGGCCATCGCAACGATGTGGAAGGCTACGCCGCCGCGCTTGAAGCGTTCGACGCCAGGGTGCCCGAACTGCTCGACGCGATGGAGGAAACGGATCTTCTCATCATCACCGCCGATCACGGCTGCGATCCGACGACCGCGAGTACGGATCATTCGCGCGAGTACATACCGGTACTTGCCTATGCAAAATCAATGAAGCGCGGCGTGGCGCTCGGCACGAGATCCACGTTCGCGGACATCGGCTGCACGGTATACCAATATATCTGTGGAAAACGCTGGCCGGTCGGCAATTCGTTTTTGGCCGAATTGGAGCTCTAATGGCCGTTATCCCATATAAATGAGTCTTTTTCCCTCCTTGCGTAAATATAATTTAGATAGCGCAAGGGGGGATTTATATGTTGCAAAACAGGAGTATAAAGCGGGTGCTCGCAGGGTTACTGGCGGCGTTTGCCTTCGCGGGCATGGCGATGCCCGCAATGGCCGTGGAAACGGATGCGGCGAATTTCCCGATCGGCTCGGAGCAGGCCAAGTCCCTTCTGCTGGCCGAAGCCACCAGTATGCAGACCATACTGAAAAAAAACGATTCGGAGCAGTTATTGGTCGCGGGGCTGAGCCGCATGCCCATCACGCTCGTGGTATGCGAGGCGATCGACCGCGGCGAGTTGAGCCTCGACGAGCAGATCGTCGTGGGCGAGTTCGCTTCGAAGATTTCAGGCCCGACCGCCTTTTTGGAGGCAAATGAGAAAATCGCGGTGAAGGACCTTCTTAAGAGCGCCGCGATGATCGGGGCCGGCGATGCGATCGTCGCCATGGCGCTGAAGCTCTTCGGAACGGATCAGGCCGCGGCTATCGCGATCAACGAAAGGATGTCTGAGCTCAAAATAAACGCGACGATCACATCCTTGTCCAATACGGACACGAAATTGTCCGCCGCCGATCTTGCGGTGCTCGGCAGGCGCCTTGCGGATTCTCCGAGCTTTTCGCAATATAGCGCGATGTATCTTGACGGAATCACCCATGAGGACGGAAGCTTTACAGAGCTTGCGAATCCGAACAGGCTGGTCAAGACGTATCCCGGCTGCATCGGCATCGCTACGGGTTCCTCCTCCGAGGCGGGGTACTGCGGCGTATTCGCGGTCAAACGCTCCGAATCCGTCATGATCGCCGTGGTCGTGGGCGCGAAAAACAGCAAGGAGCGGTTTTCGCTCGCGCAGTCGCTGTTCGACTTTGGCTCCTCCAATTATCAGGCGGTTCGCCTTTGCGCGAAGGGCGATGTGGTTGTGCCGAAGGTTCTGGTGAGCAACGGGACGCTGCAATGGGTTGACCTGATCGCACAGAACGATATGACGATGTTGCTCGCGAAGGGCGATTCCACACCCGATGCGGTATATGAAGTGCCCGAACGTCTGAACGCTCCGTTCAAGTCGGGCGATGTGCTCGGCACGGTACATTATGTCGATGAAAACGGCAACGCCGTAGCCTCGCTCAACCTGGTTGCCGCCACGGGCTGCGATGTTGCGAAGCTCGCGGATTATTTTAGAATGGTCGGTCTCGGCTGGGTACACGCATAGGCGGCGTCACATCCGCCGATACAAAGCCCTTCCACTTCGGTCGGCGCCCGCCGCAATGCGGGCGCTGTTTCGTGCCGACGACATGAGCAAACGCCCCGGGAATCAGCGATTGCGCCGATCTTTCAATAAAAAACGATCCGCGATTGGTTGCACGAGCAGAAGGATGGACAAGCTTTGACGGCTTCCGGGGATCATCCTTGAACCGCCGCGCCGATCCCCTGCGGCTTGCATGACATTTTGATTTAGCGTATAATAAAACAAATCGCCGTTGGAGTGTGCAAGTTGAGCGGATTGTTTAGTGGCATCAATTTAATGGAACTTTTGTACCGGATCCCGGCGATCGTCGTAGCTTTGTCCTTCCACGAATGGGCGCACGCCTATTCGGCCTACCGTTTGGGGGATCCGACCGCAAGAAATCTCGGCCGCATGACGCTCAATCCGCTTTCGCACATCGATCCGATCGGTTTTATCATGCTCATACTCGTCCGCTTCGGTTGGGCGAGGCCGGTACCCATCAACCCGCGCAATTTTAAAAACCAAAGAAGGGATGAGAGCATCGTTTCCCTGGCGGGCGTTTTCGTAAACCTGCTGCTGGCGTTCGTGACGATGGGAATCGCTTATGTATTGAGCTATTTCAACGTTACAAACGTTGCGCTCGATACCATCATCTATTACTTCTATTTCATCAACATCGGGCTTTTGGTATTCAACCTCCTGCCGATCCCGCCGCTCGACGGGTATCACGTGTTCCAGAACCTTTTGATCCGCGTCGTGGGGCCTAAACCGTTCCTGTTCCTTGATCGGTACGGTCAGTTTGTTCTGCTCGGGCTTTTGCTCACCGGCGCGCTGACGGGCCTTTTAAGCGTGGTCGTCGAATGGATTGCGTCGGGAATGGCTTGGGTTTACAACAATCTAATCTTTTTTTGGATGTAGGGAGAAGGCGTGGAATACCGGGTACGGCTGTCACAGTTTGAGGGGCCGCTCGATCTGCTGCTGCATTTGATCGAGAGCGCACAGGTTGACATTAAAGATATTTTTGTCGCGTCAATCACCCAGCAATACCTCGAATACATGAGTCAACTCTCGGAGCTTGACATGGACACCGCCAGCGAATTCCTGACGATGGCGGCGACGCTCGTCTATATCAAATCGCGCTCTTTGCTCCCGAAACCGCCCAAAGAGGAAACCATGGAGGAGGATCCCGAGGTCGTACTGATGCGGCAGCTTCGGGAATACAAGGAGTTTAAATCGCTGAGCGCAGAGCTTGCGAGGCTGCTCGAGACCTCTCAAGGGAGGTATACCAGGCTTCGCGAGGAGGTCTTTCAGGCGGAACCTCCGGTTTCCTTCGCCGAGGGCGTTCCGATGGAACTCTATGCCGCCCTGCGCGACGCTTTGACAAAGGAGCACAAAGAGAACGCCGCGCCGCATGTACACGAGGTCTCGGCCGAACAATTCACCATCCGCGGGGAAGCCAACCGCCTCCGCGAATACATGAGGGGCAAATCGCGCGTCACGTTCGACGAGCTTTTCGATTCGAGCGCGCCGAAGCTGCAGATCATCATTGTTTTCATGGCGCTCCTCGACATGATCGCCAACAGGGAAATCAGGATCAGGCAGAGCGCGCCGTTTGAAAAGATCACTTTTTATGTGAACGCGTTAATCCATGACGATGAAAATGTCGACTATATGGATGAAATCGATTATAATTCCGAAAAACTTGAGGAGCGGGAATGAACGTGGATCAGCGCAAGGCGGCAATCGAGAGCATATTATTCGCGGCGGGGGACCCTGTTTCTCTCGAAGAGCTGCGGCGCGTGCTGAATTTGACGAAGCTGGAAGTCGAATTGCTGCTTTCGGACATGGCGAGGGAGTTCGAGCAGGAACAGCGGGGGATATTGCTGTTTCTCACGCCCGAGAGCGTGCAGCTTACCTCGAATCCGCTCTATGCGAGCTCCGTCATGGAGTATCTGCAGCCGACGCAGCAAAAGAGCATTTCGCAGGCGATGCTCGAAACGCTTTCCATCATCGCGTACAAGCAGCCGGTAACGCGCGCGGACATCGAGGCGATCCGGGGCGTACGCTGCGAGTATTCGGTTGGTCAGCTGTTAAAGCAAGGATTGATCCGGGAGCTTGGCCGAAAGGATGCGGTCGGCCGACCGATGCTTTTTGGAACGACCGACTCGTTTCTGCGCCTTTTCGGCCTGCATTCGCTCAGTGAGCTCCCGAAGCTGAACGAGCTTGACGAGGTCGAAGCCGAGCTTCAATAAAGCGTTGTTCTGATCTCATATTTCGCCAGAGATGGGGCATGATAGTATCCGAATCCATACTTTGCTGGAGGATAGGAATTGCTGCTTGCACTTGCACTGGCTGCAATCATCGTTTTGGGCTTGCTATGGAACGGCAGGATCAAGCTGTCGCTTTGCATCTATCAAAGCGGCGGAAGGCTTGACCTGACGGTCTTATTTTTTTACACCATCATAAGGGTTCATGTCGCGCTGCGGCTGGAGTGGTCGCTCAGCGAAGGGATTTCCATATTTTTAATCCATCGCAATGGCGAAACGGCACGCTTGAGGAGAAAAAAGAACAAGGAAACCAAGAGGGTCATTCAAATCAAGGATGTATTGTTATCCATAAAAAATCAATTTATAACCAAACGCGTTGAGATCGACGGCATGCTCGGCATCGCGGACGACGCGTTCGCCTGCGTCATGCTCACCGGCGCGCTCCAAAGCGCGCTGTTTATGACGCTGATTTTTATTGCGAAAGAGCGTGCGAAAGACTCCCATATAACGTTAAAACCGAATTTTACCACCAACATATTCAGGTTGAATTTGGAAGGGATATTCATCGTTCGCACCGTCCACATTATTACTGCTGTATTTAGGCAATTTCTGAAATCGAAAGGAGTTTCACGCAATGTCACACCCGATTGAGAATATCATGAAAACCACTATGGAACAGATCAAGGAGATGGTCGATGTGAACACGATCATCGGCAGTCCGATCATGACGAGTAAGGAAACAATGGTCCTTCCGGTGTCGCGCGTATCGCTCGGCTTCCTGTCCGGCGGCGGGGAATATGGCCGGGTCGCGCCGGTGCACCGCAGCGCCGATGCCGTCAGGGTCGACGAGGAGCGTTATCCGTTCGCAGGCGTGTCGGTCGCGGGCATGAGCCTCACGCCGATGGCGTTTCTGTCCGTGAGCGAAGGCTGCGTAAAGGTGCTCCCCGCTCATTACAACTGCACGCTGGACCGCATCATCGAGATGGTTCCTCATTCGCTGATGGAGATCGAAAAAATGATCTGCAAAGCCATGGACGGCAAAAAAGGCTGCGCGTCCGAGGAGGAAAAAGACGGAGCGCATGAAGATTACGCGAGCGATTCGGCGGAATACGCATGAAATATAGGCTCATAATCCGGGGCATCGCGATCGCGCTGTGCATCTTGATTATGGCGCCCATGCCCATCGCCCGCGCGCAAACGGCACAGCCCGAGGTGAAAGCCGGAGGGATCGTGTTGATCGAAGCGACAACCGGCAAGGTCCTGTATGCAAAAAACGCGCACGTCAGACTCCCAATGGCGAGCACCACCAAAGTTATGACCGCCATGCTCGCCCTGGAGCATGGCGGCCTCGACGCGCTGGTCGAGATCACCGAGGAAGCGTACGGCGAGGAAGGCTCGAGCATGTACCTCGAACTGGGCGAGAAAATCAGCCTGCGGGACCTTCTTCACGGGCTGATGCTTGTGTCAGGCAACGACGCGGCGGTAGCGATCGCCGATTATATCGGCGGATCCGTCGAGAACTTTGCCCTCTTGATGAATCAGAAGGCGAAGGAGCTTGGCGCGCTCAACACGAGTTTTGTGACGCCCAACGGCCTGCATGACGACAATCATTATACGACGGCCTACGATCTTGCCCTTATATGCCAAGCCGCGATGAAGATGCCGGAGTTTCGGGAGCTGGTTTCGACCACGTCCTATAAGACGACTACGGGCAGCAGAATTCGCTATTTGAAAAGCAAGAATAGAATCCTCACGCAATACGATGGTGGGAACGGCATAAAAACCGGCTATACGAAGCCCGCGGGAAAGTGCCTCACCTTCGCTGCGGAGCGCGACGAAATGCAATTGATCGGGGTCGTGCTCAATTGCCCGAATATGTTTCCCGGCGCGATGAGCATCCTCGATTACGGTTTCACGGCGTATAAGATGGAGACGATCGTGCATAAAGGCGACGTGGTTACGCGCGCCCCCGTCAAGCGCGGTATAAAAAACGTATTGGCGCTGGTTGCAAAACAGGATATAATGATCCCGGTCTTGAAGGAAGGAGAGCGCGCGTACCGCACGCGCGTTGTGCTGAACGGTATTGCAGCGCCGATCGCCGCCGGGGACGAGCTGGGTCGCCTTGAAGTTTGGGAGGAGAACAAGCTTTTAACGAGCACCGCGCTCGTCGCCGGGGAAGATGTAGCTGAGCGCGATTTGCCGTTCTATCTGCAGCGAATACTTCTCGACCTAGCGCAATAGTTTAAGGAGGACCGGGGGTTGAGGCTGCAAAAATTTATGGCTGAATCGGGGGTAGGCTCAAGGCGCGCTTGCGAGGAGCTGATCCGTCAGGGCAGGGTAAGCGTCAATGGCGAGACGGCGCAGATCGGTGCGTCCGTCGACCCTGAGAAGGATGCGGTCATGCTCGATGGGAAGCCGCTTCAAAAGGAGCAGGAGCGCGTTGTGATCCTGTACAACAAACCCCGCGGCGTCATCTGCACGAATTCCGATCCGCAGGGCAGAAAGACCATTGCGGATGTATTCGCGCAACTCCCGTACAGGGTATACAGCGTGGGCCGTCTGGACATCGATTCGGAGGGTCTCCTCCTTGTTACGAACGACGGCGAGCTTGCAAACCGCATGACGCATCCGAGGTTCATGGTCACAAAAACCTATCTTGCCATCTGCGAAGGCGAGCTGACAAACAGCGAAAAGAGAAAACTGGAGCAGGGCGTCATGCTCGAGGACGGCATGACCGCGCCTGCTCTTGTTCGCAGTGTAAAGCCTATGGAGGGCGGGAAGACCTCGCTTTTGATTACGATCCGGGAAGGACGGAACCGCCAGGTGCGCAGGATGCTCGACGCGGTAGGCCATAAAACGCTTCGCCTGCGCAGGCTGAGCATGGGCCCGCTTTCGCTTGGGGATCTTGAAAGCGGCCAATGGCGCATGTTAACGCCCTCGGAGCTTGCGCGGCTGGATCAACTCCTGCAATGATATAAGTGTTTATTATTTTTAATCGATAATTATATCGCCGATGTTATAGTGATTGTGACTGGATAATCTTGAGTATTGCGGTAGAAAAAACTTGAAAAAAAACATAATTGCATGTAGAATACAATTATTAAGATATTTGATAAACTGCCGGAATTTAGGAACTTTGTCGGACCGATACCGATGACCGTGGATCACGATTGAATTGAGGAATCTTTATTCCATAACTGATGCTTAGAAGGATAGGTGAGGACGATTGGTCGAATTCTTTTTGGGGATGATCGCAGGCATTGTGCTGTCGGCTCTTGTTGCGTTTATCGCGAGAAGGTCGCGTTCAGTGGATCGCGAGGCGGATGCTTCCGTTGAACCTCGCGGCGAACAGCCCGGGGCGGTCGCTTCCCCAGAGTATTCGGCCGGTTCGATCGCCAATCGCCCGCAGTTTGTCGCTGCGGTCTCGGCGAGCATCGCTGCATATTTGGGAACCGACGTCTCCGGCCTGAGGATCCGCTCCATCCGGCGCATGTCCGGCGGGGATGCGAACCGCAGGCAGTTCGTCGCGGCCGTGTCCGCCGCGCTCGCAACGGCGATGGGAACGGAACCGAGCGGGATTCGAATCCGCTCGATCAGGCGCTTATCCGGTGGCGGAGAGCGCAGACAACTCGTTGCGGCGATGAGCGCCGCGCTTGCGGCCGCAATGGGCACAGAGGTATCTGGCCTTAGGATTCATTCCATAAAACAGAAATAATTGTGTGATACGGGAGGTAAGAACATGCGTAAATTCATCGTTAATGTCAACGGAAGCACTTATGAAATAGAGGTCGAAGAAATCTCCGGCGCTTTTGCGCAAAGCCCCGCCGCTGCAGCGCCCGTGCCCGCAGCCGCGCCTGTCGCCGCGGCTCCGAAGGCGGCCGCGGCTCCGGTCGTCGCCTCTAAGGGACAGGAAACGGTCAGCGCTCCGATGCCCGGCACGATCCTCGGCGTGAAAGTCAACGTGGGAGATACCGTTAAGAACGGCGACGTGCTCGTTATCCTCGAGGCGATGAAAATGGAGAACGAAATCGTTGCGCCCAAGGGCGGCACGATCGTCGGCATCAACGTTTCCAAAGGCTCGAGCGTAAGCACGGGCGACCCCCTGTGCGTAATCGGCTAACGCTCAATGCATATACCAAAATCCAAGCAGAAGGAGGGAAAACATGGCACATAAACTGAACATAACGGATACGATACTGCGTGACGCCCATCAATCTCAGGCTGCGACGCGTATGCGTATTGAGGATATGCTTCCGGCCTGCGAAATTCTCGACAGCATCGGCTACTGGTCGCTGGAATGCTGGGGCGGCGCTACGTTTGACAGCTGCCTCCGCTTTTTGAACGAAGATCCATGGGACCGCCTGCGCAAGCTGAAGAAAGCCCTGCCCAATACCAAGCTTCAGATGCTTTTTCGCGGCCAGAATATCCTCGGATACAAGCACTATGCCGACGATGTGGTGGAGCAGTTTTGCCGCAAAGCGATCGAGAACGGCATCGATGTCGTCCGCATTTTCGATGCCCTCAACGATACGAGAAACCTCGAATCCGCGATTAAGTATACCAAGAAATTCGGCGGGATCTGCGAGCCGGCCATCAGCTATACGACCAGCCCCGTTCACAACGAGGATTATTTCGTCAAGCTCGCCAAAGAGCTCGTCCAAATGGGCGCCGACACGATCTGCATCAAGGACATGGCGAACCTGCTGCTGCCGTATGACGCGTATTCGCTCGTCAAGAGGCTCAAACAGGAGATCGATGTGCCGATCCACCTGCATACGCACAACACCACCGGCACCGGCGATATGACATACCTGATGGCGGTGCAGGCAGGTGTGGATATCGTGGACTGCGCGCTCTCCGCGCTCGGAAACGGCACCGCCCAGCCCGCGACGGAACCTTTGGTCGCGACGCTCAAGGGAACGGAGTACGACACGGGACTCGATCTGAATAAGCTTGCCGAGGCGGCAAAGCATTTTCGCACTGTCGCCGACCGGATGCAGAAGGAAGGGGATCTCGATCCCAAGGTTCTTCGCATCGATACCAATACGCTTTTGTACCAGGTCCCGGGGGGCATGCTCTCCAATTTGATCTCGCAGCTCAAGCAGGCCAATGCCGAGGATAAATACTACCAGGTTCTTGAAGAGGTTCCCCGCGTCCGCAAGGACTTCGGCTATCCGCCGCTGGTCACGCCCACAAGCCAGATCGTCGGCTCCCAGGCGGTGCTCAACGTTCTTGCCGGAACCCCTTACAAGATGTTTTCCAAGGAGTCGAAGGCGCTGCTGCACGGCGAATATGGCCGTTTGCCCGGCGAAGTCAACGAAGAGGTGCGCAGGATGGCGATCGGAGACGAAGAAGTCATCACCTGCCGTCCGGCCGACCTGTTGACCCCGGAACTTGATAAGTACCGCGAAGAGATCAAAGACTGGATGATTCAGGAGGAGGACGTGTTGAGCTACGCGCTCTTCCCGCAGGTAGCTTTGAAGTTCTTCGAAGAGAGAAAGGCCGCCGCGGAGGGCAAGACCGCTCCACAAGCGCCCGCAGCGCCGGTTGCCGCAGCGCCTGAGCCCAAACCTGTTGCGATGCCTTCCGCGCCTATGGCGGCGAAAGAAGGCGTTACGATGCTCTACGTCGAAGATCTTACCGCCTGATTTTCATATCCCGCAGTATGGCAGGCGGCTGGAGACGGTCGCCTGCAGCATCTTTTCGGGATGCGTTTTTGGAATGGCAATCGAATGGATATGGCTTGCATTTTATGAATTCAGTTGCTATAATATAAAGGTCGCGAAAACGCGACGCTCAACTGGGTGTAGCGCAGTTTGGTAGCGTGCTTGAATGGGGTTCAAGAGGCCGGAGGTTCAAATCCTCTCACCCAGACCAACAAATAGCGCCTGATTCTCTAGGGAATCGGGCGCTTTGCTTTTTTGGTTTTTCGGCCTTTTGTAGGCATGTGTAGATATCGCTTGCGGATAGTGCGCCCCCCCATAAACTTTGTGACAAAATTCTGCATATTTTTGATGCATAATTTTCGCAATATTCATAATCTGTTAAATTTTATATAGTTGAATTTGTTAATCGCTGGTAACATAATATAGGTAAATAATCCCATATCCCACCTCTCTGTTACCCCGGCCTGTTTCTGTTTGGAGTGCTACTAAAAAATCATAAACTTATATTTCCTCAAGGATGCAATTCTTATTCTACAAAAGCAAGTTTCATGGGAGGAAATTATGAAACAGTCGGTTGATGATGATGTAGCCCAGTTTAAACAGCTTTACGCAATAATACTGGATAAGATAGCTATTGTTCAGATTTTTCTCTTTCTGCAAGATAACGCATATAATCAA
Organism: Bacillota bacterium; assembly: GCA_038562375.1. Taxonomy (GTDB): domain Bacteria; phylum Bacillota; class Clostridia; order Christensenellales; family CAG-138; genus JBCFAY01. Next base: position 49,876 of record JBCFAY010000004.1, on the reverse strand, counting down.
GAGCTTGAGTGCGAGTTGATGGAGAAAGCGACCTAAATGTTTGCTCAAGAGTTTCATATAATTTATCAGATGCTGATAGCTTAGCTTTATCTTCGATTAAGTCTGATTTTTGTATGCCAAAATAGTTTGCGAGCAACTCAATTTTATCAATTCGCGGGTAAGTCCGGGCATTCTCCCAATCGGCAAATGTCGTATATTTGATGTTCAAATCGGCACAAATAGCGTTGCGATCTTTCCCTCTTGATTGCATATAATAAACGAGGTTTTTTGCAAGGACCTTTTTGTTTCCAAGATCGCTCATGATCTGCACCTCTTATTACTAATATATTTACCATCATACGACAAAACCGTAAATTATTCAATAGAATATGAACTATTTTCAATTTTTAGATTGACATAACGGTTAAACCGTAATAATCTATATACAGCACAATTAATTAGCAGGAGGTTAATTCTATATGGAGGCGCTTCGGAAAATCAAAATTGCATTAAAAGCCGCGCGTGTCAATAAAGGCTATTCGCAAAAAAATGCTGCAATTCACCTTGGCGTATCGCAGGAAACGCCTTCAAGCTGGAAAAATGGTCGAACGCAACCCGATGCAGAGAAAATACGCATTTTGGAAGAACTTTAGGTATTCCTTACGACAGCCTTAATTTTTTGCCTAATATAACGGTTTAACCGTAATTACGGTAAAACCACAAAGGAGCCCTTCCCATGCCCACCATCAAACTCCGCGTCTACCGCCTTCCGGAAGTCAGCGAAAAGCTGATCGGCACCATCAAAATCAGCCCGGAGGCTGAAACGATCGTCAAGCAGCTTCAGCCCGAAATCGGCCTGTCCTGTCGGAGCATCATATCAAATCGTCGTTCAGGCCGCCGACATGATCGAGATCGTAGAAATGAGGTGACCGCCGTGGAATCAAAGATTCCCACTGACTGTATTCGAGTCAAAACTGTGCCTGTTATCGTTTTGGCGAAGATGATAGGCGTCGATCCGAACAAGATCAAGTCAGCGATCAAAAATGGAACAATGCCGGTCGGTTGCGTCTGTCAATCAGACGGAAGTTCGAGGGAGCGCACGGTCATCATCAAGACCCGGCTTGAGCGATGGCTTGCAGGTGAATTATGACCCCGACCCGCGCCGAATTCGTCTCCGAGATCCTTCAGCGCCACCAGAAGGAGCGATTGCTCAAACGCAAAGCGGACAGACAGGAATACACGCAGTGCCGCAACGAGATTTTCACACGGACAATTCAACAACGCAAATCAATCAGGAGGACAAGCTTGTGACTACATTCACCATCATCAAAGAAATGCTCGAAGCAAAAGGCGCTTGCCGTGAGGGGATACGCGACTTTATCGGGCGCTACCCAGACGGCGTGGATTATCAGGAGCTGCTTGACGCTTGCGCGGAAAACGGCAAGGACGATTATGCAAGCTGGCTCCTGCATGTATTCGGGAGCACAAAAACCGTGCTCGAGGTCGATGAGATCACCAGCGAAAAGAGCATATTCTTCGCTGGCAGCATCGTGTGCCGCGGGAAAATATCGGTCAAATATAGGCTTTTCGCTGGCTCGGGCATCGAGGCTGGCTGGGGCATCGAGGCTGGCTGGGGCATCAAGGCTGGCTGGGGCATCAAGGCTGGCGAGGGCATCGAGGCTGGCGAGGGCATCGAGGCTGGCGAGGGCATCAAGGCTGGCTGGGGCATCAAGGCTAGCTCGGGCATCAAAGCTGGCTCGGGCATCGAGGCTGGCGAGGGCATCGAGGCTGACGAGGGCATCGAGGCTGGGTATGATTTTGGCATTTACGCCGGGCTGCGGATCCGCATATCGAACAAGGCAAAATACGCGACGATCAAGGCTAAAACCGAACCTCAAAACATCGTCTGCGGCCAGTACGTCAAGGACGGTGACGAAAAGTGACCGCCAACATCGATCTGATTAATGGCTTCGCTGCCTGTTTCGCATACGTTTTCGTGCTCGTCACGATGCTCGGCCTGATGATGGTCGCCAGCAATCGGAACCCCAAAAGAACGGACAAGCATATCAGGATATTATTCTTCACGAAATGGAGGCGCGGGAGCAAATGGGACTGAGAGATTGGATCAGGGATTTTTTTTTACTATGCCAAACAGGAAAAGGCTTCTGCGATCCCCAGTGGGTGGAAGAAATGGTTATAAAGATGTAAAGATTATAAAAGCGGATGATGGTCTTAACAAAGCTTTACTGGTCGCATTGACAGGATATGCAGATGAGATCAGTATAAAGCGCGCACAGGAAAGTTGGTTTGACAGGCACTTGGCAAAGCCGGTCGATATGGCCGTATTGCAGCAGATGATCAATGAATACAGATGATAACCCTGATTGATGAGGGGTTGAGATCTGGAATAGAGAAACCGGACATTCCGGATGCCGCCCCTTTTTAGCGCATCTTATCCACGAGGTACGCGATATTTTTGCCCGCCTATCTGCATTTATTCCAAATAAGCATCGAAGGCGCTGCTGTGCTGAACATTCTCATCACAAAAGGCCCTGCGATTTTTTCTCATGGCCCTTCCTCTTTCTCGAGCCTTTTTGTCAGCGCGTGCAGATTCTTTATGGTGGTGCGGTTGAAAAAATGCTCTATTTTTTCAACCTGCTCCAGCTCATCCTGCGTATGATTGAGCATACACAAGAACCGCTGCAGGACGAGATGCCGATACAGCAAATACTCTCCTTCTTCTTTGCCTTTTTCGGTCAAGCAGATATAGCCGTATTTTTCGGAATTCACATAGCCGGCCGCTTTCAGAAGCTGGATCATCTTCGATGTCGAAGAAGGCTTCACATGCAAATTGCCTGCGAGTTCGCCGATGCGCACGACGTCCTTGTGCTGAAGCAATCGGTAGATCATCTCCAGATAATCCTCCATCGCCGGGGTCAGTTCGGCCGGCGCGTTCGCCTGATACCCCTTTAACGTGTAAAAGTTCCCGGTTGTATCCAAATTCAACACCTCGGTTTCGCGGTAACCAATCCGACGCTCCAAGAATACTATGGCATAAGGTAAAAATGTTTCACTATCCTAAATCTATTTCATGGAGCTACATATATGAGTAAAGTGATACCTCTAACCTGCTTAAAACCTGGGGAAAAGGCTGTAGTGAAAGAATTGATGACCAGAGGGAACATGCGGCGGCGCTTGCTGGATATCGGGCTGATCGAAAACACGCCGGTCGAATGCTTGGGGCATAGCCCGGGAGGGGACCCTTCCGCGTACTTGATTCGCGGGGCGGTTATCGCGATCCGGTCCGAGGATTGCGCCGATATCTTTCTTGAAACTCGATAAGCAGGGATGCGAAAATGGGGCTTACGAAGAATGCGGTTGGAGTCAAAGCCATAGATTCGGGCTTGATCATCCGGAAACAGTCGCCGGATGATCTGGTGGTCGCTCTTGCAGGGAATCCGAACGTCGGCAAGAGCACCGTTTTCAACAGCCTGACCGGGATGAACCAGCATACCGGAAACTGGCCGGGCAAAACGGTCACCAATGCGCAGGGGTATTGCTCCGGCAAAAAACATTCGTACGTTATGGTCGATATTCCCGGTACCTATTCGCTCATGGCGCATTCGGCCGAAGAAGAGGTAGCCAGGAATTTTATTTGCTTTGAGAATCCGGATGCGGTGATCGTCGTATGCGACGCGACCTGCCTGGAGCGGAATTTGAACCTGGTTTTGCAGACGCTTGAAATTTCATCAAGCGTCGTCGTCTGCGTCAACCTAATGGACGAAGCGAAAAGGAAGGGCATTCGGATCGATCTGACCGGGCTGTCCAAAAAGCTTGGCGTGCCGGTGGTCGGCACAATCGCGCGCAAAAAAAGGAGCCTGTCCGATCTGTTGCAGGCGATCGACTCCGTTGTAGATTCAAAGGAGGATAAAGTCCCGCTGCAAGTGCGCTATCCCCGTTTGATCGAGGATGCGGTAGCGCGGATCGAACCTGCCGTACGGCAAAAATGCGGGGAGCGAATCAACGGCAGATGGCTGAGCCTGAGGCTGCTCGATCGGGATCCCTCGCTGATGAAACAGATCAGCGCGTACATCGGCGAGGATATTGAAAACGACCCGGAGTTGAACAGAGCGTTGGAACATGCGGGCGAATTGCTTGCCGCCGAGGGGATTACAGCTGATAAAATGAAAGATCTGGTGGTCTCGAGCCTTGTGCAAACCGCGGAAGACATTTGTAAAGGCACCGTTGCCTATGAGAAGGAAACATACAACAGCGCCGATCGAAAAATCGACCGGATACTGACCGGAAAATGGGCCGGATATCCGGTGATGATCGCGCTTTTGGCCGTCGTGTTCTGGCTGACGATTACGGGCGCGAACTATCCTTCTCAGCTGCTTTCAGACGCGTTTTTTTGGCTGCAGGACCGACTGACGGATCTTTTCCGCTTGCTCGGAGCGCCGGACTGGCTGCACGGCGTGCTCGTTTTGGGCGTTTACCGCGTTCTTGCCTGGGTCGTGTCCGTCATGCTGCCGCCGATGGCGATATTCTTCCCGCTGTTTACGCTCTTGGAGGATGCGGGCTATCTCCCGCGGGTGGCGTATAATCTTGATAAGCCGTTCAAGCGCTGCTGCGCCTGCGGAAAGCAAGCTTTGACGATGTGCATGGGGTTCGGCTGCAACGCGGCGGGCGTCATCGGCTGCCGGATCATCGATTCGCCGCGCGAGCGCCTGCTCGCGATATTGACGAATAATTTCGTGCCGTGCAACGGGCGTTTTCCCACATTGATCGCGATTTTGACGATGTTTTTCGTCGGCTTCGCGGGCGGAGCGTTTTCATCGGCGCTTTCCGCCGTGCTGCTTACGGCCGTGATCGTCCTTGGCGTCGGGATGACGTTTGCGGTAACGAAGCTGCTCTCCAAAACCATGTTGAAGGGCGTTCCATCCTCCTTTACTTTGGAGCTTCCGCCCTATAGAAAACCGCAGGTTTGGAAAGTTATCACGCGTTCCATATTTGATCGCACCTTGTTTGTGCTCGGGCGAGCCGTGGCGATTGCGGCCCCGGCAGGTCTGATCATTTGGCTGATGGCGAACGTCATGATCCACGATGTCAGTCTGCTGAGCCACTGCGCGGCCTTCCTGGATCCTTTCGCGAAGCTTCTCGGATTGGATGGCGTGATCCTGATCGCGTTCATACTTGGCTTTCCCGCAAATGAAATCGTCGTTCCAATCATTATCATGGCCTATATGGCTAAGGGGAGCATTTTAGAGCTTGAAAGCCTCGACGCGATGAAGCAGCTCTTCGTAGAGAACGGGTGGACGTGGATCACCGCCGTGAGCACAATGCTGTTCTCTTTGATGCATTGGCCGTGTTCGACCACGCTTATCACGATCAAAAAAGAAACCGGGAGCGTGAAATGGACGGCGCTGGCGTTTATCATTCCCACGGCGATCGGCATGGCGGTTTGCTTTGTTTTTGCTGCCCTTGCAAGGCTCATTCAATAATATCAATATCGTGCCTCCAATCGCATTCGAAGGTTCGCGGTATACCTCGATCAACGGACACGATCGCCTTGAAGGAACGTTTGCGCTTCCTTCGTCCGCCGCGAGAAAAACACACTTTAACCGATCCGCCCGCAACCCGTGGAATCACCTTCAAATAACGTTTAGCCCCGGCGTTTGAACGTACGCTCCAAACGCCGGGGCTGATGCTGTTCTGCCATTGTTCGATGCGGCCGCTCTCAAGAGCGCGGCACTAACGGAGCATCCGAGGATACGTTATATCCGGATCCGTTCATCCGTTTTCGCCGGGAACGACGATCTCGCCGCTGGTGATCTTATCGATATAATCCTCATATACGCTCTGGCAGTCCGCGGGAAGCGTTTTGCGCAGATCCTCGTTCCAAGTAAAGCTTACAGCGCCTTCCGGAACACCGGCAACCTGCGCTTCCGCGGCAGCTTTTCCATCGAGGCAGCGCTGCGCCACGGCGAGCCAGGCCGTACCCATATTCGTATCGACGGAATTAAGGATCGTATCGGGAGCCTCGGAAATCGTCACGGTGATGCCGCAGAAGTATACGCCGCTTTCCTTGGCGGCCTTCACGACGCCGAGGGACGACACGTTTGCGTTGGAGAACAGGAAGTCCGCGCCGGCGCTGATCTGGCTCATGGCAACCTCATACGCTTCGTTTAGGTCGTTGGAATCCGTCACAAAGGAGGTCATGATCTCGATATTCGGATTAATGGCCTTTGCGCCCAGATCAAGCGCGACGCCAGTCTTCGTGTATGCGGGGAAGTCGCCGCCCATTACCACGCCGATCTTGCCGGTCTTGGAGAGCTTCGCGGCCAGTACACCCTGGATATAGGCACACTGTTCCGTAGCGATTTGCAGCGGGAATTGATTTTTGGTGATAACATCGCCGCCGATGGTGATGAAATACACATCGGGATACTCTCCGCTGATCTCGGCGAAGGGGCTGGCGTATTGGCCGCCGTGCCCGAAGATGATTTTGTACCCTGAATCGGCAAGGGATTCGGCCTCGCTCTTCATAGTGTCCGCCGTGCTTGCCTCGATGGTGGCAAGCTCGGCGCCAAGCGCATCCGCCGTGAACTTCGCGGCTTCAGCGCCCGCCTGGCCCCAGGAACCGTCGTTCGGGGAGCTTGGGAGCAGCACCGCGATCTTCAGGGGTTCGTTTGAGCTCGCGGGCGTTTGCGCGCACCCGGCAAGGGTCAGGATCAACATTGCGGCGAGGATGAGCGAGAATAGTTTTTTCATTGAATTTTCCTCCTTCTGTTTTTGATTTGGGAATATCGGTCAATGCCTGATCATGCATGGCCAAACACATTGTTTAGAAGCAACCGTCCGCAGAGGCGGATGGAAGCGTGCTTTTTAGGGTGTTGAACGGTGAATGCGGCGCTGTGTTCGCGCTTTGCCTAAGATTTCCTGTAAGGGATGCCCAATGCGCTGGGTGCTACGATCTTGTTTCTGCACACGGCGATGACGGCCAGCACCGTGCAGATGTAGGGGATGGTCATAATAAGATTGTTGGATATGTCGAGTCCCAGGTTCTGTATCGTCATTTGAAGCGAACTTGCAGCGCCGAAGAGCAGCGCACCGAGCAACGCGCCAACGGGATTCCATTTACCGAGTATGACCACGGCCATCGCAATAAAGCCGCGTCCGGCGGTCATCCCTTCGCCGAAGGAATTGGATTGGGCGATGGAAAGATACGCGCCCGCGATGCCGAGCATCAGCCCGGAGAACAGCGTCGCTCCGTACCGGAGCCAGACCACCCTGACCCCAAAGCTTTCCGTCGCTTTCGGGTTTTCGCCGACGGCGATGATCTTTAGGCCCAGGGAGGTCTTGAACAGGATGAACCAGAGAACAAAAACCATCACGAGTCCAAAGTAGATGAAGATGTTGTGCTTAAAGAGCAACGGACCCAAATACGGTATATCGGAAAGGCCTGTCAAAGAAATCGTCGGAAAGGATTCGACCGTAACGCCCTGGGAAAGAGCGGTGGCGCCCCGAAAAATCCTGCGATAAAGGAAACTCGTAATCCCCGAGCAGAACATGTTGAGGCCCGCTCCCGTTACGACCTGCCTGACATGGAGGGTGATGCTCGAATAGGCATAGATCAGTATCGTGACCATGCCCATCAGCATCGCAAAGAGCAGCCCAAGCCAGTAATTTCCGGTGATCTTCGTCACCGCATATGCGCAAAACGCGCCCGTGAGCATAATGCCCTCTCCGCCGATGTTCATCATACCGGCGCGCTCCGAGATAATCAGGCCCAGCGCGGCGATCAAAAGAGGGATGGACATGCGCATGGAAGCCGCAAGAAAAAAGGATAGTACATCCATTGCTGCGTATCTCCTTCAAAGACGGAACGATCCGGCGAAATAGGGTTACAGGTTTATTTTTTTGAAGCGCCTTCGTTGGACTGTGTTCGTTTCGGCCGCAATGGCGATAAAAATCACGATCAAACCTTGAAATACCTCAACAAATGTCGCGGATACTCCGGCTGCCCGCTGCATCGCGGTCGAACCGGCCGAAAGGAACCCAAAAAGCAGCGAACTGAAGATGACGCCGATCGGGTTGTTGGAGGCGAGAATGGCGACTGCGATCGCCGTAAAGCCATACCCGGGGGAGATGCTTTCGAGCAGATAGTGGTTGTAGCCGATTTCGATCGCTCCGCCTATGCCGGCCATGCCGCCCGCAATCAGCATTGCGTAGATCGACGTGCGGTTTACGGAGATGCCGAGGGCCTTTGCCGCCGTATGGCTGTGGCCGACCGCGCGCACCTCATACCCAAAATACGTTTTGAACAATAGGATATAGAGGACTACGGCAAAAATGATCCCAAGCAAAAACCCAAAATGCATTTTTGTGCCCGGAATGATGCTGGGAAGAAACGCCTGTTTGGCGATAGGGTAGGATTGCGGTTCCGCTTGGGTAATATCCTGGAGCGGTCCGCGTACCAGTGCGCCGATGATATGCAGGGCGACATAGTTGAACATGATGGTCGTAATGACCTCGGAAACACCGAGTTTTGCTTTGAGGATTGCCGGAAAGAAGCCCCAGGCCGCGCCTGCAAACGCGCCCATGAGCAGCATGAGGGGGATCAGGATAAATCCCGGCAGCGGGAAAAAAGCAATGCCCGTCCAGGTTGCGGCCATCGTGCCGGCCAAAAACTGGCCCTCCGCGCCGATATTTATCATGTTTCCTCGAAGCGCGAATGCGACGGCCAAACCGGTAAAGAGGAGCGGACATGCGCGATTGAGCACGTTCCCGAAAGCCTTTATGTTCTTGAAACCGGCTTCAAACAGCGCTTTAAACGCCAATGCCGCATCGTATTGGGCCAAAATCAGAATGACCCAGATGATCCCTAGGGCAAGCAGAACCGCACAGGCCGGACGAATGCAGGAGCGCAATCTGTTCTTCAAAGTACTCATCTGGTCGTTTCGCTTTCTTCCGAAGTGAAGGAATCCTCCCTGAGGGTACCCGACATCATGAGGCCCAGCTTCTCGATGGGGATATTGTAATCCATTTTGCGGGATAGTTCCCCGCGCAGCATGACCGCGATCGTATCGCTCAGGGAATAGACTTCGTCGAGATCCGTAGAGATCAGCAGTATAGCCTTTCCCAGGTTCCGCGCTTCGATGATCTTCTCCCAGACAAACTCCGTTGCCCCGATGTCCAACCCGCGGGTAGGCTGTATCGCGATGAGGATGCGGGGCTCCCTGTGGAACTCGCGGGCAACGATTACTTTTTGCTGGTTCCCGCCCGAGAGGGTGCCCACAACCCTTTCGGCGTCCGGCGGCCGAATATCAAACTGCCGGATCATTTCAACGGCGGCGTTATCGACCGCCTTTTGCCGGATGAATAGGCCTTTTGCATATTCCGTGTCCCGCTGGGAACCCAGCACGAGATTTTCCTTGATCGTAAAGGGGAGTATGAGCCCTTTTTTGTGCCGGTCGTCGGGGATATGCCCCACGCCCTTATGAATGATCTGGATCGGCTGGATCTGGCAGAGATCGTCCCCGTCCCCAAAGCTGATGGTTCCGGTAAATCTCCTCAATCCCGTGATCGCTTCCGCAAGCTCTAACTGACCGTTGCCATCTACCCCGGCAATTCCAAGGATTTCGCCGGCCCGCACGGAGAGGCTCACGTCTTTTACGGCGGGCAGATTCTTATCGTTTCTAGCATTCAAATGTCTTATATTCAGCAAAACATCGCCGTACTCATGCCGCTGGCTTTTTCGGATAAGGGATACATTGCGCCCGACCATCATTTTCACGAGCTGGTTTTTATCGGTCTCATTTGTGCGGAGCGTTCCGGTGACCTTCCCGTCGCGCAGCACGGTAACCCGGTCACAATGCGCAACGACGTCTTCGATCTTATGGGTAATGAGGATCACGGAGCATTTAAGCGCCGTAAGCTTCTTGAGCGATTCAAAGAGCTCTTCCACTTCCTGCAGCGTCAGAACCGCGGTCGGTTCATCGAGTATCAGGATCTTTGCTTTTCGAATCAGGATCTTCAGTATTTCAACCTTCTGCTGTACGCCGACAGGCAATTGCCAAACCGGCGTGCACGGATCCACGTTAAAGCCGTACAGATCGTTTGCCTGCCGAACCCGTTTTTCAAGCTCGCGCATATGGAGCACAAAACCGGTCTCCTTCATCCCGATAAAGATATTTTGGGCGACCGTAAGCTGCGGGATCAATGCAAAGTGCTGATGAACCATACCGATGCCGAGCCCGATAGCGTCGCTCGGGCTGCGTATTGCGACTTGCTCTCCGAAGAGCTTAACGGTGCCCGCATCTTTAACATGCATACCATAGAGCACGTTCATAAGGGTAGACTTCCCGGCGCCGTTTTCGCCCAGGATTGCATGGATTTCGCCTTCGCGCAGATCGAAATCGATGTTGTCGTTTGCGCAGAAGTCTCCAAAGTATTTGCAGATGTTACGTAATTCAAGAGCATTCATTTATTTATACCTAGAATTCATACCAAAAGAAGTTTTAACAGTTATAATTACATGTAACATGTTGGAATAAAACCAATGTAAAACAGCATAAGGAGCGAACCGGTATATGGTGTTTGTTCTGAGAAATCATGCAAGGTCATATATGCAGTATTATGATTGCACAATTTACCCTTAAAGTCAACAATATGTACGATAAATTCCACTCGGAAAACCATATGCGAAACTTATTTTTATTGTATGCAGCCTGCTTTATCGCATAGAATGCAAATATGAGAGATGTTTGACAAAACAGCGTTGAAATGAATATCCATTCAAGCTATAATTTAATTAAATAGTTTTATCAGCAATGTTATACATTCGCACGTATGTAGAATACCTCTTATTAGGAGATAAATTGTGTATAAGATCAGCATATTAACAAAGCTCGGCGGAAATGTCGATGCGTTTACCTCCAAGGAGAAGGCCGTAAAGAAGTATATCATTGAAAACCTCAAGGATATCGTCAACATCTCTATTGGGGATTTATCCGACGCGACCGGCGCCAGCAAGGCGACCATCTCGCGTTTTTGCAGGAAGCTCGGGTATAAGAATTTCCGTGAGTTTTCGCTCTGCATCTCCCATGAAGCCGCGATCAGTTATTCCAAGGTGCACGAAAGCGTACAGCTTGGCGACTCGGCCGAGGTGATCGTCCAAAAGCTTTGTTCCGATGAATGCGACGCGCTTGAAGATACCCGCCGCATGATCGATCTGAATAAGCTCAATGAAATCGTCGCCCTCATGATGAAGATGAAGCAGACAGTGCTTTTCGGCATCGGCGGTTCCAGCGTTATCGCGCATGACTTGAATCATAAGCTTTGCCGTTTGGGTATCAAATCCCGCTTCGAGGTCGATACCATCATGCAGAGATTCGTTGCGGAAAGTATGCAGCAAGGCGAACTTGCCGTGGTTATTTCGCTTTCCGGATACGACGCGGAGATGCTGGACCTGATTCGGACGATTCAATCGCGCGGGGCGATGGTGGTATGCATGACCAGCGACTATGCGTCCCCGATGGCGCGAAGCGCGGATTTCGTTTTATATGGAGCCAAGCTGAGCATCTCGGAGTATTCCGGGACCGTCGAATCGCGCCTGAGCCTGATGTATCTGAATGATCTTATCTTCGTTCTGCTCTCGCTTAGGGGCGCGCCGGATACGATCCAGAGCCTTGAAGACACCACGGCGATCCTCGACAAGCGCCAACTTGTCGGCGCCGACGCCCGTAAACCCGCTAACGGAGAGTGAGGCGAACGGACAAAAACCGAGCCTGACTTCCCCTTGTAAGTGCGATATGCCGGTGCTATAATCACCTCGTATATATTTCCATATATTCCTCATCCTTCATTGTCTATATTTTTACAGTTTGCCCGGAAGATGCATCATCATATCCAAGATATAAAATTAATTGCAGGAGGGGTAATAGTCATGGTAAAAATTTTAGGCGTATGCGGCAGCCCCCGCAAGGGCGCGACGGAGTACGCTCTCGGGATTGCTCTCGAAGCGGCGGCCGAAACCGGCGGTGTTGAAACCCGGCTCATAACGCTGCGCGGGCGGAATATCCATCATTGCATCCAGTGCGACAAGTGCTTGGCCGCAAATAAAGACCGCTGCGTCGTATTCCATGACGATATGGACGAATTATATGACCTGTTCTATGAGGCGGATGGCTTTTTAATGGCTTCGCCCGTATATCAGATGAACTATACCGCAACCTTGGCGGCATATCTCAACCGTTTCCGTTCGGCGTATTTGAAGCTGATCGATAATCCGGCGGTCTTCAGCCATAAGGCCGGGGCGGCTATCGCGGTCGGCGGTATGCGCAACGGCGGACAGGAGATGACGATAAACGCCATCCACAATTTTTATAATTCCTTCGGCATCACGGTTGTCAACGGAGGCATGGGCTGCTATGCCGGCCCGTCGATCTGGAGCCAGAACAGGAAAGCGGAAGGCGTAATGGAGGATGAAATAGGCATCGGCCATCTGAAGCTGATCGGACGGAACATTGCGGATAAGGCTAAGGTCTTCAAAGAATACGACTTGAATCACGCGAAATAATCGTCTGTCGGCACGATGGAGGAGTGCGATGATCAGCATTAACAAAAATGCAATGAGGGTAGTGCGCGAGATCCTTGCCGATCCCGAAGCGCTTGGCTGCGGGGCAATCCGTATGGGCTGCGGCGCAACGCTCATCGATATGGGGCTCAACACCAAAGGGAGCTGGCAGGCGGGACTTCTTTTTGCGCGGGCAACGCTGGGCGACCTGGGAATGGTATCGTTCGGCGACTATAAGGTCAACGAAAGGTATTCCTTTTCTTCCATCGAAGTGTTTGTGGAGCAGCCGATGATCGCCTGCATGGGTTCCCAGATCGCGGGATGGCAGCTGGGCAAGGGAGATTTTGCGGCCATCGGCTCAGGTCCGGCGCGCGCGCTGGCGGTTGTGGAGACGGATCGCTATTTTAAGATGACCCCCTATCGGGATCGGCATGACGAGGCGGTGCTGTGCATACAGAGCAACTCGTATCCGTCCGAAGAAGTTGCAACTTATGTGGCCAAGGCTTGCGGCGTGAAACCGGAGAACACCTATCTTCTTCTCACTTCCAATACGAGCACGGTATGCTCGATCCAGGTTTGTGCGCGCGTCATAGAGCAGGTATGCCATAAGATGTTCGAGAAAGGCTTTGATCCGGCGCAGATCGTAGTCGGCCGGGGCAGAGCGCCGATCGCGCCGGTATGCAACGATCCGGTCAAGACCATGGGCCGTATGAACGACGCGATTCTTTACGGCGGCGAAACGGAGTTCTGGGTCGACACGGAGGATACGCTCATCGCTAAGACCATTCACCGGCTTACCTCAAATACCTCTTCGCCCAACTACGGCGAGCTGTTTATGGACATATTCGAGCGCAGCGGCCGTGATTTTTACAGGATGGATTACGACGTGCACTCCATCGCGAAGATACAGATCCACAATGTGCGTACCGGAAAAGCTTTTTGTGCGGGCGAGATCAATTACCGCGTATTGGAAAAGAGCTTTCTAAGCTGACGCTTCTTCGATCGGACCAACCCTATTAGACAGAAAACCGCCTGTTCTTCGCTAAGCGAAGAACAGGCGGTTTTGTTTATCCGGCTATCCTAAGCTTAATCGCAATAATGCCAGCGCGTAAGATCCGATCGATCGATGTTCAGGCGAGCGCGCATGTCCTTCATGACGGCTTCGGCCTCGCCGATCAGTTCCGGCACGTCGAATGTCAGAAGCTTGGAATCCTGAACAAGTATTTTCCCATCCACCACCGCCATCCTTACATCCTCGCCGTTGGATGCGAACACGACCGCGGAGACGGGATTGGGCGCGGGCCGGAGGCGCGGCTTATAGGTATCGATCAGGATGAAGTCCGCCCTCTTGCCGACCTCAAGCGACCCGATTTCGTTTTCCATGCCGATCGCGCGGGCGCTGTTGATTGTCGCCATCTCCAATATTTCCTCGGCGCTCATCACGGTCGGATCATCGGCCAGGTTCTTCTGCACGAGCGAGGTCATGCGCATAGCGAGCAGCAAATCCGAGTTATTGTCGCACGCGGTGGCGTCCGTGCCGATGGTGACGTTCACGCCCGCTTTTTTCAGTTCGTACGCCCGGCAGGTGCCGAGCGCGATTTTCATATTGCCGATCGGGCAGTAGGCGAGGCTTACGCCGTCTTCGGCGAGCAGCTTATCGTCGCTTTCGGGGAGCTTTACACAGTGAACGAGCATCATTTCCTTGCGCGAGAGTCCCTTCGCGCGCAAAAACTCGCCGGGCGTCATGCCGGTTTCCTTTTTGATCGTCGCGACGTCCTCGTCGGTTTCGGCGTAATGCAGGGTGGATAGGAAGCCGTAGTGATCCATGGTATCGCGCACGTCTTCCATCAGGCGCTCGTTGAACATCGCCGTCCATCTGGGAGCGATCCAGATCCCAACGCGCCCATCGCCGGCGTTGTTCCACTTTTCAAAGGCGCTGATCGCCTCGCGGAACGAGCCTTCCTTGGTCTCGGTCATTTCCCTGGGCAGAAGGCTCCCCGGGAGCGGCTCCATAACGACCCTCGCGAGCATACCGCGCATACCGGATTCCAGGACCGCGTTGACATAGCCTTCAACCCCATAGCGCCCCAGCACCATCGGGTCGACGAATGTCGTTGTGCCGCCCAGAAGCATTTCGGCCATATTGAGCTTTGCGCCGCAGAGGAAGAGCTCCGGGGTAAGGTTGCACTGCATCGGCCAAACGCGCTTTGTCAGCCAGGTGAGCACGTCCAGATCGTCCGCCATGCCGCGGCCGAGGCACTGCGCCAGGTGGATGTGCGTATTGATAAGGCCGGGAAGCAATATATTGCCTTTGCAGTCGATCTGCTGCGCTTCGGGATAGCGCTGCCGCAGTATTTCGCTCTCGCCGATGTCGGCGATCCGATTGCCGCGGGTCAGCAGCGCGCCGTGCTGCCAGATATCGCGCCGTTTGTTCACCGTCAAAATGGTTGCATTATGGTACAGCTTCATTGTGGGTGCCTCCTTTTTGCCTGTCCAGGGAGATGTAAAACAATAATAGCGGTCTAAAAACGAAGTGCATGTATCCATCATTATACTGTATACCGCTAAAAGTTCAAGCCGTCTTCAAGGACGGATCCCGACGCCTTTGCTTCCATGCGAACCTTTCGGGTCGGTGGGGCCTTATAGCATATGGCATGGATTGGGTCGCTTTATTTTAGGCTCGAAGGATATTATTGCGTCTCGAATGAACGCGGATTCCCGCGCGCATTGGCTTGCCCGGCGAGCCAGGGACAGCGCACGATGCGCTTTGCGCTCACGATGTGCTAAGCGAATTACGCATGACATATACTGTACCACACGAGGGAGGACATGCAATGGAGGCACTCAAGGATCGCAAAAGCGGCTGGGACTTGCTGAACTACTTTCCCCAAAGGATCGCAGATTCGCTGAAACCGTGGTTTGACCGTGCCGGCTTGGAGGAGGTGCGGCTTCGCGTGGGACAGCCGGTGCAGCTGTGCTACCACGATGCGGAGCGGCTCGTTTTATGCGCAGGCGGAACGCGATTTGTTACGGAGGCGGACTGTCAGCAGATCTATGAGGCCATCTGCTTCCATTCCGTATACGCGTGGGAGCGCGAGCTTGAGCAGGGGTTTTTGACGCTGCCGGGCGGATATCGCGTAGGCATGGCGGGTCGGGCGGTCACGCAGGAAGGCTGCATACGGCGCGTGGACGGCCCCACGTTTTTTAACTTCAGGATCGCGCGGGAGTGCGTCGGCTGTGCCGATCGGCTCATGCCCTACCTGTTTGACGGCGCAGGCATCCCGCTTTCGACGTTGATACTCTCGCCGCCGGGCTGCGGCAAAACGACGCTGCTGCGCGACGTTGCGAGGAAGTTCTCGCTGATGCCGAAGCTCAGGGTGGCGGTGGTCGACGAGCGTTCCGAGATCGCGGGCTGTCGGGACGGCACGCCGCAGAACGAGCTTGGGCCGCGCTGCGACGTGCTGGACGCCTGCCCCAAGGAACAGGGCATGATGTGGATGGTCCGCGTCATGTCGCCGGACGTGCTTCTGTGCGATGAGCTTGGAACGCAGGGGGACTTCGCGGCAGTGAGCGCGGCTGTAAACTGCGGAATAGCCGTGATCGCCTCGGCGCACGCGCGCACCGTAGCGCAAATGCTTTCGCGCTGGCGGGCGGCGCTCCCGGGGACTGCCCCGCCGTTTGAGCGATACGCGCTTCTGGGAAGGAGCCGGGGCGTGGGAACGCTCGAACAGGTGTCCGACGGAAGCGGGAATACGCTCTTTGGAGGCGAGAACATTGCTTGAGATGCTTATGATGCTGCTTGCTTTCGGCGCGTGCACGCTGGTCGGGCATTTGAGCGCCGCGAAGCTCAAAAGCAGGCTGGAGGGGCTCGAGCAGATGTCCCTCGCGGTGTATCAGCTCGGCCTGATGATCCGCTATGTCTCCTGCCCGCTGGCGCAGGCCACGGCGCGGGTAGGGCAGCGGCTCGATAACGCGTTCTTCATCGAGCTTTCCAAGCGCCTTAAGGACAACCGGAACTGCCAACAAGCCTGGGAGGAAACGATGGAAGAAGCGCGCGCCTGCGATGCGCGATTCGCAGCGCTCACCGCAAGGGACAGGGAGATCCTGTCCGTGCTTGCGGGGGAACTTGGCAGAAGCGACGCGAAAACGCAGCAGCAGCAAATCGAGCTCACGCATAAGGAACTCGGCGTCCAGGTGGATGAGGCAAAAGAGCAGTGGATGCGCAAGGGACAGGTCTACAAAACGCTCGGCTTGATGGGCGGGTTGGCCGCCGCCATCATCTTGTGGTAAATGGAGGATTTTATGGGAATCGATCTGGTGTTTAAAATCGCGGGTATCGGGATACTGGTCGCGGTGATCACGCAATTGCTCAAGCAGACGGGGCGCGACGATATCGCCACGCTCGCCGCGATCGCCGGGCTTGTGATCACGCTGATGATGGTGATCAATATCATCAGCAGCCTGTTCGAAAGCGTAAGAAACGTGTTTGACCTGTATTGAGGGCACCCCGATGATGTTTAAAATCGGCGCAATGGCGATCATAGCCGCGTCGCTTGCGGCGCTCGTGCGAAGCTATCGGCCCGAACTTGGGATACAGGTCGGGATCGCCGCGGGGCTTTTAATACTGCTTACCGCCATTGGGGAAATCACCGGCATCATTACCGTGATCGAGGATATGGCGAGATCGTACGGCCTTGACGCGTCCTTTCTCGGGGTGGTGTTCAAAGTGATCGGGATCGCATATGTCGCGCAGTTTGCGGCGCAGGCTTGCAGGGATTCGGGCGAGGGCGCGATAGCGGGCAAGGTGGAGCTGGCCGCGCGCGTGGTAATGCTCGCGCTTGCGCTTCCTACGGTGATATCGCTCCTTGAAAACATCAGCGGCATGATTTCCATGCAAACGCCATGAAGGGGAAACGGTGGGTATTGTGCGCCGCCGCTGCGATCATATTATTCGCCGCGCCGTGCGCGAAAGCCGAGGAAAGCCTAGACGAGGCCATACGGAGCGAAGTTGAAAAGAACATCGGCTCCATGGACCTTGCCGGATGGGATCAGACGATTTCGGGCGTATCGGAGGATATCGCGGGCCTTTTCAGCGGCGATTCGGCGGGCGGGATGATCCAGGAGTTCTCCCTGAACGGATTTACAGTAGACGGACAGAATATATTCGATTCATTGCTGAATATATTAAAAACGAATATCTGGAGTCAAGTAGGCCTGCTGACGATGCTGCTGCTCATCTCCCTGACGACGGGACTTGTGCGGGCGATGATTTCGGAGGAGAAGGGCTCCCTTCAGGAGCTGATCGGTTTTATCTGCTACTGCGTCGCGGTCGGCATCGTCATACTCGCGTTCGGGCGCAGCGTGGAGATCGGCAAGAAAGCGATCGACGACCTGACTCGGTTCATCGAGCTGGCGTTCCCCGTGCTCATTACGATGCTCAGCGCGACCGGCGCGCTCGCATCCGGCGGGATGATGCAGCCGACCATGTCGCTTCTTTGCGGCACGATGGCGAACGTCATCAAGAACATCGTGGTTCCGGTCAGCCTTATCGGCGGGGCGCTGGCCGTCTTAAACAACATCACCGGCAAGATGCAGCTCGCGCAGTTGTACTCCCTTTGCAAATCGGTCGTCAAATGGGTGCTCGGCCTGACGTTCACGCTGTATCTGGGCATCACCGCCCTGCAGGGGTTAAGCGCGAAAGCCGTGGACGGCCTTTCGATCCGAACGGCGAAATTCGCTCTCGACAAGTTCGTCCCCATCGTCGGCGGCATGGTTTCGGGGACCATCGATACGGTGCTCGGGTGCGCGCTCCTTGTAAAGAACGCGGCGGGAATTACGGCGATCGTCATCGCGTTCTGCCTGATCGCGAGTCCGCTTGCCGCAATCGCGGGGAATATCATCGTATTCCGGATCGCAGCGGCCGCCAGTGAGCCGATCGCCGACCCGAGGCTCCCCAAGATGTTCGCGTCGGTGGCGGAGGTGCTGACGTATCTGTTCGCGGCGGTCGTCGTGCTCGGCGCGATGTTCATCATCACGGCCGGCCTGATCATCGGCATGAACGGATCGCTCATGATCGCTTAAGGATAAAGGAAACAGGTTATGGAACAAATCCTCTCCACGATGAAAACGATACTGGCGATGTCTGTGATATCGATGCTCCTGGAGTTTCTGGCGCCGGACGGGGCGCTGAAGGAAAGCGTAAAAGTGGTGATCGGGATCGTGTTTTTGGTGGTCATCGCGGAACCCATACTGATGCTGTTGAGATAGGAACGCTTCTCGGAGGACGCAATGGAGAAGAAGGCTTTTGACCGCCTTTTCGGCGGGCTCGTTCGAAAAATGAAGACCAACCGCAAGGTGGAAATCGCGGTATATGTGGTTTTGGTCGCGCTGGTGATCTTGTTGTATTTCGCCACCACCGCGAAAGCGCCCGAAAACTCGCCCTCCAATGAGCAGGCGAGCATTTCGTCCAACATCGAAACGGGCGCTGCCGAAGAGAAGCTTGAGGCGCGCCTCGCGGAGACGCTCTCGAAGATCCGCGGCGCCGGAAAAGTCAAGGTGATGATTACATATGAAACGGGAACAGAGATCGTGCCCGCGATGAGCGTGGATAAACAGGTCTCAAGTTCAGAGAGCGACCAAAGTTCCACCACGAGCGAAACGGAATCCACGGAGCCCGCCACCGTCTCCAAGAGCGGCTCCAACGAGCCGATCGTGATTACCGAGAAGCAGCCGACGATCCGGGGCGTGATCGTCATCGCGGAAGGGGCGGCGGATATTTCCGTGATGGTCGATCTTCAGCGCGCGGTACAGACGGTGTTGAATATTCCCGCAAGCAGCATTGAAGTATTTGAAATGACAAGCAAGGAGGAATAAGGAGTATGCGCATCAGTTCAAAGCACAAGAAGGTTGGCGTGATCGTCGGGACGGGGTTGCTGCTGATATTGGCGGTTTATTTAAACTACAAGCTCAACGTGGAACCGGCCGACAGCGAGGCGCAGACAGGCGGGAAAGTCAGCATTACCGCCGCGGATAATACGGAGGATTCGGCGGTATTCTCCGGCACGGACTATTTTGAGGCGTTCCGCGAGAACCGTGAAGCTGTGAGGAACAAGGAAATCGAATACCTCGATGCGATCATCGCCGACCAGAAGACAAACGCCGAGACGCTGGAGGATGCGCAGCGGCAGAAGATGGCGATCGTGGATGGGATGGAAAAGGAATTCACGATCGAAAGCCTCCTTGTCGCCAAAGGGTTTGAGGATGCAGCCGTCACGATCCATGAGGATTCGATCAACGTCGTTGTGGACAGCGATTCGCTCACCAGCGATCAGGTCGCCAAGATCCTCGACATCGTCACCCGCGAAACGGGGGAAAAAGCCGATAACATCAAGGTGTCCGGAAAATCGCAAGCGAACGAGGATTGAGCGAGAATGGCCAATCGCAGAACCCGCCTTAACGATATGTTCGGGCGGTTTCTGCTTCTGCGTTTTTGCTGCCTAAGTCGGTTTTTGCTGTGATTGCCTTCTCGCCCCCTCATTGTCGAGTCGGATAGCGCTCGAGGTCGAAGGGTTTTGAGAGCGGAACGTATGGAAGCTTCATACGGTGCGAAGGCATGGCGATGCCGCGGCGAGCGGCAGCACAGCAGGGGAGCATGCCCTATCCTCTAAATCCCCGGGGTCCGCTTAAGCCTTGCAAGCTGATCCGAACGCGGGTTAGAAAGCGGCGGCGCGCGACGCTAGAGCGGGTTGTGTTTGCATTGCTCCATTTTTCTGCTATAATGGAAAATCATACGGCAGGAGGAACTCACATGAGTACAGAGACGGGTATGACGGTGGAGCAAAAGACCGGCGAAGGCGGCAAGATCATTTTTGCTTCCGACGTTATCGCGACGATCGCGGGCCTTGCTGCATCCGAAGTGAAAGGCGTTGCCGGGATGAGCGGCGGCGTCGTTGAGGGAATCACACAGATCCTTGGCCGTAAGAACCTGACCAAGGGGATTAAAGTTGAGGTTGGGAGCGAAGAAGCCGCTGTGGATGTGAGCGTGATCGTCGAGTACGGCTACCGCATCCATGAGGTTTGCGCGCAGATTCAGCTGGCGGTGAAAAATGCCATCGAGACGATGACGGGACTCAGGGTTGTGGAAGTCAATGTGTTCGTTCAATCGGTGAGCTTTGAAAAGCCCGAGCCTGAACAAAAGCCGCAGAAAGCCCTCAAGGAAAAAACGGAAAAGGCCCTCAAGGAAAAAACGGAGAAGGAACAAAAGTAACCGATTCCGGCAGATGCGCCCGCCCAACGTCATAGAGCGGTCTGGTTGAGCGCGCGTTCTTCCGGATAGAATCAGAATACGAAAGCGGTATGGGGTACAGATGATGAAGCCAAAACTGATTGACCGTTTCTTGCTCCTTATTATCCTTCTATTGGTGCTTGTTCTCGCGCTGCTGTGCCTTGCTTTTGCGGCCGGCCTTATCCCGCAGGCATTGATAGTGGGCTTTGTCGGCATACTCTATGGGAATCCGGTGAACGCGATGATCGCGTGCGGGATCGGCTTGGTGCTGGCTATACTTGCGCTCCGCTTGATGTTCGCCGGGCACAAGCGCGCTCCGGCGCCTATGCCGCAGTCCGTTTTGATTAAGTCCACCGAGAACGGGACGGTCTATATCAGCCTCGCGGCAATCGATACGATGGTTCAAAAGCATTGCCGCGCGCAAAACCGCATCCGCGAGTGCGAAAGCATGATCTGCCCGACGAAGGACGGCGTTGCGATCCGCTTGAAGCTTTCTACGATGCCCGACACCAATCTTCCGGAGATGACCGCATCCCTGCAGGAAACGCTGAAGGAATATATCCAAAGCCTTTCGGGGATCAGCGTCGTCGATATTCCGATTTTGATCAGTTCGACCGGGACTATTCCAAAGAACAGGGTTGAATAGGTTCGCCCATGGAGGAAAAACTGTGAACGAGCAGTGGCGCGCGTGGTTGAAAACAAATAAGTGGAAGGTTTTGAGCGTTGCGGCCGGCATCGTTCTTTGCATTTTGATCTTCACGATCAATTTCTGGAGAACGCTGCTGCTGTGCGCGATCGTAGCCGTGTGCTATCTGGTGGGCGCTTTGCTCGATCAGGGCGGCATTGCGCGGGTGAAGGAATTTTTTGAATCGCTGCTTCCCAAAGGATAAAGAGGAATATGAGCAGAAGAACCGCGCGTGAAGTCGCGATGAAACTTGCCTTCTGTAAGCTTTTCGGCGGCGAAGGCACCTATGAGGACATATTGGACAAGTCCGGCATCGAAGAGGAACCCACGGAAGACGACCGCCTCTTTGCGGACGCGATCGTCGCGGGCATCCATGAAAAAGAGTCGGAAATCGATGCGTTGATCGACGAGATGGCCATCGGCTGGAGCCTCAAACGCATCCCCAAGGTGGATTTGTCCATCCTTAGGGTGGCGATTTACGAGATTTTGTACGTTGAGGATGTTCCGTACCGCGTCTCAATCAACGAGGCGGTAGAGCTTGCCAAAATCTATGCCGGGGAGCGTTCCCCGTCTTATATCAACGGTATGCTCGGAACGCTCGTCAAGCGTTGTGGGGATCAGGCTATACAGCCCTGATGCTTTTCGTATGCAACGGCGTTCTCTTTACCGATAGCATCGTATTTACGGTGCTTTCTGTTTCTGCATACGGCAACAAGCAAAAAATCGCGCGGAAGCTATCGCCCCCGGCGGCGGAAAAGGCGAACGATGGATCAATATGTCGGCTCGGTTTCCCAAATCAACGAATATGTCAGCAATTTGCTTTCCCGCGATCCCCTGCTCACGGGCATTGGGGTGCGCGGGGAGATCAGCGGCTTTAAGCGCCACAGCTCAGGGCATCTCTATTTTACGTTAAAGGATGAAAACGCCCAGATCCGCTGCGTGATGTTCCGCCAATACGCGATGATGATGGATTTTCGCCCCGTGGACGGCGTTACCGTCACGGCGTTCGGCTCCGTTTCGCTTTATGTCAAGGACGGTCAGTATCAGCTCTACGTCAAGTCGATGCAGGAACAGGGGGAAGGGGAGCTCTACCGGCGGTTCATGCTTCTTAAGACCCGATTGCAGGCAAGCGGGCTCTTCGATGAGCAGCATAAAAAACAGCTTCCGTTTTTACCGCGCTGTGTCGGCGTAATCACATCAGATACGGGCGCGGTGTTTCACGATATCAAGACCGTGATTCTTCGCCGCTTTCCGGGTATGAATATACTGCTGTCCCCCGTTCGGGTACAGGGCCCGGGCGCCGCCGAGGAGATCGCCGCGGCGATCGTGCGGATGAACCGGCAGCAGCGTGCGGATGTGTTGATCGTCGGCCGCGGCGGCGGGAGCATCGAAGATCTGTGGGCGTTTAACGAAGAGATTGTAGCGCGTGCGATCTATCAAAGCGAATTGCCGATCATAAGCGCTGTCGGTCATGAGACCGATTTTACCATCGCCGATTTTGTCGCAGATATGCGCGCGCCGACGCCGTCGGCCGCCGCTGAAATCGCGGTGCCGGAAGAGGGCCGGCTGCGCGACGATCTGAAAAAGAAGCTGATCCATATCAATCGCTCCGTTGCCGCGGCGATACGGGAGCAACGAAAGCGTGTGCTTACGGCGGGATCCTCCGGTGTCTTTGCCCGCCTTGAATACGAGATCGCCCGGCAAAAGCAAAAGCTCCTGTATGCAAAACAGCTGCTTTTGCAGAGCGCTTCCGGGCGGACGAAAGAATACAGGCAGCACATTCTACATTCGGCCGAGCGGCTGAATGTGCTTGATCCGTATCGGGTGCTTGACCGAGGATATGCTATGGTGACCGATACGGAGGGGAAAATCCTTTCCGGTGTCGGCGAAATGGTACCCGAGCAGGACGCGCGCCTGATCCTGAATGACGGAAGGGCGGATATCCGTATTGTTGCGTTAAGCGCCGCCCAAGAACGCGCCTAAAGGCATACTTTGGGCGGGATCCTATGCGGCATAACCGCGTGATTCCCTGAAACCGCCGCCGCGATCATGCCGGAATCTTGAAAGTATACGGCCATCCAAGCGCGGTGGAGCCTTGCCAAGATTAGGCGATTTCCATGGCGATCGGCGCCGACAAAACGATGGCGTCATACGCTTTTAGGCCCTGTTCGCATTGGAGTGCGATGTTTAAACGAAGGAGTAACCGATGGCGACAAAGAAACAATCCTATGAGCAAATCGCTCAGGAGCTCGACGGCGTCGTGGAGCGCATGACACAGGGCGGCCTTACGCTCGACGAGATGCTCTCGCTCTATGAAAAGGGCATGGCGCTGTCGAAGGAGTGCCTCGAGCGGCTGGACGCATATGAGGCAAAAATAGAGAAAATCTCTATGCAAAGCTCGGCTCGGGAAAACAGCGATGATGCGACATAAAGCGTTCGCGCGTTACTTGCCGCTTGTCGAGCGTGAGCTCGAACGGATCCTGTCGGCGGATGGGATCCCCGAACAACTTCGCGGCGCGATGGCGTACAGCGTGCGGGCGGGGGGAAAGAGGCTCCGCCCTTGCCTGACGCTCGCGGCATGCGAGCTGGTTGGAGGCGAAATCGAAAGCGCACTGCCGCTCGCATGCGCAGTGGAGATGATCCATACATATTCGCTGATCCATGACGATCTGCCCTGTATGGACGACGACGATTTCCGGCGTGGCAAACCGTCGAACCATGTTGTGTTCGGCGAAAGCACCGCGATACTCGCGGGAGACGGTCTTTTGACATACGCGTTCGAGATCATGCTCGACGCCTGCGTTCGCTATGCCGCAGCTTTGCCCGAATATCCGGCGGCCGTCAAAGCGATCGCCAACGGAGCGGGCGTGTGCGGCATGGTGGCGGGTCAAATCATGGATTTGGGGTCCCAGCACGCTGAAATGCCCAGCGACGAGATGCTGCGCGAGATCCATACGCGTAAGACCGGCGCTTTGATAAAAGCCGCTGTCCTGGCGGGTGCGCTCGTCCACCCTTGTCCGCCGGAGGTTCTTGCAGCGCTAGGGCGATTTTCGGACGAATACGGCCTGCTTTTTCAGATTACGGACGATCTTTTGGATGTCGTGGGTACATTCGAAAGCGTCGGCAAGACGATCGGAAAGGATCAGGCCGCCGATAAGTTTACGTATCCCGGGCTTTACGGCGTTAAAAAGTCGCGCGAAAAGGCCGATGAAGCCGCTAATCGCGCAAAAGAAGCGCTTTCGGAGCTTGGGGGACGCGCGGACTTTTTCATGGAGCTTGTTGAGGATACGCTGTCGCGCACAAAATAACAGTGCTCAATATGCGTTCTGTATTTCGGAAGCACCAAATTCCCGTGCAGCATGAATTGCCGAATAAAACGGATGGACATTGGGGGATCGATGTATGAACGAATTAAAAGCCATCGCTCAGGAGATGCACCCTCGCTCAATCGCCGCGCGGGATTGGGTATTCTTAACCCTTCGAGCCGCCATCGTCAGAAATGTTCTTCCCGGAGGTATGCCGCTCAAGCAGGACGAGGTGTCCGCCGCGCTTTCGGTAAGCCATATCCCGGTGCGCGAGGCGTTCCGTCAGCTTGAGGCGCAGGGGCTTGTCCGCATTTACCCAAACCGCGGTGCCGTGGTTACCCAGCTGACCCGCACGGAAATCGAGAACATCATGGATGCGCGTATCATCTTGGAATTGGGCGCCATGCGTGCGGCGATGCCGCATTTGAGCGAGGAAACGCTTTCCCGCGCCAAGGATCTGATCGATGAGCACGCCGAGGAAAAGGACTGCAACCGGATGGAGGAAAAAAATCTGAAATTCCACTTTCTTCTCTACGAGCAGGCAAACAATCCCGTGCTTTTGCAGCTGATTGACCAGCTGCACGCAAACGTGGATCGCTACATCCGGCCGTTCTATTCCCGCGAGGAGCTCTACAGCAAAACGCGTGAACAGCACGCGGAGCTTCTGCGCGCGTGCATGGATAAGGATCAGGAGCTTGCGACCGCGGTGCTCAGAACCCATCTTGAGACGACCAAAGTCCTGCTTCTCAATTCCCCGGGGATGCTGGAGACGGCGCGGGAACGATAGTATGGCCTCATATTTGGAATGTGAAAAGAGCATTTTGAACGCCTATAAAAGCGCCGTTTGGCGGCGGTTTGTCCGAGGTATCCGCGTTTATCGCCTGATCGATCCGGGCGATAAGATCGCGGTTTGCATTTCCGGCGGCAAGGATTCCATGCTCATGGCCAAATGCCTCCAGCTGCTGCAGCGCCATTGGCCGATCGAATTCGGGCTTGAATTCATCGTGATGGATCCCGGCTACGCGCCGGAAAACCGCCTTCTCATCGAGAAGAATGCGCAGACTCTGGGCATTCCGGTAAAGATTTTCGAATCGGATGTATTTGCTGCGATGGAGTCGATGCAGGCTGCCTGTTTTATGTGTGCCCGCATGAGGCGCGGCGTGCTCTATAAGCTTGCCCGAGAGGCCGGCTGCAACAAGATCGCGCTCGGCCATCACTTTGACGATGTCATCGAAACCACTTTGATGAGCGTGTTCTATGGGGGCGAATTCAAGACCATGATGCCGAAGCTTCGCAGCACGAGCTTCCCGGATATGGAGGTGATCCGCCCGATGTACCTTGTCAAGGAGGCCGATATCAAGGCTTGGGCGGCGGCCAACGGGATGAGTTTTTTAAGGTGCGCCTGCCGCGTTACTTGGGAGAATGAGCAGGAGGATACGGAAGTTTCTTCACGCCAGCAGATGAAGCTTTTGATCGAGCGCTTCCGGGAAATCAACCCCAATATTGACGGAAACATTTTCGCGAGCGCACAGAACGTCAACCTTGATACGATCCTCGGATATCAGAGCACGCGCAAAGGCACCCGTGTATCCTTTTTAGACGAGTATTAATGAGCGATTCCATCAACAAAGCGCGCCGCGGCAGATGACCGCGGCGCGCTTGCTGTATTGATACTTAGCGCGGTATCAGCGCCGTATGCTGAACCGCCTTCGGGATGGGGCAGACATAGGGCTGTCCTTCCAGCCGCTCCAGCAGTTCGGCCTTCGCCCTTTCGATCAGCGAGGGGGTCTCGATCAGCTCTATCGCGGTGAGCGCTAGAACGTTTCCGGCGAAGAGTGCGCCCTTGTGCGCGATCGAGCTTTTTCCCTGTGCGGTGAGCTGCCAGGAATGGTAGCTCGTGCAGGCCGCCATCGTGCATGCGGTAATCTGCGCCGTCGGGCAGATCCAGCTCACGTCGCCGACGTCCGAGGAGGCGGACATAATACTTTGATTCGGCAAAAGCGGGGTCACAAAATCGTTGATCGGCCTGCCGCGGCGGGCGGTGATATATTCGCGCCCGGGCTGGTCCAGCCTCTGCGCATAGCGCTCCAAAGAATCGTCATAGTCCTTGATCGTGCGGCGGATACGCGCGGCGCTTTCGATTTCCTCGGCGCTATAGCTCGGAAGATCGGCGTATTGGAGGTTCCTTTGCAGCACGAGCGCGAGCGTCCGGTTCAGTATGATGTCCGAACTTGCTTTGCGGAAGTTCACTTCGACGCTCGTTCCGCTCATCAACGCCGCGCCCGAGGCGATATCACACACCCGCGCATAAATCTCGCGCACCTGATCAATCCGGGGTGCGCGAATCTGATAGAGAACTTCGGCAAGCGGCTGCACAACGTTGGGGGAACGGCCGCCTGCGTCGGTAATCGCATAGTGCACACGGGCGTCGGGGAGGATGTGCTCCCTTAAAAACTGAACGCCGATGTTCATCAATTCCACCGCGTCGAGCGCGCTGCGGCCCAAATGCGGCGTGAGCGCCGCATGGGATGCAACGCCGTTAAAGCGAAAGCTCGCGAGGATATTCGCCAGGGAGCTATCGTACGCCACGCCGATAAAATCGCCGGGATGCCAGGTAAGCGCGCAATCGAGTTCGTCAAACGCGCCGTGGCGGGCAAGAAATACCTTTCCGGAGCCGCCTTCCTCGGCGGGGCACCCGAAGAGAATGACCGTTCCCGGCCGATGGGAACGTTCCAGATAATCCTTGATTGCGATCGCGGCGGCCAAAGAACCGCCGGAGAGCAGGTTATGCCCGCACCCATGCCCCGGGCTGCCCTCATGGATGGGCTTGGGCTCAAACGCACCCGGCACCTGGCTTAGACCGGAGACAGCGTCATATTCGGCGAGAATGCCGATGACGGGTTTTCCGCTCCCAAAACGCGCAGTGAAGGCGGTTTGGATGCCCGCGGTGTTTCGTTGTACCGCAAAGCCCTCGTTTTCAAGCGCGTCCGCGAGAATCGCGCTCGATGTATGCTCCAGGTACATTAGTTCGGGTGAATCGAAAATCCGGTCGCAAATGGAAAGAATCAGTTCTTTTTTGCGCTCAATTGAATCGCGCACGGCCTGCTTCAAGGGGCAGTTTCCTCCTGTGTTTAGAGATGTTCGCTTCGAAACGCATTGATAAACATGATGTTCCGGTCGATCTTAAAGGTCATATTACATATTCATCGTAACAAATATCCCCGGCTGCGTCAAACGCAAACTAATGCAAACTATCAGGATAGAATTATTCGTTTGTCGCCTGTTGAGAGCGCGCGCTGATCGCGTAGATCGTTACCTCGTCGTTTTGGTAAGCGACGGGATAATTCGCCGCGAAATAGGCTTCGTCGACCGCGAATTCGTAACGCTCGTAGTCGCCGATGTAAACGTAATCGAGCGGGAACTGTTTGAGCAACTCTTCAAGGCTTTCGGCGGGGTTTGCGAACATCCGCTCGACTTGCCGGCGTCTTTGTGTCGTATCAAAGCCGTGGAAGTACAGGAACGAATCCGTTCCGAGGACAATGTTGCGCCCGGTGAGCACAGCGACCGCGTTGTTGTGATTTGCCGCGGTCAGAATGAGCGCGTCCTTCGGCGCGTTTTGCTCGAGGTAGGCGGCGGCTTCGACCTGCTCCGCGCTGATCAGCTCATAATCCGAGACGGCCTCCCGCCCAAGCGTCAGGCCGCCGGAAAGAAACACCGCGCAGAGCGCCATGACGGCGAGCAGCCTGCGCCCGCGCAGTTCGCCAAGGCGCGCGTACAGCTCGCAGAGCCCTTTTGCGACCAGCGCGCAGTTGAACGCGAACCAGATGAACAGCAGCTTGTTGTTATCGTAAGGATTCGGCTGAAACAACAGCGTTTCGCAGGCGATCCAGATCAAAAGGGAACCGAGGTAAATGCCGCGGTCCCGCTTGTCCGCCATCAGATAGGCGACGGGCAGCATCAGGAACAATAGCCCCATATTCTTGATGTAGAACCAAAGAAACGTATCGGTCTCGTTTGTCCAGTTAAAGTGCAGCCTGACAAAATGCTCCGACTGACGGAACGTGAACAGGAACAGCTGGGGCGCGGCGAGCGCGAGCGCGATCACCCCGTAAACCGCGAGCCCCGCGAGCTGCTTGTGCTCGCGCCGGAAAACCGTGCGCAAGAAATAGACGACGCTCACCATACCAAGCGCGAGGAACGAATGCGTATGGATAAGGGGAAGGCACCCGGCGAAGCAGCCGAGCGCAATAAAATCCCGCTTCTGATTCTTCGGCGCATCGAATACCGCACGGCGGAGCAGCGTCAGGCAGGGGAAGAGCAGCGACCAGCCGAATAGCGTTGCCCTTTGGGGAACGAGCATATCGGCGATCGCGTTGACCCAGCTAAGGCCGATTCCGGGCTGGTTGGTGGGCGTTAAATAGAAGCCGGTGAATATCTTCGAGATATTGTCCGGAAACAGCTTGAGCTGATCGAAATGATAAGCAAATCCAAAGCCGCCGCCCACGAAGAAAAACAGCGTCGCCAGCACGGTATACGAGGGTTTTTTCAGCCAGCCTTCAAAGAAGCTCCACACGCCCAAGAGCACCGTCGCATAGGCGATGCATGAGGGGAGCAACATGGCGTAGCGCAGGCTTGCGCCCAAGGTATAGAAGGTAGCGCTGATGCTGTCGCACAGGAAAGGATAGCCGATAGCCTGTCCATAGTAGATGGAATAAGAGGGCGGGAAGAAGCCCTGCACCTTAAGGCTTGTTACGAGCCCTAAATGAAGGCTCAGGTCGCCGTAAGTGGATTGGCCGACGTGCAGCGATCCGTCCGCCGCCGTCGTTATGGTGTGCGTCAAGTACAGGTAGAGGCCGATCAGCAAAAGCGGCGCAAGCGTGAAAAGCATGGCGCGGTAACTGCGAAGCGTCCGCCGCGCCGCGTCAGGCGCCGTTTTGCGCCCTAAAATATAAAAGACCGCGCCTATGATAAGGCAAAGCGCTCCCGCCAAAAGCTGGGCCGCGAGGGTAAAGCCCATCAGGAACGAGAACAGCGCCGGCAGCCACATTAACAGCGCCAGTGCGATGGCGCCGGAAAACAGTATCCTAAGGTGCGGCGCCTCCTCCTTGAAGATCACGCGCGCGACAGCGTAGCCCGCCAAAAGATAAAGCGCACAATAGAGCGTGCTGACGATATTGAGAAACATGGCAAGACCTCCAAACGATTTCCATTATACCACGATTCGCCACATCCATGGTATAATGTTACCCATGAATGAGATCGTCCACAACAAGCTTGATCTGCTGCCCGATGCGCCGGGCGTCTATCTGATGATGGACGGCCGGGGCGAGATCATCTATGTGGGAAAAGCGGTCAATTTAAAGAACCGGGTCCGCCAATACTTTCAATCCTCGAGGAACCATCCCGCAAAGGTCATCGCGATGGTATCGCATATCGAGGATTTTGATTATATCCTTACCTCAAACGAGACGGAAGCCTTTACGCTTGAATCGAACCTCATAAAGCAGCACAGACCGCGCTATAACATCCTTCTGAAGGACGATAAGCACTTCCCATACCTGCGCGTGGATTTTGGCCAGGACTTCCCGCGCGTCGAGGTCGTGCGCAGGGTGAAGCCGGACGGCGCACGCTATCTCGGACCGTATCTGAGCGGCATCGCTCTTCGGGATGCGATCAACGCGGTGCGCGAGTACTTTCCGATCCGCCACTGCAAGAAGGATATCCATAAGGCGATTGCGCGAAGGGAGCGGCCCTGCCTGATGTTCCATATCGGTAAGTGCGCCGCGCCGTGTTCGGGCAGCATGACGAAGGAACAATACCATGCGCTGCTTCATCAGGTGGTGGCGTTCCTCGAAGGGAACATACAGCTTGTTTTAACGCGCTTGGAGGAGCAGATGAACGAGGCCGCGGACGCGATGGAGTACGAGCGCGCCGCGCAGTATCGCGATCGCATCCGCGCGATCCGCGCGCTCGGCGAGCACCAGCTCGCGATCGGCGCGAACTCGAAGGAACGGGACGTATTCGCTCTGGCGAACGACGGGTCGGATATGGTGGTTTTTGCCCTGTTCCAGCGCAACGGAAAGGTGGTCGGCACGGAGCGCTTTACGATGCTCGGCACGGGCGAGGCGGCGGACGTTATCATGGCGTCCTTCCTCAAGCAATACTACGCCGATGCGGGCGAGCCGCCCAAGGAGGTCGTTGTCCGCGATCACGTGCAGGATGCGGAAGGAATCGCTGAGTGGCTGAGCGAAAAGCGCGGCTCGAAGGTTCTGCTGATCCGCCCGCAGCGCGGGGATCGCAAAAAGCAGGCGGAGCTTGCCTATCAGAACGGCATGGATGCCCTCGCGCGGGAAAACATGCTCAAGCGCCGCGCGTGGGAGCGCACGGAGGGCGCGTCGCTGCTCCTTGGCGAGCTGGCGGGCATGAACTACGCGCCCGAGCGCATGGAGTGCTACGACAACTCGCATTTTCAGGGCAGCGAGACCGTCGGATCGATGGTGGTCTTTACCGGCGGGCAGCCGGATAAAAAGGAATATCGGCGTTTTAAGATCAAGGCGGACACGCAGGGCGACGATTACGCCGCCATGCGCGAGATGCTCACGCGCCGGTTCGAGCGCGCCAAACAGGGCGACGAGCGTTTCGTCCGCCTGCCCGATCTCTTGATCGTGGACGGCGGTCGAGGTCAGCTCAATGTGGCGCTGGAGGTGCTCGAGTCGGTCGGCTTATACGACATCGCCGCGATCGGCCTTGCGGAGCGCAACGAGGAGATCATACTGCCCGGCGACGAGCCGCCGATACTCCTTGAGCGCAGTAGCCCCGTGCTGCATCTGGTCGAACGGATCCGCGACGAGGCGCACAGGTTCGCCATCACTTATCACCGGAGCCTGCGCTCGAAGAGCGCGCTGTACTCGGTGCTCGACGATATCGGCGGCATAGGGCCGAAGCGCAGGCGCGCGCTGTTCGACGCGTTCCTGACGATGGACGCCATCCGCGCCGCATCCGAGGAGGAGCTTTGCGCCGTCCCTGGAATGAACGCGCCGGCGGCAAAAAAAGCATACGCGTATTTTCATCCCGAGGCAGCGCCCGGGATTGGAGAATAGATTTTCACTGCGGAGGGAAAACATGTCGATCAAACTTCTTGCTCTTGATGTCGACGATACGCTGGTGAGCGACATCGTCACGATTTCGGATGCGAATCAGGCGGCGATCGCGCGCGCGCAAAAGGCGGGAATCTATGTTACGATTGCGACGGGAAGAGGCTATTTGGGAAGCAATCATGTTTGGAGAACGCTTAAGATCGAAGGTCCCGTGATCAATTACGGCGGCGCGATCGTGACCGATACGCGTACAAACCAGCTTATACACGCAACGGAGGTTCCCAACGAGCTCGTGCAGGAGATCCTCGGTATTGCCGAGAAGGAAAACGTATACGCGCAGATCTATCAGGGCGATACCATCGTGACCGAGTCGGACGACGCCATCGCGCGCAACTATACGCGGGCCCTGTCGCTCCCGCTGGTGATCGATCCGATGATCCGCAAGAAAGTCTGGGAAAACGTGCCCAAGGTGCTCTTTATCGCGGAGCATGAGCGGGCGGAGGAGCTGATCCCGAAGATGCAGGCTCATTTTGCAGGCAGGCTGAAGGTTTCCGGCTCGAAGGCCGGATTTGTGGAGTTTAACCATCTCTGTGCGCACAAAGGCGCGGCTCTACAATGGCTTGCCGAGCGGCTTGGGATCGCGCGCCACGAGGTTGCCGCAATGGGGGATAACTCCCTCGATCTCGAGATGCTCGAATGGGCGGGTATAGGCGCCGCAGTGGGTAATGCGACCGAAAAAGTCAAGGGAATCGCGGATTTGATTGTACCCGCATGCGTAGAAGATGGGGTCGCATGGTTCATAAACAATCACATGCTGAAATAGGAGGAAGGTTTATGGAAGTCACTCTGCAGGTTCCGGAATTCGCAAACTCGCTTGAACTTCGGACGCTGGACGAAGGGCGCGGATTCCTGACCGTGGAAAGCAGCGATTGCAACCGCCCGGGTTTGCAGTTCTCAGGCTTTTTCGTGCATTTTGCGTTTGAACGCATCCAGGTGTTCGGGAATGCGGAAATCCATTACTTAAATCAGATGGATCCCGAGCTGCTCGCCCAGCGCGCCGAGACCTTCATGCGCTACGATGTTCCAGCGCTCATTTTCGCGAACGGATGGACGCCGCTGCCTGCTCTTTTGGAGGCGGCAAAGCGCTACAATATCCCCGCGTTTAAATCCGAGCAATCCACCACGTCCGTAACGCATTCGACGATGGTGTATCTCGATCGTGTGCTTGCGCCTACCATCACGCGGCACGGCGTGCTGCTGGACGTCTACGGCATCGGCGTGATGCTCATGGGCGAGAGCGGGCTTGGCAAAAGCGAAGCCGCCCTTGAGATGATCAAGCGCGGGCATCGGCTCGTGGCGGACGACGTTGTGGAGATTACGCGCGTCACGAAAAACAGGCTTTCCGGTACGGCTCCCGAGCTTACACGGCACCTGATGGAGATCCGCGGCATCGGGCTGATCGACGTACGGTATATGTACGGCGTCGGCGCGGTCATCAACGAAAAATCCATCGATATCGTCATCGAAATGGAGCTGTGGAAGGAAGGAAAGGCTTACGAGCGGCTGGGTCTGGAGGAATCGAGCATCGAGCTGCTGGGCGTGAAGGTACCCCGCATACTCATGCCGGTGCGCCCCGGCAGAAACATGGCGATCGTCATCGAGGTCGCCGCGCGCAACTTCCGCTTAAAGCGCCTCGGCTACGATGCGGCGAAGGAGTTCGATAAGCGCTGGAGCAACATGCAGAAGAAAAAGGAGTAAAGCATGGCGCGGATCGGTTTTGACGTGGGCGGAAGCAGCATCAAGGCGGGAATCGTCGACGGCGACGCCCGCATTCTTGCGCGCGCAAGCGCGGCGTTTCCAACCGGCGAGGGCGTGGATGCCATCGCTTCGATCCTGCGCGACCTGGCGCTTGAGATGACCTCACAATCGGGGATAGGATGGGACAAAATCGAATCGATCGGGGTCGCGGTGCCCGGCAGCATCGACCGGAGCGGAAGGATCATCCTAAATGCCCACAATCTTCAGCTGCACGATGCACGGCTTATGGATGCGCTCGAAAACAGCTTTCCCGGGATTCCTCTTAGCATAGAGAACGACGCGAACGCCGCGGCTCTCGCCGAACTGTGCGCCGGCGCGCTCAGAGGCTGCAGAACAGCCGTGCTGCTGACGCTTGGAACCGGCGTCGGCGGCGGATTGATACTCAACGGCCGAATGTATCCCGGCGGGATGCGAAACGGCGTCGAGATCGGGCATATGATTTTCAACGCGTCCGGCGGGAGGTGTACCTGCGGCAACAGAGGCTGCATCGAATCCATGTGTACGGCTGCATATCTTATTCGCGAAGGCCGGAAGGCTTTGATCGAGTTTCCAAGTTGCAGCATCGCTACTTTAGCGCGCGGGGAGTTCGGCGCGGTCGACGCGAGGCTCGTCATCGACTGCGCGCGGGAAGGGGATAAGATCGCCCTCGATATTTTCGAGAGGTTCTTAACTGCGCTCGCAGGCGCGCTGAGCGGGCTGATCGCCGCGCTCGATCCGGAGATGCTGGCCATCGGCGGCGGCGTCGGCGAGGCGGGAGAGTATTTTTTTGATGAACTGCGCTCACGGCTTTCTGTCCCCGGCCACGCCTGCATCATCGTTCCCGCGCGCATGGGCAATTCTGCGGGGATTATCGGCGCGGCCATGCTGCTGAGCGAATTCGGGACAACGATCGGATGATCTTCAATTCATTTGCTATTTGCCTCAATCGCGCGAAGAGAATTATTTGACGTTCGATCGATATCGGACGTTTTTGCACGCGGCTTTGGCCGGACGTTTGATCTTTGAAAACAGACACGGGCGTCATGCGTGGACAAGCGGATCGGCGGCCTAGGATGAAACCGGCCGCGAAACCTGGCGAATCTCATAAAAAAGGGTTGAATTTTGCGAATTTCCCCAAGAAATACTCAATCATTTGTGCATTGTACCGATAAATAAGGCAAGGAAAGACCACGGACGGAGCTTTCCAAACCATAGCTTGCCAAGGCGCGATGCGACCGGAAGCATCGCATCTTCCGGCGGCGGTATAACATGCATGGAGGCAAAGCATATGAAAATAGCCGGCGCTAACGTTGCGCTTCGCAGCGCGCATTCGTTGAAATCAGAAAACACCCTTGTCGAGAACTTAAATGTATGGTCGGGCGGCAGAAGAAGCAGCGGCGGCAGACAGAGCGGATGGCCCTCCTTTACCGTGGACACCGGCTCAAGCAGGCGCAGCTTCCAGACGTATTCGGCATCGCACCTGTCAAGGATGAAATCGGCCGACGACGCGGACCGCACGATGGACGTCAAGATACGGCTCTTAGAGGAGCTGTTCTACCTTACGACCGGGAAGCGCATTCGCTTGAGCAATCCTTCCGTGGATTTAAGCGGCGATATGGGATCGAGCGAAGGAACGGGCCTGAATATCCAGGTGACGGCGAACCAGGGCTGGGGCATCAGCTATGACAGGATGCAGGTATACGCGGAGGAAGAGCAGATGAATTTCGCCGCCTCCGGCACCGTTCAGACCGAGGATGGACGCAGCATTTCGTTCGATATGCAACTGCTGATGCAGCGATCCTATTATGAAAGCAGCGGCATGAGCCTCCGCATCGGCGACGCGGCGCAGCCTTCCGTGGATCCCCTGGCGATTAATCTTGGCGGCGGAGCCATCGGTTTGACTCAGAATAAGTTTGCGTTTGACCTCGACGGCGACGGGAGCAAGGAGAACGTCTCCTTCATCGCGGGGCAGGGCGGTTTTCTCGCTTTGGACAAGAACGGCGACGGAACCATAAACAACGGGTCGGAGCTGTTCGGCCCCCAGAGCGGCGATGGGTTCAAGGACCTCAGCGCCTACGATCTCGATAAAAACGGTTGGATCGACGAAAATGATCCCGTGTTCGGAAAACTTAAGATATTCAACATGACCGAGGACGGCAAAACCGTTCTCATGAGCTTTGGCGAGGCCGGGGTCGGCGCGCTGTGCCTGAAGAACATCGATACCGAATTCTCGTTCAAGCAAGGCCGGGAAGAGCAGGGGCAAATGCGCAAAAGCTCCGTGTTTCTTAAGGAGGATGGAACCGCGGGAATGCTCCACCATATCGATCTCGCGCTTTGATCGAAGAGATGGCCGGATCAAGGCCGGGCGATAAAAGTATGCGGTGCGGCCGGCGGTTCTTGCGGCGGTGAGGTATCGACGAGACAGGTTTTATCCAATTCGGCGGCATAGTGCAAAAACAGCCGGGCTTCCTGTTTAGGAGCCCGGCTTTCGGTTGTCTTTGGTTTTAATCGGACATTCACGGCTGCCGCCGTCTGCGCCGTCCGCTTATTTTTGGGCCGTCAGGTACGCCGCCGAACGAACCACATGCCTTGCGAGGATGAACGTTGTAACCGCGCCGACGCCGCCGGGCACGGGTGTGATCATCGACGCGTTTTCGGACGCGCTGTCAAAATCGACATCGCCGCACAGCTTCCCTTCATTATCGACGTTGATGCCGACATCGACGACGACCGCGTCCTTGCCGATATAGTCCTTGGTGACCATCTTGGCCCTGCCCATCGCAGAAATGAGGATCTCGGCCTCGCTGCAAACCTGTTTCAGGTTTGCGGTCTTCGAGTGGCATACCGTGACGGTCGCGTTCTGGCCAAGCAGCAGCATCAAAAGGGGTTTGCCCACGACAAGGCTTCTGCCGAGCACCACGACGCGCTTTCCGCCGACATTGATGTTATAGTGCTTGAGCAACTGCATCACGGCTTCGGGCGTGCAGGGAGCAAAGCCGGTCTCGTCGCCGCAAAAGACCTTGGAGGCGTTGATCGGGCTCATGCAGTCGATATCCTTGAGCGGATTGATGAGGGAGCGGACGGCTTCCTCGTCAAGATGCTTCGGCAAGGGCCTGAACAGCAGTATGCCGTGGATACTTGGATCCGCGTTGATGGATGAGAATCCTTCAATAAATTCCTCTTGACTGATCGTTTCGGGATATTCAAAGACCTTCGTGCCGATGCCGACGTCCGCGAAGCGCTTGATAGCGCCGCGTTCATACGCGAGATCGTCCGAACGCGCGCCCACCCTGACGATTCCGAGCATGGGGGAGATCCCCTTAAGCTTTTGCTCCTCCACTTCGCGGATGAGCTCCTCTTTCATCGAGGCCGCGACTTCAGCGCCTTTTAAAACCATCATTGCAGCGAATCCTCCACATTCTTATAGATTGAATCCGCCAGAGCGGCTCCCCGTGAGATCATGGAGCGTGTCCGCACGTTCAATTCTTCCGCGTACTGCCGATCCTTCATGAGTTTCGTGTTGATAAAGATGTTCAGGCTCGCGCCCATTAAAGCGGATTTGCAGAACAACACGCCCACGCCGACATCGCTGATCGCAATTCGGGAGCCCTTTTGCGCAAGCTCTTTGTGAAGCTCGATCGCCTCGGCCGCTTTTTCCATGATGGCAAGAGGCGCTTCGCACGCGGTTCTGAGCGCGGCTTCCAGCGTAGCTTCTTTAAGCGTTTTTTCCTCCGGCGTGTTCTGGGGAAGACCATAGGCCTTCGAGAGCGGCTCAAACACCTCGGCGTCCTTATCGATCAGGACCGAAAGGTCTCCGATTAAAATCTCTGCTTGAGCAAGCAGTCGCTCGATATCCTGCTGTACGTCGGCGTATTTCTTTTTGCCCGACGTCAGGTTGGCGACCATCGCGCCAAGCGCCGCTCCGAGCGCCCCAACGAGGGCGGACGCCCCTCCGCCGCCGGGCACCGGGGCGGAAGAGGCGAGCTTGTCGATAAATTCCTTACAGGTTTGATCCGTCATCATGGCAAATTCCCTCATGCGCCGATTAGAACAGGTTGGAGATCCTGCCGTCCGCGTCGATATCGATCTTCTCGGCGGCGGGTACCTTGGGCAGGCCGGGCATCGTCATGATGTCGCCGGTGAGCACGACGAGGAAGCCGGCGCCGGCGGACACCTTCACGGTCTTTACGCTGATGCGGAAACCGGTGGGACGGCCGAGCTTTTTCGCGTCGTCCGAGAAGGAGTACTGTGTCTTGGCGACGCAGATCGGGAGGTTGCCGAATCCCTGCTCCTCGAGCATTTCGATGTCCTTCGCGGCGGTGCCGATGAAGTCCACGCCTTCGCCGCCGTAAATCTCGCGGACGATGGTTTCGATCTTCTGGCGGATCGGCATATCCAAAGGATAGACAGGGGTGTACGGGGTGGTGTTTGCATCCGCGAGGCGAATGACCTGCTCCGCGAGCTCTTTTCCGCCTTCGCCGCCCTTGGCCCACACTTCGGAGAGGGCGACGTTCACGCCGAGGTCATTGCACTTCCTGCGCACGAGCTCGAGCTCGGCTTCGCTATCCGTCGGGAAGCGGTTGATCGCGACCACGGCGGGCAGACCGAACTTAACGGTGATGTTTTCGATGTGCTTGAGCAGGTTCGGAAGACCCTTCTCGAGGGCTTCAAGGTTTTCGCTGCCCAAGTCGGTCTTGGCGACGCCGCCGTGCATCTTCAGAGCGCGGACGGTGGCGACGATAACGGCGGCAGAGGGGTTCAGCCCTGCGAGCCTGCACTTGATGTCGAGGAATTTTTCAGCGCCGAGGTCGGCGCCGAAACCGGCTTCGGTCACGACATAATCGGCGAGCTTGAGCGCCGTCTTCGTGGCCATAATGCTGTTGCAGCCGTGCGCGATGTTGGCGAACGGGCCGCCGTGAACGAACGCGGGCGTGTGCTCGAGCGTCTGCACGAGATTCGGCTTGATGGCGTCCTTCAAAAGCGCGGCCATCGCGCCATGCGCGTTGAGCTGACCGGCGGTGACGGGTTGGTTGTCCCTGGTGTAGCCGATGATGATGCGGGAGATCTTTTCCTTGAGGTCGATGATATCCTTGGAGAGGCACAGTATCGCCATGACCTCGGAGGCGACGGTGATGTCGTAGCCATCCTCACGGGGGACGCCGTTGACCTTGCCGTTGAGTCCATCAACGATATAGCGAAGCTGGCGGTCGTTCATATCCACACAGCGCTTCCAGGTGATGCGGCGGGCATCGATCCCCAGCACGTTGCCCTGGTAGATGTGGTTGTCGATCATGGCGGCGAGCAGGTTGTTCGCGGCGCCGATGGCGTGGAAGTCGCCGGTGAAATGGAGGTTGATATCCTCCATCGGGACGACCTGGGCATATCCGCCGCCGGCCGCGCCGCCCTTGACGCCGAATACCGGCCCGAGGGAGGGTTCGCGCAGGGCGATGATGGTGCGGTGGCCGAGCCTGTTGAGCGCGTCGCCAAGGCCGATCGTCGTGGTGGTTTTGCCTTCGCCCGCGGGGGTCGGGGTGATTGCGGAAACGAGGATGAGCTTGCCTTCCTTCTTCCCGGCAACAGCGTTGAAGACGCTGCTGTTGACCTTCGCCTTGTACTTGCCGTAAAGCTCGAGATCATCGCTTGCGATGCCGATGGAAGCGGCAACTTTCTCGATTGGCTGTAGCGTAGCCTCCTGTGCGATTTCGATGTCGCTCTTGAAACCCATAATTGTACCCCTTTCGATCATTCAGATGCATTATTATAATTTGTTGTGCTTCGGAAGATTGAATGCCGAAGCGCCATTCTAATACAGCGATGTTTGCCTGCATCCGCGCATGCGATACCGAACTCTTTCGAAAAAGAACGTTGTACTTCAGCGCGCGAGACGCGTTTTCAAGGAATATCCGCAGTGCGAATAAAACGTTAAAAAAGAGTTCCCTTCTTTCGGGGCGTCGCTGAAGCAGAGGAAACCCTTAAAGCAGCACAAAACAGCAAGCCTCTCAAACCCTTGGAGATAAGCATAGTATATCCAAAGTTTGAATCGCCCAGCGCGTTCCCAAGCTGCGGTATTCGACGAGATAAAACCTTCTTCACCGAACCTGTTGTTTTCGTATTTTCTATGTTCAAATCGCACCATAAACGGGCGTTTTCAAAGGTAAAAATCTTCTCATGTTGAATTGTATCAGCAAAATACTGATATTACAATAGAAAAATACGTCTGATATTTCACAAACAAATTTCACTGGCGAACTAAAATTGTTTAACAATTAACTATCTTTTAACCCTTCATATTGACTGCCTATATTGCGGAGCGTCGCGCACCTCCAGCCGGATGTACGCGACGCTGAAATTTGGAAACGGATGCGATGCGCCGACAGTATAAAGCTATCACTTGTTTCCAAATTCAGTGGCGGAAACAAGGAGTTCTGTACCGCAGATTTTGCAGAATCGGCTGTCTAAAGGCAACTTTGCGCCGCATTTGCGGCAAAACAGGACTTGCGGCGAGCGCACAATATTTGTTTGTTCCATTGGTGGCGTTTCTTTTACTGCTTCTTCCGGCTCGGAATAATAAGTTGCAAATAAGGGCTTTCTCTTCCTGTAGTAAATGTATGCAAGGATCGCATAGATGAGGTAACCGAACGCCGTACTCCAAGGGTCCGTCGACATTGAGGGCGCATATATGATATAGAGACAGACAGCAAAGAGTCTATAGATAATCTGGACTGATAATATTAGCATAAAGCTGATATAGGCGGAATGATGCCAGCTCAAGAATCCGATAAAAGCGGTCATCAATAGAATGAACAGAGCAGTATAAAAGATAGCGTCCATCGTATAGAGCCAGCTGAAGGGTCCCGTCTCAGTGTATCCGTTGACACCGAATTCCGAAATAAATTGCCCGATCGTTACAATCATACCGAGCGGTATTGCAAAGTAACGATTAAAATTATGGAAGTTCAATGGTGCGGTAAGCCTAGAGCGATATTCTTTCATTAAATTACACCCCTTTTGATTTCGTTTGAAACCTACCGTTCGGTTTTAATATGCATTGGTGCCGTTCCACCCGATGTATTTGAGCAAAAAATGGCTGGTGGATAGGTGTGGATCGGTTTACCGCAATGGGCTTATGGGATGTCCGATAAACAAATATACCAAGAACAGAATACGCAATATTACAAATAAAGTCAATTAAGGACATCAATGAGACAGCTTATTGGCTTTGTGGCATGTTGTGCTATCTTTCAAACTCCAGATTCTAGACCTTGGCGCGAATCAATCGATATAGTTTACTATTCGCATCTTCCAATCGTCCATCCTCGTCATAAATGATGGAATCAAACCTGCCCGATCGGAAGGACGATGCGGGATACTTGGAATTTAGCCGCTTGAAAGGCGAATTGAACTGCCGCGCGGCATGGGATATAATAGCAATATGGATTTGTTTGAGAAAAACATCGCTTCGCGCGCGCCGCTTGCGGACCGGATGCGCCCCCGTACGCTGGACGAGTTTATCGGCCAGTCGCATCTTGTAGGGCCCGGCAAGCTGCTTCGCCGCGCCATCGAGAGCGACCGGCTGCAGAGCACGATATTTTTCGGGCCTCCGGGATGCGGCAAGACGACGCTTGCCTATGTCATCGCGGGGTATACGGGCGCGGAATTCGTCAAGCTCAACGCGGTCACGGCCGGGGTGAAGGACGTGCGGGAAATCATCGCGAAGGCCGAGAGCGACCGGAAGCTTTACGGGCGGGATACCTATCTTCTTCTGGACGAGTGTCACCGCTGGAACAAGGCGCAGTCGGACAGCATTCTGCCCGCGCTTGAACGCGGCATCATCCGCTTTATCGGCTCGACGACCGAAAACCCGATGCTTGCGATGACCAGCGCTATCGTAAGCCGCTGCCGGATGTTCGAGTTTTTCCCGTTGACCGTGGAGGAGATCAAGCAAACCGTGCTGGCTGCGTTAACGGACAAAGAGCGCGGGCTGGGGGCGTATCCGGCGGAGCTTGACGAGGACGCGCTCGAGCATATCGCGCATATCGCCAACGGGGACGCCCGAAACGCGCTCAACGCGCTCGAACTCGCTGTATTGACCACGCCGCCGGTGGACGGCATAATACATATCACACGCCAGATCGCCGCGGAATCGAGCCAAAGCAAGGTCATGCAATGCGACGAGCAGCTTTATTACGACATGCTCAGCGCGTTCTGCAAATCCCTGCGCGGGAGCGATGCGGACGCCGCGCTCGCGTGGTTTGCGCGCATGACGTATGCGGGCGTGGATCCGCGCATCATCGTGCGAAGGCTCATCGCGCACGCCTCGGAGGATGTCGGGCTCGCGAATCCGCAGGCCATGGTGCAGGCGACGAGCGCGATGCAGGCGCTTGAATTCATCGGTATGCCGGAGGCACGGCTTTCCATCGCGCAGGCGATCATCTATGTCTGCGAGTCTCCGAAGTCGAATTCCGTCGTCATTGCCATCGACGAGGCGATGCACGACGCGCGCGAGAGCATCGACGAGCCGGTTCCAAACCACCTGAGGGACACGTCGTACTCGGGAGCGAAGAAGCTTGGACACGGGCAAGGGTATAAGTATCCGCACGATTTTCCCGGTCATTACGTCGAGCAGCAATACATGCCGCCTTCGGTACAGGGGCATATTTATTACGAGCCTTCGGATCAGGGGAACGAGAGCAAGATCCGTGAAAACCGCACGAGGAGGAACAAGCGTGATCGATAAACGCACAGCGCGGTCCGTTCTGGACGCTGCTCTTGAAACCGGAGGGGACTTCTCGGAGCTGTACATTGAGGACAGTCGATCGCATTCGATATTGATGACGGATCTCTGCGTGGAGGACGCGACCTATGCAGCCGCACACGGCGCTGGCGTTCGCGTGTTTTCGGGTTTGAAAAGCGCGTATGCATATACCAACGCGACGGATCGGGAAACGCTGATCTCGACAGCGCGGGCTGCTGCCGCCGCTTTAAAGGGGGATGGACGGGCAGAGCCTGCTTCTTTTCTATTGAAGGAATACGGCGGGGCGCCGGAGGTCCCCTTCTCCGATGTGGAAAACGAAAGCCGCATCCGCCTTTTAAGGGATGCGTCCAAGGCCGCAAAGTCATATTCAGGATACATTAAGCAGATCAGCGCCAGATACATGGACGTCGATAAGCATATCCTCGTGTGCAATAGCTTGGGTGTGTGGGCGCAGGACCAAAGGCCGCGCACGCGGCTTTCCATACAGGTAACGGCTGCGGATAACGACCAGATGCAGACGGGCGTCGAAAGCCCCGGGTTTGGCATGGGGTTTGAAGCGTATCGGCGCATCGACGGGGAAGCCGCGGCGCTTGCCGCGGCGAAAAGCGCGGTGACGATGCTGACCGCGCCGCAATGCCCGCCCGCCCTCCTGCCCGTCGTCATCGACGGCGGCTTCGGCGGGGTGATATTCCACGAAGCCTGCGGCCACTCCTTGGAGGCGACCGCCGTTGCAAAGGGCAACAGCGAGTTCGCGGACAAGCTCGGCCAGCGCATCGCGTCCGAACGCGTGACCGCCGTGGACGACGGCACCTTGCCGGGCGAGTGGGGCACGATCGGCGTGGACGACGAGGGGACGCCGTCGAGGCGAAACGTGCTCATCGAGCGCGGGGTGCTCCGAGGGTATCTGATCGACCTTATGGGAGCGCGGCGCATGGGCATGGAGCCGACCGGCAATGCCCGCCGCCAGAGCTACGCATACGCGCCGACCTCGCGCATGACCAACACCTTCATCGAGGCAGGCACGGACGACGAGGAGGAGATGATCCGCTCGCTCGCGGAAGGATTATTTGCAAAGAAAATGGGCGGCGGTTCCGTCAACCCTTTGACGGGCGAGTTCAACTTCGCCGTTACCGAAGGGTATTGGGTCAAGAACGGGCAGATCGTCACGCCCGTGCGCGGTGCGACGCTGGTCGGCAGGGG
Source organism: Bacillota bacterium (assembly GCA_038562375.1). Taxonomy (GTDB): domain Bacteria; phylum Bacillota; class Clostridia; order Christensenellales; family CAG-138; genus JBCFAY01. The sequence continues at coordinate 6,197 of JBCFAY010000004.1, read as the reverse complement.
CGCGGAGGTGCTCCTTCGGATTGACCGCGTCGGCAAAGACCGCACGATGGGGCAGGGCATGTGCGGCTCGCTCTCCGGCAGCGTGCCGGCAAATGTCGGCCAGCCGCGCATCCGCGTGGACGGGATCACCATCGGCGGCAAGGGAGAAAAACGATGAATTTTGAAGAGTTCAGGGACCGATTGTTCGCCGAAGCGCTCAGAAAGGGCTGCGAGGCCGCCGAAACCTTTGGCGTGGAGGGCGAGAACTTCTCCGTCAGCGTGCTCGACGGGCAGATCGACCGCTACAGCGTCAGCCGCAGCGCCAGCGTCGGCCTTCGCGTGCAGTCCGGTGGAAAGAACGGCTATGCCTATACGGAGGTGTATGAAGAGCCCGAAACGCTCGTCGGCCAGGCGGTCGATAACGCACGCTGCATCGAGATCGGGGATGAACATCCGATGCAGACGCCCCAGAGATATCAATCCATTGAGAATCCACACGATCCTTTGGGCGAGCTTACGGAGGCACAAAAGATTTCGCTTGCTCTTAAAATGGAGCGTGCCGCGCTGGATTTTGATCCGCGCGTAAAACGGGTGAACCATTGCCAGATCGCGACGAGAAGCTCCCGCGTCAGGATCCACAACACGCTCGGGCTGGCGGCCGAGAACCAATCGAACCTCGGCTACTGCCTTGTTCAAGCGGTGGTTGCGGAGGGTGAGGAACACAAGAGCGCGTTTGCGTTTCGCATGGGCGCAAAGGGCGGCGAGATCGAGGAATGCGCGCAAGAAGCCGCGCGGGAGGCGATCGCGCAGCTGGGCGCATCGCCGGTTCCGGCGGGCACATACCGCGTCGTGCTTAGAAACGATGCCGCCGCGGATATCCTTCAGGCGTTTGTCCCGATGTTCTCGGCGGATATGGCGCAAAAAGGGCTTTCCTTGCTATCGGGAAGGGAAGGCCAGACCATCGCCGCGCCGTACTTAACAATCGTAGACGATCCTTTTGTCGCGGATTTTCCATCCGCGTTTGACGACGAAGGCACGCCTTGCGAAAAAAAGACGCTTGTCGACGGCGGAAAGCTCGTCACGCTGCTTCATAATTTAAAAACCGCAAAAAAGGCGGGGATCCGCTCCACCGGAAATGCCGGCCGCGCGAGCGCCGCGTCGCCCGTCGGCGTCGCGCCGACGAACCTCTTTCTTCTGCCGGGCGAGCAATCGTTCGACGAGATGGTCGGTGAGCTGCAGGATGGCCTTGTCGTTACGGAGGTGAGCGGTCTGCACGCGGGCGTGAATACCGTGAGCGGCGAGTTCTCGCTCCTTGCCAAAGGGCTGCTTGTAAAAGGCGGCAAGCCTGTGCGCCCTGTGGCCCGCATCACGATCGCGGGTACGTTCTTTGGATTGATGAAAGGCGTGCTAGCGATTGGAAGCGATCTTTTCTTCGGGCTTCCCGGAAACGGACGCATCGGCTCGCCGAGCCTTCTGGTCGATCGGCTGGTCGTTTCCGGTGAATAGAACAATGCTGTTTAGCAAAACATGCGCCCGCACGGAAGAGAGATTTCTATTTTGTTGAAATAAACGGGCGGCCGCATTTGCGGCCGCCCATAAAAAAACTTTTTTACGCCTTCCCGTCGCTGCCGAGCACGTTGACGATCTTGCGCAGCACCATGCTCTTGATGGCGTCGCGCGCGGGCTTGAGGTACTGCCTCGGGTCGAAGTGATCGGGGTGCTCCGCCAGGTATTTGCGGATCGTAGCGGTCATCGCGAGGCGCAGGTCGGAGTCGATGTTGATCTTGCAGACGGACATCTTTGCAGCCTGGCGCAGCATGTCTTCGGGGATGCCGATGGCGTCGGGCATGTTGCCGCCGTATTTATTGATCATCTCCACGAACTCGGGCACGACAGAGGAAGAGCCGTGCAGCACGATGGGGAAACCGGGAAGGCGCTGCTGGATTTTTTCGAGGATATCGAACCTTAGCTGCGGCTTCACGCCGGGCTTAAACTTATAAGCGCCGTGGCTGGTGCCGATCGCGATGGCGAGCGAATCGACCCCGGTCTTGAAAACGAACTCCTCGACTTCTTCGGGCCTGGTATAGGACGCGTCCTCAGCGGAAACGTTGACGGCGTCCTCAATCCCCGCAAGCCGACCGAGCTCGCCTTCTACGACGACGCCGTGGTCGTGCGCGTATTCCACAACCTGACGGGTAAGCTTGATGTTGTCGGCAAAGGAATGGTGGCTGCCGTCGATCATGACGGAGGTGAAGCCGCCGTCGATGCAGCTTTTGCAAAGCTCAAAGGTATCGCCATGGTCGAGATGAACGCAGATGGGCAGATCGGTTTCGATAATCGCCGCTTCAATGAGCTTCATCAGGTACGTATGGTTCGCATATTTGCGGGCGCCGGAGGAGACCTGGAGGATCAGCGGGGAGTTGACCTCTTTTGCGGCCTCGGTAATTCCCTGGATAATCTCCATGTTGTTCACGTTGAACGCACCGATCGCATAACCGCCGCTGTAGGCCTTTTGAAACATTTCCTTGCTGGTGACCAATGGCATAGCTTATCTCCTTTGCGTGAAATTCCAAATCCATAAGCATATTGTATCCCTTGAGTGGAGATCATTGCAAGCCTTGGGATGAAGTTTCTGCCTTTTTCGGCAAGCGTTTCATTAATTCTTGCAGGAATTGTGATAATGGAAAAGAAAGGATATAATAGAACTGTGGCGATTGCGCTATCGGGCGCGGTTGCAGACCAAGCATCACAAAGGAGAATGTGTTATGAGCAAGCCTGTACTATCGCTTATCATACCGGCATATAACGAGCAGGAGGTTTTGTTCGCCTCGTTTGAGCGGATGGATGCCGCGATGGAATCCATAAATCTACCTTATGAAATCATCTATGTGAACGACGGAAGCAAGGACGATACGCTCTCGCAGCTTCGCCGTTTGCAGGCTGAAAATAAGCAGGTGCGCGTGCTGTCGTTTTCGCGTAACTTCGGGCACCAGCTCGCGGTCACGGCGGGCATGGACGCCGCTAGGGGCGACGCGTTGATTATCATCGATGTGGACCTTCAGGATCCGCCGGAGATCATCCCTCAACTGGTTGAAAAGTGGCGCGGAGGGCATGATATCGTATATGGAAAGCGCCTGCAGCGCGAGGGGGAAACCTTCCTAAAAAAATTCACCGCGCACTGCTATTACAGGCTGCTTACGAGCATGAGCGCCTATCCGATCCCGCTTGACACAGGGGATTTTCGCCTGATTTCCCGCCGCGTGGCCGACGTGTTTCTATCCATGCGCGAGCACAGCCGCTTCTTGCGCGGGATGAGCGCGTGGATGGGCTTCGACGCGGTACCCGTCGAATATGTGCGGCAGGAGCGCTTCGCGGGCAAAACAAAGTATACGCTCAAGAAGATGTTAAAGCTTGCGCTCGATGGGATCACCGGGTTTTCGAGCACCCCTTTGACGATGCCGGGATGGTTCGGGGTCGGCCTCTGCGCGCTCGCGGGCCTCGGCCTGATCGCGCTGATCGTGCTGGCGTGCACGGTCGGCGTCCCCGGGTGGCTGTGGGCTTTCGACGGGCTGTTGTTCGTGCAGGCGGGAATACTTATGGCAATGGGCGTGCAGGGCGCGTACTTCGGCCGCATGTATGAGCAGCTCAAGGGAAGACCCCTGTATATCGTCGCGGAAAAGCTCGGGTTTGAAGAGGAATAGGACATCGCTGTCCAATTAAGGAGAACATGACTGTATGATGGATCAACGGATCGAAACGCTCGCAAGAAACCTTATCAACTTTTCCTGTTCCTTAAAGAGCGGGGAAAACGTGCTCATCGAGTCGGTCGGCGATAACGACGCGCTTTGCCGCGCGCTGATCAAGGAAACCTACCGGGTCGGGGCAAATCCTTTTCTGTGGCTCAGAAACAAGCGGCTCGACCGCGAGCTTACGATGGGCTGCAACGAAAGCCAGCTCGAACTAAGAGCGAAGATTGACGCCGAGATGATGTCGAATATGCAGGCGTACATCGGCGTCCGCGGCGGGGACAACGCCTCCGAGCTTTCCGATGTTCCGCAGAAAAACGTGGATCTGGACATGCGCCTGTATTGGACTCCGGTGCACAGCCGGATACGCGTGCCCAAGACCAAGTGGGTGATCCTCCGGTATCCGACGCCCTCGATGGCGCAGATGGCGAACATGAGCACGGATTCGTTTGAGGAATACTATTTCAACGTCTGTAACCTTGATTATTCCAAGATGGATCGCGCGATGGACCCGCTCAAGGAGCTCATGGAGCGCACGGATCAGGTATGGATCAAGGGGCCGGGCACGGATCTGCGATTTTCGATCAAGGGCCTGCCTGCGATCAAATGCGCGGGGCATATGAACATCCCCGACGGTGAAATCTATACGGCTCCCGTGAAGGACAGCGTAAACGGCACGCTGCAGTACAATACGCCGTCGCTGCACAACGGCTTTACCTACACGGACATCCGGCTGACTTTCAAGGATGGAAGGATCGTCGACTCGCACTCCAACGACGACGAGCGCATCCACTCGGCGTTTACCGTGGACGAAGGCGCCTGCTATGTCGGCGAATTTGCAATCGGTGTCAACCCGTATATCACCAAGCCTATGAAGGATACCCTTTTCGATGAAAAAATCGCCGGGAGTTTTCATTTTACGCCGGGCTGTTGCTACGACGAATGCAATAACCACAACAAGTCCTCGCTGCATTGGGATCTTGTGTGCATTCAAACCCCGGAGTATGGAGGAGGTGAAATTTACTTCGATGGAACCCTGGTGCGCAAGGACGGAAGATTCGTGCTCAAAGAGCTTGAACCCCTGAATCCGGAGAATCTGATCTGAATTCGGGAAAGGCCCAGAGATCTCATCGGATACATTAGAATAAATTATGGGAAATCTGAGAATTCCCTGTAAAAAAATAAGCGGACGCGTTGCGCGCAATTTCCGATTAGTATATGATGTTAACGATAATGCCGCGCTTTCAAGGGCTGTGAGCCTTGGAATACAATTCAACGAAGCATAAGGAGATATGGGTAATGGGAATTAAGGTTGGAATCAATGGATTTGGCCGCATCGGGCGGCTTGTATTCCGCGCCTCGGTGGACAACCCGGAGGTGCAGGTGGTGGGCATCAACGATCCGTTCATCGATCCCGAGTACATGGTCTATATGCTCAAATACGATACCGTGCACGGGCGCTTTAAGGGCGAAGTCGATCATAAGGACGGCAAGCTCATCGTCAACGGCAAAGCGATCGAAGTATACGCGGCAATGAACCCCAACGAGATTCCCTGGAAGGACTGCGGCGCCGAATACGTCGTCGAATCTACCGGCGTGTTCACCACAACGGAAAAGGCGGGTTTGCATTTTGTCGGCGGCGCCAAGAAGGTCGTCATCTCCGCGCCGAGCGCGGACGCCCCGATGTTCGTCATGGGCGTCAACCAGGATAAATACGCCCCCTCCATGAACGTCGTATCCAACGCTTCATGCACCACGAATTGCCTCGCGCCGCTCGCGAAGGTCATAAACGATAACTTCGGCATCATCGAAGGACTGATGACGACCGTCCATGCGACCACCGCCACACAGAAGACCGTCGACGGCCCGTCCAAAAAGGATTGGCGCGGCGGCCGCGGCGCGGCTTTCAACATCATCCCAAGCTCCACGGGCGCGGCCAAAGCGGTCGGAAAGGTCATCCCCGCGCTCAACGGCAAGCTAACCGGAATGTCGTTCCGCGTGCCGACGGCCGACGTATCCGTCGTCGATCTGACCTGCCGTCTCGAAAAGCCCGCGACCTATGACCAGATCAAGGCCGTCATGAAGGCCGCCGCCGAGAGCGAGGAGTACAAGGGCATCATCGGCTACACGGAAGATAAGGTCGTTTCCTCCGATTTCATCACGGATCCGCGCACCTCGATCTTCGACGCCGATGCCGGCATCAGCCTGAACGACCATTTCGTCAAGCTCATCGCCTGGTATGATAACGAATGGGGCTATTCCAACAAGGTGCTTGACCTGATCGTCCATATGGCGAAGGTCGACGCGAAGCAGTAAGGAGTTTATTTGCAAACAAGCGCCCTCCGGTATCGTGGACTGAACCCCGATCATAGGACACGGAGAAAACGCCCAGTCGTAGAATAGCGAGTAATTACGCAAACTGACGCCGTTTTTCAAGCGGCGTCAGTTTTGTCTTGGTCTGAAGCCGCTCGT
>JBCFAY010000034.1:0-16566 GCA_038562375.1 Bacillota bacterium | reverse complement strand
AATATGCCATGGATATTTTGAACAGTAGACCAAGAAAATGTCTTGATTGGGCAACACCTGCCGAAATACTTGCCATCTCCACTTCTTGATACTGTTGCTCTTGTATTGACAATTCACCGACTTTAGAGTTATATGCTCTAAGGTTAATTATGGGGTGAAAAAAGTGAATAATAGGATCTGCGCGACCTGCGTACATCTCCGGCAGCATTATGTCAAAGCGGGATATCGATACAGCCCGATACGGTATGGACATTGCGTATACCCCAGGCTGAAAGAACGGGAAAGGAATACCCCCGCGTGCGGGCATTATAAGGGACGAAGCGAGGAGAAAGACCGTCGATGAGATCCGGCGGCCTTTTATTGGCGCATGTTCGCAACGACAAACTCGATATTACAGAATAAAGGTTTTCGGTATCGGGAAAACGAACACTATACCTTGAACGGGGATTAGAAACCTACCAATTACTGTTTTGACTTTGCCGTGGGGTTGTAAGCATTGCAATATATCGGATCGGAATAGTTAAGATCAAGCAATAACGTTTGCGGCGTGCGCCGAAACATGCGGCAGGCGGATTTTAGGAGGGATCGATTATGGAAGTTTTTAAAGAATATCTGGCGCGTATTGATAACCCGCAGCATCGGGCCCGGACGGAAGAGGTTTTAGATTGGGTAAACAGGAGATTTCCAAACCTGGTTCCGAGAATTGCATGGAATCAGCCGATGTTTACGGATCACGGCACATTCATTATCGGCTTTAGCGTAGCCAAGCAGCATTTGGCCGTTGCTCCCGAAAAGGCGGCGATCCTTCATTTTTCAGATGAGATCGCGCGGGCCGGTTATGATCAGAGCAAAGAGCTCGTGCGTATCCGGTGGGATGGTCCGGTCGATCTGTTATTGCTTGAAAAAATCATTGAGTTCAATATTTCGGATAAGGCGGGAAGTTCGGCTTTTTGGCGCAAATAGGAAACCCTTTATCGCCGCCTGGCCCGCGAATTCATTTTGCTTATAAAACAGTATCCTCAAAAAAGAAATATTGAAGTAACCCGTCGCCACACAAAGCAACGCGCATACGGCTATCGTAATGATCTTCTATAGCGAGCGCTGTACAGGCGCAGCATTTTCAAAAGCGCAGCCTCTTTCGGCGGCGCTTAAATCCGCTTTCATCCCCTTAAAGAATCGTTGAAATCATAGATTCCCGCCCCGAAATGTTCACACTTCCTTAACGGGTGTTTTAGAAATCGATCAAAGCCTTGTAAAACGGGCGTTTTTTGGAAAAGGCAGGCCTTGTCAACGGCCGGTTATGCATTTGACGCGCCGTTAGGGGCAGGTCAGGTGAGCAAACGCCTCCGGGTTTTGCCGGAATGCGGCTCAGGCGCGAATCGCACGGAATTTGGCCTGTGAACGCGGTTGTGGATTACCCGCCGTGAGACTATATTTTATGAGGCCGAAGCGGGGATGGGAAATGCCGGAAAAGTGGAGGTTTCGGTGTTTCATGCGGCGGCGCGCGGCAGATTAACGTGGCGTTTGCCAAAGGAAGTCCCCTCGGATGGCTTGGAACGGCGAAGAACTTTCGCCGGATAAATTCAGCGAACCAAGGAGGTAAACAATCATGAAAACACGTATTATGGCGCTGGCTGTTTCAGCCTTGATGGTGCTTGCGCTCTTTGCGGGCTGCTCGACGACGACGGATTCGCAGAATCCCACCGAGATACCGGAGCTCGAAGCCACGCCCGCCGGAACCGACGCGGCGATCACCCCGCAGCCGACCGACGCGATCGCGCCCGAAAGCATCCCGGTTGAAGGCGTGCAGTTCGACGAGAGCATGCAGACCTTCTTCGGAGGCGACGCCGCGGCGGCGATTCAGGCTATGGCCCCGATGCTCACCGGCGCAGCGAGCGCTCAGCGCGAACTGAGCACGGACTTCATCGCCGAAGGCGCGCAAGGAGCGGATGCTGCGTTTGAATGGAACGTGATCTACTTCCTGCTCAACGACTTTGGAGAGACCAACCCTGCCATCACGGTCAATGACGACGGCACCCTGAGCGTGCCCGCGGCTGAGATGGAGAAATATTTCGGCAGCGCGTTCAGCGTATTTACGGCCCCGGTACCCGAAATTGCCGGTAGCGTCGGCATCACCTACGACGAGGCGACTAAGAGCTATTCCGTCTCCCGCTCGGATCGCGGCGACATCGGCTATGCGGTGACGGGATTGACGCTGAGCAACGCGTCCAGCGCCGAGGACCCGACGATGAGCGCGACGCTGACGATCGCCGTGAAGGATTTGGCGACGAACACCGTTACCGGCAGCATCCTCGTGGAAGTAGTAGCGAACCCCGACTCGACGTTCGGCTACAGCATTCAGAGCGTAACCGTAGACGGCACGGCGGCGACCGAAGCGCCCGCCGGGACTGCGGCCGCGGAATAACCCCAGCAAGATGAACCGTTGATCTCCACCTCCCGGGAGCGATCGCTCCCGGGAGAACCAAGCCCCGCTTCGATCAAGTCAAAGCGGGGCTTTATGTTTAAGGATGCCGTAATTCTTTCTTTATGGCGCGGTCAGGATTCCATATCCAGGCATTTTTCCATCTTGCGTTTGATGCGCTGGAGCGCATTGTCCACGCTCTTGGGGCGGCGGTTGAGCTGCCTGGCGATCTCCTGATAGGATTTGCCCTCCAGAAACAGGCTGAGCGTGTCCTGCTCGAGCGGCGAGAGCATCTCTGCGATACGCCGTTCGATCGAATTGTAGCTCTCCTGCCCGATGAGCAGCTCTTCGGGATCGGAGGTCTTGGCGTGGGTGAGCACATCCATCAGCGTACGCTCACAGTCTTCGTCGTAGATCGGGCGGTTGAGCGAGACGTAGGAGTTCAGCGGAATATGCTTCTGCCGCGTCGCGGTCTTGATCGCGGTGATCACCTGCCGTACGATGCACATCTCCGCGAAGGTGTGAAACGACGTCTGCTTGTTGGGCTTATAATCGCGGATCGCCTTGTGAAGGCCGATCATTCCCTCCTGCACGATATCCTCCCTGTCCGCTCCGACGAGGAAGTAGGAGCGCGCCTTGCCCTTTACAAGCCCCCTGTAGCGCTCGTACAGGATCTCCTGCGCGATAAAATCAGCCTGCTGCGCGAGCACGACCAGATCTTCATCGGTTAAATCGCTGTAACGCGAATCCATATGTTCCATCTCCTATTCGCGGCGCATCCGCTCAAATGCCGCCAGGTGAGCGCTGCCCAGCCGCTGCTCGAGCGTGCCGCGCCTGCGCGAAAGCGGCGAAAGATACGCGTCCTCAAGCTCTTTGCGGGCTTTGCTAATGTCCGCAATCAGCTCCCGGGCGCTCATGCGCCGTGCGTAGTTCAATACCATGATCTGTATCAGCGCATCGCTGCTCGCGACGCTAATGCTCCGTCCCTCGCCCTGCAAGGCGCGGACCGTGCGCTCGATATAGCGATCCGCCGTCTCGCCGGAGGCGGTAAACACCTCTGTGATCGGCCCGTATTCCACAGATTCGGGATCCATTCTCAAATGCGCGTCGAACACGAGGATCAGCTCGATGTCGCGGTAGTGGGCATAGCTTGCGAGCAGATCGTAGAGCTTTGCGCGCGCCTGTGCGAGCGAAAGCTCCAAAAGCTCCGGCCATGCGTTGATCACGTTATACCCGTCGACGAGCAGAACCTCTTTCATGCTACTCCTTGGCGGCGTCCTGAGCGATTTTCGCGTACATCAGCACGGCGGCCGCGACGGAAGCGTTGAGCGACTCGATCTGCCCTTTTACCGGCAGGCTCACGAGGAAATCGCACTTCTCGCGCACGAGCCGCGAAAGACCTTCGCCCTCGCCGCCGATCACAAGCGCGAGCGCGCCGCGAAGATCGGCTTTTCCCACGGGCGTGCCCTGCAGGTGCGCGCCCGCGATCCAGACGTTCTCCTGCTTGAGCCGTTCGATCGCATTGACGATATTGGAAACGCGCGCGACCTTCATATACTCGACCGCGCCCGCGGAGGCCTTGACCGCCGCGGCGGTGACCGAAGCGCTGCGCCGTTTGGGGATGATCACGCCGTGCGCGCCCGCGCATTCCGCGCTGCGGATGATGGAGCCGAGGTTGTGCGGATCCTCCACGCCGTCCAATAGGATCACGAACGGCGATTCGCCCCGCTCTTTGGCTACGTCGAGGATATCGCCCACGTCGCAGTACTCGACGCCCGGCGTCTGTGCTACGATCCCCTGATGGTTGGCGGGCTTGCCGCCGTGCCCGAAGGGCAGCGTCATCTCGTCGAGCTTGCGCTTGTCGACCTCCCGGATAATGAGGTTGCGGTCGCGCGCGAGCCCCAAAAGCTCGCGCAGGGACCCGTCCTGCTCCGCGTTGACGTAGATGCGGTCGATGCTGCGGCCCGAACGGATCGCTTCGCGCACCGCGTTCCTGCCCATGACGAGGTAGGGAAGCTCGTCCTCCTGGAAGGGAGCCGCCTGCACCGGAACCTGGGATTCTCCCTGCGCGTTTTTGGTCGGGAAGGGCTTTTTCTCCCAGGGCTTTCCTTCGCGGCGGTCGGCGCCCGTGCGCTGGGAGCCTTCCGTACGGTCATACTGCTTTTTGAAGCCTGAGCCGCCCGAAGGGCCGGAGCGCTGCTGGAAACCGCCCGCGCCGTCCTCCGATTTTTTGTAATAGGGACGATCCGAAGGACCGGAGCGCTGGAAGCCTTCTGTCCGGTCGTACTGTTTTTTGAAGCCTGAATCGCCCGAAGGGCCGGAGCGCTGCTGATAGCCGCCCGCGCCGTCGCCCTGCTTTTTGTAATAGGGACGATCCGAAGGACCGGAGCGCTGGAAGCCTTCTGTCCGGTCGTACTGTTTCTTGAAGCCTGAATCGCCCGAAGGGCCGGAGCGCTGCTGATAGCCGCCCGCGCCGTCGCCCTGCTTTTTGTAGTAGGGGCGATCCGAAGGACCGGAGCGCTGGGAGCCGTCCGTGCGGTCATACTGTTTTTTGAAGCCTGAATCGCCCGAAGGGCCGGAGCGCTGCTGGTAGCCGCCCGCGCCGTCACCTTGCTTTTTGTAGTAGGGGCGATCCGAAGGGCCGGAGCGCTGCTGGAAACCGCCCGCGCCGTCGCCCTGCTTTTTGTAGTAGGGGCGATCCGAAGGGCCGGAGCGCTGCTGGAAACCACCCGCGCCGTCCTCCGATTTTTTGTAATAGGGGCGATCCGAGGAGCCCGTGCGCTGGGAGCCTTCCGCCCGGTCATACTGCTTTTTGAAGCCTGAGCCGCCCGAAGGGCCGGAGCGCTGCTGATAGCCGCCCGCGCCGTCGCCTTGCTTTTTATAATAGCCCGAGCCGCCCGCAGGGCCGGTGCGCGGCCCTTTGCCGCCGGGTCGGCTGCCGGAAGGGCTGTGCGGGTTTCCCGCCCCGCCGCGGTTTCCTGTGGAATTCGGCCGTTTGCCGTAGGGTTTATCGCTCATAATCTTTTTCTACCTTTCGTCGGCGTGCGCTGTGCGTCACGCGTTTTGGATCGCCCAAAAGAGGATTTCCTGTTCCGTAATATTATCTTTGCCAAGTAACGCCTCAAGCTCGCGCGCTTTTTTGCGCATGGCCGCCGCTTCGTTGCAGCTCATGCGGCCTTCGGAACAAGCGCCGCCGATGCACGAGCTTCCTGCGGCGCGAAACAGCGCCGGTGCCGCAAGCTTACAAAGGCCGAGCATCGCCCAGGCGAGCTTGCGGATCTCCCACTGTGCGCGGTTGCAGCAGCGAAGCGCGAAGAAATGCATCAACTCCCGCGCGTTCATCGTGACGATCATGCGCGTCGCCGCAGCGTTCGGGAGCACGAAGCGCGCGTCCTCGGCCTTGTCGGTGAGATCGAGCCACTCAAGATACCATCCGTTGATCGTGCGCATCTGCTCCTCATAGCGCGCGACGGCGTTTTCGCCCAGCGCGCGGATGGAGGGCGGGACGATGTATTCGAGCGTGTCGGTAGCGACATAGCGCTGGGACTGCACCGAAAAGCTTGCGATACGGTGCCTTGTGATCTGCGCGAGCAGCGCGCGGCTCACGCCTTCGACGCCGAAGGTAAAGCTCGCGTGTTCGATGGGCGAGAGATGGCCGAAGCTGATGAGCTTATTGAGGTATTCCTCTTCGCCCTGCCCGGCGATCTCATTGTCCAGCTCCGAGATATGATTGGCGCTGTAGCAAAGCTTGGACGCCCGCGCAACATTGGTAACCGGCGCGGCGGTATAAGAGAGCATCGTTACATAGAGTTTAGCTTCCGGCATGCGCGGCCTCCTCAAAGATTGCGGCGTTCATGAGCGCCTGAAGGCGCTCGTCCCTCCCCGCGAGATACAGATACCCGATCAGCGTTTCAAACCCCGTGGCCGCGCGGTAATCGCGTATGGTCGCGTTTTTCGGGATCGTGCCCATGTGCGCGTTGCGGCCCCGGCGGGAGAGGGCGAGCTCCTCTTCGCACAGAGTCGGTTCGATCCTCTGGAACGCCTTTGCCTGCGCCGCCGCGCAGACGTGTTTTGCCGCCGCGAGATGCAGCTTGTGCGTCGTCAGGTCGCCGGTGGAAACGAGCATCGTACGCACATACAGGTCGTAGATCGTATCGCCGATGTACGCGAGCACGAGCGGAGCGCACTGCGCGGGATCCCGCTTGAGTTCCTTGAGCGGGAAGGCAGCGAGAACCGTGTCCTTAAGAGAGTCCATAACGTCATCCTTAAAGTCGTATTAAGAGTTCTGAACAATCCTATTATAGGGCCGGGGGAGGTTTAATACAACCAAAAAAGGAAGCTCCTGCAATAAATCGGGAGGATTGGGGTAAGATTGCTCCGGAGGCGGGATTGTAGCGGTTGCCGCGCGCCGCTTTTTTTAAGCGGTCGAGTGTGGTATAATTTTCAAATGCGGGGTGTTCCGCCAAATTATTAAAAATTATCGCGCCACTGGAATAGGATTGGCGATTGTGCTATGATTAAACATCGCGGAACCCGATCGCGCGGCAAACCGGAAAACGCTCAAGAAACGCCGTGGATGGGGCGAATGGAAAGGATCAAACCTTTCCTGAACGCGGATGCAATTTGATGCAAAAGGAGGCGCCGGAATTGAGGAAAAGGCGGATTGTGCTGCTGTTTATACTAGCGGCTCTCTGCATTGCGGCGATCATATACTATTTCGCTCACGCGGGCACCGGCTCCAAGACGCGGCTGGGGTCCGCTTCGATACGAATCAACGAGGTCATGACGTCCAATAAAGGAGCGGTACCGGATCCGAACGGCGCGTATTCCGATTGGGTTGAGATAACGAACACGTCCTCCTCCTCGGTCGACATCTCGGGCTTCGGCCTTTCCGACGATAAGCTTTCGCCAGCCAAGTGGGTGTTCCCGCACGGGACGGTGCTCGAGCCGGGCGGCTACGCCGTGGTCTACTGCTCCGGGGATGTGACCGACGGCGCGATGTTCGCGGGCTTCAAGCTCGCGGCGGACGACGACCTGGTGCTCATGGACCAGATGGGCAAGGCGATCGACAGCCTGAAGCTGACCTCGGTGCCGACGGGGAATGTGCTTGCGCGCGATCCGTCGACGCTCGATTGGGGCGCTTTCGCGGAGCCCTCGCCGGGATTTGCGAACACGGCGGAGGGTGCTAAAAAGTACCGCGAGACGCTGGTCTCAAGCGGAACGTCGGGCGTCGTGATCAACGAGTTCATGGCTTCAAACGGCTCGACGATACTCGATAAGAACGGCATGTATTCCGACTGGATCGAACTCTACAACACGACTGCGGAGGAGGTCGACCTTTCGGGCTACGGCCTTTCGGACGATCTGACCCGGCCGACGCGCTGGCAGTTCCCCGAGGGGACGACGCTTCCCGCCAACGGGTATATCGTCGTGTTCCTTTCGGGCGAGGATACGACCGAGGCGGGAGGGGAGCTTCACGCGCCGTTCAGCCTTCGCTCGTACAAGGAGGACGTGGTTTTAACCTCCGCAGGCGGCGTGATCGTGGACAGCTATTCCTCCTCCATGCAGGAGGCGGACGTTTCGATGGCGCGCGTGCCGGACGGTACGGGTGCGTTCACCCCGAGCGCGCAGCCCACGCCCGGCTACCCGAACACCGACGAGGGGTACAAGCAGTTTGAGGCGGCGAGCCGCACCACTTCAGGCTCAAAGCTTATCATCAGCGAGATGATGGCGCTCAATTCGAAGGGCCTCTTGGTCAACAACGTTTACAGCGACTGGATCGAGCTAAACAATTCCTCTTCGGAGGCGATCGATCTTTCGGGCTATGCGCTCACCGACAGCGCGAAAAATCCGGCTTTGTGGGTGTTCCCCGAGGGCGCGTCCATCGGCGCGGGGCAGCGGATGGTGATCCTTGCGTCGGGAAACAACGTCAAGGATACAAAAAAAAAATATCTTGAGACCAATTTCTCCCTCTCCGCGGACGGCGACATGGCGCTCTTATACGATCCCGAAGGCAAGCTTGTAGACAAGCTCGTAAGCGGAGCCGCGCGCGCGGACATGTCCGTGGGGCGGGACGCGTCGGGAGCGCGCAGCTATTATGTCGCTTCGACGCCGGGCGAGGACAACGGCGCGGGCTACGAGGGAATCACGGGGCAGCCGCAGTTTATCACCGCGCCCGGGATATTTGACGGCCCGGTTTCGGTGGAGCTTAGCGCGGGGAGCGGCGAGGCGATCTATTACACCACCGACAGCACGACGCCCACCAAGGATTCGACGCCCTATACCGGCCCGATCGAATTAAGTAAAAATACGGTCATTCGCGCGATCGCCGTCAAGGACGGATATGTGACGGGCTATACGCAGTCGGGCACGTTTCTTTTTAAGTCGGACGGAGTGAACCATGCCCTCCCGATCGCGACGCTCGTGACGGACCCTAAAAACCTCTGGGACGGAAAGACCGGCATCTACGCCTTTGGCGACAACTTTAACAGTGAAACCACCGCCATGGCGGATATGCTGGTTTCCGCCAATTTCTATAAAGGCAAGGACAGCGAAGCCGCCCAGGCCGAATGGGAGCGGGACGCGAGCTTCGCCCTGTTCGACGACGGCGGGAAGCAGGTTTTCTCCCAGAACATCGGCATCCGCATCGCGGGCAGCTACGGCCGCAGCCGCGCCCAGAAGGGCTTTAACATCATCGCCCGGGACGAGTACGGCAAGGACCGGATGGCGTACTCCTTCTTCGATAATCGGGACTATACCGAATACAAATCCGTGGTGCTGCGCGCGGGCGCACAGGATCAGAATTATTCCAAGATCCGCGACGAGCTGGCCTGCGGCCTGCTCGAGGGCACCGACGCGCATCTGCTCGTGCAGGCCTATAAGCCCTATGTGCTCTATCTCAACGGGGAATACTGGGGCGTATACTTCCTCAAGGAAAAGCGCAGCCGCTTCTTCGTGGCGCAGCACGAGGGCCTCGAAGAGGCGCTCGATATGGACGTCGTCAAAAGCGACACCCGCGTGACTTACGGCACCGCGAGCGATTGGATTGCATTTATGCAATACGTAAACAGCCACGACCTTTCCCAAGCCGAGGCTTACGATTACGTAAAAAGCCAGGTGGATTTGGAGAGCTTCGCGGATTACATGATCTGCGAGATATGGGCCGCCAATACCGATGCCTGGAACGTGCAGTACTACAAGCTCGGCGGCGGCAAGTGGAAGTGGATTTATTACGACTTCTGCTGGAGCCTTGGGCAGAGCGGCACCGACCACCAGACGCTCGCCTACCGCCGCCGGACCGACAAGCCCATGAGCGACCTGTTCAACAAGCTGCTCATGAACAGCGAGTGGAAGGACCTTTTCGTCCGCCGCTTTGCGTATATGATGGAAAGCGTGTATGCTCCCGAACGCGTCAACGCGCTGATCGACGAGCTGTATGCGGCCGTGCAGCCCGAAATCGAGCGGGAACGGAAGATATTCAACCAAACGTATTTTATGGGCGTCAAACAGCTTGCCGAATGTCTGGACAAGGGCTTTGAAGCGCAGATCAAGAAGGTGCGCGACTTCGCGGACGGCCGCAACGCTTCGATCAAGGCGCAGCTCAAGAGCGAGCTCGGCCTGACCGACGCCTATATGCAGGAGGTGTTCGGATGAGGAAGGATCAAACGCGCAGGAGCTACCGCCACGAGCTGAAGTTCTATATCACCGCAGGCGATTACGCGCTGCTCTCCCGTCGGCTTTCGCGCTGCATGGACCGGGACAAAAACGCCGACGAGTACGGGAACTACTTCATCCGGAGCCTGTACTTCGACGATCTGGAGGATTCGGCGTTCCGGGAGAAGCTCGACGGCGTGGACTCACGCGATAAATACCGCATCCGCATCTACAACCTTAGCGACGATGTGATAAAACTCGAGCGCAAGCACAAAGAGGGACAGTATATCCTAAAGGAATCGGCATCGCTTTCCCGGAAGGAGTGCGATTTGCTCATAAGCGGCGATCCGTCGTTCCTGCTGCGGCGGGACGATCTGTTCTCAAAGCAGATGTACGCTCGGTTCGTCACAAGGCGGCTCCTGCCGCGCGTGATCGTCGACTACACGCGCGAGGCGTATATCTACCCGTATGAGGACGTGCGCGTCACGTTCGACAAGCAGGTGAAGACGGGCTTCCGCGCCGTGGACATATTCGACGGCGGCTTTCCGACCTATCCGGCGTTGGACGGGTACGGCACCGTGCTTGAGATCAAATTCAACAGGAACCTTCCGCTCCACATCCGCGCGCTGCTGCAGATCGATTCGCACGCGCGCAGCGCCATCAGCAAATACTGCCTGTGCCGCAGGTATGAGTTGTAGATTTTGGCGGCAAATACTCTCGCTTTCCCGCCGCGCGGCGTATGTGTCCTTGATGGGACGGTTTCAATCGGGGCGCGGGCGGTTACACTATTTTCTTTAATTTAAAACGCGGACAAATATTTGTCCGCGGCTAAGGAAAATAGTATTTACGAATCCGCCCTAAGGGAACGAATTGCAGGCGGATTCGTATGATGAAATTATCGACAGGAGGAACCACTCATGGCAGATCCCGTTGCGGAAACCTTTAATATTTCGGACTTGTTTTCAAGCACCCTGAACCCCTTGCAGGTTTTGATCACGCTCGCGCTTGCGCTCTTGGTCGGGCTGTACGTGTTCTTCATCTACCGCAGGACGTTCGGCGGGGTGCTTTACTCCCGTTCGTTCAACGTTTCATTGGTGCTCTTGACGCTTGTGACGTCGCTGGTCATCATGCTCATCAGCTCCAACCTCACGCTGTCGCTGGGCATGGTCGGCGCGCTGTCCATCGTGCGTTTCCGCACGGCGGTCAAGGAGCCGATCGATACGGTGTTCATGTTCTGGGCGGTGGGCGAAGGCATTGCGCTGGGCGCGCAGTTCTTCGACGTCGCCGTGATCGCGGGCCTCGTGATCGGCGTGATCATGGTGCTTATGACTGTATTCAAGGTGCGCGCATCCTCGCCGTACCTGCTGATCCTGCATTACAACGAGGCGGTTTCCCAGCAGGTGATCGGGCTCGTGCGCAAGCTCCCCGGCGCGCGCCTCAAGAGCAAGACCGCGCAGCGCGACGGCGTCGAGCTGACGGTGGAGCTTCGCATCCGCGAGGATGAGACGGGCTTTGTCGAGAAGTTCCTCCGGCTCGACGGCGTGTACGACGCGTCCTTGATCAGCTACCAGGGCGATTTCGTGAGCTAGCGCCCAATTTTCCAGCCAAGGAGGAGCCATGCCCCGCTTTCTGGTGCGGCCGTCGCCCGGCGGCGCGACCACGGTCGCAAACAGCTTTATACGAGAGCACCTGCCGAGTGCGCCCGAGGGGTACGTCAAAGCGTACCTTTTTGGGCTGATGCTCGCGCGTTCGGACGCGGGGGAGGATATCGCGGCGCTCAAAATGGATGCCGAAACGCTCTGCAGCGCATTTCTGTACTGGCAGGAGCGCGGGCTCGTGCATGTGCTCTCACGCTCGCCGCTTGAGATCGAGTTTTTGAACGAGGCGCATGCGCCGGTCGCAAGCGCGCAATTTGCGCCGCAGGCGCCCCGGTACGGAGCGCTTTTGGAAGGGATCTCGAAGCTCCTTTCGGGCAGGCAGCTGAACGTTGGCGAGCTTGCGCGCGTGTACGACTGGATCGAGGTGTTCGGCCTTGAAGAGGATGCGGTGGAGGCGCTCGTCGCGCATTGCGTGGAATCGACGCGCCGCTCGAACGTGAGCATCAAATATATGGACGCGGTCGCCAAGGCCTGGGCGGATGCGGGCGTCAAGACCGCCAAGGATGCAAAGGAGCATCTTGAGGGCTATGAAAAGCGGCACGGCGGCGCGGCGAAGATCCTCAAGGTCTGGAGCCAGAACGCGCAGCCGACGGAGCCGCAGCTCGAGCTTTACGACAAGTGGACGCGCGGATGGGGCATGGAGCCGGAGATGATACTGCTCGCGAGCCGCCAGACCGCATCGGCGAATACGCCCACGTTTCAATATTTAAACGCCATATTGGAGGATTACCGCGCGAGGGGTCTTTTGGATCACAAGAGCCTTTCCTCGTTCCTCGCGGCGCGCTCCGAGCGCGAGACGCAGGTGCGCCATCAGGCGCGGATGCTCTTTGAGCGCGCGGGAATACGGCGCAGCCCCAACCGCGAGGACCGCGAGCAGATCGACGTATGGATCTACGATTGGGGAATGCCGATGGAAGTATTGTTCTATGCGGCGGAGAGTTCGGCGGGCGCGAGTATGCCGTTTGCGTACATGAAAAAGATCGTGGCGCAGCTGCACCGCGAGGGTGTGCGCACCTTGGATGCCGCGCGCTCCCGCAAGCTCGAGCATCGGCGCGAAACCGCGGCCGCCAAGGCAACCAATTGGGATTATCCGCAGCGCGGCTACAGCGAGGAGGAGCTGAAGCGAATCCTCAACAAGCCCGGGAGGAACGATGACGGAGCGGATCAAAAGGGAGTATGAGCGCCTGCGCGAGCGCGCAGAGCGCGAAGCGCAGCTTCGTAAGGAAGCGGCGTATTTGCGTGCGCCGGAGTTAAAGCAGATCCACCGGCAACGGCGCGAAGCGCTGCTCTCCCTCAAGGGAGCGAATCCCGGTCCAGGCGAAAACGGGCGGGAAAGCGTAGAGCGCGCCCTCGAACTTTTGGCGCGCCGCGAAGAGGATATTCTACACTCGCTCGGGCTGGACGCTTCCGAGTTCCTGCCGCGCTACCGCTGCCCGCTGTGTGGGGATACGGGTTTTGTGGGGGCGACGCTTCGGACGCCGTGCTCGTGCTATGTGGCGCTGCAGGGCGCGGAGCGTTTTTTAAGCTCCAACGTCGACTGCGGCGAAACGTTCGATGCATTTGATGAAAGCATCTATCCCGATCTGCGGCAAAGGCGTTTGTCGCTCGCGTTCCGCGACTGGTGCGAGGGCTATGCCGACCGGTTTCCGGAAACGGAAACGCTCAACGTGCTTTTGCAGGGAAACGTCGGCCTCGGCAAGAGCTATCTTTTAAACTCCATGGCGCACCGCGTCTGTGCGCGCGGGTTCAGCGTAAGAAAGCTCACGGCTTATAATATGGTACGCCTCGTGCTCGAGAACATCCGCGAGCAGCGCGGGATGGAGGAGCTGCTCGAGTGTTCGCTTTTGTGCATCGACGACCTTGGAACGGAGCCGATGCTCAAGAACATCACGCGCGAATACCTCTTCCTCGTGATCAACGAGCGTCTCAACGCGAACAGGCATACCGTGATCGCGACGAACCTGAGCCTGACGCAGCTCGAGGAGCTATACAGCGAGCGCGTGTTCTCGCGGCTGATCTCGCCGCGCGTCGCAAGGGTGCTCCAGTTCGAGGGCAAGGACGTGCGCCTTATTTAAGCGCGGCGTCGAGCACCCTTTTGATCTCCTCGCGCGAGGCGATGCCCTCGTGCAGCTTTACCCCGTCCACATAGAAGGTCGGCACAAGGTAGTAATCGTAGCTCTTGGCGAGCTTCGTTTCCTTCGACTCGTCGATCCTTTTGATGTCCGCATCGCAGTACGCCGGGTTCTCGGTCAGAAGCTCCTGGATATAGCCCTCGGCGCGGCGGCAGTGCGGGCAATACGGCAGCATAAAAAAGAGCACTTGCTTCATCTTTTAATAACCTCCGTTTTGATAAGGGAAAGGCAATCGATCCGCGCGCCTTAAAACCGCGGTTTCGGCGCATTTCATCTTTATCGTCGGCCGGAAAACAACGTCGGCTTTCCCCTTTACCTTAATGGAATAGTAGCAGTACGCGCGCCCGCTGTCAAACGGGATGAATGACATCTTTGGGGAAATAGTGTACAATAACACGGTACCATTGCGTAGAATGGTAGCGTAACGCCCCGGCCCGTTTCGGGCCATGGATCGGGGCGAATACGCCATAGGAGGAAAACGCCATGTGCGGCATCGTTGGTTATGTGGGCGAAAAACAAGCCCTTTCGCTTTTACTGGACTCACTGGAGAAGCTTGAATATCGCGGATATGATTCCGCCGGGGTCGCGCTCATCGGAGCGGACGGCATCAAGGTCAGAAAGACCAGCGGCTATCTGAGCGCGCTGCGCGAATTGACCAAGGACGCGGAGGATCTTCAGGGTACCGTGGGCATGGGGCACACGCGCTGGGCGACGCACGGCGAGCCGACGGACGTGAATTCGCATCCGCACCTGAGCTCAAGCGGCCGCGTGGCCGTCGTGCACAACGGCATCATCGAAAACTATGCCGAGCTCCGCACGTTTTTGATGGGGCGCGGCTATACGTTCCAGTCGGAGACCGATACGGAGATCGTCGCGCAATTGATCGATTCGTGCTATCGCGGCGATCCGCTCGCCG
Source organism: Bacillota bacterium (assembly GCA_038562375.1). Classification (GTDB taxonomy): domain Bacteria; phylum Bacillota; class Clostridia; order Christensenellales; family CAG-138; genus JBCFAY01. Next base: position 1,785 of record JBCFAY010000034.1, on the reverse strand, counting down.
CCGTGCAGGAGGCGGTGAGCGAGCTCGAAGGCTCCTTCGCGCTGGGCATTTTGTTTGAGGATTACCCCTGGCAGATGATCGCGGTGCGCAAGGACAGCCCACTGATCGTCGGTCTCGGCGAGGGCGAAAACTTCATCGCCTCGGATATCCCCGCTCTCATCAAGCATACGCGCAATATTTTAAGGCTCGGCGAGCGCGAGGTGGCGGTGATCGGCCGCGACTGCGTCACGGTGTTCGACAGCCGGGGAGAGCGCGTCTCCCACGAGCCGCAGCGCGTCGAGTGGGATATCGATTCCGCCGAGCGCGGCGGCTACGAGCATTTCATGCTCAAGGAGATCATGGAGCAGGGCACCGCGATCAGCAAGACGATCAAGTCCCGCCTCGTGGGCGATGAAATCGCGCTCGAGCTCAAGAACATCACGCCCGAGGTGCTCCGCAAAATCGATAAGGTCTACATCGTCGCCTGCGGTTCGGCCTTCCACGCGGGCGTGATCGGCAAGCTTTTGATCCAGCAGATGACGGGGCTGAACGTCACGGCGGACCTCGCCTCGGAGTTCCGCTACAGCTATCCGTCGCTCGACGAAAATACGCTGTGCATCATCATCAGCCAGAGCGGCGAGACGATCGACACGCTCTTCGCCCTGCGCGAGGCCAAACGCCTCGGCGCGCACACGATTTCGATCGTGAACGTCGTCGGCAGCGCCATTGCAAACGAGAGCGAGGACGTGCTCTATACGCACGCCGGGCCCGAGATCGCGGTGGCGACGACAAAGGCGTACAACACGCAGCTCGCGGTATTGTACCTGCTTGCGATGCACATGGCAAGCGTCCGCGGCATGCTCGATCCAAACGAGCGCAAGCGCCTCGTCGCTTCGCTGCGCGCGCTGCCGGTGCAGGTGGACGCGCTTTTGACGAATCGGGCGCAGGTGCAGCATCTCGCGTCGCTGTATTTCAACCACCGGGACATCTTCTTCATCGGCCGCAACCTCGACTACGCGCTCGCGCTCGAGGGCTCGCTCAAGCTCAAGGAGATTTCCTACATCCATTCGGAAGCGTACGCGGCGGGCGAATTAAAGCACGGAACGATCTCTCTGATCGAAAAGGGCACGCTCGTGATCGCGCTGTGCACGGGCTCGCGCCTGCTCGAAAAGATGGTCTCGAACATCCGCGAGGTGCGCGCCCGCGGCGCGCAGGTGATTTCGATCGCGCAGGAGGGCGCGCCGCTGGTCGAGGAGGCGTCGGATCACGTGATTTGGCTCCCAAAAAGCGACGCGTTCACGGTCCCGTCCCTCTCGGTCATCCCGCTGCAGCTGTTCGCGTATTTCGTCGCGGCGCTCAAGGGCTGCAATATCGATAAGCCGAGGAACCTCGCCAAATCCGTGACGGTGGAGTAGCTTTCCGCTTTTTGTGCCGCGGTTGCGCCGCATAGCTCTGTGGGCGGCGATTTGCGGCATTCATACGGATTTTTCAAAAGGGAGCCCGAAAGGGTTCCCTTTTGTTTGAAGAAAAGCGGAGCAGGGCTTTGGCGTTCGGCGTTTTGCACGATAAGCCGGAACCGGCGCGGTGATGAACCGTGTCGATAGGCGGGTTTTGAACGGCGGGCGTGTAATAATTTGTAAAATTTTTGAAAAGTTTTTGTTGACAGCATTACCATGGAAATGCTACAGCTTGTCGAGAAACCCGGTTTACGCAGCAGCGAAAACCGGGTTTCTCGTAAAATGAAGCCTGAAACAGAGTAAATAAAAGAGGAAAAAGAGGCCTTCCACTTCAAATGAGCCAGCTTTT
>JBCFAY010000003.1:3240-184767 GCA_038562375.1 Bacillota bacterium | reverse complement strand
AAACTGACGCCGCTTGAAAAACGGCGTCAGTTTGCGTAATTACTCGCTATTCTACGACTGGGCGTTTTCTCCGTGTCCTATGATCGGGGTTCAGTCCATTTGGCGGGGGGCGTTCCTTTTTATTCCAAAGGAAATCGCTTTGACGCTGCACCGCGTCGCAACCATAAGAATATTATGGATAATAGATAGGTGATTTGTTCGAATCACTTCAGCCGCAGGCGTTTGCATTTATGACTATGTGGTTTGTAATGCATCTCTACGGCCATACGAATTAACCTAATCCGGAGGGAAAAAGATGGATGAGTTCTTTACGATAAATATGCTTCAGTCCTATGCGGGAGCGGTTCTTGCCACCACGCTGATCACCCAGATGCTCAAGGGCATTGAACTGTTCAATATCATCCCAACGCGCATTTTCAGCTATATCATCGCTGTTGTGATATTGCTTGGATCCACGCTTGTTTCAGGCGCCTTTTCGCTGGAAAGCGCGTTTCTAAGCATCATAAACGCGGTGGTTGTCTCTCTTGCCAGCAACGGCGCATACGACGCCATCAACAGCACGTATTTTAACGACGCCAAAGGATAATCGCCCTGCATAGCGCAAGCGTTTGCCTTGAGGAATTTTACAGTCGCGCCCATCGTGCGCGACTGTTTGCGCTGAAAAGCCCCGCACTCATGAAGTCGAACGGATCCGCATAATAACGGTGAGCGCAAGCGCATACAAAGCTACAGTACAGATGATAGAACAATCCGGCAATCGGCATGGGGTTATATTCGATACATCCATTGATAAACCGCATCGTTTATAGCATAATAAAACCATGCTTCTCCGGATAAAATTGCAGAAAGCGGTGAATTTAAATGTCCACTCTAATCCGTAACGCCTATATTGTTACTGTAGATTCCAAGGATACCGTCTATCCTGACGGATCATTGATCATAGAAGGCAATAAAATCAAATGGCTCGGCAAATCGGAGGAGATGCCTTTTCCTACTGATTCTTTCAGTGAAATAATTGACGCGCAAGGCAATCTGCTGATCCCCGGCATCATCAACGCGCATACCCATAACGTCTATTTTATGATGCGCGGTTTGGGCATGGATCGGGACCTCAAGGATTGGCTTCGGGATGCCATTTGGCCCTGCTTAAGGGAAATCAATGCCGAAGAAGCTTATTTTGGTTCGCTCCTAGGCTGTATGGAAAACCTGCGCAGCGGGACGACGTTTTTAATTGACAATTACTATATGGCCGCGAACAAAAACGAAAACATCGACGCGGTTCTCAAGGGAATCGAAAACGCAGGGGTGAAAGCGCTTATGGCGCGGGGCTACCACGACCTGCCGTTCAATGTGCCCAAAGAGTTTTTGGAAAGCGAAGATGAAGTGGTCAAAGAATATACGCGAATACTCGACCAGTGGCATGGCGCGAACCAGGGAAAAATTCGCATCTGGGTCAGCCCGGTCAACATGCTTTATTCGAGCTTATCCTCCATCAAAAAGGTGTGGGAGCTGGCGAAAGCCTACGGCGTTGGCATACACACGCATGTGGCCGAAGCGCGCTTTGAAGTTGAAGAGATCAAAAAGAGATACGGCAAGACTTTTGTTGAAGTATTTGACGAATTGGGCATGGTGACCGACAAGTTCCATTCCGTTCATTCCGTGATGCTTTCATCAAAAGAAATCGATATCCTGCGCGACAAGGGCGGCACGGCGATTTTCAATCCGGCGAGCAATATGCTGCTTGCTTCCGGTATTGCACCCGTCGAAGAAATGCTCTCTAAAAATGTAAATGTCGCCTTGGGCACGGACTCGCCCAACAACAATCAAGACATGATCGAAAGCATGAAGTATGCGGCGCTTCTGCCCAGGGTTAAGAGCCATAACCCTGTAGCCGTTACATCGTATCAGGCGTTAAAGATGGCCACGATCAACGGCGCCAAAGCGCTCGGCCTCGATAAAGAAATCGGTTCCCTGGAATCCGGGAAAAAAGCGGATCTGGTGATCGTCGATCTAAACAAACTGCACAATGTACCGCACCACGATCCCGTCGCCACGCTGATATACGCATCGAATCAAAGCGATGTCAAGACCGTGTTTATCGAAGGCAAAAAGGTACTCGACGACGGCCTGTTCACCTATCTGAATGAGAAGGATGTTATTCAAAACGTCTTAAAGGCGTGTTCAGCTTTATATCGGCGCTGCAAAATAGAAGGCTGCTGATTTCAAAGCCGCTTATAACTATAAAGGAGAAGCCCGGATGTTCCGGGCTTCTCCTTTGTCAACGCGTAAGCTTCTATTGGCTGCGATCCTGAACCCTCACGTCGCAACGCATTATTTCCGCACCAAAGAGCGACACAGGTCCTGTTTGCGATCGGTGTCGGTGCTTGGGCCGACCATGTATGCTATGCAGCGCTTAAACAGCTCCGACATGCAGCATACGTGCCGTTGTGCTCCAAAGCTTCGCATTTTCTGCCGCGCCGATGGTCCACACCCGTAACTTTTCTAAAACTCCGGTAATTCTTACACAGCGCCCACGCTCTAATCATATATTGTTGCAATGGGATAGTAGACGATATCAGCATTGTTCTTTCTAAATCAACGCGCAACTTCGAAGGAGGAGTTACAATGCAAACGAATTGCTTAAATAACGGCTTGACCTGCAGCCAATTAAAGATATCAGACCTGAATCGTCGGCTTTGGAACGAGCATGTGCTATGGACTCGCTTTTTTATCGTTAGCACAGCTTTCAATTCACCCGATCTTCAATTTGTTACCCAGAGGCTTTTGCAAAACCCTAAGGATTTCGCTGAAGAGCTGCAGCCATTTTACGGCAAAAAAAAAGCAACACAATTTGAGCAGCTTTTAGCGGATCACCTTCTTATTGCGGCACAATTGGTAAACGCTGCAAAAGCCGGCGATACTGCGGAGGCAGAGAAACAGCGCAAGAAGTGGTACGCCAACGGTGAGGAAATAGCGGACTTCCTGGGCTCTATCAATCCGTTCTGGAGCGCGCGCACCTGGAAAACCTTATTCTTTGATCATCTGCGTATGACGGAAGACGAAGCGGTATTTATTTTAACCGGCCAATTTGAGAAGAGCATCGAAGAATATGACCATATACAGGCGGAAGCACTAAAAATGGCGGACGTTATGACTTGCGGCATCATACGGCAATTTTGCGTCTAGTTGCCCGGTATATTGCCATCGTGTCCCAAAGTCTCCGCCGATCGTCGCACAGGGAGTATCGGCGGTCACCCGGATCCTAATTGCTTTTCAAATAAACAGAATTCACCTTTGCGAAAGAAGGCTTCCCCGGCGCGCTTATATCCCATACTTTCATATTCATGAGGCCACGGCAAAGCCGCAGGATTTGTTAAGAAGGGCATAATTTGCTCCGATGTGTCTTGATTACAAAAAGGATGAGAGACAAATAAAACCTGGGCAATCATTCCCGCAAAAAGTTGATGGAGAGCATATCGGCGTTAACAGCCCGCGTTTATAAGGGCTTTAGCCGATGCGAATGTTTTTGTGTAAACAAAAACGGAGCAAAGCGAACTTTGCTCCGACGTGGTGGGGATGGAGGGGCTCGAACCCCCGACCTCTTCGATGTGAGCGAAGCGCTCTAACCTGCTGGGCTACATCCCCGTGACCGCAAGCATTATTATACCTTACGCACATTTTCATTGCAAGCCTTTTTTGAATGTCGGACGATCGACCGACATGTATCGGCCTTTCAGGAGTCACTAAGGAGAATGTCTTTTACCGCGCCTGTAAGGTACAAACTTCCCGCCACCACGGCGATCGTATCGCCGTTTCGCATATCGTTCAACAGCTTTAAACCCTCGGTCACCGAGCCCGCGGGAACTGCGGACACGCCTCTTTCCCGCAACAGTCCCGCGAGCGCCTCCGCGTCGGCCGAGCGTTCGTTGATCTTCACGCATACGCACTCATGAACGAATGTTGCGACAACTTTGGCAATGCCGGCGATATCCTTGTCCTGCATGACGGCCAACATCAGAATCGGACGTTTATTCGGGTAACATTCCGCAAGTGAAGCGCGCAAAACGCGCATCGCATCCTCGTTGTGCGCGCCGTCCAAAAGGAAGCCTTTGACCATTTCAAGTCGGCAGGACCAATGTGTAGCGGCAAGGCCGTCCACGATGTGTTCGTCGGAAATCGCGAGCCCCTGCGCACGAAGCGCCAGCGCGCCCTCGATGGCGGCGGCGGCATTCACGCGCTGATGCGGCCCTAATAATTGCATCGCAACGCGATAGCCATGATAGCTCATCGTCTGCAGCCCTTCGCCGACCTCAACGTCATGGATATCTTCAGGGTTCACAACCGTCAGCGGGCACCCGAGCGCCTCGGCGTACAGGGCGATAAGCCGTTCGACCGACGGCACCTGCGGATGGGAAATCACGGGGACGCCGGGCTTTAGGCTCCCGCATTTCTGGTTTGCGATCTCTTCGATCGTGTTGCCGAGTATCTGCATATGGTCCATGCTGATGGACGTAATAAAGTTAAGGCGCGCATCAACGGCCGTAACGGGGTCGAGCAGGCCGCCGAGTCCGGTCTCCAGCACAGCTACCTGAACGTTTTGCTTCTGGTACGCGAGCAGCGCGCATGCGGTCATGCGGTCAAAGCCGCCGAAGGTTCGGCCGAGCGCTTGCTCGGCAGCCTCGACCAGGAGCGCGCATTCGAGCAGTTCCTCATCGGAAATCATCACGCCGTCGGTGCGCATCCGTTCGTTGGCTTTGGAAAGAGCGGGGGAAGTATATAGGCCGGTTTTATAACCTGCCTTGCGCAGGATCATGGAAAGCATCGCCGACGTTGAACCTTTTGCGTTCGTGCCGGCGACCTGTACGCAGAGCATGGAATCCTGAGGGTTCCCCAATTGCCGATACAGCGCGCGAATGTGATCCAGCGTGCGGGCTTTTGAGGAACGTACGGAGAGAAAATCCTGTAAATTCATCCTTGTTTGATCAACTCCAGCAAACGCATTTCAAGTTTCTTCTGCATTTCGCGCGCAGAGTCAAGCTTGCCGCGCTCCTCTTCGACGACGCGCGCGGGTGCCTTGGCGACAAAGCTTTCATTGTTCAACTTGCTCTCCGCCCTTGAGATTTCAGACGCAACGCGTTCGATCTCTTTCTTTACGCGCGCGATCTCCTTTTCGTAATCTACAAGATCTTCAAGCGGCATAAAGGCTTGTGCAAGCTTGCAGATAGCGGAAACGGAATTCGCGGGGATAGAGGATTTATCGCTGCGAACCTCGACGCGTTCAGCGCCGGCAAGGCGCATAACATACATGGATGCTTCCCTGCAGAAACCCGCGTTTTCTTCGGTCGCTACCAATATCACCCCGATGCGCTTCGCGGGAAGGACGCTCATCTCCGCACGGATGTTGCGGATGGAGCGAATGAGCTCCATGATATCCTCCATGGCCGCGGCTTCCTGCGGATAGGAGTAATCGCCGCTTTTAACCGGCCAGGGAGAGAGCATAATCGTTTCATCCTCGACGTGCAGATGCAGATACAGCTCTTCGGTGATAAACGGCATGAAAGGGTGCAGGAGCTTCATCGCGTTTTTGAGTACGTATACGAGTATGGCCCGCACGTTTTGGGCGTCCGCCGCATCGGTTCCATTGAGCCGGGGCTTTGCCATCTCGATATACCAGTCGCAGAACTCGCTCCAGATAAAATCGTAGATCTTCTGGGCGGCAAGGCCGAGGTCGAAGCCGTCCAGATTCGCGCTGACCTCGCCGATCACCTCGTTGATGCGGCTTAGGATCCACTTATCCGCTACGTCGAGCATCGAGGAGTCGATTTCGCCGACGGGCGCATCGCCGATGTTCATGAGCACAAAGCGCACCGCGTTGTAGACCTTGTTGCAGAAATTGCCCGCTGCCTCAACTTTTTCCCAGTAAAAGCGCATGTCGTTGCCCGCGGAGTTGCCGGTGATCAGGCTGAAACGCAATGAATCTGCGCCGTGTTTCTTGATCACTTCGAGCGGATCAATGCCGTTGCCGAGGGACTTGCTCATCTTGCGTCCCTGAGCGTCGCGGACGATGCCGTGTACATACACCGTATCAAACGGCTTTTGATGCATGACCTCCATGCCGAATACGATCATGCGGGCGATCCAGAAGAATATGATGTCGTACCCTGTCACCAGCGTGGAGGTGGGGTAGAAGTAGCTAAGCTCCGCCGTCTTGTCGGGATAGCCGAGCGTCGAAAACGGCCACATGCCGGAGGAGAACCAGGTATCGAGCACATCCTCGTCTTGCCGGACGGGCTGGCCGCATTTCGGGCAGCGGTCGGGCGCGGATTCCTGCACGATGGTTTCGCCGCAGGCGTCGCAGTACCACGCCGGGATGCGATGTCCCCACCACAGTTGGCGAGAGATGCACCAATCGCGGATGTTCTCCATCCAGTTGAAATACGTCTTCTCAAACCGCTCGGGAACGAATTTGATCTCGCCGCTGCGCACCACATCCATCGCAGGCTTGGCCAGTGGCTTCATGTCCACAAACCACTGTTTGGAGACGATGGGTTCCACCGTCGTATGGCAGCGGTAGCAGGTGCCGACATTGTGCGCGTACGGCTCCACGCGCACGAGATTGCCTGCCTGTTCGATATCGCTGACGAGCTGTTTCCTGCACTCCATCGTGGTAAGGCCGACATATTTGCCACCCAATTCGTTGATGTGCCCGTCGTCCGTAAACACGCGCAGTATGGGGGCGCCCGTGCGCACGCCGACCTCAAAATCGTTCGGATCGTGGCCCGGAGTGATCTTAACCGCGCCGGTGCCGAATTCGCGCTCGACATACTCATCCGCAACGATGGGGATTTCACGGTTGATCACCGGGATCACGACGGTTTTGCCGACAAGCGCTGCATAACGCTCATCCTCGAGATGAACCGCAATAGCGGTATCGCCGAGTATGGTCTCGGGCCGGGTCGTCGCAACGGTAATCGAGTAGGACTTGTCCGGCGCGTCGTAGCGCACATGCCAGAGGAAGCTGTTCTGTTCCTCGTATTCCACCTCCGCGTCCGAAAGCGCGGTTTTGCAGTCCGGACACCAGTTGATGATCCGGTCTCCGCGATAGATCAATCCCTTATGGTATAAGGAAACGAATACTTTAGTTACGGCGCGGTTACAGCCCTCGTCCATCGTGAAGCGCTCGCGTTCCCAATCGCAGGACGAGCCGAGCTTTTTGAGCTGCTCGACGATCCGTCCGCCGTAGACGCGGCGCCATTCCCACGCGCGTTCGAGGAACTTTTCGCGGCCGATATCGAGCTTCGTAATGCCTTCCTTTGCCATTTGCTCGACGATCTTAACCTCCGTCGCGATCGAGGCGTGATCGGTTCCCGGAAGCCACAGCGTCTCGCATCCCGACATGCGCTTATAGCGGATCAGCACATCCTGCAATGTGTTGTCGAGCGCGTGGCCCATGTGCAGCTGGCCGGTGATGTTCGGCGGCGGAATAACGATGCAATAGGGCGGCTTGTTCGCATTGGGAGCCGCATGAAAATATCCGCGCTGTTCCCATTTGTGATACAGGCTTTCCTCAACCGTATTATGGTTATAGGCTTTTTCAAGCTCGTGTGCCATAGTTTCCCTCCAAAGCTCTTGAGTGCATAAAAACAACCTCCAACGTCCCAAAGGACGAGAAGGTTTCTCGCGGTACCACCTTTGTTGGATGAAACATCATCCCACTCGGACGCCGTAACGCAGCGTATGCGCCGCACCGATGATCGGCGCGAACCGCTCAGAAGCGACATTCTGCTCTTCCTTTGCCGACAGCCCTTTCAGCCTGTGAAGCCGTCTCTCTTATGCCGGGCAGAGCATACTCCTCTTCATCATCGCAACAGAATATAACTTAGTAAAGTTTATCTTGCAAATCCGCTCCTGTCAACCCCGCCGGAATCCGTTTGCCGAAAAAATGTTGTTATCGCGGGCTTTTCAGCGGGGAATGGGAAACAAGGACTGTAAAACAATGCCTGCCAAACATCCGGCCGATTCAGCTATAGTATTTAAGGTCGCAGCCCTCGCGAATATTAAAAGTTTCAAAATAGCGATTTTCCAGCGGAATCCATTCTGTTAAGAACCGCTCCTGCAGGGCGGTGGAGCCGCAACGCCTCAGAACGCGGCTCCGCTGCCGTTTTGGGCCGGTCGAAAGGAATATCTTAAGATCATACACCGGCACCCACTCAGGCCGGAGGCAATAGACGCCCTCGACAATATTCAGGCGTTTGCGCGAAATCACCACAGGAGCGCTGAGCTGCATCGTATCGCAGTCATACCTTTGATACGCAAAATCGCCTGAGGATTTCAGGCCTTTGAGTACCTGGTCTTCGAACCTCTCGTAATGGATGTTGCCGCCGGGGGAGAAAAGGCGCTCCTTCGTCCTTAACTCGGCGGGAAGAAAGAAATCATCCATATGGAGCACATTGCAATCGTAGATTTGGGACAGCAGGCGCGCGAGCGTCGTCTTTCCCGCGCAGCACATCCCGTCGATTGCGACATTGACCGTTTGTTGTTCCATCAAAAGCCGGTCGATTTTCATAAAAATCTTCGCGTACTTTCTGAATTGCGCGCCGATGACCCTGTATGCAGGGGAATATGCCTGTTTATAAACTCCGCTGTGGGAGATGGGACGGACCCCGGCCGATCGGTACGCTTGTATCGAGTCCTCTACATCAGATTTATTATACGGCAGCAAGCCCCTCTCGCTCAGCGAAAGCAAAACAGCGAGCTTGCGCCCAAAGGAGCGTTCGCTGCCCGCAGCAGTTCCCGTTTGAGCGAGAAACATGCGGTTGATCGTGCATAAAGATAGTCCGGAAGACAGTCCGGAGCTTTCGCAAGCGGCAAGATTTAGACGCACTGCGCCGTTGCCGATGCTTTCAAAGAGAGGCGTGAAAGCACCCTCCGGCAGCGAAGCGACCTCCTCGGATAAGCGGGAAAGGCTGCTCGTTTCATCGCAAGCGAAGTGCTCCGCGCCGAATTCATTCTGATAGATGAGCTTGACGGCGTCCTGGACCTGCATCTGCGGATATTTGGCCGCGTGCGCCAGAAGGATTTTGGCGATGCTAATCATGCAAGATAAGCTGCGTTTTTTGCAGCAAAAACACGGCGATCGGTATCACGACAATCTGCAGGATAATGCCGGGCACGGCGTTGATAAACGCGCCTAAAGTAAACAACTCCCAAGTAAACACATTCCCCGAAAGGCCGCTGAGAACCGTTTGCACAATGCCCCAAAGCGCCCGGCCGGCCAGCATGGCAACCAAGAGCGACGCATAGATATAAGGCATTTTTTTAGGAAACACGCGATATAAAATTCCCGTGATCAACCCATATGCCGCAAGCTCGAACGCCATCGCAATGCCCGTGGGAAAAAGAGGCGGCATTCCAAAAATCAAAAACCGCAACAGCGGAGCAACAAAGCCAACGAGCGACCCGTAGCCCCAGCCGCACAGGAAGCCGCACAGAAGAACAGGCAAATGCATCGGCAAAAACGCGCTGCCCAAAGCGGGGATATTTCCGGTAACAAGCGGAAGAAGCAGGCAAAGCGCAAGGCAAACCCCTGCGTTGGTAAGGCGTTTCGTCCTGTTGGACATACTTTGAATCCCCTCGCGACAAAAATAATGGACCGATTGAAAGCCTGTATTGATACGACGGTCAATCGCACTCATTTCAATCAGTATAGCATGTGAACGATCAAGGAACAACGCGCAGCATGCACGAGAAGCGGCGATCAAGCCGCTATAAAAAGCAAAATAAAACGGGCGGACAAAAGCCGCCCGTTTGGTCGTCCGGACGAAGTATAGCCAGAACCAAATCCCGCAAGCTTCGCCGACTACCATCAAGGTACTCACAACGCGAAGCACTGCTTTCCCTCGATCCTATTGTGTCCTGCGGCGCGCGCGACATTCATGGTAGTTTTTCCCATTAAGATCGTTCAAAGGCAAAAACGCCCTTTAAGAGAATTCGAAAGCGTGGCCTGATGCATAGGTGATTTTTTGTTTTGGTTCTGCGATCCGCGGCCGGTTCCGAACATTTTATGCATAATCGATGGACAAAATATGGATTTAGCACTACAGCTCCGGTTATAAAAAATAAAAACGGGCGGAGTTACCGCCCGTTTAGGTCACCCGGACTGAATACAGCTAGAGTATATTCCAGCATGTCTCCCTCCTTGGTGTTCAAGGCTGTCACAATACTTGATAGCACTGCTTCCACCTCAACACTATTTTGCCCGATGCGAAAGCGCATATTCCTGGAAAGAGATTCCAATATTCACATGATAACGAACATTTTTGATTTGCGCGCCGTAAAATAAAACAAAGTGTTGACATTTAGCGATGCATATGTTAACTTTATTTAAATTCCAATATTGAGGTAGTTTATGTCGCCAACCTGTTTTAGCGCGATCATCCTTATTAGCATTCTTCTCCTCGGGCTTGTAGTCCGGGGTATTGGTCATGCTAAAGGGTGGTCAACTGCAAACATAGGGTAGCGCAAAGGTTATAAAGCCTGTGGCCCTGCAGTGAATCCACTGCAGGGCCTTTCTTATTTCGAACGATAAAAACCGCGCTGCGGATGAAGATTAAATTGTGATGAAAAAAAGGAGGAAGCGAAATGCTGATGACAGGCGCTCAAATCATCGTTGAAGTGCTGTTGGAGCAGGGGGTCGACACGGTTTTTGGATATCCCGGAGGAACCGTACTGCACATCTACGATGAGCTGTACAGAAATTCGCACAGGATCAAGCATTACACGACCTGCCATGAACAGGGGGCTGCACACGCTGCGGACGGCTATGCCCGCGCTACGGGGAAACCGGGCGTGGTCATCGCAACATCCGGTCCGGGCGCCACGAATCTGGTGACCGGAATCGCGAGCGCGTACTTCGACAGTTCTCCGGTTGTTGCCATCACCGGCAACGTAGCCAACGGTTTGCTTGGCCGGGATAGCTTCCAGGAGGTCGATATCGCCGGGGTAACCATGCCGATCACCAAGCACAACTATATTGTAAAGGATTTAACCAAATTGGCGGATACGCTGCGCGAAGCATTCGCGGTCGCCTGCTCCGGAAGGCCCGGACCGGTGCTTGTGGATATCCCAAAAGATGTCCAGATCAATAAGATCGAGTTTTATCCGCCCAACCGCAGTTCGGCCAAAGAACCTACGCCCTCGGAAGCGGATCTTGAACGCGCGATAGAGTTACTGTTGCAGGCAAAACGTCCGTACGTGTACTGCGGCGGCGGCGTAGTCATCTCCGACGCTTCGGAAGAGCTCAAACGGTTCGCTGAACGCATCGACGCTCCGATCGGCACGAGCATGATGGGCCTGACGGCGGTTCCTAACGGATATCCGCGCTTTTTGGGGATGATGGGCATGCATGGCCGTTACGCGGCAACCAAAGCGCTCAACGAAAGCGATTTGCTCATCGCCGTCGGCACCCGGTTTTCCGACAGGGCCACGGGCAATAAAACCGAATTTTCGCAGGGGAGAAACGTGCTTCAAATCGACATTGACCCCGCGGAAATCAGCAAGAATATCTATGCGCACACCAGCGTGATCGGGAACATGAAGGCTGTGCTGCATATTTTAACGGAACGTATCCCCAAAATGCTGCACCCCGAATGGATGCAGCAGGTCGAAGCGATGAAAACGGACCCGCAGAACGACCTTCAGATGTGCGCAAGCAAGCTCACGCCGCAGGTGATCATCGAGGGAGCGCGCGCTCATATGGGCGAAAGCGATATCGTTGCTACCGATGTGGGCCAGCACCAGATGTGGACTACGATGTACTACAAGTTCGAAAAGCCCCGCACGTTCGTCACCAGCGGCGGGCTCGGTGCGATGGGGTTCGGCATGGGCGCGGCGATCGGTGCGAGCATTGCGAAGGGAAAGAAACGCGTTCTGCTCTTTACGAGCGACGGCAGCTTCCATATGAACCTCAACGAGCTCGCGACCGCGGTCTCCAACGATCTGCCGCTGATCATCGTGGTGCTGAACAACGGGGTTCTCGGCATGGTGCGCCAGTGGCAAAGCCTGTTTTTTGACGCCAGGTACTCCTGTACCACGCTCAACCGCAAGACCGATTTCGTTAAGCTTGCAGAGAGCTTCGGGGCGGTCGGCATGCGGGCCACGACGCCGGAAGAATATGAAAGCTGCATCGCAAAAACGTTTACCTATACGACGCCGGTGCTGGTGGACTGTACGATCGATTGCGACGAGCGGGTGCTGCCCATGATCCCGCCGGGGGGAAGCATCAACGACATCATCCTGAGATAGGAAAGGAGAACTCTCGTATGGAAATGGATCAATTCATCGTGTCGCTGTTGGTCGCGAACCATTTTGGCGTGCTCACAAGGATATCCGCCCTATTCGCGCGGCGAGGCTTCAACATCGACAGCCTGACGGTCGGCGTCACCGAGGATCCCGAGGTTTCGCGCATGACCATCGTGACTCGGGGCGACGAGTACATCAAGGATCAGATCGTCAAGCAGCTGCAAAAGCTCGTGGACGTGAAAATCGTCCAGCTGATGGATCTCAATAAGACGGTGATCCGCGAGCTCCTGGTCGTGAAGATCAACGTTCATCCCGGGAAGCTCTCCGAAATTTCGGAAGCGGTCAAGACCTATCGGGCGAGCGTGGTCGATCTTTCACCCGACTCCATGATCATCGAGATTACCGGCGAGCCGCCGAAGCTGAGCGCTTTCTTAAACTATATCAAGGGCTATGGTATTATTGAAATGGCCCGTACCGGACCCACCGCAATGGGACGCAGCACATACTGTCTCGCCGAGGAATAATGCAAACACCGGCGCGCCGGAAAGAATAACACAATAATTTATGGAGGAAACGATCATGGCAAAGCTGTTTTACGAAAAGGACTGCAATCTCCAAACGCTCGCGGGCAAAACCGTGGCCGTCGTCGGCTATGGCAGCCAGGGGCATGCTCATGCGCAAAACCTTAAGGAGAGCGGAGTAAAGGTGGTCGTCGGCCTGTATGAAGGATCAAAATCCGCTCCCTCGGCCGCGGCGGCGGGTCTGGAAGTCATGGTCACCGCAGACGCTGTGAAAGCGGCGGATGTTGTGATGCTGCTCGTCAACGACGAGAAACAGGCAGCCCTTTATCGCAGTGAAATCGCTCCAAACCTCAAGAGCGGAGCCGCGCTCGCGTTCGCGCACGGTTTCAACATCCACTATGGGCAAGTCGTACCGCCGGAAGATGTGGACGTGATCATGATCGCCCCCAAAGGCCCTGGGCATACGGTCCGGAGCCAGTTCGTCGAAGGGCGCGGGGTGCCCTGCCTGATCGCCGTCTATCAGGACGCGACCGGCAAAGCGCACGACATCGCGCTCGCATATGCGATGGGTATCGGCGGCGCGCGCGGCGGCATCCTCGAAACGACGTTCCGCGAGGAGACGGAAACCGATCTTTTCGGGGAGCAGGCGGTGCTGTGCGGCGGCGTCACGGAGCTGATGAAGGCAGGGTTCGATACGCTCGTAGAGGCAGGATATCAGCCTGAAAACGCGTATTTCGAATGCCTGCACGAGATGAAGCTGATCATCGACCTCGTGGTGCAGGGCGGGCTGTCCTATATGCGCTACTCGATCAGCGATACCGCGGAATACGGCGATTATACCGTAGGCAAGCGCATCATCACCGAGGAAACGCGCAAGGAAATGAAGAAGGTGCTCTCCGAGATCCAGGACGGCTCGTTCGCTCGCAACTGGATCCTGGAAAACCAGGCGAACCGGCCGTACTTCAATGCGCGCCGCCGCCAGGAAAAGGCGCTTTTGATCGAGAAGACCGGTGAAGAGCTGCGCCGGAACATGAGCTGGCAGAAATCGGAGAAGAAATGAACAGCGATAATGTAAAACGCGGCGTCGAGCGGGCGCCGCACCGATCGCTCCTCAAAGCGACGGGACTGACGGATCGCCAGATCGCGAAGCCCTTGATCGGCATCGTCA
This sequence comes from Bacillota bacterium, assembly GCA_038562375.1. Taxonomy (GTDB): domain Bacteria; phylum Bacillota; class Clostridia; order Christensenellales; family CAG-138; genus JBCFAY01. The sequence goes on along the minus strand of JBCFAY010000003.1, from coordinate 170,778 downwards.
ATTCCTTCAATGAGATCGTGCCCGGCCACATCCATCTTCAGCAGATTTCGCGGGCGGTGAAGGATGGGGTGCTCACGGCAGGCGGCACGCCGCTGGAGTTCAACACCATCGCCGTCTGCGACGGGATCGCGATGGGGCATGAGGGGATGAAATACTCGCTCGCGTCGAGGGAATTGATCGCGGACACCGTCGAGTGCATGGTCCGAGCGCATTGCATGGACGCGCTGGTGTTCATCCCAAACTGCGATAAAGTTGTGCCCGGTATGCTCATGGCTGCCGCTCGGCTGAATCTGCCCTCGATCTTTGTTTCGGGCGGACCGATGCTTTCCGTTCCTAACGAGAGCGGGGAGTACCTTGACCTCAACAGCGTGTTCGAAGCGCTCGGCGCGCTCAGCGCGGGCAAGATCGATGAAAGCACACTGAATTACTGCGAGGATCACGCGTGCCCCGGCTGCGGATCCTGCTCCGGGATGTTCACCGCGAACTCGATGAACTGCCTTTGCGAGGCGATCGGCATCGCGCTTCCCGGGAACGGAACGATCCCGGCGGTTTATGCAGCGAGGACGCGGCTTGCAAAAGCCGCGGGCGAGATGATACTTGAGCTGTTCCGCCGCGACATCCGCGCCTGCGATATTATGACGCAGAAGTCCTTTGACAACGCGCTCTGCGTCGATATGGCGCTCGGCTGTTCCACCAACACGGTGCTGCACCTCGCGGCGATCGCGCACGAGGCGGGGATCGAGTTTTCGCTCGAGAAAATCAACGAACTGAGCGCGAAGGTGCCGAACCTGTGTAAGCTCGCTCCGTCGGGGAAGCACCACGTACAGGATCTTTACGCCGCGGGCGGCGTGCAGGCCGTGATGAGCGAGCTGCTGAAGGGCGGCTATCTCGATCCTTCGGTGCTCACCGCGACCACGCAAACGCTTGGAGAGAACCTAAACGGCGTACGCGTGATTCGTAAAGACGTGATTCGATCCATCGAGGAGCCCTATTCAAAAACGGGTGGTCTGGCGATACTCTTTGGATCGCTGGCCCCGAACGGAGCCGTCGTAAAAAAGAGCGCCGTCGCGCCTGAAATGCTGAAGCATAGCGGCCCCGCGCGCGTATTCGACTCCGAGGAGGAAGCGATCGCCGAGATCATGAAAGGCCTCATCGTTCCGGGCGATGTCGTCGTAATCCGCTACGAAGGCCCGGCGGGCGGCCCGGGGATGCGGGAAATGCTTTCGCCGACTTCAGCCATCGCAGGAATGGGGCTTGACCGCGAGGTTGCGCTTATAACGGACGGACGGTTCTCCGGTGCGACGCGCGGCGCGGCGATCGGCCACGTTTCGCCAGAGGCTGCCGGAGGCGGCAACATCGCGTACGTGATGGAAGGCGATACGATTTCGATCGACATCCCGAACTATCGCTTGGATCTTTTAGTGTCCGAACAGGAACTTGAAAGGCGCAAGCAAACGATGGCTTTCAAGAAGAAAAAGGATTTAAAGGGTTATATCGCGCGCTATGCAAAAAACGTGTCCTCGGCTGAACGAGGCGCGATCATCGATTGAAAGGAGGAGGCTTACGATGGAACGCATGATTCGAATTTTTGACACTACACTGCGCGACGGCGAACAAGCGCCCGGCTGCAGCATGGACTTAAGGGAAAAACTGGAGGTTGCCAAGCAGCTTGAGCGGCTGAAGGTCGACGTCATCGAAGCAGGATTCGCGATCTCCTCCCCGGGCGATTTTGAATCCGTAAGCAAGGTCGCTTCGCTCATCAAGGACTGCTCTGTCGCATCGCTGGCCCGCGCGGTCACCAAGGATATCGATGCGGCGTACGACGCGGTAAAACACGCGGTTTCACCGCTCATACACACGTTTATCGCTACGTCGCACGTGCATATGCACTATAAGCTCAAGATGACGCCGGAGCAGGTGCTCGAGCGCACAGCCGCCATGGTTGCCTACGCGAGGAGCAAGTGCCCCAACGTTGAGTTCTCTGCGGAGGATGCGACCCGGAGCGACCGAGAATTCCTGGCGAAGGTGCTCGAGACCGCAATCGCGAACGGCGCGGGCTTCGTAAACGTTCCGGATACCGTCGGATACGCGACGCCAGACCAGATGGCGGACCTCATCCGTTATTTGTTCAATACCGTCCCCAACATCGATCGCGCAGTGGTTTCCGTGCACTGCCATAACGATTTGGGCATGGCGGTCGCGAATTCTTTGGCGGCGGTCGGCGCGGGCGCGTCACAGGTCGAGTGCACGATCAACGGCTTCGGCGAGCGCGCTGGAAACGCGGCCCTGGAGGAGATCGTTATGGCGATCAACACCCGGCGCGACGTGCTCCACGCCGCCTGCCGGATCGATACCACGCAGATCCATCGCGCGAGCAGGCTCTTGTACGGCATCGTCGGCGTATCCGCGCCGTTCAATAAGGCGATCGTCGGCGCCAACGCGTTCGCGCATGAATCCGGTATTCATCAGCACGGCGTCATGGCGGAACGCACGACCTACGAGATCATGACGCCCGAATCCATCGGATTGAATAAAAACAAGATGGTTTTGGGCAAGCACAGCGGCCGCCACGCGTTCGTCGACCGGTTGGGCGAGCTCGGGTATCGGCTGAGCGAGGAGGAAATCGACCGGAGCTTCGAGGAGTTCAAAAAACTGTGCGACAAGAAAAAAGTCGTCAACGATAACGACATCGAAGCGTTGGTGACGAACAAAATCGCCCAGAACGGCGGCAATTACAAGCTGCATCGGTTCGATATGCAGTCGAGCAACCAGTCTAAGGCGACCTGCGTAATCGCGCTCGACAAGGACGGGGAGACCATTCAGGACGTCGCTCTGGGCGATGGCCCGATCGACGCGGCGTACAATGCGATCGATAAGCTTGTGGACGCGCCGGAGCACTCGCTGGAGGATTACGCGATTCATTCCATTTCAGAAGGAAAGGACGCCCTCGGCGAGGTGATTGTCAAAATTAAATCCGGCAATCGAATTATCACCGGCAGAGGACTGTCCATGGACATCATGGAGGCGAGCATTCTTGCTTACATCAATGGCGTCAATAAACTTCTAGAAATGGGGGCACCCAATGAAACGCTTGGAGATACTTGATACTACCCTTCGGGATGGGGCGCAGGCGGAAGGAGTCTCGTTTTCCGTATCCGATAAGCTACTCGTCGTGCAGACGCTGGATACTTTCGGCATACGCTATATCGAGGCCGGAAATCCCGGCTCCAATCCAAAGGATATGGAGTTTTTTGAGCAGGCGCAAAACCTCAGGCTCAAAAACGCGCAATTGGTCGCTTTCGGCAGCACGAAGCGCAAGAACATCTCGGTAGAGCAGGATGCGAACGTCGTATCCCTGCTGCGCGCGAACACCCCTTGCGTTTCGATATTCGGGAAATCGTGGGACCTGCACGTGACCGAGATCCTCAGGGCGACGCTCGAAGAGAACCTTGCCTGCGTACGGGAAACGCTCAGGTTCTTTAAAGAAAAGGGCAAAGAGGTCATATTCGACGCGGAGCACTTCTTCGACGGATATCTCCATAACCCCGAATACGCGATGCAGGTGCTGCGCGCGGCAAAAGACGGGGGGGCGGATGTGCTTTGCCTTTGCGATACCAACGGCGGCACGCTGCCCATGCGCCTTTACGAAATCGTCCGGCACGTGTGCGGCGAGTTTCCCGAATTGCGCGTCGGCATCCACTGCCACAACGACGCGGGCTGCGCGGTCGCGAACTCGCTCCTTGCGGTCGACGCAGGAGCGATCCACGTGCAGGGCACTTTTACCGGTATTGGAGAGAGGTGCGGAAACGCGGATTTGAGCGTGATCATCCCCGATCTGCAGCTCAAACGCGGCGATCCATGCATCGTCGGCGATATGGAAAAACTCTGCGAGGCTTCCCTGAAGATTGCCGAAATCAGCAACATGATCGTGCCGAGCAACAAGCCGTATGTCGGCGACAGTGCGTTCGCGCACAAGGGCGGGATGCATATCGACGGCGTCGACAAGATCTCGCGTTCGTTTGAGCATATCGATCCTGAAACCGTCGGCAACAAGCGCAGGTTCCTGCTCTCCGAGGTATCGGGAAAGAAGGCGATACTGCTTAAAATCAAGGATGTCGCGCCGCAGCTGACCAAGGATAGCGTTGAAACCGCGGCGATACTCGAGCGGCTCAAGGAGCTTGAACATAAGGGCTATCAGTTTGAAGCGGCGGACGCAAGCTTTGAGCTGATGGTGCAGAAGGTTTTAGGGGTATTCAAGCCCCATTTCAGCCTGAGCATGTACAAGACCAGCGGCGAGTTCCCGCCGCCCGACGGCGCGATGAGTTCCAACGCTATGATCAAGATCCAGGTCGGCGGGAACGACGAAATCACGGCCGCGGTCGGCAACGGCCCCGTGCACGCTCTGGACCAGGCGCTTAGAAAGGCGCTGTGCGTGTTCTATCCGGTACTCTCAAACGTCCACCTGATCGATTACAAGGTACGCGTACTGGAAACCGGCCAAGCGACGGGCTCCCGCGTAAGGGTGCTGATCGAGAGCACGGACGGGCAAAGCAAGTGGATCACTGTCGGAGCGTCGACGGACATCATAGAGGCCAGCTTTGAGGCGCTGGTGGACTCTCTCGAGTATAAGCTTAGTATGGAGGATGCTTAAATGGGAATGACCATGACCCAAAAAATATTGGCCGGACACTGCGGGCAAAATAGCGTTGTTGCAGGCCAGATCATCATGGCGGATCTCGATCTCGTGCTCGGGAACGACATCACGACGCCCGTCGCGCTCAACGAGTTTTCCAAATCGGGCTGCGACTGCGTCTACGACCGGAACAAAATCGCGTTGGTAATGGACCATTTTACGCCCAACAAGGACATCAAAGCCGCCGAGCAGTGCAAGCGCGTCCGGGAGTTCGCCGCGGACAAAGGCATTGTGAACTTCTTCGACGTGGGCGAGATGGGCGTGGAGCATGCGCTGCTTCCTGAAAAAGGGCTTGTCGTGCCCGGTGACCTCGTCATCGGCGCGGACAGTCACACCTGCACCTACGGCGCCCTCGGCGCGTTTTCGACAGGCGTCGGCTCCACGGATATGGCCGCGGGTATGGCAACCGGTAAAGTGTGGCTCAAAGTTCCTTCGGCCATCGGCTTCCATCTGACCGGTTCTCTCGGCGAATGGGTGACGGGGAAGGATGTGATCCTCCACATCATCGGGATGATCGGCGTTGACGGCGCGCTCTACCGCTCGATGGAGTTTTTCGGCGAAGGCGTAAAGTCTCTCTCGATGAGCGATCGCTTCTGCATCGCGAACATGGCCATTGAGGCGGGTGCGAAGAACGGTATTTTCCCCGTCGACGACGCCACGCTTGCATATGTAGCGGAGCACAGCGACCGAAAACCCGTTATCTACAAGGCGGACGCCGACGCTTCCTACGAGCGCGTCTATGAGATCGATCTCTCGAAAATCCGCCAGACCGTCGCTTTCCCACATCTGCCGGAGAATGCGAGGACATTCGATGAAATCCCTGACGATCTTAAGATCGACCAGGTCGTGATCGGCTCCTGCACGAACGGACGCTATGAGGATCTCGAGCTGGCCGCGAAAGTGCTCGAAGGCCGGCGGGTCGCGAAGCACGTAAGGACCATCGTCATCCCAGCGACCCAGAAGATCTATCTCGACGCGATGCAGGCGGGATTGCTGAAGACGTTTATCGACGCTGGATGCATCGTTTCGACCCCGACCTGCGGGCCTTGCCTCGGCGGCCATATGGGTATCCTCGCGGCCGGAGAGCGCTGCGTTGCAACGACGAACCGCAATTTCGTCGGCCGCATGGGTCACCCGCAGAGCGAGGTATACCTCGCAAGTCCCGCCGTCGCGGCCGCATCCGCCATCGCCGGCAGGCTTGCCGCCAAAGAATAGCGAAAGGAAGATCGATATGTTATTACAAGGTCAAGCGATCCGTTACGGCGATAATGTCGATACCGACGTGATTATACCAGCCAGGTACTTGAACACCTCCGATGCGAAGGAGCTCGCCGCCCATTGCATGGAGGATCTCGATCCCACCTTCGTCAAGCGCGTCAAGAGGGGCGATATCATCGCTGCCGGGAGCAATTTCGGGTGCGGCTCCTCCCGCGAACACGCGCCGCTCGCGATCAAGGAATCGGGCGTTGCTGCGGTCGTCGCAAAAAGCTTTGCACGGATCTTCTATCGCAACGCGATCAATATCGGGCTGCCGATCCTCGAATGCGACGCCGAGATCGACGAAGGCGATCTGCTTTCGATCGATTTCGACAAGGGAAGGCTTACGAATATAACTAAGAACAAGGTTACGGAATTCGCTCCCTTTCCGGAGTTTTTGCAGGGGATCATCGCCAGCGGCGGCCTTTTAAACTACATCAGCGGAGGGAATACATGAATTTCAGGATAGCGGTAATAGAGGGCGACGGGATAGGGCCGGAAATCGTCGGTTCGGCGGTCGGCGTTCTGCAAAAAATCGGGGAGAAGTTCGGTCACACTTTTGAATTTACCCCGGTTACCGCGGGAGGAGCGGCGCTCGACCTTTATGGCGTGCCGCTGCCGGAGCAGTCCGTACGGATATGCCTCGAGAGCGACAGCGTGCTTCTCGGAGCGGTAGGCGGGCCGAAATGGGATACCCTCCCCGGGCATCTTCGTCCGGAACGCGCGCTGCTTGGGCTTCGCAAAGCCCTGGGCCTGTATGCGAATATCCGCCCCGCTAAGCTCATGCGCGAGCTTGCGTCCGCCTGCCCGCTCAGGGAGGACGTCGCGGCCGCCGGATTCGACATGCTGATCGTCCGCGAGCTTACCGGCGGCATGTATTTCGGCGAAAGCGGCAGGCGGGACGGCCCGAACGGCCGGGAGGCGTTTGATACCGAGTGCTACAGCGAGATGGAGATCGAGCGCATCGGCATCATTGGGTTTGAGATGGCGATGCAGCGTGGTAGGAAGCTCACGAGCATCGATAAAGCGAATGTGCTCGAAAGCTCTAGGCTCTGGCGCGAGGTGATGCATCGTTTGTCCAAACGTTACCCCGACGTCGCTTTCAGCGATATGCTGGTCGATAACGCCGCGATGCAGCTCATCAAAAATCCTGCGCAATTCGACGTGATCGTGACGAGCAACATGTTCGGCGATATCCTCTCGGATGAAGCGTCGCAGATCACCGGATCGATCGGCTTGCTGCCTTCGGCGTCGCTCGGCGCGGGAGCAAGGGGACTCTATGAGCCGATTCACGGCTCCGCCCCCGATATCGCCGGGCAGGGCAAGGCAAATCCCATCGCAACGATTCTTTCGGTCGCGATGATGCTTCGCCTGTCCTTTAAACTGGAAGCGGAAGCAGATCGTATCGAAGGCGCCGTGTCCGAAGTCCTCCGGCGGGGCCATCGGACCGCCGATATCGCCCGAAATGGAGAACCAAGCGTTGGATGCCGCGAGATGACGGAGCTTATTCTCGATCGTATTTAGATTTATATACGATCCCGCCGTCACTGCGTGTCAGCCCCTCTTTCCGTTACATATTGTATCGAAAAGGGGGGTCTTCTTATTATGAACATTAAAAGCAAGGTCTTTGCAAGTCGAATTCTCGGCAAACGCCCGGATGCGCTCGCCGAGGTCCGCGGTTCCGCTGCTTATCCGAATATCCGCGGATCGGTCGGCTTTTACGCGGCGCTCAACGGCACGCTTGTGGTCAGCGAAGTTACGGGTTTACCATATTCAAACGAAGCATGTAAGCAAGCCGTGTTCGGCATGCATGTGCACGAGGGAAACAGCTGTACCGGAAACGCGGAGGACCCGTTCGCTGATACGAAGGGCCATTATAATCCGAAGAACTGCAAGCATCCTCAGCACGCCGGCGATCTGCCGCCGCTGTTTGGAAACGACGGATCCGCCTGGAATGCGGTCTATACAAACAGGTTTAAACCTCAGGATGTGATCGGGCGCACCGTCATCATACACAGCTCTCCGGATGATTTTACGACGCAGCCTGCCGGGAATTCCGGGAAAAAGATCGCGTGCGGGGTCATAAAACCCTCGTAGTGGAAGATTCCTCCTGTTATTTATACGGTGAATAGGTTATAATTGAACCGTATCAATCACAGGAGGAACCAGAATGAAGCTCGGTTTTGTTGGCGCGGGGAACATGGCGCAGGCTATCCTAAAAGGCGCTCTGGACAAGCATGTTTTAGAGGCCTCGGACGTGCTGATCTACGACCCCGATACGGATAAAGCGCAATCGCAGGCCAAGCAATACGGCGTTACAATTGCGCGTTCCAACGCGGAGCTTTGCGCCGCATCCGATATCGTTCTGCTTGCCGTGAAGCCCAACGTGTGCGCCTCAGCCTTAAAGGAGATCGGCACGGCGCTCAACGGGAAGGCGCTGATTTCCATCGTCGCCGGCTGGGACATGCGGCGCTTGCAGGCGGAGCTTGACGATCGCGTCCACATCCTTCGCGTGATGCCCAACACACCCAGCATGGTGGGGGAAGGGATGACCGCATTCGATCAGAGCCATACGCTCTTGCCCGACGAGCTTGCTTTCGCTACGAGCATTTTTTCATCGATCGGCAGGGTCATAAGCGTTCCCGACACGCTGATGAGCGCCGTTACGGGCGTGAGCGGCAGCGGCCCGGCATATGTTTATCTGTTTATTGAAGCGCTTGCCGACGCGGGAGTGCTTGCCGGTTTACCGCGCGCGACAGCCTACGAGCTCGCCGCCCAAACCGTTGTGGGCGCCGGGAAGATGGTGCTGGAAACGGGCCTGCATCCCGGCGTTTTGAAGGACGCCGTCTGTTCGCCCGGCGGGACCACCATCGAAGCCGTATACGAGCTTGAATCGGCGGGGTTTCGGGCTGCCGTGATGCGCGCGGTCGACGCGTGCATCTTAAAGGCCGGCGCGCTGAGCAAAGGTTAATGCATACCATGAAGGAAGTGCATATCTATACCGATGGCGCCTGTTCCGGGAACCCGGGCCCGGGAGGGTGGGGGGCGGTGCTGCTGTTCAAAGAGCAGCGCAAGGAACTCTCCGGAGGCGAGGCGAATACAACGAACAATCGCATGGAACTTTTGGCCGCCATCGAAGCTTTAAAAGCGCTCAAAGAGCCATGCAGCGTCAAATTATTTACGGACAGCGCATATTTGTGCAACGCGTTCGTACAGCGATGGGTCGATCGTTGGCAGCAAAACGGCTGGCGTACGAGTCAAAAGACGGCGGTTGAAAACCGTGATCTTTGGGAGGCGCTGCTTGAGCTCTGCAAAACGCATTCGATTCAATGGCATAAGGTCAAGGGCCATGCGGACAATGTATATAACAACCGCTGCGACGAACTTGCGCGAAAGGCCATTGCCAAAATGAAATAGCGATTCGATTGGTCGCCACAATATGCGCTTGTTTGCTTTCGCATAATGCGAAAAAGTGAGAGGACGCCCTTTCAAGCAGTTTCATATCCTTGCGATCTTCTTTTTATATATATTGATATCGATGGAAGGATTTCCTGAAATATGCTGAATGCGCGGGATACGCAGACGTCGGATTCTTATGACGGAATTGGATTTTCCCAAATAAATCTTTCGAAGGCAGAGTGTTGTAAAATTATAATAACTATTCGTTAAAGACAAGTTTAACGAATAGTTAGTGGTTAAATATAGATCAAAAAACAAATGGTTTCTTAGGTGTTTTGAGCTTCAACAGAAACCCCGGATAATCCGCATTTGAAATCGAATAATCGAATGCGTTGGATAGATTTAGGGCCCAAGCGTAGCTTTTTAAGATAGATATATGAGTCGGGATGTATTGATGATGTTGTATTCCTCTTGCGCGGTCTCCTGATGATTCTAAATCGCATTGAATCCTGAATCGAATGAATGATGCTCGTGCGATCCAGGACTAGAACGTAGAACGCTAAAGATCAAGAGACAAAAATGATGAACCGGACAATTACGAAATAAAATCCTTATGTTAATATTTTGACAAATAGTAGGGTATAGAATACATGTCGGTACATTATGACCTTGAGAAGAATAAAGCGTATACCACGAAACTGAGGGCGCTGCAAAAAGAGCTCCCTCCCCTGTGCTCGGAGTTTTTCAGGGGAATTGAAAATACGACCTCCGTACTCACCCGCTACGGCTACGCCGTCGACCTCAAGGGCTTCTTTCTATTCCTACTCTCTCTGCCCGAGGAATTTGATTGCAGGGAGATGAACGATATCACAATCGACGTCATCGGGCGCATCCGCCCGGTCCATATTGAAATGTATTTGGAACATACGACGTATTACCGCAGCGAGGAGCGCGAACGGTTCAACCATGAACGCGGCAAATCGCGCAAACTCTCCACCCTGCGATCTTTTTTGAAATATTTTTATAAGAAGGAACGGATCGCAAGCAATCCGGCGACTTTAGTCGATCTGCCCAAAATCCATGAGAAACCGATCATCCGGCTCGAGGCGGATGAGATCGCCAACTTCCTTGACGCCGTTGAATCGGGCGCCGGACTGACAAAAAAGCAAATTGAATACCATAAGCGTACCCGCGTACGGGATTTGGCGATCCTGACGCTGTTTTTGAGCACCGGAATCCGCATCAGCGAACTGGTCGGCATCAATCTCAGCGATGTAAACTTTATGACCAATGAATTTACCATCACAAGAAAAGGCGGCAATAGGGACACCCTGTCCTTTGGCGATGAGGCTAGGGCCGCGCTTCTTGCGTACATGGCCCAGCGCGAGGGTGTGAGCGTCGATCCGCAAAGCGAAGGCGCGCTGTTCCTTTCACTCCAGCAAAAACGGATTACCGCGCGCGCGGTGGAACAGCTTGTCAAAAAATATGCCGCTCTGGCGGTTCCGTTAAAGCGCATCTCACCGCACAAACTCAGAAGCACGTTCGGCACGATGCTCTATCGCGAGACCGGGGATATCTATCTTGTTGCAGATGTGCTCGGGCATAAGGACGTCAATACGACCAAGAAGCACTATGCCGCCATTTCAGAGGATCGCAGGCGCGTCGCGGCCAAGGCGATCCGGCTGCGCGATGACGGAGAACAAGATTAGTCCCGGTGTTTTTTTATGCGCTGACCATGAAGGGGCATTGTACGTTTGCCCGGCTCCCCCGCTGTTCTTGCAAACGACTCCCTCAGCTTTTCTTCCCACTCCTCAATAAGGAGCGGATCGATGTTCAGGGGCTCCGCAATACAATCGTCTTCTTCGGAATCATCGTCGTCCGATCGTTCATATGCTTGTGAATCATCGTCATCGTACGGGAGAGCGTTCTCCTCTTCCCAGGCATCGACATCCTCCGGCATCATCGATTCGGCATCTTCCGTGCGATGCAATTGCACCGGCAAAACGGCATAATTCTTATCGTCCTGCTGCGATTCTATGCATTTGCAGCAGTTATCGCAAATTTTATTCGGATCAAGGTCGCAAACATCGCATTGGCCGCAATGTGTGCATTCCTTCGCTTCGTTCATAATACAAGAGCTCATTTTCTCACCAATTCTCACCAAGTAAAGTATTTTTTAAAGTTGAATGACTCCGGCCTTTTCAAGGTCGCTCAGCGCGATCATCGCGCCGATCTTACCGTGGAAATACGTCAGCGCGCCCTGAATGTACGCCGTATAGGGCGCGGCGATCGGCCCGTCGGCGCTCAGTTCGATGGACGAGCCCTGGACAAAAGCTCCGGCCGCCATGATCACCTGGTTCGAGTATCCCGGCATGTCCCAGGGCTCAGGCACCAAAAAGCCGTCGATGGCCGCCGCGCGCTGGATGCTCCTGCAGAATCGGATCAACTGCGCCGCGCTTTCAAAACGAACAGCCTGTATGATGTCGGAGCGCAAAGCAGAGCTGTCAGGCATTGTTTTCATGCCCGCGTTCTCAAAAACGCGCGCGAACAGGGCGGCAGATTTTAAGCTCTGCGCCGTGACATGGGGCGAAAGGAACAGCCCCTGGAAAAAAGGCGCATACGAAGCCGCATAGGATCCGACTTCACGCCCTATGCCGGGCACGGTCAACCTGCCTGCGATTCGCTCGATCAACGTGCGTTTTCCGGCAATATATCCTCCGGAAGGAGCCAGGCCGCCGCCCGGGTTTTTAATCAGCGAGCCCGCGAGAACATCCGCGCCGACTGCGGAGGGTTCCTCCGCATCGGTAAATTCGCCATAGCAGTTGTCCACTAAGAGGATCGCTTGCGGATGGCGTTGCCGGATAAACGAAACAGCCTCGCCGAAAGCTTGGATGCTGAGCGCTTCGCGCCATTCGTAGCCGCGCGAGCGTTGCATATAGACGAGCTTTGGCTTATCTTCGAGCGCGGCGGCGATTTTTTTATAATCCAGCGCGCCGGAATCGAGCAAGTCCACCTGACGATAATCAATGCCCCATTGCTTAAGCGAGCCGAATGCGTCGCCGCTGATGCCGATGGCCTGCTCGAGCGTATCGTAGGGCTTTCCGGTGATGCAAAGCATCGTATCGCCCGGAAGCAATAGTCCCGCGATCGCGAGGAACAGCGCGTGCGTTCCTGACGCGATCTGCGGACGAACCAGCGCATCCTCGCATCCGAGCGCGTGCGCAAAAACGCGGTCGAGCGCATCCCGGCCGATATCATCATATCCGTAGCCCGTGGTCGGCGCGAAATGCCGCGCCGAAATCCTTTCAAGCTGAAACGCGTGCAGAACCTTGATCTGGTTAACCTGTTCCAAAGCATCGATCCGCTCGAATACGCCCCGCAGATCGTCCTGGGCGCGCTGTACCGCGGTATATGCAGCGGGCGTTATTCCAAAAGACTCTTCATGACAAACAGCCATCGTTTATATCCTCGTACAGCCTGAATTTTAAATACTCCAGCATTTCTCGATGCATTTCTTCGCTCGACGGATAATCGCAGGCGTTGAACCAGCGGATCCTCGCATCCCGCTTAAACCACGTGATCTGCCGCTTGGCAAACCTTCGCGTCTCGCGCTTGATCTCCTCCATCGCCTCGCCCATCGTCAGCCTGCCGTCGAGGTGATCGAGCAACTGCCGGTATCCGATCCCCTGAAACGCGGGCAGCGAAGGATCATAGCCACGCTTAAGAAGCGTTTTCACCTCATCGAGAAATCCAGCTTCCATCATTTGATCTACCCTTGCGTTGATCCGCTCATACAGCAGTTCCCTCGGTATGGCGATGCCGATCATCACCGCGTCATTCGGCGGCTCGTTCCCTGCGGCGTTTTGAAAATCCGACCCATACGCCGAAAGGGGCTTCCCCGACGCCATGCACACTTCCAGCGCGCGAATCACGCGCTTTTGATCGTTCGGATGCAAGCGCAAAGCGCTCGCGGGATCCAATTCCCCGAGCATCCGATGCAGGCATCCGGGATCATTCCGTTCTTTCAACACCAGCTCCATGCGCAGCCCCTCGTCCGGCGGCACGCTGCCGAGCGCAAGCGGCTGTGTCAGGGCATGGATATACAGTCCCGTTCCGCCGACTATGAGCGGGAGCTTCCCAGTTTTGCGCACCGAATCGATGCAGGTCTGCGCGCTTTGCCTGTAGCGCGCGACGCTGAAACCGCGGTCGCCCAAATCGACCACGTCGACCATATGATGGACGACGCGCCGCCGCTGATCCGCCGTAGGCTTGGCGGACCCGATATCCAGCAAACGGTAAACCTGAATGGAATCCGCAGATATGATCTCGGCGTCGAGCGCCTCGGCAAGCCTTATAGACGCATCCGTTTTGCCGCAGGCGGTCGGACCGACGATCACAGCAATTTTTTGCCCCGCCATATTAAAGCACCCGTTTAAACATCTTTTCGAAATCGCGCTTGGTCAGGCGTATCATGACGGGCCTGCCATGCGGGCAGGTCAGCGCGACGCCGGTCTTGGAAAAACCGTCCAGCAGCGCCTCGATTTCGCTGTGTGAAAGTACGTTTCCGGCTTTCACTGCCGCCTTGCAGGCGGACTGGATGATGGTCTCGCGCTTTAATTCCGGCGTCGCGGCGCTCCGGGAATGCTGCAGGGCGTCGATCGCGTCGTGAAGGAATCTTTCGGTCTGCGGTTCGCCCAATACGGAGGGCACCGCACGGATACATACTGTGTATGAGCCAAACTCTTCCATTTCATACCCGAGTTCTGAAAACCGCTCGCGGTTTTCAAACCAGGTTTCAAATTCGGCGGCGGTCAGGCGCACCGTCTGCGGGATTAAAAGGTGCTGCGAGTGTACGCCGACTTTCTGCATAAACCGATCATACAATAAGCGCTCATGCGCGGCATGCTGATCGATAAGGAACACGCTATCCCCCTGCTGCACAATCCAATAAGTATCGAAAACGTTGCCGACGATTGCGCTTTGCCGGACGTCAAGAGCCGTCTGTTCCTTCTTTTCGGGATGCGCAATATCCGCTCCCATCGGCTCCGCCGCACGCGAAAAAGCATCTGTGCGGAGTTGTTTGATATCATAACTCGTAGCCGGTTCGCGCAGCGATACTCCGCCTTCAAAGGCTTTGGCAGGCTCCGCATTCGGCCGGAATGCGATGCTTTCATTTTTTCGGTCGTACGGCCGAAAAACGTCGGTCATTTGGCTGATATTCATGGGTTTTGCCGTATTGGAACGGGTCGAGACGATGCCCATATCCGGGGCGGTTAATCTTGGGGGCAAAGCGGCCTTTGGGGCCACCCAATCGCCCAGCGCCCTGCGAGCGGACTGCGTCACGGCGCTGACGATCCTTTCCTCATTTTTGAAGCGGATTTCAAGCTTATTCGGATGGACGTTCACGTCGATCTCATTGCTCGAAATCTGTATCGCCATGGCGGCGAAAGGATATTTGCCGACCATCAGGCGCTCCACATAGGATCGTTCCAGCGCATATCCGAGCTTTGTGGATTTGATGTAACGCCCATTAACGAAGAAGGACTGTTTTTGCCTGTTGGAGCAGCCGTACCCTTCCCCGCCGATATAGCCGGTGATGCGCACATACCCGTCGTCATACTCAAGTTCCCTGAGCTCGGGGATTGCGTCCTTGCCGTACACGCAGAATATCGCAGTCTTGAGGCTGCCGTCTCCCGCGCTATCGAGAACGGTCTTGTCCTGGTTGATCAGGCGGAACGAAATTTCGGGATGCGCGAGTATCATGCGGGAAAGATAGTCGGCGATGTAAGCGGCCTCGGTGCGCTGGGACTTGAGGAACTTAAGGCGCGCAGGCACGTTGTAAAACAGACGGGATACTTCGATCGTCGTACCGACGGGGCATCCGCAGGGAGTGAGTTTTTTTTGATCGCCGCCGTCTAGTTCCAAGAGCACGCCGGATTCCGAGTCTGCTGTGCGCGACTGAAGCCGCACCTCTGCGACCGCGGCGATCGAGCTTAACGCCTCGCCGCGAAAACCCAGCGTCTCGATATGGGTTAAATCCTCAACCTGCGCGATCTTGCTGGTTGCGTGCCTTTCAAAGGCGACGGCCACATCCGATTCCAAAATCCCGGTGCCGTTGTCCGTTATGCGGATAAAATCGATTCCGCCCCCTTTGATCTGTACGACGATGGAGGAGCTTTGCGCGTCGATCGCGTTTTCGACCAATTCCTTGACGACGGAAGCGGGGCGTTCGATGACCTCACCGGCGGCGATCTGATTGGCCAGAAGCGGATTTAGAACTTGAATTCGTTTCATCATATTTCAGTTTTGCCCTCAACTGCAGGTCATAGAGTGTCGACAGAGCATCCATCGGGGTGAGCCTGTTCAGATCAAGCCCCTGTAGCGTTTGAACGATATCGTCCGGCTCCGCGGAGCCAAACAGCGTGATCTGTTGCGGCTCGGCCGGCGTTTCACAGATAAAGTTGCGGTTGATGTCCGCGTTCTCAAGATCTTTTAGGATGGTTTTAGCGCGCGCGATCACCGGATCGGGAAGACCTGCAAGCCGTGCGACCTGTATGCCGAAGCTCTTATCCGCACCCCCGCGAACGACCTTCCTGAGGAATATAACGTCGTCGCCCACTTCCTTGACGGAAATGCGGAAGTTCACGACGCCCTCAAGCTTTCCTTCAAGCTCCGTAAGCTCGTGATAATGGGTGGAAAAGAGGGTTTTCGCGCCGCAGAGCGCCGAATCGGCAATATGCTCGAGCACCGCCCACGCGATGCTCAGCCCGTCAAACGTGCTCGTGCCCCGGCCGATCTCATCGAGTATCAAAAGGCTTTTTTCCGTGGCTCCGTTCAGGATATTTGCCACCTCGGTCATCTCGACCATGAACGTGCTCTGTCCTCCGGCAAGATTGTCCGATGCGCCTACGCGCGTAAAGAGCTTATCCACGATGCAGATCCTCGCGCTCGACGCGGGCACAAAACATCCGATGTGCGCCATCAGCACGATCAGGGCAACCTGCCGCATATACGTGCTCTTCCC
This sequence comes from Bacillota bacterium, assembly GCA_038562375.1. Classification (GTDB taxonomy): domain Bacteria; phylum Bacillota; class Clostridia; order Christensenellales; family CAG-138; genus JBCFAY01. Next base: position 154,405 of record JBCFAY010000003.1, on the reverse strand, counting down.
CGCCATGTTCGGTCCTGTGATGATCTGCAGACGGTTGTCCTTTTGATGAAGCTGCGTATGGTTGCTGATAAAGCCGTCCTTGATGGAGCGCTCCACCACCGGATGACGGCCGTCGGCGATCATGATGGAGCCGTCCGCAGTGATCTCCGGGCGGCAATAGCGGTTGGAAGCGGCGGCCTCGGCGAAGGAAACGTAAGCGTCCAGTTCCGCCACCAGCGCCGCGTTCTTCTGAAGGCGCTCAATACACGCGAGAAGCGTCTCCCGTATTTCGCAGAAGAGACGGTATTCAAGCTCAATTCCCTTATCCTCCGCGCCGAGGATCGTTTCCTCCAGCTCCTTGAGCTCCGGCGTAACGTAGCGCTCTGCGTTGGAAAGCGTCTGCTTGCGCTGGTAATGGTACGGCACAAGATGTTGATAGGATTTGGTCACTTCGAAAAAATATCCGAAAACGCGGTTGTACCCGACCTTTAGATTCCTGATGCCGGTCGATTCGCGCTCGTGCGCTTCCATCTGGGCGAGCCATCCCTTGCCGTCGCGTGCGGCGTGCCGGTAGGCGTCCACCTGCTCGTTGTAGCCGTCGCGGATGATTCCGCCCTCCTTGACGCTTATGGGCGGTTCGGGCTCTATGGCGCGCTCTAGAAGGGCGCAGATATCCTCCATCGGGTCGAGGTTTGTAAGGATTCGCTCAAATACGGGCGCTCCCAGCGCACGGACGGATTCGATCACGCCCGGCAGTTGTTTGAGCGACAGCATCAGGGCGACGCAGTCGCGCGCGTTTACTGTTCCGTAGGCGATGCGGCTCCCCAAGCGTTCCATGTCGTACACGGAGCCGAGCCGCTCGGCGATATTTTTGCGTGGCAGGGTGTTTTTGAAAAGCTCGTCCACCGCGTCGAGCCGTTCGTTGATCCGGCGGGCATCCTGCAGCGGCTGGTCGATCCATGTACGAAGGAGCCTTCCGCCCATCGCCGTCCCGGTTTTGTCCAAGAGGTGCAACAGCGTCGCGTTCTTCGGCCCGTCAAAGCGAAGCGGGCGCGTCAGTTCAAGGTTCAGCCTCGTTGCGCCGTCCAACGCCATGTATTCGCTTCGATGGATCACCTGTATCTTTCGGATGTGCTCGAGGGTGTTCTTTTGCGTCTGCTCAAGGTAATCGACAAGCGCTCCGGCTGAGGAGATCGCGTAACGCATTCCCTCGACGCCAAAACCGCCGAGAGTCGTTACCTTAAAGTGATTTAAGAGGCATTGCTCTGCGCGCGCTGGCTCGAACGCGTATTCGGAAGAATAGCACTGAATATAGTACAGCCGCTGCAGCGAGCGGACAAAATTTTCCCTAAGAAACAGCGCGTCATTCGCGATGATCTCGCTCGGCTGTATCCGGACGAGCTCGTTTAGGGTATCCTCCTCGCAGCCTGTGCCGTGAAATTCAAGGACATAGAATCCGCCGGTAGAAATATCGGCATAGGTCAGGCCGATATGGTCCTCGTGCATGAAGAGCGCGACGATGTAGTTGTTGCAGTCCTCGCGCAGCATGGATTCTTCGATGACGGTTCCGGGAGTGATGACGCGAATGACGTCCCGCGTTACGAGGCCTTTGGATTCTGAGGGGTCCGTAAGCTGCTCGCAGATCGCTACCTTGTAGCCCTTTTTAATCAGGCGGTTGATGTACGAATCGACGGAATGATAAGGAACGCCGCACATTGGCGCGCGCTCCTCCTGGCCGCAATCCCTTCCGGTCAGGACGATCTCAAGTTCCTTGGAAGCGGTGAGCGCATCCTCGAAGAACATCTCATAAAAATCGCCCAACCGAAAGAAAAGCAGGCAATCCTTATACTTTTCCTTTAGCTCCAGGTATTGCCGCATCATCGGCGTCGCGTTCACAGGCATATTATCCCCCCAACCAATGCCGCCGGACCGCACATTCAATCAATCAATGAACGCAACCGCCGCAAGAAGAGCAAGAGCCGCCGCAGCCTCCGCCGCTCCTGGGCTCGAGGCCGATGCAGCTGGAAATGACGCTGTTGACGCGGTTCATCAGCTGCTGAAAGTCGTTCTGCGCGTCGAGCGCATTGGAAAACACGGGGTTTTCAAGGAGCATTCCCTGGATGTTTTCCACATCGTTTGCAAGCGCGGAAACAGCCTCGCGATCCGACTCCTCGTCGCTGAGCATTTGGATCATCTTTTCCTGCTTGCTGCGGAATTCGCCGAGCATCTCACTTGTTGCGGCATCGTTTTCGAGCGCCTCCCGCGTCTCTACCATGCGGGTAAATTCCGCGGATTCGCTCAAGGCGATTCCAAGTTCACGGGCTTTATCTATAATCATTTGCTTCCTCCATTTTCTTTTACGATCGATCCGATCAATGAATTATTCTGCGCAGATTCGATCCGAACCTGCATAAATTGTCCGATTATGTCATCTTCACCGGGGAAATAGACCATCTTAAAATTGCTGGTTTTCCCAAACGCGATGTCGGCCCCGCGGCGATCGACGCCCTCAACGAGGACCGTCTCAACCCTGCCGATAAATTTGAGGTTGTTTCTGCGCGTTTGTTCGGTCTGGAGTTCGTTAAGCCGCAACAGTCGTTCTTTTTTGACCTGCGCGGCGATCTGATCCTGCATCGAAGCCGCCTTTGTCCCCGGGCGCGGCGAGTACATAAAGGTATAGGCGGCAGCAAAACCGACGCGCTCCACGAGATCGAGCGTATCCTCAAAATCCTTTTCGGTCTCGCCCGGAAAACCGACGATGATATCCGTCGTAATCTCGACATCCTTAACTGCTGCGCGGATGTCATCAATCAGGCGAAAATAATCCTCCCTCGAGTAGCGGCGATTCATAAGATCGAGCATTGCGTTGCTTCCCGACTGCACCGGCAGATGGATATGGTTGCATACCTTATCGAGCGTCGCCATCGCCCCAATCAATCTTGGAGAGAGATCCTTCGGGTGCGAGGTCATAAAGCGCAGCCACCATCGGCCTTCGATCCCGTTTAACCGCTCAAGGAGGGCAGGAAAATCCTCATCGCTGTCCGGCGCACGGTACGAATTCACATTCTGCCCCAAAAGCGTTATCTCGCGATAGCCTTTGGCGACCAGCGCGCGCGCCTCTTGCTCGATGTTGTCGGCTGTTCGGGATCTCTCCCTGCCGCGCACGTATGGCACGATGCAGTAGGAACAGAAGTTGTCGCAGCCGTAGGTAATCGTAAGATTGGTCGAGAACTCGCCGCCCCGCTGTACGGGAAGGCCCTCGGCCACCTCCCCGGAGGATTCAACAAGCGCGCACCGGCGGCGCCCCCCGAGCACTCCAAGGAGCAGCTCGGGGAATTGATATAGGTTGTGCGTGCCGAACACGAGATCGACAAACGGAAAACGATCGTACAGTTTCTGCCCGATTTTCTTCTGCTGCATCATGCAGCCGCAAACGCAGATAATCAAGGACGGATTTTCATCCTTCCTCTTTTTTAGGGCGCCGATGTTGCCGAAAACGCGCTGTTCCGCATGCGCGCGGACACAGCAGGTGTTAAATACAATTAAATCAGCGAGCTGTTTGTCTTTAGCGCGCTGATATCCCATAGCAAGAAGCATACCCGAGAGCTTTTCGGAATCGTGGTCGTTCATCTGGCAGCCGTAGCTTTCAATATGAAAGAATTGACTCCTTCCGCCGAGCAATTGACGCGCTTTTAAGCATAAATCGTACTGCCGCTTGATCTCTTCCTCCGGTACGGTAACGGTCTTTTGCATAGTGTCCTTTCCTTTTCGAATTCTTCTCAATTATAGCTTTATTCGGGGTTTCATGCAAGCTTTGGACCCTTCCTTGAGCGCTTATGATTTTCCCAGAAAGATGTTGACAACAAATTTGATATGCTGTATATTTAAAGTCGTCGCGAAAAGCTATGGTATAAAGCGGGGTGTAGCGCAGTTCGGTAGCGCACGTGCTTTGGGAGCATGGGGCCGGGGGTTCAAATCCCTCCACCCCGACCAGTGACGGCCCCTTGGTCAAGCGGTTAAGACACCGCCCTTTCACGGCGGTAACAGGAGTTCGAGTCTCCTAGGGGTCACCATTTTCCCCGTTTGGGTTTTCATTTGCCTGGGCCTTTAGCTCAGTTGGTCAGAGCGGTCGGCTCATAACCGATTGGTCCGGGGTTCGAGTCCCTGAAGGCCCACCATAGTTTTTTGGATTTTGGCCCGGTAGTTCAGTTGGTTAGAATGCCAGCCTGTCACGCTGGAGGTCAGGGGTTCGAGCCCCCTCCGGGTCGCCATTTCTGCCTCGGTAGCTCAGCTGGTAGAGCAAGGGACTGAAAATCCCTGTGTCGGTGGTTCAACTCCACTCTGAGGCACCACTTAGTTGATGTCCTCCGCTGGTGTAGCTCAATTGGCAGAGCAGCTGATTTGTAATCAGCAGGTTGCGGGTTCAAGTCCCTTCACCAGCTCCATTGAAAACTTCATAATCCGTGGATGGGTTCCCGAGCGGCCAAAGGGAGCAGACTGTAAATCTGCCGTCACAGACTTCGATGGTTCGAATCCATCCCCATCCACCAATAGCTGCGGGAATGGCGGAATTGGCAGACGCGCACGGTTCAGGTCCGTGTGCTGGCAACAGCATGCAGGTTCAAGTCCTGTTTCCCGCACCAAAGTAAGTTGACAGATTTCGTTCAGAAATCTGTCAACTTACTTTTATACCAATACTTATTTGCGAACCTGGTACAATGGATGAATGAAGAATCGTAACGGGGCGCGTCGCAAAGGCCTGTCGGTATTCCATAAAACAGGCCGCAAGCGACGCCGAAAGGGTATATTATAAGAGTGTAAACGGGAGGCGCTGTTATGACTTATGATGAAGCCTTGGAGTTTATCCGCGATACGCAAAAGTTTGGGAGCAGGCCGGGGCTCTATAATATCTCAAGACTGCTGGAGCTTATGGGCGATCCCCATAGGAAGCTGAAGATCGTCCATGTAGCCGGTACGAACGGAAAAGGCTCAACGGTGGCTTTTATCAGCAGCATCCTCATGGAATCGGGCTATAAGACCGGAATACTGACCTCCCCGTATATCCAAAGGATGACCGAACAGATCAGAATCAACAACCTTGAGATTGACGAGGATCAGTTTACAAGGTTGATTGAATTTGCCAAAAGCAAAGCCGAGATCATGCTGAAAGAGGAAGGCGCCCATCCTACCGAATTTGAAATCATCGTTGCGATCGCTTTGCAATATTTCTACGAACAGGGCTGCGACGCTGTTGTTTTGGAAGTAGGCCTCGGCGGCAGGCTCGATGCGACGAATGCGATCGACACGCCGGATTTAGCGGTGATCACTTCGATAAGCTATGACCACATGGATTTTCTTGGGGATACCCTGGAGAAAATCGCGTTCGAGAAAGCAGGCATCATCAAGCGCGATGGGGATGTTGTGACATATTCGAATCCTCCTTCCGTTGAAAGCGTGATAGAAAAAGCCTGTATGGAAAAGGGCGCAAGGCTCCATGCTGTGGATTTTTCAAGCATTCATGCCGTTCGTCAAAAGATTGAAGGCCAAACTTTTGACTTCAAAGGATATAAGGAGCTCAAAATATCCTTGCTGGGCGAACATCAGCTCAAGAACGCGGCCGTATCGATTGCAGCGGCTGAGGTGCTCAAAGGCAGGGGTTATGCGATTGATGAAGAAACAATCCGAAGCGGGCTTTTAAAGACAAGGTGGCCCGGAAGGCTTGAGGTGCTTCGAAGGGATCCGATCCTTCTTATCGATGGCGCACATAATTTGGACGGGGTAAAAGCCTTGAAAGCAAGCCTTGATTCATTGTTCCCGGACAAAAAGCTGACGTTTATCATGGGCGTGCTTGGAAGCAAGGATTATCGGACAATGCTCGAACATATTCTGCCCGGCTGTAAAAAGCTGTTCACCGTTACTCCGAATAACAACAGAGCGCTTCCGGCTGCCGATCTGGCGGCTGCCGCGAAGCAATATTGCGAAAACATTCAAATCTGCGATTCGGTTGAAACCGCGGTAAAAAACTGCCTTGCCGAAGCGTCAAAGGATGATATCGTCTGCGCTTTTGGATCCCTTTATTATATCGGAGAAGTAAGGGAAATCCTTGGATATAAATGATGACGTTTCATTCCAGAGGGCGCTCCGTTTCATGGAGCGCCCTCTTTAGATTAGCTTTGGGCGACAGCCACATTGCGACACATTAGATTAACGCTTTTGACTCCCCCGTTATCGCTGCGCACTTACAGTTCAGTACCCTTTCCGGTTTGACCCCTCCCCAGCTTTATGACCGATACAATGAGTGCGCCTGCTCCAGTCGATGCCCGCCTGCGATTATAAGGCGTCCTCAAGATCGGATGCGGTTCCGGCAATCGCCAATATAACAGATGTTCGTTAATGTAGGTTTCATATCCAATGCGATCAGCGAACAGTTTTAATAAAATAAAACAAATTCCCTCGAAGCGAGCTGCTCGAGGGAATGAATGAACGTGGTTTGGACGCTATCAGCGGGTCTTAACGCAGGCAAGCACCTTGTTGGCGCGCACGTTGTATACGAGGTTTTCGCTTAGGTTTTTCGCAAGGAAAATCCCGCGACCATTCTGCGAAGCCAAAGGCGGCGGAGCGTCGTAATACTGTTTGGGATCAAAGGAATCCGACTCTTCGTGAGAAACAAGAATATGGAGCAGCCCGTCAAAGCATTCGGCCGCTATGACGGATACTTCCCCTTTTCCATGTAGGATCGCGTTGACGGACAGTTCGGTAAGAATCAGCCGCAGGTTCTGCGAACAATCGTAGGAGATTTCAGTTGCGTTCCCAATTTCTTTCAGAAAATCGTCCAGAGCTTTTCTCATTTCCTCGATTTTGCAAAACGATGTGGACACGCTCCAGCGTTTTTCCATACAACCGATGCCTCCGAATGAAATAGATACTATATCATCGGCACAAATTCGTGCGCTCAAACAACTTCTTTATAAATATTTCCGCAATCGTTCGATGAGCTTTTTCTCCATACGCGAAACATACATTTGAGATACGTTCATCGCCAAGGCAATTTCCTTCTGACTGTTCCCGTTGATGTAGCGCTGTTTGATAAACTGCTGTTCCGGTATACTCAAGTCGTCCATAATACGGTTGAAAAAGTCCTTATCCTCCACGATGCTGTATGCCGCCTCTTCCGTACCCATCGTATCCGAGATGCTCCAACCGCTGTCGTCGCTCTCGCCGATCGGATCGTCCAGCGAAACCACATAGGATCTTGAGCGCGCTTCCATCAACTCATGGACAAGTTCGACGCTTATGTTCATTCGCTCCGCAACCTGTCCGGGTTTTGGCTGTGCTCCCAGTTCGGCGGCCAGACTATCCACCACCTTTTCCACCTGTTTGAGAAGCTCCCCGTTGCGCCTCGGAAGGCGTATCGAACGGCTCTTATCGCGGAAGTAATTCTTGATCTCACCTATGACACACGGGGACGCGAACGTCGAAAACATTACATTTCGTGTATGATCGTACCGTTCCAGCGCTTTAATCAACGCAAGCGTTGCCGTTTGGAGCAGATCATCGTATTCCACGCCGCGTCCCGCAAACTTCTTCGCGGCAATTTTCGCGATATAAAGATACTCGTCCACAAGTTCATTGCGCAGGGAAAGATCCCTTGTCCGGCAATACTCCTGTATCCGAATGTCATTACATTCACTTTTTGCCTGATGATTCTCCAACCCGATATCCTCGTTAAAAGCGCTTGATGAGCGTCAAGGATTGCTTCGTGTTTTGATCGGATATTTTGACATCGTCCACGAGCGCCGTCAGCAAAAACATGCTCAGTTCCTCTTCCATCGTATGATTCTGCTGTGAGCACATAGTGGAAGATATTTCTACCTGAAAAGCCCCTTCGGTATGGAAAAGGATCTCCAAAGCATCCTCGCATCCGCGATTGAGCAGCAAAAGACATGCTTCCGCAACCGCGGTTTTTATATCCTCGATCTGCTCCATATCAAAGCCGCTGCGTTCAGCCAACGAGGATGCGGCAAGACGCACGGTGATCATGTATTCGGGTTTGGGTGGAATTCTCAGCAAGATTTCATCTTGATGCATCACGGTGCAACCTCGATTTTCAGCAATGTGTCCAGATGAGTGATCTCAAAGAGCTTATAGACCCTCTGCTTAAGATTCATCAAGCGAATCGCTCCGCTCTCCTTGACGGTGCTGTTGATCTTGACCAGCGCGCCAAGGCCCATGCTGTCGACATATTCAAGCCCTTTGCAGTCGATCTCCACAGCGGCGGGATGCTGCTGGTAGGCCGACTCAATCATGGAAATAACGTTGGGCGCATGGTAAACGTCCAAGTCGCCTTCAATCGTGACGCTCCATACGCCTCTTTCATCATCGTACATCAGCTTGCTAATCATTCAACAGGTTCTCCTCCCGATGCTGCGATCCTCTGTCCGCAGGCTGCGCAAAAACTGGATGACGCTTCGTTTTTCGCTCCGCATTGCGGACAAAAGACGCCTGTATTCTGGGCCTGCAGGTCTTTCTGCGCATTCTGCGTATATGGTCTATACTCTCCCTGCTGCGTACCCTGTGTATCCAGCGTACCCTGGTCCTGCTGCGCGTCCTGAGTATACTGTGCAGGTTGGTCCTCTTGGACTTCCTGTGTATACTGCGTATACTGTTCCTGCTCGGCAACCTGCGCGCTTTGCGTTTGCTGTTCCTCCTGCGAATACTGCGTATACTGCACCGTCTGCGCGTCCTGTTCTTCCGCAGTGTCCTGCACAGGGTATTCGATCGGCGGAAGGCGCATTCCGCATTTGCCGCAAAACACGTTGTTCAACGGAACCGTTGTTTGGCAGTTGGGGCAATTGCGAAGGTTCTTCCTTGCAAGCAAAATCTCGTTTCGTTTTTGAATGTCCGCCACCAGAGCGTTGATCTTCACGATATAATCGGCAAATTCACAGGTCTCATCTTGGGCGTACTTTTCGTAATACGCCTTGCCAAGGCTTAGTTGGAGGTCATGAATGTTCCCCTCAAAGCGATTGATCTCGGAGCTAAGCTTTGCGTTATCAATCATTTCTTCGGATTTTTTGGACGCGTTCTGAACAAATCCGCTCAATTTTTTTCCAAAATCGTTGAAAGAAGCCATAATTGATTCCTCCTGTCAAGTTTACCAGGCCTTTTCTTTATTATAGCACCCGTAGCAATTGCGATGCAACGATCACCCGTTCAGCATTTATGGCAAGGGAAAACCGGCTATACATTGATATCCGCTTTTATGCTGTAGTCCACGGCGCCTTCGAGCAACGGCGTTACAAACCGTTCCAAGTATTCCTCGACCTGCTCTGTGCAGCGGCCGATATAGGTGGACGGATCGAGCACCGCGTCGAACTCCTCGGGCGCGAGCCCGAGTTTTGGTTCGCTGCGCAGCCGTTCCAAGAGATCGCAAACTCCATCCTCATGCTTCATACGATAGGATGCGGCCATCGAGTGCACGCGGATCACCTCATGAAGCTCCTGGCGATTCCCGCCTTTTTTGACCGCCGCCATCAGCAGGTTTTCGGTCGCGATAAAAGGCAGATACTCCATCACGTTGCGCTCGATTACCTTTGGGTAAACCACAAGCCCGTCGGAAACGCTGATGCAGAGCTTGAGCACCGCATCCGCTGCGAGGAAGCCCTCCGGAAGAGAGATCCGTCGGTTTGCGGAATCGTCCAGCGTCCGCTCAAGCCATTGCATGGATGCTGTCAAAGGCGCGTTCAGCGCGTCCACCATGATATACCTTGACAAAGAGCAGATTCGCTCGCTGCGCATGGGATTGCGCTTATACGCCATCGCGGAAGAGCCGACCTGATCCTTTTCAAACGGCTCCTCGATCTCGCGCATGTGCTGCAACAGGCGCATATCGTTTGCAAACCGGTACGCGCTTTGCGCAACGGCGCTCAGGACATTTAGAATGCGGCTGTCGAGCTTGCGCGGATAGGTCTGCCCCGTAACTGGATAGGTCGCCGCAAAGCCCATCTTCTGTGCAATCCTCTCGTCCGCCGCGCGCACCTTGTCATGATCGCCTTCGAAAAGGCTCAAAAAGCTCGCCTGCGTTCCAGTCGTGCCCTTGCTCCCAAGAAGCATCATGCCGCCGACAAGATAGTCAAGCTCGTCCAAATCGCTCAGGAAGTCCTGCAGCCAAAGCGTCGCCCTCTTGCCGACCGTCACAAGCTGCGCCGGCTGAAAATGCGTATAGCCGAGCGTCGGCAATGCGCGATGTTCATAGGAAAAGCGCGCCAATTTATCCGCGAGCAGCAGGAGCTTGGCGCGAAGGAGGCCCAGGGCGTCGCGGTAGATGATGATATCCGCGTTGTCCGTCACATAGCAGCTTGTGGCCCCAAGATGGATGATCCCAGCCGCCTTGGGCGCGCAAAGGCCGTATCCGTAGACGTGGGCCATGACGTCGTGCCGGATCTGATGCTCCTTTTCGGCGATGGCGGCATAGTCGATATCGTCGATGTGCGCCTTGAGCTCGCCGATCTGCTCCTCGGAAATGTCGAGACCAAGCTCCCGCTCGGTCTCGGCAAGCGCAACCCAGAGTTTGCGCCAGGTTCTATATCGATGATCCGCCGAAAAGAGCGCGAGCATCTCCTTGGACGCATAGCGGCTCGAAAGCGGCGATTCGTAGCGGCTTGTATCCTCCATCATGCCCTCCTGATGATCTCATCCCTGCCGGCGCCGATCGAGACATAGCCGATCGGGCATGCGATCTTCTTCTCAATATACAGCACATACTCCCTTGCCGCGGCCGGAAGCTCATCGAAGCTGCGGATGTGCGAAATCGGTTCATTCCAGCCGGGTAGCGTCTCAAATATGGGCTTTGCTCGGTCAAGCTCCGAAATGAACGGGAACTCTTCCGTCCTCTTACCGTCAAGCTCATAAGCGACGCAAACAGGGACCTCGGTCATATAGGAAAGCACGTCGAGCTTGGTCAAAGCGATCGTGTCTGCGCCCTGCATACGCGCGCCGTAGCGCGTAGCGACGACGTCGAACGGGCCAACCCTCCGGGGCCTTCCCGTCGCAGCGCCATATTCGCCGCCCGCCTCGCGCAGCAAATGCGCGTCGTTTCCAAACCACTCCGCCGTGAACGGGCCTTCTCCCACGCAGGAGGAATACGCCTTAACGATGCCGATGGTCTGGTCGACGCGAATCCCGGGGATCCCCGAGCCGATCGGCGCATATGCCGCCAAAGGCGACGAGGAGGATGTATAGGGATAAATCCCGAAATCGATATCCCTGAGCGCGCCGAGTTGCGCTTCGAACATGATGCGCTTTCCGGCTCGATACGATTCTTCCAACAGCAGTCCGGTATCGCTGATATACGGAAGCAGCACAAAAGCATAGGATTCCAGCCAGGCAAAGATCTCGTCCATCGTGTGCGGGTTCGCTCCGTAAACGCCCGAAAGAAGGAGGTTCTTATACTGCAGGATCGGCTCAAGGCGCTTGCGAAGTGCGGCGGCGTCGCGCAGTTCGCCCATCATGATACCTTTTTTGAGATACTTGTCGCCATAGACCGGCGCAATGCCTCGCTTGGTCGAGCCATACTTCGCGTCCGCAAGGCGCTGCTCCTCCAGAGCGTCCTGCTCCTTGTGGTACGGGAACACGATCATCGCGCGATCGCTGATCCTAAGGCGTTCCGGCGTAATATCGATCCCGGATGCGCGCAGCTTTTCGATTTCGTGCACCAAGTGCTCGGGATCGATCACTGTTCCGTTTCCAAGCACATTGATGACGTTCTTGCGGAAAATACCGGACGGAATCAGGTTCAGCGCGAATTTTCCGTACTCGTTGATCACGGTATGACCGGCGTTGCTGCCCCCCTGATAGCGCACAACGATATCGTATTGTTCGGCGATCAGGTCGACCATGCGCCCCTTGCCTTCATCTCCCCAATTTACACCGACTACAGCGCAAGTCTGCATCTCGGATTCCTCCTTGCTTTTACTATTAAACCAACCAATAGCATAGTATTATACATTGGGCGTCAGGTCAAACAATTTTATCAAATCTACGCTTGTATATTTGAATATATCTATAATCAGTAATTATAACACCCTCTATTTCTTGATGCCGGAGCGCTTGAGCGCTGCCAACATGAACTTGTATGGATCGATGTACAGTTGATTCGGCGAAATGATCGTGATGTGCAGATGATTCACCGAACTGTTGCCGGTATTGCCGACAAGCCCGACGAGATCACCCGCTTTCACGCTCTGCCCCTGTTTTAAAAAATCGGGGATCTCCAGGAGGTGATAATAATGATATTCATACCCGAGATCGTCCCTGACGATCACATAATTCCCCGGGATGCACTCATAGCCGATGTATTCCACAATGCCGTCCGTGCAGCTTAAGATCTTCGTACCCTCTTTTGCATGGATGTCCATGCCCGTATGCTTTCGGTAGCCGCAATCGCGGCTCGAGTACCAGCTCTTGCGCAGCTTCGTATAGCTTTGGAGAGGAAAAACAAGTTCATCCTGCATGGCTTTCGGAACGCCCGGCAGCGCATAGCGTATGGTTCGTCCAGTCTCGCCATATACGGTGTTTAAATATGCGTAGGTCAGTCGCATCGAAAGATATTTGGAGCCGTCTCCCTTGGCGAACCTGTCGGCAAGCGATGTGAGCGGTTCAAATTCGACGGTGCAGGAAAGCATCGATCCCCCGCCTTCCCCGTTCTGCACGGAAAGGGTCGGCCTTATTATGCTTAAAAAACCCTCCGCTGTATTGACTACGCGCAGCACGGACGCAAAATACTTCCAGGAAGGCATTTTGAAGTCCAACTGAGCACGGCATGTCGGTCCGATGGCCGAGGCTGCCTGCTCCACCCCGCGCGTCAGCTCGGCTTCAATCATCCCAACCAGATTAACGTATTTTTTATAGTCCTTGATGATTTCGGGATAAATTTTTTCCGGACGATCGTTGCCCGCTGTGCTTTTATATTCCTTTAGAATCGGTTCAATTTTTAAAGTCGATAGATAGCTGCGAACGGATTCCGAGAGCGCTTCATTTTGGAAAGCGGAGCCGCTGCCCGAGGATGGAAATCCCGGAAACATAGGTTCAAGAGCGGTTGAGCTTGAGATCGGAGCAACGGTAAAAATGATTGCACACAAAATAAGCAACGATGCGAAACGTACGATATTCTTTTTCATCAAAAGTAATTTCTCCCCAAATTCACAGCATGACGCTGTTCTATTCTTTTGTAACGAATTTGCTCAGCAAAGCATCCCCAGCATGTTCTGTGCAAAGAGCTTTGCGCGCTCCTCGATGCCGGGTATGTCTTGGGCGCTCCTCGGAGCGTGAGCGGTTTCGAGCAGAGAAAACCAGGCGGGCAAAAGAAACGACTTGTTCATATTCAATCCGCTGATGAGCTGCTCGGCCACGATATCTCCGCCGCTGTAGCCCGATACGATGACGCCGAAAAGATATTTGTCATAGAAGCGCGTATTGCGGTATAACGACGTCAGCCTGTTGATAAACGCCGCGATGTTGGCGCCCACCGCATCGTTGTAGTTCGGGCAGAGCAGCACGAGCGCGTTGCACGCCCGTACCGCAGGAAATACATCCTCGACGATCGCTCCACCATAAAAGCAATTTCCCCGTTCCCCCAAGTGAAGGCACTGCGTATAAGGGCAGCCGGTGCAGTCGACCAGCTCGCCGTTGCGAAGCGTCAGTTCATGGATATCGCAGCCGGTCAAATGCTTCTCCACCATTTTCCAGACGCTTAAAGTATTGGAAGTCGAATAATTGCTCGCGTGCAGCGTCAGGATGTTTGGTCGGCTGGACTTCGGATATTCGAAGCTCTGCAGCTGTTGAACCAGCGTTTTCGCCGAATGCCTGTACGCGCCCATGTGATCGGTTTCGAGCGTCATCGCGAGCGTGTTGAAGTTGGTCATGGAGCCGGTCGCTTCCACGAGCGGCTTGCCGACGAACGTACAGCCGGAGCGGTTCGCGCAAAAGACCAGTTCGCGCGCCACGGCTTTCGTATATAGCTCGGTGCTCCCGTCGACGATCAGAGCGCCCACGCAGCCTTTTAGAAACCCGTCGTTCACGCGCATTTTCTTTAAAAATCCAAAGTATTCAAGGTTGATGCCGGACTCCCCGAGATTGATGGCAAAGAGCACCCGCTTGTTTTCAAGGGGTTCAAACTCCTCCGCACGGGTGATCGTCTTAACGCTGCATCCGTCAAGGCAGTATTCAAGGATGCCCGTCAGCCGCTTCGTCTTGGCTGCCTCGCGGCACTCGGGTATAATCAGCGTGATTTCATCCATGCGCATCGTTCTTGTTTTGCTCCTTATAGCGCTCCCTTAGCTGATCAAAAACATCGCCGATCCTTTGCATCAGCATGTCCGGCAACGGCGTCCGCTCCACACAAAGCCCATTCTCCGTCGTCCTGTTGCGCGCGCCGAGGTAAACGCCGCCCAAAAAATTCGCGCTGTAGTGCCACTGCCCCCGGAGCATTGCCAGTATCGAAAGCGCTCCCGAGGAGAGCGCGGGCGCAATATAAGGTTTAAACCCGGTTTCGCGGATCCTCAGATTTGCGTTGAGCGCAAGGCCCGTAAGCTCCATGGAGAGCTCGTCGTCGTAACGCTCGATGCTGTTGGCGATCACAAGCCCTTTCCCATGGGGGCCAAAAGCTCTGCCTTCGCGCAGATAGTGCGCATACCGCATGGTTTTGGACGCGTGATACACCGCGCGCGCCGCCATTACGCCAAGGCCGTAGCCTTGAATCTGCTCCGGTCGAAGGCCCATGAAATCCTCGCGGCCATCGCCATCGCGATTGCTCTCATCAAGCGCCGTTTTGCATAAAAGGTCGACCGGATCCGAAACAACCGCGAACCAGCCGCGAAAACGGGCAAGCCGCGCCTCGCGCGCATACTTCCTTATCAGTTTTGCGTTCGCGGCATACTGGTACATCCGAACGTCCTCAACTCCGGCTTCCAGCGGAGGAACGCCCGCGGACGCGCAGAACACGAACAGGTCGCAGTCGAAAAGCCGATCCGCTTCCAAGATTTCAACCGCCGGCAATTGCACCGCCGGGTCGGGGTCCATAATCTGATTGAGTTCCTGTTCCCAGCGCTCGCAGGCTTCTTTGCGGACATCGAATATCCCGATCCGGTCGATCTCCCCGCCGCCAAGCAGTCGAAGCCCGATGGCGAGCGTTCCGCCCACGTCCCCAAGCGCCAGCACGTTCACCCGGATCTTTTTTCCTTCAAGCGGCGCAAACAGCTCCCTATATCCCGGAGCTCGTACATTGACCGCCTTGACCTTCCCCTTGCCGACCAGCGCAAGCAAGGATGCGGGGATGACGGACGGATCGGCCTTTTCGGCGATACGAGCGGAATCGAGCCAATGAAGCCCCTCCTCGCCAAACAATTGCCCCGGATGATCGAGCGCAAACGACGCCTTTGAAAAACGCAGGTCGCGGTCGTACAAAAAGACTGCCCGCTGCGCAGCGTCCAAAGCGCTTGCGGGCAAGGGACGCAGGTGTTCGAGCTGCACGAAAGAGCACACGACGGTATCGTCGGATCGATAAACGTTCATTTCCACAGCTTACTCCTTCTTGGGCCTGCGATCAAGTCTTGAAAGCTGTTTAATATCGTTTTTGAGATAGGTTGACGCGGCCAGGGTTCCGTCATAGACCATGCAGTTTCCCTTATCGATCCTGCGCGGCGAGATCAAAACTTCACCGAGCCGATTCAAGGTCAGGTTCCTCTCAAACTGCTCCCGGTAAGCCTTCTCAAGCGCAAGAAGCACCTCGAGGGAGTTATTTAAGCAGACCATGGACAGATCGAGCAGCGTTTCAAAATCGCACCCTTTGATAAACCTCGGAACGACATACGGCAGCGTCAGGGTCAGCGAGGAGATGATGCCAAGGTTGTCGACCGAGCTGTTGTCCGCCGAATCGCCGCCGATAAACGGATACAAATTTGCTTCGGAGAACCACATGCGCACGTTCGGCAGGAAATAGACGCTCTCCACCTCGCGGTTCTGTATCGACATGAGATCCTTTCCGCGTGCGGAAAGAACGCCCACGATCAGTTTCTCGATGTTCAGTTCCGCCTGTTTGAAAAGAGGATCGAGCTCGCGGATGCGATATCCCTTGTGGAGCAGATCGTCGACGAGGATGACGGGCCGCTCGAAGGATTTGATGGTCTGAATCTGCGTCATCAGCGGCGAATAAAACGGATAGTTCGTAACGCGGAAGTTTCTCGCTTCGCTGTCGTAGACCTTTTCAACGTGCAATGTCTTTGTGACGGTATTGGGGATCGCGATGCCGCGAAGTATCTTTCCATAGGGCACGCACATGCATTTTCCGAGATTGCGGACCGGGGTGGGCGCGTTTGGAACCTTGTTGTGCGCGGTGATCCGATCCATGAGCTGCGTGTTCATCACCTTGGAGTGGAACGACAGCACAAGGTTGCCCGGATAAAGATGCGTCAACGCAAGCTGCATACGATAATGCGCCTCATCGAGGGCGCGCATCACGCGCGGATTGCTTTTTAAAGGTTCCTTGATGAACGTGTCCACATCGCGCAGCAATACGAGCGGGAATTTCATATCGGCAACATAGACCTGCGACGCGCCGTGTCCCACAGGCGTCTTTATAAAACCCTGCCGCTGCAGCACCGCCAGCACATGCGGCGTTAGCGTTCCGCGTGCATCCGCGTAAATCGCGTAGGTATAGTCTTCCTTTAAGCAAGCGGCCAGCGCTTCGGTCAATAGAAGCTGGCAGTCCTCTTCGGCGGAAGGCAGTTCCGTTGCCGCAAGCGCGGTGATAACCACCATCTTGCCGGACGTATTGTTGCGGACATAATTCGCAAGCTCGCTGCTTTTAAACTCATCGTACAGATCCGCCGTGCTGATCGGATAGAAGCTGAGAAATCCTATCGGCTTCTTATTGTCGCCGTCGTAGGAGATGATGAGCTTGGTATCCTTCCTTCGAAGCGTGTTGGCGATGTTCGGAGGAACGCCCCTTGAGAACACCGGCGCGAGGGACGCGATCACCGCCTCAGGAACGGAGGTATGCACCTCAAAGCGAATGGTATCCGCATACAGCACCGGCTTATACTGCGGCTCGCGCAGGTACAGGCTGTTGTCGTAGATGAATTTCTGCGCGACAGGATCGATCAGGTTGGAAATATCCCGGTTCAGATCGATATTCTCGCGGATCCTCGAGGAGCTGACATCCTCAAGATATGTCGGCAGCTCAAGGCTTATCCTGTCGCCGGGCACACGCTCCGCGATCAGGTGATCGTTTTCGCGCTGCTGTTCCTCGTTTTCCTGCGTATCACGCTTGAATATGATATGGTTAAAATGATGGACGGATCCGCGTTCGGGCTTCACCACATAGGAGGAAGCGTTGAGTATGACGTCGCTTCCTACCACAACATACGGGGCGATCGGTTTGAACAGCTGCTTAAGACGCTTAAGATCCGATAGATTCGAGAGATTGACAGGTTCGTCATCCGGGAATAGATAAACCCCAAACTCGTCGGCGACGGACATATTCACGATCTTGCGGCGGATCATGCGCGGCTGCGTCTTCTTCGACCACGAAAACTCGTCCAAAGCGAGATAAACATCGAAGTTCAGGCTGCGGATCTCGCGCACAATGCCCTTATGCCCCAGGGAAAACGGATCGAACGTTCCGGGGAAATAAGCGACCTTTCTGCTTTCCTTGAAGCTGAATTCCCCGTATCGCATCGCGCAGTCGGTGATAAAACGATAGATATGGTTCAAAGAAGCCGCATGGTTAAAAAAGAGCAGCTCGCTTCCCTGATCTTCGGACAACAGCGTGAGCATCTTTTTGTTGACGATGCTGAAAATATGCTTCTTTTCCTCAAAAGTGAGCCGTTCGGAAGCAAAAATCTGCCTCGCCATCACGAGGAAGGCCTCGCGGCTCACCGGCTCGTGGTAGTGCGCCAGCCCGCACATCACAAGCCCGAGCAGACGCTTCTGGCGCTGCAGGTAAACCTGGTCGTCCTCTAAGAACCTCGCCTTGTACTTTGGATACGCCTGTACCATGATCCCGATGGTATCCAACGCGACTGCCGCCGCGCGGTCGTTGCCGCCTTTAATAAACTTGGTCAGCTCGTTGATAAATTCATCGAGCTCCTGCGGGTGAAGGTAGAGTGAAAACTCCCCAAGATACTCTGGAATGTACTTGGAAAACTCATACTGGCCCGTCTCCAGACCTTTTGCGAGCTCAATCGCGATCTCGTTGCGCTGATCGAGCGGTAAAAACGGCGCAAGCTGCACCAGCGCGGTACCCGCCCGATGGCGAACGACAACCATCTCGCTTACTTTCACCAGGTTTGAAAGATGCGTCGCGACATGCAGACCCTGCGCATCGTTCCCGCGGTGAAGCAGGCGCAGCATCAGCCCGATGTTGACGTCCTTGATCACCCAAGGGGTCGCGGCCTTCATATTTTCAAGAAATATGGCGGATATGGTTTTTCCGCCGTCCTCAATCCGGCCGCGCAGCTCCGCCAACATCTGAGGCGATGCGTTTCGAAGCTTGTAGATCTCATATTTCAGGAAAACCAGGCTGACGTTGCCGTTTAGATCCATCCGATCGAGTATGGAATCCGCCAAATGTAAGCACGGATGCACAGGATCGATAAACGTGAAGAAATACCTCATCAAGCGCAATATGCCCGCCTTGATTTCCAGCGAGTCGCGGGAGGCTATCGATTCGATAAAACCCATGATGCGCTCGATATCGCTCGCGCTGCAAAGATCGAGCGGCATAATTAAGACCGTATCGAGAAGCGTGAACACAGGCTCGTCCTCAAGCTGCGCATTCGAAAAACGCTCGAGGAACACGCCGGCATATTCGCTCTTGTGCTCGCTTTTGCATTTTGCGAGTATCGTGCTGAGAACATGCTTGAGCATATCCCGAATGTAATACTTATGCATGTCCGTGATCTTATGATCGGGGTAAAGCATACTCTCGAAATAGGAACGCCAGAGCGACAGGCTCGTTTCCGATTCCGGCGTGCGCTTGACGTCCATGGGGATTTCCTTGCGGTATTCGACGTCATAGCTTACGATCAAACTGCCCATCAGCGTCGCGGCCTGGCGCTGGATATCGCCTTCGCTGTGCATTAAGAGCTCGTATAGGAAGCTCAGCGTCATCTGCTTCTGACGCTGCGTCATGTACGAATAGTACTCCTCGAAGATATTTAGATAAGAACGGGTGTTCTTCCAGTCTTTTTCGCTGCGCGCCGCCTCCAGAACGTTGCCGAAGGAAACTTCGCCGCTCAGTTTATTCAAAAGCCGAATGTTATGATCGATCGCCGCATATTTCCAATGTTCGACCGCCTCGTTCACGCCCAGCAGCGCGGTCATAACGTTCTTTTTGCGGTTGAGAGAGTCGTCGGAAAGGTCTTCCTTTACGCCCCAGGCATAAATATAGCTTTCAAAATCCTTGAGCTTTGCGTATACATACCGATAACGCCTTCTCTTCGCGTCGTCCACATTGTCGAGCTTGTTCAGTATGATATCGAAGGCCTCTTCGAGCGAATAAACATGCATAATTTCCTGAACGGTCTCGCTCTCAAGCCGCTTAACGCGAAAATCGGCATAGATGAGGATCAGAGATTCCACAGGCAGGTTCTCAAGTTCCAGATCCCAAGTCGAGTGGTTCGCCGCAATATGGTCGATCGCGGGCATTGCGTTGCGTTCAAACCATTGATCGGTATAGTAATAATGCAGATATGGAGTCCGTCTTTCCTCGGAAAGCCTGCAGCCGAGTTTCCCGAAATCGTGCCCGGCGGCGGCGGCGGAAACAAGCGCAAGGTCGACCGGTACTCCGGCTTCCTTGAGCGAGCGCGCCACATGCATCGCGATATGATGTACGCCCGCCGTGTGCGCAAGAAGGTCGATTCTCGTCGCAATCCTCGCAATGCGCAGCAGCGCGTATACGTGGCTCTGCTCAATCTGGAGCATGAATTGATCGTACTCTTTGACAAACGCGGCATTATGGCGTTCCTGTTCCGTCAAAAAAGCGAAATCCGTGAAATGATCGAAGGCGACGCACTCGGGTTCGATCTTAAGGAAGAATTCCAGGGCGCGGATATAGAACAAGTAAGCGGCTTCCCTGGCACCGTCGTACTCCACCGTCCATGTTTCGGGATACATGCGGCTCTTGAGATAGGAATAGATGGCTTTGAGCCAACCTTCCTCGGGAGCAGCGCTCAAATTCTCCATCACCCCGTGGCAGATCACAAGCACCATGCCGGGTTCGGCCCGTTTGCCCTGTTTCATGGAATAGATTTGCTCGGCAAGCGCCCCTGCGTCTATTAGGTGCAGAATGACCGTTCGCGTTCTCTTGAGCCTTGCGAGCAGGCTTTTTTCCACCATATGCCGCAGGAATTCATTCTCAATCTGTGCGCAGCGCTGCTTATTCATCGGAATACCTCTCAAAGCGTTTGCTTCAGAATATTGTACCATTTTGCGCAGTATTTTGGTACCAAGACGCGAGATTTTATAGCAGCGTACCATAGCAAGTATGAATTGACACACACCAAGCTCAATGCTATAATTACGTCGTTGGCTTCAAAGGGGCATGATGTAATGGTAACATAGCGGTCTCCAAAACCGTTCTTGAGGGTTCGAGTCCTTCTGCCCCTGCCAGACAAAGAAAACCCATACCGCAAACCTCTTGGGGATTGCGGTGTTTTTTTGTCCGCGATAGATCCTCATTTTCACCAAAATATACAAAGGAAAAGCCGCAGGGGTACTTTCCCGTTGCGGCTTTATTATTCGTAAAACTGTCCGATGTAGTTCGCGAGGTTTTCGTAGGTCACCATGCGCACCTGTTCCGGGGTTAGGCCGCGGGAAATTAGCTCCGCGGCTAGGCTCGGCAAATAAGAACTGTTGGGCATATCCTCGGGATAGATCACCATACCGTTAAAATCCGAGCCGATAGCGGCCGCTTGTATCCCGCCGACCTCGACCACATGCATGATGTGATCCGCGATATCGCTGATGCGCGCGGACCTTCCGGAGCAAAGCTGCTTATGATAGAAATTGATGCCGATGACTCCGCCCTGATCGGCGATGCTCTTGATCAAATAATCCGGGAGGGAGCGTTTGTGCTCGCATACCGCCCGAGCGTTGGAGTGGGACGCGAAAATCGGGCGCGTGGCGATTTCGAGCACATCCTCGATGCCCGCGTCGCTTAGGTGCGCGACGTCGACCGCCATCCCAATGTCGCACATTTCGCGTATAACGCGCCTGCCGAGCTTGGTCAGACCTTTGTTGTCGCGGCGCATGGCCGGCGCGGCAAGTTCGTTGGTCTCGTTCCACGTCAGGCTCATCGCCCGTACGCCGAGCCTGTAGTAATTGCGCAGGTTCTCTATCCTTCCCTCGATGGCCTCCCCGCCCTCTATTGTCAATACCGTCGCTATTTTACCGGACGCGGGATCGAATCCCTTCGAGAACGGCGTCAGCTCCGGATGGCGATCGTGCATCACATAATAGGCGTCGATCATATCGAGACACTGCTGCACATAGGACATGCGCATATCGGTATCGATCCAAACCGCGAAAAACTGCATCGCCACGCCGCCGCGCTGCAGGTAAGGCAGATAGATCACCTGGGGAGGGGTAAGCGTGCCGATATCGCAGCCTTCGGTCACCATATAATATAAAAAATCGCAATGCGCGTCCGCCATCGGAAACTGATCCATACTGCGCCTCCTACCGTTCTGTAAAATAAGGATATGCTTGCGCATATCCTTATTTGCAGTCGGTGGATTGTATTTATTTTGCGAACTCTACCGCTCGCGTTTCGCGGATGACATTCACCTTGATCTGGCCGGGATAGTCCAGCTCGCTCTCAATGCGCTTGACGATATCCTTCGCCATGATGATCGTGTCCGCATCGTTGACGTTTTCAGGCTTAACGATGATTCGTACCTCGCGGCCCGCCTGAATCGCAAAGGATTTATCCACGCCCTCGAACGAGTTGGCGATCTCCTCGAGCTTTTCGAGGCGCTTGATGTAGTTCTCGAGCGTTTCGCGCCGTGCGCCCGGGCGTGCCGCGGAAATTGCGTCCGCCGCCTGTACAAGCACCGCTTCGACCGAATTCGGCTCCACGTCGCCGTGGTGCGCCATGATGCAGTGGATGACCTGATTGTTCTCACGGTACTTCTTCGCAAGGTCGGCGCCGATCTGGATGTGCGGGCCCTCGACCTCATGATCGACCGCTTTTCCGATATCGTGGAGCAAGCCGCCCCTTTTCGCGAGCGCTACGTTCGCGCCGATCTCGGACGCCATGATGCCCGCGAGGTGCGATACCTCGATCGAGTGCTTCAAAACGTTCTGCCCGTAGCTTGTGCGGAACTTGAGCCTGCCGAGCAGCCTGACGAGTTCATGATGCAGGCCGTGGATTCCAACCTGGAAAATCGCCTGCTCGCCCGCCTCACGGATCTGCGTGTCGACCTCCTTGCGCGCCTTCTCCACCATCTCTTCGATGCGGGCAGGATGGATGCGTCCGTCCAGGATCAGCTTCTCGAGCGCGATGCGCGCGACCTCCCTGCGCACAGGATCAAATCCGGAGAGGATTACGGCCTCGGGCGTATCGTCGATGATTAAATCGACGCCCGTCGCGGTTTCCAGCGTGCGGATATTTCGTCCTTCACGGCCGATGATACGGCCCTTCATCTCGTCGTTGGGCAGCGGCACCACCGAAACGGTGGTCTCCGCGACGTGGTCGGCTGCGCAGCGCTGAATCGCCAAAGATACGATGTTTCTCGCGCGCCTGTCCGCTTCGTCCTTCGTCTTCGCCTCGATATCGCGGAGCATAATGGCCGCGTCATGCCTTGCGTCGCGCTCGACGTTGCTCAGAAGAATCGTCCTTGCCTCGTCCATGGAAAGCCCGGAAATCGTTTCAAGCTCGCGGAGCTGTTTCTCATGCAGCTCGCTGATGGAGGCTTCCATTACCTCTGTTTCCTTGATGCGCTTAACGAGCGCTTCCTCTCTCTGATCCAGGCTGTCGAGCTTTTTATCGAGCAACTCCTCGCGCTGCAGCAATCTGCGCTCCGTGCGCTGAAGCTCCGCCCTCCTGTCCCGTTGTTCGCGTTCGTAATCGGCCCTGCTCTTAAAGATCTCTTCCTTTGCTTCGAGTATCGTTTCCTTTTTCAGTGCCTCCGCGCGCTTCTGGGCATCGTCTATCATCTTTTTAACAGCATCTTCAGCTTTGGCGATCTTCGCCTCGGCAATGTTTCGTCTGTAATAATATCCTACGAAAGCGCCAATCGCTAAAGTCACAATACCAACGATAATGGGTATGATAATATCGCTCACTGGGTTACAAACACCTCCAATATCTATAAAGAGCTTATCGAGTAAGCATTCCGTATATTTATAACACGCGGCATTATGAATATACTTCAAAGCGATGATATAACTCAACGAACATTGTAAACCTTCTATGAACAAAAGTCAAGAATCCAGCGCAAGGATCCTTGACTCCGATACGGTTTTACGGTTGCTTTTAGGATTATTCTGCATAAAAGTACGGGTTCTCATCCTTTTTGCGCAAGCAGATGATATGGCATAATCTTAAAAACCTCTGCTTTCAGAAGCCGTACGCACCCAACCAATAATAACCGACAGGCGGTGCGCCGATCGCCCCATGCCTCAGCCGTTCATAAAAGAAATATTTTCTTTGAGGAGCTGCAGGCAGTGACCGACATGCGTATTCACAACGGAAAGCGCCTTCTCTTCGTCGCCGCGCTCCATCAAAATAAGCAGCTCGTCATGATCGTCGCACAGCGTCAATAATTCCGCCGTCGACTCATGCATCCGTGCGGAATACCAACCCTCGTAATCCCAGATCCTGTTGTGCAGCTCCAAAAGCCTTGCCGCTGAAGCGGACTGGTAGAGCGTATTATGGAAGTCCTGATTTGCATGATAATACGCTTCCTTATCGCGGGAAATCACGGTCTGCCTCATCCTCTGCGACAGGCGTTTCAGCCCGTCGGCCCATTGGCCGAATCCGCGCGCCATCGACCACGTGACCGCCAGACGCTCCAGGGCCAGGCGGATGCTCATCATCTCTTCGATTTCTTCCCAGCTGTAGGATTTGATCTCAAACCCGATATTGGGAAGAACCGTAACAAAGCCCTGCTCCTCCAGTATGCGCAGAGCCGTGTTGACAGGAGTACGGCTGACCCCCATCTGCTCCGCTACTTCAGACGCGCTCATCCGCTGACTTGGTTTTAAGTGCCCCAGCACAATCTGATCCCTCAGCGTTATATAAACCAAATCACGCTTGTTCGCAAAATCGAGTTTTTTTTGCGACAGCTGCAAATCCTTCTCCTCCTAATTTCAAATAATCCGCATTTTTCGGCCGGCGCGTTCATGATCGACAGGAAACAGTCCCCCCCTGAGGGATTTCGAGCAAACCCGCAACCCGTACCCGCAAAGCGCGAAATTCGCCGTCCGGAATGAAACCGCTTTCGTGCCGACAGATACAGCTTCGCAAACACACCGATGATACCAGCGAGCACTAAGCTGCAATCCACAAATACATATGGATATTGAAGCAGTTTCTTAGGCAAAATACAAGAACTTTCGTTGATTATAGCATATTCGCCCGAAGAATCAAAAACCGCCCCGCACCGTCTGCCGTTCACAGCGGCACCTCGGCTCCCAACAGGCAGGGATGCGTAAGCTCCACCTACTCAAACAGGCATTCCCAAAGCATCCTGTCGTCGACCTCGCCATAGTGGTACGCGCTGCCGCTTCGGATATTCAAAAGGTTGATTTTCGCCACGCTGTGGCAGAATTCGTGCATATTGAAGATGTCTCCGCCGGCCTCGCGCAAGAGCTGCCCGAACGGTATTCCGTACTGGTTCGTCGTTTTCGGGGAAAGCGTCAGCTGGTCGAGAACGCCCGCGATCTTTTGATCGTCCTCATCCAGGACATATCCCGCTGATCCGCCATAATAAGTATAGGTGTTCACCCGGATCATCGCTTTTAGCTCATCCCTGGTCGGCGGCGGAAGGGGCGCGCTACCCCATGCCGAAATGATTCCGGACACATCCAATCCCTGCGTATGCAAGCGCCAGATCGAAGTCTCCAGCGTGCGCGATATCACGTTGATAAATCCGACAAGGCTGCCCGTAGCTGCGACGAGAACATAGAGATTTTCCGGTTTCACATTAGCTTCCCGTGCAAGGTAATCCGTCAAGCGCACATCGGGCAGGCGGTTATCCTGCAGCACGGCGACGGCTTCATGCCAGTCGTCCCGATAATCGAAGGGTTTGGAAAAGAAATCCTTCTTGACGATCGCCCTGATGGGGCCGGAAATCAGCGGAACGATCCCGGCGTCATTCTTCATATCCTTGAGCGCCCAGCCGGAAATCTGGGAACTCAGGCAGGAAATCATCGGATAATCCGTATAAACGCTGACGAGCGGCAGCTCAAGATCGCGCAGACGATACGTGCCGTAATTGAGCGTTGCGAGTGCTCCAAGGCTGATTTCGGCGATATACTTTGCAGCGGCCCAGCCGCCCGGAAACTCGACGCCCATATCGATAACCGTTGCGCCGTTCTCCAGCCGGGTTATCCCGATGTTCAAGCGCTCCTTTTCATCGATGACTTTGCGAACCAATTTCATGGCTTCCTGATTGACGCTGACCATTTTAAACACCTCTCATCCGCTCTCTAAACTTGAGCCGCACCGACAAGCCGATCCGATCGCCGACACGGATTTGTTCGCATCGGCGCCGATCAACCGGGAATCGATGACCCCGCTCAAATCCGGTTTAACTGATATATCCTTTCTTGTCAAGCTCCGGTATCGTCACAAATTCATATCCTTTTTCACTCAAGGCGGGGATAATCATATCCAAAACCGCAGGGACAAGCTCGACGCGGTCATGGAAAACGATAATCGCCTGATCCGATGCGGCATTGGAAACGATCCTCTCGGCGACCTTTTCGGCCGTGGGACCCGCCCAGTCATACACCGGGATATCGCGGCTCCAAACGACGATATCAAAGCCCATCTGGAGTATTTCCGCGACGATCTCATAGTTGAGCTGGCCTGCAGGAGGACGGAAATACTTGGTATTGACCCCAAGCCGGTCCCGGAGCAGCTGATCCGTTTTCAGGATCTCCTCCCTGGCCTGCTCAATGCCGATCTGGTCGAACATCGGATGAGAAAAACTGTGGTTGCCGATCGTATGCCCCTGGTCCCTGACCATTTCGGCCGTTGCGAGCTCCTTCTCCAAGCGGTGGCCCTCCATGAAAAAGGACCCTTTGATGTTGTGCTTCGCCAACGTGTTGAGCACGTTTATCGTCCCCGGCGGGTTCGGCGCGCCGTCGAAGGTGAGTGCCATTCGTTTTTTCATTTTTGTCGCCTCCATTTGCTGTTATCTTATTTTAAGTTTCTTTTTGCCTGAAAAAGCGGCAAGCGCAATCATCGTAACCAAATATGGGATCATCAAAGCAAAACGGTATGGGAGCTGAACGCCCTGAACCTGCAGGAGCATCTGCAAAGCCTGGGCGGCGCCGAAAAGCAAACACGCACCATAGACGCCAAACGGCGTGTCTCTGCCGAAAATGATGGCCGCCAGCGCGATCCATCCGCGGCCTTCCACGATATTCTCCAGAAAGCGATTCACCGCAACCGTCGTGATGTACGCGCCGCCGATGGAAGCGAGCACCCCTGAAAAGATCGTGGCCATGTATTTGTAGCGCACAATATTGATGCCGGCCGTTTTGCAGGCGACGGCATCCTGCCCCAATGCCCTGAGATTCAGGCCGATGGTCGTTTTGTAGAACAGCCAGTGCAGGAAGAACAAAAGGAGTACCGAGAAATATACGAGCACGCTGTGGCTGAACAGCAGCGGCCCCAAAACGGGAATATCGCTCAGCAAAGGGATGGAAATCGGCGGAAATGTCGGCGCGACGACGACTTTCGCACCCACAAGCAAAACGCGGGATAGATAACTCGTCAGCCCGAGCGCGACGATATTGATCCCGATACAGGTGATGACCTGATCCACGTTGAGCGTTATGGCAAAAAAAGCAAGGAATAAGCCGAGTATAGCGCCGATGGCAACGGCGGCCAACAGCCCCGTAAAAGCGCTTCCCGCCATCAATGAACCATAATACCCAAAGAACGCGCCGAAGAGCATCATGCCCTCGAGCCCGAGGTTGAAAACGCCGGCTCTGCTCGTGAGCATCCCGCCAAAAGCTGCCAGCAGGATCGGCGTGGTCATGCGTATGGCCATCAAGGCCCATGTGATAACAATCGAATCGTTGATGCTCACGCCTAATACCTCCTTCCGGTATAGAACTCAATCTTGCGCGAAATGAAAGTGCCGCCGATAATAAACAGGATAATCAAGCCTTGTATTACTTTAACCAGCGGGAACGGCACGCCAAGGTCGCGCTGCATCGACCCTGCGCCCACGCGCAATACGGCGAACAGCATACAGGCGATCGTAAGGCCCAGCGGCGATAGTTTGCCGAGCACGGCCGCGCCGATGGCGTCGAACCCGTATCCCGCGGAGAAACCGGGCGCAAGCCGGTAGAGCGATCCTATCGCATCGATGGATCCGCCGATTCCCGCCAGCCCGCCCGAGAGAAGGACGGCGGTCATCATGAGCATCTTATTGTTCAGGCCCGCAAACCGCGCCGCGGACGGATTGTAGCCTGCAAATCTCATCTTATATCCGAGGGATGTTCTTTTCATCAGCAGGGCGACCGCAATGGTTAAAACGACGGCAACGAGCACTCCATAGTGGATCGTCGTGCCGGGGATCATCACAGGCAGCTTGGCGCTATCCGCGATGGACGCGGTTTGTGAGATTACCCCGCCGGGTTCCGCCAGCGGGCCGTCGATCAGATAGTCGACCAGCAATTGCGCGACATAGGTAAGCATTATGGAGTTGAGGATCTCGCTGATGCCCAACACCACCTTTAAATACCCAACGATCGCCGCCCACAACGCCCCAACGCAAAACGCCGCCACAAATATCAGCAGGATATGAACGGCGGTCGGCAATCCCGTAACATAGATGCCCACCATCGTACCCGCAAATGCTCCGACATAAAACTGGCCGTCGGTGCCGACATTGAAAAACCCGGTTTTAAAAGCGATCAAAAATGCGAGTCCGCATAACTGCAGCGGAACGAAGCGCAGCAGCGTCTGGCTGATTCCGTAGGTGCTGCCGAAAGCGCCCCTGAGCAAAGCGGTATAAGCTTCCATGGGGTCGATTCCGGCAAGCGCGATAAATACCGAGGAAACCAATAATGCCGCCGCGACGCTGATAACGGGAAACAATATGATGACAAGGCCCAAAAGCTTAAATTTGAGCGAGCTCTTATCGTCCGTGGTTGCTTTGTTGCTGGCTTGCTTTTTGCGCACGCTTTCGGTCAACTCAAAGCCCTCCCCATAGACCTATCAGGTCAATTTTGCAAGGATTTCCGGACGGTGGAGCCAACGCAGTCGGTACGGCAACGTTGGCCCCGCCATCGGCGCTGTTCTAAACGGTTGGAAACATTACCCCATATCTACGGGGCCTCTAAGCAGATTTTTGTTACGCTACGGGATCAGGAACCTTTTTTTCCACGAGAAGCTGTCTGACTTTCTGGACGTTGTCCTTGATTTCCTGGGACAGCTTATCCTCAAAGTTGTAATAGGGGGACAGATCCTCTGCGCCTTCGGCTACGCCGAGAATGTAGGTCTTACCCTCAAGCGCGCCTTTCTGGAACATATCTACGATGTTGAGGACCATCGCCCCGGCGGGAACCAGCACGCTCGCGATGACCGTATCCGGAGCAAGTTCATGCATATCCGACGGGGCGCCGATCGCCAGAATGCCGACTTCCTGAGCTCCCTCGATCGCGCCGACGTTGGACTGGCCGGCCTGCGTCAGCACGATGTCGATGCCGTCCTTCGCCATGGCAAGCACGATCTCCTTAGCCTTGACGGAATCGTTCCAGCTGCCGGTATACGCGTCGGTGACCACCGCGTTCGGGTTATAAACCTGTGCGCCCAGCTCGAAGGCTTTCGCCATCTTGCTGGCGATATCGCCTTCGCCCGCCATGATGATGCCGAGCTTATTCGTCTTGGTGACCTGGCCTGCAAGCGCCCCCGCGAGATAGGCGGACTCCCAGTTGGTGCCGCCAACCGACACGACATTGGCCGCGTCCTTAACGCCGCCGGAAATTCCGAACCAGACGTCGGGGAACTCGGCCGCGACTTCAACGACCGTATCCGTGAACATCAGGTCATGGCCGATAACCAGATCATAGCCCTCGGAGGCATAGCTCCTGAGGACGTCCCTCAGGGCGGAGGTATCGACGTTTTCCTGATAGCTGACGGTCAGACCCTGCGCCTGGAGCTGCTGCACCGCTTCGTATCCGCTTTGATTCCAGCCCATATCCTGTATGGAACCGGGGAATACGACGGCGATTTTGACTTCTTTCTGCGGCTCGGCCGTCGGCTCGGCGCTTGTGGGCGCGTTTGTGGCAACGGGAGCATCGGTGGCCGAATCGGTCGGCTGGGTGGTCGCGCAGGCGGTTGCCGCAAGCATCGTCAGAACCAGTAAAAACGCCAATAGTGATTTGCTAAATTTCTTCATAATTATCCTCGTTATCCTCCTTAAAGTAAATTTGATTTGAACTTCATTTTATCGTGGGCATCGATAATACAAATTGAAGTTATTGATCACCACCTTTGTCCGCGCTTTTAATGCCGGCCATCATCAGGCCGATTTCATCGACCGCTGTCGTCTCCGGATCGACGACCCCGACGATGCTTCCCTTGTATATCACCGCAAGCCGGTCCGAAAGAGCCCTAACCTCCTCCAGATCGGTTGAAATGATCAGTATCGCCGCGCCTTGCTGCCTTTGCCTGAGGATCTCCTTATGGACGAATTCCTTGGCGCCGATGTCAAGCCCGCGGGTGGGCTGAACGACCAGCAAAATGCGCGGCGAACGGCTGAATTCCCGTGCGATCACGACCTTTTGCTGATTTCCCCCCGAAAGATGATCCGCTAAAACATTTGGTCCCGGCGTGCGAATGTCAAAATCTCTGATTTTCTCTTTTGAGTACTGTTCGATCGCCTTGAGCTTTAAAAAGCCGAATCGGTCGAAGGCGCGCTTGCTGTGATTATGGAATATCAGATTCTCCGAAATCGTGAATTCCCTGACCATGCCGTCTCTGATACGGTTGGCCGGGATATGTGCAAACTCCTTTTCCAGGACCTGCTGCGGTTTAAGGCCGCAAACCTCGACGCCGTTCATCCTGATGCTTCCGCTCGCTGCCTTGGCAAGCCCGCTGAGCGCGAACGCCAGCTCATCCTGTCCGTTCCCGTCGACGCCTGCGATGCCTACAATTTCGCCGCTGCGTACGGCCAAACACACGTCGTTGAGCACCTGGCGGCCAGATGCATCCTTCATGTTCACATTCAAAATTTCAAGGCAGATCTCGCCGGGCTCTTTCGCAGGCTTATCAAGCTTTAACGAGATTTCGCGGCCGACCATGAGCTTAGCAAGCGTTTCCCTCGTCGCATTGGCGGTCGGAAACGTATCGATCACTTCGCCGTCGCGCAGAATTGTGATCCGGTCGCTGATTTCCAGCACCTCTTCGATTTTATGGGAGATAAAGATGATCGAATTTCCTTTCGCCTTCAGCTCCTTTAATACGCGGAACAATTCGACCGTCTCCTGTGGCGTCAGTACCGCCGTCGGCTCGTCGAGGATCAACAGGTTGGTCTTTCGGTATAGGGCCTTGATGATTTCCACCCGCTGCTGTTCGCCAACGGATAGATCCCGGATCTTATCGTCCAGGCGGATCTCAAAATTGTATTGTTCGAAAAGTTGCTTGACTTCGGCGCGTACCTGTTCAAGCTGCAAAAACGGCGGCTTTTTTGAAGGAAGACCGAGGATGACGTTCTCGAGCACCGTCAGATTCGGGATAAGCATGAAATTCTGATGGATCATCCCGATCCCCAACTCCAGCGCATGTTTGGGCGATTCGATGCATACCTCGCAGCCGTCCAGCATAATCTGGCCGGACTGCGGCTGATACAGGCCGTATAATACGTTCATCAGCGTTGATTTGCCCGCTCCGTTTTCGCCCAGAAGCGCATGGATTTCGCCCTTGTTGATCTTGAGACAGATGTTATTGTTTGCCAACACGCCCGGGAATCTCTTGGTAATATTTCTGGTTTCCAACAGACATTCGTTTTTTATCATAGTTTTACCTCACGCGCTGCTGTAAGCGATCGAACAAAACGGCGCCCGGCTTAGTCGCGAAAGATCGCATGTTGCATGTAAGTTCAGCCAAGCTAAAAGCTCTAAGAGCGGTACAAGTCAATCACCGATGAATTTCTCTTTTCTTTCCTTTGTGTCTTCCTCCGGTATGACACCGGTAAACAGCGAAGGGCTGTAATAATTGCTCAGCGATTCAGCGCCGGATTTGAGTATTTTAGCCATATATGCTACGCGTCTGCCAAGGACGCGAACCGTCCCCATGCCGGTTGTATCCTCGCTCGCACCTTCCGCCTTGCGGTTCTGTGACCAAATGGATCCTCCGTTGTAGGCGAAGATTCCACCGCTGACATTTACCATGCCGGTGCAGAGGAAAAAGTTGTTGATCGTTTCCAGCGTTGTCTCCTGCCCGCCGTGGCGCGTTCCGCCCACAGCGATAGCTCCGCCGACCCTTGTCGCCCAGTGTCCTTTGGCATAGAGCGGAGCGATTGGACGCAAGCGGTTAATGAAAGTCTGCAATTGTCCGGAAAGCGTCATCTGGTAAACCGGCGAGCCGAATATCAACCCATCAGCGGCAACGATCCGCTGATACAGCTCCAGCGTCATATCGTCCTTGCCGTTGAAGGAGGGACAATACTGCACTCCTTCCTTAACGCAGCGATTGCAATGGATGCAGAAGTTGATTTTCATTCCCCTAAGGTCAACGAAATCCGTCGTAACGCCGCCGATCTCCTGTGCGGCCTTCAAAGATTCCTGCACGCTATACTTCGTTGCGCCGTTTTGCGGGCTACCGCTAACACCAAGGATATGCACCGACACGTCATTGCTGTTTCCCATACGATTCCCCTCCAGTTTTTGCTCTTTCAAAACTGCAAAATGTTCTGATGATGCTCAGGATCCAACAATATCGCGAACACTACGCAGTATTGCACAAAACACATTCCGCCTCAAAACCGGACCAATGCTCGATCAAAGTTACCATATATATCGGACAGAGCTTGTTCCATTCACTTTTTTACAACCTTGACCTTACGGGTTTACCATTTATAAGTTGCATGTTACATACTCAATTAAAACAATTTCTCAGATTATAATGGTTTCTAACCTGCATGTTACATTCTACTAGGGGTATTCTAAAAATATGCCCTCGGGTTCGGCTATTCCACTCTGCATTACGGCGCGTTTTCGTCCAGATACATATTGTTTGCTTTGCCATTTTAGCAGGCAAGCTGTTCAAAAATGCTGTTTCACGAATGATTTCTAAATCTACCGCTACGAATTGACAACACATCTCTCGGTTCCGAGTAAACTTTGTGAATACGTTTGGTTTTGCACACAGTTAAACTATCACAACAAGAGCACGGTGTCAATACATATGTTGTGTGGGCGCCAGCCATAGCAACCGAATGCCTGCTGTGGCTGGCGGCATCCTCATGATCCGTGGATTGCTCGGTGTCCAGGCTTATGGCAGCCGGATTTCAATTGAGTTTGCCGGTATTAAAGCCGGATCCCGCCGTTCTGTGAACCATAATCGATCGGCATAATTACGATATTTCTATCGCCATCATTCAGGGTCCGCGCAATTGCGAGGTATTCCAGACGATAATTAAGCCTTTGTTCTTCCCAACCGGACGAAATAAGCCCGATCGTCGGAAGCGATCCTTCTTGCACCGCAGTCGCAACCAATGGTCGGCATGCATGTCCTTGAAGGATTCGCAGCATAGGCGTTCTGAAGGCGCCCACGACGATCGGGCATCAATTCCCTAACAAATATCGATCATTCGGAATAATCCGAATCGTCTGCATTCCCGGAAACAGCTTCCTGAGAAGCAGCGAGCTCCGCCCGGAGCTTCGCTTCGATCTCAGCGCAGAGCTCGCGGTTGTCCTTGAGGAAAAGTCGCGCGTTGTCCCTGCCCTGCGCCATACGAAGATCGCCGTAGGAATACCACGCGCCGGTCTTGGCGATGATCTTCTTCGCGACGGCCAGATCGAGGATCGAACCTTCGCGGGAAATGCCCTCTCCGTATATGATATCGAATTCGGCGGTCCTAAACGGCGGCGCAACCTTATTCTTGACGACCTTGATGCGCGTGCGGTTTCCGATGGGATCGTTGCCGTTCTTGAGCGTATCGATCCTGCGCACATCCATACGGATCGAGGCATAGAACTTCAAAGCCTTGCCGCCCGTAGTCGTCTCCGGGTTGCCGAACATCACGCCGACTTTTTCGCGGAGCTGGTTGATGAAAACCACGATGGTGTTGGACTTGCTCGTTACGCCGGCAAGCTTCCGCAACGCCTGGGACATCAGGCGCGCCTGCAGACCGACGTGCGAGTCTCCCATATCCCCTTCTATTTCGGCCTTTGGGACGAGCGCCGCGACGGAATCGATCACGATAACGTCGATCGCGCCGCTGCGCACCAGAGCTTCCGTGATATCCAGCGCCTGCTCGCCCGTATCCGGCTGCGAGATGTAGAGCTCGTCCACATCCACGCCCAGGTTTTTCGCATACACCGGATCGAGCGCATGCTCCGCGTCGATAAACGCGGCCGCTCCGCCGAGCTTCTGCGCCTCCGCGATCAGATGCAGAGCAACCGTCGTTTTACCGGAGGATTCCGGCCCGTAGATCTCGATGATCCTGCCGCGCGGCACACCGCCGACGCCCAGCGCAAAATCAAGCTCCAGACAGCCGGTCGGAATTGTCGATACGTGAATCTTGCTCGACATGTCGCCTAGCTTCATGATGGCTCCCTTGCCGAACTGCTTTTCAATCTGGCTTAAGGCGATTCCCAGCGCGCGTTCTTTTTCGGCGGAATTATCCGTACGCCTCACCATTTCCCCATCCTTCTGCATCCCTGACATCCTCCTACGTTATTAAAGCATTTGTTCGCCGCGTTAGAGCAATTTCCTTCTTAACAGATCGAGCGCATGAAGGACGCTCGTGTAGCGTATCCTTTCCCGATCCCCCGTGAGGCTGCGCTTATAAGCGACCGCACCGTCCTTATCGCAAAGCCCGATGTATACCGTGCCTACCGGCTTTTCCTCGCTGCCGCCGTCCGGTCCCGCGATGCCTGTCGTTGAAATCGCGTAATCCGCACCGCTTTGCTCCAGGATGTTCTTGGCCATTTCGCAGGCCGTCTGCTCGCTGACCGCGCCATAGCGCTCCAAAGTGGAACGCTGCACCCCGAGGCGCTCCTTGGCGGCGTTTGAATATGTCACCATGCCCTCGAGGAAGTATTTGGAGCTTCCCGGCACGCTCACGAGCGTCGATGCGAGCAATCCGCCCGTGCAGCTCTCGCAAACGGCCAGAGTGGCGGCCTTTTTAATTAAAAGCTTTGAGCAGACGACCTCCAGCGGCTCATCGTCGA
Source organism: Bacillota bacterium (assembly GCA_038562375.1). Taxonomy (GTDB): domain Bacteria; phylum Bacillota; class Clostridia; order Christensenellales; family CAG-138; genus JBCFAY01. The sequence goes on along the minus strand of JBCFAY010000003.1, from coordinate 119,785 downwards.
TCGAATAGATCGTATCGCCCAGCCGATCGCGAATTTCCCGCAGCACGGGCGCCATGGTCCGCTCGGCCTCCTCGGCGTTCTTACAGCGCGCCGTGATGCGCAGCGTCGCCTCGCCCGTAAGCGCATACGGCGCGATCGTAGGGTTGGTCTGCGCCTCGATCAAATCCTTGAGCTTATGCTCGATCGTCGATTCCCCAACGCCGAAAATCCGAAGCACATGCGAGTACAGCACGCAGTCGCTGCGCTTTTCAAGATACGGCATTACGGAGTTCACGAACATCGGGAAAAGCTCGCGCGGCGGCCCGGGCAGCATGACGACGGCTTTGCCGTCCCGCTCCATGATGCAGCCGGGAGCCGTGCCGTTCGGATTGGGTAAAATGATGGAGTCCTTCGGGAACATCGCCTGCTTGAGGTTGTTCGGCGTCATATTGCTGTGGAAGGCCTTAAACCTTTGCTTGAGAATCTCGAGGGAAGCCTCGTCATACTCAAGCGTTTTACCCATCACCTTCGCGGCGGTTTCCTTTGTCAGATCGTCCGCTGTGGGCCCGAGGCCGCCCGTCAGTATCACGATGTCCGAATGCTCCAGACCGTCCTTGATCGCAGCGTACAATCGGTCGGAATTATCGCCGACGGTGAGCTGATAATAAAGGTTGATGCCGAGCTGTGCGAGATGCTGCGCGATGAACTTCGCGTCCGTATTGAGTACCTGTCCCATGAGCAGTTCCGTGCCAACGCTGATGATTAATGCGGTCATACTTTGAATTCTCCTAAAAGCGTTTAAAACGCTTTGATCATCTTGCGATTTTTATAGACATAATCGACTCCGGACCAGATGGTTATCGCGGTAGCAAGATAAACGGCGATCTGATCCATCGGGATGCCGATGAGCGAAAAGACCGGATTCTCCATCAGAACCAATACGATCGCCACGCATTGGGAAACCGTTTTGATCTTGCCGAGCAGGCTTGCGGCGATCACCTTGCCCTTGTCGAGCGCAATGAGCCGGAAACCGCTGATCATCAGCTCGCGTCCTATGATGATAATCGCGATGATCGGCGAGAGCCGGCCCCACCAGACGAGCATGATGAGGGCGCTGGTGGTCAAAAGTTTATCCGCGATAGGGTCCAGGAGTTTTCCAAAATCCGTAATCTTCCCGTACTTTCTAGCGTAATGGCCATCGAGAATATCGGTAATGTATGCCCCCACAAATATTGCGGCGGCGATATAGTTCCAGCCCGCAACGGATAGATAAAAGCTCGCCACGAACACGGGCACAAGCGCGACGCGCAACAGCGTCAGCTTATTGGCAAGATTCATACTTCTTCTCCAAACATATCATAGGGTGTCGCCCGAGTCAGGCGAACTTGGACAAACTCACCGGGCTCATGTTCCGCGGAGGGGACAAAAAAGACCTTGCCGTCCACGTCGGGCGCCTCCGCGTAGGATCTGCCCATCATGAGGCTCCCGTCTTTCCCTTCGACGAGCACCTCGACCGTCGACCCGACCCGCCGGCGGTTCAAATTGAGCGAAATCTCCTGCTGCTGCCGCATCAGAGTGTCCAGTCGACTTCGTTTGACATTTTCGTCCACCTGGCCGACATAATTCGCGGCGGGTGTTCCATCTTCGGCCGAATAGCCGAACGCGCCCAATCGGTCCATCGGATGCGCGCTTAAAAAACGCTTGAGCTCTTCAAATTCCCTCCCCGTTTCACCAGGGAATCCGACGATCACGGTGCTTCGCAGGATAAAATCCGGGGCGTTCCGCCTAACGTACGCGATGACCCGTTCGATATCCTCGCGGCTTCCATGCCGGTTCATCCGCCGGAGCATACCGTCCTCGATATGCTGTATGGGCATATCGAGGTAATGCAGGATGTGGCGGCTCGTATAGATCGCGTCGATCAGCTCGGGAGTCACCGTATTGGGATAAGTATAGAGCACGCGGATCCAGCGGATCCCGTCGAGCGCGTCCAGCCGCTCGAGCAGCTCCTTGAGCATCGGTCTGCCGTATAGGTCGACGCCGTAGCCCGACGTATCCTGCGCGATGACGCTTAGCTCGCGCACCCCGTCCGCAATGAGCCTTTCGGTTTCCGCGATCAGCTCTTCCATAGGCACGCTCTTTCGCGCGCCTCGGATCAATGGTATCGCGCAATACGTGCAGCGGTTGTCGCATCCGTCCGCGATGCGAAGGAACGCCCGGTACCGCGGAGTCGTCAACATTCGCTTGGAACCTGTGCAGCAGCGCGCGCTTACGCCGGTAAGCGCGTTGAGTTTTTCGACGAGCGTTTCATATTCGCGCACGCCGAGGAATAGGTCTACCTCGGGGAGTTCCTTGATCAGCTCCTCCCGATATCGCTCACACAGGCAGCCTGTCGCCACCAATACTTCGCACGTGCCGGTCTTTTTGTACTGCGCCATCTCCAAGATCGCGTCGATGGATTCTTCCTTTGCAGACGCAATAAACCCGCAGGTGTTCACGATCAAAACCTGCGCTTCGGCAGGATCGTTGACGAGCGTATACCCGGCGTCGCTTAAGTAACCGAGCATCTGCTCCGTATCCACCGTGTTTTTGGAGCAGCCGAGCGAAACAATGCCTATTTTTTTCACGAATCCTCCTGGGTTTGCTCGGAGGGAAACATCTGAGCATACTGTACATAATCGATCAGCAGCTTGCGCGGCTTGCTGCCGTCAAACCCGCTGACGATATTCTTCTTCTCCATGATGTCGATCAGCCTCGCGGCGCGGGCGTAGCCGACGCGCAGGCGGCGCTGGATCATCGAGATCGAAGCCTGTCCGCTGTCCAAGACGATCTTCACGGCCTCGGGCAAAAGCTCGTCCTCCTGCTTTCCGCCGCCCTGTGCGGCTCCCGGAGCCGTGGAAACAGAAATCTCCTGGAGCACCTCTTCGTCGTATTGCGGCTCGGATGGCTGCGTGTCGAAGAAATCGGCAATATGCTCGACTTCCTCGTCGCTGACGAACGCGCCCTGAATGCGCACCGGCTTGCTCGCGCCGTTCGCGTGGAAAAGCATGTCCCCTCGTCCGAGGAGTTTTTCCGCGCCGCTGAAATCGAGTATCACGCGCGAGTCGATCGCCGAAGAAACGGCAAATGCGATGCGCGAAGGGATGTTCGCTTTGATAAGCCCCGTAATGATGTCTACGGAGGGCCTCTGCGTCGCCACGATAAGGTGGATGCCGCACGCGCGGCCAAGCTGTGCGATGCGGCAGATGGATTCCTCCACGTCCTTGGCTGCGACCATCATCAGGTCGGCAAGCTCGTCGATGATGATCACGATCTTGGGCATCTTATCCTCCGGCTGATCCTTGGAGGAATTGTAGCCCGCGATGCTGCGAACGTTGTGCTTTGCAAGCTTCTGATACCGCTGCTCCATCTCAAGCACAGCCCAGCGCAGCGCGCCCGCAGCCTTTTTGGGATCGGTCACAACCGGCACGAGCAGGTGCGGAAGATTCGAGAACATCTTTAGCTCTACGACCTTCGGGTCCACGAGTATGAGCTTAAGCTCCTCGGGCGTGGATTTGTAGATCATGCTGATGATAATGTTGTTGAGGCACACGCTCTTGCCGGAACCCGTCGCGCCCGCGATAAGCAGATGCGGCATCTTATCAAGGTCCGCGATGGCGATGTTCCCCGCGATGTCCTTGCCAAGGGCAAAACTGATCGAGGATTTCGCGTTGATGAACGCAGGGGACTCGATGACCTCGCGAAGAAGCACCGTCGCTATGCTCGGGTTGGGTACCTCTATGCCGATCGCCGCTTTCCCAGGGATCGGCGCTTCGATGCGCACGCGCGGCGCGGCGAGCGCCAATGCGATATCGTCCGCAAGGGATGTGATGCGGCTCACGCGAACGCCTTGGGCGGGCTGAAGCTCGTAGCGCGTGATCGCCGGGCCGACGCTCACGTCTAAAAGCTTTGCGCTGATATTGAAACTCGCAAGCGTGTCCAGAAGGAGCTTCGCCTTATCCGTGGCCTGCTCCGAACGCGCAAAATCCTTTTTCGGCAGGTTCATTAGAGTGTACGGTGGGCGCTGATAGAGATAAGCGCCGGCCGGAACCGGAGCGAATACGGGCGATTGCGGGGCAGCCGCGGCTTTGAGCGGATGTTCCTCCCCCGCGTCGGCACGCGCCCGTCCGTCGCCCTGAGCCGGTGCCGCAGCCGCCGGCTTTTGTGCTCCGGCGGGGTTTGTACCACCGGCAAGATGCCCGCTCTGCGCAAGCATTTCATCAAAGCCAAAGGGATCCTCTTCATTTACCGGCGCTTCCCTGCGATTCAGCGGGCCGCTGACCGGCAGGAATTCAAGCTCGTCCGCGCTGTGTTTGAGTTTGTTGGAGGGCGGCTCCTCCACTATGGGCGGCCGCTGCCGTTTTGAGCGTCGAGGCAGCGGATCCTGCTGCACCTCTTCGCCGAATTCCTCCAGATACAAAGCCTGGCGGCGGTTTCTGCTCTCGGAGATTGCATTGATACCGTTTGAGATATGCTCGCCGACCTTTTCTCCGGCGTTGCGCAAAGAAAGCTTTGTCACAATGAGGATAAGTATCAGAATACCCGCTCCATAGAAAATATACGAACCTGTTTCACCGATCAACAACAGCGACGGATACGCGAGGAGCGAGCCGATCAATCCTCCGCCGAGGCGAAGGTCGGCACCGCGCAAATACGCATCCCTCCAATAGGCAATCACGGTCACATTCTGAATAATAGGGCGATGGTTGATCTGTATCATCACAAGGATGCATAAAACGCCTATTAGCGCCAACGCGAGCGCCGTACCGCCTTTCCTGCGCTTGGACGCGATGATGATCGCTATCCCGGAAGCAAGGCAAATTACTGGAAACGCATAGGCGACGAGCCCAAGCATCCCAAAAGAAAAACCGCTGATACCCGCGCCGAGTATGCCCACGGCGTCGGAATATAAGCTAACGCCGAAAAACAGGCCGAGCGCAATCAAGCATACGCCGGCGATTTCCCGCCGGGTTTGCATTTTTTTCGCCGCTATGGATTTCGATGTGGCTCGGGCCATCCCATTTCCTTTCCAGTTGTATTGAATGTATTATAACTGATTTTAAGTATATTTAAAAGAGAACAATTCGCCTACTTGACGGATGCGCCCGGTGTTGGCAGCAAGCAAAAAGCACGGCACCCGGCGCGTTTTTTGACGGGCGCCGTTCAACAGCGCGTTCTATTCCAGTCCAATCGTATGCTCAGCACGATGACGTGGCGCCATGCGACATCAAAAAAAGTATAATCATGCAGAACGAAGCATCTGCGAAGACGCGGCAGGAAACCTGCAGCGGTTCCCGCATACGGCAGCACGGAGGCGCATACGCCGCCATCGGACCATCGGCACGTTCCGAACACCGTACAAGGCTATTCGCGGACGCCTTCCAGTTCAAGTAAACGCCTCTTCGCGTCCAGCCCGCTTGCGAATCCGGTCAGCGATCCGTCCGCTCCTAGAACGCGATGACATGGGATCATGATCAAAATCCTGTTGGCGCCGCAAGCCGCGCCCACCGCCCGGGAAGCCAGCGGTTTTCCGATGCGCCTGGCGATCTCTCCGTAAGAGGCGATGGTCCCATACGGGATCGCGCGGAGCGCATCCCAAACGGCGCTCTGAAACGGCGTTCCGCCGGATTCCAGAGGCACGGTAAACTCCCTGCGAGCGCCTTCAAAATATTCATTCAGCTCCTGCTGAGCGAGCTGCAAAACCTGCGTCGGCGCGGTGCCTTTTTCCGGCAAAGCATCATACATTGAGCGGCGAATCGCAACGATTCGACCGTCCCGTTCGCTCAGCGTGAGAATGCCGATCGGTGTATCGATATTGTATTCATAGGCCGCATTTGCTATTGTCTTTTTGCTCATATCCGTCTCCTTTGTCGTCCATGTCTCACGCCTCCGACGCATTCCACAGGCACATCAGCGCGTAAGCGCGATATGGTTTCCATGCATCCGCGATCGCGGCGATTTGGCTGGAATTCAGCCCCGGGAGGGCTTTTTTTACGCCCGCGTCCGTATCCATAAACGCATTGGGATCCTTCAGGGCGCGCATCCCGATATATTGCGAAGTCCAGGGGCCGATTCCCTTCATGTCCAAAAGCATTTTGATCTCCTTATGCGCCTCCGGCCCCGGCCTGAGGCAGATGCGCCCCTTCACATAGTCGTAGGCCAAAGCCCTAATCGCCTGGGCCTTGAGCGGCGACGCGCCGAAAGCGCAAAGCGCGCCTTCGGGAGCGGATAGGATCTGTTCGGCAGTCGGGAAGTTATGGCTTAGTCCATCGATCTCGGTCTCAAGCTCGGAACCCAGCCCGACAACGATGCGCTGTGCGATGGTGCAGGCGGCGCGGGTCGAAATCTGCTGTTCCAGTATCGCGCGCACGGCCATTTCAAACCCATCAAAACATCCGGGGACGCGTATTCCCGGCCGATACAAACCATGCTCAAACTCGTTCATGCGCACCAGCGTTTGACCGACCCGCTTGGGGTCGCAGTGCGTATCGAACGCGTTCTCGATCCTCCCCATGATCTGCTCAACGTTTGGAAGCAGCGCATCGCTCAGCGATACCGTCAATTCGCCGATGTCTTGCCTGTTTGTGACGCCGACAACGCCCCGATGGGAGCCGATCGCTGCGGTAAAATAATACCCGTTTTCAATCACCGCCTCGATGCCCTGAACCGCGCGCCCGGCATAAAAGCGCAGCAGCGCGTCGAAATCATATGGTTTTATATAGGGAATCGCAAAAGCCGGTTTCAGCGGATGCATTTTTTCACCTCCATCATCATGTTTAAGTTACCCTAAAAACGCACGTTTGTCCAGATGCGGCACAGATTGACGGCATGCACGCGTTGGATTACAATGCAGGCAGGGAGGTGTCTCATATGCAGGAGCTCGCCGTCGGATTGCTTCAATTGAAGGTCGGTTCGAATCGGGAAGAGAACCTTATCCGCGCAGAAGAAATGGCGCGCGACGCCGCCGGAAAAGGCGCGAAGCTTATTGTGCTGCCCGAGATGTTCCTGTGCCCCTACGATACCGCCTGTTTTAAGCAGTATGCCGAAGCGGAAGGCGGCAAGGCCTACCGGATGCTGTCCCGCGTTGCAAACGAAACGGGCGTACTGCTCGTAGGCGGTTCCATGCCGGAGATCGACGATCAGAATAGAATCTATAATACCTCTTACGTATTCGCCCCGAGTGGCCAATGCATCGCAAAACACCGCAAAGTGCATCTGTTCGATATCGATATCCCCGGCGGCCAGCGTTTCCGGGAATCCGACGTGCTCACAGCGGGCGACAAAGCCACTGCTTTTGATACCCCGTTTGGCCGAATGGGCGTCGCAATCTGTTTTGATATTCGCTTTCCGGAGCTTGCAAGAACAGCAGCGCTGCTGGGCGCTAGAATAATGATCTATCCGGGCGCGTTCAACCCGACGACCGGACCCGCTCACTGGTCGCTTCTGCATCGGACAAGGGCGCTCGACAATCAATTTTTTTCGATCGGCGTCGCGCCCGCCTGCGATCCGGACGCTTCCTATCACTCCTATGGACATTCTCTGATCGCGGATCCCTGGGGTACGCTGTTGTGCGAGCTGGATGATCAGGAAGCGCTCGCCGTCGTCAAGATCGATCTTGATGCCGTGGGAAAAACGCGCGCATCTCTTCCCGTGCTGCGCGCCAGAAAGCCGCACGCATACGGGGAATAAGCTGAACGCCCTTAGCTCAATATTTAATCGTTGCTGCAAATGCGGTCCCTTTCAGGGGACCGCAAAACCGTTTTATCGCCTCCCTTCGTCTTGACAAAACGACCATGAGTGCTTAATGTTTACTGTGTGTTTGGCATGGAAATCCCGGTTTCTGTTCCGTATTTTTTTAAAGATTTCAAGAACTTGCGGTGTATAGCAGCGGGCAGCCAATTGTCAGCCTGCCCCGGATATAGAGTATTGCACATCTTATTTATGACGGTTCGACCGAAGGGAGCGTTGCCACGATGATATCGTTTGCGGCTGTAATCGCCGGTTTTCTCATCGATCTTGCGTTTGGGGATCCGATGCGCTGCCCGCATATCGTCGTCGGGATGGGTAAAATGATTCAATTGCTGGAGCCGCGCCTGAGGAATATAGCCAAGAAAACACCCAAGGGCGAATCCCGCGCAGGGCTTGTGCTTGCGATACTGCTTCCCCTGTCTGTTCTTTGCGCGTCATGGGGCGCGCTGTACCTGTGCAGCCTGATCCATCCCCTGCTGCGATTCGTTGTCGAAAGCCTTTTATGCTGGCAATGCCTCGCGCTTCGTTCCCTAAAGAGCGCGTCGTCCAAGGTGCATCACGCTCTTGCCGAGGCCGATCTTGAACGCGCGCGCACGCTGGTCGGCCAAATTGTCGGCAGGGATACGGCGGCGCTCGATACGGCGGGCGTTACGCGCGCCGCCGTCGAGACGGTGGCGGAAAACACGAGCGACGGCGTAATCGCGCCGCTTATTTATCTCTTCATCGGCGGCGCGCCCCTTGGAATCCTCTATAAATGCATCAACACACTGGACAGCATGGTCGGCTACAAGAACGACCGTTACTTGTATTTTGGGCGGGCAAGCGCGCGGCTTGACGACGCGGCGAATTTTCTTCCGGCGCGCTTCGCAGGAGTTATGATGGTGTTGTGCGCCTTTGCTGTGGGTTTGGATGGCAAAAACGCCTGGCGCATTTTCCGCCGCGATCGTTTGCGGCATTCCAGCCCCAATTCCGCGCATACGGAAGCCGCCTGCGCCGGAGCGCTAAATATTCGCCTTGGCGGCGATTCCTATTATTTTGGCAAGCTCGTTCACAAGCCCACGATCGGGGACGACGGCCGCCCGATCCAAACCGAAGATATTCTTTTGGCGAATCGATTGCTGTTCTGGACGGCCGCGTTTTCACTTATCCTCTTTGCCCTTTTGAAAGGAGCGCTCCTATGGCTTTGATTCACGGCGGCGACGCCTATGGCTTCATGCTCGAGCACGGCAAAGCCCCGCTTGATTTCTCCGCAAACTGCAATCCTCTGGGCGTTCCAAGCGGCGTTCGCGAGGCCATCCGGAACGCGGCTGCGACGGCGGACGCTTATCCCGATCCTCTGTGCCGCGAGCTTCGTATCGCCATTGCACAGAGCATGAATTTGCCGCCTTCGCAGATCCAATGCGGAAACGGCGCGGCGGATATCATCTTTCGTCTTGTACTGGCAAAGCGTCCGAAGCGGGCGCTTCTGGCCGTTCCGACATTCCTCGAGTACGAGCTGGCGCTCGGGTTGGTCGGCTGCGATATAATCCGCTTTCCCCTTAAAAAGGAAAACGGGTTCAAGCTGGACGAACAGATCCTGGATCTCATCGATACGGACGTCGACCTGATGTTCTTGTGCAACCCCAACAATCCCACGGGCTTGACCGTTGGGCCCGAACTGCTCAGACGCATTCTCGACGCGGCGCACAAAGCCGGTACGCTGCTTGTCGTCGATGAGTGCTTCAACGGTTTTCTCGCGGAGCCGCAGTTTCACTCCTTAAGAACGCTGGTCCCGTCCTACAACAATCTATTCGTCCTCGATGCGTTTACCAAGCTCTACGGGATCGCAGGCGTTCGCCTCGGATATTGCCTGTGCGGCGACGAGGAACTGCTTGCTTCGATCCTCGATTCCGGCGCGCCGTGGTCGGTTTCCTCCCTCGCACAAGCGGCAGGTATCGCGGCGCTGAAGGAAAACACCTACCTTCTGAAGATGCGCGCGCTCATCCGTGCGGAAAAGGTTTACCTTTGCAACAACCTAATGCGCTGTGGAATCAAAATTATCGGAAGCGAAGCGAATTATCTCTTCTTCCATACCGGGTTGCCCGATTTAAAAAAGCGCCTTGGGGAGAGGGGCCTTTTGATACGCGATTGCAGCAATTACCCCGGCCTTACACAGGGGTATTACCGCATCGCGGTGCGCTCGCGCACCGATAACGAACGCCTGCTGCAGGCAATCTCCGACTTAGCGGAGGCCGCTCATGATTGACCGCGGGGCGATACTCTGCATCATCGACGGAATGACGGATGAAGAATTCGACATTTTACAGCTTCCCCATCTTTATTCCGCCATGCGCCGGGGCGCGTACGGCTCATTTCGGACCGTTCCCGGCGGTTTCGCACCGGAAAGCTATCCCTGCATCGCCTCGCTTTTGGGAATCCCGGGGCATGAACTTCCAAGGCGCGCGCGCGGGTATCTCGAGGCCATCGGAGAAGGCATCGCTGTTGCAAAAGACGACCTCATCCTTCGGGGAAGCTGGATGCGGGTCGATTGCGGCGGGCGCATTTGCGGTGTTTCAGAACGCGCGCCCTCTTTTTCGCCGCCGGAGCAGGTTTCGTATTACTCTCTGGGAGGCTACAAGGCGGTACTGATCCTCACGGGAACCGCATCGCTCGACACGCCCGTCACGGTTCCGCCTTACGCCGCCATCGGCAAGCTTGTAGAGGATATTCTTCCGATCGGCAACGAAGTATTGCAAAAAGTCGCGCACCAAAGCCTTATGCAGGATACCGTTTTGCTCCCATGGGGCGAATCCGCACTCTGTGCCTTGCCGCCGTTTCGCTTCCGCGCCGCGGCGATTGCCGCCGCGCCGATCGTCAAAGGCCTGTGCAGGGCGATGGACATCGCCGTCCATACGGATCCCGAATTCACAGCGGACACGGACACGGACCTTTCTTTGAAAACGGAGCAAGCGCTCGCGCTGGTGCGCGTAAACCCGATCACAATCCTTCATATCGAAGGCGCCGACGAAGCCGCCCACAGGCGCAACAGCGGACAAAAGCGCGCGTTTCTTCGGAAGGTCGACGACGAGGTGATCGCGCGGCTTTGCGGTTCGGGCTGCACGGTTCTATTTTGCTCGGACCATGGAACAAGCCCGGCCACGGGTGAGCATCTCGGCGGCGCGCAGCCGTTTGTGCTGGTTGGGACCGATCGAAAGGGCGATTTGGGATTACTGCCCGCTTCCGCCGCAACGGAGCTGTTAAAAGACACGGTCGCCAACCGATTTGGCTGATCCGATGCGCTCGCATAAAAAGCGCTGCCTCCGCTGCCATGCCTGCGCTTTTGGGATGATTCACTTTCTTTGGAATGGATTATTGACATGTATTGTTGACAGGAAATCTCAGCGAATATGCGCCGGATTCAAAAATAAGCCCAACAGACCTTTGGGCGATATTTTAAGGTTTTTCCGAAATTGCCCCAATATGTTTTGATAATTGTGATAAACCGATATAGTTTTTTCTGAAGACTTTTGATCGATCGTTGATAAGCCTATCCTTGGTTTCTGGATTCATCGCATGGAGCAAAACACAAAAACCGGGGAAAGCAGGCTGCTTTCCCCGGTTATCCGCCCGTCGCGGCGACGGCTCACTAGTCGCCGAACGCGTCTTTCACCTTATCAAAAAAACCTTTTCGGGCGGTCTTTCCATCGCCCGCCTTTTCGCCCAGCGTTTGAGCAAGCTTATGGAACAGCTCCTTCTGCTCGTCGGTCAGGCGTTTGGGTATTTCTACGGAAACCCGCACGTACAGATCGCCTTTTACGTTGCTGTGAAGCCGTACGATCCCCTGCTCCTTGAGCCGGAACGTCGTATCGGGCTGCGTTCCCTCCGGGATGTTGTACTTCACGGTTCCGGTCAGCGTGGGAACCTTGATCTCGCCGCCCAGGGCCGCCGTGGTAACGGGGATGACCATATCGAGATATAGGTCCGAGCCCTTGCGCTTGAAAAGCTTGTGGGGCTTCACCTGGATCGTCACATACAGATCGCCGCTCGGACCGCCGCGATAGCCCGCTTCACCCTCGCCGCGCTTGTTGATCGATTGCCCGTTATCGATGCCGGCGGGGATATTCACGACGATGCGCCTTGACTTATTGACGCGCCCCCTGCCCTTGCAATCAAGGCACGGCTCCTTGATGATCGTCCCCGTGCCGTGGCACACGTCGCAGGTCCTTACCGTGGCGAACGAGCCGAACATGGTATTCTGCTGCACGCGCACCTGCCCGCTGCCGCCGCAGGTCGTGCAGCGTACCGGCTCTGTGCCGGGCTTTGCACCGCTGCCGCCGCAGGTTGAACAAGATTCCTCGCGCGGAACAATGATCTCCTTTTGGGTTCCGGAAGCCGCCTCTTCGAACGTAATGCTCAGGTTGTACCGGTAATCGTTTCCCGCGACCGGCGCGTTCCTCGATTGCTGCGCTCCGCCAAAGCCGCCGAAGCCGCCGCCGAACATCGTTTCAAAAATATCGCCGAAGCCCCCGAAACCCGCGCCTCCGAAACCCGCACCGCCGTAGCCCGCGCCTCCGGCAGCCGGATCAAAGGCGGCGTGGCCGAACTGATCGTACTTTGCGCGGCTCTGTGCATCGGAAAGCACGCCGTAAGCCTCGTTGATCTCCTTAAATTTCGTCTCGGCGCCCTTATCCCCCTGATGCAGATCAGGATGATATTTCTTCGCGAGCTTTCGGAATGCGCTCTTTATTTCTTCGTCTGAAGCATCCTTATTGACGCCCAGAATCTCGTAATAGTCCTGTTTAGCCAACTCCCCAATACACCTCCTCAAAATGCCGTGCAGAAGCCAAAGCAATCGCTTTGGCTTCCGACGGCAGGGCGTGCGTTAACCCGGATTTATTTCTTATCCTCGTCCACAACCTCGTAGTCCGCATCCACTACGGTATCGTCCTTAGGCGCTTCGGACGTATTCCCGGCGCCCGCGCCCGTATTTTGATGCTGCGCTGCCTGCTGCTGATACACCTTGCCGAACACGTCGTAGGAAACCTCGGTAAGCTTTTCGCTCGCCTTCTTGATGGCTTCCATGTCCGTTCCCTCCAGGGCCTTGCGCACCGCGGCGATTTCCGCTTCGATGCGCTGCTTGTCGTCGGAGGAAATCTTGTCGCCCATCTCCTTGATGGTCTTCTCGGTCGTGTAGACCATGCTGTCCGCATGGTTGCGGGCCTCGACCTCTTCCTTGCGCTTTTTATCCTCGGTGGCGAACTGCTCCGCCTCGCGCACGGCCTTTTTGATCTCGTCCTCGCCCAGGTTCGTAGAAGCCGTGATCGTGACGTTCTGTTCGTTTCCAGTGCCCAGATCCTTCGCGGATACATGCACGATTCCGTTCGCGTCGATATCAAACGTCACCTCGATCTGCGGCATACCGCGCGGAGCGGGCGCGATGCCGGCGAGCTGGAAGCGGCCGAGGGTCTTGTTGTACTGCGCCATCTCGCGTTCGCCCTGCAGCACGTGCACTTCGACGCTGGTCTGGCCGTCCGCGGCGGTCGAAAAGATCTGGCTCTTCTTTGTCGGGATCGTTGTGTTGCGCTCGATGAGCCTGGTGAACACGCCGCCGACGGTCTCGATGCCGAGGGAAAGCGGAGTTACGTCGAGCAGCAGGATGTCCTTGACCTCGCCGCCGAGCACGCCCGCCTGAATCGCCGCGCCGATGGCGACGCACTCGTCGGGATTGATGCCCTTGAACGGCTCCTTGCCGGTATTCTTCTTCACCATATCCTGCACCGCAGGCCCACGGGTGGAACCGCCGACGAGAATGACCTTGTCGATCTGCGCGGTTGTAAGTCCCGCGTCCTTGAGCGCGCGGTCCATGCATTCCTTGGTCTTTTCGATCAGATCCGCGGTCAGCTCATCGAACTTCGCGCGGGTGATGGTCATATCAAGATGCTTCGGGCCGGAGCTGTCCGCCGTGATAAAGGGCAGGTTGACATTGGTCTGCACCATGCTCGAGAGCTCGATCTTCGCCTTTTCGGCCGCTTCCTTGAGGCGCTGGAGCGCCATGCGGTCGTTCCGAAGGTCGATCCCGTTGGAGCGTTTGAAATCGTCGCAGATATAATCCATCAGCCGTTGGTCGAAGTCGTCGCCGCCCAGGCGATTGTTGCCCTGCGTCGCGAGCACCTCGAACACGCCGTCGCCGATCTCGAGGATCGACACGTCGAACGTACCGCCGCCCAGGTCGTATACGAGGATCTTATGGTTGTGCTCTTTATCCATGCCGTAGGCAAGGGATGCGGCCGTAGGCTCGTTGATGATGCGCAGCACCTCAAGGCCCGCGATACGTCCGGCGTCCTTTGTCGCCTGGCGCTGGCTGTCGCTGAAATACGCGGGCACGGTGATGACCGCCTGGGTGATCTTCTCGCCCAGATAGGCTTCCGCGTCCTGCTTGAGCTTCTGAAGGATCATCGCCGAGATCTCCTGCGGCGTATAATCCTTGCCGTCGATGGTCTTTTTATAGGAGCTTCCCATCTCGCGCTTGATCGAGGTGATCGTCCGGTCCGGATTCGTGATCGCCTGACGCTTCGCAACGGTTCCCACCATGCGCTCGCCATCTTTAAACGCGACGACGGAAGGCGTTGTGCGCGAGCCTTCCGCGTTGGGGATGACGACGGGTTCGCCGCCTTCCAAAACCGCAACGCAGGAATTGGTCGTGCCAAGGTCAATTCCAATGATTTTAGACATATTCCTTATCCTCCTTAATAAAAACAGTGTATGATTCAATTCTGTACGCGGCCGGAATTTCCGATCCGCGTTATTTCGCTACCTTTACCATGCTGTGGCGGATGATCCGATCCTTTACCATATACCCTTTTTGCAGGGTCTCCAGGATCGTACCGCTCTGTTTGCCCTCCGCCGCCTCCTGCATCACCGCTTCGTGAAGCTGCGGGTCAAATGCGCCGGACGTATCGATCTCCGCCAGTCCCTGCCTGGTCAGCGCATCGAGCATCTGCCGGTAGACGAGGCCGATTCCTTCGAGCCACGCGACGTCTGCGCAAGGGCTTTGCATCGCGCGTTCAAAATTGTCGATCACCGGCAGGAGCGCCTTGATCGTCTCGCGGACGCCTTCGTCCATGCTGTCGCAGGAAATGTTGGCGTTGCGCTTCCTGTAGTTTTCAAAATCCGCCTGGACCCTTTGCGCGAGCGCGATCGTCGCAGCGTTTTCCTTTTTCAGAGCCTCCATGTGTTCACGCACTTTTTCAAACTCCTCGCGGGTAAAAACGATCTCCTCGGGAAGCGCCGTCTCCGAAGGCTCCTGCTGCGCGTCCTGTTTTAGCTCGATCTGATTCTTATCCGTTTCCATGTTGTCCAATTTACCGTTTTTCCTCCTCGATCAGATTCGTCAGCATCTCGCTTAAGCTGTTCCCCATGAAACCTAAAATCGCGAGTACCTTAGCGTAGTTCATGCGCGTCGGGCCGATGACGCCCATCGAGCCGATCGGATCTTCTCCGATCTTATAGGTCGCGGTGACGACGCTGCAATCCTTCATGTCCATGCTCTCGTTTTCGGAGCCGATCGTCACCGTAAACTCGAGTTTGCTCGCGTTGGCGAGCATATTGAACAGATAATCCTTCGTCTCAATCGCCGAAAGAAACGCGCGCGCTTTGTCCAGATCGCTGTATTCCGGGTAATTGAGCATGTTTGTGGCCCCGCTGAGTTCGACCGATCGCGCCTGCGAGCCGGAAATGCGCTGGTTGAGCACCTCAGACATCGATTTAAGCAGCCCGCGGTACGAGTTGACCTCTTCGCTGAAAAAATGCTCCATCGAACGCGACGCTTCCTCAAGGCGCATATTCGCGAAGTGCGCCGTAAGCATACGCGAAAGCCGTTCCAGATGGTACGCGTCCATATCCGCCGGGATATGCACGATCGAATCCCGCGTGATGCCCGTGTTGGTCACGATCACCACGAGCGCCTTCCTCTCGCTGATCGGCACAAGCTGAATGTGCTTGAGCTTGACCGATTTCAGCTGCGGCGCGAGCACCATCGAGGTATAATGCGTTACGTTGGAAAGCACCCAGGCGGTCTGCCGGATCACATCCTCCACCGCATCAACCCTCCTGGAGAAGAGCTTGCTGATCGCGCTGCATTCATCGGGTGTCAGCTTGGTCTTCTTCATGATGTTGTTCACATACAGCCGGTACGCCTTATCCGAGGGGATCCGCCCCGCCGAGGTGTGCGGCTGTTCCAGAAAGCCAAGCTCCTCAAGATCCGACATTTCGTTGCGGATTGTCGCAGAGGAAAGGCCGATGTCCGTCCGCTTGGAAATCGTGCGCGAACCGATAGGGGCAGCCGTAAGGATATAGTCGTCGATGATGGCCTGCAGGATCTGCAGTTTTCGTTCATCTAGATCCATCCATTACACCCCCCCTTCGTTATTAGCACTCTTGATCGTCGAGTGCTAACGGTCACTATAAAAATAGCACTCCGCCTCAATATTGTCAAGTATAGGAAGAAAAACCTTTGTGACAAAAAGGTGAAGCATACTTAGGAAAATGGGCTTGATTTACCTGAAACAGCCGCGTTTACTGCATGAATTCCAAAAGCGCGGCGTTCTGCATGTTAAGGCCGGCGGGCGTAAGGCGCAAAGCGTCTTTGTCCGCATGCAGCCACCCCTTGCGAACAAGGATGTCGATTGCGTCGGGATATGCCGATTCAACGGTTATGCCAAAACGCTTCAAAAACGCACCCCTGTTTATGCCCTTTATCATACGCAGACCCAGCATCACGCATTCAAACATTTCCTGCTGCGCGCCGATGCGCTCGCCGGATGCAATCGGCAGTTCGCATTTTAAAAGAGCTTCCGAATAGGCCTCGAGCGTCACGGCATTGCTGCTTCTGACCAGGCTGTCTCCGTTCCGTAACGAGCTGTGCGCGGCGACGCCAAGACCTAGATACTGCCCATTTTCCCAGTAGTTGATGTTGTGTCGGCACTCTTTGCCGGGCAGCGCAAAATTCGATATTTCGTAGCGTGCATATCCGGCCTGCTCCAGAAGGCAAGCGCCGTTTTCGTACATTTCGAACGTCTCGTCTTCGTCCGGCAGGCGCAGTTCGCCCCGCTCGACGAGCCGGTGCAGCGGCGTGTGCTCCTCAAGTGTCAGAGAATACGCGCTCACATGCTCTGGGCCGAGCGAAATCACCGTCTTAAGCGTGTTTTGATACTGTTCCCACGTCTGCCCGGGCAGGCCGAACATCAGGTCGATATTGATGTTCTCAAACCCGGCAGAACGTGCCTGTTGATGCGTGCGAAGGAAATCCTCAAAGGTATGGATCCTGCCGATGGCGGTCAAGAGCTCCTCGTGCGTGCTCTGCAGCCCGATCGACAGCCGATTGATCCCGCCCTTGCGGTATCTTTGCAGCTTCTCCGCGTCGAGCGTGCCGGGATTGCACTCGATCGTGATTTCCGCGTCCTTTGCGACTCGGTATTGTTCACGCAATCCAACGATCAGCCTTGCGGCCTGATCGCCTGAAAGCAGCGAAGGCGTTCCGCCGCCCAAAAACACCGTTTGGAATTCAAGGGCGCGGCACTCTCCTGCTCGGAGGTCGGCCTCGGCAAGCAGCAGATCAAAATATCCTTCGAGCTTTTGAATCGACTCGAAGGATACAAAATCGCAGTACCTGCATTTGCGGATGCAGAATGGAATATGGACATAGATTCCTGCCATGGTTCAGTTGATGCGAAGCACGCTCATGAACGCGTCGCTGGGCACTTCCACCGTTCCCACCTGGCGCATACGCTTCTTGCCTTCCTTTTGCTTCTCGAGCAGTTTCTTCTTGCGCGTGATGTCGCCGCCGTAGCACTTGGCCAAAACATCTTTCCGGACGGCCTTTACCGTCTCCCGCGCGATGATCTTGCCGCCGATCGCGGCCTGGATCGGGATCTCGAACTGCTGCCTCGGAATCACGTCCTTAAGCTTTTCGGCCACGGAGCGGCCCTTGTTGTACGCCTTATCCTTGTGTACGATCGTCGAAAGCGCATCGCACATATCGCCGTTGAGCAGGAAATCGAGCTTGACGAGTTCGGAGCGCATGTACTCTTTAAGCTCGTAATCGAAGGAAGCGTAGCCGCGGCTCCTCGATTTGAGCTGATCGAAAAAGTCGTAGATAATTTCGTTGAGCGGCAGCTCATAGTGGATCCTTACGCGCGTTTCCTCGATATAGTTCATGTCGCGGAATATCCCGCGCTTCTCCTGGCACAGCTCCATGATGGTGCCGACGTACTCGGACGGCGTCATGATGTTGGCCGTCACCATCGGCTCCTCCATATAGGCGATCTCCGTCGGCGGAGGCAGATTGCTGGGGTTGTCGATCGTGATCTCTTCGCCGGAGGTCTTTTTCACGCGATAGATAACGCTCGGCGAGGTGGTCACAAGATCAAGGTCAAATTCACGCTCGAGGCGCTCCTGTATGATCTCCATATGCAGCAGCCCCAAGAACCCGCAGCGGAAGCCGAAACCGAGCGCGGTCGAGGTTTCCGGTTCAAACGAGAGCGAGGCGTCGTTGAGCACGAGCTTGTCCAGCGCGTCGCGAAGATCGTCGTAGCGCGCGCCGTCGGCCGGGTAAATGCCGCAGAATACCATCGGCTGCACCTGCTTATAGCCGGGCAGCGCGGCGGATGCCGGATTGTCCGCGTCGGTGATCGTATCGCCGACCTTAGTCTGGGCGACGCTCTTGATGGACGCCGCGATGTAGCCGACCTCGCCCGCAACAAGCTCGTCGCTCGGCTTGAGCGAAGGCGTAAACACGCCTACCTCCGTCACGTCGAACTCGTTGCCGGTGGCCATCGAGCGGATGCGCATCCCCTCGCGAACATGCCCTTCCATAACGCGCACATAGCTCAGCGCGCCCTTGTAATTATCATAGATGCAGTCGAATATCAGCGCCTTGAGGGGCGCGTTTATATCCCCGGAGGGCGCCGGGATCGCCTCGACGACCTTTGCGAGCACCTGTTCGACGTTCAAACCGGATTTCGCGCTGATACACGGCGCGTCCTCCGCAGGCAGGCCGATCACATCTTCGATCTCGCGGATAACATGTTCGGGCTGGGCGCTCGGCAGATCGATCTTGTTGATGACCGGCACGATCTCGAGGTTATTGTCCAGCGCGAGATAGACGTTCGCAAGCGTCTGCGCCTCGATTCCCTGCGTGGCGTCCACGACCAGTATCGCCCCTTCGCAGGCCGCGAGGCTCCTTGAAACTTCATAAGTAAAATCGACGTGACCCGGCGTGTCGATCAGATTGAACATGTAGCGGTTGCCGTCCGCATGGTCGTAGAACATGCGCACCGCCGTCGCCTTGATGGTAATGCCGCGCTCGCGCTCGATTTCCATCGTATCCAGAAGCTGATCCGCCATATCGCGCTGAGCGACCGTATGGGTCAGTTCCATCATACGGTCCGCAAGCGTGGATTTCCCGTGATCGATATGCGCGATGATGCAGAAATTCCGAATCAAATCCTGGCGATATGCCATTTGGATCCTCCTGGAGCGTATTCATAATACTCATTGAAATGATACTGGAAGTACCAATAAATTGCAAGCGGAAGCTGCTCGTCCCTCCCTTGCCTTTATTGGCCGGCTGGGCGGAAAAGCGCTGCAGGCGGCAAAAAGAAAATCATCCCCTCCGCAAGAAACGAAAGGGATGTACTCGTAATTCGGCTATGCGTTTTTGATCGTTCCGCCGTACTTCTTTTCGAGTACCCTCGCCACGCCGATCCCAAGGCGGCGGATTTGTTCCTCGTCGTCCCCCTCGAGCATGATGCGTATGAGAGGCTCCGTCCCGGAGGCGCGCACCAGCACGCGGCCGCCGTCGCCCAGGGCGCTCTCCGCCTCGCGTACGCCGCGAAGCAGTTCCTCATCCTGCATCATGTCGTTCTTATAGGCGTTATCGACCTTAACGTTGATGAGTATCTGCGGGTAGATCGGGATCTCGCCGGCAAGCTCAGACATACGCGAAGCGCGCTTCTTGAGCACGTTGAGCAGCTCCACCGCCGTAAGGATGCCGTCGCCCGTCGTGTTCTTATCGAGGAAAATCACATGCCCGGACTGCTCTCCACCCAGACAATAGCCGTTTTTGAGCATACACTCGAGCACATAACGATCTCCGACGCCGGTTTCAGCGAGCGTTATGTCCGCTTGTTTCATCCTCTTTTTCAGCCCGAGATTGGACATCGAGGTAATCACGAGCGTATCGTTAGAAAGCGTTCCCCTTCTCTTCCGGTCGAGCGCGCAGATGCCCATGATGCGGTCCCCATCCACGACGTTGCCGCGTTCGTCCGCGGCGATCAATCGATCCGCGTCCCCGTCAAACGCGAAGCCGACGTCCGCGCCCATCTCCGTAACGAGCTGCGCCAGCCTTTGCGGGTGCGTCGAGCCGCAATGCTCGTTGATGTTGTTCCCGTCCGGCTCGTCGGAAAAGGACAGCGTTTCGGCTCCCAGCGCCCGAAACACCTCCTTGGCGATCGCGGAGGAAGCGCCGTTGGCGCAGTCGAGTACGATGCGCAGGCCTTCAAAGCGCGTCTCTGCGGCGGATATGAGAAAGCTCGTATACTCTTGCTGCGCGCGGCGCGCATGGATCACGCGCCCGACCGCCGCTCCCGTCGGATGCGGCAGCGCGACATGGTCCCGTATGATTCGCTCGATCTGATCCTCCAGGGCATCCGAAAGCTTATAGCCCTCGCCATCAAACCACTTGATGCCGTTAAATTCCATCGGATTGTGCGACGCGCTGACCATTACCGCCGCGTCGGCGCCATAGAGCCGCACCAGATACGCCATCGCGGGCGTCGGGATCACGCCGACATGGATCGCGTCGCCGCCCACGGAGCAGATTCCCGCCGTCAGCGCCGAACAAAGCATATCCCCGGACTTTCTCGTGTCACAGCCGATTAGGATCTTGGGGCTATGCACCTCGCTTGTAAGCACATACGCTCCCGCCGCGCCGATTTTCAGCGCGAGGTCGCAGCTAAGCTCGGCGTTTGCGATGCCGCGAACGCCGTCCGTACCAAAAAGTCTTCCCATTCTATCACCATCCGTTATTTTAAGGTAAAGGGAGTCAAGCACATGGATTCGATTCCCTTTACTTTAGGGAACACCTTTCCGCCGCCTGCGTCGCGGCCACGGCCCCGTCCGCTACGGCGGTTACGACCTGCCTTAGCGGCGTATTCCGGACGTCTCCGGCGGCATATACGCCCTCGATAGACGTCTGCATCAGAGCGTCTGTCTGAATATAGCCGTCTTCCGTAAGCTCGAGGACATCCCTGACAAGATCCGTCCGCGGCCGAATCCCCACGGCGACGAACAGCCCTTGAACGTCGATCTGTTTGAGATCGCCCGTCGGTTTGTGATGTACCATGATCCCCGAAAGGCTTTCTTCGCCGAGCAGGGAACGAACCTCGCTGTCGAATACCAGTTCGACGTTCGGCTCGGTGAGCACCGCCTTTTGCAAAATCTCATCCGCGCGCAGCTTATCGCGCCTGTGGATCAAATAAACTTTGGAAGCATACCGAGCGAGGTATATCGCGTCGGAAACGGCAGTATCCCCGCCGCCTACCACCGCCACGGCCTTTCCCTTAAAGAACGCGCCGTCGCAGGTCGCGCAGTAAGATATGCCCGAGCCGGTCAGCTCCTGCTCCTTCTCAAGCCCAAGCTTGTTTGGAGACGCGCCCGTCGCGATGATTACGGTGCGCGCTTCCAGCGACGCATCCTGTGTATGGATTTTTTTCACATCGCCTTTAAGCTCCAGCTTTGAAACAGGGTCGTAGCGGATTTCAAGCCCGAAACGCATCGCTTGCTGCTCGATATTCATCCCAAGCGTCGCGCCGTCGATGCCTTCCGCGAATCCCGGGTAGTTATCGATCCTAGGGGTTCTCGCGGCTTGGCCGCCCACGAAAACCTCCTCAAAGAGCACGCTCTTGAGGCCGCTGCGGGCTGCATACAGGCCTGCCGTCAGCCCGGCCGGGCCGCCGCCTATGATAGCAATATCGATCATGATTGACATCCTTTTCCTGTTTTTATATTAGTATACCCTTGCCTTGGGGATATGACAACGCCTTGATTTCCGGTCAACAACAGATCAGCCAATCTGCTCCGTCAACATTCTACCATGTGCCCCGATATCTATTGACGCAGCCGACGGGAAAAAGCGCCCGGCGACAAACGCGCCGGACGCTTTAAATCTAATTTGGGGATTGCGTTCGCTTACAGGCTGTCTCCAAAATCTTCCTTGTATTTCGCGGCAAGCTTTTCCTGCCAATCGCCGATCGGCTCAAGCAGCCCGAAGAAAAAGCGCAGATTGGTCGGCTCCTTGATAAAACGCAGCCCGCCGACCAATTCGCGGTTCTTGTAGAGCCATGCGACGCGGTCCACGGTATATTTCACCTGGGAGAGCGTGAATACCCTGCGCGGCAATGCTAGGCGCAGCAGTTCCACCGCCGCGATCGGCTCCGTTCCGTCCGGTTCGCGCTGCTCGGAGATCGTGCCGCGCTCCATGCCGCGTACCGCGCCCGCGATATATACCGCCGCCCCAAGCGCGCCGGCGGGATACTGATGCGGATCCACGTGAGATAAAAACTCCCTCGCGTTCAAATGGCAGCCAAGTCCGCCCGCGGGCATGACAACGGGCACGCCGCGGTCGATCAGCTCCTGGTTCATGTATTGGATGAACTGCGGCGCCTGCGAGATAATGTCTTCGTCCATCGATTCTTCCAGCCCGACCGCGATGGCTTCCATCTCGCGCGTGCTCATTCCGCCGTAGGTCAAAAACCCCTCGAACATCGGCACGAGCTCTTTCATTCGCTCGCAGACGGCCTCGGCGCGTATGCACATTCCGCCGCCCCTAGCAAAACCAAGTTTCCTTGCGGAGAAGTAGATCATATCCATCTCGTCCGAGATTGCGCGCGTGATCTCGCGGATGCTCATGTCCTTGCAGGCGGCCTCGCGCATCTTGATAAAATACAGGTTGTCCTGGAGCAAGCTCGCATCCATCAGCGTCAGTATGCCGTTTTCGTGTGCGATGCGGCACACCTCCCTGGTGTTCTCGAGCGAAAAAGGCTGTCCGCCGATGAGATTGGTTCCCGCCTCCAGCCTGATAAACGGGATTTTCGACGCCCCGACTTCTTTGATCAGCTTTTTGAGTTTCACAGGGTCCGTATTGCCCTTAAACGGGTGAGAACAGTTTGGATCGATGCCTTCGTCGATGACCACTTCCTCAACCCTGGCGCCGCACCGGGTAAAATGCGCCTTTGCGGTCGTAAAGTGAAAATTCATCGGGATGACGTCGCCCGGCTTAATAAATGTTTCCGCCAGAATATGTTCGGCGGCGCGCCCCTGATGCGTCGGCAGAAAATACTCCATACCGAAAATCTCGCGCACCTTGTCCTCCAAACGCGTATAGGTCGCGCTGCCCGCGTAGCTGTCGTCGCAAACCATCATGGCTGCGAGCTGCTGATCGCTCATCGCGTTCACGCCGCTGTCGGTCAGCATGTCCAAAAAGATATCCTTGTTCTTAAGCAGGAACGTATTGTTCCCTGCCTCCCGGATCGCCTCAAGCCTGCGCTCGATCGGAGGAAGCGTAAGTTTTTGAACGATCCGGACCTTGTGCATCTCCAGCGGGATCATTTCGCCGCTGTAAAAATCGATTTTTGTCATCTTATTCTCCCCTTCAAATACTATTTTTCGAGGATGTCCTTTGACGATGACACCGCCGCTGTGAACGACAAAAAAACGCCGTCCTCCCTTTTCTAGAGGACGAGCGCCAAATCCCGTGTTACCACCCCAATTCACCGACGCTTCACAGCGCCAGCCTTTTCGAGTACAAGCGCGCGTTTCATCCGAGCGCAATACTCTACCGCTATAACGGGTGAAACCCGGCCCGATCTACTTGAGCGGATGCGCTCGTTCGGCGGGCAGCATGTTTGCGTGTATTCCCGGGTTACATCCCACTGTCTTGCACCATCCGACAGCTCTCTGAGGGAGCAAAGTCCGGTACTATTTCGCAGTCATCGCCGCTGTGCTATTCGGTTAATAATATATTATATCCACCAATTCAGCCGCTGTCAATGGTTCGTTGCGCTGAAACCGGCAAATGATCGATATAAATCGCTGCCGAACTCTTTCCCTCCGTGAACCATGCGTTCGGCATTGACAAACGCCAGGGCATACATTATACTTTCGTTTGTATAACGTATCCTATATTTCATATCATTTTAATTTTTAGGAGGGACAAAAATGGAACTCAAATGGAAAACCCGCGAAGTAGTCATCATCGCAATCATCGCCGCCGTAATCGGCGTGATCTACACGCTGATGGACTATCTGTATATGCCGCTGTATGGGCTGCTCGGGCCTGTGTTTATGGAGCTGACGTTTGGGATATATCTTCTTTCAGCGCTGCTTCCGGCATTTATCGTGCGCAAGCCGGGGTTCGCGATCTTCGGCGCGCTGGTCACCGCCGGGGTAAACATCCTTCTCGGCAGCGCGTACGGCATCCAGATCGTGCTTGCCGGCGCGCTGCAAGCCATCGGCGTCGAAATCGGATTGGCTATCTGGAAGTATAAGGCCAACCTCGCGTCCCTGATCGCAGGGTCCATTCTGGCGGCTATCTTCGTATTCGTACGCGATTATATCGTCTTCGGATACTCAACTTATTCGATTGGATTGCTCGTAGGTATGCTGGCGGTTCGCTTCGTAAGCGCTGCCGTCATCGGGATACTGCTTGTCAAGCTGATTCGCGCGGGACTTGCCAAAGCGGGCGTTCTGAAGAACTTTAAGCCGATCGAAGCCGAAAAAGCGTAACGCAATCCATAGATGGCAATGGCGGCACAGGAGTATTTACAGTTAAAGGAAATAAGTTTTTTCTATCGGGAACAAACGGAACCGGTCTGGAAAGATTTATCCTGCCGCTTTATTAAAAACGCGGTGAATCTAATACTCGGCCCGAGCGGATGCGGCAAAAGCTCGCTTTTATACCTCATCGACGGGCTGATTCCGAACAGCCTCGAAGGCACGCTCTCCGGCAGCGTCCTCCTGAGGGGCGAAGAGCTCCTCGGGCATCACCCAAAGGAGCTTGCAAAGCAGATCGGGTTGGTCTTTCAGGACCCCGACACCCAGTTCTGCACGTTTTCCGTCGAGGATGAACTGGCTTTCGGACTTGAAAACCTCTCTATAGATCCTTCGGAGATCGGCGGCAGAATCGATCGCGCGCTCTCTCTGGTAGGGATGAAAGAACACCGGCATTGCCTGCTTTCATCCCTGTCCACCGGTCAGAAGCAGAAAATCGCGATCGCCTCCGCCCTAGTTATGGACGCGGAACTGCTGCTCTTGGATGAGCCCACGGCAAACCTCGACGCGGTAAGCCGCCGCGAAACGATCGAGCTGATCCGCTCCTTGGTCGAGGAGCATCATAAGACCGTCATCATCGTGGAGCACAATTTGGATGAGCTGATCGAACATGTCGATCATATCGTCGTGTTCGATTCCCACGGCAGCCCGGTTCTCGAGGGCGGCGCGCACGATGTGATGGCGCGCCTAGCATTCGATCCCGCGTTCTACGGCTTATCGGTCTGCCTGCCGCATTCACTGTTGGTTCTTGGTGAATGGGTCCGCCGATCGGGCAGCATACACCTAAATCGTCTAAAGGAATCCTTATTGGAACCCAAGGGGGAGCGGCAAAGGTTCCGCTTCCCCTTTGAGCGCGTTGCGGCCGTTGTGCGCGCATTGGAACCGGCCGATCCTCCCCGCGCTCACGCTTCAGGCGTTTGCTCCGCGGGAACGCCGTGGCTCGAAACGGAGGGCCTGTCGTTTGCGTTTCAGTCGGCGCGGCGCTCCGGCGCCGGGCGCGCTGCGGCAGCTGCCGATGCGGTGGTCCTCCGCGATGTGAATCTCTCCATTGACGAAGGGGATTTTGCCGCGATCGTCGGGCCGAACGGCGCGGGCAAATCGACGCTGCTCAATGTGCTCTTTAAATGCCATACAAACTACGGCGGCAGCGTGCGCGTCGGCGGCAAAGAGCTTCGCACGATACCGCCTCGGGCGCTGTATCGCGAGATGGGATACTTGTTTCAGAATCCGGAATTGCAGTTTTTAGCCAATACCGTAGAGGAGGAATTGCTGTTCAGCCTCAAGAAGGAATCCCTAAGCGAAACGGAGAAAAAACAAAGGGTTCAGCGTTCGCTCGAACAGTTCCATCTCTTGGAGCAGCGCAGCCAAAGCCCCTTCGTGCTCAGCCAAGGTCAAAAACGGCGTCTTAGCGTCGCTACGATGCTGCTCACAGGACAAAAGGCGCTGTTCTTGGACGAACCGACGTTCGGGCAGGACCGCGAGAATCTGAAAGAACTGATGGAACTGATGCAAAAGCTCAACCGCGAAGGAACCACCATCGTGATGGTTACCCACGATATGACGCTCGTCGCCGAATACGCGAGAAAAATATATCTGATCGACGAGGGTGTCGTCAAAGGTCCGACGCAGGCCGAACAGCTGTATTATGATCCCGACGCTCTCTCACGCGGCAGGCTGGCTGTTCCGCCAATACTGGGATTCTCCCATGAGCTTCAGGCGCGCGTTCCGGGGTTCCCCGGCTTTATCAACGGCGACCGCTGCCTTGAGTATTTGCTCGGTCTTTCCCCACAGGCTCCCGCGGAAGGAGAAAACAGCGATGTTTGCTTATGAGTACCGCGATTCGTACTTAAATCGGCTCAATCCCCTGACCAAGCTTGGAGCGATCCTGATGATCACGATATTCGTGAGCATCTTTATCAGCCCGCTGCTTCCGCTTGCCACGCTGATCGCCGCCGCTGCCCTTACCTGCGTTTGCGGCAAGATTTCCCTACTTGAGTTGCTGCGCAAGATGACGCCGTTTCTCGCCGTCAGCCTGAGCTTTATGTTTTTCATGCTGCTGCTCAAGGGCATCGACAATGCGCAGCCAGATGTCCGTTTTTTGGTGTTTGGCTGGCTTGCGCAGGATTTTTACAACATCCTCTCGCTGGGGCTTCGGATACTATCCATCTCGCTGATGACGCTTGCCTTTGTGATTACGACGGATCCGAACGATCTGGTGCTCAGCCTCATCCTCCAGCTCAAGCTGTCCTATGTGCACGGATATGCGGCGCTGGCCGCTTACCGCTTCATCCCCACGCTTCGCGCGGAGATCGAAAGCATCCGCCTCGCGCAGCAGATCCGGGGGATCGAGTGGGAAGACCGCTTGAGCAGCAGGATTTTCGCCCCGTTTCGGATGCTGCTTCCCCTATTATGCAGCGCCGCGCGAAAGGGCGAGCGGGTCGCGCTCGCGATGGACAGCCGGGGCCTCGGGCACAACCGGTCGCGCACGTTCTTCAAAAAAACGGCGTTCGGCCGACGCGACATCGCTTTTCTCGCGTTTGTCGCGGTATTCTATCTCGCGCTCGGAGCGCTATTGCTTCGTTTCGGGCTCATGACCTTTGGCAGTTCTCTTGGAACGGGCCTGACATGATTGGATTGGAGGAATAACAATGCCGTTCAAAAGCTCAAAAATCGTATACGGCCTTCCGCAGGACGCGTATGCTCAGCAAACGGTGAACGCATACCTGGAGGATCTCAAGCAAACGGTCCATCTGACGAACGAGCCGGTCGGCGTCAAGTTTCTCTTTACCGACCAGGAATACGAGGCTTGCCCGGTACCGGAACTCCGCGGTTCCATGGCATACTGCGTCATGGTCAAGCAAGCTACGCGGGGAATATCCTGCAAGTCCTGTCTGGAGCATCATAAATGCGACGGGGGCACTACTGCGCTCGCGCTTGAGCGCAGCACCGAACACATCGAAAACGGCGCGGAGTATTTCTCTTACAATCTTTACGCGACGCAGACAGCCGCGCGGCGGCATCGCGCGCAGATCGCAAGCCTGCACGCCGAGCTTCCTTTGACCCGCGGGATCGTCATTGGGCCGCTCAAATCCTTTACGGTAACGCCCGACGTGATCATTTTGGTCGTGAATCCCTATCAGGCGATGCGGCTCGTTCAGGGGTACGAATATGAAACCGGCATCAAGCCCTGCATCGACATGGGGGCGATGCAGGCCATGTGCGCCGAATGCACGGCATATCCCTATAAGAGCGGAAGCATGAACGTGAGCGTGCTTTGTCCGAGCACGCGCATATTGTGCGGTTGGGATCATTCGGATATGGCTGTTGGAATACCGTTTGAACAGTTTACGCGCATCGTCGCGGGAGTCGTATCAACCGCCGGGACCGTCGACAAACCGGAAAAAGCATAAGTGCTAGCCTCCTCCCGCCGGGAACACCTTGGGGCCCGCAGTAAAGGCCAATCGTGCAATTTCTCCGGCACCCCGGCCAAAAGTGGGTCAACTAAGTGGTCGCCGAAATTTGCATCGATATTTAAAGCAGACAGGCGCGTTGTTTTTCAGATCTTCGACACCGCGAGGCAAGGAAAATATTCAAATTATAACGGAACTACAAAAGCGCCGCACGCGCTCCCGCGTCGGGCGCTTTTTTATCGGTCCCAGCGGCTGGCGATTACATTGGGGTTGGCCTGTTTGTTCAGGATAAATCTAGGCTTTCCGCGAACGACCTCGGCATCGGGTTCGGAGTGATCCGCAAGTTCCTTAAATGCGGAAGTCGCCAAAATCAGTATGTTGCCGATGCGCTTAATCGCCCGTGCGTTTAGCGTCTCATGCCTTGAAGATATTCTGCCTACAAGTTCCTGCGCCAAGGCCCCGACGTCTTCGCGGCGTTTATTGATATCCGCGCAGGCAAGATTGTTATAAACTTCAGCGTACGCATCCTGCCGTTTTTTACACAACGCCGTCCACTCCGCTTGGCTCTTGGGCGAAAGGCCGTTGTGAAGATCCTTATAGAACTGCTCCACGACCGCAGAGGACACCCGGTTTCTTGAGTCTGCCGGAACGACGCGGTTCAGAGCCCATATGCTCATCGCGACATAAATCAGAGCCGCTGAAAGCTCCATCGAATAGTTGACCACACTCGTGCTGTTGAGCCCGAGATCCTGCTCCGTCAGCTCCGGGTGCAATGCCCGAAAATAAAATAGCGCAATGAGCGACCGCCATTCCTCAACATACTCATCGAAGCTAAGTTGATGCCTCCGGTTTAGTTCCGTTAGCGTCATGCTGCTCCCTCCCGTTTATAATTCAAACCGATCAACGCATCCAGCGAACTTTAGATTCATTAACAATAAATTGCCCAAACAAACGCCATTCAAGAACAGGAACTACAATTCAATTCGGAAAACCGATGAAATACCCACCGGCAGCAGCATCTTTAAATAGATTGGTCGAAATAAGCGGCTTCCATCAAGCGCAAAACAGTGGAGGATCAGCAACTACGCCCAAGGATATTCCTAATACTACCATCATAGCAAGTTGATCGCTATATTGCAATTTATGCTGAAAAAATCTTTGTGATACGGCGTTGATTTTTTTAGATTTTTTACATATTTTCTGTCAAAATCGCTTAAAACTAGAGTCATATCCGCTCCCCGGCCAAAAGCCGGGGAAGCGGACAGATCTGCTTAATACGCGCGCGCAAAGTAGTATAGTTCCTTCGCAGGCTTGCCGCAGCAAACGCACTTATCCGAAATCGCCTTTTGATCAAAAGGCTTGCAGCGGGTCGTCGCTCCGGTCTGTTCCTTGATCGAATCCTCGCAGGCCCTCTCGCCGCACCACATTGCGCGCACGAAGCCGTTGGAGACGCCCTCCTTGAACTGATCAAAGTCCACCGCGTCCATCGTCCTGCTCTCGCGCATGTTTAGCGCCTTATCGAAAAGCCCTTGCTGTACCTCGTCCAGAAGTCGCTTGACCGTTTCGGGCAGATTCTCCATGGGCGCCGAAATCTTCTCAAGGCTGTCCCTGCGCACCATCACGACCTGATTGTTCGCGATATCCTTCGGGCCGATCTCCAATCGGATCGGCACACCCTTCATTTCCCACTGATTGAATTTCCAGCCTGCGGTCTGGTCGCTCGTATCCATCTCGACGCGGATGCCCGCCGCGCAAAGCTCTGCGAACAGCTCGCGCGCCTTTTCGAGCACGCCTTCCTTGTGCATCGCGATCGGGAGTATGACAAGCTGCGCCGGCGCAACCTTAGGAGGAAGCACAAGGCCGCGATCGTCCCCATGCACCATGATCAAGCCGCCGATCATGCGGGTGGAGGTTCCCCAGGACGTCGTAAAGCAATATTCAAGCTTGCCTTCCTTGCTTAGGTACGTAATGTCGTAGCCTTTCGCGAAATTGTCCGCGAGATTGTGGGACGTACCCATCTGGAGGGCTTTGCCGTCCTGCATCAGCGCCTCCATCGTATAGGTCGCCTTCGCGCCCGCGAATTTTTCCTTTTCGCTCTTTTGCCCGACGATCACGGGGATCGCGAGCACATTTTCCGCGAACTCGCGATAGACCCCGAGCATGCGCATGGTCTCCTCCTGCGCCTCCTCAAACGTCGCATGCGCGGTATGGCCTTCCTGCCAAAGGAACTCGCTCGTGCGCAGGAACGGACGGGTGCTCTTTTCCCAGCGCACGACGTTCGCCCATTGGTTCATCAATACGGGCAGATCGCGATAGGACTGTATCCACTTGGAATACATCGAGCCGATGATCGTCTCGCTCGTCGGCCGGACGGCCAGACGCTCCGCGAGTTTTTCGCTGCCGCCGTGCGTCACCCATGCAACCTCCGGCGCGAAGCCTTCCACGTGCTCCGCCTCCTTCAAGAGCAGGCTCTCGGGAATAAACAGCGGAAAGTACGCGTTCTTATGCCCCGTCGCTTTAAAGCGGCAATCCATCTCGTGCTGAATCAGCTCCCATACGCCGTAGCCGTAGGGCTTGATCACCATGCAGCCGCGAACGTCCGAGTAATCCACCATGTCCGTTTTGAGGATGACGTCCGTATACCATTGGGAGAAATCCTCCTCGCGGGACGCAATATGGGCAACAAATTCCTCGTTCTTCTTCGCCATTGTCTTGCTGTGCTCCTTTTTAAATAATACCAATCCGCATTCAATCCGTTCCCTTAGAACGGATTGGTAAATACTATTTTCCTGAGCCGTGGACAAATATTTGTCCACGTTTTATTCGAGAATAGTATAAAACCGCCCTTATACGTCGTATAAGGGCGGAAAGTTCACGCGGTACCACCTTAATTGGGTCTCTGTCGGCTGTAACGCTCACCTGCGGCAGGGCGTTTCCTCCCTGCGGCTCAAGGATGGGAATCCGGATTCTCAACGCGCGCCTTTCCAGCTAAACGGCGCGCTCTCTTGGTTCAGAATACCCCGGAGCAGTCCTGTCAACGCCTCTTTACATGAATAATCATATCATCGCCTGTTCCGCGCGTCAATGAAAAACCTTGATTCCCTCGCGCTACAGCTGTTCCGCCCTCGGCATTCGGATGTTTGCCGGGCTGCGCCGCACATCCGGCGCTACAGAAGATGGAATTTTTTTGCGCCCCTGACGCTGAGCCACCGGTAGCTTGCATACGCGGCAAGCGCGTACAGCAGCGCGACGACAAGCAGCGAAAGCCTGTGATCGAGCGAAAGATTGAGCACAAGCACCGCCGGGAGAATGGTGATCGCCATCCCTCCGAATATGCTGACCATCACCGGCATACTTTGCTTGATCGCCTGCACCTCATTGGTCCAGTCAAGCTTCGGCCAGATCAGGTTGGCGATCAGACCGGCCTGTGCCGTGAAGATTCCGCAGGCCATCGGCACTATATAATAGAGCAGCGCGAGAGCGAAATCCGGGCGCAGCGTGATGACAAGCAGCGTCGCGTTGAGCGCGATCGCAGGGATCGTCAGCACGAGGTTGACCGCGATCTTTGCTGAAAACACGGCGTGCGCGTCGACCGGGAGCACCTTTAGTTGCCAGAGATGTTTGCCTTCCATCGAAATCGCGCTCGAACTCGTGGAGGTCATCGCCACGAGCACACACAACAGGAACGGCGCAAACGTTTGGGCAACCGCCCCGAGCTGGGGCA
Organism: Bacillota bacterium; assembly: GCA_038562375.1. GTDB lineage: Bacteria > Bacillota > Clostridia > Christensenellales > CAG-138 > JBCFAY01. Next base: position 88,018 of record JBCFAY010000003.1, on the reverse strand, counting down.
TCTCGAGTATCGTCGCAACCTGCTCTGCGCCGGAGAACAGTATCGCGCCGCAGGCAAACGTCATCAGTATCACGCCCATCGCGGTGTTGACCACATAAAGGACCGAAGAGGTATAGCGCCGCCATTCCTTTTGGAAGAGCGCCTTAAACAAGCCCGATCGCCGCACCTTTCCCAGGCGGAAGGATTTTTGTTTTTTTACGCCGGTGAGCCACTCGTTCAGCCCGCGATAGGTTTTAGATAGAACAAATGTAAAGAGCGCGATGGCCGCGATGGAAACCGCGGCAAACAGCAGCAGCGAGCCGAAGCTGTTCTGCGTAACCGCTCCGGCGAACCAGCGGCTGGGCGGATACATCCGATAGACCGACTCGGATACCGCCTTTGCGATGCTGCCGAAATTCTCCACCAGCGACATGATCCCCTTCGTATCGAACGAGTACAGGATGATTGGGATCATCACCGCGAACGCGAGCACGATCGACACGAGGTTCTTATATCGGAACGAAACGCTGAAACGGGCGATCACCAGCCCGATCACTGCGCTGACGATGATCGGAATCGCCGGGATCAGCAGCAGAGTCAACATCAAGGAGATATAGAACATCGCGCCGGGCGCGCTGCGCATCGCGTAAACAACGCCGGCGGGTATTAAAAGGAACGCCGTAAAAAACAGCTCGGATCCGTAAAGAATGAGGATACGGCTCAGTACAAGCGTCCGCGCGGGCACCGGCAGGGAGAGCAGCAGATCGTAATCGCGCTGCCCGAATAGAACGCCGTTGACCCGAAATATTCCCGTGACAAGGATGATCAGGCTGGCCGCGACCATCCCAAGCGTCGGCAAAATATCCAGCATCCCCATCAGCTCGAGCGGGATGCTCATCCAATAGAAATACAGGCCGCACATGCCCAGCATCATAAGGGCAACAAGCGCAAACCCGGCCAATGTCAAATAGCCTTTGAGCCGTGCCGATTTATCACGCTCGTAGCGCAGCTTGTTGATGCCGAAAACGCGGTATGCGTTTGCGCGCAGTAAAATCCATAATCCTTTCATCGCTCGATCAACTCCATGAACTCTTCTTCCAGGGAACGATCGCCTTTGACTTCCTCCATCGTTCCGGATACGGCGAGCTTGCCGTCGCGAATGATCGCGATTTTGTTGCAGAGCTTTTCCGCCACGTCGAGCACGTGGGTCGAAAAGAAGATCGAAGCCCCCTTATCGCATTGCTCGCGCATGATCTGCTTGAGCGTGTGCGCTGCTTTGGGATCCAAGCCTACAAAGGGTTCGTCCAATACCATAAGCTTCGGATCGTGCAGGAGCGCTGCGATAACGACCAGCTTTTGCTTCATGCCGTGCGAATAGCTGCCGATCAGATCGCCGAACACCGAGGTGATCTCAAACGCGTCGCCGTAACGGCGCAGCCTTTCCTCGCGTTCGCTCTCGCCGACCCCATAGATATCCCCGATGAAATTAAGATATTGTATGCCGGTCATGAATTCATAGATATCGGGGTTATCCGGAATAAACGCCATCTGCCTTTTGCAGGCGACGGGATCCTCGACGATCGACGTGCCGTTAATAAGGATTTCGCCGGAATCGAATTGCAGGGATCCCGCCACAGCGCGCAACGTTGTGGTTTTTCCCGCCCCGTTGTGGCCGATAAAACCGTAGATATCCCCCGCCTCGATGGAAAGCGTCAGGCCGTCTACCGCCTTATGGCCGCCTCGATAGATCTTCGTCAGGTTCCGAATTTGCAGCATGTGAGCATCCTTTCTGACCATCAATTATTCCTTGCATCCTGCGCGGCAAAGATACCCCTTGCCCGATTCCGGCGGCTGATCGCCGCGGGGCAAGGCCGTACGCTCTGCCTGAATGGTTGTAATGTATCCCTATTTCACCGCATTGTCAAGGAGCATGTGAAAAGCAAGATATCCGATTTTCTCGGCGCGTTTTCAAGTCGCAAGCATAGTAAACACAATGTTTATCAGCATAAAACATTCCCATTGACTTTTGTGTCGAACCGTGTTTAAATATATCTTGTTGTTTAGGCTTTCTAAACTTTTTGTTTAGGATCATCGCGAGCGGGAGGCGTGTTATGCAGATCGGTGAAAAGATCAAACGGCTGCGAATGCGGCTGAACCTTACGCAGGAGGAACTGGCCTCGCGCACCGAGCTTTCCAAGGGATTCATCTCTCAGCTCGAACGCGATCTGACCTCGCCGTCCATCGCCACGCTGATGGACATCCTAGAAGCGCTCGGCACGAACGTTTCCGACTTTTTCGCCGAAACGCCCATGGAAAAGGTGGTTTTCGGCGAAGAGGACATGTTCATCAAGGATGACGCGCAGGGCGGGTATTCGATCCGCTGGCTCGTCACAAGCGCCCAAAAGAATGCTCTGGAGCCGATCCTCGTGACGATACAGCCCGGCGGACGAACCTACGAGGACGATCCGCATATGGGCGAAGAGTTCGGGTACGTGCTCTTAGGCGGCATTACGCTCGTGCACGGCACGCACCGCTATAAAGTCAAGCGCGGAGGCTCGTTCTACTTTAAGCCGACGAGCATGCATTACCTAATCAATTCCGGAAAATCCGAAGCCCGCGTGCTGTGGGTCAGCACGCCGCCAAGCTTTTAAGGTAAGGGAAGCCGCGGAGGGAACATGAGCAAACACCTGATCGAACTCGTCAATATTTCCAAGGATTTTGAAGGCGACGCCGCGCTCAAAGGGGTAAACCTCTATGTGCGGGACGGCGAATTTTTAACGCTTTTAGGCCCGTCCGGCTGCGGCAAAACGACGATGCTGCGCATCATCGCAGGCTTTGTGATGCCCACGAGCGGACAAGTCTTCATCGATTCGAAGGACATGAGCCATATCCCGCCCTACAAGCGCCGGGTCAATACCGTATTCCAGCGCTACGCGCTTTTCCCGCACCTGAATGTGTTCGATAACGTCGCGTTCGGGCTGAAGATCAAAAAGCTGCCCAAGGACGTGATCGAACAAAAGGTCAACGCGATGCTCGAGCTCGTCAACCTCAAGGGCTACGGCAAGCGCTGGATCGAGCAGCTCTCCGGCGGCCAGCAGCAGCGCGTCGCAATCGCCCGGGCGCTGGTAAACGAGCCGGAAGTTCTCTTGCTGGACGAGCCTCTGGGCGCTCTTGATCTGCAGCTTCGCAAGGGGATGCAGGTCGAGCTCAAGCGCATGCAGCAAAAGCTCGGCATCACGTTCCTGTACGTCACGCACGATCAGGAGGAGGCCCTGACAATGAGCGACACCATCGTCGTTCTCAAGGAAGGCGTCATCCAGCAGATCGGCACGCCGCAGGATATCTACAACGAACCCGCGAACGCGTTCGTCGCGGATTTTATCGGCGAAAGCAACATCCTCCCCGGCATGATGCTCGCGGACTACCGCGTCGTGTTCAACGGCAGCGAGTATCGCTGCGTCGACGCGGGCTTTGCACCGAACGAAGAGGTGGACGTTGTTGTCCGACCCGAGGACGTGGACATTATCCCGCTTGAGAACGCGCCGACGTGCGGGCTTGTAAAGAGCGTATTGTTCATGGGCGTACACTACGAAATCCGGGTCGAATCGGGTGACTTCACCTGGACGATCCACACCACCGACCCTGTGGGGGCCGGGGAAATGGTGGGGATCTCGATCCTCCCCGACGCGATCCACATCATGAAGAAGGATGTGGCCGGATGAAGCGGACTTATTTTTCGTACCCGTACATCGTGTGGATGACGATATTCATCTTCTCGCCGATGCTGCTGGTGGTTTACTACGCCTTCACCACGGACGCGAATTTCACGGTGGCGGGCCTTGTCAACGCATTTGATCCGCTCTATCTGCAGGTGCTGCTGCGCTCGATTTACCTTGCTTTGATCGCAACGATCTGCTGCATTGCGCTCGGCTACCCGATCGCCTACCTGCTCTCGCGCATGAAGCGCAGCACCGCTTCGCTGCTCTCGGTATTCTTCATCGTGCCCATGTGGATGAACTTCCTGCTGCGCACCTACGCGTGGCAGGTGCTGCTCGACCAGAACGGCGTGTTCAATCTGATCCTCGGCTGGCTCGGTCTCCCGCAGGGGCAGTTTCTGTACACGGAAGGCGCGGTACTGTTGGGAATGGTCTACAACTTCCTGCCGTTTATGGTGCTGCCAATCTATACGGTGCTCATTAAAATCGACCGCTCGCACATCGAGGCGGCGAACGATTTGGGGGCGAATCGCATCAATACGTTCCTCAGGGTGGTATTGCCCCAGTCCATGCCCGGCGTGATCTCGGGCATCATGATGGTATTCATCCCCGCCATCACGACGTTCGCAATTTCGCGGCTGTTGGGCGGTTCCCAGTTCATGATGTACGGCGATCTGATCGAGAACCAGTTCCTTCTGGTCAACGATTGGAACTCCGGTTCCGCGCTTTCGTTTATACTGCTCATTCTCGTGCTCATTTCGATGTTCATCATGCGCCGCGCGGATCATGAGGCCGGCCAGGAAGGGGGTACGCTCTGGTGAGTAAGACATGGTCCTGGCTAAAAGGAGCCTACCTCTCCATCATGCTGCTGTTCCTCTACGCGCCCATACTCGTGCTGATCGTGTTCTCGTTCAACAAGAGCAAATCCATGGGCTCCTGGGGCGGTTTCTCCACCGACTGGTATCGCGCGCTGTTTTCGGACGAGCGCATCATGGAAGCGCTGTGGATTACGCTTTCCATCGCGGTCATCTCCGCCATCGTCGCCACGGTGATCGGCACATTCGCCGCGATCGGCATGCACTCTATGAAGAAACGCCGCCGCACGGTGATCGAGAACGTCTCCCAGCTTCCGATGGTGAATCCGGACCTTGTGACCGGCGTCTCGCTGATGCTTCTTTTCGTATTCCTCAGCAGGCTTCTGACGGCGCTCGGTTTCGGCGGGTTTCGTCTGGGATACGGCACGATGCTGATCGCGCACATCACGTTTAATCTGCCGTACGTGATCTTCTCGGTGCTTCCGAAGCTCAGGCAATCCTCAAACCTTCTGTACGAGGCCGCGCTCGACATCGGCTGTACCCCGATGATGGCGCTCACGCGGGTCGTGATCCCCGATATCATGCCGGGCATCGTAAGCGGCTTTATACTCGCCTTCACGCTCTCACTCGACGACTTCGTGATCTCCTACTTCACGCAGAACGGCGTGCAGAACCTGTCCATCTATATTTACTCCGTCGCGCGCAAGGGGATCAACCCAAAGATCAACGCGCTCTCCACGCTGATGTTCTTCGCGGTGGTAGGATTGCTGCTGTTTGTGAACGTCAAATCCATCCGCGAGGAACACGCCTCGAATATCCAGAATAAGAAGACCGCCCGCAAGGGCGCCCTTTAAGATAAAGGAGGAGACGAAATGAAAAAGATCGGCCTATTTCTATTCATTGCCCTTATGTGCGCGATGCTGTTCTCCGGCTGCGGCCAAAATTCCGGCGCGCCCGAGATCAACGTGCTCAACTGGGGCGATTATATCGACGAGAGCGTACTTGAACAGTTCACCGAAGAGACCGGCATCAAGGTCAACTATTCGACCATGGCCTCCAACGAAGAGATGCTGATACAGCTCTCCAACGAGGACTCGATCTACGACGTTTGCTTCCCGTCCGACTATATCATCGAGCAGCTGGTCGCCAAGGATATGCTCCATCCGCTCAATAAGGACAATATCCCGAACCTCAAGAACATCGATCCGCGGTTTCTCGACCTTTCGTTCGATCCGGGCAACGTCTACTCCGTCCCCTATATGTGGGGCACGGTCGGAATCCTGTATAATACGACGATGGTCGACGAACCCGTCACGAGCTGGGACATCCTGTGGAATCCCAAGTATGAAAAAAAGATCTTCATGTACGACAGCCTGCGCGATACCATCGGCATCACGCTCATCCGGCTCGGATATTCGGTCAACACCCGCGACGAGGCCGCCATCGCGGCCGCCCAGGAAGCGCTGATCGAACAAAAGCCGCTCGTGCTCGCTTATCTGGACGATCCGATAAAGGAGCGTATGATCAGCGGCAACGCCGCCCTCGCCGTGGTGTATTCAGGCGACGCCATGTACTGCATGAGCGAAAACGAGGACCTTGCCTATGTTGTTCCGGACGAAGGAAGCAATATTTGGTTCGATAACATCATCATCCCCAAATCGTCCAAAAACGCCGAGAACGCCGAGAAGTTCATCAACTTCCTGTGCGACGCGAACGTCGCCAAAGCCAATACCGAATACATCGGCTTCTCCTCTCCGAACGCCGCCGCGCTCGCGCTAATGGACTCGGAATGGACGCAAAACGAGACATACAACCCCCCGCAGGAAGTGATCGACCGCTGCGAGGTCTTTCATGATCTGGGCGATTTCGTAAAGGTCTATAACGAGGCATGGCTGCACGTCAAGGGTTCGTAACGTGCTTTGCGCATCGGAAGCGGCGTTCGCCGCCAAGATGAAAAGCAAGCGCAACAGCAAGCTCATATAAATTTTGCGGACTTCATCGCTTTGGCGATGAAGTCCGCTGCGTTTGCCATGGGAATGCGGTTTCGGCCGACAGGCCGAATGTAAAGCCGACGAGGATCTGCGATCTCGGTCAACAAGCCGAACTTGATGCCGGGCGGCTGAGACGATTTTCGGGAACTCTTACTTGTATGATCCCGCTCTCGCTATCTTCGTCCGCTCCCGGCAGATTGCCCCATGATATTGCCGTCTGCGCGTTGCGGCACGCCGTGTACCTCCTCGGCGCTACTTCGCCTTGGGTACGGGCGTCGGCGTGGGCCTGGGGGTGGCGTATCCCGCTCCGGCTCCGTCCACGACGCCTTCCGCCTTACTCCATCCGCTTTCGGCCTGGGGCGCCATGGTTACACCCGCCTCGTTCCCGACGGGCGTAGGCGCAGGCGTCGACCTGCCGGCCTGCTCCGCCGCGGTCTTATACCCCCACAGGCAGGAGTCCCAGCCGAGCGGATAGACGTCCAGCGTGAGCACGCTCATATCGGGATACGCGACGCTCACGGTATAGCACGCGCCGCTGCTCATGCGCACCTTGCAGTCGAGCTGGACGTCGAAGCCCGGCTGTCCATACGCTCCGAATGTCCACTGCACCCCGTCGACCATGATTTCCTCGATGGTGCGGCCGTCCAGAAAATGATCGTGAATCAGGTTGAACGCAACCTCGCGCACCGCCGGGTCATTGTAGGCTTTCTCCATCAGTTCCTCGTCGGCCGCCCCGCCGGTGGGCCTGGACGATAGTCCTGTCGCGGCATAGCTCTTTGCTATGTGCAGCGCGCCGCTGACGGGGTCGATGCCGCATGCGTATTTACAGTTCTCGACATCCTCGCCATCGATTGAAACCAGATAGACAGCCTCGGGCATGCCCTCATACTTATAATAATGCGCAAAAACCTTGCAGTTTTCAATCTGCGTGTCGAATATCGCCTCCACATATCCGACCGCGATCGACGCCGCCTCCTTGTAATCGAGTACGCCCTCCGGCGGCGAAGGGCTGTTTTCGTCGAGGATATCGACGACGTGGTATTTGTCCTGCACAACGGTCACCTCAGGAACACTGCTTTGCAGTTCATCCGCAGCGGCGTTGGCCGGGCTTTGCTCGATTGTCACCTGCCTTGCATTCTCAGCGTCCTGCGCACCCCGGAACGCGCCTGAGAACAACGCGACTCCTGCCCCGATGGCCAGAACGGCGACCAGCGGCAGCCATGCCTTTTTCAAAAGCTCTTTGATTTTAGCCATTGATCCATCCCCTTCCCCTTTCGATGTTTGAATTCATCTTAGCGGGCGTTTGTGATGGGGTTTCAATGGAGTCGTTATCATCCTGTAAAAATTTGACTGTAACGGTCGTTCCTTGCCCCACGGAGGAATCAAAAGAGAGCGATAGATCAAGCATCTCTGCGATGCGCGCGCAGATGGAAAGCCCGAGTCCCGCCCCGCCGTCGTCTCTCGATCGCGATTTGCTGATGCGGAAAAACGGCTCCGTAATATGCGTTATATCCTCCGGCTTTATCCCGCAGCCGTCGTCTTTGATGATAATAGCCGAGGCGGTCGCGCGAATCCAGACGTTTCCGGAAGTCCCGGCTGCGTGGATTGCGTTTCGAACAAGGTTGACGATCAGGACGTTCAGCAGCGTTTCATCGCTTAAAACAACATCATCCGTATACTCGGAATGCACCTTTACGCACCGCTCGCCGACTTCATGCGCAATTGTCGCCATCGCGTCGCCTATCAGCGCACCCAGCGGAACAGGCTCGCGCTCCGGCGTGCCGTTCCTCAGCTTTACAAGAAGCAGAAGCTTATCGGAAAGCTCGGCGAGCCGCATGCTCTCCCGCTGTATGTACTCGAGCGCAGAAAGCCTCTCCTCCTCCGTCGTCACGGCTGCGGCAAGGTATTGCGAATACCCGCCGATCGCGGTCAGCGGAGTGCGCATCTCGTGCGCGAGATCGTCGATGAAGCGCTGTTTCTGCTGCGCCGCCAGCGACAGCGCGTCGATCTGCGCCTGTATCTCGTCGGCCATGCGGTTGAAGCTCATTGCAAGCTCCGCAAGCTCGTCCTTCCCCAAGACATCCGCACGAACGCAATACCGGCCGGCCGCAATGCCGGCCGCAGCATCGGTCAGCTTTTTGATCGGAAGGGTAAGGAATTTCAATATGGCGATCAGCGCGCCGCAGAGCAGAAGCGACAGCGCAAGGCTTTCGCCCGCGAGCGTTAAGGTCAGGGTATCGGTTCTGCTCTTTAACCCTTTCAGCGAGCGCGCCGTTATGAGCGAATATCCCGTGCCCGCGACGGCGCCTTCCACAACGAGATACGGCTCGCCCTCCACATTCTGCACGCGGGCGAGCTGCGCTGCGCTTGAAAGGTCGTCCGGCGCGGGCGGCAAGATAGGAAGATTTGAGTACGCACCGCCGTCCGGATCCCGAAGGCCAAGAAAAAGGCCCTGCTTGTAATAATACTCCGCGTAGCTTTTATAGAGGGCGATCAGATTTCGGTTCTCCGTGCTGTCGACGCGCTGCGAGGTCGCCGCGAGGTCTCTTTCCATCGCATTCGCGATAAAAGCGTGCTCCGCGAACGCGCGCTCGCGTTCCGCCGCGAGCGATGAGCGGTACGAAGCATCCGCAAGCAAAAACGCGCCCAGATTAAACGCGATCAGAAATGCCGCCAGCGTCGCCAGGAATATCTTATGCCAGTACTTCATCGCGGCGTCTCCAAACGGTAGCCAAGCTTATAGACGGTCTTGATGCGCTCGGTCAGGCCGAGTTTCTTGCGAAGCTTCTGGACGTGCACGTCGACCGTGCGCGTATCTCCCATATAGTCATATCCCCAGCGGTTCAGGATGAGCGCCTCCAACAGGGCATATTCCTGCGGGGTCAGCTCAACCTCTTCGCCGGAACAGTACGCTTTCCTCGCGCAAAGATCCACGTTCGCCTGATCGAGCGCAAAGACATCCTCCAATCGTTTGGTTCTTCTTAGTACCGCCTGAATACGGGCAATGACCTCGATCGTTTCAAAAGGTTTGACGATGTAGTCGTCCGCCCCGAGATTCAACCCGGCCACCCGATCGGAGACCTGCGATTTAGCGGTAAGAAAGATCACGGGTACGTCCGCGTTGGGGCGCGCGCGCATGAGGTCCAACCCGCTCATCCCCGGAAGCATAATATCAAGAAGTATAAGATCCACGTCGACGCTTTCGATCAGGCCAAGCGCCTGCTCCCCATCGTATGCGCGCAGGCAGCGATGCCCTACGAGAGTAAGGTTTCGATAAAGAAGCTCGTTGATCGGCTTTTCATCCTCAACGACTAAAATACTCGCCATCGACATCACCCCGATAGACAATATAACATCGACTTGTCATGAAGTTATTAAAGCGTTTCACATCGATTATGCACCCGAAAGGAGTTGCGAATAAGAAAAACCTGCTTGCCCCTTTGCGGGTAGAAGCAGATTCATTGAGATAAGACCTGCCTTGGCATACGGCCGGGGCAATCATTCGTTTCTTTTGCGCGCGGCTTGCCTGGCGGTCGATTTGAGCGCACCGCTTCCCCGACTTTGAACATCGTGCTATCCGCGTTAAACCAACAAATGCTCTGTCAACCGGGACAGCCAGAATCCCGTCGAAGCCAAACAGGCGATGAGATTCAGCCAAACCATCGCCAGGGCGAGAGTGCGTTTTTTCTTTTTCTTCTTGCGCTTTTTCAATACTCCAAGCCAAATGCCCGCAATGATTAAGCCGAACAGCGAGACGGCCGTCGCACAATAATCCGGAAAAAGCATATGGATTGCGCCCCCGAAGAACAGGACGTCGGCGATGAGCGCAAGGGCCGCGACAGCGGTAAGGAATGTCAAAACAACCATGATTTCCTCATCCCCTCCTTGCTGTAGTATAGCATGAACCTCCCTTGAGCGAAATCCAAAATATTTGTTAATTATCTGGCATTCATACCTGCTTTTTGATATAATACGTTCGGTGTTTTTTAGCGAACCCTGTACTTTTTTTCGTCGCTATTCCATTTACATACATGTAAGGAGGACACAAGCACATGCAATACTCACACGAAGTGCAAGAAATGCTCTGCGTCGCCAAGGGAGCAAAGCATGACCCCGCACCCATCCCCGAGGAGGGAAAATGGATTAAGGCCAAGCAGATCGGCGATATCAGCGGCCTGACCCACGGTGTAGGCTGGTGCGCCCCGCAGCAGGGCGCGTGCAAGCTGACGCTGAACGTCAAAGACGGGATCATTGAGGAAGCCCTCGTTGAGACCATCGGCTGCTCCGGCATGACGCATTCGGCCGCGATGGCGTCGGAAATCCTGCCCGGCAAAACCATATTGGAAGCTTTGAATACGGATCTCGTATGCGACGCGATCAATACCGCCATGCGCGAGCTGTTCCTCCAAATCGTTTATGGGCGCACCCAGAGCGCTTTCTCCGACGATGGTCTGCCCATCGGCGCCGGCCTCGAGGATCTTGGAAAAGGTCTTCGCAGCCAGATCGGCACCATGTACGGCACGCGCGCGAAGGGCAGCCGCTACCTCGAGATGGCGGAAGGCTACGTACTCGCCATCGGCCTTGACGCCAACAACGAGATCATCGGCTATAAGTTCGTCTCCCTCGGCAAGATGATGGATGCGATCAAGAAAGGCGCCGATCCCAAGGAAGCTTATGAGAAGAACATCAGTACCTATGGCCGTTTCGCCGAAGCCGTCACGGTTCTCGACCCGCGCCATCAGTAAAGGAGGGATCGCAATATGATTCAGTTTGAAGGTTACGAAAGAAGAATTCAAAAGCTCAACGCCGAAATGGCCGCCTACGGCATCAACGGCCTTGAGGATGCGCTTGCGATCTGTGAGGGCAAGGGAATCGACGTGCGCGGCATCGTCCAAGGGATTCAGCCCATCGCATTTGAAAACGCCGTTTGGGCATATACGCTCGGCGCGGCCATCGCCATCAAGAAGGGTCTAAAGAACGCCGCCGATATCGCCGAGGCGATCGGCATCGGCCTGCAGGCGTTCTGCATCCCCGGTTCGGTCGCCGACCAGCGCGCCGTCGGCCTTGGTCACGGAAACCTCGCGGCCATGCTGCTGCGCGAGGAAACCGGATGCTTCGCGTTCCTCGCGGGGCACGAGAGTTTTGCCGCCGCCGAAGGCGCGATCGGTATCGCCAAGACCGCGAACAAAGTGCGTACCCAGCCGCTCCAGGTCATCCTGAACGGCCTTGGGAAGGACGCCGCCTATATCATCTCCCGCATCAACGGCTTTACCTTCGTAGAGACCGATTACGACCAGTACACCGGAAAGCTGAACATCGTTTCCGAAAAGGCGTTCTCGCAGGGCGACCGCGCGAAGGTACGCTGCTACGGTGCGGACGATGTAAGCGAAGGCGTTGCCATCATGCGGCATGAGCAGGTCGACGTATCCATCACCGGCAACTCCACCAACCCGACCCGCTTCCAGCATCCCGTCGCGGGCACCTACAAGAAATGGTGCAACGAGAACGGCAAGCGCTACTTCTCCGTCGCTTCCGGCGGCGGTACCGGCCGTACGCTGCATCCGGACAACATGGCCGCCGGTCCCGCTTCCTACGGCATGACCGACACCATGGGCCGCATGCACAGCGACGCTCAGTTTGCAGGTTCTTCCTCCGTACCGGCGCACGTTGAGATGATGGGCCTGATCGGCATGGGCAACAACCCGATGGTCGGCGCGACCGTCGCGGTGGCCGTCGCGATCTCGCAGGCGAAATAACGCACCGACAGCGGTATAAACGCGTTTGCGCGTTTGATGTGCTAAGACAAGTTATAAGATAATCAGATCGGGCAATCGGTAGAGCTAATTCTCTTCACCTGTTGCCCGATCGCCGTTCTATCATCGCAATGATCTTGCATATGGAAACGACCGATGCGCCTGACTGGCGGCATCGGCCTTATGTTGTACCTCAACGGTTATAAAAGTTACCGTCGTTTACCCAAGAGAACCCAACAATCCTACTTCGATTCCTTTTCAAAATACTCCCCGGTACGAGGTCCGGCGCTTCCCTTTTGACTCGTCCAGATCAGCACGAGTATGGTCAAAAAGTACGGGAGCATCTGGAAGTATTGATAGGGCGCATCGGTGATGGATACCTGCAACCGAAGCTGGAACGCGTCCATCAGCCCGAACAGGAGCGACGCGAACAACACGCCGACCGGAGACCACCGCCCGAATGCAAGCGCCGCCAAAGCGATGAATCCTTTTCCGCTGCTCATCCCTTCGACAAACGTATTCACGTTGCCGATAGAGAGCGCGACGCCGCCGACCGCTGCAAAAACCGAGGAGAGGATCGTTCCGATGTAGCGGGTCTTTACCACTTTTATCCCGACGGAATCGCTGGTACGCGAGTTTTCGCCGCAGGAGCGGAAGTTGAGGCCCGATATGGTGTGATAAAAATACAGGTGCATGAGCGGGACGATGAGTATCGCGATGTAGACCAAGGCGTTATGATCGAAAAACACCTCGCCCACGAACGGGATACCGCTCAAAAGCGGTATGGGGATGTTGTTGAATCCGGTTACGGACACAGTATTGCTCGTGGTCGCGAAAACCGCGCGAAACACATACGCCGTAATGCCCGTTGAGAAGATGTTCATGCCGGCGCCGACGACCGCCTGGGGCGCACCGAGCGTGAGCGCGAAAAAGTCGAATATCAAACCCCAGATCATGCCGACGATGATGCCCAGCAGCAATCCTGCCCATGGGTTCCCCGTAATGTAGGAGCCGACTACGCCTGCGAGCGCGCCCGCGAGCATCGAGCCCTCGAGGCTGATATTGAGTACGCCGGAGCGGCTGGCGAATACCCCGCCCAGGGCGGCGAGCAATATCGGACACGCGAGGCGGATTGCCTGCGGCAGAAAGCTAATCAAATACTCATACATTGATCTGCTTCTCCTTTGCTTGCCTTACATAGAGGATTTTATACCTGCCGAAAAAATCGCTCCCGAGCGTAAAGAGTATCACAAGTCCCTGCAGAACGTCGACGAGGTTGTAAGGAACTCCTTGCGAGCTCTGCATGGCGTTACCGCCGACCTTCAGCGCCGCAAAGAGCAGGGATGAAATCAGTATCCCCAGCGGATTCTGTTTGCCGATGAGCGCGACCGCGATCGCGTCCCAGCCGTAGTTCGCGGAGATTCCCTCGAGCAGCCGGTGGTGCAGTCCTCCGATTTCGATCGCGCCCGCAAGCCCCGCAAGGCCGCCGCTGATGACCATCGAGAGCACCATCATGGCCGATATTTTATAGCCGCCGTAGCGTGCGGCGTTGCGGTTGCTGCCGACCGCCCGCATTTTAAAGCCTACCGGCATATAGAACATCACGAGATAGCCTATGATCGCCAGAGCGATCGCGATTATAAATCCGGTATGCAGCCGGGTATTTTCAATGAGTACGGACATGTATGCGTTCTTCGGGGTAAGCGCCGTCTGCGGAAGATATCCGTTGGGGTCCTTCAGAACGCTGTTGAGGAGCCTGCTTACGAGAAGCGTCGCTATAAAGTTCATCATGATGGTTACGATCGCCTCGCTCACCGAGAGCTTCGCCTTGAGTATCCCCGGGATCGCGCCGTAGAGACCGCCCGCGACAAAAGCTGCCAGCAGGGCGAGCGGGATGACGAAAGCCCCCGCTGGAACATAGAGCATCACCACGATGCAGGCGATCGTTCCAATCGCCAACTGGCCTTCCGCGCCCATGTTGAACATGCCGGTACGGAACGCGAAGGCGACGCCAAGGCCGGTCAACAGCAGCGGCGTCATTTTCACGAGCACCTCGGAACTTCTATAGGTGCTGCCGAACGCGCCGGTGAACATCGCGCCATAGGCTTTGATCGGATCGATGCCGATCGCTAGGATCAACAGGCTCGCCACGGCGAGCGCCGCCGCGATGGCGAGAAGGGGTATGCCCAAAAGGTAAAGAAAAGATCTTTTATGCGCCTCGCGTTTGACGATTTTAAACATCGGAGTTCTCCTCCTTTATCGCGCCCGCCATCAGAAGGCCGATCCGCTGAATATCCGCATCCTCGCGCGCCACGATATCCCCGGCGATCCGCCCTTCGTAGAGCACTGCGATCCGGTCGCTCAGCGTCAGAATTTCCTCAAGTTCAGTTGAAATTAAGAGTATCGCCGCGCCTCTGCTTTTGGCGCTCATGATCCTGTTCCAGACGTATTCGATCGCGCCGATATCCAGCCCCCGCGTGGGCTGGGAAGCGATCAACAGTTTGGGAGCGCGCTCAAACTCACGCGCAAATATCAGCTTTTGCTGATTGCCGCCGGAAAGATATTTCACGGCCTGCGTCGGGCCTTTGGTCCGAACATCGTATTCTTCTATAAGTTTCTGAGCGTTTCTTCGGATCTTTTGATTCGAAAACAACCCGAAGCGCGTGTAATCATCGAGCGTCTGAATGATGAAATTGTCTTCGACGGCGAATTCGCCCAGCAACCCGTCCTTGATCCGATCTTCAGGAATATAGGAGATTCCGCTTCTTATGACGCGCTCCACGCTGATCCCGTCGATCCGTTTGCCACAGAACCGGATCTCGCCTTCTTCGATGTTCAGCAATCCATAGATCGCGCGGGCGAGCTCCCTTTGTCCGTTGCCGTCCACGCCCGCAATGCCGAGGATCTCTCCCGCGCGCACGCTCAGCGAGATCCCGTTGAGCTTTTTTGTTCGGTTGTCGCTCGCGGATACGCCTTTGAGCTCCATCACCGTCTCGCCGATATCGCTCTTGGGCCTTTGTACGCTTAAGAGCACGTCGCGGCCAACCATCATTTTCGCAAGCTCGCGTTTAGACGTCTGTGCAGTATTGACGGTGGCGATTTTCTTGCCGAGCCGAAGAACGGTTACGCGATCCGTGATCTCCATAACCTCTTCAAGCTTGTGTGTGATGATAATGATTGAAATGCCGCTTTTGGCCAAGCTTCTAAGCACCGCGAACAAATCTTTGGTCTCCTGCGGCGTCAGTACCGCGGTCGGTTCGTCGAGTATTAGGATCTGAGCCTCGCGATAGAGCGCCTTCATAATCTCGACGCGTTCCTGTTCGCCGACGGAAAGCTCCGATACTTTGGCGCGCGGATCGATCTTAAGCCCGTATTTCGCGCTGAGCTCCTCGAGCTTTTTTTCGACCTCCGATATTTTGAGCCAAAACCGATCTTTTCGCCCGAGCACCATGTTCTGCGCGACGGTGAAATTCGGAACCAGCATAAAATGCTGGTGCACCATGCCGATGCCGCAGGCGATCGCATTGCGCGGCGAGGCGATTCTTTCCGGCTTGCCGTTCACGCAGATGCTTCCCTCGTCCGCGGCATAGATGCCGTAGAGGATGTTCATCAGGGTGGTTTTCCCCGCTCCGTTCTCGCCGAGCAGCGCGTGGATTTCCCCCTTTTTTAGGCAAAAATCGATGCAATCGTTCGCGCAAAACGAACCGAATCGCTTCGTAATGCGCTGCATGTTGATGCTATCCATGCCGTTCACCCCTTATCAACAACACGGCTTTGGCGACGCGCGCACCGATGTCCTTTGCGCTTAAAACGCCCGACGCGTCGTCCATGGCTCCCTGGAGGTTTTTATTGTCCGTCCAAATCCGCCCGCCCGTATAATATCCCGAAGAGCCGCCGACCACCATGATTTCCCTCGCCAGATACATGTTGATGATCGCGTTGATCGTGAGTTCCTGCCCGCCGTTACGCGTGCCGCCGACCGCAATCGCTCCCCCGACCTTGCCTTCCATCGCTTCCTTTGGGAAGGAATTCCGCCACGGGCGCATACGGTTGAAAAACATGATCGTCTCGGGCGTGGGATTGTAGGAATAAACCGGCGAACCGATGATGTAGCCGTCCGCCTGAACGAATTTCTCCAGAAGCATATCCATATCGTCCCGCTGAACGCATTTTGACTTCTCCTTCAGGCAGCTGTCGCAATGGGTGCAGGGATTGATCTTAACGTCCTTAAAGGATATGAGCTCCGTGGTGATTCCCGGGTATTTCTCCGCCTCTTCAAGCGCGGTCTTTACGGCAAACTCCGTTGCCTGATGGCGCGGGCTGGCGGATATTCCAAGGATTTTCGGCATGAAACTACCTCCTGTTTACGGGCAAGGTTTACGCGGCTGACTTGCCGCACCATTCGGGTACATCCCCGTCGGGGACCCAGGGATGTACCCGAGCTTTGTTACAGGGATCTTATTTGCTCTTTTCGCGGCCGGGATATTCTGCGGGCAGCACGTCGTTGAGCTTCCCTTCGGCGATATCCTTGGTGATTTGTTCGATCGTGGCTTTTACGTCGGCGGACACTTTGTCCTCGAAATTATGGAACGGAGCGATCGCCATGCATTCGTCCTTGACGCCAACGGCCTTGACCACAGGTTCGAATGTTCCGTTGATAACGTTGTTGATGACGATGGCATACACCTTGGCAAAATTGGTGATGTTGCTCGTAAGGAAGAAATCCGGAGCGAGTTCATACTGGTCTGTCGTGTTGCCGATCAGCATCACGCCGTTGCCAACAGACTTGGCAGCCTCGATGATGCCCGCGGTGCCCTGGTTCGCATTGCTCTGGATGATATCCGCACCGCTTTCAAACATGGTCAGCGCGAGTTCCTTCGCCTTTGCGGTGTCGTTATAGCTCCCAACATAAGCGGAAAGCACTTCGGTTTCCGGCTTGACGTACTTGGCGCCGGCCGCATATCCGTCCAGAGCTTCGCTTGTGGTGGGAACCTCCACAGCGCCGATCCAGCCGATTTTCCCGGTCTTGGTCATCAGGGCCGCGAGAGCGCCGGCGATGAAGGTGTTTTCATCGGTGGCGGTACGGTACGAGCATACGTTCGGCTCCGCGCTCACTTCGCCGTTGAACACGAAGAAATAGGTGTCCGGATAAGACGGGGCAACAGCCATGATGGGGTCTTCAAACTGCGAGCCATGGCCCAGGATCAGCTGATATCCCTGTTCCGCATAGTCGCGGAATGTCGCTTCCATATCGGCCGTCTGCACGTTTTCGATGTATGCAAACTCAAAACCGATCTCCTTCTGGGCGGTGACGAGCGCGTTGTAGCCGTTCGCGTTCCAGCTTGCGTCCGTGATGGAGCCGTTGAGGATCAGCGCCACCTTAAGTTCCGAGGCCGGGATGCCGGCGGGCGGCTCCGTTGCCTCAGGCGCCGTTGTTGCCGTAGCTTCGGGCGCCGCAGTCGCTCCGTCGCCTTCATTCGTCGGGTTTGAGGCGCAGGCGATCATGCCGAGCGCCATCAGCGCGCATAGAAGCAACGCAATGCCTACCTTGAGTACTCGTTTCATCAAATTGTCCTCCTCTTACATTTCATTATTTAAGCGGAAAAGAATTCCGCAAAAACCCCGTCCAATATGGGTTCATGCACCATGTACCCGATTGCCATCCTATTGTTGGTAAGCTCCATCAGCTCAAGCGCCTGATCGCGGCTGAACGCGCCGCAGAGCTCCAGCGCGCCGAAGTCCTCGTTCCAAAGCTGCAGGACTTTCTCGCGCGCCTCTTGAAAGCTTGACACGGTGCAGATTCGCGTGAGCGTGCCCCCTTGTTCAAAAGAGCAAGTGTGTTTTTCGCCGGTATAATCGCCCATCAGCATAAATGCGTATTTTTTCATTGGAACCTCCTGTGTGTTGTCTTTTAAAGTGATTATCGGGTGATGGTAACGCTGAGATGGTCGAGTATGCTTTCGATCATGACATTGGGTTTTTTGACCGTTACGGTGACCTCCTCCAGGCGCTCGTATTCCGTCCGAACAGCGTCGGCGATGGATTGCGCCGCCGCCTGAATCAGATGGTATTGCGCATCCATCGCGCATTTGGTTGCTTTATAGACGTTCGTGACGCTAAGGCCGTCCGACAATTCGTCCGTCTCGAACATCCGGCCCATATCGTATTGAGCTTCGACGTCCACAACGTATTCCGCGCCGATTTGCCTTTCCTCCACAAGCCCGAACCTGCTCCAGAAGCGCATCCCCTCGATACGGAGAATGTTCTGTCGCTCGGGCGCGCCTTTGCTCGTTACGGTGACGCTCGCGTGCGCGAGTATGCCGGGAAACGATACGAACAACTTTTTTACGGTAACACAGGCATATTGGATCATCGGATTGGAGTTTTCCAGCGCGTTCGCGAGCCGCCATGCAAGCGTCTGGATCAAGTTGTAGCTTTTCTTTGCGACGTACTCCTCCACGATGGGATAGATATCCCCGTAGCTTACGCCCTGGCCCATGGAATCGGTCTTCGCCATGCGCGACATATCATAGAATACCTGCACGTCCACGATGAATTTCTGCCCGTGCTTGATCTCTGCTTCCGCCGCGCCATGACGGCCCCAAAGCTGTATGTTCTTCGCAGTAAGACAATCGATCTTTTTCATGGTAAACCTCCATAGAGTCGCTTCATCGTCCAAACAGTTCCGGTCTTCTATAATAGCTCAAGCCGCCGCCGCGTCTCTAAACTCGGCTTTCCGTCCGGCCATCCCCTGAGCCCGTAATACTCCTGGATCATGCGCTTCAGATCGCTCGTGAGCGTCCGGGTCTGATCCGTTTTCCTCAGTCCCTCCAAACGGTTCCCCTCGTAGAGATCGACCACGATGGGTTCCCTGAGAAACCGTTCGGGGAGATAGTCATCCTCTTTTGTCAGGCCTTCGCGCATATTGAACATGCGCTCGAGGTTGATAATGCGTTCACCGGTTTCAAGGAGTGATTCCTGCGTAATTTCGCGGTCGGAATAGGCGCTAAGGCCTTCGGCGAGATCGCGCGGCATCAGCGCATAGGTCTCCGGGCACGCGAATTTGCAGATGCCGAGCGAGTCGGAGACGGCATTGAATTCCTCGGTAAATTTGACGAGCCGCGCCTTATGCTCTTCGGAAGTAACTATAAGAAGCTCGTTGTAATCGTCCGGGAAAAGCTCCTTGGCTGCTGCGATGTTATAGGCCACGTCGAGCGTCGGCAGGCCGTAGCCCCAATCCGCGCCCCAGTTGGAAACCGCGAGCGAAAGCCCGAACGCTTTGCTTTGCCGGGGCTCCTGGCCGGATAGCTCCACGCCCTTAACCTCCATGGCATACGGGCGGGTTTCCGGATGATTAAGGTAATACTCCTTCGTCCCGTTTCTAAGCTCACCGCCCAAACCGACGTTGTCGACCAATTCGCGGTAAAAGCGGTCGATGGCCGTTCTTTCTCCCCAGCGAAGCTCATACTCGGGACGGATCAGCCCCTTTTGAGCGCATTCCATCGCGAACGCAAGCACCCCGCCAAACCCGATGGGATCTAGGCCGTCCGCAAGGCACTCTTCGAACAGATCAATAAGGTATTCAAGGTCGCCGTTGCCGATGCGCGGGCCAAGAGCCCAGATCGGCTCATACTCCGGCCCTTCGGTGACAACCTTCGCGGTTCTGGTGACGCGCAGACAGCCAATCGGGCAGCCCTCGCAGCACTTGTTGCTGACGGTGAATCGCTTCATCGCCTCGCCGTCGATCCTGTCGATGCACTCGTCAAAGCTTGGACGCTGGTGGTTGTGCGTCGCAAGATCGCCCACCATGTTCTTGCTGCGGATCAGCATGGGCTTGCCCTGCTCGCGCAGGCGCTTTGAGGCGTAATGGTCCCGCACCTGCGGGATCAGCCGCTCAGCGAGCGCGTCAAATCCCTCGTTTGCCGGGGATTCCCAGGGAATGTCCTCGATGGCGATCGCCTTAAGATACTTGCTGCCCATGACCGCGCCCATGCCGGTGCGTAGCACCATCTGATACTTGTCGCCTATGATGCTTGCAAGGCCGCTGAGCCGTTCGCCCGCCTGCCCGATGCAGGCGACGCTGCATCCCGGCCGGCCAAGGCTCAAGCCGTCCGTCGTCTCGCGCGTGCTTTTTCCCCAGAGCTGAGACGCATCCAGGAATTCTACGCCGTTTTTGCCGATCAGCAGCGATACGGGCTTTGGCGCCCGCCCCCGAAGGATGATCCCGAGACAACCTGAACGGCGCATCCGAATGCCGAATTCGCCCCAGCAGAATCCTCCGCCATAGGCCTTCGTCAGCGGGGATTTCGCCGTAACGCTCCATTGTGTCCCGGAAGGCCATTTTGTCCCTGTAAACGGTCCGACCGTAAAGATCAGCGGGCTTTCGGGAGCAAACGGATCGAGTCCCGGCGTTGTCAGATCATAAAGCAGGCGCGCACCCAGCCCTCTTCCGCCGATAAAACCCTCGAGGAGCTCTTCTCTGATCGGTTCAATGCGAAAGCTGGAATCGGATAGGTCGACGTACAATAGTTTTCCGTGCATGAAATCGGCCCGCCTTATCTCTTGATGAATGAATTCCCGCCTCATGCGAGATCAAATCCCCGGCGATGGCCGGAGCGTCGAACGGTCATGGTTTGAGCATGGTGAGCGCGATGGCTACGCGCACGCCGATGTCTTCAACCGTGGCGATTCCGACCTCGTCCGCCTGTGCGCCCTGCGCGTCGCGGTTGTCCGTCCAGATCTTGCCGCCCGCGTAATTGCTTGTAGAGCCGCCGACCACCATGATTCCTCGGGCCAGATAAAGATTGATAATAGCGTTAATCGTGAGTTCCTGGCCGCCGTTGCGGGTGCCGCCGACGCTGAGCGCCCCGCCAACCTTAAAGGCAAGGGCGTTTGGATGGGTAAAGCGCAGCGGTCTGAGGCGATTGAAAAACATCAGAAGTTCGGGAGTCGGGTTATAAGTGTATACCGGGGACCCGATGATGTATCCGTCCGCCTGCAAGAACTTTTCCGTCAGTGCCGACATATCATCCCTGATGACGCAGCCGGCCTGTTTTCTGTAACAATAATCGCAGTGTGTGCATGGTCTGATGTTATAATCCCTGAGTGAAATGTATTCCGTCGTGATCCCTGGAACCGTTTGGGCCCGTTCAAGCGCCCGGCACACCGCAAACTCTGTAGCTTCTTTTCGCGGGCTTGCAGATATCCCCAAAATTTTCTTCATGCCGTCTCCTGATTTTCCTATAGAGAAATTGTATTTCCAATTTACGGGATAAAAAACTTACACTACGCCCAGACGTTGAGAAATCCTCTTGGCGCTTTCTTTTAGATCTTCGATCATTGAATTGATATTCTGCCGGTCCACGCGGCTTTGAGGTCCGGAAACCGCCATGCTTGCAATAATCCGGTTTTGCGCGTCCATAATCGGAACCGCGACCGCGAGCGTCTGGGAATCGATCTCCCCTTCGCTGATGCAATAGCCATCCCGCCGAATCTGGGCCAGGCGCTCGAGCAGCACACTCTTTTCGCGGATCGTATTTCCGGTAAGCGGTTCGAATACGATCCGCTCGACGACGGAGCGTATCCGTTCCTCCGATTGAAATGCAAGCAGCACCTTAGGCGCGGCCCCACGGTAAAACGGATGGCACTGACCGAGCCGCATCGTAAGCTTGATGGGCACATCTGCCTCACACAGCTCGATAACGACGACCTGCTCGTTTTGCTCTATCATCAGCATCGAGTTCTCGTTATAGCGCTCCGTCAGACGGCGAAGCTCCGGTTTAGCAAGAGCGCGGATATCGAGCTGATTCAGCGCCTGAAAGCCTTTTGCGATCAGCGTTGGACCAAGTGAATACTCCTTGGAAATAGGATCCTGGGATACAAAGCCAAAATCACGGAAAGTCGCGAGGATCTTGCAGATGGAGCTTTTCGTCATATCGACTTGCTGGCTCAGCGCGGTAATCGTAATTCCCTTTTCCGCAGGGATCGCCATCAATATCTTTAGTCCGTTCTCCAAAGCCTTTACACGTGTGCCGTCGTTCATGCTGTTCTCACTTTGTATTGTTGATAAGGCAGAATTCTATGTATTTCTTATTGAGAAATCGTATTTCTTGTTTCTGGAGCTATTATACCTTCTATACCCTTCCATTGCAAGCACAAACTGAAATATTGATGCACAGTTTTTCGAGCTTTCACTAAAGCTATGAGTTCAACCGTGAATCGGTTGCTTTTACAGCCTAAGGGCGCACCCCGTAGGCTGCGCCCTGAATGATGATCATTCCATGATTGACGGCTTACGGCCAAGCTCGTCACTCGGAAGGTTTCAACGAAAACGCGATTGGAGGCGCGGAGGCTGCGGACTTATTGATGCTGATCGTTTCCTCCAGAAGTTCGCTGCGGAAGATACGAATTTCCCTGGGAGCCTGGATTCCCAAACGAACCCGATCGCCTTCCACGGCAATCACTTCAATTAAGATGTCCTGCCCGATGGTCAGCGATTCACCCGTTTTTCTCGATAGAACCAGCATTCGACGCGCCTCCTTTCATCCTTTCCATGATTGCCGTATAGATCGGATACCTGACCGGCAGTTCTTTCGCGTCGACAATAATCTGCTTGCCCAGGCCTTCCCGCGCATTGATAATGATCGGCGATGCGAGGTTCACCGTCATATTTTGGATTTTCTCGGGGATAACGACCACGTTCATGACCAAAAGATCGTTCTTATCCTCGATTTTCAGCTCCATCAGTTCGTTTTCCCTGACATCGATATAGTAATCGTCCACAAAATCGAACGGTATGATCACAGGCAAAGCGATATACTTGTTTTCGACCGATTGCAGCCAGTATAAGGGCCTCGATTCGCTGATCTCAAGTATGATGAACAAATGCAGTTCCTCAAACCCCGGAATGCCCAGCGGAAAATGTATAATGCGCCCGTCCTTGAGGTCAAAGTTGCCAAACCGCTCGGTTTCAATAAACATATTACCACCATCCTTAAGCCCTGAAAAGGCTAAACTATTTGATCGACATTATTTCCGGATGCGCCGCGGACTTTTCCTTCTTCAACCATGATCCTTAGGACCGGCCGATTGCGTATGCGCACCTCGACGACATAGGGCTCCACATGAATGTCCGGCCCCGTGCCCAGATCCCATTCCATCTCAAAAACAGGATCGGTCCATTCAATCTTTATGTATCCGGGATCCCAAACCAGCTGTGCCTGCTGCTCTGAGGCTTCCCTTCTTTTTTGCGCCTTATGGAGCTGAATTTCCTGCTGCTTTTGGACCTCGGCCAACGGGTTTTGTTCTTTCGCCGCATCGGCTACGGAGCCCGCCGGGCTTGTCGCGGGAGCAGAGCCTTTGGATTTCATCGAATCGGGAAGTGCGCTTCTGAAGCGGTCGGAGAGCTGCAGTACCGGCATCAGCTCATCGGCGTTCGCCGCACCCTCCGTGCTGACTTTGAAGGAGGGATTTTCGCGCTTGATTACCATGGCCGGCGGATCTCTCTTGATTCGAAGCTCCGGTCGATGGTTTTCAATTTTCAGCACCGCCGCCTGAGTATTGATCTCTAAAACGGCGCGCTGTGCTTGTATTTGCACCGTATCCATAGTCAGCACCCCAATTGAACGTCTTAGTTCAGGTAATCCACCAGGCTTGGCTGAATGATGCTGTTCCCCGTCTTCAACGCGGCGAGATAGGTAAATTCCGCCATCTTGTACTGCATGATGATTTCAGCGGCATCCACATCCTCGACGTTGGATTTCATCTCAGTGTAGTTGAGGATATCATCATCATAACGTTTGTTGACCAAGTCAAGTCGGTTGCTCCTCCCGCCGATCTCCGCCGCAAGCGAAAGCACATCGCTTTGTGCATTCTGCAGCTTGCTCGAATACCCGGCGATCTCCTGCGGTGATCCGCCGTTTTTAAGCGCTTTATAAAGTCCATCAAGCACCGCATAGATGTTATCATCGCCGGTTCCCAAAAGCTTGGTTCCCGGCATCGACACGTCCGTCTTTAGCCCAAAGCCGATTTCCAGCTGAAGGTTCTGATCGTTCTGCGCCAAGAGCGCCGGGTTGGAATCATCGGATAAATCCAGACCGTTGTAGCTGAGCACGCCGGTCGTTTGGTCTACCTTGAAGGGCTGCTGCAGCGTATTGTATCCGCCGAAAATATACTTGTCGCCGATCTGGCTGTTCGCAAGCGTCACAACCTGGTCGCGAAGCTGGCCGATCATCTCGGCGACCGCAGCCTTATCCTGATCCGTGATATAGGCGCTGGAGGCCTGAATGCTCGATTCATACGCGCTGGTGATTACGCTGTTAAGCTCCATGACCGATGTTTCGGCCTGCGTTAACCAGGATTTCGCAGTATCGACGTTTTTTTGATACTGTTCGGATCGATATAGATTTACCCTGTATTGCATACTCCTTAACACGCCGACAGGATCATCCGATATCGTGGTGATGCGCTTGCCGGATGCCATCTGCGTTTGATACTTGCTCAACGTCGTCATGTTCGCGTTGAGATTGGTAAGATAGTTCTTCGTAATCATGCTGTTCGTCACGCGCATGGGTTTAGCCTCCTTTCCGGATTAAAGATTTTTTACCTGCCCACCATTCCCATCTTGTTCACCACGACATCGAGCATCTCATCGATCGCGGTAATCATCCTCGACGCCGCCGCGTAGGAATGCTGCCATTTCATCATCTCCGTCATCTCCTCGTCGATGGAGACGCCGGAGATCGACTCCCTTTTATTCTCGAGGTTCGTCACAATGGCCGATCGGCTGTTTAGGATCGTATTCTGATGCGAGCTTTCCACCGCGATTTCAGAAATTGCCGATTTCAAAAAGCCCTCGAAGTTGGACACGTCGGGGATATCGTTCCTCGAGGCGAGCTCAACCAGCAAAAGCGCCACCTCGTTGTTCCCCTGCTGCGTATCGCCCGCTGTAGTATCGATCGGGTTGCTCGAAGTGGCAATGTTGAACACATTGTCGAGGATATCATCGGACAGGGTCAGATTTTCCGCCGTTATATCGTCGTATCCGCCGGCCGGAACAGCGAAAAAGTCTATCCCGTCCTGCGAAGCGGTCGAATCATGCGGCATCGTATAGCCGGTCTCGTGGACGGCGTTGAACTCCCTCGCGAGGCTGCGGGCCAATTGGTTCAGATTCTCGATGATCCGGGGAATCCCGAAATCATTGACATCCGATCCGTCTCGCATTTTAAGGTTCCCGTACAACGACCCGCCGCTATAGAGGAATTCATCGGTCGTGCCTTCATAGTAAATGCTGTAGAATCCGCTCGCTCCGGTGGCGACTCCCGTCTGATCCGCAACGGCCTCAAGCCTCGTTACAGTCGTATGATCGATCAGCTCCACTCCTTCAACCGAGACGTTGATCGTTCCCCTGTCGTTTTCGCTGTATTGGATATTAACAAAGCCCGCAAGCTCATCGAGCAGCAGGTTCTGCTTATCCCGTAAATCGTTGGCGCGTTCTCCGCCGAGTTCATAAGAGAAAATCTGTTTATTGTACTCGCTGATGGAACTCATCAGATCGTTGATCCTATTGGCGGCGACAGCCATCTCATCGTTCATGGATTTCTGCACTTCGAGAAGCTGCTGATAGTAGTCGTTGAGCGTTTCCGTCATCGCCAGCGCGTTCTGCCGCACATTCGTGCGGAGTTCCTTGCTTGTGGTATCCGTTGAGAGCTCCTGGAGGCTGTTGAAGAAATCCGCAAACGTGCTCGCAAAGCTGGAATCGGAGGTTTCGTCAAACAGCTTTTCAATATACTCAAGCGCGTCGGTGCGCGTCGTTGATTCGCCGAGGCTGCAGTATTCGCGCCGAAGCTCGCGGTCGATGAATGCGTTGCGAACCTGCTCGATCTGATTGATGTCGACACCGCCGCCAATCGATGAGTTTTTGAGCACCCCAAAACGGCTCATCTCGAATGCGGGGGCGATTGAGGACGTTGAAATCCGCTGGCGCGTATAGCCCTCGGTGTTGGCATTGGCAATATTATGCCCAGTCAGCTCGAGGCCTTGCCTGCTTAAGAACAGTCCTGTCTTTGCGATTTCCAGCCCGTAAAACATTTTTCCCTCACACCTTTTGATCGAGTAAGCTAAAGGCCAACGGACGCGGGTGGTTTATGTTTGCAGAATATCCGCAAGGGCCCTCGCTTTCATGGTTCCCTGTCATCAGCTCAATGCAGAATGAGGTATACTGCAGTTGCGTTTCAATGAGTTTCTGATTGACCGCGTTACGGGCGGAAATCTCCCCGACCGTCCTCTGCAGGCGCTCTTTTATACGGTTCAACTCTTCGCGCTCGGGCGAATCAAGCGTTGGCAGTATCGCGCTTAGCTCGGGGGAACCTATGTCGCCTTCACTTGGCGCAAGCGCCGCGAGCAGCGGCGCCCGCCGAAGCTCCATTTTGCCCAACCGTTTTAGGATCTCCGATTCCCGGTGAACGATTTGCTTGAGTTCCTCAATGCGATGCTCAATCAAAACATCCTTTTTCCGCCCGGCCAACTCCAAAAGATCCTCGTACAGCTCCGTTTCCTGAGCCATAACTGCGATCAGTTCGCTCAAAGCGCACCCGTGTTCCATCAAAGCGCAACCTCCCTTAACAAAAGCGGCCAAACCCTTGCGCCGCAAGCCTTAGCCCTTAATTCCCTAAAATCTTCTCCGCGACCTTATCCCCGGGGATAGAATACGTTCCCGCGTTGATTTGCCTGCGGATGCTTTCGATCCGGCTCTGTTCGGATGCGTCCCGCGTTCCGATCATTTCCTTTGCGGCCTTGAGCGTTGCCGAAAAAGTCTTCGCCTGATCGGTCAGCTCCACCTTATCGGTCTTTGAAGCATATGAGATCGGCGTTGTCGTCTTTCCGCTCATATACACATATTGATAATACAAGTCCTTTGAAGGAATTGAATTGATTCTCATTATTTTTTCCCTCCTGTCCTTGGCGTCGCGTCAGCTTATCTATCTGCGGTCATCACCGCTTAACGCCTCAAATTATTCGCGAGCGCATCCATCTCGTCGGCGGTCGTCAGCGCCTTTCCCGCGAGGGAAAGCGCGCGCTGCGCCTGAATCAACCGCGTCATCTCAAGCGTCAGATCCACATTGGAGCTTTCAAGGAAGCCTTGGGTAACCGTTGCGTCCTTGGCCTCCGCGGCTTTACCGGAAGCGTCCGTCGCCATAAAGCTCGAGCTGCCCACCGCCTGCAGCCCTTCCGGGTTGGAGAACGTCGAGAGCTTGAGCGTCGCGAACGCATTGTCCGAACCGAGGAACAGCTCTCCCTTTTCATTGATGCTCATATCATCGAGCTTCCCTTCCGGAAGCTTTATCTTGTTGCCCTGTTTATCCAGCACATAATTGCCGTCCGCATTGACCAGGTAGCGATTTCCGGATTCAACCGATACGGCAAACGCGCCGTTTCGCGTATAAACCTCATCGCCCTGGGAGTTTTTCAAGGTAAAGAAGCCATCTCCGGAGATGCAAAAGTCCAGTATGGAACCGGTCTGCGTCGCGATCCCCTGTTCAAACGAAAGGGTTGTAGCCGCTACCATAACGCCGGTTCCCCTGCCAAGGCCTGCGCCGCCGGTCGCCTTTGTCGGCTGCGCCATCGCGGTATACAGCGTATCCTTAAAGTCCACTCGGGTGGATTTAAACCCGGTCGTGCTGACGTTCGCAACATTGTTTGCAATCGTATCAACGCGCAGCTGCTGGGAGAGCACCGCTTGCTTCGCTGAGATCATCGCCTGCCTCATCCGCTCTCACCTATACCCTTCCGACTTCGTTGACCGACTTGCCAAGGGATTCGTCGATCATCTGAATCACGCGCTGATTGGTTTCATACGAGCGGTATGTCGTCATCAGCTCCACGACCTCTTCGGCGATATTCACGTTGGACGCTTCCAGATACCCCTGCATTACCGTAAAATCCTCCGCCTTCGCGGCCTGACCCGACTTGCTTACATAAAGGTTGTCCCCGGTCTTCTGCAGGGAATTCAGGTCGGAAAACGTCACGACCTTGAGAGCGCCGACGCTTTTACCGTCCACCGCGACGGTGCCGGTGGAATCGACCGTAAACGGATCGCTCCCCACCTTGATCCTGCCGTTCTCGCCCAACACGTAGTTTCCGCTGCCGGTGATAAGATAACCGTCCGAGCTTACCAGGAAGCTGCCGTCCCGCGTATAGCGCTCGCCGCCCGCGGTTTCAACCGCGAAGAACCCGTTGCCCTGAATCGCAAGATCGCTTTCCTTGCCCGTCTGCTCAAGGCTGCCGTTCTCAAACGATGTTGCGATCTGGTCGACATAAACGCCTGTGTTCAGGCTCCCAATTTCGCCGGTGGATTGATCTCCGGGATCGTTGATCTTGGAGATCAGCATATCCGAAAAAGAGCGCATTACGGGATTATCCCGCTTGTAGCCGGTCGTCTGAATGTTGGCGATATTATTTGTCACAACATCCATTCTCTTCTGTTGCGTCAGCATACTGGTGCCGGATATATACAAGCTTCGTAGCACTTTAAGCCCTCCAGACCTATACCGATTCAGTCTTTCATATAGTTTTATCGGCATAAAAGCCCTTGAACTTTAGTGGAAATTTCAGCTAACTCTTATACATTCCGAGGATCAGAGATACCTCGCCTCTTGAGGCGCTGAGTTCCTGAGCGATCCTTTCCTCCGAGAGACCGTCGCCTTTGAGCTTGCGTACGCGCTCGGCAAAACTCAGCGGCGCACGGAACTGTTCCTGATCTGTCGGCGCGTCCTCCATGGGTTCGGCGCCGGAGGCAAGATTGCCGGAAACTTGCGTTTTTCCAATCAATTCCTCAAGCTCAGCCTTTTCCTTTCTGATCTGGGCAAGGGTCTGTTCGCACTCCTCTTCGGCGGAGCTTATCATATCCTCAAGGTTTTGGTAAAGCTGAAACAACCGCTTTTCCTTATCCTTTGAAATCTCCAAGGCGCTTTGCCGCGAGCGTTTCAAAAAATGATTGAGCGCCACCAGCACGGCGACGAGTATGAAAACAAAAACTGCGAACCCGTATTCCGGCCAACCCATATTCCACCTCAAATGCGGATATCGATCCGCTTATGTCCATTTTCATCGGTCGTTATGCCGCCCTGCGGCGTGTTTTCCGGCGCTTCTTCCTCGCGCGCCGCGGCGCCGGAATACCTTGAACCCGAGCGCTGCTCCTTTTTGTTTCTTTCCCGCTGCAGGATTGCTTCGGATGGTTGGTATAAATCCTGCACCTGCATTTGCTTTTGGAACTCGTCGTTTTGAACCTGTTTGCCGATCATGCTCTGCATCAAATCCGCACGCCTTTGCTGGCTAGCCGCATCCCTCGCGACATCCGTTGCCTTATGAATGATCATCTTCCCGCCGATACCGTCAAATGCCATCGCGGAACACCTCCAATCATCCCGTCTGTTCAGCTATCGGCCCTGTTCGCCGCGGCGTTTGCACTATAGCGCGTCCAGCCTGCATCCTCCGCAGCCGTCATGCATAAAACGTCTGCATTTTAGAACGGAGCTTCAGCATCACCTTGGAGTGAATCTGCGACGCCCTCGATTCCGATACGCCGAGGACCGACGCGATCTCCTTAAGCGTCAGCTCTTCATAATAATACAGCGTAATGACCAGCCGTTCCTTCTCGGGTAAAGATTCGATCGCCTCGCCCAGAATCTCCTTAAGCTCCTTCTTCTCCAGTTTTTCTTCCGGCGTGTCGTCCTTATCCTTGAGCATATGCCCAATGGTATAATCGTCTTCCGTAAGCATCTGCTCGAAGTATAAAACGTTGAACATATGGGACTTTCCGAGGATGCCCTGGAGCTTATCGACGTCCATATTCAAGTGCTCGGCGACTTCCTCGTCCGTCGGGGCGCGGGAAAGCGCCGTCTCCATCTCGCCGTAAGCATCGGTAATCGCCTGAATTTTGCGCCTGAGGCTCGACGGCGCCCAGTCCTGCTTGCGCATATGATCGATGATCTCGCCTTTGATGCGCATTGAAGCATAGTATTCGAATTTGACGTCTCTCTTAATATCGTACTTATTGATCGCGTCGATCAATCCAAGAACGCCGCAGCTCAAAAGATCGTCGAAATTGGTATAACCCTCGTAATTGGGCATCATACGATAAACGATGCTTTTTACAAGATACACATAGTGCATCACAAGCTCGTTTTTGTTGTCCACAGACGGATCCTGCTGATATCTCCTCCAGAGATCATCCGCGTTACTGTTGACATTCACGCTGGTTCCACCCAAACTGCGCATATTCAACGCCTTCCCGCAATCATTCTTTTTCCTTGCGCTCAAGGATCTGGCGAGTAAGAATAAATCGGCTCAGTTGAATCTGATCCCTTTTGGTCACCTTTTGAAACTGCGCGGCATAGACGGTCGGATCACTCTTTTTCAAGGGGTTCTGGATTCTTACCACCCGCGCGCTGAGAATCATCATCGAGCTATCCTCAAGCCGAAGCTGCAAAACGATGTTTTGGTGATCGTGAAGCGTCGCGAACGCCGTAAAACAAATCCCATCCTCCGATAGATTTACCGTGGTAATCGGGATTTTATTGGGCTGAAGGCTGCCGTTCGCGTCGATCGGGAGGGCGGTCGCGCGCATCACGATCGGAAGGCGGTAGGAGCCCCTGCGCTGATTCTTTTCAATCTGCGACGTGATGCGAAACCGGCACAGATAGACGTTGTCGCTCGCGTATTGTCCTTCGTACTCCGCTTCGAATGAAAATATCCCGTTGGGCTTGGCGAGCCAAAAGCGCGCACTCATCCCTTGAATCATCTTTATCGGTACCATTTTGATGGTCGGACGCGATACCTCGAAACGTTCGTCATCGGCGAGCTCAACAATTTTCGTCTTGGTCGATTCGGAGCCCACGGAAACCTGCAACGTGTCTCCAATTCTTGCAATTTCATTCAGTAGCATCACATTGTACCTGATTGTTTTCTTTTTTGGCGAGCAATCGCTCTATAAACCCCGATATTCCCACCCGGAGCTTGACGGGCTTGTCCAGGAAACGGTCCGCGATCTGGCTGATATTGAGGGAAGCTTCGCTCTTTGGGAAGCTGATCAGCAGGGGCACCTGCTTCTTAACAGCCTTGATCATATTGCTGTCCCTGTAGATCACGCCCAGGTTCGAAATGTGCATCCCGGTATACTTTTCGGCGATCCGAATGAATCCGTTCGCCGCCGATTCCGCTTCCTGTGCGCTGTCCGCCTTATTGACCACAAGATGCAGTTCAGGCTTGTTCTCCTCCTTGCTCAGGGTCTTCATCAGCGCATACGCATCCATGATCGCGGTGGGCTCGGGCGTGGTGACGAGTATCGTCTGATGACTCGCGCAAATAAGCCGCAGAATGTTGTCCGTAATGCCCGCGCCGGTATCGAATATGATGATATCGATCAAATCTTCGAGGCACAGGAGATTGCTGATCGCGCGCTTGAGCTGATCCGTATTGATTTTAATCAGCGCTTCGACGCCCGATCCGCCGGATATGAAATGAACCCCATATTGTTCGGTCGCAATGATATCCCGAAGATCACGGTCGCCTTCGATGACGTTGAGCAAGTCGTACTGGGAGCGAACGCCGAGCATAACGTCGATATTGGCAAGGCCGAAATCCATATCGACGACCAGCATACGCTTGCCGCGCTGGCTCAGGGCGATCGCAAGATTAAGCGCCACGCTGGATTTGCCGACGCCGCCTTTAGCGCTCGTCACGGCAATGACCTTCACGCCGCCCTTGTTCTTATTCATGAGGTTCCGGAGCGACTGGGCTTGATCTATCATACCTGCGCACCTTCCAATACCCTTTTGGCAATCTTAGTAACATCGGGGCGTTCGATGTCGTAGGGCACGTTCTGGCCCATCGTCACAAACGCCAAAGGCATCTTTGCAAACTCCGCAATATTGATCATGTTGCCCCAGGCGCTGACCTCGTCGACCTTGGTGATAATGATCTTATAATTGCCGAGGAAGGAATAGTTCGAGATCAGCTCCTTGCACGCGCTGCTGCTCATCGACGCGCTGATCGCAAGCAACACTTCGTCTGTTTCACAAGCCTGCACGTACTGTTCGATTTCCTTGCGGTATTCGTTGCTGGATGTTGATTTTCCGGCCGTGTCCACCAAAACCACATCGCGATCCTGCATCGCAAGCAGCGCCTTTTCCATCTCCTCCGGCGAATACACCGTGCAGAGCGGAATCTCCATGATTTCCGAGTACATCGAAAGCTGCTCTTTTGCGGCGACGCGGAAGGTATCCGCGTTGATGAAACCGACCTTCAGCCCCTGGTCAATGGCATACAGGCCCGCGAGCTTCACAAGCGTCGTCGTTTTGCCGACGCCGGTCGGCCCGACGAGCATGATTATGTTCCTCTTATACTTTTTTAGCTTGATCGTGGCCGGCTCCCCGAGGATATCGGCCAAAAGATCATTCGCTACGGAGCCAGCGCTGCCGGAAGTACGCGTGATGATCTGCTGCGTTTCCGCCGCAATCCTGCGCGCAAGGTCCTCGCGCACATCGGTCTGTATGAGCCGATGGTAAATCTGCATGACGGGAGGCGTATACTTAAGCGTCGTCTGCCTGTCGACCGTTACGATCTTCTCGGTGAAAACCTCCACGGCGTTTTTGAGTTCCTCGAGCTGGCTGCTGAGCTGATCGATCTTTTTGCTGCCAACTTCCGTCCGTTCCGGCGCCTCGGCTTTGGGTTCCTCCACGGGTTTCTGCTCGGCGCGGTTCGCTTTGCTCGAAGGCGGCTCGTACGCGGCCATGACCTCCAGAAGGCGCTTGGAGAAATACCCCATCAACCCCTTCCGCCGCACGGACTTGCTGCTTAAAATCATGGCATCGGAGCCCAGCTCGCGCCGGATCTTTTCCATCGCCTCCGGCATATCCTTAACGATGTATCTCTTCACAAACACAGTTAAAAGTTCACCACCCCATCTGAGTGAATTTCAACATTGGCATCCAGTTCATTGTACGAAAGCACCACCAGATCGGGATCGAGCTGTTCGGTCAGCTGTTTAAAATGCTTGCGAATGACGGGCGACGTGAGGAATATCGGCGCGGTGCCCTGCCCGACCGATTTCTCCACGACCTTTTTCGTATTCACGAGTATTTTCTGTATCTGCGCCGGATCGAGCGCAACATACGCGCCCTGATCGCTCTGCCGGATGTTCTGGGCGATTGCCTGCTCAAGGTTCGGATCGAGCGTGATCACCCGTGCTTTCCCGTTGGGAATGAACCGCTGCGTGATCGCACGCTTAAGGCCCTGCCTGACATATTCGGTAAGAAGTTGCAAATCCCTTGTTGTTGTGCCATGATCCCCCAATATTTCCAATATCGAGCCGATATCGCGGATCGATATCCCCTCGCGCAGCAGGTTCGCAAGCACCTTCTGGAGCTCGCCGATCGAGAAGAGCTTCGGAACGACTTCTTCCACCAGCGCAGGCTGCTGGCTCTTGAGGTTGTCGATCAATATCTGCACCTGCTGGCGGCCCAAGAGCTCACTCGCGTGATGCTTGATCACTTCCATCAGGTGCGTAGCGATGACCGAAGGCGCGTCGATCGTCGTATATCCCTTGAGCTCCGCCTTCTCTCGTTTGGCCTCGGTGATCCAGACCGCGGGCATACCGAACGCCGGATCGACGGTTTCGACCCCGCCGATGGATTCGGTCGCATCCGACGGTTTGAGCGCGAGATAATGGTCGAGCATCACCTCGCCGCGCGCGACTTCAAGGCCCCTGATCTTGATGGAATACGCGTTTGTGTTGAGCTGGATGTTATCCCTGAGGCGAACGACGGGGACGATGATCCCAAGCTCCATCGCGCATTGCCGCCGGATCATGACCACGCGGTCCAAAAGGTCGCCGCCCTGGGAAGCGTCCACGAGCGAGATGATCCCGTAGCCGAACTCCATCTCTATAAGATCAACCTGCAAAAGTGAGGTCACGCTTTCGGGCTTGCGCTTCTCCTGCGCCACCTGCTCGGCCGCGTCCTGCACCTGCAGTTCTTCCCTCTTCTTGCGCGCGTTGAGCATCGTGCGGCCGATGAGCGGCAGCGCGATCGCCAGCGCGAGCAGCGGAAGCGTCGGCAGGCCGGGGATCAGCGCGATCAAGGCGAGCATGCCGCCGAGCACAAACAGCACGTTCGGCTTTGAAAACAGCTGGATGGACAGATCCTGCCCGAAGCTCAATTCGCTTGCCGAACGCGTGACGATGATGCCGGAGGCGGTCGAGATCATCAGCGCCGGAATCTGCGTGACCAGGCCGTCGCCGATCGTAGCGCGCGTATAGACGGATACGACCTCCTCAAACGTCATCGTAGCGCCGCCGCTAAGGCCCAAAGCGCCTATGATGATGCCGCCGACCACGTTGATGACGAGTATGATAATGCCCACGATCGCGTCTCCCTTGACGAACTTCGACGCGCCGTCCATCGCGCCGTAGAAGTCCGCCTCGCGCTGCACGGCGGTCCTGCGTTTCTGTGCTGTGCTCTCATCGATCACGCCGGTGTTCAGATCCGCGTCGATCGCCATCTGTTTGCCGGGCATCGCGTCGAGCGTAAAGCGCGCGGCGACCTCCGCTACGCGCTCCGAGCCCTTGGTGATGATGATAAACTGGATCAACACGATGATGATAAAGATCACCACGCCGACGACCAGGTTGTTTCCGGCGACGAAGTTGCCGAATGTCGCGATGACGTCCCCCGCCTCGCCGTCGTTGCCGAGTATAAGGCGCGTCGAAGAAATGTTCAACGCAAGCCGAAACAGCGTAACGAGCAGCAGCAGCGTGGGGAACGTTGAAAACTCGAGCGTCTCCTTCATATAAAGAGATGTCAGCAGTATCAGCAGCGACATCGAGATATTCACGATCAAAAGGATGTCGAGCGCCAGCGGCGAGAGCGGGATAATGATCAAAAGCACGATCGCGAGCACGACGATCGCTATGAGCACATCGGTCAGCTTCAATGATCTCTACCCCCTTGTCTTATTTTTCATTCGATAGATGTATGCGAGTATCTCGGCCACAGCTTGATACATCTTTTCCGGCACCTCGTCGCCAACCTCGCAGAAGAAGTACAGCTGCTGTGCGAGCGGTTTGTTCTCCACGATCTCCACGTGGTTCTCACGCGCCTTCTCACGGATCCTCTGCGCTACCAGATCCTTTCCCTTGGCGACGATCAGCGGCGCGCTGTGCTTGCCTTCCTCATAGGCGAGCGCGACGGCATAATGCGTCGGGTTCGTGATCACGACGTCCGCCTGCGCCACGGCCCGCATCATGCGGAGGCTGCTCATCTGCCGCTGCTTCTGGCGGATCTTGCCCTTGATCTGGGGATCGCCCTCGGTAAGCTTATACTCGTCCTTGATCTCCTGCTTGGACATTCTTAAGTCCTTCTCGTACTTCCACCACTGATAAAGGAAGTCGAGGGGCCCAAGTACCGCCAGCGCCAGCCCCAGCTTAAACGCGAGCCCAAACAGGATATTGACCATCGCGACGATCGAGCCCGTAAGCCCCGACTGCATCAACCGCGGCACCTTCTCCACCTGCTCCTGATACTCGGTATAGGCGATATACCCTAGGACCGCAAGCTTTATCAGCGACTTCAAAAGCTCGATCAGCGTATTCTTGGAGAAGATGCGCTTGAAGCCTTCAAGCATATTGATCCGCGAGAACTTCGGCGCCATCGCCTTGGTGGAAAACAAAAAGCCCACCTGCAGATAATTGAACACCAGCCCCGCCATGAACGCAACGCCCAGCACCGGAAGGATCACAAGGAACATGTTGAGCACCGCATTGAGCATCAGCGGCTGAACGGTCGAAATCGTCAGCGTTTCCGGCAGCGATTTGCCCGCGCCGAAAACCGAGGTCATATACTCCCCAAGGCGGTCCATCATCGACGAACCGAGGATGGAGAGCGCTCCGAACAGCGCTATCAGCGAAAGCGCCGTCGCAAGCTCGGTGCTTTTAAATACTTGCCCCTTCTCGCGCGCTTCTCTTCGCTTTTTTGGTGTTGCTTTTTCGGTCTTGTCCCCGCCCTGCTGGCTCATGCCGCCCCCGCCAATCCTTTGAACATGGTGTCAATCATCGAAAACATGTTGTCGAAGATCGTGTTCGTGAAGGACACGTAGACCGGTATCATAAGAAGGAGCACCAAAAACCCCATCGCGATCTTGAGCGGAATGCCGACGACAAACACGTTCATCTGCGGCGTGGTACGCACGATAAACCCCATGAACACCTCTCCGAAAAGCCCCGATACGACCATGGGCATCGCAACGTTGATCGCAAGCACGAAGGAGAGCGCGAATACCTCCAGCGCGACGAGAGCGATCTGCGGGTTGATCGTCACCTGGCCGATCGGAACGCTCGTCACCGTGGCCATCAGGATATAGATCAGGCGCAAATGTCCGTCTACCGCGAAAAACGCGATGATCAGCATGATATAGAGCAGGTTGCCCGTCAGCGGAACGCTGATGTTGCTCTGCACATCGAAGACGTTGACCATGCCGAAGCCCATCTGCATGTCGATCACATACCCGGCGGTCTGCACGAGCGTGAAGAACATCGTCGTCACGTATCCGATCACCACGCCGAAGAGCAGCTCCTTAACGCATAAAAGCACATACTGCGCGAGATTATCGGTCGTGATGAACGCCGCGTTTAGGTTCGTCGAAAACACCACATAGGTCAAAACGAGGCAAAGGCCGACCTTCGCGGTGTTGGGGACGTTCTTCCGCCCAAAAATCGGCGAGGCCATCAAAAGGCCGGAGATCCTCAGAAGAAGCAGCAAAAAATATTCAAGATGATCGCCGATTTGGCTTATGATCGTCGTCATAGCCTTAATTGATCATCGTGTTGATGTAGCTGAACATGCGCAGGGTAAACTCGTTCAAATTGGTCAGAATCCACCCGCCGAACACCAGGAGCGCAAGGAAGATCGCGATGATTTTAGGCACAAACGCCAGCGATTGCTCGTTGATCTGCGTCGTCGCCTGAAAGATGGATACAATAACGCCCACTACAATACCTACAATCAACATGGGCGCGGACACCACCATAACGGTGCTGATCGCGTCCTGCATCACCTTTATCACCTGCGCCTGTTCCAAATGCCGTCAACTCCTTATAAGGATCGGTGTCTTTCCCCCGCCGGTTGAAAGCAGCTAGCCAAAGCTTGTCAGCAGCGTCTGAACGGTCAGCGTCCAGCCGTCCACCAACACGAACAACAATAGTTTAAACGGCAGCGAAATCACGATGGGCGGAAGCATCATCATGCCCATGGACATCAGCGTGCTCGAAACGATCATATCGATCACGATAAACGGGATATAAATAAAGAACCCGATCTGGAACCCGCGCTTGATCTCGCTCGTGATAAACGCCGGTATCAGCGCGGTGTTGGAAACGTCGTTGATCTCTTTTACCGCATCTTTTTCCCCGGCCGCGTTGATAAAAAACTGCAGGTCGGATTTATAGGTCTGCTTGAGCATGAACCCGCGGATCGGCTCCATGGCGCGCTCGGCAGCCTCGTCAAGATCGATCCGCTCCTGAATGTACGGCTGGTAGGCGTTGGTATCGATCTCTTTGATCACGGGCGACATCACAAAGAACGTTAGAAACAGCGCAAGCCCGATGAGCACCTGGTTCGGCGGCATCTGCTGCAGTCCAAGGCCGTTTCGCACCAGCGAAAGCACGATGATGATGCGCGTAAAGCCCGTGAGCATAATCAATATGGACGGGAGCAGCGTCAATACCGTCAGAAGCAGCAGGATATTGATCGTTTCCGACCGTCCTCCAAGCAATCCTTCGAGCCCGCTCCCTTCTGTGGAGGAGGAAACCGATTCGAGCGCGGAGCAGCCAGTAAAGAGCAGCATTAAAATGACGATGGCAAGTAATACCATCGCTTTTTTTAGCTTGGTGCGCCCGCTTTTTCCCTTTTCCCCGGCGGCGTTATGGTTCATGCGTCTCCCCATTGCCCGAAGATTCGTTCCGCGCGTTTTTCTCCTTGATCGCCTGCAAGAGCATATCGATATCGTCCGGCTCGTTTTCCTTTGCGGCGGCGGACTGATTGGGCGCCGGATCCGCGCGCCATTTCGCGAATGCGCGCGAGCGCTTCAACATCCGGTCATCCTGTACAGGTCTGCCGCGCGCCTGTACCTTCTGCAGGATCTCCCTGAAACCAGAAAAAGCGGAGCCAGTCTCCTTCTGCTCCGCCAAGGGCGTTAACTCGTCTTTCTCAAGCGTACCGACCAGCCCGACCGATTGTCCGCTGATGCCGAGCAGATACACCTTGGAGCCGACTTCCAACAATATAAGCTGTTTGTCGCGCCCAAGGAGCATACTGTCCTTGATGCGCATGTACCCGCCCCTCATGGAGCTTTTCGTTCGCCCGGACAAAACCTTGGTCGCATAGTATGCGCCGACAAAAACAAGCAGAAGTAAGGCGATCAAAAGCAACGTGCTTCCGGTAATCTCGTCCACCTTTTCTCACCCCCAAGTCTACCTCAAACTCCCGCCGTCGCAAAACCACAAAAAGCGCACTGGCAAAGCGCCGGCGCGCTCGATCGATCCGCCGTTATACCTGCATCTGCATGATTTCCTTATAAGCGTCCACGACCTTGTTTCTGATCTGAATCGTCAGGTTCAAGGCCAATTCCGCTTTTTGGGATTCAATCATCGCCGTATGCACATCCACATCCTCGCCGGAAAGCAGCGAGAGCACTCCCTGCTGTTCTTCGGCTTCCGTTTCCGCGGTGTTTTTCAGCGCGTCGTTGAGCACGTCGGTAAAGCTTACGCCGCTCGTCGAAGCCGTCTTATTCGTGCCGGCCGCCGCGGCAATCGCGTTTGTTACAGATCCGACCTGCATAGGTTATACCTCCAAAGGGCCAAGCCCGGTTTATTTTCCGATTTCGAGCGCCTTGAGCGCTATCCCCTTGGTCGCGTTGAGCGCGGTGACATTGGCTTCGAACGAACGGGTCGCCGACATCATGTCGAGCATTTCGGTCGTCTCATCGACATTCGGATAACTGACATAGCCGTCCGCATCCGCATCCGGATGATCCGGATCATATTCCTTCACAAAATCGGACATGTCCTCGGTAATTTCCGATACGACCACGCCCGTCCCCGCCGCCGCGCCGCGCGCGTTGTTGAGAAAGGAAGAAAATTTCGGGTTGGTTTGCTGCTCCAATACCACGACGCGGCGGCGATACGGCTCACCTGTGGCCGTCCTTGTCGTATTCGCATTCGCGATGTTCTGGCTGATGACGTCCATGCGCATCCGCTGCGCGGTCAGCGCCGAAGCGCTGATGCTGATCGAATTAAAAATCCCCATAGTCTCACTTTCCTTCGTTGATCACAATGCTGAGCCTCGTGATCTCGCTGTTGAGTTTTTCGACGAGGGTATCATAATAAATCGTGTTTGCTGCAAGCAGCGCATTCTCCGCATCGATATCCACATTGTTGCCGTCCATGCGCATCGAGGTGGAATTGTCCTGCACGGTCAGCGGTGAAACGCCGTCGATGCTCGAGGAGAACTTGATATGCTTGTCCCGTGTGGTTTTTGCTGTGAAACCGCCGTCCTCGAGGGCAGCCTTGAAATAGGATTCAAACTCGACATCGGAACGCTTAAAGCCCGGAGTATCGACGTTTGCGATGTTGTTGGAGATGACTTCATTGCGAAGCGACGCGGCGTCCAGCCCCTTTTGAAGGTAATTCATGTTCCCGAAAATACCGTCCAGCACCTGCGTTCAACCTCCTTTTCCCAGCCTTCGCTCCCGCATTCAGAGGGGGAGCATCTGCGGTTTTTGTATCGTCCGCTCAGCCACGCTGATCTTCTATCGAATTTTTCCCTGCCCGCCGCGATGCGAGCATTATGAATCATATAAATATATTAGTGATTATATCAATCCAAATATAGCATACAAACTCCCTCAATTCAACAGGTTTATCCATTTTTGTCACATATTAAGCCATTTTTCGACATATACTCAACCGTATGTGACCATATTTTTCCATTTTTTATTTGCGAAATGGTTTCCCGCATCCCCACTGTTCGATCGCCGACACAATTTCCATCAAGGGAAGCTCCTGCTGTACCGCTCCGAGCTCCATCGCGGCCATCGGCATCCCGTACACCGTGCAGCTTTCAGGGCTTTGGCCAATCGTAGCTGCGCCGCTGTTGCGCATCGCGAGCAGCCCTTTTGCCCCGTCGCTTCCCATCCCGGTCAGGAGTATTCCCAGGGCGTTCTTTTTCGCGGCCTTCTCGACCGATTCGAAAAGCACGTCGACCGATGGACAGTGCCCGTTTACTTTCGCGCCCTTTTTGCAGGTCACGCGATAGCCTTCACGGTCTTTTTCCACCCTCATATGGTAACCGCCGGGAGCAATCAGCGCGCGCCCCGACAAGACCAGGTCGCCGTCCTCCGCCTCCTTGACCTCGATCTCGCAGGAGTTATTGAGACGCCGCGCATATTGCAGCGTAAACACCGGAGGCATGTGCTGAACGACAACGATGCCCGGCACGTCTTTTTTCAGCGGCGTGAGTATGGTCGATATGGCATCGGTTCCTCCTGTAGACGCCCCTATGGCCACAATTTTTTTCGATCTGCGATCTTTTGCGCTCTCCGATTCAACGGCACATGCGTTTGAATCGATGTTTTCCCGTCCAATGCGTGCGATGGACGCGATTTTGAGCTTGATCAGCAATTCCATCGCAAACGCGGCGCCGGCAGGATCCTCAAACATTTTATTTTTATCGATCGCATCGACGGCCCCTAATTTGAGCGCTTCCTCTCTCTTGTCGGGCCGCGCGCTTATGATCAGCACGGGCAGCGGATGCTCCCGCATGACGCGCTTTAAAAAGCCGCTGCCGTCCGAAAACGGAGGCTCCACATCCAACGTAATCACTTGAGGATTCAAGTCGACGATTTTTCCCCACGCTTCGGTCGGATCGGACGCTGTGCCGACTACCCGAAGAACCGGATCCTTTGCAATCTCGCCGGCCAGAAAATCCCTTGCGGCCTTCGAATGGTCTACAATCAAAACATCGATCTTATTCATCGGCATCGCTTATACATCCTTACGGTAGATCGACGGCATCACATAGGAATAACCGCCCGGCGCGCGAACCATGGACTCGGACTGGCCAATGATCAGATACCCGCCGGGCTCCGTTGCGTCGTATAACCGTTCCATGAGAATTTCCTTCGTTTTCGCTTCAAAATAGATCATGACGTTGCGGCAGAAAATCACATGAAATTTCTTTTTAAACGCAAATGAATCCTGAATCAGGTTCAGCCTGCGGAAAATCACCTCGTCGCGCAGCCACTCCTTTGCCTGGAATGCCCCGTCCGGCAGCCGATCAAAGCAATTGAGCCGCCAGCGGGCGGGCACCGTCTGCATCGCATTCGCATCATAGACGCCGCGCTTTGCATGATCGAGCGCTCTTTTGGAAATATCCGTTGCAAGGACCCTTGTATCCCATGCCGGGCTCTCTCCATGGAAAAACTCGGAGAGTATCATCGCGATCGTATACGGCTCTTCCCCGGTGGAACAGCCGGCGCTCCAGACGCGCAGATCCCGATCATGCACGCGCTCCCTCATCTGCGGCAGAATTTCGGACTCCAGGTACCTGAAATGCTCCTGCTCGCGCATGAAATAGGAGTAGTTGGTCGTCAGATAATCGAGTATTTTCCCCAACTCGTTCCCTGTCTTATCTTCATAAAGCGCTTTTAAATAACTCTGATAACCGGAAAAGCCGCGGTTGACCAGATAACCGTTCATGCGTCCTTCGATCAAAGACCTTTTTTTCCTCAGATCGATCCCAAAATGGGTGCGCAAATACTCGGTAAGCATGAAAAATTCATCGTCGTTAATCCGTATGGTTTTTCCGATCTGTGCGCCTGCCATGCATCTTCTCCATCCTTTTCCCTGGAATGATCGACATCTTCACATATATATCGTCATTTTTTTTGGAAACATAACAACAAAAAAAAGCATACGCCGCTTTTTGACTGCGGCGTGTGCTTTTGTTGCGATTGAACAGGGATATCAGTATTTCCCGAATTCGGTATCGTTCAAAACCGTTTTATCATTTTT
Source organism: Bacillota bacterium (assembly GCA_038562375.1). GTDB lineage: Bacteria > Bacillota > Clostridia > Christensenellales > CAG-138 > JBCFAY01. Next base: position 45,643 of record JBCFAY010000003.1, on the reverse strand, counting down.
TATTTGTTTTTGTCTCCGTCCGCCCCGGGCGACAGGCTCCTGAACGTCCGTTACCGTTTCAGGCTCCTCGTTGACCGCATCGGTCATATCAGCCTCATCTATCGCCTGATCCGTTTTGGATTCCTTCTCAATGATGGAGGCGTCGCAAAAGGATGCGATTCTCGAGCGAACCGTGTTGTTTTGCCCGATTCTAAGCTGGCCCATAGGTTCCTTGTCGGTCCCCTGCTCACGCTCCGCGGAGCTGCCCTTCGTCTTGAACTGCGTCATCATTCTCTTGAGCATTCCAGCTTGACCGGACAATTCTTCCGCCGCCGCAGCGGTTTCTTCCGATGTCGCCGAGTTGGTCTGCACGACGGCGAACACCTGCTCGATGCCCTTATCCACCTGCGCGATCGCGGAGGCTTGCTCGTTGGACGCGGAGGCGATCTGCGCCACCAACTGCACGGATTTTACGGAGTCCTCGACGATATCGTGCAGCGATTCCTGCGTTTCATCCGCGATTCTCATGCCCACTTCGATTTTTTTGATGGAATCCTCGATCAAGTCCGTGGTCTCCTGCGCGGCCTTCGCGCTCCTTGCAGCGAGGTTTCTCACTTCCTCTGCCACAACCGCAAAACCCTTGCCGTGCGCCCCCGCGTGGGCAGCTTCCACAGCGGCGTTGAGCGCGAGAATGTTGGTCTGGAACGCGATGTCGTCGATGCTTTTGATGATCTTTGAGATGCTCGCCGAAGACGACTTGATTTCCTGCATCGCCTTGAACATCTGCTTCATCCTATCGTCGCCCGCCTGGGCGCTCTTCTGCGCGGATTGCGCGATCTCGTTCGCACGGTTCGCGTTTTCGGCGTTTTGTTTCGTCTGGCCGGCGATATCCGCAACGGTGGAAGTCAGCTCTTCGATGGCGCTCGCCTGCTCCGTCGCGCCCTGCGAAACCGATTGGCTGGCTGCGGAAAGCTGCAGCGTCCCGGCGGAGACCTGCTCCGCAGCGGCGTTGATTTCCTGCATGACGATGTTCAGATGATCGACGATGGCGTTGATCGTTTCCTTGAGCTTTACGAAATCCCCGCGATATGGTGCGTCGATACGAACGCTGAGGTTTCCGTCCGCAACTTCGCCGAGCGTCTGGCTGATCTGTTCGATATAGCCTTTCAGGGTAGCGATCGTATCGTTCAGGGAGTTCTTGATAACGGCATGATCGCCCTGATACTCGCCCACAACCGACACGTTCAAGTTTCCGCGCGACATCTCCCTAAGTACCGCCGTCGCCTCTTCCACCGGCTTGATCACGGCATCGAGCGTATGATTGACGCCCTCGATCAGTTTTTGATAATTGCCGTGATGTTTTTGAATATCCGCGCGATAGGAAAGCTCTCCCGCGATGGCCGCTTCCACCAGCGAATTGACGTCCTCGATCAGCATCTTGATCGAAGCGCGAACATCGTTGAGATTTGATGCGATAATCGCAAACTCTCCGCTGAAGGATTTGGTTTCCAGCTCCTCCGTTTCCGCTCCGCTCGCGATATTGGAAAGCTGTTTCGCGGCCGCCCTCAGCGGCTTAACGACGCTGTTTTTCCCGTATATTCCAGCCCCGACCGCAAGGACAACGGACACTCCGACGGCAACGGTCAGCGCAATGCTCGCCAGGCGGGTACTGGAGCCTTGGTTCTTGACCATTTCACCCGCTTCATACACGCACTTGCTGATCTCAAGGTTAACGGCTATATTCGCGTTGTTGATGGCTGTCTTTAATGTCTCCGATGTGATCAGCCGCCGAAATTCGCCAAAAGATCCGTTTAAACCGTTTTGCAAGGTTTCATCCCGCGCCGAGCGGAAGTCCTCGATCGTCTGATGAAACTTTTCATACGCCGTGATTTCCGCATCCGTTTCGCGCGTATCGCCGTACTTTTTAAGGTTCTCCAGCAATATCTTATCCGAAGCCTCGATCTGTACTTGAGCCTCCTTCATCGCTACGGCGGTTTGGTTCATCGCGGCCTGGCTAAGATATACCCGCTGTTTGTTGAACTCGCTCACCACGAATCCGAGATATCCCTGTGCATGGCCATACTTAACAAACAGATGTTCCGTCTTGTTGACCATCTCGCTTAATATAGCCACCCCGAAGAACCCTGCTACCCCAGCGACGAGGGCAACCAAGAGAAACAACGCTATCAGTTTGGTTCCGATTCCCAGCTTCTTAAACTGCTTCATACTCATCCCTCTCACCAGACATACAGATATTTTTGATGTTGCTCATCTCATCTTCCCGGAAGAGCCGTTCGCTGCAAAGAAGAATACTGATCTGTTCTTTGCTTTTGGCCACACCGCTGATGTATTGGCTCTGCCCGTCAACCCCGTATTGGGGCGGCGGAACAATATCCTCGGGCAGGATTGTTATCGCATCCAGCACGCGATCCACAATCAGGCCGACGGTTATTTCCTTTGTCTTGACCACGACGATACAGGTCCTATCGTCATATTGGGCCGACTTCTTTGCGAATTTGATCCGCAGATCGATTACGGGTATCATCTGGCTTCGAAGTTTAATCATCCCGCGGATGAAGTCGGGCGTCTCGGGCAGTTCGGTAATCGGCCGCATCTCCAGGATTTCGCTTACCTGCAACAGATCGACCCCAAAGATCTCTTTTTCGACCCAAAATGTCAAATAGCGATGGTGCTGCGCATCATCATGCTCTTTTTCCATCAATTCCGATCGGTAACGAGCCATAAGTTTTCCTCCAGTTATACAATGCCGTTCCGCCATGTTGAGCGGCTTATTGCGATATCCGCGATCGCCGAGCCTTGCATCGGCACCGGTTTCGCCCGCGCTTCGGATCAATGCAGCAACGTGTCCGGGCACAAGAGCATGACCGGCCCGTTCTCCGTCATCGCGATCGCCTGAATAACCTGTTCCATGCGCGCATCCCCGCCTTTAGCGAAGGACGGCAGCAGTTGATCCTCTGCGATGGAAATAACTTCATCGACCCGATCAATCATCAGTCCGACCTCCATCTGCATCGCGGCGATCACGGCGATGCAGGAGGAAGACGCTTCTTTTTGGTCCACCATCCCGAGTCTTTGGCGCGTATCTATGACAGGAACAATGCTGCCTCTAAGATTGATCACGCCCAGGATATCGTTCTCCATTTTAGGAAGCCGTGTAATCGGGCGCAGCCCGATGATCTCCTGCACATATCCAAGAGCCAGCGCATACGCCTGCTCATCCAGGAAAAACTTCAGGTATCGGTCCGGCCGTGTCTCCAGCGCAGCGGCCGTATCCTCCGCGTGATTCAACTCCATATCAAGGCCCTTTCCTTCGATTTCTATTCGATCACAAGAACAGATCCACAAGCATTCCGCGGATGTCATCCACCAGATTGAGCATTGTGAGGCGGTCCTGCTCATCATTCAGGATTTGCGAGGCAAGCTCATCCAGCTTTTTGTTTACCAGACGAATGACCATAAACACTTTATGGCGCCCGCGCGAATCGAACTTTTCACTTTTCCCGAGCGCGTAAGCATTGCTTGCCGTTTGGTTCAGAAGCTCGATGATCAGTTCCCGATATTTCTGGTAGGCGGCAATATCCGCTTTTTGACCGATCAGTTCGCCCTGCTTGGCGATCTTGTCCTGTAATTCCTTGACGTATTTCTCATACTCGAGATTACCGTAGTGCGTCATCCGTCGATTAAATTCACGCTCGAAAGAGCCGCTGCCTTTTTTATCCTCTGCAATGGCAACGGTTGGGATTTGCGCTGCGACCGACTGGATGTCCTTAACCCTCATAGTTAACTTCCCGAGATTTTATTTTTTGGAATCGATATATGCGCTTTCCACCGGCTGGAACATCCCCATATAAGAATTCATCCTCTGCGAGGATTTCAGCTCGCGCTTGAGCTCGGACTTATATTGTTCCAGCTTTTTCTGGGCATCCTCCCGGCTCTGCGCGTCAAGCGCGATCGTCTCGCGTATGATCCCGCGCATCTCCTCTTCAAGCGGCGCTGCTGCGGATGCTGCCGTTTCGGCAATGCCCGATTGCGACATGGCGGTATCGAGGAGCTCCCGATATGCCCGGTCGAGGACTTCGATCTCGGCGGCCAGCCTTTGCCGCCCGTTTAAAGCGTCTTCCAGCCTGACGATATCGTCTTTCCCAATGGCGTCGGCCTGCCGCACGGTAAGCCTATAAAGCCTAAGAAGCAAATCCCGTTTTTTGATTCGATTCGCATTGAGCTGCTGCGCAATGGGTTCCATTTAAGCTATTCCTCCATCACGGCCATGGAGCCGACGCCCGAGCGCGCGATCTGAACCCAGGATTCTCGCAGGGAGCCTAAAAGCTCCAGAACGCCTTCGATCGGTTGAGTATCCTTGGTCATATTGCAGCCGCGGATCTCGGCGAGCATAAACTCGTAAAGATTCAAGAGATCCTTTGCCATCGGGTAATGAAAATCCAGACTATTTACCAGTTCGACGATAATGCGCGAAGCCTTTTGCAGGCTTTTGTTCGCATTTTCGATTTCCCTGTCCTGTATCGCCAGCCGTGAAAGCTTGAGCTGTTTCATACAGCCGTCGTAAAGCATGATGATCAATTCGATTGGGCTTGCGGTGAGAACTTCCTGCTGTTTGTACTTCTGATACGGGTTTGCTAATGCATGCATATCGTTACGCTATCCTCCGATATCGTTTGGTTTAGCTGGATTTTGACAAGGTTTAGGAGCTTAACGCGCCCAATTGCGACTGCAGCCAGCTCGTCTGGCTGTTGAGCGTGGCGATCGCGGTTTCCATCGCGGTAAATCTCTTCCAATAGCTGTCCTCTCTCTCCTGGAGCCAATCCTGGAGCTGTTCCAGGCGTTCATCGGCTTTGGTAACAGCTTCGTCGTTATTCGCAAGCGTTACCGAGGTCGATGTCTCGGTATACTGGGACATGGCGTTGGAAATACGGGCAACAAGTCCGGATTCCTTGTATTTGGTCGTGGTATCCGTGGACGAGCTGGCGTTGGTGAATATCCTCGCCACTTCATCCGGGTTGTTCTCCAGCGCCTCCTTCAGCTTGTCCGCATTGATAATGATTTTCCCTTTGTCGGCATAGGATCCCGTTGAGAGCCCGATATCCGCGGGGCTCTTTCCCGTACCCTGCACGGCTTCATAGAAAGCCTGACGCATCGTGCTCAGCAGCGACGAGATGTTGGAATCGTAGCGGAGCAGTCCGCTCTTGGCCTTTTCCTCCCATTTGGTCGCCTCGGTCTCGCTCAGCGCTTCCCGCTCGTCATCGGTGAGCGGTTCATATGCGGAATAGGTTTCCTCGTCGATTTTCGATTGCAGACCGCTGATGAGCTCATTATAGTTGTTGATGAAACTAACGATTTTATCGTAGGTTGAGGTGATGTCCCTCTCCACCGAGAAGGATACCGCGGAATTGGTCTCCCCCTTGAGCGTGTAGGTGATCCCGTCTATCGTAAAGGTGTTGGTGGATTTTTCGACCGTAACGGAATCGATGCTCAACAGCGCGTTCTGCCCATGATATTCCCCCTGATCGATGCCGAAAGCGCTGTTCTCATCCGAGAAAGCATTGCCCTTTAAATTGACGATATTGACGGTGCTGTCCGCGCCGGTCTCCTTTGCGGTGATCGTGAAGCCCTTTTTCAGGCTGCTGTAGCTCATCGTCACGCCCGCTTTGGAGTTGGCGTTCACCGTGTTGATGACCGTTGAAAGCGAAGTTTCCTCGTCAAATGCAAAGGTCTCGCCGTTTATCGAAAAGGAAATCTCACCGTCCTCAAACGTTAGATCGTTTGCGAAATCGAGATCCGCCAAGGCGGTCTCCAGCGAGATATCGCCGGAGAATATCCCTGCGCTCGACTGCGAGGCCGCCTTCGCGAGCCTCGTGATGCTGTTGATCGTCATCGTCCCCGCCGTAGCGGCGCTGTTCGCGCTCACCGAAACCGCGTTGCTGTCGGTAAGCATCGTGGTTTTATAGGTTTTATAGGCATCGCTCGAAAACATGTTTGTCGCGGCATTGAGCACGCTCATGTTATTCTGGCGGAACGTGCGAAGCTGCAGATTTACATCCCGATACGCCTCGCTCTTCCATTCAAGCTTGGTCTTGAGCTTCTGCTGCTTATCCACCTTGAACTGGTCGACCTTGAGAAGGCTCTCCACGATCGACTCGGTGTCAAGGCCGGAGGACATGCCCGAAAACCTGAGCACTTGACGATTTAATTCACTGACGGACGCCATCGATCAACACTCCTTATCAAGTCGTTTGGTTCGCTACGGATCATTCGCCGTCCAGATCGTGCCGTACGGATACTATATCGGTATATCCGCGCACAACTTAAATGGTTTTTTATAGATGCGCATAATAATACGATTTTGATGGATTCGGCGGATGGGGTGCAAAGGGAAAACTATACGTTTGCGCAATGAGCGCAAAAGCCGGGGCAGGGATGCTCCTCCCATATCCTATAAGCCTTTATGAACTTTGCCTATGCGGTTCTATTTGTCTTTAGCCGCCAAGTACCGTTGGGATCGATCATCGTCGAGCCTGCTGATAAATACCAAAATCTCCGCCACCACATCGTACAATTCCTCGGGTATTTCGTCGCCGACGCTCATCTTATTGAGCACATCGCACAACGATGGATTCTCGACGATGGCTACGTCGTGCTCCTCAGCCGTTTTGATCATATTGCGGGCGACTTCGCCCTCTCCAAGCCCTACGATACACGGCGCGTTGTCCCGCTGCGGGTCGTATTGGATCGCCGCGGCGCGGGGACGCTTTTCTTTTTTATCGATCTTCTGGTTCATATCCTGCAATCAAACCCCACACCGGTCTTTTTTATCGCGGCAGCCAGAGTTTTTTCTGCGGTCTGCGGCGTCGTGCGTTCCTTAAGGAGATCGACTTTCGCGCCCGACACGCGAAACCCCAGACCATTGAGCGCGACGACCAAATCATCCAATTTATCCTTTACTTCAGCGGTAAGCTCCTGATTCTCCACATAGAACGAAAGCGAAAGGTTCTTGCGCTCGACGCGCACGAGCGTCTCGATTCGACCTAGGTTCTCGGTTGTAAGGCCGATAAGCATCGAAGTGTTCTCAGCATCGATGCTTCTGCCGCGTTTGGAACGTTTATAAACATACAGTTCCGCCGTATCGTACTGTTTTAGGTGAACGGGGATCTGCGCGAAGGCAATCCGATCCAGGTCCTGGAAAAGCATTCCCTGCGCCGCCGCCCGCACGAGCTTTGGCGCGAGCGCCTCCGCCTCCTTGCCGTCTGCAGTCAGCCGCGCCAGTGCAACGAGCTGATCCTTGGCCGCGGCGGCGTTCTTTTTGATCGAAGCTCCGCTCACAGAGTTCTCAAACTCCGTAAAAGCCGAAAGTAGCTTTTCAGCCAAGCCCCCCAGCGCCTTCGCACCGGGCAAATCCGCCTCCTTAGACACGGATTGCCGTTGAAAGTCTGTTTTTTGATTTATGCCGTCCTCCAGCTCCGGAGCGTTGGAAAAACGCATTCCGCCCGGGGCTGAATCGGATTGTTCCTGCGCGGGCGCCTCCGTCTTTCTCCCGGGAACGCTTTGATCCACCTTTGCGACATCGGGCGGCATTCGCACCGTTTCGGGCCGAAGCGCATCCGTTTTTTGTATTCCATCCGCAGGCGACGCCATGGGCCCCTCGGGTGCCGGTCGAGCGCCCCGGGCAGGCTGAAGCGCCTGTTTTGCCGTTTGAGCCGTCCTTTCAGCCAGGTTCTGAAGTTCCCCCGCCATATCGGCCGGAACGGGCTGTTCGATTTTGGAAGCCGCCTGTATCCCGCGCGCGGAAGAATCCGCCGTTTGCGGCACGGCGGCACTTTCCTTCGTTCCCGTTTCCCCCGCCGGAACACGCGCGGAGCCGCCGCCCTTAACAGCGTTTCCTTGCTCCGCAGGCAATTCGCCTCCCGCAGCGATCTGCCGCGCCGGGGAATCCCCATCGGCATCCACGATGGTTGCCGCGATTTGGCGAAGGGTGCTCCCGAGCGTTTCTCCCCCCGCAAACGAGCGCAGAGCGCCGATCTGCGCCTTTGTTCCCTCTTTGTTGTTGGCAACAAAAAACGCCGCCTCCCGAACGTCCAGTCCTTGCTCTTTCATCAGGGCAACAGCTTTTTGGAGCGTTTCGGGCGACGTCGTCCGATCCATGCTTTGCAATAGTTTTACAAGCTCCGCCGCCGCGGCATCCATTCTGATGCCGTTCGACGCGAGGCTTTCCCCTCCCGCGGGCGCATAACGCTGCGCCGCCGGATCGACGCCCAAAAGATGCAGCACGACGCGCCCTGCACAGCTGCCGGTCACCATAAACTCGACCTGATCCCCGGGCAGAATCAGCGAAGGGTCGCTTAGCTTCGCGGAAAAAATCCTCCCATCCTGCGATCGAAACACCAGCGCATCGCCGTTTTGATTGATCGCGCGGGCATTGATGATCTCGCCTCTCTCCAGGGCGACGGATTCCGGTTCCAGTCCGCTTTTGCCGGTGAGCTGCGCTTGATTCGTCGGTATTAATTCAATTCTCATCGGCGTTTACCGATCCGGCAGTGACCATAGGATGCTTCTTCCGTTTTGAAATAATAAGGTACTCAGCCCGCGCACATCGGCGCGTCATAAAAGTGAATCTCGCCGAAACCCGCCGCCCCAAAGCGGAACAGCATCACGTTCTGCTCGCTGACCGCAAGCGTTGGAGAAAGCAGATCGAACAGGGTATCCTTGGGCGTGATCCAGCGGTCGTTGTCAAGGTCGTACACGAGTACTTCATTCAGGCTTCCCTCCGTCTTTCCGGGCGAAGCCTGGAACGCGCTTCGCGCCCCCCTATGCGCAGGTGCCGTGCAGTGCCCACCCCCAGCCGCTCCCGCGCAATTCTCCTGTCGTCCCGCCGGAACAAGGGTAACGGCGGCGCACCCGAGGCGCAGTCTCAGCTGCTTTTTTTGGCAATACTCGCGGGAAAGCTCCAAATGCATATCAAATCCGAGCATCTCGCCTTCACCGAGGTGCACGCTGCCCCCTGTGCTAAGACACACGGTCTCGTTCTGAGCGCTCAGTCGATGGTATTCAAAGAGAGCGCGCCACCCGTCGCGGATCTCGAAGCAGGGATCCGCCGGCGCCTGTTCCTTATTAAAAGCTTTCACGCCGGGCATATACAACCGCAGACGCCTTCCTTCGGTTACGACGAGGAGCGACTCGATCAGTTTCAGCGAGATATCGGCCTTTCGCGCGCCAACTCCATCCAAATGGGCGATTCGGCCTTGTGCATCCGTCCAGCCGTGCGATAATGCTGAATCCTGGACGGGATCGATTTTATCCACGGGATAAAAAGATCGGCTTGCTGCTTTCATGGACGTTCCCCCCATGTCATTTTACGCTATATAAAAGCCATTCGCCCGGATAGCGCAGTCGTATCGCATGTCGCGCTAAAATCAGTACATATTTTATCGGATTATTCGTAAAAACAATTAACCATTTCTAAAAATATTACGATATAGAGAATGTGCCTGTCGCAAGATGCGCACATGCTCGTTTTTGCGCCCGGTTCGATCGCGTATTTTGGACCGATTACGAGAGAGGGGAACGGATGATACCGCTTGAGGGACTGAACGACCAGCATCTTGATTTTCTCCGCGAGCTTGAGAACATCGGTTCAAGCCACGCGGTGACCGCTCTTTCCTCCATGCTCGGGGAATCGATTGGTTTGAGCGTAGCCCGGGCGTCATTTTGCGGGCTCAGCGATATCTCGGGGATTTTCCATGGGCCGGAAGCAATCGTCGCAGCGGTGCTTGTCGAATTATCGGGCGATATCAACGGACACCTGCTCATGCTCCTTGATATGGAAGACGCGCAGCGGCTTGTCGATTCCGCCATCCGCGCCGCCGACATCGACGAGGAGCAAACTGCCGCATTTCCAAGCGAGATGCAGTATTCGGCGGCGCTCGAGGTCGCCAACATTCTCTGCGGCGCATATGTTACCGCAATCTGCGACCTGACCGGGTTCAATATACAATGCACCCCGCCGAGTATGGCAATCGATATGTACGGCGCCGTGATGAACCTGCTCGCTTGCAGATACGGGGAACTCTGCGATGTGGTGCTGCTCCTTGAAGCCGAATTCAGGGATGAGCTCCACCATGTGTCGGGCCGCATTTTCCTGCTGTCTGATTCCGACTCCTATGAAAGGCTTCTCGAAAGGATGGGCCTTATTTAGGATGGCGAATATCATGATCGGAATAGCGGAATTGGCGGTTTCCCGCGCGCCGGACACATTGACGACGCTCGGATTGGGTTCCTGTGTCGGCGTTGCGCTATACGACGCCGCACACCGCATCGGAGGGCTTGCGCACATCATGCTCCCCTGTGCGCCGAGCGCCTGCCCGACCGAGTATCACGCCAAATATGCGGATACCGCAATACATGAATTGCTCCAACGTCTGATGCTCTTGGGGGCCGATCTTCGATCGCTGACCGCAAAGCTCGCGGGCGGCGCGCATATGTTCGCATCCTTGGGCAAAAGCGACTATCTGCAGATCGGGCAAAAGAACCTCTTAGCATGCTATGAGCTTCTCGCGGAGCATTCAATCGCCGTCGTCGCAGAGGAGACCGGCGGCACGGTCGGCCGGACCGTTGTGTTCGACTGCCAAAGCGGGCAGATGCTTGTGCGCACGGCCATGCCGAAAGCGGAGTTTATAATTTAACGACGATAAGGATAAATAATCAGGAGGAATAACCATGGCACGAGTACTCATTGTAGATGATGCGGCCTTCATGCGGGTCTCCATCAAGAATATCTTGGTCAAACACGGTTATGAAATATGCGGCGAAGCGGAAAACGGCGCCGTCGCAGAACAAAAGTACAAGGAACTCGCCCCCGATATCGTGACCATGGATATCACGATGCCTGAGCGGGACGGTCTCGCAGGGCTTAAGGATATCCTTGCGTACGATCCAAATGCGTGCGTATTGATGGTTTCGGCCATGGGACAGGAGAACATGGTTCGCGAAGCTATCATCGCGGGCGCAAAGGGTTTCATCGTCAAACCTTTTAAAGAAGACATCCTTATAAACGCGCTCACAAACCTGCAATAGGCCGCGCAGCCAGCGCAGAGCGCTGATACTCTCCAGATTAAGGGAATGGTGTACGAATGTCACAAAATGATTCGTTGCTGGATATCTATATTTATGAAGGCCTCCAATTGCTTGAACAGCTGGAGAAGCTTTTGCTTTCCGCCGAAAAGAGCAGCCGCTTTTCCCCCGATCAGATCGACGCCATCTTCAGGATACTGCACACGATCAAAGGCTCTTCCGCGATGATGGAATATGATTCCCTCACAAAGGTCTCCCATTCGATGGAGGACGTGATCGGCTTTATCCGCGAAGACAGCCTAAAGGCATACGATCATCCGAAGATCTGCGACCTGCTGCTTCGCCTTGGCGATTTCCTGCGCCAGCAGATGGAAAACCTGCAAAACTCTTTGAGGCCGGAAGAGCCTCCCGAGGAGTTGTCGGATTCGATTCAATCCCTCTACCGGGAGCTCAACCCTTCCGCCCCGGGCAGGTCAAGCAAGCGCACAGGCGCCGCGAAGCCTGAACGCGCCGAACGGGGCGGGCGCTCCGCCAAGGCGGAGCGCTATTACCAAGCCCATGTATTTTTCGACGCGGACTGCAAAATGGAAGGCATCCGCGCGTTTGGCGTGCAAAAATCGCTGGAGTCTCTATGCGAGCGCATCGAAACAATTCCGGAAGATCTTCTCATGGATCAGGTCGATTCGTCGATCATCGCAAACGGCTTGGTACTGTATCTGGAGTCCTCGGTAAAACCGTCGGAGCTGAAATCCCGCATCGATAAAAATCTATTTGTGCGTTCCTCATCGATCGACGAACTGACGGACATCAAGGGTACACCTCTGGATGCGCCGCACGGTTCGCCGGCGCCAGCGCCCTTGGAAGCCGCGGCGTCCACCTCCAGCCAAAGGCAAAACTATGTCAGCGTCCGGCTTGACAAGCTCGATCAGCTCATGAACGTGGTCGGCGAGCTTGTCATCGCCGAACCGTCCGTAACAAAAAACCGCCAGGTGCAAGCGCTGCAGATCGCAGAATTTGAACAGGCGGCGAGAGCGTTGCGCCGCATAACGCGCGAATTACAGGATATCACGCTTTCCATGCGCATGGTTCCGCTCTCAAACACATTCCAGAAACTCGATCGCATTGTGCGCGACATGGTGAAAAAAACCGGAAAGCAAGCAAGACTTACATTCAGCGGCGAGAATACGGAGCTTGATAAGAACATCATCGACAGCCTCGCCGATCCTCTGATGCATATGATCCGCAACGCGATGGATCACGGCATCGAGGCGAGTGAAGAACGACTCGCGCGCGGCAAGCCTGCACAGGGCGTGATCAGCCTGAACGCACGCAACGCCGGAAGCGATGTGCTCTTGACGATTTCCGACGACGGGCGTGGGCTCAACCGTCAGACGCTGATCAAAAAAGGATTGGAACGCGGCCTTTTAAACAAACCCGAAAGCGAAATCAGCGACAACGAAGCGTTTTCCCTGATATTCATCCCCGGGTTCTCTACCAAGGACGCCATTACCGAGTTTTCAGGCCGCGGCGTCGGGCTCGACGTCGTGCTCAAGAACATCGAGCGCGTAGGCGGCTCGGTCTTTATAAACAGCGTCTGGGGAAAGGGTATGACCATCGAAATACGCATTCCTCTGACGCTAAGCATCATCGGCGGCATGAGAGTTGCCGTCGGAAACGAATCCTACGTTATTCCGACCTTGAATATCCATCAAATGTTCCGCGCGCAAAAGAAGGACGTGCTTTTTTCGCCGGACCTGCAGGAAATGGTGCTGTTCCGCGGGCAGTGTTTCCCGGTTGTCCGACTTCATCGGCAATACGATATCGATACGCAGATCAACGAGCTGACGGAAGGCGTGCTCATCCTCGTCCAGGGCGAAACAGACGACTATTGCATATTCGCCGATCACCTGATCGAGGAGCAGCAAATCGTCGTCAAACCGTTGCCGTCCTACATTGCGCACAGAATGGGCTCGCTCGCGGGAATCTCAGGATGTACGATACTCGGCGACGGCAATATCAGTTTAATCGTGAACACTGCGGCCCTAGGCCACTAAGCGGCACGTGCCGCCGCATAAAACGAACGAAGGGGGATTAAACGAGCGCGCCGCTTAGCGCGGTGAATTTCACCGAAAAGCTTGGAGTAGAATATGCGGTTCATACCATCTTACTGCCTGCGGGAAGGCCAGATCCTTGCCTGTGATCTGGTTGCCGATAAGAATAAGATGCTCTTGCGCAAAGGAGCCACGCTTACGGATACGCTGATCAAGCGGATCTGTTATTTGGGGTTTCAAGGCATTTATATCGACGACGACATTTCCGCCGACATCGTGGTTGCCGACATCATCAGCAATGAACTAAAGTATAAGGCAAAGGCCGAAATACGATCCCTGCTCATAAACGTTGAAAACAATATGAAAAACCGCATCGCGTCGCATGTTGAAACATTGACCACCGTCATAAGCAATATTGTGGATGAAATCCTCCACAATCGCAATATGATGGTCAATGTGGTGGACATTCGAGCATACGACGATTACACCTACAGCCACTGCCTGAACGTAACCGTTCTCTCGGTCGTGCTTGGGACCGTCCTCGGATTGGAAAAAAAAGCGCTCAACGAGCTTGCGATGGGCGCGCTGATGCACGACATCGGAAAGGTCTTCATCGATAAAAAAGTCATCAACAAGGCCGGTCCGCTCAACGAAGACGAATACGAAGAAGTAAAGATGCACAGCTTGATCGGATATAACTATGTCTGCACAAACCACAAGATTCCGCAGAGCGCGCAGCTCGTGGTGCTCACCCATCACGAGCGCTTCGACGGCAGCGGTTATCCCACGGGGCTTCAAGGTTCCGAGATCCCGCTGTTCGGCCGGATCGTCGCGGTGACGGACGTCTACGACGCGATGGTTTCCGACCGGCCCTATTCCCACGCGCTGCTCCCGTCCGACGCTGTTGAGTTCATCATGGGCGGCTACAACACGCTGTTCGATCCGACCGTCGTGGATGCGTTCACCCGCAAAGTCGCACCCTATCCCGTCGGCACCTGTGTGATATTGAGCAACGGCCTAACCGGCATCGTCGTTCAGAATTACGAATACTCCTGCCTGCGCCCGAAAGTCAGGCTGATACGCGGCAATAAGCCGGTGAACGAATTCATCGATCTTGCGCATGATTACGATGCGCTGAACATTACGATAAAAGAAATTATCAACCTTTAATCTAATCGCAACGCTTGGCGGAACCGCAGCGCATGTTACGGCTCCATTTATTTTTGTCTTAGAAAAGCCCGGATCCTCATACTGAGATGATCAAGGGGTGAAATGATATTTAAGGCGATATCACGCAAAATCAAAGAGCTACAATACAAGCCATTGTAAGCACAAACAGAAACAAAGGAAGCCGGCCAATGCAGATCGACTTCCCTTGATCTATTGGAGGACCCCTATATAGTTGTTTACTATTCCTCCAAGCTGCCGGAAAAGGAACGGCGGATATTTTGAGCCGCGCTGCTGCGGCCCGTTTCGTCGTATAAGCCGGACAGCATGGTGCAGGCGGTTTCATCGTAAGGTTCCGCAGAGAGCGCCTTGTTCAGCAGAGATTCGGCATCGTGATACGCGCCTTGGGCGATCAGCATTCCGGCCAGCTTATGCGCCGCCTCTAAGAACATGGATTTCAGACGTTCTCTCTCCAGCAGCGCCCAATCCTCATACAGATCACGCGGCAGTAGTCCATCGGCGTATAGTTCGATGATCTCCTCCAAAATCGGCCTGATATCCCTACCGTGGGATTCATATAGCCTGTATGTACGGTGCAGCTTCGCAAGCCTATCGATGTCCACTTCGAGCCAGTCCGAGGACTCGATCTCAAAACCGTTCCCACGGTCCTGGATGAGCGGAAATTCGTCCTCGAAAGCCGCTCCATGGGCAGCCAGAACACGCCTGAGCTCATACAGTGCGACGTTGATGGAGGCCATCGCCGCCTTTCCGCCGGCATCCGGCCAAAAGATATCCGCCAGTGCCTCCTTAGGCACAAACTGATCCCGCTTCAGCAGCAAATATTTCAGTATTCCCTGTATCTTGCGGGTCTTCCACTCGGTATCCCGGATCAGGTTATCCCCAATATATACCTGAAATTTGCCGAGCATATGGATCTTGATCGTCCTTTTACCGCCTTTAACAGCTGCAAATTTGGCGCAAAACTGCCTTGCACTCTCAGAGGAACAAAGCCTAGCCGCGTTTTTCCTCATGTATAGCGCTGCTTCCGCCCCGTAATAACGTTCGGTCAATCCCAACGCATATTCGGCGTGCATATCCTTGACGACGCAGTAAGCGCACATCTCCGTCAGCGTGGGGAAAAAGAGGTCGTAATACATGACGTAACGGTTTTCGAGCGAAGCCGTGATGAACGTTTTCAGATACGCATCGCCATTTTCATGGTCCTTCAGGTCATAATAGAGCTTGGCAAGGTGCATGGCGGTGCCGGCCATGGTTTGAATCGCCCGCTTGCGGCTGCTGGTCTCAAAGGAAGCGAGCAGCAGTTCCTGGGCCTTCCCGCAATGCCCCGTTTCGCGCAGTATGATCCCCGCATAGCTCTGAGCGGTCTCCGCAAACCCCTGGCCGACGGGCGCGTCCACAAGGTAGGCGCAGGCTTCCATCACCTCATCGAGTTTGACGAGGTCGGGGCGTCTCTCAAGCAGCCAAAGGTTACGGTGCAGCGTGCTGCGATGAACCTGTGCATCATTCCGATAGGCGCGAAAATGCTGCGCGGCCGCGCTGATCAGTTCGACCGCATGGTCGACGTCGTGCGCGATATACCGCGCCGTGGCGGCGTCCTTTTTACCAAAACCCAATGCGTAGCCCGAGCCGTATTTCGCGCCCAAGCTTAAAAGCTCATTCCGCGCCCAGGCCGACCATTCCACGTCTCCCATATAGAGCGCGATGGTCTCGCAGAACACCATATTGAGTATTTTCCATTGGTCGTTTCGCTGGACCAGAGGCATCCGCAGGTTTTCCTCAATGAATCGCTTCCCCTGATCCAGATCGCCGAGGCGGTAATGAATCATGCTCATGAAGTTATTGACGCCGTAGCGCCAGATATCGTTTAGCGGGTACTGCCAGAGCTGCTCGTACAGCGCCAGCCCCTCCGCGAAATTTTCGTCGAAGGCGGCCCGGCCCAGCCGGCACGCGAGCAGCATGCCGCGCACATCGGGGCTGCTGATCTTCCCGTCGAGCTGCTCGCACTCATCCACAAGCCGCCGTATCATCGCCACATCGTTGCGCTGGGCAAACGCGGTGAACAGCACGCCCATCACCTGCACTTGCATATCCGTATCGCCCTGCAGCTCGAGCAGGCGCACGGCGTTCCGCAGGCAGGCGCAGGAATGCTCAAATTCGCTGCTGAGCATGGTGAATCCGTAGTAAAAGGACAGATATGGGTTGCTTTCGATCAGCTGACCGGGCAGTTCCTCAAGGAGTATGCGCAAATGCTCTCCCATGCCGACATCGAGCATCTTTTTGCCGTTCTGACATAGGAGCAGTACGGCTTCGGGCATGCGGCGCGCGAACAGCCTGTGCCTGACGGCTTTGAAATAGTCGCGTATGGAAAGATAATAGTCCGAGGCTTGGATGTTGAAAGCGTCGACCTCATCCCGGTTGAAAAGCTCGTCCCGGAGGTTCAGCAAAAAATTTCTGAACAAGGAGTGGAACCGGTATATGACATCGCCGGATACGGTCTTCTGCAGAAAAAGATTCATTTTTTCACAATAGTCCAAGATCGCCTGCGCGTCGGGAATGCCGAAGGCCGCTTCCACATCGGCAATGCTGAATTCCTCCATCGTGACTATGAGCGCGATGGAGCGGATCCTTTCGGGCGACAGCCCGTGCATGACCTCGGTCATAAAGAACCGGAAAAGCTCATTTTTTTTACCGGCCGCCTGGAAATACTCCTCAATGCTGGCCATGCCCAGCCGGCTTATCAGATTGCTGATAAGCACAACTCCGGAGATCCACCCTTCTGTGCTGTGCAGGACCCTCTGCGCCGTGCCCGGCGGCAAGGTAAGTCCTCTCTTGCTTTTCATATACAGGCCGATTTCCTGTTCGCTGAAGCAGAACGCCTTATCCGTCAGATGATATACGTCGCTTCGCAGCCCGTAAGCGCCATCGAAAATGCCTGTATCCTTTCTTGAGAGAATAATCAGATGAAAGTTTTGCGGCATATTCGCAATGAAATAGCGGACCGTATCGATGATATGTGGATTCCCCTGCACATGGTGGAAGTCGTCCAGCACGATATAGTGCTTCTTTTTATCGCCGTATAGTGTCCAGATATCCTGGCAAACGGCCGCATTCAAAAGCTCGTGTTGCCCGGTGATATCCGCTATGCTCCGAAAGAACTGAATGGATTCCGGCTCCTTTTTTTTGACGCGCCCAAACAAGCATTCCAGCACATGAGCATAGAAAATGGGTAACCGCGCATCCTCCCCATCCAGTCGATACCAGTGCAGATTGCCGCCGCGGATGACCGCAAGGACCGCAGTGGTCTTGCCATACCCCGCCGGAGCGACGATGGATACGACCCGATGCGTTTCAATGCCAAGGCCTCTGATCCGGTCGGTGACGAGGATACTCTCGGGCAGGTCGGGAACCGTGATCTTGCTTTTCAATACTATACGTGCATCCATTATAAGCACCTGCCTCGCCTCGATTTGAATGAGGAATCCCATCTGCAAGAATTGTGCCGTTGCTTTTCAAAGCTGTTCAGGATGGCTGCTATTAATAGATCCTATTATAATGGAACTCTTTGATTTTAGAAAGATTTTATAATTGCCGTGTACCATGTTTTCATGAGCCGCAGAGGTCTGCGCACATCTGCGCGCCCCGGTGAGGCGGCGCTGATCGCGCTGCACGCCGCCGCGGCAAATGTATCCGAAAAGGAGGTCATCTTCATGGATCACAGGCCCCGTTACCGCAGGTACGTTGCAGCGGCGCTTGCCTTAGCGTTCGCGCTTGCCGCTCCGGGTTGCGTCGAAATCTCGCATGAGGCTGCCGGGATCACGACCGCCCCCGCCGTCACGACCGCTCCTGCCGCCCCGGCCACCCCCTTCGTCACGCCCATCCCCGCCGTCACAGCCGTGCCCATGGATACGCCAGTTCTCACCGCCGCGCCCGAATACGATCTGACGTTCACCACGCCGGGCAACGCGGCCGTGCAGCAGTACATGCAACTGGGCCTGTGCAACAGCTATCAGGATGCCGTTTCCCTGTTCGGCCAGCCCATTGCCATATACGGCTCGGGCGGCTACGCGTACCGCGCCATAGCCGATGCGGACGACACGGAGGCCGCCGTGGTGTACCGCTTCCTAAAGGATAAAATCGGCTTTGAATGCATTGTCAGCGCGCTGGACGGGCGCATACTCAAAAAACAGGTTTCCACGCCCGCCGCTTTCCCCAAACTGCTGGATGACGCGATGGCGAAGCTGCGGCAGTTCTCCGACCTCAACGCCGCGGGCTATCAGGAGCTGCTTGCCGCACTGGGCGTCAATCCTTATCTGTGGATGTCTTTCATCGCACCCAATGCTCCGACCGACGCGGACCGCTACGATGTCTGCCTGTGGCCTGACGACGCCGGACAGCTCGTGGCCGTCGTACAGAACAACAATGTACTGCGCTGCGAATACCAGCCTAACGGTATCATACTTACCGCCACGGCCGTGGATGGCGCAACGCCGCGCGCGCCGCGTTGGCTGGAAATCAAGCCCGCCAACGACAACGGCGCACTTGCCAAGTACGCCATGTTCAAGACGTTCGCCTCGATCAAGCTGGGCGCGAGCGAACTGGACGTACGCGATAAAATGGGCATTCCCACCTCCGATGCGAACGGTACGCTGACCTACACCTATGCGGACGCTGCGTTCGCAACAGGGCAGGCACAGTTCGCATTCACCATCGCGGGCGGCAAACTGACGGCCAAATCTGTTACGGCTATGCCGCTGGGCGATGCCGAAGTGCGCGGACGCTACGCGCCGCAGATGCTGCCCGGCATGACGAAGGGCAATATCGAACGCTTCATGGACGGTGCGCTATTGACCAGCCAGAGTCTGGATGCCGCAGGACAGACGGTATCGGCTTATTCCTACGCGGGTGCGTACGCGCTGATTTCGGGCTTGTTCGCCAAGGGCACGGACGCCTGCCTTGCAAGCGAAATGGCCGTCAACGACGCGCAGGAGGAGCTCTTCACGCTCTACGAGGAATACGTGCTGCCCGTTATCCCCGCCGCGCCCAATTCCACACCCGATCCCACGCGGCCGCCCGTCAAACCACGGCCTACGCCCACTGTCAACCCCACACGGCCGCCCATAAAACCGCGGCCTACGCCCACACGCCCACCGCTCTCTACGCTGCCGCCCATGATTACCGTGAGGCCGACGATTCATTTGCCCCCCCAACCCACCCCTACGTTCATCATACCCAATTGAACATCCCGGGCCTCAGGGGCTTGCTCTGAACAGGCGGGCGCGCAATGAACCGGGGCGGCGGGCGAAGCGCGGCGGCGAACCGAACGATAAAGGAAAGGACATCAAACATGAACGCAAAAAAGCGCCCGATTTTATTCGTGCTGCCGGCGGTCTGCCTGGCGGCGGCGTTGCTGCTCGGCATCCCAACCTCCCGAGCGGCGGGCGAGGTCTGCGAGATCGTGGGCGGGGCGCAGTACATGACGCTGGACGCGGCGCTGTCTGCCGCAGCCGACGGGGACACCATACGCCTGCTGGCAGTCGTCGATCATTCGGCTGGTATTTTCCTCAACGCCAAAGCCCTGACCTTTGATCTGAACGGGTATGATCTAAATGTCGATACCACCTCAGCTTATGGACTTCAGCTTAATCACGGCACTCTCGCCCTGACAGGCGCAGGTAGCTTTAACGTTACGGGCGCCACTTTCGGCGTATATGCGGAATCGGGCAGTACGGCCACTGTCACCAACGCCACGGCCGCCGGCAACGGTACCGGCGCTGCGGCCAGCGGAAGCTCGATTACCGTAACGAATGATGTGCGCAGCGGCGGCGTGGGTGTTGAGGCCTACGGCGAAGGCGCTTCTGTCCATGTCGGCGGGAACATCAATGCTTCCGGGATCGGCGCATTCGCATATCTTGCCGGTGCAGGTACGGCGTCCGTCCGCGTCGACGGCATCATCACGGCCGGCACTTACGTCAGAGTCCAGGATGAAACCAAGGACGGCAGCCCGGCAAGCCGCACCGTACCCACGCTGCTCGCGGGCTATCACACCTACAGCAGCGGCAACAATATCGTATACGTCAAGACGCTGCCGTTGGCGGTGGTAACAAACGCCGTGACGAACCTGACGGCATCCGGCGCGACGCTTAATGGCGAAGTCACCGGGGACGGCGGTCTGTCCATCGACGGGCGCGGTTTCGTCTGGAGCATATCGGCCAATCCCGAAATCGGCGGTCCGGGCGTCGCCCAGGCGGACGCGGGCAGCGGCCTCGGGGCCTTTTCGGCCGCGCTGACCGGCTTGACGACGCCTGCAGTCTACCATGTGCGCGCCTACGCGATAGCCGCAAGTCTATCTGGCGGGCCGCCGCTTACGGTCTACGGTGAGGACGTGCGCTTCACGCTGCGGGAGGATGATGATGACGACCCGGCTCCCCGGCCGACTCCTACGCCGGCTCCTGTGCCGGATGTCATTGATATTCCCAAGACCGGCGACGGCGGCGGATTCCCCGTATGGCCGGGTATCGCAGGGCTGGCGTTGCTGGCGGCCAGCGGCTTGGCAGCGCTACGGTATAAAAAGAAAAAGACGTGATGCGGTATCGCTTCAGGCGGCACAGCGGCCGCCCGATTCTTTGGAACGGGTGGTTTCCCCGCAGTTGCCGGATCGGTATAAGTTAGGATAAACAACCATCTAAACATCATTTGGGAGGGTGGGAAATGAAGACCGCAGCGGAGAAAAGTCAATCCTCCTTGTTCATGTTGGGCATGACCCTCCCCGGCGCAATCGTACTCCTGTTGGCGGGACTGATATTCCTTGGAGCTGGGCTGGGTCCTGGGATAAAGTATTTGAATATGCCTGCCGACGGTAAAGCGACCGTCATGTGGGTAGCCGGACGATATACCGGCATCGAATATATAGTGGAGGGGCATCGTTATACTGCCGCAGTGAAAGAAACAAGCACGGAATTTGTTCCGGGCAGGAAAATTGCAATCCGCTACGACCCTGAAGATCCGGCGCGGGTGACCACCAATGCCACTTTGATCATAAGCATCGGTTTTGGATCAACAGGATTGGTGATCACCGTGATCGGATTGATTTGGGCTGTCCGCGCCGCCATAGCGCGAAGGAGAACCTGCTGAAACACTGACCGCCTAATTTCAAGGGGTTTTGCAACGGCACGTTCAACGTCACGCTTTGTCTTTCTATTATTAAAATTAAGCTTTAATAAAGGAGAAAAAGAACATGAAGACAAGAATGAAACCGAAAACAGCAGGAAAAGTACTTTCGCTGCTGGTCGCAACGCTTATTCTAACGCTGCTGCCTGTTACGGCGCTGGCGGCGGGCGAGGTCTGTGAGATCGTAGGCGGGTTGCAGTACATGACCCTTGATGAGGCGCTGGCAGCCGCAGCCGATGGAGATACCATACGCCTGCTGGCCGATATCGATCATATATCCACCATCAGCATCTCCGGCATGTCCGTCACCTTTGACTTAAACGGGCATGCCCTCAACGTCAATGCGGCCTCCGGCTTGGGTCTTAATGCCAGTGGCGGCGCCACCGTCAGTCTGACCGGTGCGGGCAGTTTTAACGTCACGGGGGACCATAGCGGTGTGTACGCGGCACAAGGCAGCACAGTTACCGTAACCAGCGCCACGGCCACCGGCGACCACGGTGTACGCGCGATGGACGGCAGCGTGGTCACTGTCAGGAACAATGTTCAAAGCAACGGAAACGGTGTTCTGGTCCAGAATTCGGCTATTGTCAGCGTCGGCGGCAATATCAGCGCCGGTAATTTCGGAGTGTTGATTGAAGGGGGCGGAGAAGTATATGTTGAAGGCAGCATCACGGCCGGCACTTATGCCCGCGTAAATTCCGCTGATAAAGACGGCAGCTATGCCAGCCGCACCATCCCCACGCTTTTGGCGGGCTACAACACTTACAGCGACGGCAGCGGCGTCTTATACGTGAAGATACGGCCGTTAGCGGTGGTGACGGGTGCGGTCACAGATATCACTGCCATCGGAGTGACGCTTAACGGCGAAGTCACCGGGGACGACGGTCTGTCCATCGACGAGCGCGGTTTCGTTTGGGGCACGTCGGCCAATCCAGAAATCGGCGGTGCGGGCGTCACACAGGTGGCCGTGGGAAGCGGTCTGGGAACCTTCTCATCTGCGCTGACCGGCTTGACTGCAGGCATGACCTATCATGTGCGCGCCTACGCAATAGCCGCAAGTTTAGCCGGCGGGCCGCCGCTTACGGTCTACGGCGAGGACGTGGGCTTCACGTTGCGGGATGATGACGAACCGGCTCCCATACCAACTCCTACGCCGACTCCTACGCCTGATGACTTTAATGATATCCCAAGGACCGGCGACGGCGGCGGATTTCCCGCATGGCCGGGCATCGCAGGCCTGGTGCTCTTGACGGTCGGAGGACTGCTTTTCGTGCTGAATCGCAAGAAGGGAATAATGTAACACAGGCTATCGATAAACCCCATAGGGGTTTTGGGATCACAGTCCTCGGAGGCTTTATTCGCGAGCGGCGACATGTGCGGCGCGAGTGGAAAGCCTTGCGGAGGCAAGGCTTTCCGCTCAGGAAGTACCTACGCCGCAGGCGCAGGTACTTCCTGCGGAAAGATGTTCGGCGATCTGGGAAAATACGAAGATAGCTCCTATTTTCAAGAGCACCCCGTTATCCGCTTCGATACGCTCTATGAGCGGGGCGAGTATGAGATCGTCGCGGTGTTCCTATCGCAGGTCTATCGCAAAAGCGACGACGTGTTCAAGTATTATCAGTTCTTAGAGGCCGATACGCAAGTCGAGTTCGACGCTTTTGTCAGCAATATTAATGCGCTGTCCCTGTACGACACGGGTGTGGACGCAAAGTTTGGGGATACCTTCATCACCCTGTCCACTTGCGCCTATCATACCGAAAACGGGCGATTGGTGGTGATTGCGAGAAAAAGATAGAAGAAACTTGCTTTTCATATCCGTTCTATTTATTCTGTTTTGAAAACGCCGCGTACCAACGGCATACAATAGGTTCGGACCTCGTGGAGGATCCTCTCGATATCCAGCGTTTTGTATTCGCCCTTCTCGTAGAGCACCTTGCCCTGCACCATCGTCATTTCCACATCGGAGCCGCGCGCGCAATAGACGACTGTCCCAACGGGATCATAGCTCGGCGTCAGGTGCGGCTTATCCAAATCAATCAGTATCAAGTCCGCTTCCATCCCCTGCTCTACGCGCCCGATCTTTGATTCCCTGCCCTGCGCGCGAGCGCCGTTCAGCGTTGCCAACTCGAGCGTTTCCCAGGCGTTGAGCGCCGTCGGATCGAGCAATGCGCCTTTTTGCAAAAGCGCCCCCGTCTTCATCTCGGCAAACAGATCGAGCGTGTTGTTCGAGCAGCATCCGTCCGATCCGATCGCGACGTTGACGCCCTTCTTCAGCATTTGCGCCGCCGGGGCGATTCCGCTCGCGAGCTTTAAATTCGATATCGGATTGTACGCCGCCGTCACGCCCTTTTCAGAAAGCAATTCCATGTCCTGCTCCGTGACGTACACGCAGTGCGCCGCGGTAGTGGGGACATCGAAAATCCCTTCGTCATAAAACACGCGCGCGGGCGTTTTTCCATAGCGCTCGATGCAGCGCTCGTGCTCCGCTTTTGTTTCGGAAAGATGCATCTGAAGGCGGAGCCCGTTCTCCAAAGCAAGATCGCGCATCTTTCTCCAGACCTCCGGCACGGAGGTGTATTCCGCGTGAATGCCCGCGTCCACCCGTATCCGCCCGTCTCCCGCCCCGTGCAAGCCCCGGAGCATCTCCCTCGTCTCCATCACAGAGCGGTCCCGTTCGAACGAAAACCCCTGCGGATCAAAGCATACGACGGCGTTGCAGATGTTGGTGCGCAGTCCGCAGTCGAGCGCGATCTGCGCGGTCTTTGGGATATGAAAGTACATTTCCGTGATCGAGGTGATGCCCGCCGCGAGCGCTTCCGCGTACCCGAGCCGCACCCCGGCGAGCACGGCGCGCTCGTCCATGCGTGCTTCCATCGGGAAAACCCGCTGGAAAAGCCACTCTTCAAGGGAATAGTCATCCGCCGCACCGCGCAGAGCGCACATGGCGGTGTGCGCGTGGCTGTTGACGAGGCCCGGCATCAGCAGCTTTTGCGATCCGTTCACCGTTCGAAGCGCCTGCTCCTCGGGCGCGTGCTCGCCGACATAACCGATCGTCTTGCCCGTCACGCCGACGAAGGCGTTGTAGAGCACCGGGCGTTTCCGATCCATCGTGATGACGCTGACATCTGAAAACAGTATATCGAACATGTTTGATCCTTTCGGGCGCTTTGCGCAAACATCGCGGTGCCGCTCGCCGATCCCGGTTTGCGTTTTGCGGGTAATCTAAGCCGAATGCGGCAAACAATCCGCGTTAAAGCCGCTTTTATTATAGCATAGTTCTTTGTGCCATCCCAGGCATTCATGCTCATCGACGCGGCGAGCAGGATTCTAAATGCAGACTTTTTCGGAACTTCTTGATTCGCCGGCCAAACTATGACATAATGACTCCGAGTTTTATACATGCTCGCGACGGCTTCGCGGTAAGGAACTCCCGAACGCACTACCGAACATACGCGTCCCAAGGCATCCATCGGCGATTTGCCAATGCGCCGTCTATCGTATAAAATACATACCCAAGGAGAAAACATATGAGCGTCATCCGCAATCGATCTCTGGCAGCCGCAGGCCTTGAAAAAATTGCATGGGTAAAGGACTTTATGCCGGTGCTCGCCGCCCTCGAAAAAAGGTTTGAGCAGGCAAAGCCTTTCGCCGGCCGAAAGATATCCGTCTGCGTGCACCTTGAGGCGAAGACAGCATATTTCTGCCAGGTGCTGCGCGCCGGCGGAGCCGAAGTGCGCGTTACGGGCTCCAACCCGCTTTCCACAAAGGACGAAATCTGCGCAGCGCTCGATAGCCTGGGGTTCGACGTCTTCGCGTGGTTTGGCGCGACCGAGGAGGAGTACCGCGAGCATATCCGACTTACTTTGGAGAATCGCCCCAACATCATCATCGACGACGGCGGCGACTTCGTGCAGTTGCTCCACGGGGAGCACCCCGAATATGCTTCGGAGTTGCTGGGCGGATGCGAGGAGACGACCACCGGCCTCCACCGCCTTCGCGCGCGTGAACGCGCGGGAACGCTCCGTTTCCCCATGATCGCGGTCAACGACGCGAACTGCAAATATCTTTTTGATAACCACCACGGAACGGGACAATCCACCTGGGACGCCATCATGTACACCACAAACAATATGGTTTCGGGCCGCACCGTCGTCATCGCAGGATACGGCCACTGCGGGAGCGGCATCGCGCTGCGCGCGAAAGGGCTGGGCGCGAACGTCATCGTAACGGAGGTCAATCCCTACCGCGCGCTCGAGGCGCTGATGGACGGGTACCGCGTCATGACGATGGACGAAGCCGCGCCTTTGGGGGACATCTTCGTCACGGCGACCGGCTGCAAGGACGTCATCGTAGGGCGGCATTTCAAGGGCATGAAGCATAACGCGATACTCGCCAACTCCGGCCACTTCGATGTGGAAGTCAATAAAAACGACCTTGGCGCGCTCTGCGGCAAGATCGAGCAGCGGAAGCCTTTTATCGACGGGTATTACCTGACGGACGGCAGGATCCTCAACGTCCTCGCGGACGGGCGGCTGGTCAACGTCGTCGCGGGCAACGGCCATCCGGCGGACATCATGGATCTCTCCTTCAGCATCCAGGCGCTTTGCGCGCAGTATCTCGCCGAGTCGGGCAAGGGCCTGAAAAACGCGCTCTACAACGTGCCGGAACGGATCGATCATGAGATCGCGATGCTAAAGCTCGGCACGCTCGGTGTAAAGATCGACGCGCTGTCGGAAGAGCAAAAAGCGTATCTTTACGGCGGATAACCCAAAAACACAGCGATGGCGTTCCCTCCCGGGACGCCATCGATCCATCGTTCGTTTAAGGCGAAGGCACGCCGACCCGTAAACCGTTTTGAAGCAGCAAGGCGCACAGGCACTATTCCGACCGTCGGCACCGACGAAGGATAAAGGCTGCCTCAAATCGATCGATTCCCTTATTACATCAGCAAAAGGTAGATCAGCAGCGGTATTGTTACCGCGGACAGCACCGTCGAAAGGAATACCCCTTGCGCGGCCAACTCCTGGTCCCCGCCGTATTTTATGCTCATGAACGTCGTATTCGTCGCACAGGGCATGGCCATAAGCACCGTGATTACGCCCAAAAGCAGGTCGTCCTTGACAAGGCCGCGCAGAGCAAGCCAGACGAGCACCGGAACCGCCAGCAGCCGCACGATTCCGGCCAGGGCGATCCTCCACAGATTGCGTATGCTCTTGATGCTCATCGCAGCGATCGACGCGCCCATCACGATCATAGCGAGCGGCGTGGTGCTCCGGCCGATCAGATCCAGCGCGCCGTCGATAAACGCGGGAAGGCGTATCCCGAGCAGGTACATCAGTATCCCGATCACCGGCGAGACGAGCGCCGGTGAAAGCAGCGTGCGCCAAAGGTCCTTGCAGAACGCGTGTTTTCCCGCGAGCAGGTATACCCCGAGCGTGTACGCAAGCAGGGAAAACGGTATTTGCATCAGCGCAAGGTACGTCGCCGCCCTCTCCCCGAAGAGCGAAAGCACGACGGGAAATCCCATGAATCCCACATTCGGAAAAATGACCATAAAGGCATAAGTCCCGAATTGTTCCTTTTTCACCCGGGTCAAATACGCGAGCGCGAGCGCCGCGGCGGCACCGATGACATACACGAGGCACATCGGCCAGAACGCCGAAAGAACATCCCCGGCCGACATCGTCTCCTGTCCGCTCGTCACGGTACCGACAATCATGCACGGCATCGTGATATTGATCACGATATCCGCGAGCTTACGGGTAGTGCCCGCCTCGAACACGCCCGCCCGGTAGGCTATGATGCCTATGACGCATGCGAGCAGCAGAATCAATATCTGCTCGATCACCGTGTTGAAGTCCATCGTTTCTCCTCCGCATCCGATGCGTCCCTTACCATGGCGACGCACATGCAGCTTTCATTGTAATGCACCCGCCCCCGTAAATCAATCGC
This sequence comes from Bacillota bacterium, assembly GCA_038562375.1. GTDB lineage: Bacteria > Bacillota > Clostridia > Christensenellales > CAG-138 > JBCFAY01. Next base: position 18,206 of record JBCFAY010000003.1, on the reverse strand, counting down.
GCATCCATCACAAATACCTCTTGCATATACTGATAAACAAATGTTATTGACCCTGCGGCAATAAGATTACAACGCAGATAGAAGCATAAAGCATACGGATGGGGGTATACATAGCTAGTTTTCGGGGATTACCCCTGCCCGCCGGGCAATCCGATTGTTTTATCTCCCGTCTTGGATCAGACCGTAAATTCCTTGTGTTTCTGTCGAAAACTTGACAGTAAAAAAAGCTTTCGTTTATACTGGTATTGGAATCATTATTGCTGAATCTTCCAGCTTTGGAAGAACGGGAGAACCATCTTGGGGTGAATCCGGCAATGCCGGTAGGGTACCTTTCAACCCGAACCCGACAGCTAATCTCGTAAGCGTTGAGGGGAATTCGCCATCCATAATGCATATTTTTTGTATTATTCCCTGCGCTTGCGTTTTCGCAAGCGCTTTTTTCTCTCATCGCGCACCCCATCGATCTAAAAAGGAGGAAAAATGATCCACGTTGCGGTATGCGGCACGGGCCGGGCAAGCATGGAGCTGATCAGAGCGATCAAGGAAAACGAAGACTTCGAAGCGGTTGCGGCGTTTTGCCGCCCCGGCAGCCTAAAGGCGGGCAAGGATATCGGAGCGCTGGCGGGAGTTGGAGACACAGACGTCGAGTATGTCGAGCTTACCGACGCCGGGGTTATATTCGCACATACTAAAATCGACGTCGCCATCGATTTTTCAACCCCTGAAACCAGCAAATGCCTATTGAACGCATGTTTTAAGCACGGCATCCCCTGTGTGATCTGCACCACGGGCTTTACCGACGAGGAAATCGAGTTTTTAATCCGGCAGACCCGAGCGAAAAAAGCCGGGGTTGTCTACGCGCCCAATGTGACCATCGGCGTGAATGTGCTGATCTCGCTGTTAAAGGCCGTTGCAAAGACCCTGCCGCAATTCGATTATCAGATCACCGAGATCCATCACAGCCGTAAGCTGGATCGCCCCTCCGGCACGGCAAAGCGGATCGCCGATACGCTGGAGGACGCGCTGAAGCAGGATGGATCGGTTCCCATCAACTCCGTCCGCGCCGGAGGCTATGTGGGAATCCATGAAGTGACGGCGGCGGGCGATTACGAACGGCTCACGCTTACGCATGAATCCTTTTCGCGCAGGGCATTCGCCGATGGGGCTCTCGTCGCGGCGAAATACGTCATAAACAGGATCGGCTGGTATTATATGGAAGACGTTCTGAATATCGACCTGATACTGACCAAGTCCCAGGCAAGCAATCTGAAATCCCGCATGGAAAAATAACGCCCGTCGGCTGGTGCGACGGGCGCCGTCGAGTGGGTTGACGTTTAAGCTTTGAGCAGCGTCTTTGCCGTTTTTAGATTATGGATCCGCACGCAGCCGCCGTCATAGGCGTTCAGGAGCTTTTGAAGGGCTTCATCCTCTCCCCTGACCCATACGCTGACCACAGAGTCCTCTTTCAGTGCGCGGTCCATCCTTTTTTGCATCTCGTTTTCGTCGTCGCAAAGAATCGGCAAAGGGCAAACTCCCCACGCCCATTGAATTTCCTCGGGCCTGACGCCGCCTTTCAGCAGCATTCCTATGGCGAGCGGTATGGCCCTGCTTGCCGCGAAGACCGATCCCAAAATGCTCGTGGAGCTTGCCAAAACGAAGTTTCCCCCCGGCAAAGCCGCATCGATCCGATCGCATATGCCCAGCCCCAGCGCATAGGAAGCGTCCTCACCTTGAATCCCGAAAAGCCCGTCCTTCTCCTGATAAGCATTCTGATACGCCATGACCGGATCGTCTAGAAACAGTTCCAAAGTGGGCAGCCTGTCCGGACCAAATTCCATGTCTCCGAAATTCACCTGACCGCGCCCGCCGATCAGCCCTTCGATCAGCAGCTTTGCCGCCGTCCAGCCGCCGGGCTCGGCGACACCGGCGTCCAACGCGATCCCATCTTTACGTCGATGGGCGGCGCAAGCGTTCGCAGGGCTATATTCCACCATCTTATGGAATCTATCTTTCGCAACATCCGAATACTTCATTGTTTTCTCCTCTCGCGCTTTGAAGTGCCGTTAACCCATAAACGAGCGCTCAAGAACGCCCATATGCAACGAACCCGCGGAAAAACGCCGGTTTGTTTTGAGGTTGAAGAAATTGACCTTGCACGGCGCATCCCAGTGACGCGGAACGCGGCTCCACTGGTAGGAGCACCGCGCGAAAAGCTCCTCGAACGAGGTCCCGAACACGTCCTTATTCTTGCTAAAAGGCAGTATATCAAGCACGCGCTCGATCTCGGAGTCCTCGCAGCGGACATAAAGGTTGGTTTCCTGGCCGTAGAGCAAACCGTCGTTGACCCTGCCGTACGCGATGTTTTCATCGTCCACAACCGAGACGATCGGCGCATATCCGCAAGCCTGAACGACTTTGTTCACGTCGAACCCGTGATCCAAAAGGCTCGGCAGGCTTTGCTCGACGTTTCGCGCGCAGACCTGCGCCGCGCCGGTCAGCGTGCCCGTTTTCGCCGCGAGGAGGATGATGTCCTTGGGCGAAAACCCGACCGATTCGGCGATCAGCCCGGTCATTTCCTCCGTGGGCATTTCATCGATCTGTATATGGCAGACGGCCGTCTTGGCGGTTGGATCGAGATAGGGAACCGAACGGGCAAACTTGTCCGTTCCGGTGATCGCGCGGATCGGCCCGGACACCGAGAGCCTGCGCCCGCGATAATCGATATACAAAAATGCGTCGTGGCTCGCAAGCTCCGCTATCGCAGGTCGATCCACATGAATCGCGACGAGCGGAACCGGATGCCCGTTTACGCGCATGGTGCGATAGGTCATTTGCCCCAGTCCACCCAGGCAAGTTTCGGTAAATAATACGCCGGCGCGAAAACCGCCTTTCTCATGAATGCCCATATCGAGCACCATTGAGCCGTTTTTAAGCAAATGCGCCTTTACGTTAAGCGCATCCTGATTTGGTAAAATTTCTTCGCGAACGATTCTCTCCGCCAAGGCGTTGATTGAGAACCCCATTTTGCCCTCCTTTAAACGATCTTTTTGCACTCGTTTTCTTATGATCTATGCTTCCACGCCGCGCACAGAGCTAATCTATGCTTTTCTTTGCACCTGATTAGCCCGGCTGTAATCGGTTACATGCACATCCTTATCGTAACTGATTTTCGCAGGCTCCGCCACCGTTTTTTCAGCCGCTTTTCAGCGCCATTCGCACGAAAAAGACGGATTTCTCCGATCGGGCGGCGCCGTAGAAAATCCGGATGCAATTGCCAACGGGCCGTATTGAGAGTTGCTGAATTCTAACTGTTAAGCGGCGAACAGTGTCATCGCGGGCATTTATTCCGGCAGCGCCCCTTATCCGCGCTGCAAACCGCAGCGGCCAAATAATCGATCGGACATCCGCCTTCAATAGATGTTGGAAAGCGGCACCGTGTTCTTTGTGCTTTCCCGCAGGTGAAGATCGACGGGATACAGTATGCTTTGCGGCGCCGGTTTACCAGAAATCTTGCACAGCAGCAATTCCGCCGCCTTCTCCCCGAGCCTTGTGTTCGGTGCGGAAACCGTAGACAGCGACGGCGTGAAAAAGCGACCGAGCGGGATATCGTCAAAGCCCATGACCTCGATTTCCTCCGGGACTTTGACGCCGTTTGAAAGCACACTGCGGAGCACGCCGGCCGCCATCATATCGTTAAAGGCGAAAATAGCGGTCGGCCTCGGCGTTTTTTTCAGGAACGCCTGACCCATCAGTTGCGCCTGTTCGAGGTTGGAATAATCCGAATTGCTGACATAATAGATGCATTCCGGGTGATGCTCAAAAAAGTCATAGACGGCGCGCAGGCGGCGCTGCGTGACGATATACTCGCTCACGCCGCTCAGTATGCCGAAGCAGCGGTTTCCTTCCGCGTACAGGTATTTCAGCGCCAGCTGCACGCCGTTATAATCCTCGATATAGACCGATGCAGGCATGTGGGCAAGGCTTTCAAATTGATCGACATGTTCGATGAGCACGTAGGGAACGGTAATCAGATTGAGGTTCGAGCGGGTGTGCTGCGTGAAATCGGAGCCGGATATGATGATGCCGTCGACGCTTCTTTGATCGATGCACTCCAGATAGTGTTCGTTGTTGTTCATGGAGTAGATCAGCATCCGGTAGTTCGCATAGGAGAGCACCTTCTGGCAGCCCTCGACCAGTTGGTTGAAAAACTCGTTTCTAAGCGTGGGCATGATACATGCCACCGTGCGCGTCTTTCCCGTGGAAAGGCTCTTCGCCGATGGGTTTGGGACATAATCCAGCTTCGAGATGATCTCAAGAATTCTGTTTCTTGTTTCATCGGAGACTTTATGCGGCTGGTTCAGGCTGCGCGATACCGTGGCTACCGAGACCCCCGCCACCCGCGCGACTTCTTTAATGTTCACGGCGTTCCCCGCTCCTTTGCTCGTTCCAGTCGTCTATCGGCCATCGAAGCTCAAAACGAAAGGTAAACGTCTATTCTTCGTATTTGTATCATCGTTCAAGGAACTGTTAAACCACGGTTCGTGCGCCGCTTGATCGCCCCAAGGATGTTGCGTGATCAAGTCATGCGGTGGGATGTTCGTTACATTGAGTACAGCGCATTTTCCCTTGCGGGAATTCCGAATGTTGCGCCTGGAAGCAAACGTTGCACAAAGGATATACAATAAATGTCTCTGGAGCGCAAAAGCCATGCGCAGGCCGTTCAAATGCCGATTTCGGGCAAGTTCGGCGGATATATCGCGATTTAGCGTAGAACCTCAAGCGTTCAAAACCCGGTGATCGCCGAAAGTTTGTTCCATCAGCAATAGTATTATATCACATATCGACACGGAAAAATCAACAAAAAATAAACCGGTTTCAGCATAAACATTCACGTATCTGCATATCACCGCTCCATGCCCTGAAGTGGCAATCTCAAATATTACAATACTGCGGTTTTACAATATAGCGTTGTGTTTTTATTTATATAATGATATCCTTGTGTCACAACGGCGCTATCGTGAAAGCGAATTCATTTGGATCGGCAAAGTCCAGCTTCACGCAGGAATGGATTCCGTTTGGATTGCCCATGCCGCAGCCGATCCTGCGGGCATAGAGCCTGTTGAAGGGCTACGCCGAAATTCCCCGCGATCCGCTATCGGAGGAGAACATATGCTGACACAAGGAACTTCCGTTCGTTCAGTCGAAAAAGCGATCGAATTGCTCAACGTACTCGGCGATGCGAGCGCGCCGCTTTCGCTTGCGGAGCTGTCGCAGCGCACAGGCTGGCCGAAGAGTACCATCTACGGGCTGCTCTCCTCTCTCAGGCGCTCTATGATCGTCGAGCAATCGGAGGTCGACGGGCGCTACCGCCTGGGGATCCGCCTGTTTGAGCTTGGAAATATCGTCGCGGGCAGCATAAGCATTATCGCCCTTGCAAAGGAGCATCTAAGGGATATCGCGATACAGACCGGTGAGAACGCAAACCTTGGTATGCTCAAGGGAAGTGAAGTGCTCTACCTTGACCAGGCGGATTCGGGCATGTCGCTGCGGGTCGTCGCACAGATGGGGATGCACGCGCCGCTTCACTGCACCGCGATGGGAAAAGCGATGCTCGCCTATCTGCCGCCGATGCAGCTGAAAAGCATGCTGCAGTCTCTCGACTACAAGGCGTTTACGCCGCATACCATCGTCGAGCAGCAGGCGCTGAGCGAGGAGCTTGCGTCGATCCGTTTAAAGGGATTTGCCATCGAAAACGGAGAGATGCGCATCGGCCTTCGCGCGGTCGCGGCCCCGGTGTTCGACAGCAACGGTTTGCCGCAATACGCAATCAGCGTGGCCGGCATGTTCCGCCACATCACGGACGAACGGTTCCAGCTTGCGCAGGAACTTGTTATCGCCTCGGCTCAGCGGATTTCCGCCGCCCTCGGATACCGTGCGGCTCCAGACGCGCAAGACTCCGCCCGCCCATCCTGAAATTGATCCGCAATAGAGGAAGGCGGCGCCGCCTTTTAGTTGAGCTTCTTCACGGTGTAAGATTATCCCTGCGTCCTCTTTGCATATGCTTCTTTCCCAAGGTCGTAGATCGTGCAAACCTCGGCGAACTTCCTGCTGAGCTCGAGCACGGTCTTCATGCCGAGTTCATCCTCTTTTGCGCCCTGCGCGCCATTATCATGCGACCATACCTTGCCGCCCATATAGCCGCCGACCTCGTTGCTCACGATGTTCATCGTCCGCGTCGCGAAGAGGTTCACGATATCGTTTACGGTCAGCTCCTGGCCGCCGTTGCGCGTTCCGCCAACCGCGATCCCGCAGACAAATTTGTTTCTTAACACACCGGGAAAGCAATGCATCGCGGGACGCATCCGAGAGCAAAACGCATGAAGCTGCGGGGTCGCCGCCATCACGTACACCGGGGATGCGACGATGATCCCGTCCGCCTGCATGAGCCGATCGAACATCTCCTGCATATCGTCTTTTATGATGCACCAGCTCTTTTCGCGCTTGCAGTACCCGCAGTCGTTGCAGGGCGCGATTTTTTTTCCGCGCAGCGTCATGAACTCCGTTTCGATGGACGGATCATATTCTTTTACCGCACGCAAAGCTTCTTCGATTACATATTCAGTCGCGCCCTTTTTGGGGCTCGCGCTGAGTCCAACGATTTTGACCATTGGTAAAACTTGCTCCTATTCTCTATTCAAAATCATTCGTAGATTAGTTTTTGCCTAGTATACAGGAATCCGCTGTGATACCCGACGCTCAGCAGTGCAACATGCGGATGCTCCGTTGATGTAAACGGCGCGCGCGCGCCGATGCTGTTGGTTCCGCCGACCATGACGCCCGAATAATTGAGAAGGTATTCGTCGAGCATTTTTTCGGCGATGAGATTCCAGATATAGCCGGGCGCCTCGACCGAAACGTAACCGATACCGCTTTTGCGCAGGATCCGCATCAATCCTGCGGTATCCGGACGGTCCTCACCTGCAACGACGATTTTGATCCGCTCCTCATCCGAGAACGGATCGAACGGCGTGTCGACCGTCACGCTGCTTCTTTCGAGGTTTTTCTCGAGAAACCGCGCTCCCTCTTTCGATGTTAGAAGCGTAGGCGCGGGCGTCATCGAAAGTATCGCATGTTTTAAAGGCACGTCTTCGCCGTCAAGGGTTGCGATCATGCTGAGGGGCTGCGCGCTTTTTTTGCCCAGCTCTCCTCTCGCCGCCACAAGCTCCTCGTCGACGATCTGCGCCGACCATGGCCTATCGATGCGCGCCCAAAGCGTATTGGCCCCAAGTATAACGGCATCGGCGTACGTCCTGCAAACGTTCCAGCCCCAAAAATCCGTCTGTGCGCCCACGGGATCGAACGTGTTCTCCTTCGAGATCAAATGGCCCTCCGGGTTATCCGCAAATCCCATCTTCCCATCGAACGAGAGCACCATGCAGCCGTACAGATACGGTCTTTCCGGTGAAGGTACGGGGAATACCAGATCGCCCATGACTTGACGAATCTTACTTGGAGGCTCTATGCCGCGGTTTTGCCGCATTTCTTCGAGCAGCTCCGGATTGGGATAAAACACCGGGAACTGCATTTGATTCGCGTCAAAAGGCATTTAACGTTCCCCTTTCACAAACGGCTTGCCCATCGCCTTGGGTGACACGGTCCTGCCGACTACTCCGGCGAGCACCAGCATGGTCAGAAGATACGGAAGCATCTGGAATATCTGATGGGGGATCTCAACGCCCATCGCAAGCAGCCTTAGCTGCACGGCGTCCGCCCCGCCAAAGAGGAGGGAGGCGCCCATGATGCCCACCGGATTCCACCTTCCGACCGTAACGGCGGACCACGCGAGGTATCCGCGGCCGGAGGTCATGCTCTCCATAAATACGGACAGCTGGCCAAGGGAGAGCCCCACGCCGCCAAGGCCGCCGAGCAGCCCCGAAAGAATAATCGCTGTATAGCGCATCTTATTGACGCGGATGCCCAAGCTGTCCGCCGCGTGAGGCTGTTCTCCCACGGCCCTAAGGCACAGGCCGAAGGAAGTCTTATTGAAGATATACCAGAGCACCGGGACCAATAAAAATGCGAAGTAATTCAGCACGTTCTGATTGAAGAACGTTCCGAGCACGGGTATCGCGGACAGTCCCGGTATGGGCATATTGCTGAATGCCGCAACCGATGTGGGCTTTGTTTCATAGAGGACATTGAAGAGAAAGCTCGTCAGCCCCAGAAACAGAATATTGATGCCCGTTCCCGCCACGACCTGATCCACCTTGACCGTGATGCTCAGATACCCAAGCAGCAGAGCGGCGCAAAGGCCCCCGCCCATTCCCATCAGAACGCCGACCCATGGGCTGCCGCTCAGATACGATCCATAGACGCCGAAAAACGCGCCCATGATCATGATGCCTTCCATCGCAAAATTGATGATGCCGGAGCGCGCGGTAAACACAGCGCCAAGGCTTGCGAGCATGATCGGGCAGGACATCCTGAACGCGGCCTCTAAAAAGCCTGTTAACACTTCCATCGATTACGCCTCCTTTCCTGCGGCAGGAGTTGCAGTATCACACGCAGCTTTTGGTTTTTTGAAGCTGATCCTGAAATTCCTGAGGACGGTCTCCATCAGCACCATTACGATCACAACGCCCTGCATGACGTTGACCAGCGCGACGGGCACCTGTACGACGCGCTGCATCGTATTGGCGCCTACGCGCATCGCGGCAAACAGCAGCGACGCGATCATTACCCCGACAGGGTGGAGCCTCCCAAGCAGCGCCACGGCCATTGCATCAAAGCCGTAGCTCGAGCTGAAGCCGTTCATCAGCCGGTGATGCAGGCCCATGATTTCAATCGCGCCGGCCAATCCGGCGAACACGCCCGAAAGGAACATCGCCAGCACCATGTTGCGGCTGACGTTGATGCCGTTGGTCCTTGCGGCGATGGGATTATACCCCACCGTGCGCATCTGGTACCCAAGCGGCAGTTTCCATAGAAGGATATAGACCACAATTGCCGCAATCACCGCGACGATTACGCCCGTATGCATGCGCGTTCCTTTGATCAGGTAGCTCAGCCACGCATTTTCCGAGAGCAAAGAAGACTGAGGGTAGAATCCGGGCGGCTCGCGCAGCGGCCCGTCGACAAGATACGAGATAAAGAACGTCGCGATATAGTTGAGCATGATCGTGTTGATAACCTCGGACACGCCGAGTTTGGCTTTGAGGTATCCCGCGATACCCGCCCAAATGCCGCCCGCGATCATCGCCGCGAGAAACGCAAGCGGGATCAGGATGTAGGACGGCAGGTTCCCCAAATATACGCCGACGAGCGTCGCCATCAGCCCGCCCATCACGATCTGTCCCTCCGCGCCGATGGAGGTGAGCCCCGTGCGGTAGCAGATGGTAAGCCCAAGACCCGCGAGCATCAGCGGCACGGTCTTTATCAGGGTTTCCCCAAGGCTGTTCATGGTGCCGAAAGCGCCCGTGAACATACTTTCGAACGCCAATAACGGATCTTTCCCCGTCAGGGAAATGATCAAAGCCGTAATCGCCAGCGACAGCAGCAGCGCGATCGCCGGGCCGGAGATTTTACGCAGCATCGAAATCGAACGTTTGGGCTTGCGCTGGATGTCGACCTGACCGGAACCAACTTGCAGCGTCATGCGCCCTCACCTGCCTTTTGCTCTTGTTTTTTTGTACCGCCCATCATCAGGCCGATCTGCGCTAAGTCGATTTGTCCGGGGACGAACTCGCCCATGATCTGTCCCTCGTTGATCACCAGCACGCGATCCGCCACGGCGAGTATTTCATCGAGGTCGGCGGAAATGAGCAATACGCTCGCTCCCTGCTGCTTGCCCTCAAAAAGCTTTTTATGCACGAACTGGCTTGCGCCGATATCAAGGCCGCGCGTAGGCTGAACCGCGAGTATCAGCTTCGGCTTTTTGGAAAACTCGCGCGCGATGACGATTTTTTGCTGATTTCCGCCCGAAAAAGAGCGAGCGTACGCCTCCGAATTGCGGGGCCTCACGTCGTATTCTTCGGCGAGCTTTTCCCCGTTCTTCTTCACGGCCTTGGAGCTGAATATGCCCTTATGCGTGAAGGGCTCCTGATCATAGCAGTTGAGAACCATGTTCTCGCTGACAGAGAAATTCATCACCAGCCCCTGCGTCATGCGGTCTTCCGGGATATGCGCAAATCCCTTTTCAATCCGCTCCCTGGTCGGAAGGACCGTAATGCCCTCCCCAAGATATTCGACGCTCCCTGCTTCCACGCGCCGTATCCCCATGACCACCTCGGAAAGCTCGAGCTGACCGTTTCCGTCGACGCCGGCGATACCGAGGATCTCGCCTTTTTTAACAGAAAAGCTCAGGTTCTTCAGCGACGAGGACAGCTGGTTTCCCTTGGCGCAGACGTTTTTAAACTCAAGGCTGGTTTGCGCAGATGCTACCTGCGTCTTATCATATTTAAATGAGACCTTCTTGCCCACCATCATAGCGGCAAGATCTTCCTGCTCAACATCCGTGTTGTTTACCGTATCCACAAGCGTTCCGTTGCGCAGAACCGTGATGCGGTCGCTGATGCGTTTGACCTCCCAAAGCTTGTGGGAAATCAAGATGATCGATTTCCCCTGATGCACGAACTGGCGCAGGATTACGAAGAGTTCCTCGACCTCCTGCGGCGTAAGCACCGCCGTGGGCTCGTCGAGGATGAGGATGTCCGCGCCGCGATACAGCGCTTTTACAAGCTCCACACGCTGTTGGGCGCCGACGGAAAGATCCGCGACCTTTCGATCGAGATCCAGATTGAATTTATATGTATCGCAAAGCGCTTGGATCACCGCTCGTTCCCGGGTGAGATCCATCCGTTTGAGATTGCATTCCTGACCTAAGACGATATTCTGCAGGACGGTGATTGGCGGTACCAGCATAAAATGCTGATGTACCATACCGATACCGCTGGCGATAGCGATTTTGGGAGTAGTTGGCCTGTATGGCTTACCGCAAAGCAGCATCGCACCGTCATCCTGCTCATAGATGCCGTAGAGGATGTTCATCAGAGTCGTCTTTCCGGCTCCGTTTTCACCAAGCAACGCATGGACTTCACCTTTTTGCAGATTGAAATCCACACACGAATTGGCAACCACCTTGGAAAAACGTTTGGTGATCCCTTTCATTTCAAGAATTGTTTCACCCATAGCGCTCCCTCTCTGATCCGGCGGAGAAGGATTGCCCTTCTCCGCCAATACCAATTAATCTCTATTTTTCAAAGGTAGACTTCGGCAGGATGCCCTGCGCTTTGAGCGAGCCGTCAAGAATGCCCGCGATGACAGCATCGATCTTGGCTTTGCCGCCTTCGGGCAGATCCGCCTCATGGCCGTGGAAATCGCTCAGGGAGATCGCGCCTTCGGCCATGCCGAACAGGTGCAGAGCAGCGGTCATTTCGTTGTCCATCGCCGCCTTGACGATCGCCATGATCAGGAATTCGTTGCTCTGAATCGCGGAGACCATGATGGTATCCGGCGCAACCTGATTCTGATCGCTGACATAGCCGATGTGGCGGATGCCCTTGTCTTTAGCGGCCTCGATCACGCCCAGTCCGCAGGAGTTCGCGTTCGCGGAAAGCACATCGGCGCCCTGTTCGATGTAGGTCATGCCCATTTCCTTGCCCTTGGCAACGTCGGTCATCGATTCGGTAAAGCCCGTGAGAACTTTGATATCCGGATTGATGTACTTCGCGCCCGCGGCAAACGCGTCAACCGCGTCCACGATATGCGGAAGAGTCGTTCCGCCGATCATGCCGACAACGCCGGTCTTGGAATACAGCGCCGCGCACACGCCGGCGATGAAGCCGGTCTGCGGCGTGTTGAAGCGATAAGCCGCGACGTTGGGTTCCTGGAAGTTGTTGCCGTTCATAACCGCAAACTTGGTGTCGAGGAAATCCGGCGCGACCACGAGGGCGGCATCGGAGAACTCGTTGCCGACCGCGATCACAAGGTCGTAGCCCTGGGACGCATAGTCACGCATGACGCTCTCAAAGTCGGGCTGAAGAACGCTTTCGCTGTACGCGCCTTCAACGCCGAGCTGTTCTTGCGCAAGCATCAATCCGTTATAGGCGGATTCGGTCCAGCCGGCGTCGTTGATAACGCCGGTCATAACCAATGCGACTTTATAAGCCTCGGCGGGAGGTGCGGTCGGTTCGGTTTCCGTCTGGGCGGGCGCGGTCGTCTCCGGCGCCGTGGTGGGTTCCTCGGTAGCAGTCGGCGCGCATCCGGCAAACGCCAACAGGGTGAATGCGAGAACCAGGAGCAGGGAAATAAGCTTTCTGTTCCTCATAAGTCTGTGTTCCTCCTTGTTATTTATTTGGCATTTACGCCAAAACCTAAATCATAATAAAGTTCCTTGGCAATCGCCTGCTCCCGCGCGAGCAGGCCGCGCTCATCAAGGCGTGTAAACGAGCCGTCGCTTAGAAGCGTTTCACCGCCTGCCACGACGGTCACGATGCCCCGGGTATCCGAGGAGTACACGAGCGTGGCGACCGGATCGTGCATCGGAGCGCATCCGGGGGATTGAAGCGGATCGAACACAAAGAAATCCGCCCTTTTACCAACCTCAAGCGATCCGATCTGATCCGAGAGACCGATGCACTCGGCCGCGTCCACCGTCGCCATCTCAAGAACCTTGTACGCGGTCATCGCGAGCGGATCCGCTCCGTAGACCTTATGCAGAAGCGCCGTGATCTTGAGCGTTTCAAGCATGTTGTTGGAATTGTTGCTCGCCGCGCCGTCCGTTCCAAGCCCTACCGTGATCCCGGCGTTAAGAAGCTTTGGAACAGGGGCGATGCCGGACGCAAGATACATATTGGACACCGGATTGTGCGAGACCTTCACGTCGTTTTCAGCAAACCTTCGGATATCCTCAGCGTCCATCGCAACGCAATGCACCGCGAGGAAATCCGGCTGCAGCAGCCCCGCCTCCTCATAATAGTCGATCGCCCTTTTGCCGTATCGCGCGCAGCAAACCTCGTTGTCCGTCCCCGTTTCAAACACATGCATCATCAGGGGAATGCCGTTTTCTTTGCCAAACTCGGCCGCACGCTTGAGCCCGTCGAAGCTCATCGCCCACGCGGCCGCCGGCGCAAGATAGATCTTTACCTTTTGCGTTTCATCTTCATAGCGGTGTTTGAGCTCAATCGCTTCGGCAAACACATCGTCGATATCGTCGATCAGCTCGGGCGGAAACCGCGCGTCCTTCGCATAATTGCGAAAGCCTCTTCCGTAGACCAGGCGGAGTCCCGCGGCGGTAACACTCTCGATCACGGCGTCGGAGAGCCCTTTTACAGGGTGAACCTGCATATAGTCGACCACTGTCGTCGTGCCCGAGCGGATGGCTTCCAATGCGCCCGCGCTCGATGCCGCGCGCACATGCCGTTCCCTCATCAGCACGCCCGCCGGGCCGATGACGCGCGGCCACCAGCCTTCCAGGGACATGTCCGTGCCAAGCCCTTTGAGCAGGTGCTGAAACAGATGGTTATGCGTGTTGATAAGGCCCGGGAATATCACGGCTTCCTTCGCATCCTGAACCGGAATCCCCTGGTCCTTGGCAAGCGCCTGTATCGCCGCGCTGCTGTCGATCGCAGCGATCCGGCCGTTTTTATATAAAATACCCGCCTGGGAATAAACGCGTTTGCTCTTGTCCATCGACACGATCGTCGCGTTTGTAATCGCTCCGTGCATACGTACCCCCAATAATCTCCGCTCCTCGCACCGACGCCTCGCGTCAGTGGCTGCGCATATTGATTTGGATATAGTTATGGTTGAATTTATTGTAGCTATATCCCATAGGGATGTCCTCGAGCGAATAGTAAATCTGGCCCATGATGATGATCGCCTGGCCTGTGGGAACCCCTATCTGTTCGGTTTCCAGCTCTGTTGAAATATAGGGGATGAACTTCATCTGGCTGTAGGCCATCTCCTTGCCGAAATACCTCCAGAACACATCGAAAATATCCAGCGGCGTCGTTAAATTTCCAGGCACTTCGGTAAAAAGGTGCTCCGGAAGCCAGTTGTCGCAGTGGATGGCGGGCTCGCCGTCGGCAAAAATCGTGCGCTCATAAAAAAGAACCTTCTCCTCCGGCCGCAACCGAAGGAACTCCCGTACCTGCCGCGTCGGCTCCTTAAGCTCAAAATGCGCAACGGTATCGTGCACTTGATAACCCTCTGCCTGAAGCAGCGTCCGAAAGCCGGGATACTGGTTGAGGCTCTTATCGGCATTGATCGCGCTCAGGTGGAAATAATTTCCGGAGCCGTGTTTTTTGGTAACGATGCCCTCATGGCTAAGCAGCAGCAACGCTTCCCGAACGATGGCGACACTTACGCCAAAGCTGACGGCAAGCTTGCTTTCCGCCGGCAGCTTATTGTCGCTGAACTCCCCGGCCTTTATCATTTCAATGATCTGGTCGCGTACCTGATGACTCAGCAGGCGGGTTCCTTTGGGCAGCTTAAAATGAAGCAAAACGGATCTCCTTCCGCAAGATGACTACGCGAGCGTAAATTAAAGCAGTGACTAACTCATTGATTGACTTTGATTAATATTCGACGACTTGATCCGGATTCCTTTTTTATAGCCTATAAAAAAATATACTAACGGCATGCTCTCCCAATTTATCCCAATACAATGATTTGCTTTGCAATCAAGGGTTTTGCGGTATAATCGTCCACTTTTGCACCTGCAAGGATTGAACGCATACAAAACGATTGATAATAATATATTCAAATCAACCGGTATTATTCGACAGGCATTCATTCATTGTATTCGACGGAATCTAACCTTTAAGGACACAAACAGCGGAAGTGCCTGCGGTAAGAATTGCGCTTATCGGAAGTGTTTTGTCTGTGAAAAGTATGGCCGCATATGCCGAACGTAGGCTGCCGGTCCACGCCCGGGGGGGGGGAAAACACCAACCGCACGAGGGGGG
>JBCFAY010000003.1:0-3230 GCA_038562375.1 Bacillota bacterium | reverse complement strand
CAAGACAAAGCCCTTCACGTTGGAGGGGTTTTGTCTTGCGCCGACTGCTATTGAACGCGCCGCGCGGAAACGGCAAAGAAAGAGCCGTCGTACTCGCGCGAACAGGTCGAAAGCGTTAGTACCTGATCGCTGCTGCGGATGGATACGCTCTCGTCGCGCTGCGAGGGCGTGACGCTTTTGGAATAGTCGATGTACCCGTTCATCACGTCTACAAAATTTTGATCCGAGCCGAAAAGCGTATGGATATGGTAGATCGTCTTAGGCTTGATCAGATAAGCGAGATAAATCTCCCATTCCGTCTGCACGCCGTCCCACAGGAACTTTATGGTGCGGTGCTCGTTGAAAAAGTCGCGCTGCTTAAAGTTCATCAGATCGCGGAACATCGTGCCGTTGGACATATTGTGCCCATAGAGGATGATATGCCGCTGCTGCGCCTTGTCCGCGTTTCGATAATCCATAAATATCGCGCCGTGCTTGGATTCCGTGCCCTCGACCAGATGCGAGAGGTAATAGTTGTTGTTGTCGCACCGCACGACGGGATAGTCGATGTTGGTGCCCGACACAGTGATCCACCCGATCACGTCGGGGTTGATCCCTTTATACTCCTCATAGGTCAGCTTCGGCGGAAGGACGTCTCCCGGCTCCGCGATTCCGTTGGGAACGAGCGTCGATTCCGGGGATGCTTCGGGACTGACCGAGGCGCCCAAAATTGGGGTAGGCGTTGTTGGCTCTGTCGATTGCGTAGGGCTCGGCGTGACGTAGATCACATACACTTCGTCATCGGGTACAGCATTTGCGCATCCGGCCAAAGCAAAGAGGAGCAGGCCGATGCAGATAAGGCGCAACCCCTTATGCAAAAACCCGCTCATCATTATTCCTCCTTATGGGATTAGCCAATCTGGACGGCGTGCACCACAAACCGGCCGTTGGAGTAATCCGTCCTGTTGCAGGTCGAAAGCGTAAGCACATGATCGTCGCCTTTGATGGTGGTATCCACATCAAATTTAGACAATGCCGCAAGCTCATTCATATAGGTAGCAAACGTTTCGTCATCCGCGAACTGGGTGCCCATATATCGGGCGGCGTCCTTATCCACGGTATATACCGCAAACACTTTATACTTGTATACCGTGTCTCCGAATGTCACCGAAATTTCGCGGTGTTTTTCATAAAAGCTCGCCTGCGCGTAATTGTTCAGCCCGTTAAACTGCGTGCCGTTGCGCATATTATGGCCGAACACAATCATATGTTTTGCGCCGACGCTCACGCGCGAGTCAAGGAATATCGTGCCGGATTTGGACGCATCCTTCTCAACGGAATGGGACAGATAGTATTCGTTGTCCGTTCCCTGCACGATCGGATAGTCTACCTTTGTGTCCTTTATGTTGATCCAGCCGATCACATCCGGGTTGAGCGCCCGGTATTGCTCATATGTGAGTTTGGGCTTCGGCGTGGCGTCGTCCGTGCCGTCGAGGTCCTCGGGCTTATACTTCGGCGTCGGCGTCGGCGTCGCGTTCGGATCGATCGACGGGCTCACCGATGTGCCGGGAATCGCGGGATTTCCCGAATTGGAGGCGCTGGGGGCATTGGTCACATCGATATCAACATAGTCCGTCGAGCCTTGTTCCGGGGCGCAACCCGCGGCAAGCACCAGGCAGAGCAGCAGGAACAATACCGATACGAACTTGGTTTTTTTGCTCATACGAGGATGGTTCTCCTTTCAACCAGCAGGCGCAACGACGATTCCTGCGCCGATTTGCATCAGATCAATTATACTTCACGGCGCGATTTTGGGCAATGTCCACTTCCCCGCGTTGCCATTATTTCATAATTTGTTTATAATTGATTATTATTTTCCTGTAATGTGCACTTGTTCGCACCCTCAACAGATGGTACAATAAGTTCTGTCGTATACCATCGGGAACTCATGCATTTGCATACATACATAGAATACCTCGTTTTAGGAATACGATACGCGGCGCCGTGCGCCCCCTGAAAGGATTTGGTTGTTGTTCATGGGAATGTTTGAATTCAGCGACGTAGGAATTGACCTTGGTACGTCCAGCGTTCTTGTCTATGTGAAAGGCAAGGGCATCGTTCTGCGGGAACCGTCGGTCGTTGCGGTAGAAAAATACACCGGTAAAATCCTCGCGATCGGCGAAGAAGCGCGTCGTATGCTTGGCAGAACGCCGGGCAGCATCATCGCAATCCGGCCGCTTAAGGACGGCGTAATATCAAACTTCGATATCACGGAACGGCTATTGCATCATTTTTTAAGGAAAGTGGTCGGTTCGCGTGTTTTCTTTAAGCCCCGCGTAGTTGTATGCGTGCCCTCCGGCGTAACCGAGGTCGAAAAGCGTTCCGTTATCGACGCGACCGAAGAGGCGGGTGCCCGGCATACCTATTTAATAGAAGAACCCATCGCGGCCGCGATCGGCGCCGGGATCGACATTTCACAGCCGCGAGGCAGCATGGTGCTCGATATCGGAGGCGGCACGACGGACATCGCTGTCGTATCCCTCGGCGGATCGGTTCTCTCCGAATCCATCAAGGTCGCCGGCGACCGGTTTGACGACGCGATCGTCCGCTATATGCGCAAGAAGCACAACCTGCTCATCGGCGAGCGCACGGCTGAGGAAATGAAGATGATGCTCGGCTCGGCGTATCCGCGCAAGGAGCAGCTTTTCGTGGACGTTAAGGGCCGAAACCTGATTTCAGGCCTGCCCCAGTCCATCGTCGTAAGCTCCAACGAAATGATCGACGCGCTGGAGGAACCTCTGCAGCTCATACTCGAGTGCGTGCGCAACCTCTTCGAGCGCACTCCGCCCGAACTCGCGAGCGATATCGCGAACTCCGGCATCTGCCTGACCGGCGGCGGCGGACTGCTCTACGGGATGGATCAATTCATCTCCGAGCATACAAAGGTCCCCTGCTATGTAGCGGAAGATCCCGTCTCCTGCGTCGCGATCGGCACCGGAAAAGTGCTCGAAAACATCGATCTATACTCCCGCGGCGCGATTTACGACTACAAACGCGGCGAGTATTTCGAGTCATAACCACCCGATCCTTCTATAAATAATAACGTACAAAGGCAGCGGCTCGTTCACGGCTGAACCTGTCAATGAAAAGTAGAGAAGGAAAAAGGAATTAAGAGAAGCCCTGTTCGATCTTGAATTGAATAGGGCTTTTGTAATCCAAAGCGGCGGCCAAGCGATCATGATTGAAGTAGG
>JBCFAY010000037.1:0-2748 GCA_038562375.1 Bacillota bacterium | reverse complement strand
GCTTTTCCTCAAAACTCCACTTCCTAAATTTCTGCCCTTTCTTCGCCATCTCCTTTTCCCCCCTTATATCAAAAGTAGACACCATCTTTTTGATAATGTCTACTTTTATCTTACTGGTTCACCTTCGCGGGCCGCCCTGAGGTTCGATGAATAAACCCTTAGTCTTCCTTTTCCTTGCGCCTGGTCGTGCGGTTGAGGATCAGGATGCAGAGGTAAATCACCAGTATCACGGCGAATATGCCGAGCATACCCTTGCCCATTATTTCAAGGGAATGCCCGAGCGCTTCTATATCAATATGAAAACTCATGGTAACGCTCCTTTCCGGATAAATACTTTATTGGTCCTTGCTTCATTATCAATGAAGGAACCTTATTTAGGCATACTATTGATCAGGTTTTCGATCAGGGTGATGACCAATCCGCCCGCGATGACCGACGCGATCTGGCCGCTGACGTTCGCGCCCGCCGCGTGCATGAGCAGGAAGTTCTGGCGGTCCTCCTTGAGTCCCATCTTGTGTACGACGCGCGAGCTCATCGGGAAGGCGGAGATGCCCGCCGCGCCGATCATCGGATTGATCTTGTTCTTGAGGAACAGGTTCAAAAGCTTTGCGAAGAGCACGCCGCCGACGGTATCGAATATGAAGGCGATCAAGCCCAGCAGGATGATGGCGAGCGTCTCAAGCGTGACGAAAGACGAGGCTTGCATTTTGAAGGCAACCGCGATGCCGAGCATCAGGGTGATCAGGTTGGCCAGCTCATGCTGCGCGCTTTCGCTGAGGCTGCCGAGCACGCCGCATTCGCGGACCAGGTTGCCGAACATCAAAAAGCCGACCAGCTCCGCCGACTTGGGAGCGATGGTGCCTGCGATGACGGTGACGATGATCGGGAAGAGGATGCGTGTGGTCGTGCTGACCGAGCTCGGATGATACGGCATGCGGATCAGGCGTTCCTTGCGCGTGGTGCACAGCCGGATAACGGGCGGCTGGACGATCGGCACCAGCGCCATGTACGAATACGCGGCGACCATGATTGCGCCCTGGTATTGCGAATGGAAGTAGTTCGCGACGTAGATGGAGGTCGGGCCGTCGGCCGCGCCGATGATCGCGATCGAGGCTGCGTCTTTAAAATCAAAACCCAAAAGCGATGCCATTGCTAATGTAAAAAAGATACCGAATTGCGCGGCCGCGCCGAAGAGGAGCATCTTGGGGTTCGAGAGCAGCGGGCCGAAGTCGATCATCGCGCCGATGCCGATAAACAGCAGCAGCGGGAAAAGCTCGCTCGCGATACCGGCGTTGAACAGCGTTTCGATCGCGCCGGTGTTGACGAACGGGAGGTTGACCAGTATCGCGCCGAAGCCCATGGGCAAAAGCAGCGCCGGTTCCATTTCCCGTTTGATCGCCAGGTAAACGAGCGTCAAGCCGATGAGGATCATAAGGCCGCCCTGCCAGGTGAAGTTGAGCACGTTTCCAAACAACGCTTGCAAAAGAAAGACCTCGCTTTCGCTATGAAATGGATTGCGGAAAGCCGAATGCCGGGAATGCAAACCGGCGCTTGTCCGCAAACGGCGGGCGATAAGCTCTCCTTAGATGTTTGGACGCTACACCTTGATTCCCGCGGCATAACGATGTCGAGAACCCCTTTTCACCCGAGTCTAATTATAGGGTGCCCATTTATTTTTGTAAAGCTGCAAATGAACGCGCTGCGCGTGTTTTTCTGCATGGATCCTGCGCTTGCAGGCGTGCTCGCACACCGATATGCTTTGGAGTATAAGATATATGGGAATTTGTACATCCGGTACGCTGTCAAAGTTTTACTTTGACGGCACGTTTTATTTGGGCGATGCCGCCGGAACGGGCGCAGGGCGCCGCGGCGGAAACGGGCTTGTTGAGTCCGCGGGTGCAGAAGCTACGGCACGATCTTTTGCTGATCGGCATTTTTTGCCGAGGCGACGGGCGCGTGCATGGAGACCGCGCTCGCGCCGCGCGGGCGAGCACATCGATATTCTGCCGTCGCTCAAGGAACGGCGTCAAAACGCCGCGTAAACCGATATTTTAAGCTTCGAAAGCGAATACGAAGCCGCGCTCGCGCAGAGAATATACGAGGCGATCAGCGGGAACCTCGGGAGAACGCTCGCTGAAAAGTTCAATTTCGATCGACGGGCTTGCAGCGGCAGGCGGCCATGAAGCGCGACGGATCGATACGAGGCGTTGGCTGAAGCGGTAGGAGGCCGCGCCGGGCGGGAAAACGCTCCGGCTCCCTGCCAAGGGAGACGCATGGCGTTTTGAAGCCGGATCGTGCGGGCCGAGGCGCGCAAACCGCCTGCCGGTGGGATCGAGCGCAGCGGAAGGGGAGAATACCAAGGCGCAGGGGGCTTTCGTATTGACAGCGAAAACAGATTTTGCTATAATTCAATAGCTTTCCTATGGAGAGATGTCCGAGTGGTTTATGGAGCCGGTCTTGAAAACCGGTGATGCCGCAAGGCACCGGGGGTTCGAATCCCTCTCTCTCCGCCAAAACTTCCATAAAATCTCGGCACGTTTTTTGGAGAAGTACCCAAGTGGCTGTAAGGGGCTCCCCTGCTAAGGGAGTAGGCTGGGGTAACTGGCGCGAGGGTTCAAATCCCTCCTTCTCCGCCACATTTTGTCTGAAAAGTCCGATTTTATCGGGCTTTTCGGCATTTTAAGGGTGATTTTCGAGCGGAATATGATCGGGTTCTCTTACTTCGAAAAATGAGGCGGGTATTTTACC
>JBCFAY010000033.1:0-23824 GCA_038562375.1 Bacillota bacterium | reverse complement strand
TCTACAATCTCTACTACGCCCCGCTCCATTTTCCCCCGCGTTAGCATCACTATCACCCTCTTATATTTTACCTCTTATATCACAAAAAGCCCAGACATTGCTGGACTTTTTCGACAAGCTGCAGCATTACCATGGAAATGCTAGTATTTTTGCGTAAAACAACTCTTGTCCCACGCTTTTTTTCGCCCGCCGACCGGGGACCCGCCTGCAAAAGATTTTAAACGAAAAGGGGAACAACCATGAAGAAAATCGTTTCATTGATTCTCGCAATGGTTCTGGTTCTGGCGTTCGCGGCTCCCGCGGCGGCCATCACCGGCACGATCAATCCGTCCACGACCGCGGTGCCCCCATATTACGACATCGACCTCGTTCTCATCGAGACGCCTGCGAGCGCCCTCAGCGTCCTGAGCCTGCAGGCGGTTGCAGCGAATAAGGCTTATATCAAAGATAGCCTTGTGCATTTTGTGCTGTATTTCAAGACCGGCGATATGGACACGATCACGGCGGATCCCTTTGACTTCATGATTAATCCCGCGATACTGATCAGCTCCGATATCGTTACGTTTCAACAGAACACTATCAATGGATACAGGATTGACAGTACGGGCACCATGCTTCCAACGGTTATACAGGGAGCTGGTTTGACCATGGGCACTAATGACAAGTCCATGACCATCCCTCTTACCATTGGTCCGATGTTCCCAACGAATGATATTGCAAGCTGTGTGATCGTTGGCAGCGGCGTGGTCTCCGCGGCTGCGAACGGCACGATCCTCGCCGAGATCCTGGGCAATCAGAACAGCGTTAAGTTCGCTCCGATGACCCTTGTTGTCGAGGATCCCGTTACCGAACCCGACAATTTGCCGGACGATATTGAGGATCAGCTCCTGTTGCTCAGCGGCCCGATCTTCTCCGGCAAAGGCGTCATGAAGTACATCATCAGTGCGGGCATTGCCGGAGATGTGATCACCTATACGGTTGTCATACCCGATGGGTCTGATCCGGATGGGAATACCGACGGCATAGTGATCTTTACCGCGAGTCTCGCTCAGACGATTGCCTCCGGCTCCTCCAAGAACCTGAGCAAGATTGAGGTTGTAAGCAACGCAGGCATGCTCTACCTTGTGGTGGATCAGGGTTCGACGCTGGCAGGCGGCGGCACATCGGCTCTTAAGTTCTACCAAGCCGGAATTAATACCGAGGTAACCGATGCCGCGCTGCTTGCCGAACTGACCGCGACCTATACCGGCGTGATGAACTACTTCGGCTTCAACTACGGCGCGGCGGGCGTGCTGCACCCGATCCACTTCGGCCGCAAGCTGTCGACATTCTACGCGTATGACAGCGCCGCGCTCACGCTGTACAACTCCGCGATCACGATCCCGGACGCGGATACCGAAGTGCCGCAGACCGGCGACGCCGCTACCTCGATCGGCTTTGTGATGATCGCCTTGGCGATCGTTGCCGCGGCAGGTCTAGCATACCGGAAGATCCGCGCGTAATTTTTAAAGAAAACGATACTTTGAATCGGCGCCCCGACAGGGGCGCCGATGTGTTCCGGCAAGAGAGATCCGCAGGGGTACTTATTTGATTCCGCAAAAATGACTGTTGAGGGGTGTAAATCCCTATTATCGTGACTTTATGAAGATAAGTAAATGGCTGATTTGTAAACACTCGTAATACTTTTGCAAAATTTCTATTGACAGGCTTGGCAGTCAATGCTAATATAATTGCGTGGAACGGGCTCTTGCCCTGAATCTACCCTGCCGGTGGGCAACCGGCTCAATTTCAAATTGAAATTACGAAAGGGGAACAAACCATGAAGAAAATCGTATCCTTGGTTCTCGCGTTGGTTCTGGTTCTGGCGATCGCGGCTCCCGCGCTGGCCATCACCGGCACGATCAACCCGACGACGACCACCACTGCGTTCGCTCCGTTCTATGACATCGACCTCGTACTCATTGAGGCTCCCGCTTCCGGCCTTGGCATCCTGAGCCTGCAGGCGATTGCCGCTAACAAGGCGTACATCAAGGACAGCCTTGTCCACTTCGCCCTCTATTACAAGACCGGCGATGATGATCTGGTCACCGCTGAACAAGACGACTATAACGATCCCGTCGCTCTGGTCAGTTCCGATGTCGTTTCGTTCCTGCCCGCTGTCGGCACCACCTATGCTGGGTATACAATCGACATCACCACCGGTATCACCGCGACGGTTGGCTTCGCGGCGAGCGTGGCTGCCAACTCCAAGTCCGTTGAGTTCGTGCTTGCAAGCCCCTCGTCTACCGGTGTTATGAGCCATGTCATCATCGGCAGCGGCGTGGTCTCCACGGCTGCGAACGGCACGATCCTTGCTGAGATCCTCGGCGTAGAAGACAGCGTGAAGTTTGCTCCGCTTTCCAGCGCTTCTGCGGACGTCACCGCTCAGATCACTGCTCTGAACGCCACGCAGATCTTCTCCGGCAGAGACGTCGTGAAGTATGATCTCTCGGCGACCCTCGCTGGCGACGTGATCACCTACACCGTCGCTCTGCCCGATGGCACTGACGCCGGTACGGATCCCGATGGCGCTGTGATCTTCACCGCGAGCCTTGCTCAGTCGATCGCTCCGGGTTCCTCCAAGAACCTGAGCAAGATCGAAGTCGTGAGCGCTGCTGGCGACACGTATCTCGTGGTTGACCAGGGCTCCGTCCTCGCGGGCGGCGGCGCGTCCTCCCTCAAGTTCTATCTCGCTGGCGTCGAAGTGACCGACGCTCCCACGATTGCGGCTCTGACTGCGATCTACAGCGGCGTAATGACCTTCTTC
Organism: Bacillota bacterium; assembly: GCA_038562375.1. GTDB lineage: Bacteria > Bacillota > Clostridia > Christensenellales > CAG-138 > JBCFAY01. The sequence goes on along the minus strand of JBCFAY010000033.1, from coordinate 21,018 downwards.
GGCTTCAACTACAGCGCTGCTGGCGTGCTCCTCCCGGTGCACTTCGGCCGCAAGCTGTCCGTGTTCTATGCGTATGACAGCGCTGCGATCACCCTCTACACCTCCGCGATCACGGTTCCCGATGCGGATACCGATGTCCCGCAGACCGGTGATGCCGCGACCTCCATCGGCTTCGTGATGATCGCTCTCGCGATCGTTGCCGCCGCCGGTATCGCGTACAAGAAGGTTCGCGCGTAATCCAAAAGACAATCTAACCTTGTATCGGCGCCCTTTTTAGGGCGCCGATCTGGGCAGTCCCGGTTTCACGGCAAAAGGAACCCTAACGGGTTCCTTTTCATTTCAAAGAAGCGGCTGCGCCACTTCTTTGAGCGTTGACGACCTACGGGATTTCCGCAACAAAGCGGGCGCTCCACACGGAGCGCCCGCTTTGCGGTGAAACCGCTTTTTTGAAGATGCTTATCTGTGATAGAGTTGCGTGGTCTCGTAGCGCGCCTCCATCGTCAGGTGGATGCCGAGCTTCTGGAAGGTGCTCACGTCCACGGGCGAGAGGATCACGGTCGAATGCGCTTCGCAGCCGCGCAGCTTTTGGAGCATCTGCAGCGCGATATCGGCGGTCGGGTTCGTCGCCGCGCTGATGCACAGGGCGATCAGCGTCTCATCCGTATGCAGGCGCGGGTTGCGGTTGCCGAGGTGCCGGACCTTGAGCGCCTGTATCGGCTCGAGCACGATGGGGGAAATGAGGTGAATATCGTCGTGGATGTTCCCGAGCTTCTTGAGCGCGTTCAAAAGCAGGGCGGACGCCGCGCCCAATAGCGGCGACGTCTTGCCGGTGATGATGGTGCCGTCGCTTAACTCGAGCGCCGCGGCGGGCTCGCCGGTCTGCGCGGCTTTCCTGAGCGCGGGCTCGACGACGCTGCGGTCCTCCGGCCCGATCTTCGCCTGCTTGAGCAGCAGTTCGAGCTTATACACGCTGCCGTCGTCGTTCCCCTGGCGCTGGGTGCAGAGCGCCGCGTAGTATCTGCGCAGGATCTCCTGCTGCGCGGCGAGGCGGCAAATCGCGTCGTCGTCGATGCAGTAGCCCGCCATGTTCACGCCCATATCCGTCGGGGAATTGTAGGGGCACGTGCCGCTCACATGCTCGAGTATGGCCTTAAGCACCGGAAAGATCTCCACATCCCTGTTGTAGTTGACCGCGGGCGCGCCGTACGATTCCAGATGGAAGGGATCGAGCATGTTGACGTCGTCGAGGTCGGCCGTGGCGGCTTCGTAGGCAAGGTTCACCGGGTGCTTGAGCGGCAGGTTCCAGATCGGGAAGGTCTCGAACTTCGCGTAACCGGCTTTGATGCCGCGCTTGTGCTCGTGATAGAGCTGCGAGAGGCAGACCGCCATCTTGCCGCTGCCCGGGCCGGGGGCGGTGACGACGACGAGCTCGCGCGAGGTGGTGATGTACTCATTTTTGCCGTAGCCGTCGTCGCTGACGATCAGCGGGAGATCGGCCGGATAGCCGGGGATGCAGTAGTGCTTGAACACATTGACGCCGAAGCTCTTTAAGCGTTTGATGAACGCGTCCGCCACCGCCTGCCCGGCGTAGCGCGTGATCACAACGCTGCCCACGAGCAGCCCGATACCGGAAAACGCATCGATGAGCCGTAGGACGTCCTGGTCGTAGGTGATGCCGAGATCGCCGCGCATCTTGCTGCGCTCAATGTCGCCCGCGTTGATAACGACCACGATTTCCGCCGCATCCTTGAGCTGGAGGAGCATTTTGACCTTGCTGTCGGGCAAAAAGCCCGGGAGCACGCGCGAGGCGTGGTAATCGTCAAAGAGCTTGCCGCCGAACTCAAGGTACAGTTTGCCCCCGAACTGCCCGATCCTCTCGCGGATCTTTTCGGATTGCAGGGACAAATAACGTTCGTTATCAAAGCCGGTCTTTCCCATCGCACGCGCCCTCCTAAAAATCAATAACGAGCGGCCGAACGGTCGCTCTAAACATATTTATTCTATACCCATCATACAGAAACCGCAAACGTTTTACAAGGGCGGAACATACCAAATTAAGGGAGATCTTCCAACGCGAATAATTCCCGCAGTCAGCCGGAATACTACCTGTTAAAAACAGGGAGAAAGAACCATGGATTTTATGCATAGCATTACGCGCGAAAACCTGATGCGCGCATTTGCGGGCGAAAGCCAGGCACGGAACAGGTATACCTTTGCGGCCTCCGCCGCCAAAAAGCAGAAGATGCATGTGGTGGAGGAGCTCTTTACCTTCACCGCATCGCAGGAAAAGGAGCACGCGGAGATCTTCTATAAGCTGCTCAAGGAGGCGTCGGGCGACAAAGTGCATATCGACGCGGATTATCCGGTGGATGTGACCGACGATGTGCTCGCGCTGCTCCGCGCCGCCCAGCAGCACGAATACGAGGAGCACAGCCCGATCTACTCCAGCTTTGCCCAGGTCGCCCAAAACGAAGGGTTTACCAAAGTCGCGGATGCGTTTACCTATATCGCTGCCATCGAGAAAATCCACGGCGACCGATTCGGGCGCTATGCGGATATGATGCAGAACGGCACGCTCTTTGCCGCGAACGGGCAGGAACAGTGGATGTGCCTCAATTGCGGCCATGTGCACATCGGCGAGCGCGCTCCTGCGGTCTGCCCGGTGTGCGAGCACGACCAGGGCTATTACATCCGCCTGGCCGCCGCGCCGTATGAGGGCGCATGAGATAAACAGTAAGTGAACAAAAGAAGGGCGCAATGCGTCCTTCTTTGCGTGTCCATAACTTAGAAAACCGGAAATGATTTTTTCAATCAAAGAATCAGTGCGAAAGCACGATGAGCCTCGCGAAAGCGGGAATCCACTTCCAGGAATAAAAATTTAGCGGTCGCGGATCAAAGCGATCAGGATGCCCGCGAGGGCCGCACAGCCGAGCAGCACAAAGAGGATCGGCAGATAGGAACCGGTCGCCGTAAAGATCGAGCCGGCCAGCATCGGGCCGAGGAGCGCCGCCGGAATCAGGTTGGAATTAAACAAGGAAAGATTGACCGCGTAATTCTTGCCGCCGTACGTGCGGTTGATAAACGCCGATCCGGTGCTCGGCACGCCGCCGAAGGCGAGACCCACGAGCAGGAAGCCGACGACGAGCAGCGCGATCTGGGAAAAGAGCAGCGAGAGGGTCAGCACGCCGAGCGCCGCGAACATGGTGACCGAGACATAGAGCATGGCGCGCTTTTTGCCGATGCGGTCGAACAGTCCGCCGAAGAAGATACGCCCAAGGCCGTTGCAGACCGAGATCAGCCCGACCAGCAGCGTCGAAAGCGCCGTGACGGCGCCGAGCCCGAGCGCCATGGGCGCGGCCTGGCCGATGATGGCAAGCCCGCCCGCCGCGAGCACGAGCATGGCGATATACGCGAGGTAAAACGACGGCTTTGCGAGCATTTTAAGCGGCGGGACTTCCTCCGCCGCGACCGCGGGCTGCTTGGCGGCGACGAGCTGCTGCGAGGGCGGCTTGAGCAGGAACGAGCCGACGAGCATGATGAGCGCAAAAACGCCGCCGAACACGAAGAACGTGAGCCTCCAGCCGAAGGCGCCCATCAGCATCGTGATGGCCGCGCCGAGCACCATCGAGCCCGCGCCGAAACCCATGAGCAAAATGCCGTTGCAGAACCCGGGCTTGTCCGGGAACCATTTGATGGAGCTTGCGAGCACCGCGTTGTAGCCGAGACCGACGCCGAAGCCGCAGAGTACGCCGTAGCCGACCTTAAAGCCGTCGAGCGTGCCCCAAAGCGCGGCGAGTCCGAAGCCGAGGAGCAGGAACAGCGCGCTCAGGCGCAGCACGTTCTGGAAGTTGATCTTGCGTGCGATAAATCCCGCCACGATCGCGCCGATGCAGAACAGGCTGATGGAGATGGCAAACACCGAGGAGGTTTGCGCGCGGGTATAGCCGAATTCCGCCTCGAGCGGCGCGACGAAGAGCGACCACGCGTAAATGACGCCCAGGAACAGCAAAAGCACGCATCCGATAACAAGAACGGGCCAACGTTTGGTCGACATACATTTTCCCTACCTTATTTAATAATTATGAGAGCTAGGATGAAAGACAATTTAGTATATCATATATTATCCATACGAGCCTGTCAAATAAAAGACGATTGAGAATGTTTTAGCGAAAGAGCCCGCTCCGTGCGATTGACAGCCGCGAAGGAGCGAAGCATAATTAGATATTGAAGCAGAAGCGATAGAACAGAACACCTTTGACGGGCAGGAAATACCATGGTATAAACAGGATTTCCCGCATGGTTCATCGCGATCCGGCCGGAGGTGTCCGGCGGTCGATATTCGAACAGAGGCGCTCATCGAGCGCGGAATGGATCAGCTCATGGCCTGAGCGAATACCCTCGGAGGGAACGGATGGACAAACAGCCACAAAAGAGAAAGATACCGATCCTATTCTTCTATCCGCTCGTCGCTCTGGCGATCGCGGCGGCTATCGCCGTCTTCGCGCTGCTGTACGGCGCGGGCGGTGCGAACGTGCTGCCCGCGGAGGCGAAGGGCTCCTCCTCGATCGTCGAGGTTGAAAACAGCGCGCCTACGCCCGCTCCGCCGTCGAGGACGGGGCGGTTTTTGCCCTACCGGAACGCGGGGCTTTGGGGATATAAAAACTCGGACGGGGAGACCGTGATCGAGCCGAAGTATACCGACGCGAAGGAATTTGAGGAGGACGTCGCATTCGCGAAAGATCAGCAGATCGGGCTCTACGGACTCATCGACCGCAGCGGAAACTGGCTCGTGGAGCCGTGCTGGGCGGATGTGAGCGCCTTTTGCTCCGGCCGCGCGGCGGTGCAAAAGGACGGAGGATCCTGGGGCTACATCGACGCGAAGGGCAAGCTCGTCGTGGATTATCTGTATCGCGAAGCCGGGGGATATTCCTGCGGCCGGGCAAAGGTGCGCACGGGCGATCGGTGGGGCTATATCGATACCCAAGGGGACATGGCGATCGATGAAGAGTGGCTCGAGTGCAACGATTTTTCCGAAGACCTTGCATTTGCGAGCTTGCGCAAGGACGGGAAAACGACCTGGTATATCATCGATAAGGCCGGCATGCGCGTAGCGACGCTCGCTTCGAACGAGCGCGGCACGTATTACAGCGAGGGCTTTGCCGTGATCGAGAGGGACGGCGGGGAAAACTACATCAACAGCAAAGGCCGCACGGCTTTTTCGGGCCTGTATGAAGAGGCCGAGGCGTTTTCCGGCGGCTTTGCCGCCGTAAAGATGGACGGGCTGTGGGGCTATATCAATACCGGCGGGAAGTTTGTGATCGACGCGCAATATGCGGGCGCGAGGCCGTTCTCCGGCGCTATGGCCGCCGTACAGGATCAGGCGACGGGGCTTTGGGGCTATATCGATCGATACGGCGTGATAAAAATCCCTTTCCGCTTTGAAAGCGCGGGCGAATTCCGCCAAAAATCCGCACTGGTGACGGAAGACGGAACGGTTGGGCTTATCGATACGAACGGAAAATTCGTTGCGCTCTATTAAAAAATAAAAAGGCGCGGCCTGAAGGGTAAGAGGGTTGAACCCATGCGCATCAGACCCTTAAGCGGCGCGGAATGCCGGCGGCCCCGGGCGCATCGGTCGATCGATGCGCCCGGCGTGAAGCCGGCAATTTTTTTACCGGATGGAACCCTGTGCATAAGCACTCAATAGAGCGGTTACTGGTTCTGGTTGTTGCGCTGGTTCTGCTGGTTCTGCTGGTTCTGGTTGTTGCGCTGCTGGTTCTGTTGGTTCTGTTGGTTCTGTTGGTTTTGCTGGTTCTGCTTCTGCTGGTTTTGGTTCTGGTTCTGCTGGTTCTGGTTATTGCGCTGTCCGGTCTGACTCGGGTCGCTGCGCTGATAATTCTGCTGATTATTGTTCTGGTTATAGTTGTTCGCCATAAACGAAGCGCCTCCTTTCTCAAGTCGATACCCATATTATTTGCCGCGCGATAAGAATTATGTAATGGGCAGATCAATGACGGCTTTGCGGGCATAATATTGGAAAAAGCGCACGGCGTGCGGTGCGCCAAAAAATTGCCTGCGAAACCGCGGATGAACAAAGGAAGAGTTTGATGCTTCTGATAAAAAATGGCAGGATTTTAACGATGACCGGCAAGGAGTACTTGGACGGCTGCGTGCTCATACGGGACGGCAAGATCGAGGCGGTCGGCGAGTATATTCCGGAAAAGGGCTGCGAGGTATACGATGCGCGGGGAGGATGGGTGATGCCGGGCTTAATCGACGCGCACTCGCACCTGGGCATCTCCGAGGAGCGGCACGGCCCGGTCGGCGACGACTGCAACGAAGCGACCAATCCCCTGACCCCGGAGCTCAGGGCGCTCGACGCGATCAATCCGATGGACGGCTCGTTCGTTTCAGCGCTCGCGGCGGGCATTACCGGAGTGATGGTCGGCCCGGGCAGCTCCAACGTCGTGGGCGGCCAATTCGCGTTTATCAAGACCGCTGGGCGCTGCATCGATCGTATGTGTATGCTCGCCCCGGCCGCGATGAAGATCGCGTTTGGGGAAAACCCGAAGACGAACTACAAGAACATGTCCGTGATGCCCTCCACCCGCATGACGGTCTCCGCCATGCTTCGAAAGGAACTCTTCGAGGCGTGCGCGTACCTCCGTAAAAAACGCGCGGCGCTCGAGGCGGGCCAGCCCTTCGACGAGGACTTTCGCCTTGAAAGCTACATCCCGGTCCTTGAAAAGCGCATCCCGCTCAAGGCGCACGTGCACCGGGCGGACGATATCCTCACCGCGATCCGCATCGCGAAGGAGTTCGATGTGCGCATGACGCTCGATCACTGCACGGAAGGGCATCTGATCGCGGATGAAATCCGGGCGAGCGGCTTCCCGGCGATCGTCGGGCCGTCCATCGCTTCGCGCACCAAGGTCGAGGTGCAGTTTTCCGATCCCAAGACGGCGGGGCTATTGAACGAAGCGGGCGTGATGGTTGCGATCACGACGGATCATCCGGTCACGCGCATCGAGCATCTCGGGCTATGCGCCGGGCTTGCCGCGCGCGACGGCCTAGGCGTGGAGCAGGCACTTAGGGCCATTACGATCAACGCGGCGAAAATCTCCGGCGTATCGGATCGCATCGGTTCGATAGAGGCCGGAAAGGACGCCGATATCGCCGTTTTTTCCGACAATCCGCTCTTTACGTTCACGCATACGGAGCTGACGGTCGTCGATGGCAAAATCGCCTATCGTGTTGATAAAAAATAATTGACAAATGTAAAATAACTGTGGTAAAATTCATCTTTATTGACAAAATGGATTCCTTCCGCTATCATAAAAAATGAAGTCTGCGGAGGGAGTGACGGCTGTGTTTAACATCGGGGACATGGTTTGCTACCCGATGCATGGGGTTGGAGCCATCGAAGCCATCGAGGAGCATGTGGTGTTGGGTGAGACGACCCAATACTATATGCTGCGTTTTTTAGGAGGACGCATTACTGCGATGGTCCCCGTACATACCGCGGATACCGTAGGGCTCCGGCTCGTGATCAGCGCGAAGGAGTGCGAGTGCGTCAAAGAGTACATGGCGACGAACAGCGCCTCCGAGAGCGACAACTGGAACCAGCGATACCGCGAGAACATGGAAAAACTGCGCTCGGGCGATGTTTACGGCGTTGCCGATGTGGTCAAGGGGCTTATCAAACGGGATCGCGAGCGGGGTTTATCCGCCGGGGAAAGAAAAATGCTTGCGACGGCGCGCAGCGTCCTTTTGGCGGAATTGTCCGCAGCGAGCGGCGAACAGCCCGAAGCTTTTGCCGACCTGCTCTAAATAAGGCTTTCCTCTGTTCCTATATAATTACATAGTGGGGTGATGTTGTTTGGCGTTGAAGATCGCAAGGATACTTATTTCGCTCTTTGGCGTGGCGCTGGGGCCGGGGATACTGGTGGCGCTGGACGAAATATTTAAATCGGTCGGTTTGTTGGAGATTAAAGAGGCGCTTCTTCCGTGGGCAGTCATATTGATTTATATCGCAAGCGGGCTTGCAATCGGAATTATATTTTTTATATTCGCGCCCAGGATGATAAAGTCGTATCTGACAATTCTCCATAACACCGAAAAAAAACTCTCCGAAATGCCGCTCGTGGATATCGTGATCGGCGTATTCGGCCTGCTCATCGGGCTGCTGATCGCGTTCCTTCTATCCACGCTTACCGCGCGCATCCCGTCGGGCTGGATCTCCATCCCGATCACGACGCTGCTGTACGTGCTCTTGGGGTACCTCGGGTGGACCGTCGGCGTCAAGCGCCGCAACGAGGTGAACCTGCCCGCGTGGTTCAAGCGCTCAGGGCGGGACAAGAGCAAGACCATCAGCTCCGCGAGGCCTAAGATCCTCGACACCTCCGTCATCATCGACGGCAGGATATTCGACATCTGCACCACCGGCATCATGGAGGGGACGATCGTCATCCCGAACTTCGTTCTGCAGGAGCTCCGGCATATCGCGGACAGCTCGGACGTTTTAAAGCGCAACCGCGGCCGAAGGGGCCTTGATATCCTGAACCGGATGCAGAAGGAGCTCGAGATGATCCTCAGGATCGAGGAAAAGGACTACGACGACATCGCGGAGGTGGACTCCAAACTCCTCCGGCTCGCGCTCGACCTTGGGGGCGTGGTCGTGACGAACGATTATAACCTCAATAAAGTCGCGGCGGTACAGAATGTTCCGGTGTTCAACATCAACGAACTCGCCAACGCGATCAAGCCCGTGGTTTTGCCCGGGGAGGAAATGAGGGCGGTGATCGTAAAGGAAGGCAAGGAGATGGGACAAGGCGTCGCGTATCTGGACGACGGCACGATGATCGTTGTGGACGGCGGGAAAAAATTCGTCGGCAGCGAGCTTGAAGTGGTCGTGACGAGCGTTCTGCAGACGGCGGCAGGGCGCATGATATTTGCGCGGATCAAATAGCGAGGGGGCGGTCGATCCAATTGTAAACAAACCGTGAAACGCAGGATTTGGTACATTGACAAGCCAATGCGGCTATGTTACAATCATATACTGCGTTACTGTGGAGAAATCCGTCCCGTATCGCCTTTTGGTACGGGCAGATGAGTATGACATGATAGACAAATGGGAATAATTCCCGTCAGGGGAAAATTCCGGGCAATAACGCTATAGGGATATGGCGAAGCAGTTAGGAGTAAACGCGATGGTGCATGAGGTGCGGACGGGGAAAAGGACGCGGATGAGCTTCTCGCGCATCGAGGAAGTCCTCGATATGCCAGATCTGATTGAGGTTCAGAAGAATTCTTATCGCAGGTTTGTGGAAAATGATCTTAGGGAAGTGCTTTCGGATATCTCGCCGATTACGGACTATTCCGGCAAGCTCGTTCTCGAGTTTGTAGATTATAAAGTCGATATCGATCAGATCAAGTACGATGTCGATGAATGCAAAGAACGCGATGTGAACTATTCCGCGCCGCTCAAGGTCGTGGTTCGCCTGATCAATACCGAAACGGGCGAAGTCAAGCAGCAGGAAGTTTTCATGGGCGATTTCCCGCTGATGACCGAACAGGGCACCTTTATCATCAATGGCGCGGAGCGCGTCATCGTCAGCCAGCTCGTGCGCTCGCCCGGCGTATATTTCAGCCGTGCGATCGACAAGGTCGGGAAGTACCTTTTCTCGACGCAGGTGATCCCGAACCGGGGCGCGTGGCTTGAATATGAAACCGATTCCAACGAGATCCTCTGGGTCAAGATCGACCGGCAGCGCAAGGTCTATATCACAGCCCTTCTTCGCGCGCTCGGCTACGGGACCAACGTGGAGATCGTCGAGCTGCTCGGCGAGGACGAGCGGCTGAGCGCCACTTTGCAAAAGGACAATACCAACTCCGTCGAGGAGGGCCTTATCGAAATCTATAAGCGCCAGCGGCCCGGCGAGCCTCCCACCGAGGAAGGCGCGCGGAGCCTCTTAAACTCGCTCTTCTTCGATAAGCGCTACGACCTCGCGCGCGTTGGCCGCTATAAATTTAATAAGAAACTTTCGCTCGCAAGCCGCATCGTGAACTTCGTGGCCGCCGAGAACGTCATAGATCCCCAGACCGGGGAACTGCTTGTTTCCGAAGGCGAGACGATTTCGCGCGCCGCCGCAAAGCGCATCGAAAACGTCGGCGTGGACGCGGTCTACGTTATCGCGGAGGAAAAGCGGGTCAAGGTCTTGGGCAACCGCTTCGTGGATCCGAAGGGCTTTTTGCCGTTTGCTCCGAGCGACGCGGGCCTTAATGAAAAGGTCCACTACCCGACGCTCAAGCAGCTTCTAAAGCAGGCCGAGGACTCCGGCGAGGATCTTCGCGAGCTTTTGAAGGCGCACATTCACGATCTGATCCCGCGCCATATCATCAAGGACGATATCGTGGCCTCGATCAGCTATCTGATCGGCATGCCCTACGGTATCGGCCGCGCGGACGACATCGATCATCTCGGCAACCGCCGCATCCGCTCCGTCGGCGAGCTTTTGCAAAACCAGATCCGCGTGGGCCTCACGCGCCTTGAGCGCGTGGTGCGCGAGCGCATGTCGATCCAGGACATGGATGTGGTGATGCCCTCGAACCTGATCAACATCCGCCCTGTGACAGCGGCGATCAAGGAGTTTTTCGGATCTTCGCAGCTCTCGCAGTTCATGGATCAGACCAACCCGCTCGCGGAGCTCACGCATAAGCGCCGCCTCTCGGCGCTCGGACCGGGCGGCCTGAACCGCGAGCGCGCGACATTCGACGTGCGCGACGTGCACTTCTCGCACTACGGCCGCATGTGCCCGATCGAGACGCCGGAAGGCCCGAACATCGGCTTGATCAACTCGCTGTCCACCTACGCGAGGATCAACGAGTACGGCTTTATCGAAGCGCCCTATCGCCGCGTCGACGCCGCGAGCAAGCGCATCACGGACGAGATCGTTTACCTCACCGCGGACGAGGAGGACGACTTCATCGTCGCTCAGGCGAACGAACCGATGACCGAGCGCGAGCCCGGCGTATTCTGGTTCGCCAAGGAGCGCGTGGGCGCTCGCCTGAGAGATCTGACGATCGAAGTGAAGGCCACGGAAGTGGATTATATGGACGTTTCGCCCAAGCAGCTGGTTTCGGTCGCGACGGCGATGATTCCGTTCCTCGAGAACGACGACGCGAACCGCGCGCTGATGGGCTCGAACATGCAGCGCCAGGCGGTGCCTCTGCTGCTGCCCGAAGCGCCTCTCGTGGGCACGGGCATGGAGTACAAGGCCGCGCACGATTCCGGCGTGGTCGTTATCGCGCAGTCGGACGGCGTGGTGCATTCCGTCAGCGCGGAGAAAATCGTTATCGAGGACCGCTTGGGCGTTTACCACACCCATAAGTTGATCAAATTTAAGCGCTCCAACCAGGGGACCTGCATCAACCAGCGCCCGATCGTTTCAAAGGGCGAGCAGGTGACAAAAGGCCAGGTCATCGCCGACGGCGCTTCGACCGACCAGGGCGAGATCGCGCTCGGACGGAATATCCTCATCGGGTTTATGACCTGGGAGGGCTACAACTACGAGGACGCGGTGCTCATCAGTGAAAAGCTCGTGAAGGAGGACGTGTTTACCTCCATCCACATCGAGGAACACGAGACCGAAGCCCGCGATACCAAGCTCGGGCCGGAGGAGATCACGCGCGATATCCCGAACGTCGGCGAGGACGCGCTGGCGGACCTGGACGAGCGCGGCATCATCCGCAAGGGCGCGGAAGTCACGTCGGGGGATATCCTTGTGGGCAAGGTCACGCCCAAGGGCGAAACCGAGCTTACCGCTGAGGAGCGGCTGCTCCGCGCGATCTTCGGCGAGAAGGCGCGCGAGGTGCGCGACACCTCCCTGCGCGTGCCGCACGGCGAGGGCGGCGTGGTGGTGGACGTCAAGGTCTTCACCCGCGAAAATAAGGACGAACTGCCCCCGGGAGTCAACGAGCTCGTGCGCGTGTACATCGCGCAGAAGCGCAAGATCTCCGTGGGCGATAAAATGGCGGGCCGCCACGGGAACAAGGGCGTTATTTCCCGGATATTGCCCGAGGAGGATATGCCTTTCCTGCCCGACGGCACGCCGCTGCAGATCGTGCTGAACCCGCTCGGCGTACCTTCGCGCATGAACATCGGCCAGATCCTCGAGCTGCATCTCGGCCTCGCTTCGAGAAAGCTCGGCTGGCAGATCGCCACGCCGGTATTCGACGGCGCGACCGAGGAGGACATTAAGGAACTTTTAAATACCGCGGGCTTTGATGCGGACGGCAAGACCGTCCTGTACGACGGCCGCAGCGGCGAGCCGTTTGAAAACCGGATCTCGGTCGGCTATATGTATTATCTCAAGCTGCATCACCTGGTGGACGATAAGATCCACGCGCGCTCGACAGGCCCGTATTCGCTGGTCACGCAGCAGCCGCTCGGCGGCAAGGCGCAGTTCGGCGGGCAGCGCTTCGGAGAGATGGAAGTTTGGGCGCTCGAGGCGTACGGCGCGGCGAACACGCTCCAGGAGATCCTCACCGTCAAGTCGGACGACGTCGTCGGCCGCGTCAAGACGTACGAGGCGATCGTCAAGGGCGAAAACGTGCCGGAGCCGGGCGTACCCGAATCCTTCAAGGTGCTCATCAAGGAACTTCAGTCCCTGGGGCTGAACATCAAGGTGCTCTCGGACACCAAGGATGAGATCCAGATCGGCGAGATGATAGACGAGGACGAGATCATGCCGATCAACGTCAACATCGCCGGAACCGAGGATGCACCCTCTATGCTCCCGGCCGACTCGGAGGAATTCATGGAATTCGATGACTTCGACGACCTGGACGACGATGAGGACGACGAGGACGAGGACGAATTGGACGACGATCTGCTCTTTAGCGATATCCCCGATCCCGACGAAAAGGAGTAACCGGGATCGCGGCGCCCGGAGCGGGCTCCGCGAAGGGGCGGCAGCGTCGGGACAGCAAACGGCGCGAGGATTGAATCGAGCGATTCCGAAGGGAGAATAGGCATTGTTTGAACTGACAAACTTCGATGCAATACAGATCGGTCTCGCATCGCCGGAGAAGATCCGTGAATGGTCTCACGGCGAGGTGAAAAAACCGGAAACCATCAACTACCGCACGCTCAAACCGGAGAAGGACGGCCTGTTCTGCGAACGCATTTTTGGGCCGACCAAGGACTGGGAGTGCCATTGCGGCAGATATAAGCGGGTGCGCTACAAGGGCGTTATCTGCGACAAATGCGGCGTGGAAGTCACCCGCGCGAAGGTGCGCCGCGAGCGCATGGGGCATATCGAGCTCGCAGCGCCCGTATCGCATATCTGGTATTTTAAGGGGATTCCCTGCCGCATGAAGATGCTGCTCGACATGTCCCCAAGGGACCTTGAAAAGGTGCTCTATTTTGCTTCCTATGTCGTGACCGATCCGGGCAATACCGCCCTGATGCACAGGCAGCTGCTTTCCGATAAGGAATTCCGCGAGGCGCAGGAAAAGTACGGCCCCAAGGCGTTCAAAGCCGGCATGGGCGCGGAGGCGATCCGCGAGCTTTTGCGCCAGTTGAACCTGATCGAGCTCGAGCAGCAGATGCGCGCCGAGATCAATTCCTCATCCGGCCAGAAGCGCGCCAACGCGATCAAGCGGCTCGAGGTCATCACGGCGTTCCTGCAGAGCGGCAACAAGCCCGAATGGATCATACTGGACGTGATCCCCGTGATCCCGCCCGAGCTTCGCCCGATGGTGCAGCTCGACGGCGGACGCTTCGCGACCTCCGACCTCAACGATCTCTACCGCCGCGTGATCAACCGCAACAACCGGCTGAAGCGGCTTTTGGAGCTGCGCGCTCCGGACATCATCGTGCGCAACGAAAAGCGCATGCTTCAGGAGGCGGTGGACGCCCTGATCGACAACGGCCGCCGTGGCCGGCCGGTCACGGGCCCGGGCAACCGCCCGCTCAAATCGCTCTCCGACATGCTGCGCGGCAAGCAGGGGCGCTTCCGCCAGAACCTTCTGGGCAAGCGCGTGGACTACTCCGGGCGTTCCGTTATCGTCGTCGGCCCGGAGCTCAAGATGTACCAGTGCGGTCTGCCCAAGGAGATGGCGCTGGAGCTCTTTAAGCCGTTTGTGATGAAGAAGCTCGTCGAAGCGGGCTTCGCGCACAACATCAAGAGCGCCAAGCGCATGGTCGAGCGCGTCAAGAGCGAGGTTTGGGATGTGCTCGAGGGCGTCATCAAGGATCATCCGGTGCTTCTAAACCGCGCGCCGACGCTTCACCGCCTCGGCATTCAGGCGTTTGAGCCGGTGCTGGTCGAAGGCCGCGCGCTCAAGCTCCATCCGTTGGTGTGTACCGCCTACAACGCGGACTTCGACGGCGACCAGATGGCCGTGCACGTGCCGCTGTCCGTCGAGGCGCAGACCGAAGCGCGCTTTTTGATGCTCGCTTCCAACAACATCTTAAAACCGCAGGATGGCAAGCCCGTCGTCAGCCCGACACAGGACATGGTCATCGGCTGCTATTACCTGACCATCGAGCGCCCCGGCGCAAAGGGCGAAGGCAAGGTCTTCGCGAGCGAGAACGAGGCGACCATGGCGTACCAGACCGGCGCGGCGTCGCTTCAGGCGCGCGTCAAAGTGCGCCTCGAGCGCGAGTGGAACGGCGAAAAGCGCCGCAAGACCGTCGAGACGACGATCGGCCGGCTGATCTTCAACAACGCGATCCCGCAGAACCTCGGATATGTCGACCGGAGCCTCGAGGAGAACCTCTTCAAGCTCGAGATCGACAACCTCGTTCTGAAGAAGGACTTGGGCAAGATCGTGGACCGCTGCTTCCGCCGCTATGGCGCGACCAAGACCTCCGAGGTGCTCGATAGGATCAAGAAGCTCGGATTCGAATACTCGACCCGCGGCGGTATCACCGTCGGCTTCCAGGACATCACCGTGCCCGACGAGAAGCCCGCGCTGCTTCGCGCGGCGGACGAAGAGGTCGTCAAGGTCGACAACCTCTTCAGAAGCGGCTTGCTCTCCGACGCGGAGCGCCGCCAGAAGGTCATCGGCATTTGGGAAAAGACCACGGGCCAGGTGACGGACGCGCTGATGAAGTCGCTCGATCCGTTCAACCCGATCTTCATGATGGCGAACTCCGGCGCGCGCGGAAGCACCGCCCAGATTCGCCAGCTTGCCGGCATGCGCGGCCTGATGGCCGATCCGTCGGGCCAGATCATCGAGATGCCGATCCGCTCCAACTTCCGCGAAGGCCTCACGGTGCTCGAATTCTTCGTATCCTCGCACGGCGCGCGCAAGGGCCTTGCGGATACGGCGCTTCGTACGGCGGATTCCGGATATCTGACCCGAAGGCTCGTCGACGTTTCGCAGGACGTCATCGTGCGCGAGGAGGACTGCTTTGTTTCTCGCGGCGAGACGATCAAGGGTATGGTGATCCGCGAGATCAAGGAAGGCAACAAGGTCGTCGAGCCCCTCGAGGACCGGCTGCTCGGCCGCTTTACGGTCGAGAACGTCTATCATCCCGAAACGGGCGAGCTGATCGTCGGCGCGAACCAGATCATCACGTTCGATCTGCGCGATAAGATCATCGATGCGAAGATCAAGGAAGTCAACTGCCGTACGGCGTTCACCTGCCGCTCCGAGCACGGCGTATGCGCCAAGTGCTACGGCGCGAACCTGGCGACCGGCGGCGAGGTCAATATCGGCGAAGCGGTGGGCATCATCGCGGCGCAGGCGATCGGCGAGCCCGGCACGCAGCTGACGATGCGTACGTTCCACACCGGCGGCGTCGCGGGCGACGATATCACGCAGGGTCTCCCGCGCGTGGAGGAGCTCTTTGAAGCCCGCAAGCCCAAGGGCCTTGCCGTGATCACCGAGATCCACGGCACGGTCAAGATCGTCAAGACCAAGAAGAAGACCGAAGCGGTCGTCACCAACGAGGACGGCGAGACCGAGAGCTACCTGATCCCCTTCGGCTCCAAGCTCAAGGTGGAGGACGGAAGCCTCGTGGAGGCGGGCGACGAGCTCACCGAAGGCTCGATCAACCCGCACGACATCCTCAAGATCAAGGGCGTCAAGGGCGTTCAGTCCTATATGCTCAAAGAGGTGCAGAGCGTTTACAGGCTCCAGGGCGTTGAGATCTCCGATAAGCATATCGAGGTCATCATCCGCCAGATGCTTCGAAGGGTCCAGATCGAGGACGCGGGCGACACCGCTATGCTGCCCGGCGAGCTGATCGATATCTTCCGTTTCGAGCAGAACAACGAGAGCATCATCAAAAACGGCGGACAGCCGGCGGTCGCAAAGCGCAAGCTGCTCGGCATCACCAAGGCGAGCCTTGCGACGGATTCGTTCCTCTCCGCGGCTTCTTTCCAAGAGACCACGCGCGTGCTCACCGAGGCGGCCATCAAGGGCAAGATCGACCCGTTGGTCGGCCTGAAGGAGAACGTCATCATCGGCAAGCTGATTCCGGCGGGCATCGGGATGAAGCGGTATAAGAATGTGGATATCGTGCCCGCGCCCCCGGTAAGGGACTGACGCTCACCGGGCGAGAACGTGCGATAGCGCTTGAAACGGAGGATTCAGATGGCCAGGGATATGCAAAACCCCAAATGCAGGTTTAACGAAACGGATTACTGCGAACTGCTCAATATGCCCTCGTGCAAGGAATGCTCGATCGCGAATATTTCGGATACGGAACAGACGGACGAGATCCAGAAGGATCTGGACGTGCTGATGAGCCTGATCCCCGAGGAGGGCATTTCATCGCTCTTCGAGGGTCAAACCTGCAAGCTGTGCGCCGACGGGAACCCGCGGCCGCGCACCTGCTATGTGATTACGGATATCGGCCATCCCGAGCCAAAGCGCGTCAAGCGGAACATCCTGGGCTTTAAATCCCGCGCCAAGGTCGGATCCTTGATCCCGATCCAGATCTCGTGTTGCGCGCGCTGCCGCAAGAACTTCCTCGTCTACGAATATCTGCCGATCGCGCTGATGCTGCTTTTGCCTGCGATCGCTCTGATCGTGCTCTCGATCCAGGACGTGAGCTTTGCGCTCGCTAAGATCCACGAGTTTTTGCCGTTCCTCATATTCGTCGTTTCGATCGTGGTCGGCTGGGGTCTTGGGCGCATCATCAAGGCGCTGTACAAAAAGTCCAAATCCCGCGAGACGCTCTTCGATATTTGGCAGCTGCCGCTGATGCAGAAGCTCAAGAAGATCGGCTGGGAGCCTCTCTCGGACGATAAGAACGGAAGCCGCGTCATATTCACCAAAAAGCGGATCGCTCGGGGCGTATATACCTCCGAAACGATGCCGGGACGCGCGGGGAACGCGGACTAATTTGCATTGACAACAAGTGTCACAGGTGCTAGAATACGCATGGTACGCCCATGAGAGTAAACTTGTGGGTGCCATGCGTAGAATTTTGTTGTGTCTAAAGGGAAAGGCTAACCGGGATGTTGGAGGATCTACTCGGCGGCGAATGCGTTGTCGGCACCAAGCAGGTGCAAAAAGCGCTGGCCGCGGGCATGTTGCAGAGCGTATATATCGCTGAGGACGTCGATTCGCATCTTCGCGCGAAGCTTATGGCTGATTGTGAACGCGCCGGGGTTGCGATGGTAAGCGTGGCGAGCATGAAGCAGCTTGGCAAGGCCTGCTCGATCGAAGTGGGCGCAGCGTGCGCGGGTTTGTTTAAACCGCGTACTTAATTTGGAAATCTTCCCCTCCAAGGGGTTGCAGGGGATTTTCTTGATATAAATTAATTAGAATTTGTAAAGAATTTAGGAGGATCCGTAATGCCGACCATCAATCAATTGGTTCGCAAGGGCAGGCAGCAGGTGGAATACAAGTCCAATGCGCCTATACTCAAGCAGTGCCCGCAGCGCCGTGGCGTCTGCACCGCCGTGCGTACCATGACCCCCAAGAAGCCGAATTCCGCGCTTCGTAAAATCGCTCGTATCCGTCTGACCGACGGGTTGGAAGGTACCGCATATATCCCCGGCATCGGCCACAACCTGCAGGAGCACTCGGTTGTGCTCATCCGCGGCGGCCGTGTGAAGGACCTGCCCGGCGTGCGCTATCATATCATCCGCGGCGCGCTCGATACTGCCGGCGTTGCAAAGCGCATGCAGTCCCGCTCCCTGTACGGCTCCAAGCGCCCGAAGAAGTAAGGAGGAAATGAAGCATGCCAAGACGTGGATTTGTACCAAAGCGCGAAGTGCTGGATGATCCGATTTACGGCGGCAAATTTGTCACCAAACTGATCAACCAGGTCATGTTGGACGGTAAGCGCGGCAAGGCCCAGCAGGCCTGCTACGGCGCGTTTGATATCATCAAGGAAAAGACGGGCCGTGAGCCGCTCGAGGTCTTCGAGCAGGCGATGAAGAACATCATGCCCGTGCTCGAGGTCAAGGCCCGCCGCGTGGGCGGCGCGACGTATCAGGTGCCGATCGAGATCCGCCCTGAGCGCTGCCAGACGCTGGGACTTCGCTGGCTGGTGAACTATTCCCGCGCGCGCAACGAGCGCACGATGATGCAGCGCCTCGCTGCCGAGATCATGGATGCCGCCAACGGCACCGGGAACGCCGTCAAGAAGAAGGAAGATACGCATAAGATGGCGGAAGCCAACAAGGCGTTTGCGAACTATCGCTGGTAAACCTTGAAGCGAATAGAACAGACCAAACGACGGGCGAGCATAATGCTCGCCCGAACAGACTCAATGGATATTATTATGTTGATTGGATTCAACGGAAAGGAGGAGGACCGTGCCTAGGGAAACATCTTTGGAAAAGACAAGGAACATAGGCATAATGGCTCATATTGATGCTGGCAAGACCACCACGACCGAGCGTATTCTGTTCTATACCGGGAAGATTCACAAGCTCGGCGAAGTTCACGAAGGCGCAGCGACCATGGATTTTATGATCCAGGAGCAGGAACGTGGCATCACCATCGCTTCGGCGGCCACGACCGCGTATTGGCGCGAACACCGCATCAATATTATCGATACGCCGGGTCACGTCGACTTTACCGTTGAGGTAGAGCGTTCGTTGCGCGTGCTTGACGGCGCTGTCGCGGTATTCTGTGCAAAGGGGGGCGTCGAGCCCCAGTCCGAGACCGTGTGGCATCAGGCGAGCAAATACGGCGTGCCGAGGCTTGCGTACGTCAATAAGATGGACATCACCGGAGCGGATTTTGACAATGTCGTTTCGATGATGCGCGACCGCCTTTCGGCCAACACCGTGCCCATACAGCTTCCCATCGGAGCGGAATCGGAGTTCCGCGGCATCGTGGACCTCGTCAAGATGAAGGCGGAGGTTTATTACGACGACGTCGGAATGGACGTGCGCGAGGAGGAGATCCCCAAGGATCTGCTCGAAAAGGCGGAAGCCCAGCGCGCAGCCCTCGTCGAGGCCGTCGCCGATCAGGATGAGGAGTTGCTTGAAAAGTTCCTCGAAGGCGAAGAGCCGACCCAAGAGGAGATCATGCACGCGATCCGCAAGGCGACCATCGCCAACGCGATGGTGCCCGTGTGCTGCGGCACCTCGTATCGCAACAAGGGCGTACAGCTGCTTTTAAACGCCATCGTCGATTACATGCCCTCGCCGCTTGACGTTCCTGCGGCCGAAGGAACCGATCTCGACGGCGAAAACAAAATCGTGACCGAGCCAAAGGACAGCGCGCCGTTTGCAGCGCTCGCGTTCAAGATCGTATCGGATCCGTTCGTCGGGAAACTGGCGTTCTTCCGCGTCTACAGCGGTACTTTGAAGTCGGGTACGTATGTGTACAACGCGAGCAAGGGCAAGCGCGAGCGCGTCGGCCGCATCCTTTTGATCCACGCCGCGTCGCGCACCGAGGTGGACGAGGTCTACGCGGGCGATATCGCCGCGATCGTCGGGCTCAAGGAGACCACGACGGGCGACACGCTCTGCGAGGAGGCAAGACCCCTTCTGCTTGAGTCCATGGTGTTCCCCGATCCCGTGATCCGCGTCGCGATCGAGCCAAAGACCAAGGCCGGGCAGGATAAAATGACCATGGCCCTCGTCAAGCTCGCCGAGGAGGACCCGACGTTCAAGACCTATACGGATGAGGAAACGGGCCAGACCATCATCGCGGGCATGGGCGAACTGCACCTTGAGATCATCGTCGACCGCCTGATCCGCGAGTTCCGCGTGGAGGCGAGCGTCGGCAAGCCGCAGGTCGCATACCGCGAAACCATTACCAGGACCGTTAAGTCGGAGGGGCGCTATGTACGCCAGACCGGCGGCCACGGCCAGTACGGCCACTGCGTGGTCGAGTTTTCGCCGCGCGCGCCCGGGGAAGGATATCTGTTCGAAAACAAAACCGTCGGCGGCGTGATCCCCAAGGAATACATCCCCGCCATCGACAAGGGCATTCAGGAAGCCTCCCGCAGCGGGCATCTGGGTGGTTACGAAGTCGTCGATTTTGCCGCGACGCTTGTTGACGGCAGCTATCATGAGGTCGACTCTTCCGAAATGGCCTATAAGGTTGCCGGCAGCCTCGCGCTCAAGGACGCGCTCCAGAAGGGCGCTTCCGTGCTGCTCGAGCCCATGATGAAGGTCGAGGTTCTCGTGCCCGAAGAATACATGGGCGACGTGATCGGCAATCTCAACTCCCGCCGCGGCCGCGTGGAAGGGATGGAAGCGCGTTCCGGCGCGCAGGCGATCCAGTGCATGTGCCCGCTCTCGGAGATGTTCGGCTACGCCACAGACCTTCGATCACGCTCGCAGGGACGCGGCACGTTTACAATGCAGTTTGACCACTATGAGGAAGTTCCTCATTCGGTGGCTGATAAAATTACCGGCAGAATACGATAATATTATCGAAGCAGGAATAGGAGAAAGAAAATGGCGAAAGCAAAATTTGAGCGGACAAAACCGCACGTAAACATCGGGACGATCGGGCACGTGGATCATGGGAAGACGACATTGACGGCGGCGATCACAATGGCGCTGTCGCAGGAAGGGCACGCGGCGG
>JBCFAY010000032.1:0-27673 GCA_038562375.1 Bacillota bacterium | reverse complement strand
ATCGTCTCGCCGACCGCTCTTCCCATGCCCAATACAAGGCTCGCCGTGATGCCGGAGCCCGCCGCCGGAACGACGACGGAGAACACGCTGTGCTCGTGGCTCGCGCCCAGGGCAAGCGCGCCCTCGTAATAGCTTTCGGGCACCGCGCGGATCGCGGCCTCGCTGATGGTGACGATGGTCGGCAGTATCATGATCGCGAGTATGATCGAGGCGGTGAGCATGCTGCTCCCGTTCCCGCCGAACGCTTCGCGCACAAACGGGACGATGACCACCAGCCCGAAAAATCCGTAGACGACCGACGGAATCCCCGCGAGCAGCTCCACGGCGGGCCTTAGGATCCGGTGCACCCTCTTGGAGCTGAACTTCGCGAGGTAGATCGCGGTTAAAAGCCCGATCGGCGCGCCCAGGACGAGCGCGCCCGCGGTGACGTAGATGCTCCCTAGGATCATCGGGAAAATACCGTAGATATCGTTTTTGGGCTTCCATGTCCTGCCAAGCAAAAAGTCCAGTACGCCGATCTTCCCGATGGCGGGAAGGCCGTTCGCGAATAAAAATATGCAGATCAGGGCCACCGCCACGATGCAGATGCCGGCGGCGGCCATGAATAATATCCTCGCTAGTTTTTCTCTGCCCTTGAACATTCGTCCTCCGATCGTACGGCGCTGCAGCGGGAACGGATGGGAACCGGGATTCCGGGCCCATCCGCGCTTATGCTTTTAAGGTTGTCCGGCTTAGCCAAGGATGTCGCTCCAGAGCGTCGTCTCGCCGGTGTAGATGCTCAGCACCTGATCTTTTGCAAACCCGTCGACCGGGTTCTCTTTGTTGATGATCACGGCGATGCCGTCGGTCGCGATCACGGTCGGGGTCAGACCGGCCTGAAGCTCGCTGTCCTTGAGCTCGCGGGACGCCATGCCGATGTCGCAGATGCCGTCGATCGTCGAGGTCATGCCCGTGGAGGAATCGCTCTGCTGGATCTCGATCTCTGCATTCGCGTTGATCGCGAGGTACGCTTCCTTGAGCTTTTCCATGACCGGCGTCACGGAGGAGGAACCGGCGATTACGATCTTGCCCGAGGGCTTGGTTCCGGCGTACGCCGCCGCGCCTTTCACGGCCGCGATGTAGCCGTTGTTTTCGATGACCTTCTGGCCTTCGCTGCTCAGGATGAAGGCGATGAAGTCCTTGCCTAGATCGCTCAGGCCTTCCTTGGTCGCGATGTTGAACGGGCGGGAGATCTTGTAGGTCCCGGCCTCGATGTTCGCGGCGGACGCATCCACGCCGTCGATCTTCGCGGCCTTGACGGTATCGTTGAGCGAGCCGAGCGAGATGTAGCCGATCGCGTACTTGTCGCCCGCGACGCTCGTCATCATGACGGAAGTGCTGTTGGTGATCGCGGCTTCCTCGGTCGTCCTGTCGACTTTTTCGCCCGCTTCATTCTTTGCCTCGACGCCGAACAGCTCGATAAACGCGCCCCTGGTGCCCGAGCCGTCCTCGCGCGAGATCACGGAAATCTCGCGGTCGGAATCAAAATCCGATCCGGCCGCCTGCGTGTTTTCCGGCGTGGCAGCGCTCTGCGTCGCCTCCGGGGAAGCCGAAGGGCCGGAAGAGCCGGACGCGCAGCCGGTCAACGCGGCCGCAAGGAGCACACCGGCGATCACAATGCTTAAAATCTTCTTCATAAATTCTTCTCTCCTTTTCATTTTCGTACTCAGGATACCCTTATATTGTGAAAGGCGAATACGGCGCATGTAAAATCCGCGTAAAATGTCGCCCGATCGATACGGCATCCGCGCGCCGTTAAACGGCATAAAGACGTCCCGTATCCCCGCCCGCAAAAGCCCCCGAAGGCCGATATTCCCCGGGAAATATCCACGCGCGCCCACCGGCGCGGCCGAAAGGAAAGCGACGCAGTCAAAACAACAAAGCGCGATCCCGGTTTCCCGGGATCGCGCAAGGATACAATTTTCAATTTTCAATTTTCAAAACGGGCGGCGCAACCGTCAATCGAGCCGGGCGATCCTCTCCACGGGTACGCCTTTCCCGCTCTCGAGCGCCCCCGGCTCCGCCGCGAAGAGCACGCAGGTGGAAGGGCCCGCGGAGCGGGTAAGATCGATCCGGGTCTGCACGAAGTTCGCCGTAAGGCCGCTCTCGCGCGCGAGCACCTCCGCCTCCGCCGCGACGCCGCGCGAGCCTACGGGCAGCGCCGCTCGCACGCCGCCGCGCGCGAGCGTTTGCTCCACCCATTCCGGCGAAGGGATGCACTGTGAACGCTTTAGGACTTCCTCCCCGACGAGGGGCAGCCCCGCGCAGTAGACGAAGTCCCCCCTGCGCGCTCCGCCGATGCGAAGGCTTGACGAAGCGCACCTTCCCGTGAGCGCGACGCCGATTGCGGTCATCCCGGTTTTCAGGTTTTTCTCGGTGCTCACGATCAGCGGAAGCGATCCTTTTAGCACGCTGCGAACGCCCTCGAGCAGCCGCTGTGCAAGGAGCGGGTCGTTAGAGATGCATATGGAGCCGAACACCGGCCGCGCGCCGGTGCACAGCACCTCGAGCAAAGCCGTCCGCGCGGCAAACGCGCCGACCGTCTCCGGCTCCGCAAAGAGCGCGTCACAGGGGAGATTGCCCGCGCCGCCGCAGGAATCCGCGGCGGACACGAGCGCCTCGCCGTTGCCGCACAGGATCAGCGCATCCCGAAGGGAAGGGATCCTCGTCAGCTCCGCCATTTTGCGATCCCCGGAACGCGGTTCTTCAACAGCGCCGCCAACAGCGCCGCGCCGAACGCGTTGACCGCCGAGCCGAGCGCGAGCACCGGCAGGAGCGCCAGGCACACCGCGAGGCCCATGCCCGGCCACACGAGAAGTATCAGCGGCGAGACGAGCGCGTTCAGCACAAATCCCACGATCGCCGCGAGCAAGAGCGGGCGCTTCGCGGCGACGAGGCCCGTAACAAAGCACAGGGCCGCCATCTCGACAGCGATCACCAGATGCAGCGGCAGCGTCAGCGGGAACCCCGAGAACAGCGCCGTGAGCAGGTGCCCCACGGCCCCCACGATCGCCGCGGGTACGCCGCCGAGCAGGAATGCGGCGAGGAACGCGGGCAGCGCGTCCAGCGCGACGGAACCGAAAATGTGGATCTGCGCCCCGAGCACCGACAGCGCGCAAAAAAGGCCGACCACCGCGATTTGTTTTGCAGAACCTTTCATCGTTTGCCTCCATGGATTTATTTTAGAAAAATAAAAAGCCCGCAAATACGGATGTTCCGTATTCGCAGACTTTACCATTGCCTACGTCGATCGGATCAAAGGCAGGTCTTCCGGCTTGCGCGTCATCGTCCGCTCCCGCCTTCCCGGGGCCTCGGCCCCAGTGGCTTGTTGGAAGCATCCTCTTCGCATACGGCGACGGGTTCGCCGGGGATTCGCACCCCGTTCCCTATTCTCCGGCCGACGGCCGGCACCCTTGATTGCTATTGGATTGTGAACGCTATTTATACTATAATGGGAAGAGCGGACCCTGTCAAGACGCGCGTTGGGCGCATCCCTTCGGAGGAAAGTATGCTTGTATTGATCACCGGCGGCGCCGCGAGCGGGAAATCCGAGTTTGCCGAACACGCCGCGGTATCGCTCTGCGCGGGCGGAAAGCTCGCCTATATCGCGACCATGCGCGCACGGGACAAAGAGGACGCCGCCCGCGTGGAAAAGCACCGCCGGGCAAGATCGGGCAAGGGCTTTACCACGATCGAATCGCCGTTTGCCATGCCGGGAGCACAGGCGCTCGAAGGGTTCGACACGGCGCTCGTAGAGTGCGCGTCCAACCTGCTCGCGAACGTGATGTTCGAGCAAGGGGTTCCCGCCGGGGAGGCCGTAAATCGCATCCCGGAGGAGATCGCGGGCCTCTGCCGGAAGGTAAAAAACGTCGTCGTCGTCACCAACGAGGTGTTCGGCGACGGCTGCCCGTACGGGGAAAGCGTGATGGAATACATCTCGGCGCTCGGCAAAATCAACCGCGCGATCGCGAAAAGCGCCGACGTCGTGATCGAATCCGTCTGCGGCATCGCCGTATTTTTAAAGGGGAAGGGGCTCGTGGAGCTATGAAGGATGTCCTTCGCGCCGTGGCGGTCGCGTTCTCCATGTACAGCGCGCTGCCGATGCCCAAGGCGGAATGGAACGAGAACAACCTGCGCTACGCCGTGGCGTTCTTGCCGCTCGTCGGGGCTGTGGCCGCGCTCGCGCTCTACGGGCTCGACGCGCTTTTACGCCTGATCGCGGCCGGGCCGCTGCTGTACGCCGCGCTCCTCACGGTCGCCCCTTTGCTCATTACCGGCGGCATCCATATGGACGGCTTTTGCGACACGCTGGACGCGCTTTCTGCCCACGCGGAGCCGGAGCGGGCGCGCGCGATCTTAAAGGACCCGCGCGCGGGCGCGTTCGCGGCCGTCGGCTCCCCGGCGCTGCTCCTTTTGCAGGCGGGCGCGTGGGCCGAACTTTCTTCGCACGCGGCGGCGCTGCCCCTCGCCCTTTTGGGGTTCGTGTTCTCGCGCGCTTTCGCGGCCATCGCCGTGCTCGTCTTCCCCAAGGCGAGCGAGACGGGGCTCGCCGCGCGCTTTTCCGCCCCCGCGCCGAAAAAGCGGCTCGCAGGCGTTCTTTGGGCGCTCGCGGCGCTGCTCTTTGCCGGG
The DNA here is from genome assembly GCA_038562375.1 of Bacillota bacterium. Taxonomy (GTDB): domain Bacteria; phylum Bacillota; class Clostridia; order Christensenellales; family CAG-138; genus JBCFAY01. The sequence goes on along the minus strand of JBCFAY010000032.1, from coordinate 23,005 downwards.
GCAACGCTTGTATACGGCATCCCCGGCGCGCTCGCGCCGCTTCTGGCCGCCGCGCTGCTTTTCTATCTCCGGCGCATGTCCGAAAAACGCTTCGGCGGGCTCACCGGGGATCTCGCGGGATTCTATATCTGCATATGCGAAACGCTGTGGCTTCTTGCGGTCGCCGTATCCGCCGGAGCGTTAAGGTAAAAGGGAGTCGACTGTTATGATTTTCATCACCGGCGGAAACAGCCAGGGCAAGCGCGCGTTCGCGATGGACGCGTTCGGCCTTTCGCTTTCGGATATCGCCGACGGCGCAAGCTGCCCGATCGACGAGGCGTTTGAAGCGCGCGCGCTCAACAGGCTCCACCTTCTCATCGAGCGGATGCTCCGCGAGGGGATCGACCCGATGGCCGCGGCGCTGGCGGGCGCAGAGCGCAACCCGGGGATCGTCGTGATCTGCGACGAGGTCGGGTGCGGCATCGTCCCCGCCGACCCATGGCAAAGGGAAGCGCGCGAGCTGACGGGCAGGATCGCCTGCGCCCTCGCGGGGCGCGCACGCCGCGTGTACCGCGTGGCCCTCGGCATCGCCGTTTGCATCAAGGAGGAAAAGCAATGCTCACAGTGTATCTGATCCGCCACGGGAGAACCGAAGGCAACCGGCGCGGCGCGTACATCGGCCGCACGGACGAACCGCTCTCGGAAATCGGGAAGGCGGAGCTGCTGCCCTATATTGAAAAGCGCCCGCTTGTGGACGCGGTCTATTCAAGCCCCATGCTGCGCTGCCGGGAGACGGCGGGCCTGTTTTACCCCGAGCGCGAGCCCGTGCTGATCGAGGGCCTGAAGGAATTCGATTTCGGCGCGTTCGAAGGGCGCACGTTCGACCAGCTCAAGGATGCGCCGGGCATACAGGAGTGGATCGATTCGCACGGGCGCGCGCCCTTCCCCGGCGGGGAGGACTGGACGCTCTTTCACAAGCGCTGCATCGACTCGTTTGCCCAAGCCGTCCTAAACAGCTTCGAGAGCGGCCGCGAAAGCGCCGCCGTCTTCGCGCACGGCGGCGTGATCATCACGATCATGGCGCAGCTCATGGGCGAGGACGACGAGCCGTTCCGCTTCCACGCGAAGAACGGCGAGGGGTTCGCCGTCGCGATCGACCGCCCGCTCTTCGAGCGGCGGCGCGCCCGCGGCTTTTCGCCCTGGCCCGACGGCGCGAACGCGCCGGACGTGGTGCTAAAGCGCTTCGAAGCCGGAAAATAACCGCGAATTTCATTATTGTGAACCTTGACAGCACCGGAATTCCGTGCTAGATTATGTTTAATTTCATACAGCCAATAAACCGTTGAAGCGAAGATAAAAACAGTCGTGCACTCACAGAGAGCCGGGGCGCTGAGAAGCCGGTAGAACGCAGGTTGTTAAATGGATCGCCGAGGGCGCAGTCAAAGGCGAAAGCCGAGTATTCTGCGACGTGTGGGCATACGTGAGTTGCCGGGAATATGTTGGTATTCCGTTGAGCGTGAGGGGCATTCCCTCAAAGCAAGGTGGCACCGCGGATTTGTCGATCGATCCGTCCTTGACTATTGGTTTAGTCATGGACGGATTTTTTTGTTTTATTTTTGTTAAGGAGGATTTTCAATGAACCAAACCACTCTTGAACAGGCGAAAGCATTGGCCGAGGATTACCGGATGATCCCGATCAGCCGGGCACTGAGCGCGGATGCCTGCACGCCGCTCGAGGCGTTTTTGCGCATAAAGGCAGTCTCGAGGCACTGCTTTATACTCGAAAGCGTCGAGCATGCGGGCGGGCGGGGCCGCTACACGTTCCTCGGGTACGACCCCAAGCTCGAGATCACCTGCTCGGGCGGCGAGCTGACGATGAAGGGCGCGGCGACGCTGAGCATCCACACCGATCGCCCTGGCGAATTCCTGCGAAACATCCTCGAGGAGAACAAAAGCCCCCGCCTGCCCGGCCTCCCCCCGTTCACCGGCGGGCTGATGGGCTACTTCTCCTACGATTACCTGAAATACGCCGAGCCTTCCCTCAAGCTCGGCGCCAAGGACGAGGAGGGCTTCAAGGACGTCGACCTTATGCTCTTCGACAAGATCGTCGCGTTCGACCACCTGAAGAACGAAATCGTCCTCATCGTCAACGCCAGGACCGACGCGCCGGAGGAAAACTATTCAAAGGCGGTTTTGGAGCTCGATTCGATGGAGCGCCTGATCCGGGAGGGCGAAGTTTTTGCGCCCGCGCCGCTCAAGCTCGCGTCGGACTTTCGCGCGCTCTTTGGGAAGGACGAATACTGCGAAATGGTAAAAAAGGCGAAGCGCCACATCTTCGAGGGCGATATCTTCCAGGTGGTGCTCTCCAACCGGCTCGACGCGGATGCGGAGGGGAGCCTCTTTAACGCCTACCGCATCCTGCGCCGAAGCAATCCTTCGCCGTATATGTTCTACCTCTCAAGCAGCGATCTCGAGATCGTCGGCGCGTCGCCCGAGACGCTCGTCAGGCTCGAGGACGGCGTTCTCACGACGTTCCCGCTCGCGGGAACAAGGCCGCGCGGAAATACGCCCGAAGAGGACCAACGCCTTGAAGCGGAGCTTTTGAGCGATGAAAAGGAGCTCGCGGAGCATAATATGCTCGTCGACCTCGGGCGGAACGACCTCGGCAAAATCGCGGAATTCGGTTCGGTGGCGGTGGAAAATTACCTCGGCGTCCAGCGATTCTCCCATGTGATGCACATCGGCTCCACGGTGCGCGCACAGATTCGCCGCGATAAAAGCGCGCTCGACGCGCTGGACGCCGTGCTCCCCGCAGGCACGCTCTCGGGCGCGCCCAAGCTGCGGGCGATGGAGATCATCGACAAGCTCGAGAACAACAAGCGCGGCATCTACGGCGGCGCGATCGGCTACCTTGATTTTTCAGGCAACCTCGACACCTGCATCGCCATACGCATCGCGTATATGAAAAACAACAAGGTGTTCGTCCGCTCCGGCGCGGGCATCGTGGCGGACAGCGTGCCCGAGTGCGAATTCGAGGAATGCCTCCATAAGGCCCGCGCCGTCGTCGACGCGCTGACAAAATCACAGGAGGGACGCGGCGCATGATCCTTTTGATCGACAACTACGACAGCTTCTCCTACAACCTCTACCAGCTCGTGGGGTCGTTCGATCCCGCTATCCGCGTGATCCGCAACGACGAGCTGACGATAGGCGAAATCGAAGCGCTCTCCCCCGCGCGGATCATTCTCTCCCCCGGGCCGGGCAGGCCGGAGCACGCGGGCGTGTGCATCCAGGCCGTCCGGCATTTCGCGGGCAGGGTCCCCATCCTCGGCGTATGCCTCGGGCACCAGGCCATCTGCGTTGCCTACGGCGGCACGGTCTCCTACGCCAAGGAGCTCATGCACGGCAAGCGCTCGAAGATCGAGATCGACACGCTGTGTCCCCTGTTTTACAATCTTCCCAAAAGCATCGAGGGGGCGCGCTACCACTCGCTCGCCGCGATCGAACAATCGCTTCCCGGGGAGCTCGTCGTCACCGCCCGCGACGGCGGCGGCGAGATCATGGCCCTAAGGCACCGCGAGCATCCGGTGTTCGGATTGCAGTTTCATCCCGAATCCATCCTCACCCCCATGGGGGGAACCATTTTGAAAAACTTTTTAGGAGGGGAAATCGCATGATCAGGGAGGCGATCGCGCTGGCAGCAAGCCGGGAAAATCTCAGCTACGAAACGGCCGAAGCCGTCATGGACGAGATCATGAGCGGCGAGGCCAGCCAAATCCAGATGGCGGCGTACCTGACCGCCATGGCCGTCAAGGGCGAGAGCATCGAGGAGATCACCGCGTCCGCCAAGGGGATGCGCAAGCACTGCATCAGGCTTTTGCACGACGTGGACGCGCTCGAGATCGTCGGCACCGGAGGCGACCGGTCGAACTCGTTCAATATCTCGACCACCGCCGCCATCGTCGTCTCCGCCGCGGGCGTGCCGGTCGCCAAGCACGGCAACCGCGCGGCCTCGAGCAAATGCGGCGCGGCGGACGTATTGGAGGCGCTCGGCGTGAACATCGCGGCGTCGCCCGAGCGCAGCAAGCTGCTGCTGGAAAGGATCGGCCTGTGCTTCCTGTTCGCGCAGAACTACCACATCGCGATGAAATACGTCGCGCCGGTAAGACGCGAGCTCGGTATCCGCACGATATTCAACGTGCTCGGGCCGCTCGCGAACCCCGCGGGCGCGAACATGGAGCTTTTGGGCGTGTACGATGGCGAGCTCGTGGAGCCGATGGCGCGCGTGCTTTTTAACCTCGGCGTCAAGCGGGCGATGGTCGTCTACGGGCAGGACGGATTGGACGAAATCTCCATGAGCGCCAAAACCAGCGTGTGCGAGGTGCTCGACGGCGCGTACCGCGCCTATGAGATCGAACCGGAAGAGTTCGGCTTCAAGCGGTGCGAAAAAGCGGAGCTCTGCGGCGGCAGCCCCGAAGAAAACGCCGGGATCACGCGGGCGATCCTCTCGGGCGAGCGCGGCCCCAGGCGCGACGCGGTGGCATTGAACGCCGGGGCGGCGCTGCACATCGCGCGGCCGGAGCTTTCGATCGCGGACGGGATACGGCTCGCCGAACACACCATCGACAGCAGGGCGGCGCTTGCACAGCTCGACCGGTTTATCGCGCTCTCGTGCGAGGTGGAGCTATGAGCATCCTCGAAGAGATCGCCGCAAAGACCCGCGAGCGGGTCGAGGCGCAGAAGCTCCTAAAAAGCCCGGCCGAAATCATCGCAAAGGCGGAAACCCTGCCGCGGGCCGAAGGCCTCGCGTTCGAGCGGGCGCTCTCAATGCCCGGGGTATCCCTGATCTGCGAGGTGAAAAAGGCCTCGCCCTCCAAGGGGATGATCTGTCCGGAATTCCCCTATCTCTCCATCGCGAAGGACTATGAGGCGGGCGGCGCTGCCGCGATCTCGGTGCTGACCGAGCCTCACTACTTCCTCGGGGACGACCGCTATCTGACCGAGATCTCACGGGCGGGAACCCTCCCGCTCCTTCGCAAGGACTTTACCGTGGATTCCTACCAGATTTACGAGGCGAAGCTCATAGGCGCGTCGGCCGTGCTGCTGATCGCCGCGCTGCTCGATGAGAAAACGCTGCGGGAGTACCTTCGGATCGCGCAGGGGCTGGGCCTTGGCGCGCTCGTTGAAGCGCACACCGCGGAGGAAGTAAAGACCGCTTTGGGCGCGGGTGCGCGCATCGTGGGCGTGAACAACCGCGACCTTCGCACGTTCGAGGTGGATCTCTCGACGAGCGAAAAACTGCGGCCGCTCGTGCCAAAGGGCGTTCGCTTCGTCTCCGAGAGCGGGATAAACGCGCGCGGGGACATCGCGCGGTTGGAAGAAATCGGCGCCGACGCCGCGCTCATCGGCGAAAGCCTGATGCGAAGCGGAAACATCCGCGAACAGCTCCGCGCCCTGAAAGGGGAAACGCTATGACGAAGATCAAGATCTGCGGCTTGTTCCTCCCCCGCGACATCGATTTTGTCAACGCCGCGCAGCCCGACTACGCCGGGTTCGTGTTCGCTAAAAGCCGCCGCGAAATCGGCGAGGACGCCGCCCGGGAATTCCGCAAGCGCCTTGATCCCTCGATCCAATCCGTCGGCGTGTTCGTGGACGCGCCGGTCGAGCGGGTCCTAAGGCTCTACGACGACGGCGTGATCGACGTCGCGCAGCTGCACGGGCAGGAGGACAGCGATTACATAGCGGAATTAAAAAAGCATACGGGATTGCCCGTCATCAAAGCAATCCGGGTCGACTCACGGGAGGATATCCTCCGGGCGAAGTCTACGCCCGCCGACTACCCGCTCCTCGACAACGGCGCGGGCGGAACCGGGGCGCGCTTCGACTGGTCCCTGATAAAAGGGCTGGACCGCCCCTATTTCCTCGCCGGGGGCATCGGCGCGGACAATATCGACAGGGCGTTCGCGCTTTGCCCCTACTGCATCGACGTGAGCAGCGGCGCTGAAACCGAAGGGGTCAAGGACGAGAACAAGATCCGGCATTTGGTCATAAAAACGCGGGGAGGCGCATCGTAAATGGTATTTATCATGAAACCGAACGTCCCGGAGGAAAAAATCCGCAGCTTCGCCGCCGGATGGGAGGAGCGCGGCTTCGGCACGATCTTGAGCGTCGGCACGGAGCACACGGCCGTGTGCCTGATCGGCAACACCGCCGCGGTCGACATCGACCACGTGGTGGAGACAAGCGGCATCGTCGCCTACGGCAAGCGCATCACCGAGCAGTACAAGGCGGTCAACCGCACGGTGCACGCGGACAGCACGATCGTGCGCGTCGGCGATGTCAGGATCGGCGAGGGCACGTTCACCGTGATCTCCGGCCCCTGCTCCGTCGAGAGCGAAGAGCAGATCCTCGAGGTCGCTTCCCGCGTCAAGGCCGCGGGCGCGAGGATCCTGCGCGGCGGCGCGTTCAAGCCGCGCACCTCGCCGTACTCGTTCCAGGGCCTGCAGGCGGACGGCATCAAGCTCCTGCTGCAGGCGAAAAAGGAGACGGGGCTCCCCATCGTCTCGGAGATCATGAACCAGACGCAGACGCCGTACTTCGAGGACGTCGACATCGTGCAGATCGGCGCGCGCAACATGCAGAATTACGACCTGTTGAGGGCGGTCGGCAAAATGAATAAGCCCGTGCTCCTAAAGCGCGGCATCGCGAGCACGATCGAGGAGCTTTTGATGAGCGCCGAGTATATCCTCGCGGCGGGCAACAAGAACGTGATCCTCTGCGAGCGCGGCATCCGCACGTTCGAGCCGATGACGCGCAACACGCTCGATCTTTCCGCCGTGGTGCTCTTAAAGCAGAAGTCGCACCTTCCCGTGATCGTCGACCCGAGCCACGCGGCGGGCATCAGGAGCCTCGTCGCGCCGCTCGCGAAGGCGGTGCTCGCGGTCGGCGCGGACGGGATCATGGTCGAAACGCACAACAACCCCGCCGCGGCGCTCTGCGACGGCGCGCAGTCGCTCGATCTCGACCAGTTCGACGCGCTGATGGAGGACCTGAAAAAACGCGCGCCGCTCGAGAACAAAACGCTTTAGAAAAGGAAAGATGGTGAAGGAATGTCAAAGGGAAGGTACGGCGAGTACGGCGGGCAATACGTCCCCGAAACGCTGATGAACGAGCTTCTGAGGCTCGAGGACGCCTACAACCGCTTTTGCGCGGACGAATCGTTTGCAGCGGAGCTCGACGGGCTGTTTAAAAACTATGCCGGGCGGCCCTCGCTCCTTTATTACGCGGAAAAGACCACGCGGGAGCTCGGCGGCGCGAAGGTGTACTTTAAGCGCGAGGATTTAAACCATACCGGCTCGCACAAGATCAACAACGTGCTCGGGCAGGCGCTGCTCGCAAAGAAGATGGGCAAGACGCGCCTCATCGCCGAGACCGGCGCGGGCCAGCACGGCGTGGCCACCGCCACGGCGGCGGCGCTTTTCGGCATGGAGTGCGAGATCTTCATGGGCGGGGAGGATACCGAGCGCCAGGCGCTCAACGTCTACCGCATGGAGCTTCTGGGCGCGAGGGTGCACCCGGTGACGAGCGGCACGCGCACGCTCAAGGACGCGGTCAACGAGACCATGCGCGAGTGGACGCGCCGCACCGAGGATACGCATTACGTGCTCGGCTCGGTGATGGGCCCGCACCCGTTCCCGCTGATCGTAAGGGATTTTCAGAGCGTGATCGGCAGGGAAGCGCGCGAGCAGATCCTTTCGCGCGAGGGCAAGCTGCCCGCCGCCGTGCTCGCGTGCGTGGGCGGCGGGAGCAACGCGATGGGGATCTTCTATCCTTTCATCGGCGATACGGACGTTGCGTTGATCGGCTGCGAGGCGGCGGGAAAAGGCCTTGATACCGGGATGCACGCCGCGACGATTTCTAGGGGCGCGCCCGGCGTGTTCCACGGCATGAAATCGCTCTTCTGCCAGGACGAATACGGGCAGATCGCCCCGGTGTACTCGATCTCCGCAGGGCTAGATTATCCCGGGATCGGCCCGGAGCACGCGCACCTTTATGCCGAGGGCCGGGCAAGCTATGTGCCCGTCACCGACGAGGAGGCCGTCTCGGCGTTCGTGTTCCTCGCGCGGACCGAAGGCATCCTCTGCGCGATCGAAAGCGCGCACGCGATCGCGCATTTGAGGAAGCTCGCGCCCGAAATGAGCCGGGACGAGTGCGTGATCGTCAACCTGTCCGGGCGCGGCGATAAGGACGTCGCCGCCATCGCGCGCTATAGGGGGATAACGCTGCATGAATAACAATCGAATCGCAAACGCGTTCCTGGGAAAGAAGGCGTTCATCGGCTTCGTGACCGGCGGCGACCCGTCGATTGAAAAGAGCGAAGAGTTCATCCTAGAGCTCGTGCGCGGCGGGACGGACCTCGTTGAGATCGGCGTGCCGTTTTCCGATCCCGTCGCCGAGGGGCCGACCATCGCGGCGGCCAACGCGCGCGCTCTCGAGGCCGGAACGACGCTCGAAGGGCTGTTCGGCCTCGTCGAATCGCTCCGCAGAAAGACCGACGTGCCGATCGTGTTTTTGACCTATCTCAACCCGGTGTTCCGCTACGGCTACGAGCGCTTCTTCGCGCGCTGCGCAAAATCTGGCGTGGACGGCGCGATCCTCCCCGACCTGCCCTTCGAGGAAAAGGAGGAGGCCGAGCGGTACGCGCGGCCCCATCATGTGGACGTCATCTCGCTGGTCGCGCCCACCTCCAAAGAGCGCGTGCAAAAGATCGCCGCCGAAGCGGCGGGATTCCTCTACGTCGTCTCCTCCATGGGCGTTACCGGCGCGCGCGGCGCGATCGAGACGGATCTTAAAGAGCTGATGCGCCTCGTTCGCGCGGCAAGCAAAATCCCCGCCGCAATCGGCTTCGGCGTGCACACTCCGGAGCAGGCGCGGGAAATCGCGAAGATCGCGGACGGCGTGATCGTCGGCAGCGGGATCGTCGAGATCATCGCCCGCCTCGGGGAAAACGCGGGGCCGGAGCTCTGCCGCTACGCGAAGGCGATGAAGGAAGCCATGGCGTAGAGCGGCAAGAAAAGCAAAAGGATGCCGCCCGGAATTACATACGCGCACAAAAAGGGGACGCCCTCGGCGTCCCCTTCGTTTTCCGCACGCGCCCAGCGGGGCACGGGCTACGCCAGGAACTCCTTGAGCGATTGGATGTTGTTCTCCTCGAATTGGAGCAGCCGCTGCATCAACTCCAGGATGTCCCGCTCCGCGCCGGAGTATTTTTTGATGTTTTTGACCGCGTTGATCACGCCCATGTTGCTGCCGATGATCATCATTTCCGAGATATGCTCCGGCGAACGGTCCGCCAGCGTCTGGAGGTTGATCATCAGGTAGGTCTTGATCTTGTCGAACGCGTTGATGCCCTTTTCGTCGCAGCCGCTTTGGTGCAGCTTTTCCGTGGCCTCGTTTAGAAAGCTTTGATATTCGCCGTGCTGCGCCTCGAGCTGCTTCCTGAAAGCTGCGTCCTCTACGATCTTGATGAGCTGCTCGGTCGTATTGACGCCCATCTGTGCGTTCTGGTAGATAAAGTTTAAAAGCTCCGTGTTGCCGTTCATCGTCGTGCCCTCCCGTCGAAGATGCTCCTAGTATGCTCCGCGCAAGAAGAGCTATGTGGCCGGGCGCAAAAACGCAAGGAGTTACGGGACCTAAAAAGACCCCGGCCGACGCGAGGGATTCGTCCCCCGTAACCCGGTTCGGATGAAGGGCGATATCAGTCCCCGGCGAGCCGCAGCGCGAACGCGACCGCCTCGTCCACATCCGCCTGGTTCGGACGGCCGGAGTTGTTGCAAAGAAAGCTTGCTTGGCAAAGGATCTCGTCCACAACCCCGACGCCCTTTTGTTCGAGTATTCTGCGGACCTCGTCCTGCCGGTGTTCCTTTGAGGCGCAGGACGTCACCAGCGCGACCGCCTTCACGCCGCTTGCGTCCAAATCGCCGACGTATTTCAGGAGCTTTGGCAGACTTTTGCCCGCGTAGATGCCGCCGACGATGAACAATAGATCGAGATCCTTCAGGGCGGGCCGCTCGTCGACGGACTTCGCGTCCACGCCGAGCGCCTCGCCGATCGCCCGCGCGATCCTGTGGGAGTGCTTCGTCACCGTCGCATATACGACGCCGATTCTTTTCATGATCTTTCCGCCTTCCTGTTTTGGTGAAATCCTTCGCGCTCCGCCGCGCGGCGGAAGGGATCCGTTTTCTTCAGTATATTTGACCGCGATCCGATCCGCAAGCGCGCATATCGGCAAAGGAAGCGGATACGCCTTGCGCTCCTCTTGCGAACCCCGCTTTAAAACGGCTTTGTGCGTTTTGCGCACCCCGCCCCTTGACAGCGCGGCGGATTGCTCCTATAATGGCTGCAAATGCGAACCATTCGCATTTATGTCGCATCGTTTCTGGAAACGCAACTATCGGAGGTTCCGGTGAAAAGGTTGTTCTCTCTTCTGTGCTGCGCCGCCCTCGCCCTCCTGCTTCTCGGCGGGTGCTTCAACCGATCCCCTTCCGGCGCGCAGGAAACCGCGCGGACGGACGCGGCGCTGAACGTTTACGCGAGCTTTTACCCGATGGGCGATTTCGCCGAAAAGATCGGCGGGGAGCACGTCGACGTCGTGACGATGGTGCCCTCGGGCGTCGAGCCGCACGACTGGGAGCCCACCGCCGGGGACATCGCGGGCCTCGAAGGGGCCGACGTATTTATCTACAGCGGCGCGGGCATGGAGCACTGGGCGCAAGATGTGCTCTCCGCTCTTGAAAGCAAGGATCTCGTGGTTGTGGAGGCCTCCTCGGGCATCCCCCTGATCGAAGGCGGGGACGGGGACAATCGGGCCGATCCCCACGTCTGGCTGAACCCGCTCTACGCCCTGGTGCAATTAGAAAACATCAAGGACGCGTTCGTGCGGGCGGATCCCGAACACAAAGTCGATTACGAGGCGAATTTCGCGCGCTGTGCGGACGAGCTCAAGGCGCTTGACAGGGAATACCGCGAAACGCTCGCGCCGATCAAGAACAGGGACGTCATCGTCGCGCATCAGGCGTTCGGATACCTCTGCGCGGCCTACGGACTCAACCAGATCGCGATCGAGGGGCTTTCGCCCGATTCCGAGCCCGCCCCGGCGCGGGTGGCCGAGCTCATAGACTTTGCCAAGGAGCATAAGATCGCGGTGATCTTCTTCGAGGAGCTGACAAGCCCGGCCGTCGCCGAGACCATCGCGGACGCGACCGGCGCGAGGACGGACGTTCTGAGCCCGCTCGAGGGCCTGAGCGACGAGCAGCGGCAAAGCGGCGCGGATTATTTTTCCATCATGCGGAAAAACCTAGAAAAGCTCGGCGCGGCCTTGTCCGCCGCCGGGGCGGCGCAGCCCGCGCCGAAAGCGACGCCGTGACGGCGGAGGAATTGTTTTGGACGCGATCGAGGTAAAAAATCTCAGCTTCGGCTACGGCGCGGAGTCCCTGTTCTCCGACGTCGGGTTTAAAATCGAACAGGGGGATTTTGCCGCCGTCATCGGCTCCAACGGCACCGGCAAGAGCACCCTGCTGCGCGTATTGCTCGGCGAACTTGCGCCCGCGTCGGGAAGCATCCGCTTGTTCGGGCAAGACATCGCCCATTTTAAAGGGTGGACGCGGATCGGATACCTCGCGCAGGCGGGGCGCCAGTCCGGCCTGAATTTTCCCGCGACCGCGGAGGAAATCGTGCGCGCCAACCTCTACCGCGCGATCGGGCCGATGCGCCTGCCCAAAAAGGAACATCTTGAGCGGGCGCAAAGCGCGCTCGACACGGTCGGGATGCGCGCCTACGCAAAACGCCTGATCGGCGAGCTCTCGGGTGGCCAGCAGCAGCGGGTGATGCTCGCGCGGGTTTTGGCGGGCGACCCGGAGCTGATGCTGCTCGACGAACCGACCTCCGGCGTGGATGCGAAAACCGTGCTCTCGTTCTACGAGCTGCTCGCGCGCTTAAACCGCGAACAGGGTCTCACGATCGTCCTGGTCACGCACGACATCAACCGCGCGGCGGGCTATGTGTCCAAGATCTTCTGCCTCGAGGAGGGCTCGCTCGTCGAGCTTCAAAGGGAACAGGTGGAGGAGGAGCTCTCGCACAAGCACAAGCACCCCGAACGGGACGGATCGAAGGGAGGCGGCGGCGTTGGCGTCCATATTTGAATACGCGTTCATGCGGCGGGCGTTCATCGTGGGCATCCTGCTCGCGCTGATCGTCCCCTGCATCGGGATCATCGTGGTCTTGAAGCGCCTCTCGCTGATCGGTGACGCGCTCTCGCACACCTCGCTCGCGGGCGTGGCCGCGGGCCTCATCGCGGGCGTCAACCCCGTGCTCGGCGCAATCGTGCTGTGCGTGCTGGCCGCTTTTGGCATCGAGGCCATCCGGAGGAAGCTCCCGCAGCATTCCGAGATGGCCATCGCGATCATCCTCTCGGCGGGCATCGGCCTCGCGGGCGTGCTCTCCGGCTTCGTGCCGGGCGCCGAGAACTTCAACAGCTTCCTCTTCGGCAGCATCGTCGCGATCAACGACTTCGAGACGGCGCTCGTGGCGTGCATCAGCTTTGCCGTGCTTTTGGCGTTCGTGCTCCTATTCAAGGAGCTTTTTTACATCTCGTTCGACGAGCGGGCCGCGCGGCTCGCGGGCGTTCCGGTGCGCCTCGTCAACGCGCTCTTTACGGTGCTCACCGCCGTCACGGTCTCCATCGCGTCGCGGACGGTCGGCGCGCTGATCGTTTCCTCGCTGATGGTCGTCCCCGTCGCCTGCGCGCTGCAATGCGCGAAGAGCTACCGCCAAAACGTATTTTACTCCATCGGCTTCGCGCTGCTCTTTACCGTTTCGGGGCTGTTTTTCGCCTACTACGCCAATCTGCGCCCGGGCGCGACGATCGTGCTGCTGGGCGTAATCTGCCTGGTACTGATCCTGCTCTTTAAGAGGGTCCTCGCCTCGGCGCGATCGCGCCCAAGCAGGAAGGGCCCGCGCGACGGGCTAAAAAAGGAGGCGGATCGCCTTTGAAACGGACACAGACCCCCTGGCCCTCCGGCATCAAAAAAACCAGGCCGCGCGCGTGCGTGCTCGGCGTGCTCGAAAACGCGTCGGCGCCCCTTAGCGCCTCGCAGATCGTCTCTCAGATCGAAAAAAGCGGCGACGCGATCTGGCTCTCCACCGTGTACCGGATACTCGATCTGTTCGTGAAGCAAGGGATCGTCGTCAGGCTCGCCGTAATGAACAGCGATATGGCGGTCTACGAGCTCAACCGGTTTGAGCACAAGCATTACGCGGTATGCATGGGCTGCCGTAAGATCGTCCCCATGGACAATTGCCCGCTCGAAGCATTCGTGCCGCAGCTGGACGAATCGGGCTTTCACGTTTTGGGGCACCACCTCGAGATCTACGGCTACTGCCGCGACTGCGAACCAAAATAACCGCGGCCGACGCGCTTATTGACGGACGGCGGCGGTTATGGTATATTCACATAAATGAATAGATTGTGTAACTGCACAAAACGTGCTGGCATCACCTTGATGCCAAGGGAACGCGGATGAAATTTCCGGACTATCCCAGTAACCGTGAAGCTGACGAAACGGCATGAAGCCACTGTCCGTATGGATGGGAAGGCGCCTTAGTAGGATAAAGCCAAGTCGGGAGACCTGTTTACACACCGATACTCCTGGGCTAGAGTGAAAGCTATGCTTTGCGTATCCATTGCAATCGAAGCTGCTCCTTTTCTCAGGGAGCCGCTTTTTTTGTGCTCCTCTCAACCTATTCATTTGCGACGCCCATCTTACGGACAATGAAAGGAGCATATTTCATGAAGAAAACGAGATTGGTTTCCCTTTTGCTCGCCCTTGCGCTCGTCGCGGCGGTTTTCGCCGGGTGTGCGCCCACCGCGGCCGCGCCCACGCCCGCGGGCGTCACCGACATGACCGGGCGCGAGGTCGCGCTCGCCGCGCCCGCGCAGAAGGTCGTCGTGCTCACCGCAGCGGACTGCGAGATCCTCTATGCGATCGGCGCGGGCGATATGGTGGTCGGCCGCGGCGAATACTGCACGTACCCCGAGGCCGTATTGGGCGTGCCCGCCGTCCAGTCCGGCGCGGAAACGAACATCGAGCAGATCATCGGGCTCGCCCCCGATCTCGTGATCGTGGGCACAATGGCCCAGACCCAAGAGCAAATCGCGGCGCTCGAGAACGCGGGAATCAAGGTCGCCGTCAGCAACGCGCAGAACATCGAGGGCGTGTACCAGGCCATCGCGATGATCGGCGCGCTCACCGGCAAGGACGCCGAAGCGGCCGCCGTGGTCGACAACATGAAATCGACATTCGCGGATATCGCATCCAAGGTCACCGGCAAGGGCGAAAAGACGGTCTACTTTGAGGTTTCCCCGCTCGAATACGGCCTCTGGGCGGCCGGGAGCGGCACGTTTATGGACGAGCTCGCGACGATGCTCGGCCTTACCAACGCGTTTAAGGACGTGCAGACATGGGGAGAGATCTCCCAGGAGCAGGTCTTCGAGCGCGACCCGGACTATATCGTCACCATCGCGATGTACTTCGGCGAGGGCCAAACGCCCGTCGAGGAGATCATAGGCCGCGAGGGCTGGCAAAATCTCAAGGCCGTCAAGAACAACGCCATCATCAACGCCGATTCCAACGAGATCTCCCTGCCCGGGCCGCGCCTTGCGGACGCCGCGAAGACGCTGTATGCGTTCATCTACGAGGGCAAGGCCGTCGCACCCGCCGCATAATTGCTCCTAAAAAGAGGGGACGGGCATCCGTCCCCTCCCCAAATGGAGGTTCGCATGAAAATCCAGTCCGAGGGCTTCCGGTTCCGGGAATACTGCATATTCGGCGTCATCGCGCTCGCGACGATGCTCTTCTGCGTCGGCGCGGGCAGCGTGAGCGTCTCGCTCCCGGACACGCTCGACGCCCTCTACCGGTCGATCTTCGGCCTGCCCCTGAGCGGGAACATGTCCGACACCATCATCCTCACCGTGCGTCTGCCGCGCGTGATCTCGGTCGCGCTCGTGGGCGCTTCGCTTTCGCTCTGCGGCGGCGCGATGCAGGGGCTGCTGCGCAATCCGCTCGCGGACGGATCGACGCTCGGCGTATCCTCCGGCGCGTCGCTGGGCGCGGCGCTCGCCATCGCCTTCGGCGTCGTGATCCCCGGCATTCCCTTCGCGGGGACGATGGGCATGGCGATGCTCTTCGCGTTCCTGTCGCTCCTGACGATCCTCTCCCTCGCCTACAAGCTCGATTATTCGCTCTCGACCAACACCATCGTGCTCATCGGCATCGTGTTCACGATGTTCGCGCACAGCATCATCAGCCTCATCATCTCCTTCGCGGGCGAAAAGGTCAGGCCGCTGCTGTTTTGGACGATGGGCTCGCTCTCCGGAAGCAACTACCTGAACGCGCTGACGCTGCTTGGGGCGCTGCTCCTCTTCGGCGGGGTGATCCTTCGATACGGCCGGGAGCTGAACGCCTTCGCGATCGGCGAGGACAACGCCCGCCACATCGGCGTGGACGTAAAGCGCGTCAAGCTCGTGGTGCTCATCGCCATATCCGCGCTCATCGGCGTGTGCGTCTCCATCGGCGGGACCATCGGCTTTGTGGGCCTCATCATGCCGCACATGACGCGCATGATCGTCGGCCCGAACCACAGACGGCTGCTCCCGGCGGTGCTCTTCTCGGGCGCGACGTTCCTGATGCTCGCGGATCTTCTCGCGCGGGTCATCGTCAACCCCTTGGAGCTGCCCATCGGCGTGGTGACCTCCTTCATCGGATCGATCGTGTTCGTGATGATCTTCTATTCCAGGCAAAGGGTAAAATAGCGATGCTGGAAGTCAAGAATCTCTCCGTCAAATACGGCAGCCTCACGATCGTACGCGACCTGAGCTTTTCGCTCGAGGAAAAGCAGTGGCTGATGATCGTGGGCCCCAACGGCGCGGGCAAATCGACGCTCGTGAACGCCGTCGCCCAGGGCATCCCCTACGAAGGCTCCGTGCTCTACGAGGGGAAGGACGTCGCGCGGCTCAAGCCGTCGCAGCGGGCGAAAAACATCGGCGTGCTCGCGCAGAACCATCACATCGAATATTCCTTCACGGTGGAGGAGCTGGTGCGGCTCGGGCGCTACGCGCATTCGCCCGGCATCTTTTCCTCCCGCAACGATGAGGATGAACAAAAGATCAACTTTGCGCTCGAGCTTACAGGGCTGCTGCCCATCCGCAATCAGTCCATGCTCACGCTCTCGGGCGGCGAGCTGCAGCGCGCGTTCCTCGCGCAGCTGTTCGCGCAGGACCCGAAAATCCTGATCCTCGACGAGCCCACCAACAGCCTCGACCTGCTGTATCAAAAGCAGGTGTTCGAGCTGATCGGCGGCTGGGTGCGGACCCCGGGCCACGCGGTGATATCCGTCGTGCACGATCTGAGCCTCGCGAAGCTCTACGGCACGCACGCGCTGCTTTTGAGCAAGGCAACTCCCGCCATCCGCGGGACGATCGAGCAGGTGCTCACCGGCGAAATACTCCGGGAGGCCTACGGCATGGACGTCAACGGCTGGATGCGCAACATGCTGGGCCGCTGGCAGTAAGAGACTTCGCCCGAACCCGGACAAATGAGCCGGATTTTTGCGGGTTCCTATGCGCACAGACCGCCGCCCCATAGGGCGGCGATTTTATAAAATCCTGCCGGAGGAAGCGTTATGATCCTATATCGCCTTGCAAACGGAGACGCGCTCGAGCGCCGCGACAACGCCGTCATCGCCCGTTTTTCCGGCTGCCGCCGGGTATTGAGCACCGCGCCGCACAACGGCGGCTATCGCGACACGCTCAAATGGGTGTTCAACCACTGCTGCAATCAGCCGGGGCAGGAAATCCCGGCGATGAAAGCCCCTACCTATGCCCGGCACACGGCCCTCGTCGCCGAAGAGCTCGGCCTCGACCCGGAGTACGCCGCCGGGATCAGCACCATCGCGAGCATGGAGAACGCCGCGATCGAATCGCTGAGCTACCGGGAGCTTTGGGTGACGGCCGTCGTGACCGCGGGCGTCGACGACAACGCGGCGCGCCCGGGCGACCCCGCCCCCCTGCACGAAACGGAAGAAGGCTTTGCCGCCGTGCACGGCACGATCAACACGCTGTTGTTCATCGGCGCGGCGCTCAGCGAGGGCGCGCTCGCGCAGGCGCTGGCGCTCTCCGCCGAGGCAAAAGCCGCGGCGCTGCAGGAAGTATGCGCGCCGAGTTGCTACTCGGACGGCCTTGCTACCGGCACGGGCACGGACGGGACGATCATCGCCGCGAACGCCGAGGGCTTCCGCCTCACCTGGGCGGGCCACCATTGCAAGCTCGGCGAACTGATCGGCAAAACAGTGAAAACAGCCGTCAAAAAAGCCCTGTTTCTGCAAACAGGGCTCGACGCCGACCGCCAGTTCGACGCGTTGAGGCGCATGGGCCGCTTCGGCGTGACGGAGGACGCGCTCTATGCCGGGCTCGGCCCGGGGCGCATGTCCCAGGAGGAGTTCCGCGCGCGGCTTAACACCCTTTCGCGGCAAGGCGAGATCGCCGTGACCGCCTCGCTCTACGCGCATGTGCTCGATCAGCTTCGCTGGGGCCTCTTTAGCCCCAAGGACGCGGAGGCCGCCGCCGACCGCCTGCTGCGGCAGATAGGAGCCCCGCCGGAGATCGCCGCGCGGGGGCTGCCCGCCGCAGAAACCGCGCAGGCGCTTGCCGCCGCCTTTTCCCGCGCCCTCCTGGAGCGGATTCTCCGCGAACGGATCCGGTAATATCGATATCTCCCCGCCCGCGGTCCGCTCAGGAAGCGCGCGCCCTCGGCGGGAACGCGTACAGCTGTGCGCCGGATTCGCCCGTCCCGCCGTATTCGGACGCGGGAACGAGCCGGGCCGCCCGCTTGACGTAGTCGGCGATCACGGTTTGGAAGCCGCCCGGGAAGATCAGAAAATATTTGATGGTTCCCTGCTCGACAAGCTCCGCGAAGCGGAGGGGCGCCATAGCGTTGTCCGAACCGAGAAAACCGCCGTAGGCGACGGCGGGCAGCCCGGTATCCACGATGAATTCCGCCACGTCGTTTGCGCGCTGCGCGACCACCATAAAACTCCCCGGCCGATAGTGCTTGACGAGATATTGTTCAAGCGCCAGCATCTCTCCCTTCGCGCCCGTAAACTCCTCCTGGTTGGCGGTCATGCCCGGCGTGACCGCCTTGAAAGCGAGCTCCGGCCCCGCGTACGGCATCGTGGAGTTTTCGGGGGTATAGAGCGTCGCCGTCAGCGACCAGCAGAGCGGGCCCGCCAAGAGCGCGGCCCCCATGCATCCCGCGGCAAGGCGCAGAAGGACTTTCCCGTTGCTGCGCCGCGCGAGCAGCATAAGCGGCAGCGCGCCGAGTGTGAAGGCGAGTATGACCGGGATCAGCCATGCGCGTACCTGCGCGAAGGCGTAGACCTCGATCGCGGCAACCGCCGCCGTCGCGAGGAGCGAGCCCGGCAGCAGCCACTGCCGCCGGCCCTCCCGGTCGCGGAAGGAGCGGAACATCTCGATCGAGCCGATCCCCGCCAGCCCCGCGATGCCCGGGGCGATCATGCAAAGGTAGTACCGGTGGAAGAATTTCGCAAAGCTGAAGAATCCAACCGTCGAAACCAGATAAATGAGGAAAAACCAGACAAGGCCCTGCGAGGGCGCGCGCTTTTTCAGGCCGTCCCTTCGGATCGAGGCGGCGGCGCAAAACGCCGCGAACACCAAAAGCCACGAAATTTGCCCGTACATGTTTTTATTGAAAAGCCGAAAAAGCCCCGGCGCGCCGATATTGTTGCCCGCGCCGCCCCGGGCTGATTCGACGGTCTCCAGCGCCGCCGCGGCCTGCCGGAGCTTCGTCGTCTGAGCATTTGCCGCCTGAGCGTTTGCCGTTTGGGCATTGGTCGTCTGGAGGCCTGTGGTTTTTGAGCCTGTCGCTTTGGAGCCTGTCGAGGCCTCTCCTAGCGTTGCGCCGTCCTCGAGCTCCGGCAGAGCGGGCAGGCCGTAAAGCCGCAGGGTCTTGAGCAGCCCCTGCGCATCGCCCGCGAGGGGGTTGGGCGCCATGCGCAGCCCGGGGTCGGAGCTTTTGATCGCGGTGCGCCCGAACAGCCGCTCGAGCCCGTTGTGCCCGACGATCAGCTCCATCTCCGAGTTGTCGACCGAACTGCCGACATACGGGCGTTCTTTTGCCGGCGTTAGATCCACCGCCAGCACCCACGAAAGCGAGACCGCGCCGATGAGCGCGGCGCAAAGCGCGCTTTTTGCAAGCCTGCGGCCGACAGGCTCCGCGGAAAAGAACAGATACACGAGCGCCATGGCGGGGAGGATCATATACGCCTGGAGCATTTTGATGTTGAAGCCGATCCCCACCAGTACGGCCGCGAGCCAAAGCCAAAGCGGCTTTTGCCGCTCGAGGGCGCGGAACAGGCACCACGCCGCGCATAATAGGACGAGTACGAGTTGCATGTCCATCGTATTGTTGCGCGACGCCACCACCACGGCCGGGGAAAGCGCGAAGGCGAGCGCGGCGATCAGCCCGGCGGGCCGTGAGGAGCGCTTCGCGACGAGGACATACATCATGAGCGCGCCGAGCGCTCCCGAAAGCGCCTGCGGGAGCAGCATCGCCCAGCCGCGATAGCCGAAGATCAGCACGAAAACCGCCTGCACCCACAGGCCGACGGGCGGCTTGTCGACCGAGACCACGCCCGCCGGATCAAACGATACGAAAAAGAAATTGCGCAAGCTCTGCGTCATGCTGCGGATCGCCGCCGCGTAATAGCTGTTGCCGTAGCCGTTGTTGCCGATCAGAAGAAAATTCAGGCCGAAGGATAGCAGCGCTATGCCGCACAATGCCCAGATATAGGCGGACCGCCCGCGAAACATGCCCGCTCGTCTCCGCCGCATCGTTTCGCCAACCATTTTGGTTTCATCCCTTCCGTTTTTGAGAAAATATCGCGCCTTTAAAAACAAGCGCTCTGCGCAAAGGGTTCCGCCCCGGGGGCCGCGCGCTTTGCAAAAATCGCCCGCCGCGGCCGGCGTTCGCCTGCCGGGGTTTAGAATCCTTTGCCCGAGCGTAAGATTAAAAAATCTTTTTGCATCGATCGTGCCCGCTTTGTGAACATTCAATGGCAGGGCGATGGATATTCGTGGGCAAGGGGTCCGGCGCTTGACAAGCGAAGTATTCATTAGTATATTATAAATTACTAATATATCGGATGGATGCTTGACCGACGCCCCGGCCGGATTGCCGGAGGAGCGCTGCGGCGGCAAAAAGAGGAGGATTCCTTTGAAGAAAAAATTTCTTTGGCTCGTTATCCTGGGCGCGCTGGCGCTCTCCGCCTGCGGCCCGTCCCCCGGCGGCGCGCCCCCTTCGCAGCCGGGCGCAACGGTTGAACAAAGCCCGGGCACAGCGCCCGAAACAAGCGAAAATCCGACGACCGGTACTGAGAAAGGAGCGTCCGAAGTGCAGAAAATTTCCGCCGAGCAGGCCTATCAAATGATGCGGGAAACCGAGGGCTACATCCTGCTGGATGTGCGCACGAAGGAGGAGTTCGACCAGAAGCATATCGAGGGCGCGGTGCTGATACCGGATACCGAGATCCGCTCGTCCGCCGAGGCGAAACTCCCGGACAAGGACGCGGTCATACTGGTCTACTGCCGCACCGGACGCAGGAGCGCCCTTGCCGCGGGTGAGCTTGCCGCGATGGGCTACGCGAACATATACGACTTCGGCGGCATCGTCGACTGGCCGTACGATACCGTGAGCGTTCAATAATTGCGATAGATGCGGATGGAGCCCGATACGGGATATGGAGCCCGATGATGATGAAACGGCAGGCTGCGCCGCAGCCTGCCGTTTAAATTGGTTGATGGGAAGGGGGTCCCTTGGCCGGATCGCCCGGGAGGCAAGCGCCTTTTTTCGCGGCGGGCCTGTCGGCGGTTGGCCGTTACGCCCTTGCCGAAAGCGCCTACAGGTATAAATCCCAGCGCTCCTCCACGATAGGCGTTCCCCATTCATTGCTTTCCTGCGTCTTTGTGATCTTGAACCCTTTGCTTTGGTACAGGTGCCTCGCGGCGAACAATGTGCTGAACGTCCAAAGAAACACGCGTTCGTATCCCTTTTCCCTGCAAAAATCGATCGTTTTGTCCAGGAGATTACGGCCCGCGCCCAAACCCCTCAATTTGGATTCCACGAAAAAGAACCTGAATTTTGCCGTCGCCTCGTCGACGTGCACAATGGCGGCGCATCCGGACGCGACGCCGTCGTATTCGAGGATATACATGCAGTCCTTCTCTCGATCGAATTGATCTGCAAGCTCATGCACGCCGTCGGTTATGTACGCTTTCCATGCTTCGGTACGAAAGCCGTACTCCGTTTCGTACAGCCTCAACTGGCCGCCGATCACAAAATCCACGTCGGCGGCGGTAAACGGCCTGATATGAAGGCTCTCCCTTTTTATCCCGTGATTTTCATGCATGTTGTGATTCCCCGCCGCCCCGTTCGGGCGATCATGGACTCCATAACGCCTGTCCCATTCATCCCGAATCGCCCTTCGCCGCGCCGCCCGGATGCGCCGTACGCGGGCTCGATGCTAAGCTTTATTTCACGCGCTCATACGGCTTTTTCTCTTTGGTCAGCCCCACCAGGTAGTCCACGCTGGTGTTGTAAAAAAGCGCCAGCTTCACCAGGATATGAACCGGCACGTCCCTTTCTCCCCGCTCATATTTCGAGTACAGGGACTGGTCGCAATCAAGGTATTCCGCCATTTTCTGCTGCGTCAGATCCTGGTCTTCACGCAGGTCGCGTATCTTCATCCTCATATCCAATCACCACGAGCAAATTATAGGTTAGGACAATATGTACTATTGACGGGTGAATTAAAATAACAAGAGCAACAGCAACGAAAAGCTCACAGGGAAGAACTCCTTGTGGTACAGTGGAGTTGTCGAGACAACACTGCAAGGAGGGATACCTGTGAGTTATCACCATCTTACATCAGAAGAAAGACAAAAGCTATCTGAGATGCTGGAAATCAATACCGGCATTAGGGCAATGGCAAGAGTTTTGGGGCGCAGCCCCAGCACAATTAGCCGGGAACTAAAACGCAATGGCTCTGTTGATACAAATCGTGGCAAAGAGTATTTCCATATCAATGCCCAAGAACAATATCTAAACAGGATTCATACCAAAAGGTCTGGGAAATACAAGCGCCATGATCTCGTTGTCTATATCCGCAGCCATCTGTTACAAACATGGTCGCCAGAGCAGGTTGCCGGACGAATTAAGCGAGATTACCCAGATGATATCAACATGCGTATCAGCCACAGCACCATCTATCGCTGGCTTCATCTGGAGCGCATGGAACAGGCCGCGGCGGTCAAACTCCGGCGCAAGGGCCGCAGCAAAAATCTTCGCAAACCCCGCTATCCGGGGATAAGGCTGCTGAAGGAACGGTGTGTGGAGGCGTACCGTAGGCAGCGGATAGGCGATTGGGAACTTGATACGATCGTTTCGGCACAACACAGTCTTTCGGGTCTTCTTACCATGTGTGACAGGAAAAGCAGATATTGTATGCTCTTCTTCATGCGCAATGTAAAGAATAGCTACAAGGTGTTTGATGTGCTTGCAACCGTTTCAGACTTCATGCCATGTCTCACCGTTACAGTTGACCAAGGGGTAGAATTCTCCTGTTACAGACGAGTCGAAAACGAATTGAATATCCCCTTTTATTTCTGTTCGCCTCATAGTCCTTGGCAAAAGGGGTCGGTTGAAAATCTAAATGGACTGGTTCGTGAATTCTTCCCTAAGGGCACAAATTTTAGTGCCATCCATGAGAAGGATATAAAATATGCCATGGATATTTTGAACAGTAGACCAAGAAAATGTCTTGATTGGGCAACACCTGCCGAAATACTTGCCATCTCCACTTCTTGATACTGTTGCTCTTGTATTGACAATTCACCGAC
>JBCFAY010000002.1:0-234494 GCA_038562375.1 Bacillota bacterium | reverse complement strand
TCTCCGAACTGCTGCGCGCATATACCTGCCGCTCCGAAATACTGCCGCTCTGGAAGATCGGCTTCTTTTCCAACCGTAACATGAACCTTGCGTTCCTGCTCTCGCTGGCGCTGCTGGTGGTCGTGCTGGTGATACCCGGGCTGCGCGGCCTCTTCAACGTCGCCACGCTGCACCTGCACGATGTCGACTTTGTGGTGCTGATGGGCATGCTGCCGCTCGTGTTCGGCGAGATTACCAAGATAGTTAAGGCGTATGTGAAAAGAAAACGGGGTAATCAAGGGCGGGCTAATTTGAATTAATGGAGCCAAAAGGCCGCTTAAGGGTTATCTGCTGCCAAGCGGTAAATAAAAACTGTGCAACATGATTCCTCACGCTAGGATGACAGCGATGTAGCCATACCGCGGTTTGAAAAATGAACCGCCCCCTGTCAAGTAGACAGATGAAAAAAAATCAAGTGGAAGTGGTATGATAATCTGGACACCAAGTTAAGAGCAAATGAAAAGGTGGTCAGATTATCATGAAGCGAGCAGTCTACGACAAGCAATTCAAAATGGCAGCCGTAAAACATGGACAAAGCGCAGGACAGTCCATCCATGACGTTGCCAAGGAACTGGGCATCAGCGGCACAACTGGATAAATGAATACGATGAGTATGGCGAAAGTGCGTTTCCAGGTCACGGGAACGCACTTTTCAACTCAACGTATGAGATCAAAAAGCTTCAAAAGCAGATAGACGAGCTAAAAATGGAGAATGAACTGCTAAAAAAATTCCAGGCCTTCTTGAAGCGAAAGAATGGGTAAGATTTCAATTTCTCAAAGAAAACCGCAACAAATACAACATCAAGAAGGCCTGCAAATTGCTCAAAATCTCACGCGCTGGTTACTATGACTATCTGCAACGCAAGAAAAGTAAGCGAACCATTGAAAACGAAGCCTTGATCGAAATGATTGAAGATATCTTTCATGAGAATCATGGTCGATATGGAGCAAGGAGAATTCAGCTTGTCCTGCAAAAGCAAGGCATCAAGGCGAATTGCAAAAGAGTTTCCAAGTTAATGAGCGAGCACGGCTTGGTTTCCAAGGGGACGCGAAAAGCTTATCGTAAGCCTCGAAAAGGAAAGCCTTACGAGGAAAAGGAAAATGTTTTGAATCAGGTTTTTTCGACAAAGGAGCGTAACAAAATATGGGTTGGCGATATTACCTATATCCCCACAAAGCACGGTTTTCTTTACCTGGCGGTATTCATTGACATTTACTCACGGAAGGTAACGGGATGGGCGATGGATATCCGAATACGGGATACACTTGTTCTTTCGGCCATGAACCAAGCAATAGGGCGTGAACATCCTCAAGAGGGGTTACTGGTTCATACAGATCGCGGAGTTCAGTATACCTCGCAGCGGTTTCAAGCATTGCTCATGCGATATGGCTTTCGGCAAAGCATGAGCCGCAAGGGAAATCCTTATGACAACGCGATTATGGAATCCTTCTATCGCACCTTAAAGAGAGAGCTTGTTCAGGACGCCGGTTATGACAATCCGGAACAAGCTCGCCAAGAGATATTCAAATACATTGAGCTCTATTACAACACCAAGCGAATGCATTCAGCTATTGGGTGGTTAAGCCCCGCTCAATTCGAGGCACAAAATACATAAAATCCTTAACTTTGTGTCCAGTTTTTCTTGACCGTTCCACAAGCGGCAAGGGTCTGGTTTCTAAAATCAATGGGAGCCAGACCCTTTAATTTTGCTTGAAGCCGCCGCGGGTTGTAGAATCCATGTATTCGTCAATGGCTTGTAGAAGTATGTGTGATGCGATTTCCTGAGAAATGGTTCTTGCTACACTGTTTTCAATTGCATAGCAACGGTTAACGATGGCAACGGGCTTTTTGTTGTGGTGCTTTACTTTGCCAAAATCGGAAATAATCAAGCGCCTCCGGGTGTGCGCTCATCGGTGCGGCTTCCTCGGAGAAGCGTAAGCCCATAAGCCCGTAGAGCATTTGAATAATCCGTAACAGTTTGTCCCGATCTGTGGGGTGTTCATGGTAACGGGAATATTCGTCAGGCGGTTGATGGTTATCATCGTAGCGCCTCCTTGGTAAAGTGATGCTCTTTGCTGCCGACACCTACAGCATTGTTCCGCTATGAAATTTGGTGTATAATTCTGTTATATCTGTTATGAACGGTGTGAGCATATGGACTCTAATCTTATCGCTGAAATATTACGTTTTAGAGATGAACGTAATTGGAAACAGTTTCACAATCCAAAGGATTTAGCAATTTCAATATCATTGGAAGCAGCGGAGCTACTTGAGAATTTCCAATGGTCTACGGCTCCCGAAGCCGTTCAATACAAAAAAGAAAACATCTGCGATGAATTAGCAGACGTTTTAATTTATTGTATTCTTATGGCAGATTCATTGGATGTGGATATAAATTCTATCATTGCGAAGAAACTCGAACAAAACGTAAGCAAATATCCCGTAGATAAGGCATTTGGGAAAAAAGAAAAATACACCGATTTATAGGATGTGGATTGATTGATTTTATATAGTAGCAATGCTATTGATTTTAGGTACGCTGTTGATAACAACTCTATTACAGATAAAATTGAGGGCGCCTTTATTCATGCTTTTGGAAAGCGCCCGGCAACCGGCGAGAAACGAGCGTGGAACAATTCCATGCAATTTATGGAGAAGATTGTACGCAACTCACAAGTTGCTGACGATTGCGGTATTCTGATAGAGTTTACCATCCCAACATCCAGTAAACGAGTGGACTTTATTATTTCCGGCCGGAACCAAAGAGATGAAAACAACTTCGTAATCGTAGAGTTAAAACAATGGGACGACGCGGAAGCTACCGATAGAGAAGATGTTGTAATTGCCTATGTAGGCGGCCGAGAGCGTGACATGGCTCATCCATCGTATCAGGCATGGTCGTATAAACAAATGCTTGATGATATGAATACTGCCATTCAATCTAATTCTATACATAGTTTATCGTGTTCCTATCTTCATAATTATAAAGAAAAAGTGCCTGAGCCACTTACATTTCCACAATACAATAAAATTGTAAGCAGAACCCCTATCTATTTGGTATGCCTTGGAACAGCAGAGCCAGTCGAGAGCTATGGGCTATTAAGCCGGAAGGCGAAAATCAGATCGGTTGTATACATACCTCACAAGGTCTTGAGTTTGATTATGCTTGCACTGCCCATGATGGCGGAGATCACGCCCTGCACGATGTTGAACAAGGCCATCATGAGTTGCAGGCCGTAGGTGATTGCGGCTTTCGCCAGCACGAACCGGATGAATAGCTTGAGTGCATGCTCGGGCTTTTTGATTTCCACAAAGCTGCCGCAGGTCTTCACGACCCCGATCACAAAAAATAGCACCAGCAGCGCGTAGCCTATGGCCTGTAGTGCGCCGTAGATACTCGTAATCACGCTCCAGATACCGCCGCCCCGGAAGTGTTCGGGGGACTGCGTGACGAGCTGCCAGATTTCGGACATTTTATCGTTCCAGGTTTGCAGGGCGTTGTTGAGGTTGTCTATAATCCAATTCCCACTGCCCAATTACTTTCACCTCATTTCCAGGGCAGACCCACGATGCTTGCAGGCCTGCCGTTCTATTTTTACTACCGGTAGTCTTCCCGCACGAGGGTCTTGTTCCGGATAACGCCAAACTTATCATCCACATAGAATTCGCCGACAAAGGGATTAAAAATGGCGGTGCATCTTATACCGCCATATTCCGCAATGTATTTGTTATCGCCAACCTTCTCAAGAATTGTCGCCTCAGCAAGCCCGCCATCCAGCGAGTGGATATGCATGGGTCCGGTGATGGGAAAACGGTCAAACATGGCTCAGCTTCCCGTGATCATGTTGAGAATTTCCTTGGCGAACGTAATGACCACACCTCCCGCCAGTGTCAGGAAGCCATAGGCTAAGGGTCATTGCTGACCCTCGCCTCCGAACCGTACGTACACGTCTCCATGTATACGGCTCTCCACTAAATCTTTACATATCCATCTTAATGGCTGTGAATGGCCTTATGGCACTCTTCACAGACCACGAGCGTCCTGCGACGCTTTTCCTGCATGACCTTAACCCAAAGCTCATTGCCCTCCAGACTTTTCAGGCTCGGGACATGATGAACCTCGTAGGTAGCCCCGTCTTTGCGTCCGCATAACTCGCAGACACCTGCCTGTACCTCCCTGCTTTTTGCTTGGGTTTCTTGTTCTTCGGCCGGTGCGCCACAGGTTGGGGCTTGGTTTTATCCGGCGCTTGTTCCGCCAGCCCCTTGCGGCGCTCGCGGATTTCCTTCAAATCCTGCCGGACGGATTTACGTTCCGGCTCACTGATACCCTCGGCGGAACTTCCGCTGCGCTCGGAGATAGGCTCGGACGGAAGGGGTTTCTCCGTCCTCGCCGCCGTGGGGTTTGGGTTGTCTGCCGGGGACGCTTGGGGAGTGGCCGCATCCGGCTTGGCTAGGATGTTGTTGAGAAAATTATCGGCGCTCTTTTCGGCGGGCGTGGACTTCTCGGTCGGCGGCTTCCCGACTTGCCTTGCGGCCATGGATTTTTCAATCTCGTTCTTAATGCTCGCCGTTTCCACAGTGGAGAGTTTGAAGCGCTCCACGATGCGGTTGATCTTGGAGGCGTCCTCGGCGCGTACCATGATGTCGCATATCCCGTCTAGACCTTTTTTATCACGCAGGGCGCAATAGAGAATGCCGTAGCGCTTGGCCTCTTCGGTGAACTTCTTCAAATCCTGATTCCGGACGGCGAATACCTTCAATTCCTTGCCGCTGCGCAAAAGCCCCTCTAGCCTTGTCCTGCCCTTGGTGCGCTTTTGGTCGTTGAGTACGGCGTAGAGGTAGATGGCGAGATTCTTCGCACCCACGCCCGCGATCTTGGCGATCACCTCAATGCCCTTTAAGCTCATGCTGACGACCTGGTCGGCCGCTTCGCTGTTGTTCAAGCCTTTCTCCTCCCTTCGTTGTTGGATTTCCTCCTGCTTTACCTGGTTTAAGGTGTTTTGCATGGCGTCGGCGCGGGAAAGAATGCCCTCGCATAGTTTCAACTCCTTTCGCAATGTCCTGAGCTGCCCCGACAGCTCTGTAATCCGGCCCTTGACGATATCTACCTGCTCCGGACTATGACAGTGGCGCAGACGATTGTACAATACTCGCCGGACTTCTGTGAGAACGGCGATTTTCTGCTGCACGCCTTCCTGATAGGAGGAAAGCTGCTCCGCGTTCACGATGCCGTGTGCGCAAAGCAGCTTGGTTTGGGCGATGATCTCATTGAGGCGCCTCAGATCTTCCCGCAACAAAAAATGCGTCCTTTTCGGGGACGCACGGCGGTGGGGGAGAATGCCCATCTTATATAGATAATGGATGTAGAGTGCCTGCAGGCCGGTCAGGCGCTTGCCGAATTTCGGATTGCCTTTCAGCCTGCCTCTCCGCCTTCCTGGCTCAGGTAGCGCCTGCTGTTTCTTCGGTGCGCGATTGTGCAGGATACGATTCTTGATGGCATCTTCCGTGTATTCATTGCCAAGGGATTGCAGACGGACGAAGCGTTCCTTCCCAGGCGGTCGCACGGCAAGATACTTGACGCCGGTTTTGATTTCGTACCCCTGTCGGCGGAGTTCCGCAAGGAACTGTGTGAAGGTGACGGAAGCTGCGATAGCGCTGTCCACATCCGCGCGAATGAGCCCGCGCCACGTCGGTTGGCCTTCCTGCTCGGCTTTCCATTCCGCGTATTGTCTGGACTTACCCTGCTGCGGCTCCTTTATGACGGAGAGCGCATATTCCCGGCACAGCCGATCGGATTCGTGGCGCATCCAGGCGTAAGTGGCCTTGTTATCATAATACCGTTTGCCGTCGATGAAGGATACGGAATTCAGGACGAAATGGTTGTGCAGATGGTGTTTATCGAGATGGGTGGAAACTACCACTTCGAAACGGTCGCCCCAGAGAGCCTCCGCCAGCCTGACACCGATGGCGTGCGCGGTTTCCGGCGTGACTTCGCCGGGAGCGAACGCCTGATACCCGTGGAAGGCCAGGATCCCGTCCGCCTTTTGAAACCGGCGCTTGGTGCGCTGCATCTGCTCGCAGGCGGTCAGTAGATCGCAGTTGACGCCGGACACGTAAAACTGTTTTCCCGTTTTAGCATCTTGCTGCGTATACGCCAACACGTCCTGGAGGCCGCGAAAATCGTGGTGGGAAAAGTCAATGTTTTCGGTCTTCTCAGGGTTGGCCGCGTAGTCTATAACCCGGTCAAGGCGATCGGTTACATCCCATATGGCCGTCGTTGCCAAGCTCGTTCCTCCTTTCCGGGGCGGTGAATGCCTCCTGAATTTCCTGTACAGCGCGCCGCAACCGGTTTGCTTCATATAGAAACACGGTCGTGTCGATATGCCCGATGGCGTTGGCCTTGGCCGCAATCTGGTTGAGGTTGCTGCCGATATTGTGGAGTTCGCGGATCAAGGCATGGTAGTCGAGCGGAGGGAGGGGGCGGGGAACGAATCCGCAAATCAAAGAACGGATATATCCTTCTCTCGTCATGCCACTTAACGCCAACTGCCGATTGAGCTGCTCATTCTCCTTTTGTGTTAACCGAACAAGAAATGGCGTATTACGTTTTCTCATATGATGTAACCTGTTCTGGGGGTTTTAGGGGTCTGCCCCTAACAAGCGAATTTAGAGGGATATCCAAATTCAGTGCTTGCTGCAACACGAGACAGCAATCTCATGTTGGGAAACGATAACGATTGGTTTTGAGTTTCGATGGGGAAGCGAAAGGTGTTGATTTTCTCAACACCCTATTTTCTCGGCAATGCTTTGTTTTCACACTTAATACTCTTCCATCAAAAGAAAACCCGCAAGATGCTTGTGCTTGATGCCCTCAATATTATCATTCCAGAAATCATCCATCGTGACTACATATTTGGAATAGTGGTCTTTAACAGCTAGCAGCGGACTAAATTCACGATCAATGGTCTCCTGCGAAACCGTAGGCGTATAGGAAACCTGAATGTATACCTTCTCGTTTTTACGCTCTGCTATAAAGTCAATTTCTTTGGTATCGAGCTTACCGATAAAAACGCGATATCCACGCCGTTCCAACTCCAGCATCACGATATTCTCCAAGATACCTGAGATCATCCGGTCTTTGTAACCCATGACTGCATAGGCTAACGACTGGTCCCCGAGAAAGTATTTCTCGTTGGTTTGCAGGATCTCTTTGCCCTTGATATCATAACGTGGAATACGCCGGATGATATAGGCGCTTTCAAGTGCACTTAAATAATTGTAGACTGTATTCAGATCAACCTTTCTCTGCTGGTTCTTGAAATAGTCGGCCACATTCTTTGCGGAGAAGGTGTTACCAATGTTGTCGAATACGAACTTCACTATACGCTCCAACAGTTCGATATTTCTTATGCCGTGGCGCTGCACGGTATCCCGGAGAATGGCCGACGAATAGATGTCGTTTACGATTCGGTAAGCCACATCCTCATCATAGTCCCCAATATGTACGGCAGGGAAGCCGCCGAGCCGGATATAAGAGCGAATTTCCTCCCGCATGTTGCTCGGCTTTTCACCGATACGTACTTCTTTGAACAAAAGGTACTCCCGGAAAGACAGCGTGTTGATCTTGATTTCTACGTAGCGACCCGCGATATAGGTCGCAAGCTCGGAGGAGAGAAGGCGCGAATTGGAGCCTGTGATATACAGGTCGACATTCGTGCTTGAAAGTAGAGAGTTAATTGCCTTCTCCCAATGCTTCACTTCTTGAATCTCGTCTAGAAGAATGTAATAGCGGTCTTCATCACCCATTTGCGTTTTCAAGTGCTTATGCAGCTTCTCCGCCGTATCGAGGTCAGCAAAGTCAAGATTCTCAAAATTAATATAAATGATATTCTTCTGTGTGACGCCGCTTTGTGCAATCTCGTCTCTTACCATCATTAGGATGGAGGATTTTCCGCAGCGTCGGATGCCTGTCAGCACTTTGACAAAGGGCTTATCTATAAACGGCCTAATTTGTTTCAAATATAATTCTCTTTGAATCATGAGAATCACCACCTTTTTTGAATTATACCCCAATACAATACAACTATACAAGCAATATTTAGGGTTATAACCCTAAAAGCACTTATAAACAAACGGGGGGATAATAGGGTATCTCAATTAAAAACAATTAACATCCGTGCCCCGCTGCTTATCGGATATGAGCACGATAATCGTGGTTCGCATCTCAGCCGCCCCGTGCTCATCATCCGCGTCGGGATGGACTGGTCCGAAGGCAACGGCCGCAAATTCGGCGTCGGTCATGCCGTCCAGCTTGGCCGCCGTGCTGTCGGCAATGGCCCGCATGTCCGGATCGTCAATGAAGGGCAGGAACATCCGTAGTGCAGTCAACGTACCGACCCGCGTGCCGGTGTTGTACATGCAGATCAGGTTGCTTTCCTCAACGGTAAACTTAATCATAGTTCATCGTTCCCTTTCCGGTCTTTGAACAGGCTTCTTTTTTTCTCTGGGCGGCTGAGCCATTACCCGTTCGTTAACAGGGGGCTTCTCCCTGGCGTCCGCCAGAATCTCGGAGAGTGTAACGGTCTCGCCGCGCTTTAATCGCTCCTCAACGGAATTTACTGTCGGGGTGTTGTTGATGCGCCCATCCGGCATGTTGTAGTTCTGCTCCACGGTATTTTCCATCGTTTCAAGGGAATTGGCAGGCAACTGGGGATGGGTTAAAAACTGCGGCGCCTCGGTAAAGCCGAAGCTGTCGACGTAATAAGCCGTGTCCCTGCCATCCCGATGCAGCACCACAATGTCGCTGACGGACAGCGAATAGCCGGTATAGTTCGCAGAATAGTTGTTTAAGCCTATATTGAACTGCTGATAGATGTCCTCCAAGGTATCCTCAGCGGCAAGGGGCGCTTCATAAACCCGCCTGTAATTGGTCCGATCAACCCCCAGCCCCGCCGCCTGCAGACGCTCCAGCGGTTCAAAACGGTAATCCCACATTTCCGGGCCTCCCTTGAGCTGGTAGATGGTAAAGGTGTCCCGGTAGTTTTCCAGCCGATCGAACAGGGTCGCCGCCCGCGCTCTGTATTCCTTTGATGTTTCGGAAATATAGTGCATAGCGGCCTGGACATGGAACATGTTGCCGTGGTCTATGACCTCGGCCAGCTCTTTCAGATGGGCGGCCCTGTCCGTTACCCTTTCAGAATAGGCGGGGTCGTATTGCTGCATCAGTTCGTCAACGTCCCGGGCAAGCGCCTCCGCGCGGGTAAGCTCCGGCGGTTCCTGCGTCCTTGTTCGCACTAGTTCCCGGAAATTGTCGTCGATGTCGGTGATCAGCCCCGCGGCGGTGGAGCGGATCAACTCCAGAGAGGCTTTCAGCTCTTTTGTTTCCCGCCCGCTGCTCCAACCGGCGATGTAGCCGAAGGAATAGTCCGATGTTTCGATCCCGTAATGCCGGCATACGGTATAGGCCACACTCTCGGCCTCCACCTCGCGGGTGTTGCGGTCTTTGCGCTGTTCCGGGGGAATGTCCTTTTCCTTTTCCCGGTGGATGTCATGCAGCCGGGCGTGAGTGATCTCATGGATAGCCGTCTTGACCGTCTGCACCTCGCTCATACCCTCCCGGATGGCAATGCGGTGTTCCTCATAATTGCAGTAGCCCTTCGCGCCGCTGGCGATCTTCTCAAACTCGACGGGTATAGGCGAAACCCGCTTTAGCGCCTCGAAAAAGTCCGGGTACTGTTCTACGTTGCCGGTCAGCTCGTCAATGCCCAGCGCAGGCAGTGGTTCACCCTCGGTTTGGCTCACGTCAAATACCGTCACCGCCTTAAAGGCCGGGGTCGTTATCTCCATCGTTTCGGTAACGGGCTTGCCGTCCGGTCCTATGACGGCCTGCCGTGTCACAGGGTCGATCTTCTCCATCTCTATTTGACGCTCGATGGGGCAGGGGGCGAGGATCTTGATGCCGTGTTCCCCGCGCCTGACCTGGCGTTTGAAATCGTCCTGCCATGAGTTGTAGCCCGCAATCAGCGTGGCGTCGTGGCGTTGGAGGGCGATCAGCAGGGTATTATTGAAACTGTAATTGTAAAACCTGGACATAGTTTTGAGATACGTTGCGAATCGTTCACTGTTGAACAGGTCCTGGATGCCCTGCTCCAGCCGGTCGGTGATCTCTTTGAGCCGGTCGTTCGATTTGCCGTACTCTGCCATATAAAACGTTCCTTTCATAGACGCTTTGTTCCAAAAGCAAAACCCCGGCAGGGAAAGGGGATTCCTATGCCGGGACACGGTCGCTATTCGGTTATTAGTGGGCACAACGATTTGTGGAGGCTGAATATTACGGCCAAAGGTGTTTTTTGAGGCCCTATGCAAAGGCGCCCACCGCCAATTCAGTGGGAGCTTACATATACAGACGTTGTCCGGCTGGACGGTTAATGGCTTGACGACGCGGCTGCAGCGGCGGCCATTGCGCAGTTGATGGCCAGTACGACGGCCAGCGCGATGATCTCGTCGTGCGCGTCGGCGATATCCAGCGCGTAACTGTCGCCCCAGGTAAACCATTCTTTACGGATCGTCACAACCGGACTGCCGCCGCGGGTGATCTCATAGTCGTGCGCCCAGAAATCGCCTTCAACCTGCCAGCCAAGCCCTTCGATGCTGTATCTGGGACGAAGGAAGGTGAATTCCTTTACGATCTCGGCAATTTGCCGCCCATTCGCAAACACATAATAGCGCGGCAGGAAGCTCCATACCTTCTGCTGGATGAACGCCGCCTCGCCGCCGGACGTATCCAGCACATGCAGCTTCTTCCCGAAGGAAAAAAATTCGCCTTCAACATAATATCTGTCTTGGCCCGCTTCATCTTTTACGGTGAATTTGTCCGTCCACGAGAAAACCTTTTGCTTGATATACAGTTTCATATGATCCCTCCATTGAGAATGGCTGCTTCCTTTTTCTGCCGCTTCTCCAGCCCTATCCGGCCTTTTCCAGCGTAAACACATCCGCTACGACCGTCTCGATACCGTATTCATCCACGGCACGGAAGGAAAGGCGAAACGTACCTTCCCGAGCCTCCGGAAACAGCGAAAGCGGGAGCGCGCCGTGCAGCCCCGTAACGGGCAACGGATCCGGCGTGCCGCAGAAACCGACGCTGGTTTTCAGGGGCGCCTCTTCCCAGCCGGATGGAGTCATACGTTCCAATATAGGTACAAGCGTTACGGAGGCAGTATTCTGCCCATGGTTGAAAATCGTATACTCTACGGCCTGCGTGCCCGTCGGATAGCTATGCTGTTCCAATCGCATGCCGAGCAGAAGCTCAAACTCCTCGTGCGGCAGTTGCACATAGGAATAGTATCCCTCGCCAAAGGATACTGTGTCCAGTGCAAATTCCACGGACAGCGTGCTGCCGTCAAAACAATGGATCAACGTGTAGCTGGACCCTCCTGGGACTTCCTTGGCAGGGCTTTCATCGCTGATTTTCTCAATGAGCCGGATGCTCTGAAGGCTGTAAAGCCGCTGCGCGATCGCATCCGGCGACGCCCATACTTTGGCGGGAACATCGGAAGGCTGTGAATCGTCATAATGCGCGATGTATGCGACCTCGGAAGCATCCAGTGTGGAAATGGACGGAATTCCTCCGAGCGGCTGCGGCGAATCTGCGGCAACCTCGAATTCCGCCGTCAGATAATACTTGTCAAAATCGCCCGGCGCGCGTACCTCCAATATGTCCTTAACCACGCGATAGGTTCCCTCCTGCAAGGGAGCATAGATAAAATTAAGATCGACCTGCTGGGCGCCCGTGCTGCCGGGACGCAGCAGATATCCGATCGAATTAAAAGCAGGTTCTCCCGGTAATGAATCGCTATACGGCAGCGTATACCAGGCGCCGCCTTCCTGCCGCTCGATGACGAACCACTCGCCGTATGTGTATTCGGCGTCGTTGCCGTTTTCCCATGCCAGCAGGATCCCTTCGATGCTCGGAGGGTATGCCGCCTGCGCCGTACGCAGGGTCACGCCGGGGAGGGTGTTGACCTGCGCGAACCCGCTAGGCACCAATGCGCTTTGCCCAGCGGATATGGGTTGAGGTCCATTCCCGCTGGGCCCTGCTGTCTGGATATCGTTTGGCGAGCCCTCCATTTGCGCGGTGCAGCCGCAGGCAATCAACAGGCACAGCGCTATGCAAATAACCAGCTTCATGCCGTTCACCTCCCAATATTTAGTTGACGTTTGAAGCGGCAGTTTGGTTTCCTCCTTGAAGTTTCACGCCGCAGGAGCGGTGTTGCGTATGGTGCACAGGTGTTGGGCTAAGGCGGGACCGTCAGGCGCCGGATTATGTCGGAATATTTATTTTGTCGGAATACTCGATGTGCATGCTGTTCAGCTTCAAGAGCTTTTCTTTGACAAGGGCGGCAGGGTAATCGTCACCAGAAATGCAGATCATGGGCTTCGTAGAACAGAGCGTTTCCACGATGAGATCGACGATTTCCTCAAGCCTGTCTTTCAGGGTTTTCTTGTCTTGAAGAAGGCTCTCATACCCGATGTTCTCTTTTACGGTTTCGCGGATTCGTTCAGCTTCATCGCATCCATCCGATCTGGCTTCGCGTGCTTTCCTGCGTGGCGGATATGATGGATTTGGATTTGATGAATAAGGAATTGCTCTGTGCGTATTTGATTCTTTCGGGGTTACTGGATTCGTGTTTGATCTATAAGTATTTAATTGCGTTGGGTTTTCCTGTGTAGGCAACTCCAACGCAGGAGAACCAAACATAGGCTTTTCCCGTGTAGGATTATCCAACATTGGATTATCCAACGCAGGCTTTTCCGGCACAGGCGGAGAAGCCAGCAAACGCGGCTGCTCATAGATAACATAATCCGCACCCTTTAGTTGCCCCTTTTTATTACGCTCCCGGGAGCGGATGATATATCCGGCACGTTCCAGTTCTCTGACCGCCTCGCGGATGGCGTCGATGCTCTCTAGCGGACCTTTACAGCTTATAGCTTCAGACGACGGAGTTAATTCGAAAACACTTTACAAATACAACCATAGGTTGTATTATTTTCATGAGGTAAAAGCAATGCTTTCAAAAAAACTAAAACAGCTGCGACAAGAACGTAAGCTTACACAGCAAGAGCTTGCGGCCCGGTTTAACGTGACGCAGCAGGCAATTGCAAAGTGGGAGGCGGGGCGTGCGCTGCCGGAACCGGAGACCATTTCCCGCATTGCCGGGTTTTTCGACGTTACGACGGACTATCTGCTCGATAGGACGGATGCGTTTATCACGACGGGGCCGGTTTCGAGCGTGCAGATCATCGGCGCTGTAAGGGCCGGATATAACGCGTTTGCGCTGGAAGAGGACCTAGGCAGCGCGCTTGCCGAGGTAGAGGATGCACAGGCATACCGCTACCTGGTTGTAAAAGGCGATTCGATGGCCCCGTATATTCGCGAGGGGGATCTCGCCCTCGTCCGGCTCCAGTCTGAACTGAAAAACGGCGATCTCGGCGTGGTCATTTACAGGGACAATGAGGCTACGCTGAAAAAATACTACTTTTCGGATGGGACGGTCACGCTTGTCCCGTTTAATGATGCGTATGGAACCGTCACGCTTCGCGGACCCGAATTGGAGCGGTTGATCATTTTCGGCAAGGTCATACAAACCAGTACGAAGTGGTGATAGGAGCGGGCCGATGGATTTAATGGAAAAACTGACGATCCTGACCGACAGCGCCAAGTATGATGCGGCGTGCACCTCTTCCGGTTCGGATCGGCCCGGGAAAACCGTTGCGGCGGGATGCTGCCACTCGTTTTCCGCCGACGGCAGGTGCATCAGCCTCTTAAAGGTGCTGATGACGAACCATTGCATTTACGACTGCAAGTACTGCGTAAATCGGGCAAGCAACGACTGCCGCCGTACATCTTTCACGCCGGAGGAGCTTGCAGAGCTGACGATCGAATTTTACAGGCGCAACTACATCGAGGGACTCTTTCTCTCCAGCGGCGTTCTCCGCAGTCCGGATTACACGATGGAACAGATGATTCAGGTTCTGCATCTGCTGCGTTACCGTTATGATTTCTGGGGCTATATCCACGCGAAAACCATTCCCGGCGCATCGCCGGAGCTTGTGCGCCGCCTCGGCCTTTTGGCCGACCGAATCAGCGTCAATGTCGAGCTGCCGAGCGAGCAGAGCCTTCGCAGGCTCGCCCCGAATAAAAAACGGGAAGCGATCTTTTCGCCCATGAAGCAGATCTGTCTGGAAGCCAAGCAGAACCGACAGGAGCTGGCCGTCTACAAAAACGCGCAGCGGTTTGCGCCGGCGGGGCAGGCGACGCAGATGATCATCGGGGCAAGCCCGGAGACGGATTATGAGATTATAACGCTCGCCTCCGCGATGTACGGCAAGTATGCGCTCAAGCGTGTTTTTTACTCGGCTTATATCCCCGCGATAGAGGATTCTCTTCTGCCTGCGCTCGACGTAAAGCCGCCGCTGTTGCGTGAGCACCGCCTCTACCAGGCGGACTGGCTTATGCGTCAGTACGGCTTCAGGGCGGATGAAATACTGAGTCCCGAGACGCCGAACTTCAATCCCTATCTCGATCCAAAGTGCAATTGGGCGATCAATCATATGCAGGAGTTCCCCGTGGATGTGAATGCCGCGGCGCTTGAAATCCTGCTACGCGTTCCAGGTATCGGGCCGACAAGCGCGCGGCGCATTGTGGTCGCGCGCAGAAACGGACGCTTAGGGTTTGCGGAGCTCAAAAACATCGGCGTGGTTTTGAAACGGGCGCAGTATTTTATCAGAACAGCCGACTGGTCCCCAAACGCGCGGTTGGACAAACGGATGACCGTCAGAGCGCTCATCGATCCCGAGGTCCATTCTTTCGGGATGGAACAGTTATCCCTCTTTCAGGATACGCCGGGTTCACGGCAGCTGCCGACGGCGCGGGACGTGAGGAGCATAACCGAAGCTGTGGAGGAGACGGTATCATGCCTGGCGACAAGCCTTTAGCGGTTCCTTCCGATGTCGTTTATACCTACGACGGGAGCTTTAACGGTTTTTTGTGCTGCGTGTTCGAAAGCGTTTACTCCGGCAAGCTTCCGTTTGAGATCCTGCGTGAAGGGGATTCAAGGCTGACGCTCATGGATGTGCGTTCTATCGCCACGGACCCTGCAAAGGCGGAGCGGGTACGCGCCTCGATCCCTTCGAAAATCTCCGGCCGCGCGCTGGAGCTTGTGATGACGGTATTTTGCAGCTGCCTTGAGAAAAAGGAATTGCGGATACTGGAATTCCTCCTGCAAGGGTACCGGGAGGGCGGAAAGCTCTGCTTCAAGCTGGGCGACGCCGTGATGGCGCCGCTCTTGAATGCGGAAAAGCACCTTTTGCGCGAGGCGCATCTGCTAAAGGGCTTTGTCCGCTTTTCGGACGTCGGCGGCGCGCTGGTCGCCGTCATTACTCCCAAAAACTATACCCTGCCTTTTATCGCGCGGCATTTCGTTCTGCGGTATAGCGATGAGCAGTTTATGATCTTCGACAAAACCAATAAAGCGGCGCTCGTTTACCAAAATAATAAAGCCGAGATTCTTCAGATCGATCATGTGGAATTTCCCGAGATTTCCGAAGGCGAAGCGCGGTACCAAGCGCTGTGGAAACAATTCTACAACACGATTTCGATCGAGGGCCGGGAAAATCCAAGCTGCAGGATGACCCATATGCCCAAGAGGTATTGGGAGAATATGCTG
Source organism: Bacillota bacterium (assembly GCA_038562375.1). GTDB lineage: Bacteria > Bacillota > Clostridia > Christensenellales > CAG-138 > JBCFAY01. The sequence goes on along the minus strand of JBCFAY010000002.1, from coordinate 218,726 downwards.
GAGGTAAGCGACTTGATCCATCCGGCGACGAACGGATTGTGAACATACTCCTTGCGGGAAGGCATGCGCATGGAAGCGAAGAAGCACAAATATCTTCATAGGAGTTATGTTGCTTGAAGGTTGGCTGTCCCGACATAGGAGAAAAAACTTCTTTAATCCCGCCCATGAATTTCGGTTGCACAAGTTTGAAAGCGCGTTAAAAACCGCTCCCGTGGAGCGGTTTTAGCGGCTGGTTTGAGCGCGGGTGGGCGCGGCGCGCGTGCAGCACGCGAAGCCGTTCTCAAACTCCCTCTCCACTACCGAAAAAGGGAACCCAAATGGTGCATTCATAAGGAATATCAAGCAAATGGCTTAGCGCGCATTCAGACCCTTAACGGAATCATTTGCGTTCATACGCAACGAGTATGACATTTTTGCCGCCGGCGGTTTTGATATTGTTTTCCGCCTCGGCGATCTTCTGAATATCTTCATCCTTAATACTGGCGATTGGGTATTCGTTCTGCATGTTATTTTCCTCCGAGTATATTTTGTCATTAATTTTCCCCGGAAGAACGTCTTTATACGTTTAAGAACCCAACTGCACGGGAGGACTGCCTTTTTTGCTGGCCAAGGCATTTAGAGCCGCAAAAAAAGCACCCGTTTGGGCGCCTTTTTGCTGTTTTTGGGCAACTGAAATGCGGCGCGCAGCGCAAGTGAAACAAAGAATTTCACTCTCATGAACAGCAAAAGGGTTTATGAGCACCCCTGCTCAGCGTGGAGCTGCTTTAGCAGAATACCCTCGACATCCGGCGCAGACATGGGCTTGTAGTAGTAATAACCCTGCACCTCGTCGCACATGCGTTGGCTGAGAAAATCAAGCTGCGGCGCCGTCTCCACGCCTTCTGCTATCACCTTGAGGTTCAGGCTCTTGGCGAGGTTGATGATAACCTTTGAGATCGCCTTATCCTTGGCGTTTTTTTCGATGCCCTGCACGAACTGCATGTCCATCTTAATGCGGTCGATGGGCAGCTGCTTGAGGCGGCTAAGCGAGGAGTACTGCGTGCCGAAGTCGTCGATGGAAATCGTAACGCCCAGCGCCTTCAGCTTATGCAGAACCACAACGATGTTGTCCGCATTGCCGTTGGCGGCGCTTTCCGTGATTTCCAATTCCAGGTATTTTGGCGGCAAGCCGCTTTTCCTGAGCGCATCTTCGACCTTGTGTATAAAATTCGGGTTTTTGAGCTGATGCACCGAGACGTTGACGGCCACGCGCAGCTCGGAACAGCCCAGCTCGTGCCAATGCCTGTTCGCCGTACACGCCTCCTGCAGCACCCAATCGCCGATCGCGTGAATAAGCCCCGTCTGTTCTGCCAGCGGAATAAATATTGCGGGGCCGATCGTTCCCCGCTCCGGCAAGGACCAGCGTACCAGAGCTTCCACTCCTACGATCGCGTGGGAAGTGATATCGATCTGGGGCTGGAAATGCAGGAGCAACTGATCTTTGGGCAACGCGCGGTAGAGAAGGTTCGTCAAATCGATCTTCGCGAGTATGTCGTCCTTCATATCCTGAGAGCACATCACATATCTGCTTTTCCCGGAGCTCTTCGCGTTGTACATGGCGGTGTCGGCGTTCTTCATAAGCGTTTCCGCATCATCCCCATCCTGTGGGTATACGGCGACGCCGGCGCTGGCGGAGACGAAAAACTCCTGTCCCGCCAAAACGACCGGTTTTTGAATCAGCGCCATGATCCTGTCCATAATCTCGAGAAGTTCGTTCTCAGAGGAGATCTGGTTGATGAGCAGTATGAATTCATCCCCGCCGAACCGGGAAACGACGTCGCTGCTGCGGATAATGCCGGACAACGTGCAGGCGATTTCGGTCAAAAGCCTGTCGCCCTGATCGTGGCCCAGCGTGTCGTTGATGGATTTAAACGCGTCCAGATCGAGAAACGCCACGCCGACCATTTTTTTCGCTTGTTTGGCTTGCTCGATGGCCTGATTAAGCTTATCGCTGAACATGCTGCGATTGGGCAGGCCCGTCAGCTGATCATGGTATGCCATATGGCTGAGCTTCTGCTCGCCGTTCACCTTGACCACGGCGTCCGATACGATGCCTGTGACGATTTTGATGAATTCGGGAGAATCAAAATTCCATTCCCGCATCGGCCTTCCCGCGTTAAAACCGATAAAACCGATGATTTTCCCTTTGTTCTTGATGGCTACGGTCATAACGGCACGAATGCCCTGCGCGATCAACTGCTTTTTGATCTTCCCCGCCATCGGCGGCAGGAAGGCAACGTCCTTGAGCATGATGACGCTTTGGGTTTTTAACTGACTCATCATCATCGGATGCATATCGCTCAAGGTTTCCTCAAAGGCTTCCAACTGCGAGGGGATGCCGGGCGCGGTCCATTCAACGGAATAACGGATCGTTTTGGCCTCCTCATCCAGCAAGGCGATATATGCCCTATCGCATCGGATAAACTGGCCGCAGCGTTCCAATGCACAATAGAGTTTTTCCTGAAGATTATCCTCTCCGACCGAAACAAAACTGTGCGAAATCTCAGAGGCTATGCCCTGCATGAAAATATGGTTTGCGTTTTCCCTGAGCCTGCGCGTATAAGCTTTGTTGACATACAATGCCAATGCGGCGCCAAACACCAAAACGCACAAGCGCACCAGATGGTCTGTTGCGGATATATTCAATGAGGCTGTGGGAAGGTAGGCCCATTCAAGCAGTTGGGTCAATAAAGCGGAGACAATAATGGTGGAGAGGATGATCTGCCTGTCAAACAGCAGACAGATGAGGATCAGCGGGAAAACAAAAGCCCACACGACGTATACCCCCACATCGGCAAACCACAGCACGATGAGGGGAAACAAGAACGCGTTGCACAGCGATACGAGTATTTCTTTGAGCTTGTCATCATAAGAAGTCCGGTCCAGCAGAAATATAAACACAGCGCAGGTGAGCACCAGCGCGCCGATCAAATAAACAGGCCATGTCAGAGGAACTTTGGACAGGTGCGGCCCCGCAAAAAACAGCGCAATCGCGCCCGCGAGGAGAACAAGGCCGAAATATCTGTTCACGTGGGTTCGTACAGCTTTGGATAGAATCAGCTCCTCTTGACTCGCCGTTTCGGGCTGGAGGAAGCGATACCGGCTGATGCAGTAACTGATGGCCAGCACGAGCGCACTCATATAAATAGCCGACGTCGAGGGGAAATGGGTCCGTAAAACCGAGGGCAGTACATCCGATACAATCCCGAGCGCAGTGGCGAGAATGAGCGCATGCGCGATGATTTTCGATTGATTTTTCGCCTTTTCCGCCGGCGACCGCCTTCCCCAGCGAATCAATAGAACGAAGGCCAGGGATATAAAAGTAAACATGTAAGCATAGTTGAACCAATTCCACCCGTTCAGTTCGGCCATATTGATCCAACCATACGCCGTATGCATCATGATATCGGAATTCAAGCCGAAAAGCGGCAGAATGGTGCCCGAAAATACCGCGATGAAGCCGGGAAGATATAGGAGAGGATAGATCCACCATTTTTTTAACAGCGCGTGTTTCTCTGTAAACGTTAGGACAAAATGCATGGTAAAGCCGACGATCGTACCCCAGCCAAGCGGCGCGATGCGTCTGCCGATCTGGCTGATCTGCACATCCCGGGCGGTGGCGGCCAGCGCATAACCAAACGCCCATATGATAAGCGCGCAGCCCATGAGGCTGAACAGCTTGTTGATCAGCGGTTTGAAATTGCGCTGCATTGCATATAACACGCACGCAACGGTCAGCCCGCATGTCATAAGGAGCAATACGTCGTATATGATCAATATGTTCATTGCGCTTCACTCACCTCATTCTACGGGAAGGGCCGCCCCGCTTTGGCGAAGATCTTGCCCGACGGACGCTTGCTCAAAACCGTTTCGGAATACCTTCTCAAGCTGTTCGGGCGGCATGGGTTTGTAGTAGTAATAACCCTGCACCTCGTCGCACATCCTCTGGCTTAAAAAGTCCAGCTGCTCAGGGGTTTCCACCCCTTCCGCGATCACCTTTAAATCCAGGCTCTTCGCGAGATTGATAATGATCTGCGCGATCGCTCTGTCCTTATCGCTTTTTTCGATTCCCCGGACGAACTGGATATCCATCTTGATCCTGTCGATCGGCAGGAGTTTTAACCGCTCCAGCGACGAATACTCCGTTCCGAAGTCATCGATGGAGATGGACAGGCCGATTTCCTTGAGCCGGTTCATCAGTTCGACCATATTGGCGGCGCCGCTGTTGGCGACGCTTTCGGTCACCTCCAGCTCAAGCCACTGGGGCGATAGGCCGGTTCTAACCAAAGTGGTCGCCACCAAATGCGCAAAATTCTTGTTTTCCAGCTGCTGCACGGAGATATTGACGGCCATGCGTACGGGTGGGAAACCGATGTCCTGCCAGCGCTTGCACTGGGCGCATGCGATTTCAAGCACCCACGCGCCGATGGACTGGATTAAGCCCGACTGTTCCGCGAGGGGAATGAATACCGCGGGGCTGATAAAGCCCTCGCCGGGAAGTTTCCAGCGCAGCAGCGCTTCCAGGCCTACGATTTCGCCGGTATCCAGGCTGATTTGCGGCTGATAGTATACGGCCAATTGCTCCCTCTCGAGCGCACGAAAGAGCAGATTCGTCAACCGCGCGTTGTCCAGCGCCTTATCTTTAAGCGTTTGCGAGCATAAGGCGAATTGGTTTCTGCCTTGGCTCTTGGCCTCATACATCGCGATATCCGCATTCTTCAAGAGGGCTTCGGAATCCGTCCCATCCTGCGGATAGATTGAGACGCCGATGCTGCTCGTTACGTAGAATTCCTGGCCTTTCAATAAAATGGGATTTTGGATCGCTTCGAGCACCTCTTTTATGATGCCGTTTAGCTCATCCTCGCCGGAAACCTGATTGAGCAGCAGCACGAATTCATCGCCGCCAAATCGCGCTACGGTATCCTGCGGCCTGACGCAACCGGATATCACATCCGCCACCTCAACGAGGAGCTTGTCGCCTGTTTCATGGCCCATTGTGTCGTTGATGGCCTTGAAAGCATCCAGGTCGATGAACGCCACGCCGATCAGACCTCCGGATTCGCCGGCGAGCGCGATTGCCTGATCCAGACGCGATTTAAATAATATGCGGTTCGGAAGCCCCGTGAGCAGATCGTGGTAGGCAGTCCATTCGATCTTGCGCGTATCCTCGAGCTTTGTTACGGCATCCGCGACGGTATTGGCGACGATGGGAAGAAACGCGGGCGGATTGCAGTCCCAATCCGGCCTTTGCGCTGCGGCCGCAAAACACATAAACCCAAGCTTCAATCCTTTTTGGAGAACAGGTAAAAGAGCCAATCCCCGTATTCCGATCCCCTGGAGATGAACTCGCGCGTTCTCGACCTGCGGCGGGAGGGCGGAAATGTCCGAAAGCGCAAGCATTTGGGTATCGGCAAGCTGCTCATCCATCTGAGAATACAAAAGCGCCATGCCGTTTACGCAAGACTCGTGCAGGGAAGGGACGCCCTCCGCCAACCATTCCCAGCGATAGCCAACTTCGCCCGTTTTCTGACCCCACAGCGTGAGATACGCCCGCTCGCACTGCAGATATGCGCCGCATTGCGACAGGACAAACAGCATTCTTTCGCCGAGATTCTGTTCGTCTACCGAAACAAGGCTCTGTGAAATCTCGGATACCAGGCGCTGCCGATAGGCATGCCGGGCGTTTTCCGTCAGCCTATGCCGGTAGATCCCATTGATGTATACGGCCAGCGCCGCCGTGAGCGCGATCAGGCCAAGCCGGATCATATAGTCCGCCGAATCGATTCTTACGTGCGGCGCGGGGCTGATGCTCCACACCAGCAGCAGCGTTTGTGCGGCCGACAGAAGGACGGAGGTCAGCAGAATATGCTTGTTGAACAGCAGGCTGATCATAAGCAGCAGAAAAAAATGAACCCATATGGTGATGCTGGCGTAGATGACAAAGCGCAGTATCACCAAAGGGATGAGCAGCGAGAATATGGCGGCGAATAAAAGCTCCTTAAAAAGCTCATCAACGCGCAGCTTGTTCAATGCGAGTATAACGCAGCCCGCAAACAGGAGAAGGCCGCTGAAGAAAAAAACCGAGGAAAGTGCGGTTTCCTGATAAAAAACATATTGACCAAGAACGTTTATCAGGCTTCCTCCAACGAAGAAAAGGCCCATGATCCTGTAAACGCGCGTGCGGTTGGGCTTGTCCAGTATGATTTCATTGGGATCCGTCTTCTCGGGCTGCATGAAGCCATACCGATGGACGGAATAACTGATCGCCAGCACCGGAAGTATGGAAAAAATCGACGCCATTCCGGGTATCCGGACCTTCAGCATCACAAGCCAGACATCGGTAACGGACCCGAGCACGATGCTGCCCAATATGGAGAGCAGTAGCAGCAGAGCCTGTTTCCTCTGGTTTTCCTGCCGGGCTGTCCTGTGCCAATTCCACAGGAGCAGCAGTATGATAACGGAAAAAACGGCATAGTAACAATAAAAAAAGTTGACCCATCCGTTCGAGGAAACATTGACCCATCCAAAATCCGTGCGAATCATCGTATCGTAAATCGACACCGTTATCGGCCAGATGGAAAACCCGTAGATCGTAAGCATGCCCGGCAGATAGATCAGCGGATAAATCCACCATTTTTTTAAAAGGCGGTCATGGCATGTCAAAAGCAGCACGTAATGCAGCAGAATTCCGAACAGCATGGCGTAGCCGATCGGCGCAATACGGCTGCCGATGAATCGGATGGATGCATCGGCTCCCGAAGTCTGTATCGCCAGCCCGAACGACCAAATTAAAATCGATGCGCCGAGGGCAAGGAACAGTTTATTTATGAAGAGCTTATAGTTTTCCTGAATCGTGTATAACGCGCAGGCAACAGCGGAGCATCCTGCCGTTATAAGAAAAACGCTTATGAGCACAGAATTCTCTACCATACTTCACTTCCTGTTCGTTCGCCGGTCGCTAATATATCTGTAATCGGCACCTTAAAGAAGAATCTTTAGCGATGATTCGAAGGTGAGGCACCGTAAATGGCCGGTTTTCTATGGTTTTGGCGAATAAACCGAAATATCGCTGCGCGTACGGATCGACGATCTAATTACCGGATACGAACCGCTCCATTCGATTGTATTATGAAATGCGTGCGATCACAATACAATGATTATAAAACGGCGATTGTTGAGGAGCGCTGTCGATTTGCATCCTTTTTATGATAAAATATTTCCATAAGAAATGGAATGGGGAAAGAAGCTTTTTATGGAGATCATGGTGCTCGACTGCGATTTCTCGATCTGCAAGGTTCGGGATCTGTCGCAGGTGGATTTTTCAGATGAATTTTATTTTATTGCGAGAACAGATGAAGAAACCTCCCTTGTCTGCAGCAGCAAACATGTTCCTCAGAACGCCGCTGAATGCGACGCAGGGTGGAGGGCCTTTCGGATTCAGGGGCAATTGGATTTCTCGCTGATTGGAATATTATCAGAAATCACCTCCGCTTTGGCTGAAAACCGGATCGGGATATTCGCGATATCGACTTATAATACGGACTACATCCTGGTTAAGGCGGATCATCTTAGAAAGGCTTTGTCCGCGCTTGAAGGCCGCGGATATAAAATAGGCAGGGAGGGGATGAACGCGAAGAAGAAGAAATAGGGCGATGCAAATTTTCAGAGCGCATGGCCCGTTCCGCCGGGAATGTAATTTCGGGAGACAATCGCGACACGATGGAATCTAAGGATTGCCCAGCATTCCATTAAAGGGGGCTGTCTGTGCGGGATAAACGCGCCCGTCCGCGTCTTCTGCGAGGTCGACGACATTGTGTTTCGGTTTGCATATTATAAAAATGTTATTCACACTTGGGAAAAAATGTGTTATTTTGTAGATATCAAACAATTCAAATACCAAATCGCATTTCTGAAATTCCCTAAGGAGGGCTGAGCTTGAAAAAGACTGGAAAGAGACTTCTCGCCGCGCTTTTATTGGTCGCTATTCTGCCGCTGTCCTTTGTCGTTGCATTCGCCGCGGAAAACGTGCCCGCATCCGTGCTCAAGGCCTCTGAATCCGTGGTCAGAATCGTCGCGGAGACGACACAATACATCTCCACGGGATCCGGCTTTATCGTCAGCAACAATAAGGATGCGACCCTTATTGCGACCAACTATCATGTCGTTGAGGGCGAGCCTTATCAAATCTCCGTCTGGATCGGTGAAGATGAGACGATATCCGCCAAGATTTTAGCATATAGCGATCAAAAGGACCTTTGCATCCTTGAACTGCAGCATCCCGTTTCATTGCCTGCCTTAAAGCTGAACCCGAACGGAATCAAGCAGGGCGATGCGGTTTTTGCCGTCGGCTTTCCCGCGGCGGCCGATTATTTATCCGACGCCGAAGCGCATACAAGCTCAGATGCGACCATTACGGACGGCATTGTCAGCGCCATTCGGCAAATGGCTGTTGTCGACTACGGCATTTCTGTCCCGCTTCTGCAGATAAACGCGGCGATCAATTCCGGAAATTCAGGGGGACCGTTGTTCAACGCGAGCGGCGAGGTCGTCGGCATCAATACATACTCGGTGTATGATTCGCAAGGGATATTCGGGGCTATCGCGATTGAAGAGCTGGTATCTTTCGCGGAGGATAATAACATTCATTTTATCAGTCAGTCTACACAAGGGTATTTGATCTTTTTCCTTGCCGGCATAGCCGTGGTCGCGGCCGCAGCCGCTGTCATATGGAAATTGAGAAAGGCAGGCGGGAAAAAGGTGAAGAAGGAGCGTAAAGAAAAAAAAGAAAGTCCCGTCGTCGCATTGCCCGACTATCTGACCGCCATGGGAGGGAAACTGATTTTTTCACAAGCCGTTTCGCTGCTGTTGCCGGTCGCTATAGAGTTAAGAAACCTCCATGATCAAGGCCGGGCGCATTTGAAAGTGGCACCGGAGAACATCGTTGTCCGGTGCGCAGGCGCCATGCTTTCCAATTCCGCCCCGAACAGCGGGACGGCTATTTTCAGCGGCTTCACCCCGATGGAACTCTATCGGGGGAAGAGCGCCGGGCATCGGTCGGATATCTATTCCTTCTGCGCGGTTCTGGCATATGCCGTTACCGGAAACGCGCCGAAAAACGCGCTCGAACGTCAGGAAAGTCCGGAGGCTCCGGTATTTGAGATCGCTGCTGTCGAGGAAGCGGAGCCGGAGTATGTTTCCATACTCGCCAAAGGTATGGCGGCCGCTCCGCAGGATCGATATGCGACGATGCAGGAGCTGATCTATGAATTAACGCCGTTCAATGCTGGGGCGGCATCCTTGGCCGTAAGCACGCCTTTTGAAAAAAACATGGAATCTTATAAACCGGATAAGCCGGCTCAGCCGGTTAAGATCCGGAGGCAGCTGCCGGTAAAAAAGAAAAGGGCCTTGATTGCAGCCGGCATTGCATTGGGGGTAATAGCCGTTTTTCTCGGCGGCTGCGCTTTAATCGTCCAGATCGACTACAACCACTATATCGACGGGAAGGATTCCTCATCCCGATTCATCACGGACAACTTATACAACAATTATGGGTTTGCGATTGAAAAATATCTCTGTGCCCGAAGGCTGTTCGATAACAGGAAATACGAGCTTTCCGCCTCGGTTTTTGATAAAATCAGGAACTTCTCCGATGCCGGGCACTTTTACCTGGAATCCCAATACCGATATGCGGCTCAATTGGCCGACGCGAATGACTTTGACAAGGCAATAGAGATATATATAGAGCTCAAGACGGAAAACTATAAAGATTCCGGCAATTTGGTGAACGCTACGAAGTATCGTTTTGCCGCATATAAACTGTATGCCGTTGGGGATTTCGATGCCGCATATCTCATGGCGAAAGAATTGAAAGGCCTGGAATATGAAAAAGCGGAGGAACTCTACAATGCCGTGCTCTATGAGTGGGGCTACGATTATATAGATAAGAAGGATTATCTGAAGGCGTACGAAAAATTCTCCGAGATCCCAAACTATGAGGACTCCGCGGAGGTGCTTGAAACGCTGAAAGACACCATCTACCTTGAGGCGCAAAACGATTACAGGGACGAAAACTATGAAGACGCCTGGAATGCTTTTTCCCTGATTAAGCCCTATGGGCAAAGCAACAATTATTTAACGCTTCTATATAATCTCGTTTATTTCGATGAAGATAGTGATTATTATCCGTTACCTATGTATTATTCTGTTGACTATGACTGGGATAAACCCTATGCAGGAACAGATTTGGATGCGATATTGAATATACTTTATTTTGAAGACGCGGCGGAAATAATCGTCAGCGGAGACAACTTGGCGGGCGTGTTCTTGCTGGGCAAATGGAAGACCAGCGGCGGCAGCTACTACTTCACAATGAAATCGGATGGCGGTTCGATAAGTAATTTGCCGTGGTATAGCGCAGACTACTATTTTATTGCCGGAGGAATCTACTGGGTATATAAAGATGACGATATTCTGAACGCACGTGCCCAATACGGCTTTACCGTGCTGACTCCCGACAGCATCAGCGTGTATTGCTTTAAGAATGATAAAACATATACGCTTTATCGGCAGTAACGGCGCTCGAATTTGCGTTCGTTCCGAGAAACCTCCCCAATGGCCACTGCCTCTTATCACCGGTTCAATTGTTCTGAATTCATCTATCACTCACGCGAAACAGAAGTAGGCTGTACTATCAGCCTGCTTCTTCTATTGGGAGTTTGCATAAATGGGAGTTTGCATAAACTTCAAAAACCAATACGAAGCGGTATCGTCATTGCATGAGCAAAGAGTATTTGAGAAGTTTCGAACACGAAAACTACATCACAGATGCTGCACTTTTATCTATATTTTTGTTATATTTCAAGATTTCTTACAAAAAATTAGTAGATAAGAAAAATATTTTTTATAGGAACTCAAGATATCTGTACAAAAAGACTTCGATATAGTATGATGGATGGAAGAAAAAGTCGTTCTATCGTATTCGTTTATGGATACATCGAATACTTTCCCGGGAATGCTTGGCTCAATGCCGCGATAACAGCTTGTGGCGGTGCAAGGTGCTGATGCCGTTAAAGGGTCCACGATTGTTCACCTTTCTTGCGCGTGGGCGGACGCCGATGTGCCCCGATGTTACTGCTGAATGTAAGTGCTTACATCGCATTGGATGTCATCGACCTTGAAAAAAGATCCAAAGTGTAATACCATAAGCTTTGTTCCGTTGGTTGGGTATGTTCGAATCCCCTTCGGCCACCATCGGAAGTTTTGGTTGCTGCGTCATACAGACGTAAAAATAAAGCAACAAAAATCTAAGGAGGATTACCAAATGAAGAAGTTGCTTGCAATCGCATTGGCGCTTGTAATGGTTCTAACCATGGTAGCATGTTCTACGCCCTCCACCGAAGAACCGACTGCCGCCCCTGCGCAACCCACCGCTGCGGGCACTGAGCCTACCACCGCGCCCGAAGGCCCCGTCGCCCGCGAGGCCCGCGAACCCATCGCTGTGGGGGATCTGAAAATCGGCGTCATCCTCGTGCATGATGAGAACTCCGGTTATGACATGTCCCATATCGAAGGCATCAAGGGCGCGATGGCCAACCTGGGCATCGGCGAAGGCCAGGCGATCTTTAAGTACAATATTCCCGAGGACGAGACCTGCTACGACACCGCTGTGGATCTCGCCGAGCAGGGCTGCCAGATCGTTATTTCCGACAGCTATGGTCATCAGTCCCACATGATGGCCGCCGCCGCCGAATATCCTGACGTTATGTTCCTTGCCTGCACCGGCGATACCGCGGCTTTGGAGCCTGTAGCCAACGTTGTCAATATATTCCCGTACACCTTCCAGAGCCGTTATGTATCCGGCGTTGTGGCGGGCATGAAGCTCAAGGAGCTCATGGATGCAGGCACCGTGACCGATCCCTACATCGGCTATGTCGGCGCGTTCCCGTATGCGGAAGTGGTTTCCGGCTATACCGCCTTCTTCCTCGGCATCCGCAGCATCGTGCCGGAAGCCCATATGGACGTTCAGTACACCAACTCCTGGTATGATCCCGTGGCCGAAGGCGAAGCCGCCAACGCCCTGATGAGCAAGGGCTGCGTCATCATCGGTCAGCACGCCGACTCTACCGGCGCGCCCTCCGCGGTGCAGGCCGCGCTGGACAGCGGCAAGGTTGTCTATAGCGTCGGCTACAACATCGACATGCTTTCCGTCGCTCCCAAAGCCGCTCTGACCTCCGCTCAGAACAACTGGGTTGCGCTGTACACCCCGATCCTCAGCAAGATGATCTCCGGCGAAGCAATGCCCGCCGACCTCGCGCTTGGCTATACAGATGACGCGGTTATGATCTCCAAGCTGGGCGAGAGCTGCGCTGCCGGCACCGCTGAGAAGGTCGCCGAGGTTGTCGCCGCCCTCAAGGACGGCTCCCTCCATGTGTTCGACACTAAGAACTTTACCGTGGACGACAAAGCTGTCACCACCTATGCTTGGCAGGATACCGACGGCGACTTCGTCGGCGATTCCGGCGAAGCCATCGTGAACGGCATCTTCGAGGAGTCCGTATTCCGCAGCGCGCCTTACTTCGCCCTGCGCATCGACGGCATCTCCGAGCTCAACTAATCCTTCGTTTGGAGAGAAGCAGGTTTGCCTGCTTCTCTCCTCTTTTAGACCTGTGCCTTCCCGCCGGCTCCCTTTCTCACGGCCGGAAGTTTCTGTTGTTTGGACATCCTAACAAGAACAAGCGTAGCCTAAGGCTACTCGCATATAGAAAGGAAAATGGCTTTGGAAACCAGAAAAGCGATCCGAATGGTAGATATCACCAAATCCTTCGGTGAGGTGGTGGCCAACGACAAAGTCTGTCTGGAGATTCATCCCGGCGAGATTTTGGCCCTCCTGGGCGAAAACGGCAGTGGAAAAACGACCCTGATGAACATGCTTTCCGGCATCTATCTACCGGAGGGCGGCTATATTTACGTCAACGAACACCCGCAGATGATCCGCTGTCCCAAGGATGCGTATAACCTGGGAATCGGCATGATTCACCAGCATTTCAAGCTTGTGGATGTGCTCACCGCCGCGGAGAACATCGTGCTGGGGCTCAACGAGCATAAACTGGTCGATCTCAAAAACGTGCGCACGCAGGTAAAGAAGATTTGCGATCGCTACGGCTTCGTGGTCGAGCCTGATAAAAAAGTGTACGACATGTCGGTCTCGGAAAAGCAGACCCTAGAAATTGTAAAGGTTCTCTACCGCGGCGCCGACATACTGATACTGGATGAACCTACGGCTGTGCTTACCCCGCAGGAAACGGATAAGCTCTTTGCCGTGATGCGAAATATGAAGGCCGACGGCAAGTCCATCGTGATCATTACCCATAAGCTCCACGAGGTTATGGAGATATCCGACCGTGTGGCGGTATTGCGCCGGGGCAAGTTTATCGGCGATATCGCAACCCGAGACACGACCCCCCAGCAGCTTACCGATATGATGGTGGGCCGGGCGGTTTCCCTGAATATCGACAGGCCGGAACCCAAAGGGCAGGCGGAGCGCCTGGTGGTAAAAAATCTTACGGTGCTCGACTCCGACGGCGTCAAACGGCTGGACAATGTCTCCTTCACCGCTTATAGCGGGGAAATCCTCGGCATCGCGGGTATCACGGGCAGCGGCCAGCGTGAATTGCTGGAGGCCATCGCAGGACTGCAGCATATCGAAAAGGGCAGCTCCATTCGATTCTTGCCGCCCAGCGGCAACGAGGTAGAGCTGGTAGGGAAGAACCCTTTGGACATCTATAAGCTCGGCGTGGGCCTTGCGTTCGTGCCGGAGGATCGCTTCGGCATGGGTCTCGTCGGCTCCATGGATCTGACGGATAACGTGATGCTCAGAAGCTACAAGAGCGGCAAGTCCTTTTTTACCGACCGTAAAACCCCAAGGGCGCTGGCCCAGAAGATCGTGAACGAGCTCGAGGTTGTCACGCCGAACCTCACGATCCCCCTGCGCCGTCTCTCCGGCGGCAATGTGCAGAAGGTGCTCGTCGGCCGGGAGATCGCAGGCAAGCCTTCTCTTTTAATGAGCGCTTACGCTGTGCGCGGCTTGGACATCAACACCTCCTACACCATCTATCGCTTGCTGAACGAGCAGAAGGAACAAGGCGCGGCGGTGATGTACGTCGGCGAAGACCTCGACGTACTGCTCGAGCTGTGCGATAGGATTTTGGTGCTGTGCGCCGGCAAGATAAGCGGTATCGTGGACGGGCGTACGGCCAAGAAAGAAGAAGTCGGCTTGCTGATGACGCACCTGGGGGAGGAGGAAAAGGCATGAAAAGCGAATGCAATATTAAGGAGCCCTTTGTGCGCGTTTCCAAGCGCGGCGTTGCGATGCCGGTATGGAAAGCTTTCAGCATCCGAGGCCTGGCCCTGGTAGTGGCGCTTGCGATCTGCGCCATCATTATCTTCGCTATTGTAAAGATGAACCCGCTGAAGGTTTACGGCGCGATGTTCGAGGGCGCTTTCGGTACGGATAAGCGCATGTGGGTCACCATCCGTGACATGATGATGCTCCTGTGCGTTTCGATCGGCCTCGCGCCTGCTTTTAGGATGCGTTTCTGGAACATCGGCGCGGAGGGCCAGATCCTGATGGGCGGCATCGTCTCCGCCGCCTGTATGATCTACCTGAGCAAATCCATGGACACCATTCCGATGATGCTGCTCATGCTGGGGCTGAGCATTTTGGCGGGCGGTATTTGGGGCTTTATCCCGGGCCTGTTCAAGGCGAAATGGAACACCAACGAAACCCTGTTCACCCTGATGATGAACTACATCGCCATACAGATCACCGCCTATTTCGTGGCGCTGTGGGAAAACCCCGTCGGCTCCAATACCGTTGGCGTTATCAACGCTAAAACCAAGATCGGCTGGTTCCCGGAGGTGTTCGGACAGGATTACGCCCTCAACGTCATCCTGGTGCTCGCGCTGGCGGTAGGGATGTTCATGTATCTCCGCTACAGCAAACAAGGCTACGAAGTGGCAGTGGTGGGTGAGAGTGAAAATACCGCCCGTTATGCCGCCATCAACGTATCCAAGGTCATTATGCGCACCATGTTCATCTCGGGCGCGATCTGCGGCATCGCGGGATTCCTCGCCGTGTCCGGCGCGAGCCATACGATATCGGCCAGCACCGCGGGCGGCAGGGGCTTCACGGCGATCATCGTCGCGTGGCTCGCGAAGTTCAATTCCTTCGTGATGATCGTGATTTCTGCCCTGCTCGTGTTCCTTGACAAGGGCTCCATCGAGATCGCGTCGCGCTACAACCTCAACAACCACGTTTCCTACATGCTGACGGGCATCATCCTGTTCTTCATCCTGGGGAGCGAATTCTTCATCAACTATCAGGTCAAATTCCGGGGCGGCAAGCACAAGGAGGTACAGGCATGACCCAGCTCATTTCCCTTTTCCAAGCCGGCATCATGTTCGGCACCGTGATCCTGTTCGGAGCGACGGGCGAGATCCTGGCCGAGAAATCCGGCAACCTGAACCTCGGCGTGCCGGGCATCATGTATCTGGGCGGCATCGTGGGACTCATCGGCGTGTTCTTCTATGAGCTGAACAATCCCGAGCCCAACAAACTGGTCTGCATCCTCATCGCGATGTCCTGCGCATTCGTTGCGGCGCTGCTCGGCGGGCTGATCTACAGCGTGCTTACGATTACGCTCCGGGCCAATCAGAACGTTACCGGTCTGACGCTGACGATTTTTGCCGCGGGCTTTTCGAATTTCTTCGGCGGCTCGCTGAACAAACTCGCGGGCGGCGTGGGGCAGATCTCCGTGGCGACCACTAGCGCGGCCTTCAGGGCCAGCCTTCCCTTTGCCCAGAATCTGCCGCCTGTTTTGAGTATGCTCTTGGGCTACGGCTTCATGGTATACCTCGCGGTGGTGATGGCTATCGTGGTCAATTGGTTCATCAACCGCACCAGCATCGGACTCAATCTCCGGTCCGTGGGCGAGAATCCCGGAACGGCCGACGCTGCGGGCATAAACGTTACAAAATACAAGTACCTTGCCACCTGCATCGGCGCGGGTATTTCCGGCCTGGGCGGCCTTTACTACGTGATGGATTATACCAAGGGCACGTGGGACAGCGACGGCGGCATTGAACGCTTGGGCTGGCTCGCCGTGGCGCTCGTGATCTTCTCGAGCTGGAAGCCCAGGAGGGGTATCTGGGGCGCATACCTGTTCGGTATGCTCTCCTGGCTGTACTTCTACATTCCGGACCTTACCCGGCGTTCGATGGAGCTGTTCAAGATGCTGCCGTATTTGGTTACCGTTATCGTGCTCGTGGTGGTTTCCCTGCGCCGCAAACGCGAGAATCAGCCGCCTGCCGGTCTCGGACTGCCGTATTTCCGGGAGGAAAGATAGCATACGGCTGCGGATTCTCGTATTCCGAATCCTTGAAGAGGCAAAAGGGCGTTCCGATTTTACTGGAACGCCTTTTTATCCCCTCGGCGTATTGCCGATAGGTTGAAGGCCAATATCGGGGCTAAATGGCTATAGTGCTCGGCCTATGCGGTTATTGGCAAGAAAAAACGCCTAAAATTATTGCTGTTCAATCGATCCTGAGAACCTCAGGCTGATATCCATCGCCTTTATCGTATGGGTAAGCGCGCCAATAGAAATAATGTCCACGCCTGTCTTTGCGATGGAGTACAGATCTTTTTCTCCCATATTGCCGGATGCTTCAATCAGCGCTTTCCCTTCGATCATCTGCACGGCTTTTGCCATATCGCCGATACCCATATTATCGAGCATAATGATATCCGCCCCGCTTTGTAGAGCCTCCTCAATCTGAGCAAAGCTTTCAACCTCGACCTCGATTTTTAAAGTATGCGGAGCCGAGTTCCTTGCCTGCGCGACGGCTTGGCGGATTCCGCCCGCGGCAAGGATATGGTTGTCCTTAATCAGTATCCCGTCCGATAGATTGAACCTATGGTTTTTGCCCCCGCCGATCCGAACGGCATATTTTTCGATGCACCGCAGGCCGGGGGTCGTCTTGCGCGTATCTACAATGGCGGCCTTTGTACCCGAGACCTGTTCGACGGCCTCGCGGGTGCGCGATGCGATGCCGGAAAGCCGCTGCAGAAAATTCAGCGCCACGCGCTCACCGGAGAGAATGCCGCGGGCGGGGCCGGAAACCTTTGCGATGATATCGCCTTTCATAACCTGATCCCCATCCGATACAAGACAGTCAAACACGATAGACGCATCCAAAAGCGCAAACACACGGGAGACAATCGTAAGCCCGCAGACGATTCCCGCTTCCTTGGCAATGAAGTTGCCTTGCACGCGCCTTGCCTCGTCGACGGTCGAAAGTGTGGTGATATCTCCGTTGCCCAAATCCTCATTCAGGGCGCGCAATATCATGTCGTCAAGGTTGAAGTTGTTGAGCATTCTATCTACCTCCAAAGTATTTTCATCACTGCGGTAATGGGCGCCGACGCTCTTTTTCCGCTGTATGGCCGCAAGGAGTATGCTAAGCGCGACAAGCGACTGGTTGTAGGCTTCAACGCCCGTTATGTCGCTTAAAACCATCGAATCGAGCGTTTCAAAAATCCGGCGTATTCGCGCATATGCTTGCGTTAGCTCCGCTTGGTTGCGGATTATGCCGCATTTTTGCGTCATAAGTCCACGGATTTCATCGCTGTATTGCTTGAAGTCCGCATTCGGATTTGACGGTTCAGGGCCTGACACGAACCTTTGCGGGCGCGGGAGATGAAGCTGTGAGTTGTTGATATGAGCGGCGCAGCGCCGTGCAAAAACGATGCACTCGAGCAGCGAGTTGCTCGCGAGCCTGTTTGCGCCGTGCACGCCTGAGCAGGCCGCCTCGCCGCAGGCATAGAGCCCCGGAATATTTGTCCTTGCGTCCACATCCGTTTTTATGCCGCCCATAAAATAATGCTGTACCGGCATAACGGGAATCCAATCCTTCGAGATGTCGATTCCGCGGGAGGCGCATTCGCCGAATATCGTTGGGAAGCGTTCCATCAAAAAATCGCGCGGCTTTGTCGTGATATCCAGATACACGTTTTCGCTGTTGTTTTTTTTCGTCTCCATAACGATTGCGCGGGCGACGATATCCCTTGGAGCCAGATCGGCAAGAGGATGAGCGCCCTGCATAAACGGCTCTCCCCGGCTGTTTCTGAGTATTGCGCCTTCTCCGCGCAAAGCTTCCGAAATCAGGAAATAGCGTCCTTGATCGTCCGGATGGACAAACGCGGTAGGATGGAACTGCACAAATTCCATATCTTTAAGTTCCGCGCCCGCGCGCTCGGCGGCCGCAATCCCATCGCCGGTGGCGCATGTGGCGTTTGTGCTGTTTTGAAAAACGCGCCCAATTCCTCCCGAAGCGATTACCACCTTAGAGGATATAAAATAAAACGGCTTGCCGTTTTCGCTCAACGCAAGCGCTCCGGCCGTGGCCCGGTCTTCATTCGTCACGATGTCGATGAGGAACATGTTATTGTGGATATCGATATTTTCCCGTGCTAGGACAAGCTCATATAGCCTGTTCGTCAGGTGCAGCCCCGTTGCGTCGCCGCCGCAGTGCAGGATGCGATTCCTGCTATGGCCGCCCTCTCGCGTGAGCAGCAAATCCCCGTCGTGCATATCGAAGGGGACATTGTCTTTTATGAGACGTTCGATATTTAACCATGCTTCATCGACCAGGACTTTTACCGCATCCTTATCGCATAGGCCTGCGCCCGCAATAATTGTATCTTCAAAATGACGTTTTAGGTCGTCCTGAATGTTCGGTTCAATCACGGTCGCGATCCCGCCTTGGGCATATACGGAATTACACCGCTGCGATCCAGCCTTGTTGAGCATCACGCATTGGACCGAGGGGTCGAGGTTGAGCGCCGTATATAATCCTGCCGCGCCGCATCCGACGATTACAACATCGGCGTACACCCGTTCGGCATCGTTCCAATTGCGGTTGCAGACGTACCTTTTCATAGGAATTCCTTTCGGTGTCCGCTATAATCGCAGCATTCGATCCAGGCAGGCATACGCCTTATCGATCAGTCCCTGATCCAGATGGATCGGATATTGCATATTTTCAAGAGCAGCCGCCACCTTTTGCAGGGTAGTTTTCTTCATGTTCCTGCAGGTCATATCCGATCGAACCGGGTAAAAACGCTTCTTCGGATAGAGCGTATTCAGACGGTGAAGTATGCCGGTCTCCGTCACGATGATGAATTCGGTTCTGTTCGATTTCCCGGCATAATCGATGATCTTAGCGGTACTGCCTATAAAATCGGCAAGGTCTAAAACTTCCGGACTGCATTCGGGATGCGCAAGGACGGACGCGTGGGGGTGGAGCGACCGCGCATTTTTAACGTCCGCAACGGATATCAATTCGTGTACCGGGCAGAACCCGGTATGATAGATAAACCTCTTTTCAGGGAAAAAGCCTGAAACGTATCTCCCGAGGTTGCGATCCGGCACGAATATGATTTCATCCTCGCTCAATGATTCAACAACTTTTATGGCATTTGAAGAAGTACAGCAGATATCGCTGGCAGCCTTGACCTCGGCGCTGGAATTCACATAGCAAACGACCGCCGCGTTTGGATGTTCCTTTCTCAGCCGCTCGATATCCGATGCGCTGACCATATCCGCCATTGGGCAACCGGCGTCCGGTTCCGGCAGCAGCACGGTTTTCTGCGGGCTGAGGATCTTAGCCGTTTCTGCCATAAAAGTTACGCCGCAGAGCACGATCACTTCAGCGCTCGATTCCTTTGCACGCCGGCTAAGCTCCAGCGAGTCTCCGGTAAAATCGGAGATGTCCTGCACCTCGGGGAGTTGATAAAGGTGGGCGAGGATCAAGGCGTTTCCATTTTTTTTCAATTCCGATATCCGCCGGGTGATTTCAGTCGTGCTCATTGCATTCAACCTCTCAAATAGCGATTGTTATGGCTGCAGGAGGATACCCGCAGCCTGAAGTTTCTCTTCGATCGTGTTGAGCGTCCCTTCGCTATCGGCCTCGACGGTATGCATGTGGATTCCGTCCGTAACGCAGGAGAGCATCTGCGAATCCTTACGCCTCAAGCGATCGATCAAACATTCTACGGCCTTTTTTGTGTAAAGCATCAGCGACCCCGAGATTTCTCCATATACGGGATGCTCGATGATTACGTCCCGAACCGTCCCGCCGCATTCCACAATGGCTTTTAACTCCTGTTCAGCCTGCTCAAGGGATGTGTGACGGCAGGTGAAAACCCTGACCGGCCTTCCTCTGACCGCCGTGTCGATCATCATATATCCGGAGGGAGTGGCAATGACCTGTAAACCGCCCGCCTTAAGCAGCGCGATGTCCTGAACGACCACCTGCCGCGTGACCAACAGCATCGCCGCAAGCTCGCTGCCGGTGACGGGGTCTTGAGATGCGCCGATGATCTCGGCTATTCTTTTTCGTCTTTCTACTGCGTTCATATTTTCCTTTTCGCAAGCGCCCATGGGCATTTTATGGCGGTGATAATTAGGCTTAATTATACTCTTGATTCCGCGAAAGTCAACAGATGTATATACACTTGTAATGTGCTGTGGAACCGAACGCCGATGCCGTAGCGACGATCATTTCCGGTTTTTGGAGGGAATTGTTGAGGAACACTTGTCCGCGAAAGCAATCGAAATTTTCCTTCCTGTTTCGACCTTCCAACGCTTCAAACATGGGACACCGTATCTGCTCAATGGCGGGACGCGTGCACATCGGTTATAATTTAGAGAATTCCGATGAGAAACTATTGAGCAATTAAGGTCAAGAAAGCTCGTTTCTTTCGCGCTACAATTTTATTGAGCGGGAGGTGAAAAAAAGTGATTCAGGCGGAAACGGCGCAGGCGGTTCAGCGGATGCAGGAATACATCGACGAGCACCTGCGCGAGAAGATCTCCCTCAAGCAGATCGGCGGTGTTTCGGGGTATTCCCCGTGGCACGCGGCAAGGATATTCAAGGAGGTTACGGGAAAAACTCCGTTCGAGTATATCCGCGTGCTGCGCTTAAGCAAGGCGGCGCTGACGTTAAGGGATGGGGAGCACAAAATCATCGACGTCGCTTTGGATTTTGTGTTCGACTCCCATGAGGGATTTACCCGGGCGTTTACCAAGAAGTTTGGGCTCTCGCCCAGCAAGTACTCCAAAAATACGCCGCCGATACAGCTGTTTCTGCCGGAGAGAGCTTTTGATACGTACCGCGCATTACTGAGAGGAGCGAGTGGAATGAGCGCGCAGAAAGAAACGAAAACGGTATTTGTACAGGTGATCGAGCGCCCGGCGCGAAAGGTCCTTTTAAAGCGCGGCAAGAGCGCGACGGAGTATTTTGAGTATTGCAACGAGGTCGGATGTGATGTTTGGGCGCTGCTTTCAAGCATCAAGGAGGCGCTGTACGAGCCGATCGGGATGTGGCTGCCGGAACACCTGATACCGGACGGCACTTCGAAATACGTGCAGGGCGTTGAGCTGCCGCTCGATTACTCCAACGAGGTACCCAGCGGGTATGATCTGATCGAACTACCGCCTTGCAAGATGATGGTATTCCAGGGCGAACCGTTCGACGACGAGGACTTCATGGAGGCCATCGAGCAGATCTACAACACGATCGAAAAATATAATCCGGAGATCTATGGGTATCGATGGGCGACGGGCAGGGCGCCGAGGTTCCAGCTCGCGCCGATGGGATACCGGGGCTATATCGAGGCGATGCCCGTCGTGGAGATCAAGTAGACGGTGAAAACCGTAAAACCGGATGCAGCCGCTTCCCCAAATGCAAAGACGCGCCTGAAACGGCGCGTCTTTGCTGTCGATAAATCTTCAATGGACGAAAAGTCTCGTTTGGCCGGCCGCCGTTTTTCCGCACAGTTCGGTTCCCTTCTGCGTCTGGCGGGACTGAGCCGCTTGCACGGTGACAACAGGTTGTCTATGCTGTATAATACTGGAAAACAAGACTCGGTTCGCAGCCGTGCCCGCCCTCGTTGTAGAACGTTGATGAGAGGTAATCCTGTGGAAAACAGTATCCGCTCTGAGTTTATACAAAAGCTGCACCAATGGGCGGGGAACAGCGACCTGTTCTGCGACTTCATCGACGCTTTTCCGTACCCCATACAGATCTTTGCTCCCGACGGGACGCTTAAAGCCGTCAACGCGGCGTTTATCAGCGAGTTCAGAATTCCTCATCCCGGCCTGATCGTGGATAAATACAACATCTTGCGGGATGAGACGCTGTCCGGTTTCGGCGTTCTCGGCGAGGTGCATTCGGCGTTTGAGGGGAACATCGCGAGCGTTCTGGGAATCCCCGCGCCCGTGCATCAGCTCAAGCAATGGTTCCATATCCCGGTGGAGTCCTCCGAATTGTATTATCTGAACATCTCCGCTTTCCCGCTAAAAAGCGATACCGGAGAGGTGCTGTGCGTGGTGATCATATACGTCACGCAGAAGAAAATGCTGGATCGGGAGGAAATCGCGCGCGCCAAGGAGTACATGGAGGCGAATTGGCGGGAGAAATTCGATCTGGGAGGCATCGCCCACGCGGCGCTGATGAGCGAGGCGCACTTCGCCCGGCGCTTTAAGATGTTTACGGGCATGACCCCGCACGCCTATTATATCTCGATTAAAATGCAAAGGCTCAAGGATGCGCTCCTGGACGCGAACCTGAGCGTCGAACAGGCGTTTTCGTACTGCGGGCTGCAGTATCACGGCCATTACGCTCAGCTGTTTAAAAAGGAAACCGGCCTTACGCCTTCGGAATATCGAAGGCTCGCGTTGGGAAAAGTCACCCAACAGGAGGAACCATAGAAAACGCCGTAGTACTCCGATTAAAGCACGCGCTTGCTTGTATGTGCCGCCGCACATCCGCGTTATAGTATCATTGCAGGTATCTGCACTAAGCGTTTTCAATTCTCGCCGCTTACGGCACAAAAAAGGATTTATCGGGACTCTAGCCGGGCCCTCAGCGCAAACGCCCCGTTTAATGATCCTGCCCCTTACGGCAGCCGTCGTTTCTGCGTTTGTGCGGGAGCTTATCCGTGTTTCCAGCCCGTCCGGCATTGGACGCGGCTTCGGTATGGCAAGTATGCACGGTCCGCTTCGTTGCTATCAAAAGCGCCCCGTCAGGAGGCGCTAAAACCGTTCAAATCCGACATGGTGATCAGGCTTTTTCAGATAAGCTTCAAGCGCGTCCCAATTTGGCGTTGGGATGCCCGCCTGCCTCTTTAAAGCGGCGAACGCGCCGTTGAGCGCCGTCATTTCCTCAAGTGCGGACATGGCATGGTCGCTTATCGCAAGCCTGCCGATGGGCGTGGCCGTAACGACCTTCAACATGAGATAGAACTTTCCGCGCTTTTTGCGCGCAAAAGCCGCATCCTCCGCGGACAAAGGGTAACCGAGGGTTTCCAAGACGCCGTAACCTTCGTCAACCGCGTCGATGACCCGATTGAGCAGCTTCTTGTTCCAAAAGGCTTTGTGCAGGTTGCCGTCACAGAAATGCGCCAAATAGCACAGCGGAAGGATCAGGGCAATATGGCCTTTCAGCCAAGTATCCATATGGCCATAATAGGTCAGCCTGTATTTTGTATTCGAGAAGGCTTTATCGACCAACGATTTCCATGATAATTCGCTGCTTAAGCCGCCGAGGCTCATATGTCCCGCGGCCCGCACACAGATCACTCGCCCCGCCTCACGCCGTCCGCCGGTGCCCTGGAAGCCGAAAGCCACCTGTTTTTGTACAGGGCTGTTCTCTTGTATCGCCCTTTGCGTGGCCTGAGCATCCGCGTTGTTGCCGACCAGAACAATATGGCTGCTGCGGTTGGCGGATAGGGCAGGGAGTATCGCTCGCAATTGCGTATACTGCATGACCACGAAGATTAAATCGTAAACGTCCTCCGGGGCGAGCGCGTCGATCAATCGAACGGGATCGACCGTAGTTTTGAGCTGCACGTAATGCCGAATAACAAGTCCGTTTGCCTGTAACTCCTTCAGCCGCTCGCCTCTTGCGAGCAAGGTAACATCGTTTCCGCCGCGAATGAGCACATGAGCAAGATAGCTTCCCAATACCCCGGCCCCATACACCAATATTCTCATGGGCTGCTCCTCCTGCACAAGTATTCATACCATAACGATAATTTCCATTGAATGATATCGTTTTCCGCTACAAAAAATTTTATGCTGCGCAAGTAATCACAGTTACATAGCTGTGGGATAAATTGACAGGAATTTAATTCTAGTATATTATAAAAATGTTATAAATAACGATAATGATTAATATAGGTTACATATTTTGAAAGAATAAGCTTTTAAGTTTTACATTTATAATGAGGAATGTTTGGTGAAGCTGATGGTCACAAAGGAATGCCATAAATCCGTACGCAGAAGCCCTTTTAAAGTAATCGCATTTTGTGTATCGGATGTGTTTTTTATTATGTCGGCTATGATTTTGGCTTTGCTTTTCCGATACGGCACCCTACATGAAGTTCTTTTAAACTACATCAACGAACTGCCGGTATATATCTTTATTGCAACTATTTTCTCACTCGGGATCATGCTCGTCACTAAAAGTTATGTAACCAACATATCCAAATTCAATGTTACAGACGCATTGAGAATGGGGATATGCTTAGCGGTTGGTTATGCCTTTTTTCTTTGCTTTAACCAATTCATCATAGCTTCGCTCCCAATAAGCATAGTAATAAACTTTTTCTGCATCAATACCCTTTTTATGGGTGGATATCGCTTGATTATCCGTGTCGGCTTTTATATTCATTGCAGATTTTCGATGGTATTGAGCAAGCTCCCCGACAGTAAAATAAAAAATATTTTGATCGTAGGCGCTGGCGGTGCGGGGCAGTATTTGGTGAGTATGCTGATGTATGAGCCCAAGGAGTCATGCAGGATTGTTGGTTTTATTGATGATAACGAACAGCTTTGGGGTAAAAGAATCAAAGGCCTCTTGGTCTATGGCGGCAGAGAGAATATTCCCAGGATTGCCCAGAGATATTTTGTCCATGAAATCATCATTGCCATCCCGCATGTAGACAATTCAACCATCCGTGAAATTTTCAATTATTGCACCCAAGCGAACTGCTCCATTAAACGATTTTCGAATTTGAGCAATTTCTCCGGAGAAAGTTTGTCCAAAGCAACGATCAACAATGTGCGTCTGGAGGAACTGTTAGGTCGGTCCGAAGTCAAGTTGGATATGAAAGCGGTTCAGAGTTTCATTTGGAACAAAACCGTCATGGTTCTAGGTGGTGCTGGATCCATCGGCTCGGAGATCTGCCGCCAGGTTCTCAAATATGGTGCCAAGAAGCTCATTATCTTTGATTTTAACGAAAATGGTCTCTATGAGATTAAAAACGATCTGTCTGTGTTATACGAAAAGGAGCGTTATGAAACAGTTTTGGGTTCTATTCGTGATGTAAAACGAATGGACGAGGTATTTTCCTTTTGTAAGCCTAATGTTGTGTTTCATGCAGCTGCGCATAAGCATGTTCCTATGATGGAAATCAACCCGATTGAAGCGATCATCAATAACTCTATCGGTACATTAAATGCTGCTATGGTAGCGGACAAGCATCAAGTTGCACGCTTTGTACTGATATCCACCGATAAGGCAGTTAATCCCAACAACTACATGGGAGCTTCGAAGCGTATCGCCGAATTAGCGTTGCAGGTTGTCGCTGCCAAAAGTAACACGATTTTTTCTGCAGTCCGCTTTGGCAATGTATTGGGAAGCAATGGTAGCGTCATCCCGCTGTTCAAAAAGCAAATTGAGGCGGGCGGACCTGTTACCGTAACGGACAAACGGGTAAAGCGTTATTTTATGACGATCCCAGAGTCAGTTCAACTTGTGCTGGAGGCTGGTGCCATGTCGCTAGGCTCTGAAATCTTCGTACTCAATATGGGCGAACCGATCTATATTTACGATCTTGCTTGTACTATGATCCGTTTATCGGGGTTGATTCCCGAAAAGGATATTCCGATTCGCATTACGAGTTTGCGTGAAGGCGAGAAGATGTTTGAAGAAATCAGACTGGATTCCGAAAATGTTTCCGCCACTCAGAATGATCAGATTTACATCCTCAAGTCAAGCGGCATCGCGGATCTTCAGGGAATTCAGCATATGATTGACGATCTTATGCTGGCGGTTCAGGACCGCAATATGCTGCGAATCGACCATTGCATACGTAACCTGGTTCCAAGCTTCAAACAGATTCAACTCGAACCGGGCTATGCAGAGGTTGATCATAAAACAGTTATCGAACCGCAGATAAGCCCAAATCTGCGTATGTTGAGCAGAAAGTAAGGATAACCAATGTCCAATGACGATACTTTAAAAGCCAAAAGAGTTTATCTATCCCCCCCCCATATGAATGGCAGCGAGTTGGAGACCATTCAAGAGGCTTTTGCCTCAAACTGGATTGCTCCGTTGGGCCCGAATGTAGATCTCTTTGAACAAAAAGTCAGGGAGATGCTGGGTTGCCAATACAGTTTAGCGCTTAATTCAGGTTCTTCTTGCATTCATCTTGCGCTTAAATATTTGGGGGTTAAGCAAGGCGACTATGTTTTTTGCTCAGATGTTACCTTTTCGGGGTCATGCAATGCAATCCTCTATGAAAAGGCGACGCCCGTATTCATCGATTCTGAGCGTGATAGCTGGAATATTTCCCCTGTAGCGCTTGAAAAAGCATTTAAAGCGTTTGCTTCGAAAGGCATCCTTCCCAAGGTTGTCATCGTTGTTGATCTTTATGGAATGCCGGCGGATTATAATAAGATTCTTCCTATTTGCAGAAGGTATGGCGTCCCTGTATTGGAGGACGCCGCTGAAGCATTAGGGGCAACATACTGCGGGAAGCATTGTGGAACCCTTGGGGATATTGGTATTCTTTCGTTTAATGCGAACAAAATCATTACCAGCTCAACAGGCGGTATGGTTCTTACAGATTTACCTAATGCGACGGGAAAAATGAAATTCTGGGCAACCCAGTCTCGTGAACCTTGCCCTTATTATGAGCACAAAGAGCTTGGCTACAATTATCGGATGTCGAATATATTGGCCAGCATTGGGCTTGGTCAGCTGCTGGAATTGCAGCAATATATTCAAAAGCGAAGAAAAATCAATCAGCGTTACAAGGAGCTTTTAGCGGACTATCCCATTACGTTTGCACAGGAACCTGCCGGATATTATTCTAATTTCTGGCTTTCTGTCGGCCTCATCGAACAGGGTAGCGCCGTGCGTCCTATAGATCTCATATCGGCTTTGGAAGCGGCCAATATTGAAAGCAGACATTTTTGGAAACCGATGCATATGCAGCCCTTATTCTCACAATTTCCGTTTTATAGCGAGGAAGCCGAATCTCCGGTTGGGGAAGACTTGTTTTTGCGGGGGATCTGCTTGCCCTCTGGTTCCGCTTTAACAGAAGGAGAATTAACCTGCACTGCTCAAATTATCAAGAAATGCTTCAATAACATATAGTATAATGTTGGGAGGGTGTATATTGTGGTTATAATAGCTTAAAAGCTATGAAGGGATGATTACATATATGGATAATAACAGCGTAAAGAAGGCCTTTTTTAAGAGCAAGGCCGTTCAGGCTATATCTATCACCTTGATAGTAGCCTTAGGTTTATGGGGTTCTTTTTTGGCTGGTCGAGAGTCCGCAATGAAGTCAAATGATACCGATGAAAATATTCAGATCAGCGATGCAGACACTCCTCTGGGTGCTTTTGTTACAAGCAGCGGTGGTCGTGTAGTTGGAAAAGCCTTTGTGGTGGACTCGAAAGCTGGGCTTGTATCAAATTCTGTAAAGAGTGCTACCGCAAACACAAAGCTGATCAACGAGGCTTTTGTTAAAGCTGCTAAAAGCGGCATCAAAATCGTACGAATCGTGGGGGACTTCTATGTGGAGAGCAGCGGCTGGGCGAATCGTTACAGCTCTCCATTGACGCAACAAAACAAAAATCCTCGCAGTTCATCTGCTTTTGGTATCATTGTGCCTTCAGGCTTTACGTTGGATTTAACGGATGCCACGTTGCGCATGAAACCTAACGGCAGCCCATGTTATGTATTAATCAATGTCGCGAACGCGGATGGGGTTACAATCCTCAACGGTACACTCATTGGCGATTCAAGCCAGCATGATTTCTCCAGCGGCGGTACACATGAACATGGCCATGGCGTCATGATCAACAACTCAAAAAATGTTACGGTCACCGGGATGAAAATCTCAGGCATGACAGGTGACGGTATTAATCTGATTTCCTATGTAGGTGAAAAGGATATCGAAAACGTGCAGATCAATAACAACAGGATTTCCAATTGCAGGCGGCAGGGTATCAGTATTGCGAGCGGCGTTAAAACCATCGTTACCAACAACACCATCACCAACATTGGCGGCACAGCTCCAGAATATGGGATAGATGTGGAATTGCAGGAAGGTTTCAAATGCGACGGTACGGTCATTTCCAATAATACTATTAACAACTGCCGTGGTGGATCTGTGCTTGCCTATAATGGAAATAACTATAAGATTATTGATAACAATTGTGGCAATGGAAATATCATTGCATATTTGTGTCAGAACGTGGTAATTAAAAACAACCAAATGCTTTATACCTATGTAAGCGTCAGCGAATATGCCGTAAATGTGGATGCCAGCATTCCGGATCCCACTAAGGCAGTGCTGTCGGTTTCATAATCCTGAATCACTCGCAGTGTACATAGAATCTGCAGAGAAAATACATGAGAATAATTGTGTATTTTCTCTGTATGGAGAGGCTGTATGGAAAAAGATATGCAACTGCCGGATATTTATTTTAATGAAGCATACGGACATTTGTATGAAAAGCTCGAATGTGGCATATTCAATGCGCATCACTTTCGATGCAAATTTGGCGAAATATATCATCCGTTTATATGCAGAGTGATACCCGGGACGCAAGAAGCTCCCGAGTATGATTTGATTACACCATACGGCTATGGTGGACCTATCGTTCTGGAAGCTACAGACCGAGACGCATTGGTCCACGCTTACGGAAGACATATGGATGATTATTGTGCAAAAAACCGCATTGTCAGCGAGTTTGTGCGCTTTCATCCTCTGCTGAAAAATAGCAGGGATTTTGCCTCGCTGTATGATGTTGCTTATAATCGAAAAACGGTATGCATGAATCTTTTGGGCGGCCCGGAAGCTTTCATATCCTCCTTAAAAAAAAATATAAAGCACAATTATCATAAAGCTTTGAAACGCGAAGTAACAATACAAATTGTCGAGCAACCCGATCATCTAGATGATTTTAAACAGTTGTACAGTATGACTATGGACCGAAATCATGCGCAGGAGTATTATTATTTTGCGGACGAATACTTTTCGCAGATGCTGAGAACCCTCGGGCCTAATCTCTTGTTGACTTTAGCCTACTATCAGGGCACGGTGGTAGGTGCGCTGCTTTGCTTCCGCTGGCAAAACCGTCTTTTACATGGACATCTGATTGGAACGGACGAAAAATATCTATCCTCGCTGGGGTTGAGTGTATTGCTGTATATAGAAACCGCCCTTTGGGGGTCTGCCCATGGATTCGAATTATTTCATTTGGGTGGAGGGTTATCCGGTGATCCTGAAGATACACTTTTCCAGTCAAAAAGCCGTTTTTTGAATATGGAGCCGATGGAGTTTTATACTGGCAGAAAAATATGGAATAATGATAGGTATGAGCGGCTTTGTGCGCAGGCGAATGCGGATATGACGCAACCATATTTTCCGGCGTATAGATCCGCCACTTAACACATTATACAGCGAAACGCTACGAATTCCATTAGCCGAGGGAACCGCTATGAAGAATACAAACTACGATAAGAAGAAACTAAGAATGATCGCCGGAGGCCTTATTATCGTTCTGCTTTGCGGGATTATATGGGGGACACGAAGCACTATTCGCAGTAGTCTGGAATACATCGACCAAGTGTTGGACACTTATTTTGCCAACGTAACGCTGGAAGACGATCGCCAGAAGAATGCAGAGTTGTATCAGCCTGAGCGCAGTAGATTTGAACAGCTTGCAACAAAAATCGCAAACGCCGATAGCATACAATATAACCGCAGAGTGGACAATATGCTGCCTGGTGATTCCTATGAAAACGTGTTTGAAGGTAAGAACGGCTACACGGTTGATTACTGTTCCGTTCTTACAGGCAATGCGCTTTACCGCAAAGTCACACGGGCTGGAAAGACCCGGCTGGTCGATCTGAGCACTTTGTTATATAATGAAATTGCGGATACGGAGGATAGTATTTTTAATTTAAAACAAAATGCTCCCTATATTCTGCTTGCCGTTGCTAAAACGGCAGACGACGGAACAACAGAGTACACAGTCAAGGGCAAAAATCTTATTGCGCGATGGTATGTGGATGAACAAATGCAGCAAATCAGTGCAAGATTTCAGTACAACGGTGTTGATTATACCGTAAGGTATTGGGAGATTACATATGATGAACCTGAAAATAACCTTTTTGTATTAAGAACAGAAGCGAAAGTTCCTGTTAATTTTGACGCCGTAATAAAAGCTCTTGAAACACAATCAATCACTCAGACTGTGCTTCCATAACGCAAGCGCGACACTATTTATTGTTGGAAGGAAAGAGAATGGACAAGCAGGTAAGGAGTGCCCAGGGCCCGCATTCAATGCCGGAAGCCAATCTAAAGGGACCAGATGCCGCCGGACAAAACAGCAGGATCTTTTTCAGGCATTCCCTGTATCGCTTACTTGATCATATCTGGCTGCTCGTTGTTCTTGCGATTATTGGCGGCATACTCGGAATTATCATGGGCTACAGCACTTATAATCGGATATATGAAAAAGAGTTTTCGGTAAATATTGGTCTGCGCACCGATAGCATGGTTTCCGGCCATGAGGCGGCGGCGAGCGGCGTGGCGTTGCTAGATGATGTCGCATACGCACAGAGAGTGCGCGCCCTGCTCAGTTTTGATATGCGGTTGTTAGATTGTCAGCAGGCAATTTCAATCACAAATCCCACCGAGACGGATGTCATTACATTTGTAGTTCGTACCAACGAGCCCGATAGAACTCGCGAGCTTGCACAGGCAGCGCGCGCCGTAGCGGATAATATTCTTTCCGAAATGCCGCAGGTCGGAAAGCTGCAATGGCATGACGGCCAGTATGAAATTCGTGATATCGGCCGTAGCCTCGCTTTGCAGACCATCTTTATTGGCGTTTTGTTTGCGTTGATTGGCCTTGCTATGGGAATTGCTGTTTCGTTTTTGCTGATACTATTCGATACGAGAATTCATTTTGTAGACGAAGAGGGGATTTCCGAAGAACTCCATTCGCGCGCGCTGCTTCGCCGTACCATCGTAAATAGGCATGTGTCGGATACGCGGAAGCTTCTTGGGCAATATATTAAGACATCCAAACTTCAGAAACGTAGAACGAGTGCCTTTCTGCGCCGCAAGGCGCACATCCGTCCCGCTGCTCCCCTACCGGCACAAGAGATGACGACAGATGCATCCATTCGTTTGTTTGCTGCGCAGATGCTGCTCAATATGCCAGAATCAAAGGAGGATGAACCCAGAGGGGCTACCTTGATGCTGCTGCCTTCCAGTCCGGTTTGTGACTATATCGCCACATTCGTTTCCGTCATTGCCTCATTCGCACAGATCGGTGAGCGCGTGATGGTTGCCGATTTTACACCAGATCTGTTGCTGAGTCATCCAAGCAATTTCCCGGGCCTGCATGTCGATTTCTTCAATTGGACATCGACGTCTGCCGATTCTTTAAACGCGTACAGGGAACAAATCCGCGGTGCGATTTCCTCTTACGATATCACTATAGCTCTATTTTCTGAGTTTTCTTTATCCGGAAAGGAATTGTCTTTTCTCGAGGCTTGTGAACACATTGTTCCCTGCGTATTGCTGCATAAGACAAAGCTACTCGACTTCAAGCGGCTGACGAACCAAATTCGTAATACCAAGAAGGAAATCGATCGCGTGGCGTTTATCAGCAACAGGGATACGGATTTTAAACGAAGCATTCTCTAGCGGGGAAAGGGAGAGGGAGAAGAGCGCATGCCCAAAATATCGGTAGCCATGGGCGTATACAACGATGCGGGACGGATAGATCGCGCAATACAATCCATCTTATCACAGAGTTATGGGGACTTTGAACTTATTATTTGCGATGATGGTTCGACCGACAACAGCTACTCCAAGCTTTTAGAATGGGCGCAAAAGGATATACGCATTCGAATTCTCAGGAATCAGGTCAATATGACGCTTGCGCCCACGTTGAACAAGTGTATACAGGCTGCTTCGGGAGAGTATATTGCACGCATGGATTCCGACGATGTCGCGCATACGGATCGTTTTGCGCACCAAATCGCTTTTTTGGATGCACATCCTGAGTGCGCCGTCGTCGGCAGCTCTGTTATCCTCTATGATGAAGGAGGGGTCTGGGGTAGCCGTAAAGCCAATAAAGCGCCGACAAAAAAGGATTTCCTGCGCGGAAATCAATTCGCTCATCCGACCACCATGTTCAGGCGCGAAGTCCTCCTTGCGCTTGGCGGATACAGAACGGACAAAGCGTTTCAGCGCGTTGAGGACTACGATCTGTTTTTGCGCCTTTATGCAGCGGGATATCGGGGATACAACATGGAGGAACCACTTCTTGATTATTACGAAAGCCGGTATTCACGGGGCCGAAAGAAATATCGTTACCGGGTAAACGCCGCCCGCGTCAGATATCAGGGATACCGTGCGCTGCAGTTGATGCCGATAGGCCTCTTTTTTGTACTTAAGCCTCTTGTTGTGGGTCTGATTCCGTATGAGTGGCTGTTGTGGTATCACAAGAAAAAATATAGGCTGAGATCGGAAGTTACGCCTACCGCCGTACCCATGCGGGTGCTACAGATATTATCCTCCACACAGCGCACCGGCGGAGTGGAAACCATGGTTATGAACGTTTATCGGAATATTGACCGTCAGACGGTACAGTTTGATTTTGTTTCCCATTTGCAAGGTCCCGCTGATTTTAATAACGAGATGCTGCAAATGGGGGCCAAGGTTTTTGAAATCCCGCTTGTAACGGAAATAGGATACCGTCGCTATACAAAGAAGCTGCGTGAAATTATTCGCAGCGGACAATATCGGGCTGTACATACCCACCTGGATTCACCAGGCTGGATAAGCGCGCTGTGCGCAAAAAAGGAGGGCGTTCCGGTGCGCATTTGCCATGCTCATTTGGATCACAGCACCGATAAAAGCCTGCGTACGCTGGCTAAGCTAAGCCTGGCTCGGCTGTTTGCCCCTCGATTTGCCACGAGACTTTGCGCATGTAGCGAAGCAGCAGCGCGCTCCGTATTCGGCGATCGACCTGTTCGCAACCACGAGGTAACGCTGATCCATAACGGAGTTGATGTTGAGAAATTTTCTCTGGACATCAATGACGAACAGCGCACCGCGTATAAGGATGAATTTGAAATATGGGAAAAAAAGATCATCCTTCACGCGGCGCGTATTGCTGATGTAAAAAATCACGCGTTCCTTCTCGATGTTGCGATGATTGCTAAAAAGCAGGGATTGCCATGGTTCTTTCTTTGTGTAGGGGATGGCCCGTTAATGGAAAAAATGAAAGAACAGGTTCATATTGGATCGCTAGAGGATTATATAAGGTTTATCGGAAGCCGCTCTGATATGCCGCAGTTGCTTCAACTGGCAGATGCACTTGTATTGCCATCGCTGATGGAAGGCCTGCCCGTCGTATTGGTTGAAGCTCACGCGGCCGGGATACCCATGGTCGTATCGATTGCAGTTACAAGGGATGCCGATTTTGGGTTGGATCTTATGCAGTTTGTACCAATCGATCAGGGCGCTGCAGTCTGGATTCCTCCCTTGTCCAAGGCCCTGGAAATGCCACGTCTCGACAAGGGAATCCGGATGGAACAAATCAAAAAACTGGGGTTTGATATCAAGCAATCCTGCGGGCAACTGCTTGATCTGTACCAAAGCTGATGGGCGGAGTCATGTCAGTACCGTCAACTATAGCGCTTTATGTGAGCCTCATAGTTTGGGCCGTTGTCATTATGCAACTGACCCAAGCTGTGGCGTTGCGTCTGTCCGGAAACAGCGCGACTTCCACCAAATCCTCTCGGCTCATATATGCACTTGGTTTTGCGGCTGCTTGCCTGCCTTTTATTGTTATTCTGAGTGTGCGTTATCAAGTAGGCACGGATACACCCATATATATCAACCGTTTTGAAGAGTTTTCCTCAATCCAGACAGTTACCGAGTTTTTTGAAAAAACAAAAGCAATGGAGCCGGGCTTTGTACTGCTCAACAAGCTGACGTATGGACTTGGCGGCGATGCCCGCATGTTGTTTGCCGTCTCCGCGCTCATTATGTTCATCGCATTTGGTAAGGGACTATGGGATTTTTCGCACCTGCTTCCGGTCGGTTTGGCCGCGCTCTTCATTTTCTCAGAATTCGTTCCGCACTCCTTTAACATCATGCGGCAGATGATCGCCGTTTCTTTAGTATGGGCTTCCCTTAAGCCCCTGCTGGATAAAAAATTTAAGATCTTTCTTCTATACATAGCCCTTGCAATGTTGTTTCATTATACTGCCGCATTTATAATTCCGTTCTATTTTGCCTGCGGTGAAAAAAGGGGCAACCATGTTGTAGCTTGCTTGATTTGGTCAGCATGCATATTCTTTTATCTGAGTTATGTTTTTCTGTTCGACTATATCCCAGCATCCATTATAAAGTTATCGGATTATTTTATAAAAGAGGGCAGTCTGAAGCTCAGTACTTTAATCATTCGCATTCCTTTATTCATACCTTATTTGTTTTATAAACGCATTGTCCAACTTAATCCAAACTATCGCGTGTTTTTTCTGTTCCTATGGATCGAACTTGTGTTTGCTTCACTGAGTAACTACAGCCCGAATTTAAACCGTATCTCGCTCTATTTCCGCCTTTCTTGGATCATACTTGTTCCACTTACCGTAAGATCCATGCCGAACCGAAAATGGAACACGGCGTTGGCTCTACTGTATGTTGTTTATTCGGCGATTTTGTTCAACCGGGAATTCATTAATTTTAATTACGGGCAATGGATCCCTTATGCCTGGAATATCGGGTAATGCGCTATGAAAAAAATGCTGACAACTTTTTTCCACTATTTTCTCGGAACATTTGCAACGCGTATCGTGCAATTTCTGTTTTTGCCCATTTATACGACATACATTGCAACGGCAAATCTTGGGCAATACGATACAATCGCTGCCTATGTGCAGATTTTTTTACCGGTGCTGTTCCAGGCAATATGGGACGCGATCCTGCGCCTGGGCTTTGACAAGAAGGATCAATCCGATCGAGTAAGCTTTTTCAGTACTGTCATTCCACACGTTGGACTGCTTTCTTGCATTTATCTGATCATCGGCATTATTTTGCAGCTGTTCCATATAAAGCTTGCGATCTATGTCGCTCTTATGGTTGCTACATCGGGACTGCTTACGGTTTGGCAAAACGCCGCCCGGGCGGTTGGTAATACAAAGGCCTATGCTGCAAGCAACGTTATATCCGCTTCTATCAGCATTGCAGTAAATGTGGTTCTGGTTGTTTTCCTGCATATGGGCGTAGAAGCTCTATTGCTTTCCTCTATTATATCCTACTTTGTGACGGCAGTCGTGGTGGAACTGATGATCCGTCTGCGTCAGTATATCAGACTGAAGGAGTATTCCGCAGCGATATTGAAGGAGGTTATGCACTATGTCCGCCATTTCATTGTTGCAACCACCTTTTGGAAGCTGCTGGGGCTTTGCAGCCCCTTAATTATCCCCTGGCTTCTGGGCTACTCTATGAACGGTATTTATTCTGTAGCATTGCGATTTCAAACAATTCTCAGTACCATTACTTTGGTATATAATATGGCTTGGCAAGAGGAGATGATTCGCCGTAATGAGGACGAGCAGCGTGGGAAAATATTTAATGATATTTACAAAAAGCTGCAGTTGCTCTGTTTTGGGGTGCTCTTTATGATATTGCCCGCCACGTATCTCGTCTATCCTTTTCTAGTAAAAGGGGATTATGGAAGTTCTCTTTTGTATATCCCCATAGTTTTTTTGGAATGCATCCTTACGACCCTGGTAACGCACATTAGCTCCGTCTTTATCATGGCGAAGGATACGCTCGCCAATCTCATCGATACGGTGTCCAGCGCCGTTGTCAATATTATATTGATTATCGTTCTTGGCTCGTTTTTCAAGCTCTACGGCGTGGCTATTGCAACAGTACTGGGTGCCATATTCCGTATGATTTTATGCAAAACGCTAGTCAATAAGCATTTGAAGGCGGATCTGCAGGTGGTGCGTTTTTTGCTGCTAACAGCAGGTTATGCTGGCCTTGTGCTGGCGTTGCGCAACTCTACGGCAGTTTTACAAATCGCCCTGTTTGCAGCAATGTTCGCTGTAGCTGTGTTTATCAATAAGAATCTAATTATGCAGGTTGTAATTGCTATTCGCAAACAGCTGGGAAAAAGCAATGGATAATGCCATAAGAACAAATCAATTTGGATCTCTGATTCAATTGCTTCTGTCAGGCTATCCGTGCGAAGAATGAGAAGTGTCCAAATGCTTGCATTGAGGTGAATGTATGAACCAGAGATCGAACGCCGTAGATATTGCCAAATTTCTTTTTGCCCTCGGTATTATCGGCTCTCATTTATATTTTTATTTATTTCCGCAGGAGACATCCTGGCTGACTGAGCTAGTATTCAGGTCCTTTATGCGTGTCACGCCGACATTCTTTACAATAACCAGCTATTACTTCTTGTTTCGGAGAATGAGACAAGTGAACTGTAAAATTAGCGATCAAGAATCCGGTAAAATGATTTCCGGCTATTTGGTTAGGATAATAGGGATGTATGCAATCTGGTCCGCGCCCTATTTGTTGATCTCTACTGTAAATCTTTTTCGCAACGGATTGATTGAAACCATTATGCCAACGCTTATATGGCAATTTCTTTATTCAGGCACATTTTATCATATGTGGTTTTTTACCGCCGTTATCTGGGGGATTGTACTTTTTTGGTTTCTGGCGCGCAAGCTACCCATGAAGGTGCTGGCGATTATAGCCTGTGTGTTATGGGCAATAGGGGTTCTTATTGGAGAATTTCCAAATGCCTTCCAAAACGTTCGCGTTCTTGGTGACTTCATCAATGTCTATACATTTATCTTCCAAACGCCAAACAACGGGCTGTTTTACGGGCTGCCGCTGGCGGTGCTTACCTACCATATGGCAAACCGAGAGGAGAGTTCGTCCACAGGCCGCCTCTGCCTGCTTGCCATGGCCTTTCTGGCGCTGTATCTAGTGGAAGCTACTGTAACATACCGGCATGGCTGGACACAAGAGACCGGGAGCAACATTGCATTCTTTATGCTTCCTGCAGGCTATTTTATAACTAGGTTGTTACTGCGTATCCATGTACCGTTCAAAAAGGCGAACCTCTGGATGCGCAAATGCAGCATATTGCTTTACACGCTACATCCGCTTTTAATCGTATTCTTAATTAAGCTGAGCCGCATCGATGCATTTTCTGCGCTGCATACGAGTGTGATTTTTATTGTCGTAACTATTTCCGTTTCATTGCTCGCATCTTTTCTGATTGTTTGGCTTTCCAGATTTAGGACATTTAAGTGGATGTCTATTTTGTATTAGAGGAGGTGAATGCTGTGGAGCCACCCTTAATATCAGTTGTAATGGCAAATTATAATACAGATGAGGGATATTTACGCTGCTGTATAGAGAGTATTCTGCATCAAACGCATCAGCATTTTGAATTTATTATTATTGACGATTGTTCCGTTAATAACTCCCTTAAGGTCATTCAAAGCTATGTGGACAGCCGAATTATACTGCTAAAAAACGATTCCAATCACGGCATCTCTTACTCTGTTAACCGCGGTTTGGCAACAGCGAAGGGAAAGTACATTGCCCGCATGGATTCCGACGATATCGCACATCCAAGGCGGCTAGAACTGCAGGTGGCTTTCCTGGAAAGCCACCCCAATATTGCTGCCATAGCGGCCCGTGCGCAGAATTTTGGTGACAGGAAGGGGCTTTTTGCCTGCATGGAAACGGATCCCGAGAAAATCAAGCTGGCACTGTTTTTCGCCTGCGCCATCAATAACCCGTCTACTATGTTCCGGAAGACTGTTGTTGAGGAGCATCATATTGTTTATAATGAAGAATTTTCAAATGGTGAAGATTATCTTTTCTGGACTAACTTAGTCAGAGTAGGGAGTATTTATGAATATCCTAAAATTCTGATGTTTTATAGGCGACATAGCCGCCAGATTTCCATTTATGACCGTCTGAGACAGATCGAAATGGCAAACAAAGTACGCGCGCAATGGCTAAATGAACTGGGGATCACTCCGACCGTTGCTGAGCTATGGATGCATTATCAGCTCTGTGTGGGCTCGTTCCGTACTGTGGAACTTCCCGCAGAATACCACTTCTCATTGGAAGATCTGGCGCAGTGGTGCAAAAGACTACGTGAGCAGAATGAAAAAGCGAAGCTTTTTATAAACAAACTCTTTGTAAGAACGATTGCGCAACGGTTCATGCTTATCGTAATCAAGGCGGTACGCGCCAAAGAGGCCCGAATCGCGCAAGCACTGAGGCTTTCTTTTGTGCGGCAATACATTGATCTCTCCATACTGCCATTAATGATCAAGTATGCCATATTCAGTTTGAGGGTCAATCAAAAGCTTGTCAGGCCCCGTAGGCCACCGGTATACAACCGTATAGGCCAGCAAAGGAGAAAGAATCCTTCATGTACAAGTATGTAAAACGTGTTGCCGATTTTATTTTTGCATTGCTCGCATTGATATTCAGCAGTTGGATTATGCTCTTGTGCGTTCTTGCGATCAAGCTTGAGGAATCTTCTGCGCCCGTTATGTACAATGCCCCGCGAATCGGTCGCAATGGAAAGCCTTTTGTATTGTATAAGTTCCGTACTATGCGGCCGGCTTTCACGGGAAAAGCTATGGAGCCGGCAAATCTCTCGTCCGTAGGCGCTTTGCTTCGCAAATTTAGCTTGGACGAACTGCCCCAGTTGATTAACGTCCTTAAAGGGGATATGAGCATTATAGGGCCGCGTCCGTTGTTATTGCGGTATTATCCTTGGTATACGGTAGAGGAAAACAAACGCCACCAAGTACTACCAGGCATTACGGGATATGCGCAAGTTAACGGCCGTGTGCGTGTTCAGTGGCCGGAGCGATTTATGATGGACGTGTATTACGTGGAGCATCTGTCCTTCCGGTTAGATATACGCATTGTATGCGCAACCATCAAGAAAGTGCTGGGGAGAGCGGACGTACTCCCCCCAGAATCCGAGCCGACAGTTGGCCTATTTGATGAGTTTCGCAGAAAGCAAATCCAAGACGGCATCATTTCATCCGATATGCTGGCTAATATGGCCGTTGATTCAGGATACTCCTTTGAGATGTCGATTGAAGAAACGAACCATGTTGTTTAACTGTATCCCCGTATCCTCACCATAGCTGTGCCCGGCATTTTGTATTAGGCACACCTCATATTGGACATGATTTTTCTTCAAAAGAGAAGCCAGCGTTTTGGCGTGCTCCACGGAGACGACGGCATCTTGTTCCCCATGTACGATCTGTGTTGGAGGAGTATAGGCGTTTACATAGGTGACAGGACTGCCAATGCGAAGCAAATCCAAACTTGACTGTGAAGTGCTATCAGTAATTCCCAAAAGCGTTTCAACAGTACTATATGGATCAATCGGGAGTGAAAGATCCGTTGGCCCGGACCATTCGCTTACAGCAGAAATGCGAATGGTATTATCCCATCCTTGCGTTGGAATCAGATCGCCAGCATATGCGGCAAGCATTGCCAGATGGGCACCAGCTGATATACCCCACAAACCGATAGCGGATGAATCTATCGCATATTGATCGCTGTTCTTTACAAGGAAGGCCAGTGCATCGCGTATGTTTTTAAGTTGAACAGGAAATATGTTTTTATCTGCAAAAGTATATTCTACGGATGCGACTATATAGCCTTTCATAGCAATACTGGGCATCGCCTCACGGACTTCAGATTTATCCCCGGATACCCATCCGCCACCATGGATAAATACGAGCAGCGGGTACCGTTTGCCCTCTTCAGCATTGGGATAACATATATCCAGCTTGTTTTTTCCATCATAAACTATATCTTGACAGTAGCTGAGTTGAGGAGGCATCGTTTTGTATGCGGAAAGATCCGCGCTATAATCAATATCCTTATCTGAAAATAAGGTCTGTTTTGCGCAGCCTGCTGTAAGCGAAAGCAATAGAATAAACATCCCCGATATGAGCCGGCTTACCATACTTCTACGCATTATACACCTCATAGTAGTCTAAATACCATTTCACAAAACGGGCGATGCCTTCACGCACCTGCATATTTGGCACAAATCCGGTATCCAGACGCAAATCAGAAGTATCTGCATATGTTGCCTTGATATCACCCGGCTGCATTGGGGAGAATCTAATAATTGCTTTTTTATGCAACGCATCCTCTATTGCGCAAATAAACTCCATCAGCTCTATGGGGTGCTGATTGCCGATATTGTAAACATGGTGCGGGGCATTTAAGGCTTGTAGCACACGTGAACGGTCGATGAGCAGTGCAATCCCCCTGACAATATCATCAACATAAGTAAAGTCACGCTGCATATCGCCATTATTATAGACAACAATCGGCTCGCCAGCCAGTATTGCCTTCGTAAATTTAAAGAGTGCCATATCAGGCCGACCGTATGGTCCGTATACTGTGAAAAAGCGCAACCCCGTCGCTCTGCTCCCAAACATATGGCTATAGGAATAAGCAAGTATTTCGTTACATTTTTTGGTCGCCGCATAAAGGCTCACAGGGTTATCCGTTCGATCCTCTGTTGAAAATGGTAGCTTTGTATTGGCGCCATATACTGAACTGGATGAAGCATACAAAAGATGTGGGACACCATATTCCTTAAACGCATCCAGTACGTTAAAGAAACCAACCAAATTAGAAGCGATGTATGAATCGGGATGTTCCAAGCTATATCTTACCCCCGCCTGAGCGGCAAGGTTGATAACCGCGCTGAACTCCCCTTCCTTCATTGTTTTGCGCACAAGTGCGCGGTCTTCTAAGTCGCCCAGTATGAAAGAAA
Organism: Bacillota bacterium; assembly: GCA_038562375.1. Taxonomy (GTDB): domain Bacteria; phylum Bacillota; class Clostridia; order Christensenellales; family CAG-138; genus JBCFAY01. The sequence goes on along the minus strand of JBCFAY010000002.1, from coordinate 177,420 downwards.
ACTTGGGATGTTCGCGCAGCAGGGACAGGCGTCTTTGCTTGAGCTTGGGATCGTAATAATTGTTCATGCTGTCATAGCCCACCACATGATCACCCTGTTTCAACAACAGGATGCTTAAATGGTAGCCAATGAAGCCACATGCTCCTGTGATCAGAAATCTGCGCATGATTACAACCTCCAATAAGGGTGTTCTGCCGGCGGCTGCATCATCCCCTTAATATCAAAGAGAATACCGTTCGTTTTGAGAAGGCCGACAATGTCCATACTGTAAAAGGCTTTGTGTGCTACTGCAATAATGACGGCATCCAGCTCAGCCAAGTCGTCCTCTGACACTACCGGGAGACCATAATGGAGACACATTTCCTCCAAGTCAGCCACGGGATCAAAAATCATGGGAACAATACCGTATTCCATCAATTCGTTGTAAATATCGATCACCTTGGTATTGCGCGTATCAGGGCAATTCTCCTTGAACGTAAAGCCCAATATGGCTACCCGTGCACTGCTGATATCAATTTTGCTTCGCCCCAGCATCTTCACTACGTTCTGTGCAACAACGCCTCCCATACTGTCGTTAATGCGACGGCCAGCGAGTATGACCTGCGGGTTATATCCGAGCTGCTCGGCACAATAAGTCAGATAATAAGGATCTACGCCGATGCAATGTCCCCCCACCAGTCCTGGACGAAATCTGATAAAGTTCCACTTCGTTTCCGCGGCTTGGAGTACTTCTAGAGTATCGATGCCCAGCCTGTGGAATATCAGTGAAAGTTCATTCATAAAAGCGATGTTTAGATCTCTCTGGCTATTTTCAATCACCTTGGCTGCTTCCGCCACGCGAATAGAGGATGCGCGATAGGTACCTGCCTCTACAACAAGTTCGTATACACGGGCAATGGTATCCAATGTCTCCGAATCCATGCCGGATACGATTTTTCGAATCGTTTGCAGTCGATGTTCCTTGTCACCAGGGTTAATGCGTTCCGGTGAATAACCCACCTTAAAATCTCTACCGCACTTGAGACCAGATTCACGCTCTAATATAGGTACACAGATGTCTTCTGTCACACCGGGGTACACGGTGGATTCATAGACTACAATCGAGCCTTTGGTAAGATTGCGTCCTAAATCTGTCGATGCGGAAATCAGAGGCGAAAAATTCGGCGTCTTATCAGGGTTAACGGGTGTAGGCACTGCTACGATATGAAAGCGCGCGTCCTCCAAGCGCGCAGATTCTGCCGTGAACTGCACCGCGCAATTTTTAAGAACGGATTCTCCCACTTCCCCCGTGGCATCCTTGCCTTGTTCGTAAGCAGCTATTTTTTCGGGGTTGCAATCATATCCGATAACGCGCACGTGCTGCGAAAACGCGACCGCAATGGGGAGGCCTACATATCCGAGTCCAATGACCGAAAGCTGTGTTTTCCTATCCATAAGTTCTTCTAAGATAACCATTTTATACCTCATTATTTGCCGGATTTAGGCCTAAAATATGCAGCATTTCGCGATTAACAAGCTGCACGTCATATTTTGTGCGGCATATATTCAGGCTTTCCTGCCCCATTTGAGCAATCGTTTCCGGCGAGTCCACCAGCTTTTTCATGGCATCCGCTAACGCGGCAGGTTGTTTCGCTGGCACGAGGTAACCGTTCGTTCCATGTTCCACAGTTTCCCGGCAGCCCGGCACATCGCTTGCGATCACCGCACGGCCACAGGCCATCGCCTCCAGAATGGAGCGCGGCGTACCTTCTCGGTAGGAAGGCAGCACAAGTACGGAGCACTTAGCCAAAAAAGGCCGAACGTCTCTCGTCTCTCCCCAATAGACGACACTCTTGTCGTCTATATAGGGCTGAATATCTTCCGGAGTTATCGCATTCTCTCTTTGTTCATATGGCCCAAGAAGCGCGCATATGGCAGAACTCCCACTTTTGCGTAGGAGACGACAGGCCTCCAAATACTCAAAAACGCCCTTTTCCCGCAATAACCGAGCGATCATTAGGAATACCGGTTGCTCCGGCAAAGGTCCGGCCTGAAAATATGTCAAATTAACTCCAGAGCCGTTTACCAACTCAATCTGTTCAGGTTTTACCAAGCCCATCGAAAGAAAATCATTTCTATCATCAGGATTTTGAAAAATGACTCGTTCGCAGCACTGGATGGCATGTCTATAGAGTGCTTTGGATACTGTTTTGAGGAACGCGCCCTTTAAGCCGTTGCCTGAAAGAAATGCGTTTCCGATTCCTGTGACCATAATGTATATTTTTGCATCGCAGGTACCTTTCGCTGAAGGCGGCCCATAAACGTTGGGCTTGATTGTATAACAAAAAACAACATCAGGCTTTTCGCGAAGAAACAGTTGTTTGTAATCGGCCATTAGCTTGATTTCAGCAAGAAGGTTGATGCCAGCCCTTAAAAAGGGAAGCTGCACAAAACGTGTACCGAGGCGCGCGATTTCACCTGTATCATCTTCCTCGGGCGCACAGGTGATGACTGTATGACCGTTCGCGATCATGTCTCTGATCAAGTCACCCCGAAATGTTATTAGGCTGCGTGTGTAGCTGGCCAACACAAGCACTTTCATTCTGGATACCCCTTTAAACTTGTCCCAATTCTTAACAATTATAATGTATTTTCCGTATTTTGTATAGTTTCATGCCATGCCAGATCCCATATTACTATAATAAAGTGACCCCATTAAATCTGTATAAAGTAAACTAAGATTTAATCTAAAGGAGCTTCTGCGCTATATTGCGGCTACTACGCGCAACTTTTAAAAGGAACTGCACTGTACGCATTCGCAGGCTTTGCTTAGGGAGTTGAAAGCATGTCGTTACGTGTTGCCGATGTTCGTTGCCATGCCGCTATTCGCATACCGCCTCGTTGCGCTAACATGCTTGCTAAGTTCTATTTCTGCCTTCCGCCCAGGATAATTTAAATACATGCCCTATACATCAGAACATGTGAGCGTATGAACGAAGCTTTTGATTGACAGGATATATCGATAGCGTATAATATCGATATAAAGGGCATATGTCAATAATTCGAGCGGTGCGATCGGATTTGCACGGTGCTTATCGCCGCAGAGCGGCGATAGACAGGCATTGGTCATCGGGGCATATGTCCAAGGGAAAGTCATTTCAAGTCAGGCGGGAGAAAAAATGGAAATGTGTGCGGGGCCCTGGTCGGAGCAGGTGATGGATCATTTTATGAATCCGCGGAACCTGGGGGAGATGGAGGGAGCGGATTCCTTCGGCATCGGCGGCGATATCCTGTGCGGCGACAGCATGATACTTTTCCTCAGGATACGGGGCGACGTGATCGTCGACGCTTCGTTCCTAGTGCAGGGCTGTGTGGCGGCGATTGCGTCGAGCAGCGTGACGACGGAACTTGTAAAGGGCAAGACGCTCGAAGAAGCAAAGCGAATTCTGCCGGAGGATATCTCAAACGCGCTCGGCGGGCTGCCGGAACACAAGATGCATTGTAGCGTGCTCGGGGCCGCCGCGATCGGGGATGCCGTCCGGCGGTATGAGGAGCCTCGCGGAGCGCAATAAGTTTTGGATTTGCGGAGGGATGTGCGAATGCTAAGCAAGGAGAAATACGCCCGTTATACGGCTATCCTGAAAAATGAACTGATCCCGGCGCTTGGGTGCACCGAGCCGATCGCGATCGCCTACGCGGCGGCGCTGGCGGCGAAGGTGTTGACAGAGCGGCCGGAGCGGCTGATCGTCACCTGCAGCGGCAATATCATCAAGAACGTCAAGAGCGTAACGGTGCCCAATTCCATGGGGATGTCCGGTGTGCAGGCGGCAGCCGCCCTGGGAGCTTTGGGCGGGGATCCCGAGCGCAGGCTCGAGGTGCTTGCGTTGGTCACGGAGGAGGACATCATCCTGGCGAAGCAAAAGCTCGGCGAGGGCTTTTGCGAATGCAGGTTGGCAGAGGACGCGCAGGGCATCTATATTCTTGCGGAGGCGTTTTGCGGACCGCATCGCGCGGCGGTGGAGCTCAAGCGGACGCACCTTGGCGTCACGGAAATCCAAAAGGATGGACAAATCCTTTTTGCCGCGCGAGACGAAAACGAAAACGCTTCCATGGTGCCGAGCGAAGCACCGGAGCTGAGCGTCCGGGAAATCCTCGAGTACGCGGATATGCTCAAGCTTGAGGACGTGATGGAGACGCTGTCGCGCCAGGTGGAGCTGAACAGCGCGATATCGTCCGAGGGCATCCACGGTTCCTACGGCGCGCAGATCGGCAAGCTGTGGCTGAAGAACAACGAAGATAACGTCGCCAACCGCGCCGTCGCCAAGGCAGCGGCGGGGTCGGACGCCCGCATGAGCGGCTGTGCGATGCCTGTCGTGATCAACTCCGGCAGCGGCAATCAGGGCATGGCGGTATCCCTGCCGGTGATCGAGTACGCGAGGGCCAACGATTCAACAGAGGATCGGCTCTATCGCGCGCTGGCGGTTGCGAACCTCGTTTCCATACACATTAAAAAGCACATCGGCAACCTGTCCGCGTTCTGCGGCGCGACGAGCGCGGCCTGCGGCGCCGCGTGCGGGATCGGCTATCTGTTGGGCGCGAGTTACCAGCAGATTGCCATGGCCATCACGAACACGCTGTGCAACGTCGGCGGGATGCTGTGCGACGGCGCGAAGCGTTCGTGCGCGGCGAAGGTGGCGACTGCCGTGCAGGCCGCGATACTCGGCTACCAGATGGCGTCCGCCGGCTGCTCGTTCCAGCCCGGTGAAGGCCTGGCCGGCCGGGAGATCGAGCAAACCATCGACTATATCGGCCGGGTTGCAAACAGCGGTATGCATAGGACGGATATCGAGATCCTGAACATCATGATGCAAAACGAAAGCGCCCTCTAATGTCCCCTTTTTGCCATAAATTGCAGCACATCCGGCTGTAGAAATTGAGACGAATAGTTATTGACATATGCCCAAAATAATGTATCATATGAATTGTACTAGGATATGCGGCATAAAGGGGCCGAACGGTAATGGCAGGCCGTGCGGCCCCGGCCGCGAATGGCGAGACGAGAGGTGATTTGATGCCGAGGCCAAGGAAGTGGCGCAAGGTTTGTTCTTTGCCGCAGAGCGATCGTTACGGCCCGCTCAACGCGCGGCAGGACGCGGAGCCGATTGTCGTGATGACTGTCGACGAATATGAGACGATCCGGCTGATCGATCTGGAAGGATTTACGCAGGAAGAATGCGCCGAACAGATGAACATTGCGCGGACGACCGTGCAGCGCATCTACGAACTCGCGAGGGGAAAGCTGGCGGAATCGCTGGTGCGCGGAAGGGTGCTGCACATCGAAGGCGGGGAGTACCGTCTTTGCGAAGGGTTGGAGAAGACCTGCCGCTGCGGCGGCTGCCCCAAGCATCGCTGCACAAGGGAAGCGGAAACGGAGCAGGGATGCGGACATGAACAAACGCGCGGGCGCGAATATGGGCAGGAATGCGGGCATAGATGCGAACATGAGCGGGGATATGGGCACGGATACGAGCAAAACTAAGCTTTTCGGAGAGTAGGGGGAGGCGCACTGATATGCCTGGGAGCTTTCCGCCGTTGTGCTTCGGCATGTTCGGTTTTCCCGGCATATAGGGATAGGCGCGTCATACAGGTTGATTGAAAGGAATATTCGATATGCTGATCAAGACGCTGGTGGAGAACAACGCAATCTCTCCCGAGTTTCATACCGAGCATGGGCTGAGCCTCTATGTCGAAACGGGAAAAACGAAGTTTCTTTTCGATATGGGCGCGAGCGGTCTTTTTTTGGAAAACGCGCGCAAGCTCGGCGTGGATATCGCAAGCGTCGATTTCGCGGTCGTATCCCACGGCCACTACGACCATGGAGGCGGACTCAAGCTGTTTCTGCAGGAGAATTCAAAGGCTAAGGTGTTTCTGCGCCAAACGGCATTTTTGAGGCGGTATTCCAAGCGCGAAAACGAATGGCGTGAGATCGGCCTGGATCGGGAGCTTGAAGGCAGCGAGCGCTTGGTGCTGACGCCGGACCGGTTTGAGATTGCCGAGGGCATCGAACTGTTTTCGAACGTAACGGGGCGCGAGCTGTTTTCTGTGTGCAGCAGCGCGCTGATGGTGGAAAAGGACGGGGCAGTCATCCAGGACCCGTTCGAGCACGAGCAAAACCTGATCGTTGCCGAAGCGGGGAAAACGGCGCTGTTCGCGGGCTGCGGGCACAACGGGATCGTCAACATTCTCAAGGAATTCATGCGTTTGAAAGGCACGCCGCCCGATACCGTTTTCGGCGGTTTCCATCTGTTCAATCCCTCTACCAAGACGAGTGAATCTGTGGAGCTTGTGGAAAAGATCGGCGGTTTTCTAAAAAACGGACATACGAAGTATTATACCGGGCACTGCACGGGTATGGAGAGCTACGGACATTTAAAGGAGATCCTTGGAGAGCGGCTCGAGTATCTCGCGACCGGCAGCGTAATTCATCTGTAAAGAGCGAAAGGCGCAGGGCGGCGAATCGGCATATTCCGGCCGCTACGTGGACCAAACTGTCGAGCGGTGCGGAATCGGCGTGTTCGCGTCGCGCTCCGTCGAGCCCAGGATTGCCGAGGCCTGCGGCGAGGGCGCGGTCGAACGGTTTGCTGGAGACTGGAGCGGCAGAGCTGAGAAACGGTTTACGAAAATAACAATTGGAGGAACGGATCGATGAAGAACCATGTCGAGGAAGCGAATAAGATCTTTGCAGAGGGGTACAATTGCGCGCAGGCGGTTTTCGCGGCGTTTTGCGACGAGACCGGCATGAGCATGGATGCCGCTTTGCGCCTTGCAAGCCCGTTCGGCGGAGGCATGGGCCTCATGCGGGAGGTGTGCGGCGCGGTGAGCGGCATGTCGATGGTCGCGGGATTAAAATTCGGCTATGCCGATTTGTCGGACGGCGCCGCAAAGATTGAACATTATCAGCTGATCCAGTCGCTCGCCAAGGAATTCGAGCGCAAGCACGGCTCCATCATCTGCAGGGATCTGCTTGAACTGGGGCCGGGCGCGAGCGATCCGGTGCCCAAAGAAGGCGCGCCGAAATACAAACATGATCCGCGCTGTGTCCGGTTTGTCGCCTGTGCGGCGGAAATGCTCGAAGCGCTGTTAAGGAGAAAAGGGGGAGCGAAGATCGCGGTCGCTTGTGAGGGCGCGTCGGTTTCCGAACACTTCGGACACTGCGGGAGCTTCCAGATCTTCGAGGAGCGCGACGGCACGATCGTCGGCAGCGAAACAAAGGTCAACCCGGGGCACCAGTCGGGATCCTTGCCCGGTTATCTTGATGATCTGGGCGTTCAGATCGTCATCGCGGGCGGAATGGGCGACGGGGCCGTCGACGGCCTTCACGAACGGGGCGTCGCGGTGATCACCGGCGCGCAGGGGAACGCGCGAGAGGTCGTCGAGGCTTATCTGAAAGGGGAATTGCAATCCACAAGTTCCGTCTGTCACCGTCAGCAGCACCATGGCGAATGCGGGCATGAAGACGGCCATGGATGCGGCCATGGAAACGGAAAGGAAAGCGGAAGCGGCCATGGATGCGGCCATGGAGACGGACATAATAACGGCTGCGGAAACGGTCACTAAACCGGAGGATTGCGTATGACGATTGCCCTATACTGCCTTGCCGGCGTCGCGCTGATCGCTTCGCTGATAAAAAGCAGGGAGAAGACGATTCTCGCGCTCAGGAAAGCATGGAAAGCGTTTGAAAACATCCTGCCGCAGCTTTTATCCATACTCTTATTGATCGGCGTCATGCTTGCGATACTCACTCCGGAGCAGATTTCGAACCTTCTCGGAAAGGAATCCGGCTGGCTGGGCGTGCTGATCGCCGCTGCCATCGGCTCGGTTACGCTCGTGCCCGCGTTTGTGGCGTTTCCTTTAGCGGCCGCGCTGCTTCGAAGCGGCGCGGGAACAATGCAGATCGCAGCTTTTGTATCGACGCTTATGATGGTCGGGATCATCACCATGCCGCTCGAGATGAAGTATTTTGGCAAAAAGGCAACCATCGTGCGAAATTCCGCAGCGCTGTGCTTCTCATTCGCCGTCGCTTTCGCAATGGGGGTGGTCCTATGAAGGAGAAACTCGAACGCCTCCTGAAAAGGTATCGGTTCTTTTTGATATTCGCGCTTATCAACGCCGCCATCATCGTATTTTTTCCGCAGACGGGAATGAAATCCTTACAGCTCACCGGGGAGAATCTCCTAGATATGCTTTCGGTGCTCCCGCCGATATTCATTCTGCTGGGCTTGCTGGATGTTTGGGTGAAGCGTGAAACCATGATGAAATACATGGGGGAAGGTTCGGGGTTCATCGGCCTGTTGTTTGCATTTCTTATCGGTTCGGTGGCGGCGGGACCTCTGTACGCGGCTTTTCCGGTGGCGGCGGTGCTGCTTAAAAAGGGCAGCAGGGTTTCGAACGTTTTTATCATGCTCGGCGCATGGTCGACGACCAAAATCCCTCTTATATTGTTTGAAGCGTCCGCCCTGGGGCTGAAATTCATGCTCGTGAGGCTTGGATTGAATCTTATCGGCATCGTTGCGATCGCAGCCATAACGGACAAATTTTTGTCCGGCAAAGAGAAAGAAGAGATGGTTTTGCGCGCGTCCGGCATGGACTAAGCGCTGGCCTGCCGGATCATTATTGAATCCCTACGCTTCAAGCCGCATTGACGGATAAAAGCGCAAAGCAAAAATCTATGGCGGTTTGCATAGTTTTTTTGACCTGCTTTCGCAGGAAGTGCGGCTTTCTTAAGGCAAGCGCCCACGCCCGCGCCAAATCGCATGTTGGTTCAATGCCCTTGATGGAATGATCGGGATGGAACCCCAGGGACTTCCGCTGCCTAAAGCCACCATTAAAAAAGGCCCGCGCGAACGGCATATCGGCCGTTTGCGCGGGCAAGTTTTATGCGATACCGATTCTAGCGTTGATCCCGGATGTAGTGCGTGCCCTGCGCGCGCGGGACGAACGACTTCTGCTGGGAGATGACCAGCACCAGTATGGTGACGACATAGGGCATCATGATGAACATGTGGTATGGAAGAGTAACGCCCAGCGACTGCAGGTTGAGCTGCAGCGCATCCGCCGCGCCGAATATCAGGCATGCGACCAGAGTGCCCACGGGATTGTAACGGCCGAATATAACCGCCGCGAACGCGATGAAGCCGCGGCCGGCGACCATATTCTCCTGGAAATACCCGAGCCCGCCGATGGTCAGGGAAGCGCCGCCGAGCGCCGAGAGCGCGCCGCTGATGATGCAGGCGATGTAGCGGTGCCGGTAGACGTTGATGCCGACGGTTGCCGCTGCCCTTGGGTACTCGCCGATCGCCCTGAGCTTAAGGCCCCACTTGGTCTTCTGCAATATGATGTAAGTGATCGGAACAAGAATCAGCGCGATATAGAAGAACGCGCTCTGTCCGAACAGCGTGGGCATGTTCTGCGTTTTTGGAATCGTCGTCGTGATGCCGAACAGGAATTTATTGAATGTTGAGGTGATGCCGAGGCCCAGCATATTGATGCCCAGCGCCGTGACGATCTGATTGCAGCCGAGAGTAACCACGAATACCGCGAAGGCCGCGCCGATCGCAAGGCCCACTACCAGCGCGGTCACAAGGCCTGCGTACGGATTGCCGTTGTTGTAGTATCCGCCGAGGAATGCGACGAACGCGCCCATGAGCATCATGCCTTCCTGCGCGATATTGAGTACGCCCGTGCGTTCGCAGTACACGTCTCCTATCGCGGAAAGCAGTACAGGGGTCGTCATGCGGATGATGGCGGTCAAAAACGCCGCTGAAAAAATGGAGTTTAGAATCACGCCGCTCATTTTTTTGCCCCCCTCTTGGATTTGGATAAGTAGAGAGTTTTAATCTGCGTAATGGCGATGATGCTCAGTATGGCGATCGCGTTGACGATGGATACGATGGACACGGGTATGCCCATTGAGATCTGCATCGCGTTGCCCCCATTCTTGAGAACGCCGAACAGGAAAGCTGTCGCCAACACGCCGAACGGGTTCAGACCGCCCAGAAGAGCGACCGGAACAGCGTCGTATCCGTAGTTGATCATGAAGTTCGCATACAGGCGATGCTGGGAGCCCAGTATTGTCATGCTTCCCGCGAAGCCGGCCAATATGCCGGATATGACCATCGTGACGATCATCGTGCGCGGAACGACGATGCCGCCGTACTTGGACGCTTTTGTGTTGAAGCCCACGCTCCTGAGCTGATAGCCCCACGAGGTATGGAAGAGCACAAAATACAGCAGTATCGCGGCCACGAATACGAAAATGAATCCCGTGTGCAGGTATGTGCCGGGTATGAGCTTAGCGAACCAGGCCTCCTGGGAGAGCATGACCGACTTCGGATCCGGCTGGTTGGGCGCTTTAAGGAAACTGTTGACGGCGGTTCCCACCAAATAGATGCCGATGTAGTTCATCAACATGCAGATGAGCACCTCGTTCATCCCTCTCTTTGCCTTGAGGAATGCGGGAATGAACGCGTAGGCGCCGGCCGCCAACACGCCGCCTATGAGCGACAGCGGCAAAATGATATACTTCGGGGCGTCCGGTATGCTGATCGCAATCCAGGTGGTAAAGAGCGCCGCGATGTAGATCTGGCCTTCCACACCGATGTTGAACATGCCGCCGCGATACGCGAGCGTAATCGCAAGGCCGCCGAATGCGTAAGGGATGAACTCCAAAAGCGTAAAGCCAAGCTCCGATTTGCCGCCGAGCGCTCCGGCGAACATGGATTTAAACGCCGCGATCGGGTCGACGCCCTGCCAGAGAAGCACGAACGATGTCAACGCAAGCCCGATCAGTATGCCGATGATCGGCGTTAAGATGGACGACAACTTGCTCCATTCAAATATGGACAGGAATTTCAGAGTGGACCTTTTCTCAGTCATATTATGCGTCCCCCTTTGGCGACTCGTTCGGACTGCCGTCATTCTCGCGGTAAGAACCGGCCATCATAAGGCCGATGGTTTCCAGGTCCAGTTTATCTGCGTCGTAGGGGCCATACTGCCTGCCGGCGAATAAAACAAGTATTTTGTCGCTCATCTTGAAGATCTCTTCAAGCTCCGTGGAGATATAGACGATCGCCGTGCCGTTGTCGCGCTGGTTCAAAAGCTCGTTCTGGACGAATTCGGTCGCCGCGATGTCCAGTCCGCGCGTGGGCTGAACGGCAATGAACACGTCGGGCTTTTTCTCGATTTCGCGGCCGAGGATCAGCTTTTGCTGGTTGCCGCCGGAAAGCAGGCGGGAAGGCGTCTTAATGCTCGGGGTGCGCACGTCGTATTTGCTTACGATCATCTCGGCGTGCTTATCGACCTCGTCATAATGCATTCGGATGTTCTTACAGAACGGCGGCTTGTTGAAAAGCCCCATGATGCTGTTTTCCGAGATATTGAAATCCATGATCAGGCCGACGGCCTGCCGGTCTTCCGGAATGTGGGAGAGCTTGTGCGCGTAAAGCTGTTCGGGCGGATTGTTCGTTACGTTCTTGCCGTTGATTTTCACCGTACCGGCGCTGATGTGCCTGAGGCCGCAGAGCGTCTCCGCAAGCTCGCTCTGGCCGTTGCCGGAAACGCCGGCCACGCCCATTATTTCGCCCTTGCGCAGATCAAAGCTGATGCCGTGCAGCGCTTCGAGCTGTCGGTCGTTCAAACAATGGAGGTTCTCCACCGTCAGCGCGACTTTGCCGGGGCAGCAAGCGTGCTTGGTGTAGCTAAGATCCATCTGACGGCCGACCATGGCGGACGCAAGGCTCTTGATGTCCGCCTCGGAAATATCCATGCCGCCCACTACGCGGCCGTTCCGGAGCACGGTGACGCGATCCGCGATCTCCATGACCTCGTCGAGCTTGTGCGTGATGATGATAACGCTTTTGTTATCCGCACGCAATCTGCGGAGGATCTGAAAAAATTCGCTGGTCTCCTGCGGCGTGAGCACCGCGGTGGGTTCATCCAATATCAGCAGATCAGCGTTGCGATACAGCGCCTTGATGATTTCCACGCGCTGTTGAACGCCGACCGGGAGCTGCCAAATTTCAGCGTTGAGATCCACGTTAAGCCCATATTGCTCGATCAGCTTGGTGAGCTCGGCGGCGACCTTTTTCTTATCGATGAAGGGACCGGGTGTGGTGGACATGCCCAGGATGATGCTCTCGAGCACCGTGAAATTGTGTACGAGCATGAAATGCTGATGCACCATGCCGATGCCCAGGTCGATCGCATCTTTGCTGTTGCGGATTTTGACCTCTTTGCCCTTCCAGCAGATTTCTCCGGCGTCGGGCGTATACATCCCGAATATACAGTTCATGAGCGTGGTCTTGCCTGCGCCGTTTTCGCCGAGCAGCGCGTGAATCTCGCTGTGTCGGATGTCGAGATCGACGCACTCGTTGGCCTTTACGCCGGGGAAATACTTGCACATACCGCGTACGCTAAGTAGATTGTCCATGTTGCATCCTCAAATCTTTTTTTATGAGCGTTAAATGACGTAGTATGTAGTATAAAAGACTTTACAAGTATTATTATACAGAATCCTGGTTTTGTAAAGGATAAGTTCCTATAGGAAAACACCCTTCAATAAAAACGGCGGCCGGCATATGCCGGCCGCCGTTTCCGGTCAATTGCGATGTGCAACGGAATCCAATCCTGTCAGCGGAGAGTATTTCCGCGTTGTATCACAAAATCAAACCGTCGTGTGGATTCAAACTATTCAAGGACCTTTACGAGCTCGTATTTGCCGTCAACGATCTCCTGCTGTACTTTCGCGACTTCGGCCTTCATCTCGTCGGTGACGGAGGGACCGAACTTGCCAACGGACATAACGCCGTCTTTGATACCGAAGGCAAAGGTTTTGCCGTCGAACTTGCCGTCCAGAATGACCTGGATAGCGGCGAGCGTGGCCTTGGTGGCGTCATGCACGGAGGAACCAAGGATGAGGGTAGGATCCTTTTCATAGCCGTCGAAGGTGACGACGTAGAACTTCGCCTTGTATTCCTGGCAGGCCTGCACCATGCCGTCGAACGGGCCGCTCAGGTCGCTGAGGATGAGCTGGGCGCCGTTCGCCAGCGCGGCGGTAGCGGCTTCCTTGGCCTTGGCGATATCGTTCCAATCACCGGTGAAGCTGTAGGTGAACTCGACGTCGGGATTGTATTTCTTCGCGGTCGCTTCGGTATTCTTCATTTCCTGCATACCGGTCGGGTTTTCCATAGCCATGATGACGCCGACCTTGGTGATGTCTTTGCTCATGCCGATGAGCACGCCCGCGAGAGCGCCGGTTTCGCCGTAGGCATACTGTACGGAGCAGAGGTTCTTGCCGTTCTCAACGCCGCCGCCATAGTTGATGAAGTACTGATCCGGGTACTCAGCGGCAACTTCGGTCAGGGAATCGCCGAATTCGAAGCCGTGGCCAATGATGATCTTATAGCCCTGCTCGGCATACTGACGCTCAACGCGTACCTGATCGTTCTGGGTGACGTTTTCGGTGTAAGCAACTTCAGCATCGAAGGTCTTTTGGGCCTCCATGAGAGCGGCATACGCCATGGCGTTCCAGCCGCCGTCGTTGATAACGCCGGGCAATACCATAGCGATCTTAAGCTTTTCGGGAGCCGCAGTGGGTGCTTCGGTAGCAGCAGCAGGGGGGGTGGTAGCAACGGGGCTTTCGCTCGGGGTCGTAGTCTGAGCGCAAGCAACCATGCTTAGAGCCATCGCCAGGACCAACAGGATACCGATGATTTTTTTCATGTACCTTTCCTCCTAAAAAATGTGATGTGTTCGCAACCGGGACATTGTTGAGGCAATCACGGAGTGCGAATTCGCTCGTCGCGCCGCTTTTGTTCGGCGGGACCCCTTATATATACCGGCTGGGCCGGACAAAAGCCAAGAGGGAAACGCTCCCGGTATTCGCGTGGGCTTCAATGTTTTTTTTGGATAGAGCAAGGCTTTGAGGGATACCTCTTGATCGTGTTGCACCGTGTATCGGCGTTTTGCCAATACGGGCATTTCTCAAATCTATGTCAGGAAGCGGCTTGTGTTCTGCCCGAAAAATAACGCGCAAAACCGTTTGCCTGTTTCAGCGCAGCCGCTCCGCCGTGGATCGTGGAAAGCTTCTGGAAAAAATGATAACCATCCGGAAACTACTTGTTGATTATAACAGCAATGAAACCGATTGTCAAGCGTAGTACTACTATGAGCAAAAAAAATGAAACGCTCTGATTTGTGATCAAAAGCGCGAAGAAAAAAAGGATCTTTTTCTCAGGGATTTGTGATTTTGCGGATTTATGGCATAAACCCGCTTATTGTCGAACCCTTACGCGCACAAACATTCGTCTGAGAGGGGATCCCCTTTTAGGATGGACGCAGAATGAAATTTTGTGGAAAGTGGAATTCGGACCGCAACTCTTTTACACTCACAGGAAAAAATGTAACCGCTTATCAAAAAAATGTATCGCTATGGCGTCAGACAACGCTTTCGAGGGATGGATTGGACGGCGGCTTGCCGGGAAAGTGCCGCGCGATATCCATGGCGGCGAGGTGCTTCCGTCTTTATCGCAGGAAATGCAGCTTACCATGAATTATTTTCTTTTAGTACATAATTATTCGTTTTTTGGGCGGTAGAGTAAAGCTGAAAAATTATTGAGGTCGCCTTCTTGCGGGCTGAATCGTCCGCCGATAGAAAGCGGCTTGGGCGGCGCCTTTAAGATACGACAACAAGAGCGGACATGGGAAGCGAAAGGGGCCTATGAATGCTTGAAGATAAAAGACGCGCGGCGACAGGCGCTGCGGGAACCTTGCGCACGGCGGGGCTTCGCCCCGGCGTGCGCCGCGGAACCAGCTTGTCAAAAAAGTGTATCGGGTCTTGGTCTTATCTTTAGAAAAGTATTCAGATTGAAGGAGATACTTTATGGAACGTGACAATCCGGCCAGCAATGGTATCGATGCAAATTCCGCCTTGAAAAAGCATCTTACGGCCGCACAGAGAAAGAGGAAAAAGAAACGAATAACGATCATATCGGTATCCGCCCTGGTTGTGATAGCGATTGTCGTTACCGTGCTTACGCTCAGAAAATCGGTTTCGGATCGGTACGGCTCCTCGGAATCGAACGTAGAATCCGCCGCGGTTACGGTGGGCAGCATCTCCACCACGGTGTCGGGCGCCGGAACGCTTACCGACGACGATGTCGAGGACGTCACCATACCGCCGGCCGTAGAGATCGATAAGGTCGTCGTGGAAGAGGGCGACACGGTGAACGAAGGCGACAGGATCGCGACGGTAAACACGGCATCCGTCGTCAGCGCGATGGCGGATGTTCAGGATCAGATCGATGAGATCGACGCGGAGCTTGCGTCGGCCGGCGGCGATACGGTGGGCAGCACGATCAAAGCCGGAATCTCCGGCAGGGTGAAGGAAATTTATGCCGAGCAGGGCGACGATGTCGCGACCGTGATGTATAACGACGGCGCACTCCTGCTGCTCTCGCTCGATGGCCTTATGGCGGCGGACATAAAGACCGAGGCGGACGTCGCTTCCGGCGATACCGTCGTTGTGACGCTCTCCGACGCAAGAACGCTCGAAGGAACTGTTGAGAGCGTGCAGGACGGTGTGGCTACGATCGCCGTTACGGACGACGGCACCGCTTTAGGCGACGCCGTGACCATAGCGGATCAGGATGGGAACAAGCTTGGCGCGGGAACGCTCTACATCCACAGCGAGTTCAGGGTCACGGGCTATGCCGGAACGATCAGCAAGGTAAATGTGGCCGAGAATAAAAAGGTATCCGCCTCCACAAAGCTCTTTTCGCTTACGGACACATCTTATACGGCGAACTATGACACGCTCCTGAAACAGCGCGCTTCCCTGGAAGAGGATCTTGGGGGACTCATCAAATTATACAAGGAAGGCGCGGTATTCTCGCCGATATCGGGCGTCATCTACAGCGTCGATTACGACGAGGACGGCTCGGATACCTCCGGCAATGCGGATGCCCAGGCCGACGCGGCGGATGCTTCTGCGGCGAACGCGGATGCCGCTGCGGACTCCGATTCCTCCGATGCCGTCACGGTCGCAACGGTATGCCCGAACGCGACGATGTCCGTAACCGTCGATATGGATGAATCGGATATCCTTTCCCTCAAGGAAGGGCAGGAAGCGTCCGTGACGATCGATTCCATCGGAGACGATGAATTCACGGGCACGGTCACGGAAGTGAACAAGACCGGCGCGAGCTCGAACGGCGTTACCGTCTTTACGGTCGAAGTCACGATCGATAAGACGGAGCAGATGCTTGCGGGCATGTCTGCGTCCGTGGATATCAAGATCGAGGGCGTGGAAAACGCGCTGCTGATTCCCGACGACGCTCTCCAGCAGACGAGCAGCACCTCGTATGTGTATACGGAGTATAACGAGGAGACCGGCGAGCTCGGCGGCATGGTCGAAGTCACGACCGGCCTTTCAAACGGTACTTCCGTGGAGATCAAGAGCGGCCTGGAAGAGGGCGATACCGTGTATTACGACGCGTCCGACGAAGAGGAGAATCAATTTATGTTCGGCGGCATGAACCAGAGCGTGCCCGGCGGCCCGAACACCGTTGTCATCCAGGGGGAGGGCTTCCCGTCCAGCCAGCAGGGCGGCCAAGTTCCTTCCGGCGGTCAGCAGTCCGGCGGCAGGATGCCCTCCGGCGGCCAGTAAGGAGATACGGCAATGATCGAATTAAAGAATATCTCCAAGGTATACCAGGTCGGGGACGAAGCGGTCTGGGCGCTGGATCACGCGAATATGCGCATCCGCGCCGGGGAATTCGTCAGCATCGTCGGGCCGTCCGGCAGCGGCAAAACCACGCTGATGAACATCATCGGCTGCCTGGACGTCGCGGATGAAGGGGAGTATTTCCTGGACGATATACTGATTGAGGATTATACGGAGCTTGAACTTGCGAAGGTGCGCAACCTCAAAATCGGATTTGTGTTTCAAAGCTTCAACCTGATCCCGAAGCTGACGGCGGAGGAGAACGTCGAGCTGCCGCTGATCTATCAGAATATCAGGAAATCGGAGCGCAAGGAACTCGTCGCAAAAGCGATCGAGCGGGTCGGGCTTGAAAACCGCACGAAGCACTTGCCTACCGAGCTCTCGGGCGGGCAGCAGCAGCGCGTCGCGATCGCGCGGGCGATCGTCACCCAGCCTTCGCTGATACTGGCCGATGAGCCCACGGGCAATCTCGATACGAAGACCAGCAAGGAGATCATGGACATCTTCCATGAACTAAACAGCAACGGGAACACGGTTGTGCTGATCACCCATGACGGAGCCATTGCGAGGCAGGCCGCAAGGAGCATCAGCATTCTCGACGGCAGGGTATCGGAGGTGGAAGCATGATCCAGTCCTTCAAGATGGCGCTCAAATCCATCGCGGGCAGCAAGATGCGTTCCTTCCTGACGATGCTCGGCATCATCATCGGCGTTGTGGCGCTGGTTGTTTTGGTGAGCATCGCGAACGGCGCGACCAGCTCCGTGCAGAATACGATCTCCGGCCTCGGGAGCAATCTTTTGACGGTATCGGTTTCCGACGATAAAGGCGAGCCGATCAAGATGTCGACGCTCGACGAGTGGAAAAACGAGCGGGGGATCGGCGAGATCGCGCCGTACGCGCAGGCGAACGTGACCGGAAAATACGGCACTGTGAGCGATTCCGTAAGGGTCTACGGCACCACTGCCGCCTATGCGGATATACAGGAGCTCTCCGTGGAGCTTGGAAGGTTCCTAAAGACCACGGATGTCGAGAACAACAGCTATGTCTGCGTTATCAGCAAGGCGGTTGCGACGGAGCTCATCGGGTATGAGGACTGCATCGGCCAGGAAATCTCCTTTGACGGGATGAAATTTACGGTCGTGGGCGTGCTCGAGGACGACGATTCCTCCCTGACATCGGTATTTCAATCGGATACGCTCGTGGCATACATCCCGTATACGGCGCTGATGCGGCTCTCCACGGCCGTATCCTCCGACATCACTTCGTTCTATGTGAGCGCCGAATCGGGCGGCACCACGGACGAAGCGGACGAGGCCATGACCGCGCTTTTGATGAACCGCTTCGAACAGGATGACGACGCGTTCGAGGTCACGAGTCAGGACGCGCTTGAAAACACGACCAGCAGCATTACCTCGGTGCTTGAGCTGCTGCTCGGCGGTATCGCGGGCATCTCGCTGATCGTCGGCGGCATCGGCATCATGAACATCATGCTCGTCACCGTCACCGAGAGGACGAGGGAGATCGGCATAAGGAAAGCGGTGGGCGCGGGAAGAGGCGTGATATTGAGGCAGTTCCTCGTGGAGGCCGTCGTGATCTGCATGATGGGCTGCATGATGGGCATTGCGCTAAGCTGGATCATCCTCCAGCTGATCACAGTGGTTGCCTCGAGCCTGTCGATCACATTCAGCCTCGACGGCGGCGTGGTACTGATCGCCGTGGCGTTTTGCTTCTTCATCGGCATCGCGTTCGGCCTGTATCCGGCGAACAAGGCTGCCAAGATGAAGCCGATCGATGCGCTGCATTACGGCGGCTGAACGCAGGAGGTGAGCGAAATGTTTCAGAAAAAACCGATTTACATCATATTGTTGATTGTTTTCACGCTGCTGCTCTGTGCGGATGTACTCGCGTACGCGCTGACTGCGAATGCTTTGTCCAACCTGCCCTCTATGCCCTCGAGTATTCCTTCGGGCGAAGCGGAGGAAGGCGGCTTCGGCGCAAACATGCCGCAAAGACCCGGCGACAATGGGCAATCCGGTGCGGGAAACGGAAACTTCCGCCCGTCGGCAAGCGCCCTGCCTGAAACCGGCGATAGCGGCGGCGCGTCCGGCGCAGCAGGCGGAGGTTCGGCCGCGAGTGACGGCTCCCTGCCCGCGACGACAGACGGCGGCGATTCATCCGGAGCGCAAAACGGAAGCTTCGATCGATCGCAGGTGCAGGGGGATGCCTCCAACCGGCCGGACTCGCTTGGAACGAGGTCTGTCTTTGGATTTGCAAGCTTCATCAGCGGCTGGTGGATTCCCATCGGTGCGCTTTGCGTAATCATGGACGCCTTCTGCGTGTTCATGCTGATCCGGCTTTCCAAAAAAGCCGTGCCTGCGCTCGAACCCGCGGCGGAGGAACCCGCGGCTCAAGGGAAAGTCATCGAGAGAAAACCCGCGTTGTCGAGCTATGAGAAGAGGCGCAGAAAGAGGCGCAGAACGATGCGCATCGTCGCCGTCATACTGGCGATCCTCGCTGCGATCGTGCTCGGCTATGCGATCGTCAGGAGCGTTTACCTCGCGCAGCTTGCCGAGGAGGACGCGGCCAAAGTGGTCTCCGCCAAGGCGGCCGGCGCCACGATCAATACCGTCATTTCGGGTACCGGCACGCTCGCGGATGAGGACGCGGTGGAGATCACCGTCCCGAATGAAGTGGAGATCAGGGCCTACCATGTTGAAAACGGGGATGCGGTGAAAGCCGGAGATATTCTCGCGACGGTCGACCATACTTCCGTGATGAAGGCGATCGAGGATCTGCACTGCGCCATGGACGCGCTGGACGAGGACATCGAGGCGGCTTCCGGCGATGCGATCGAAAGCGCGATCAAGGCTTCCGTGGACGGCAGGGTAAAGGCTATCTATGCCCGGGAGGGAACGGCTGTGGCCGATACGATGTACGATGACGGCGCTCTGATGCTGCTCTCCCTCGACGGTCTGATGGCGGCGGACATCGAGACGAACGCCGACCTTACAACGGGCGACAGCGTCGTCGTTTTGCTTGCCGACGGAACAAAGAAGGCGGGCAGGGTGGCGAGCGTCTCCGAAGGGACCGCTACCGTTACGCTTACCGACAACGGCACGGTTTACGGCGAGAATGTTACCGTGACGGACGAGGAGGGCAATACGCTCGGTACGGCTCCCCTTTACATCCACAGCGAGCTTAAGGTGACGGGGTATTCGGGCACGGTTGCCACTATCAAGCGTTCCGAGAATGAGCTGGTCGGCTTGGGAGAAACGCTGCTGACGCTTACGGATACGGCCTATACGGCGCAGTATAAGCTGCTCCTTGAAACCAGAAGCAAATATGAGGAGGAAATGATAAAGCTGTTCAAGCTCTATCAGGACGGCAATCTCTATGCCGAGTTCGCGGGCATCGTATCGGGCGTGGATGAGGAGAACTCGACGGCGGCAACATCGAACACGGCTTCGTCGGGCGAGACGTCGTCCGACGCGCTCGCATCGACCGCGGCCGCATCGAACGCGCTTTCCTCAAACGCCTCCGCGCTGAATGCGCTTGCGTCGAATATGCTTCCGTTGAAAGCGCTCACAACCCAACCGGCTTACTCGTTCGCGTTCCTTGGAACGGATCCGTCCGCAACCGTTGCGCTTGGGAACAATCCTTCGGGTGCCGACGATGCTATGGTGCAGGCGTATTCCAATTTCGCCGCGTCGGTTTCGAGCGTATCCTACAATTCCATCGCGCTGATGGAATATGCGACGAGCCTAGCCATCACGGACTATTCAAACTTCGCCGCGCTCGGCGTCACATCCGATATGATGACGGCGCAGACGAAGATCAGCCCTCCGGCGAACACGCCTGTGTACATGTTTGAGAACGGCGCGTGGGCATCGCTGTCCGTGAGCGATATCGCCGCCGGCGACGTGCTCATACTGACCTACGGTCCGAGCGGCGCAGCCGGTGATCCCGTCTGGATCATCGTCGCCGGCAGGTCGGAACAAGGCCAGGGCGGCGGAACGTCGAGCTATTCGGGCTTGGGCGGGTCGCACAGCGCCTCGGCGGACACACAAGCGGAAGCGCAGCCGGAGGAGCTTTATACGGTATCCGACACAACCGCCCTGTCCGTCACGCCGAGCGAAACGATGAGCGTGACGATCACGATCGATGAGCTCGATATCCTTTCCATGAAAGTGGGCCAGGAAGCAACGATCACCCTCGACGCCATCAGCGGACAGACGTTTACCGGATCGGTAAGCGAAATCAATACGACCGGCACGAATTCCGGCGGCAGCACGAAGTTCACCGCCGTGATTGCGCTCGGGAGAACGGAACAAATGCTTGCCGGCATGAACGCCGCCGTGAGCATCACGCTCTCATCGACGGATTGCGCGGCCACGCTCCCCGTCGCCGCGCTCATGGAATCCGAATCCGGCGTGTTCGTCTATACGAGCTACGATCAGGACAAGGGGCAGTTCGGCGATCCCGTGAACGTAACAACCGGACTCTCCGACGGCGCGAGCGTCGAGATTCTTTCCGGCATAAGCTCGGGCGCAGATGTCTGGTATGCGTACAACGATACGGTGAACATCACGTCGAGCGTGGTATCCTCCGCGAACGGCGGCGGGTTCAACCTCATGCGGATATTCCGCGGAAGATAACGGGGGAATTAAACCTGTAAACAGCGGTCTCCGGAAAAATGAATGTTCAATAACGATGACGGAAGTGGTATGCCCGCGAGGCATACCACTTTTGCATATGTCTTCAAGAAATAACCGAGGTATCCATGTAAATACTTGATCCCATGCGCAGAGCAGTTTGTTGAATAGGAACTATGGGTCTGAAGCATAAGATGTTTAGATCAACGGGTCTATCGCCATGCTTTACGGCCATATTGCTCCGTTTTCAATACCGCTGTAGAGGGAATGATCATCGCAAATCCGAGTATTCAGAGATGAATTTTGTAATTTATTTAGAAAAATTGGTAAAAAATTATGATTTTAGGGTTGCAAAACAGAAAAAAGCATGTTAAGATTATATCGTTTAATCAAACTAATTTTTGCGCTGATAAAGCGCTATTGTTATCAAGAATGTAGACTGTTTAATCGATCTATATCAGGGCTTATACGATAGAACCGCGCTTTATATCCTATACGACCATTTGTTCTCCAATGGAATCGCATTCATTCTGCACATGTGTTCCCTTCATCGTATGCAAACTCGTGATTGGTACTTGTTCTCCAACGAAATCGCGCCCGTTATCCATAGAAATCAGTCTTTATCAATAGAAACCGAGAAAGAATCGAATGATCCCCCGTACCGCGTCAACGAAAAGAATTCTAAGGAGTAGAATTAATTGCATTTTTAAAGGAGGCTCGAACATTGATGGATGAGAAAACCTTGTTGGAAGAATTGAAGTTAGCTGTGGCGGAAGGTGAGGAAGACGTCGCTATTGAGCTGGTAAAGGATGCGTTGGCGAGGGGAATGGATCCTCTGGAGGTCTTGAACCAGGGGGCTATCAAAGGCATGGAAATCGTTGGCGAGCGCTACAATCAAGGCGAAGCTTTCCTGCCGGAGCTCGTCATCAGCGGAGATACCATGACGAGCGTTCTGAAGCTGCTCTTTAGCAGCATGAGCGAGGAAGAGAGAGAAAAGAACAAAGCCGGCGTGGTCGTGATCGGCCAGGCCAAGGGCGATGTGCATGATATAGGAAAAAACATAGTGGTAGCGCTGCTGGCGGTCAACGGCTTCGAGGTGCATGATCTGGGCACGGATGTGGAAGTGAAGCTGTTCGCCGAAAAAACAAGGGAAGTGGGCGCCGATATTGTGGGCGTTTCAACACTGCTGACCACGTCGCTGCCCTACATGATGGATACAGTCAAGTATTTTCAGGATACGGGCCTGCGCGGTAAAGTTCACATCATCTTTGGCGGCGGCCCGGTGACGCCCGAATTTGTGAAGAACGCCGGTGCCAACGGCTGGGCCAGAAGCGCCATCGACTGCGTTGCGATGTGCAAGCAGCTGATGCAGCTAAAGCCCGGTCCGTCCGATTCCGTCATCTGCGTCGATGCGCGGAGCTTTACCATATAAAACGAAACGCAAGCAGTATTGTACGGCGAAGATGGTCAAAAATGCTAGGAGGTAAAAGCAAGCATGCCGGCAAGTGAAAGAATGGAAGCGATTTTAAAAAGCTTGGATAAAGCCTATACAGGGCCGCTGTACTCCATGAAGGATTGGGATATCAAGGTTTTGCCCACGGCAATCAAGGGCCTTTTAAAGAAATACAACATCGCAAAAGCCTGCGATATGGAAAACCCCGTGAACGCCGACGACGAGATCGCCGATCTTTTCTATAAAGCCGGTTATGAGCTGGCGCTGGAACTCGGATTTTACTGCGAGAACACCGAGCGGGTCATAAAGGTGAGCGAAGAGGAGATAAAGCAGGCCCTTGCCGCGGCGCCCCGGCA
Source organism: Bacillota bacterium (assembly GCA_038562375.1). Lineage (GTDB taxonomy): Bacteria > Bacillota > Clostridia > Christensenellales > CAG-138 > JBCFAY01. Next base: position 154,200 of record JBCFAY010000002.1, on the reverse strand, counting down.
GATGGTGTTCGGCGCGGGCAAGGACGAAGTGGTCATGACGCCGCGTCGCCCCGAAGACGAGATCATCCCGAAGGTGGTTGCACCGCTTGCCCTGATGGCGGAAGAAAAATACGTCGTAGGCATATTGGCGGGCACGGCCAAATATCGCAAACTGGTGGATGTCTTAAACGGCATGACCATCGAAAAAGCCACCGGCAGGGACATGCGCGCCGGAACCCCTTATGAGACGTGGCTGGGCTTTTATGAGCAGGAGCTCAAGCGCCACGCGCTCAAGATGATCGACCGGGAGGAAATGGGCACTTGCGGGGTGGGCAACTCGGTTACGGAATACGGCCATCTGGCCGGCTGCGCTGCTACCCCCGGCCGCAATCCCCTGAGCATGTGCCTGCTGCCGGCCGAAATGAAGATCACCTTTGCTAATTTCCACCGCGCCATCAACGCTATCAACTACGGGCATATGCTTCATGCCGGCGGTCCCTCCTTCATCGGAGGTTATGCCGGTTCGGTGGAGGGCGCCGTTTTGGTTAGCGTGGCCAACGACTTCCTGCTGTCCACAATTTTAAGGGTGGACAACACCAACAGCAACATCTACGACATCAATAAATTCTGCAATACCCTTCCCAAAGCCATCTGGGGCAACAGCGTGGCCATACAGGCCACCACGCGCAACACCGGCATCATGACCAATCGGATCGTCAATATGATCAGCGGCCCCATGACGCGGGAGTTCTTCTACGAGGCGGCGGTGGGCCATTTGAACTTCTGCGTGTCTGGCGCGACCAAGGTGTTGGCGCCGCGCAGCGCAGGCGGGCGCTATGTCAATCACATTACCCCGGTGGAGGCCTGGTGGTGCGCACAGGTGTTCAAATCAAGCGCGGGAATGACCCGCAAAGAGGCAAACGACATTATCAAACGGCTGTTGCCCAAGTACCAGGATGAATTGGTTCAGCCCAAGATGGGCTCTCCCTGCAACGAGTGCTTCGATTTCGAGCGCCTGGAACCCACTGCGGAATATCTCGCGATGTATAAGCAGATGGAAAAAGAAATGATGGATGCAGGTGTTCCCGTCGATCGGTTCTCGGTTTTGTAACGGCGGGGATGCGGCCTCGGATTCCCGATGTGTTTGAGTGCATATAAGATTTGCCGGCGGATACACGCCAATCATCGTTCGGTTGAACTGTTCCGTCGGCAAACTCCTCCTAAACAGAATTGAGGTGAAAGCATGGATGTAAAGCAGCTTAAGCGCGACGATGTTCTTTTCAAGGTGACGGGAAGAGCAGAATATTGCGGCGATCTGTACTTTGCCAACATGGCGCACGGCGCTATTGTACGAAGCCCGGTGCCACGGGGGATTCTTCGGAAAATCAATGCCGAAAAAGCTCTGGCGCTGCCGGGCGTCAAGGCGGTTTTTACCGCCGGGGACTGTCCCGGAAGCTTGGGGGCCAAGGAAGAACCGAAGGTCCTGGTGGAAAAAGAAATCATGTATAAGGGCGCGCCACTGGCCATCGTGGTAGCGGACAGCGAGGCGATTTTAGCGCACGCGGTCAGCCTTGTGGAGTTGGACATCGAGGAATTGCCCGGCGTATTTACCCCTGAGGAGGCGCTGTTGCCTTCGGCGCCCGTGCTGTATGGACAGAGCAACCAAGTATGCCACCTAAAAATGCGCAAGGGCGACATGGAAGAGGGCTTTGCCCAGGCGGATCTCGTTCTGGAACGCGAATATCAGACCAGCTGGGTTTCCCATATGCCGCTGGAGAGCGATATTGCGCTGGCGCTTCCGGAAAAGAACGGGATGATCGTATATTGCCCGACAAAGGGCCCCTACTATGTGCGCTTTGCCGTGGCTGCCGCTCTGGGGCTGCCGCTTTCGGCCATCCGGATCGTACTGCCCGCCGTGGGCTCGAGCTATGGCGCCAAGGGTCCGGATGCCAATATCATTGCCTCCCAAGCCGCTTTGGCCGCCTACAGGCTGGGGATCCCGGTGCGGATCCGATACAGCCTGCAGGAGTCGCTGGCCACGACGGCGAAGCGCCATGCCTGCAACATCCGCATTAAGGGCGGCTTTAAAACGGACGGCACCTACGTCTCCTGCGAGGTTGCTTTATTGGGGGATGCAGGATGCTATCTCGGGCAGACCCTGCGCGTAGCCGATCGGCAGGTGGTGGAGGCGACAGGCCCCTACCGCATCCCCAATGTGAAAACCGACGTAATATACGCTTATACCAACAACGTATACGCCGACGCCATGCGCGGCTTCGGCTCGCCCCAAGTGGATTTCGCCTCGGAGCAATTTATAGACGAGGCGGCGGCGGTATTGGGGCTCGATCCCATCGTTATCCGCGAAAAGAACGCCCTAAAGGAAGGTGATCTGTCGGCAACCAGTCAGATGATGGATCACGTGACCTTGCTTCCCTGTCTGGAAACCATCCAAAAAAGTTGCGGCTGGCGGCAGAAGAAAGAGGAATTTGCCGCATTTAACCAAAAAGGAGGCGGTGTCAAAAGAGGCATCGGCGTTTCGGCGATGTATAGGGGAGAATGCATGGGCGCAGGCGCCGTCGACGCGGCGGGCGTGAACGTACATGTCCATCCCGACGGCAGCATCAACATCTACGCCAGCATCGTCGAGGTGGGGCAGGGCGGCCATAACATGCTCAAGACCGTGGTGGCAAACGTGCTCACGGTGGACGAGAGCCTGATCCGGGTCAATCAGGTCGACACCAGTTTTGTGCCCGACAGCGGCCCCACGGTGGCTTCCCGCGGGACGGCCATCGCGGGCAATGCCGCTCTTCGGGCGGCCCAGAGCATCAAGGATAAGCTTTCCAAGCTGGCGCAGGAGCATTGGTGCGGAGCTCCCGTCGTTTGGGAAAACGGAATACTCTATACCCAGGATAAGAGCCGGCAGCTCACATTCAAACAGGCGGTCCGCATGTGCTTTAACAGCGGCGACAGCCCCTATGGATTTGGCTGGTGGGTCGCGCCGCATATGGAGATGGACACCGAAAAGGGCTGCGGCGACCCGTATTTTGGCTTTGTATACGGCGCGTGTGCGGCCGAAGTTGAGGTGGACGAAAAAGACGGAAGCGTCAGGATTCTAAACTTCTATGCTACCCATGACGTAGGCAAGGCCATCAGCATGAAAGGGGTCGAGAACCAGGTGTTGGGCGGTGTGGCGATGGGCGTTGGCTATGCATTGACGGAGGATCTATGCCTGGAGAAGGGAACCGTCCAAGCAGCTTCGCTGAAAGATTACCGGCTGCCGCGGTTTACACAAATGCCCCCGGTCCACATCGACGTGCTGGAATATCCATCCAAGCTGGGCCCCTTCGGGGCCAGGGGCCTGGGTGAACCGGCCACCTCCATCGTGGCGCCGGCCATCTATAACGCCGTGGCCGACGCGCTGCACAGGAGGATATACACCATGCCCCTGCAGGTACAGGCGGGAGGAAGGGAGCAAACCCATGGCTGAGCAAGTCCGGATTACCGTCAACGGCGTTGCCCATCAGCTGGACGTGACGGAGGCAGAGACACTGCTTTCGGTATTGCGGTACCGGCTGCGCCTGACGGGCACCAAAGAGTGCTGCAAAGAAGGCCAATGCGGCGCCTGCACCGTTTTGATGAACGGCATGGCCGTTCGTTCCTGTCAGGTGCCGGCAGCAAAGATCGATCAGGCGGAGATCCTGACCATCGAGGGTCTGGCCGACGGGGAGACCCTCGACCCCATCCAGCAGGCTTTTATCGACGAAAATGTGGTGCAGTGCGGCTTCTGCACCCCGGGTATGATCATGGCCGCAAAGGCGTTGTTACAAAGGAACGTTTTTCTCACAGAAGACGAGATCCGGGCAGGGATGGCGAAAAACATCTGCAGATGCGGGGCTTATCCGAACATCCTGCGCGCCATCATGAAGGTGAACCGCCAGGCCATGAGCGGCCTGAAATAAACAAATAAACAATGAGGAAGAAAGGGAGAAAGATATGAAAAAGGCATATGCAGTACTGCTCGTTGCCATTCTGGTCCTGTCCATGCTGCTGACAGGTTGCAGCGGAGGCGTTCAGGCTTCTTCCGAACCGACGGAACCGGGCGCAACCCAAGCGCCTTCGACGGCAACATCCGAGCCTTCGGATACCCCAAAGGACTCCGATCTTAAAGTTGGCTTGATCGTCTCCGGAAACGTCAATGATAACGGCTGGTGCGCCACCGCATATGCCGCGCTTCTGGAGATTGAGTCCCGCTTTGGTGCAACCATCAACTATGTGGAAAATGTAGGCCTGTCCGATATTGAAGCTCAGCTGATCAACTACGGCGAAGATGGCTACGACATCGTCTTTTGCCACGGCTATGAATACATTGACGGTGTCACTAAAATTGCCCCAAACTATCTCGATACCTGGTTTGCCGTGAACAGCGCCTCTTTCTCCCAGGCGCCCAATGCGCTGTCCGTGAATCAGAATAACTATCAAAAAGGTTATTTGGCCGGCATGGTGGCGGCACTCGTGAGCGAGACCGGCGTCATTGGCGCCATCGGCGGTACGGATATTCCTCCCGTACAGCTGAGCGTACAAGGAGCCGAAGCCGGCGCAAAATACATCAACCCTGACATCACCGTTCTGACCGCTATCACCGGGGACAACGAAGACTCCACGTCGGCTTTGGAAGTGTCCAACGCCATGATCAAACAGAAAGCCGACGTGCTGATACCGGTTCTTGGGTCGGCGGGGCTTGCCGTACTGACCGCCGCTGAAGAAAACGGCATCCATGTGGTCGGCACCAATAGCGACATGCATGAATTCGGGCCGGAAGTGGTGATCACCAGCAGCGTGGCCGGGTTCATCGATTCCATGCCCGTTGTCGTGCAGGCGCTCCTTGATGGAACGCTGGAGGCCAAGGCCTATAACTTCGGCGTTGCCGAAGACGTAGTGAAGCTGGCGCCGTTCTATCAATTTGAAGATTCGCTGCCCAAGGCGACTTTGGACAAGATCGCGGAAGTCATCGCGGGCATTAAGGACGGAACGATCGATACCACCCCGAAAAGCTAGCAGGGGATTTCGCAAACGACATAAATCTGGAGGCGTAGGAATGTTTGATCTGTTGATAAAAGGCACGAATGTCCATGAAAAGGGCGAAGGGCTGGACATCGGCATCAAGGCGGGCGCGATCGCGGCCATAGAGCGGAACTTGCCCGAATCCCAGGCCCGGACCGTGCTGGACGGCAGAGGCCGGTTTGTGGCCCCGGGATTTGTGGACAGCCACATGCATTTTGACAAGACGCTCACTATGAGCGACAAGGAGTCGTGCAATCTGACGGAGGCGATCGCCAGTTTTGCTGCCTATTGCAATTCCTTTTCAGAAAATGACCTTGTGGACGATATCACAAAACGGGCCAAACAGCTCGTCAAGATGATTGTGCCCAACGGAACCACTACCGCCAGAACCCACGTCAATCTGGATTTCAACACCCGGTACGCCGGAGTGCTGGCACTCTCGCAGATCAAGAAGGAACTGGCCGATATCATCGATATTCAGCTGTCCGTCCTGCCCACCTTTTATCCTGACCCTGCCGATCGGGAAAAGAGTTTTGCCATGCTCGAGGACGTATGCGCAAAGGGGCTCGTGGACTATATCGGCGGCGCTCCGTTCTTCAGCAGCCATGAGCAGAACGCCCGGAATATCGATCGCCTGTTCGAGGTCGCCCAAAAATACGATATGCCCATCGATTTGCATGTGGACGAGGCGGATGAGCCGGACGTGCACTGCCTGGAGCATGTGGCCGATCGTACTATTGCGACAGGGTATCAGGGGAGGGTGAGCTGCGGACACGTCACGGCCATGAATGCCGTGGATGAAGAAACCCGTAAAAGGGTGATCGAGAAATGCCATAGGGCGGATCTGCAGATTATCACCCTGCCATCCTGCAACCTGTTCTTAATGGGCCGCAGGGATAAGCAGCCCGTGCGCCGGGGCATCACCACGGTCAAGGAGTTTTTGGCGGCGGGCGTCAACGTATCCTTTGCTTCCGACAACATTCGCGATCCCTTCCGTCCCTACGGGAACGGAGATATGCTCGAAGAGTGCCTGTTGACGGTACAGATTCTGCAGATGGCCTTGAAGGAGGAACTGGAGGCGGTGTTCAAAATGGGCACCTATAATCCGGCGCGGGCGCTGCGCCTGCCCAACTACGGGTTGGATGTGGGCAAAAAAGCCGACATGGTGCTGTACGAAACGCGGGATCTGGCCACAACGATTATTTCACAGGGTGTGAAAAGCGCTGTCATCAAAAACGGCAAGGTGGTGGCGACCACCAAAAAGGAAATTATAATGCCGGGATGGGACGCGCTGTAACTGCTGATCTGACGGCGCAGGCAGATCGATTGGTCTGCCCGCGCCGAATCCATGTTTTGTTAAGGATGGAAAGAAGAGCTGTCTTTGGCGGAGGCACGACAAGACGAATGTGCAGGTCAAAACACAAGGAGGGGCCAAATGCTCAAAGAATCCCGAAAGGTAGCTTTGGGGAAATTATTCAATACCTCTTTATATCCGTTTTTTTCCGTTGTTTTAGCGCTTGTTATCGGAGCTTTTTTTATCACGGCGCTAGGGTTTGACTGGGTATTTGCCTATCAAAGCTTGCTCAAAGGTTCTTTGGGAAGCAAAAATGCAATCGCCGAAACGCTGCTGAAAACCACCCCGCTGATCTTTACAGGCCTTAGCTTTGCCATCGGAAAACGATGCGGTCTGATCAACCTGGGAGCGGATGGGCAGGTCTATTTGGGCGGCCTGTGCGCGACCTATGTCGGGGTGTCCCTGCAGGGTTTGCCTCTGGCGGTTCATTTGCCGCTCGCGCTGCTGGCGGGAGCGATTGGCGGCGGGCTGCTGGGCTTGCTGACCGGCTGGCTGAAAAATCGATTCAACGCGAGCGAGCTGATCACGGGCATTATGTTCAACTACGTCGCGATACAAATCGTCAGCTATTTTGTCACCGGACCCATGAAAGAGGCCAGCGGCGTCAATCCCCAGACGGATCCCATAGCCGTGAGCGCCCAGCTTCCCAATATCTTCCCGGGTACGCGGCTGCACGCGGGGATCCTGTTGGCGGTTGCGGCAATTGTTTTCTATTATGTATTGCTTTGGAGAACCTCGTCGGGTTTCGCCCTCCGGGTAACGGGACTAAACCCCGGCGCAGCGCGGTATGCCGGAATCAATCTTAAAAAGAACGCGCTGCTGTCCATGTTTCTCGCGGGGGCCTTTGGGGGGCTGGCCGGATGCTGTGAGATTCTGGGGGTACAGTTGAGGCTGTTCCAGGAGTTTTCCAGCAACCTGGGCTTTGATGGGATCGCTGTCGCGCTGCTTGGCAACAACAACCCCATCGGAATCTTTTTCTCGGCGCTGCTGTTTGGGATGCTCAAGAGCGGGTCCAACAAAATGCAGATGTCCGCTCAGGTTCCCATGTCCCTGGTACAGATAATCCAGGCGTTGGTTATTCTGTTCGTGGTGGGCAGGGAGATCTTCGGCTTTGTGCAGAAGGCCCGCATAAACAAGAAACGCAAAGCGCAGGAAGAGGGTTGATGGTATGCTCTCAGAGATAACGAGTTTTTTGTCTACCGATATCCGGACCGCCACAAGTATCATGATCTGCGCCATCGGCCTCGTGTTTAGCTCCAAGGCGGGCATCGTCAACATCGGCGCGGAAGGCATGATGCTGATGGGCGCGTTCATGGGGGTAATGGGTTCGTACCTGATGGGGAATGTCTGGTTCGGCGTTTTGTTCGCCATGCTCAGCGCCATGCTCATTGCCCTGGTGTTTGCATATTTCACCGTTACGTTGAAGGCAGATCAGACAGTGGTAGGCACGGCGATCAACACGCTGGCCCTGGGGCTTACCAGCACTTTTTCACGGATTTTCTTCGGGATGAACGCGGCCCCTCCCAAGATCGATTCCTTCGCGCCCATCGCGCTGCCGCTACTGAGCAAAATACCTGCACTGGGTCCAAGCCTTTTTACCCAGCCCATCCCGGTGTACATTCTGTACGCCATCATCCCCATCGCTTTTTTTGTGCTGTACAAAACCAATCTGGGCCTGCAGATACGGGCGGTGGGCGAAAACCCCCGGGCCAGCGATACCGTGGGCGTCAATGTGTACAGAATCCGCTACGGAACCATCCTTTTCAGCGGCCTGCTCTCCGGGTTCGGCGGTGTTTTCAGTTCCCTGGGGCTTTTGAGCTTCTTCACCGAAAACATGATCGCCGGGCGCGGATTTATGGCGGTGGCGGCCGTGGTGTTCGGCAAATACAATCCCCTGGGCGTAATGGGGGCCTCGCTTCTTTTCGGCGCCGGGGAAGCGTTGAAATACCGGCTGCAGGCAACCAATACGGGCATCCCCTTCCAATTTCTGATCATGATGCCCTACTTGCTCACAGTTCTGGCGCTCTGCGGATTTGCCGGCAAACCCAAGGAACCCAAAGACCTTGGGAATCCATATCGGGCGGAGTAGCGGTGCGGTAAAAGGAAAGGGTGGTTTCATGGCATTACTAGAAATGCATCGGATCTGCAAAAGTTTTGGCTGCGTTGCGGCGAACGACCATATCGATTTCAGCGTCAACCAGGGCGAGATCCACGCCTTGCTGGGGGAAAACGGTGCGGGGAAATCAACGCTGATGCAAATATTATACGGCCTGTATCAGGCCGATTCCGGGAAAATCGTGTTCAAGGGCAAACAGGTGCACATCAACACCCCTAAAGAAGCGATCGCACTGGGCATCGGTATGGTGCACCAGCATTTTATGCTGATTCCGGCGCTGACCGTAGTCGAGAACATTATTCTGGGCATGGGGAATAACCCAAAAGTGCTGAACCTGAAAAAAGCTGCCGATGATGTGACCCGGCTGGCGGCAAAGTATGGCATCAAGCTGGATCCCTTTGCCCTGGTGGAGCGGCTTTCAGTCGGCCAACAGCAGCGGCTGGAAATTTTAAAAGCGCTGTATCGGGGCGCTGAGCTGCTCATATTGGACGAACCCACCGCGGTGCTGACGCCCCAGGAAGTGTGCGAGCTGTTCAAGATGATCCGGCGCCTGACGGAGGAAGGGCACACGGTGATTTTCATCACCCACAAGCTGGTGGAAGTGATGAACATCTGCGATCGGTGTACCGTGCTGCGCCAGGGGAGATTGGAAAAAGTGCTGGAAGTCAAGGACATCAAAGACCGCGGCGAACTGGCCCGGCTGATGGTGGGCAAGGACGTCGGCCTGACGGTGGAAAAACCCCTTCTCCCCAAGGGCGAGGCCGTGATGCGGGTGAAAGGTTTGTCCGCTGTCGATCAGAAAGGCCTGCCGGTTTTGAAAGGCGTCTCTTTTGAAGTTTGCGCGGGGGAGATCCTGGGCGTGGCCGGGGTGGACGGCAACGGCCAGTCGGAATTAATAGAATGTTTGACAGGATTGCGAAAACCGGATTGCGGCACGGTGATGATCAAAGATGAAGATGTCACAAAGGCCACCGCCCGCCAGATTTTGGATAAGAAGGTTTCCCACATTCCGGAAGACCGCATTAAAATGGGGATCATCAAGGAGATGTCGGTAAAGGAGAATATGATTCTGATGAACTTTACCAAAGCTCCGCTTTCCAAAAAGGGTTTTTTGAAAGGGAATCTGATCCGGCAATACGCCCAAAGGCTGTGCGGGGAATTCAATGTGAAAACCCCTTCTCCCGAGGAAACCATGCGGAAGCTTTCAGGTGGCAACCAGCAGAAGGTTGTGGTGGGCAGGGAGATCGACCGGAATCCGGATCTGCTGATTGCTGTCCATCCCGCCAGGGGCTTGGATGTCGGGGCTACAAAGTATATCCAGTCCCGCATTCTGGAGGTTCGAAACAGGGGCGCGGCGGTTTTGCTGGTATCCACTGAACTCGATGAAATACTCGAACTGTCCGATCGAATCATCGTGCTGTTTGAAGGCGTCATGACGGGCTGCGTCAACGCCATAGAAACATCCCGAGAAGAGCTGGGGCTGATGATGACGGGCTCGCCCTGCCCATGAACGGTCTGCTGATCCAATAGAAACGGGCCGTTATACCTGTAAATAGGGATTGTTATGTTGCCCGCCGCGGCGCCGGCAAGCCGGGTCGGGCAGGATGGAGTTTTGTGTTTATCGGCTGCTGGGCGGCAAAATGAGCGTCGTATTGATTATTCAATCAACTGATGTTATCATGGCTCTTATAAAGAGATTACGGGGGAAGGTAGTAGTTGTGGGCAAGAACGCGGTAGAACAAGTGATTCTGGACGCAGCGCTGGAAGTGTTGGTCGAAAAATCAATTAGCGGTACGCGGATGCATCTGATTGCGGAGAAGGCGGGCATGGCGCAATCCAATTTGCACTATTATTATAAGACAAAACACGATCTGCTGGTGGCGCTGTACCAAAGCATCCATAAAAGGTTCGAAGAGGATCGCAAGCGCGTGCGGCGAAAAAACTACGAAGATATTGACTCGCGCCTTCAAGTCTTTTTCGACCAGAAAAAGGATATTATCCTCAATCAATCGGCCACCGATTTTGCCCGGATCGATTATTGGTCCCAGGGCCGGAGCGATCCTGAATTCAAGGAGATGTTTTACGAAGCCAATCAGGTGTGGTACCAAGAGATACAAAACGCAATCCATCAATTTGCGCCGAATGTAAGCCAAGAGCATTGCGGGATGATCAGCCGCATTATGATTTCCATGATGAACGGGGCATCCGTGCAATATTTGAATCATCCCGGTCTGATGGATCTGGATGAATACTTTGGGTTGTGCAAAGCTATGCTTCTTGCACAGATCGAAGAGTTTGAAAAAATGGATCCAAAAGCTTAAATTGAGGACTGAGGTCGTTGGATATGCATATCTTTTCCGAAAGCGTCGGATCAAGTTTTAACTTGATCCGACGCTTTTTGTACTTTTTTGCGTACATTTACTACAAATCGATACAATACCTTGAATCGGCCTATTGTCTATTGGAAAACGATTCGATTTGTTGTATTATTATTTTAATATAGGATATGTTACAGGAGTATCTACATATATTGATTTGGTCCCTGCCTGGTTCGCTTGATAAAGGCTGTAGTATTAGGAGGATTTTTGGGTTGAGTATTCAAAAAGTCAAAAAGCGCAACGCTTCTCAAATCGTTAAGAAAGAGCTGGTCGAATTAATAAAAGAAGGCTATTTTGAAGATGGATTGCTTCCGTCGGAAGAAATGCTGGGGTCTAAGTTCGGCGTAAGCCGCATAACGATTCGCGATGCGTTGGCCAGTTTGGAAAATTTAAAATACATTTCGCGCGCGCAAGGGAAAGGCACAATGATCAATAAAAATGTTGCAGCCCTGGGTTGCCGCATTTGCGAAGGCATTCCGTTTAAAGATTTGGTCAGCGCGCAGGGATATCAGGTAAGCTGGCATACATTTCCTATTGAAAAAACTGTGATGCCCGATTTTGCCCAAGAGCGATTGCAGACCGACGCATCGCATACGTATTGCATTAAAACGCTCTATTATGCGAATGGTGTGCCGGCGCTTTATTCGATAAACTATTTACCGCCCGAGATCGTGGACGACGCGGTATTTCATCTTCCTTTGGATAGAAAAGGCCTTTTCGAATGCTTAAATGAAAAATATGAATTCCCCGAGACCTCCTACGATATCATTGAAATTGAGCCCATATGCGCCGAAGAAACCTTATCGGGGCTGTTTCAGGTTCCCGTCCATACGGCGCTCTTGCTGCTCAAATCCGTATGCTTTGACAGCAAGCAAACCCCGCTCTTGTTCACATATGAATACTACAATACAAGTGTTTTACCTTTCAAAGAAGTGCGCAACGCCTGGTATTACTGATTATTTTAGAGAATCAGCACAATGAACGGCAGCGTGGAAATAATTTCTGCGCTGCTTTTTTACCTGCGCTGTTTTATAATTGACTATGGACTACCTGTGGATTTCGGTCTCGGAATGCTTGACGAGCATTCAATTATATGTAATAATAGCATAAGTTAATATTGTATGATAAGTATATGCACATTATCGTTTTACGTACCCGTCTCGAACTCAAAACTTTAAATGCTTCATTTTGTATCCTATGTTTTAAGAAGTGGGGAGTCCTATGGAAATCAAGATTTTAGGCATTGCCGGAAGCGCCAGGAACCAAAGCGGATCGCGATATGCTTTGGAGCAGGCGTTGCTTGCTGCAAAACAAATCGATGCGGATGTAACAACCAGGCTTATTTCTCTGCGCGGTAAAAAAATCTCCATGTGCGTACATTGTGATAGTTGTGTAAAACACAAAAGCTTATGCTGTATCAAGGATGACTTTCAGGAAGTACAGCAGGCGTTCTTGGAAGCCGACGGCTATATTTTTGCTACGCCGGTTTACAATATGACCCCAACTCCGATTTTTCACGCGTTCATGAGCAGAATACGGCCAACGCTGATGGTTTACCCGGGACATTTCACGGGCAAAGTCGGCGGTTCGATTTGTGTCGGCGGCGGCCGGAACAGCGGTCAGGAAATGACGATGCTCTGCTTCCAGAACTTCTTTTATACCTATGAGATCCTTTCCTGCGGCGGATCGCTGCATGAACCGGCAGGCGCGGCGTTGTGCAGCGTTGACGGTTCGTTCGACGGTGCAAAAAACGATGTGCAAGGGATCGAAAGCGCCCGACGCTTGGGAAAGAGGATTGCTCAGACGGCTGCGATTCTTAAATATGGCTGCAATGCTTTGGAGAATGATGGGAGAGCCATCTATCATACGGAAGGCTGGTGGGATTGCTGATGAGCAGAACGATCATAAAAAACGGGTATGTTCTTACGATGAATCCATCGCAGGAAGCGTTTGTTTCAGATATATTGATCGAAAACGACACCATTGCCGATATCCGTGCAAATATCTCCAGTCAACCGGGCGATACCGTTTTGGACGCGGCGGGGAAAATCGTAGCGCCGGGGTTTGTGCAAAGCCATGTGCATCTTTGCCAGACCTTGTTTCGCGGGTTGGCGAACGATAAGGAGCTGATGGATTGGCTGGATATCATCATGCCGCTGGAAAGCTGCCACGACGACGAATCCGCATACCTTTCGGCGCAGCTTGCAATCTGTGAATTGCTGCGCAAGGGAACCACGACGATCAACGATATGGGGACCTCAAAGTTCCATATTGAAACCGCGAACGCCGTACGGGATTGCGGGATACGCGCGCAGCTTGGGCGCACCATCATGGACAGCGATTGGACGGCCGACTACCTGCGCCACGATACGGATCTCGGATTGAGCGAAACCGTCGAGTTCATTGAAAAATGGCGGAACAAGAGCGATCTGATTACGTTCGGAATACCCATCCGATGGGTGCTCAATATCAGCGATGAATCGCTGCGCGGCGTCCGTGAAATCGCGATGAAATATAATATCCCGGTGCATACCCATGCGAATGAAAACATTTCTGAATGCCGCTATATCCAAAAAGAGAAGGGTATGAGCGCTATCGCGTACTTCCATCAGTTCGGGTTAACCGATTGCAAAATGCAGATGGCGCATTGCATTTACGTAGATGAAGAGGAACGGTCTATTTTGAAAAAGCACAACGTAAGCGTGCTGCACTGTCCGTCCTGTAACTGCAAGGCCGCGTCCGGAATCGCGCCGGTTACGACTTATATGAAAGAAAAAATCAATGTTTCACTCGGCTCGGATACCGCTGCCTGCAACGACAACCTCGACATGTTCCAAGAGATGCGCCTTGCAGGATTCCTGCAGAAGCTCAAAGAGGGGCCTTGCGCCCTGCCTGCCTTCGAACTATTCGCTTTGGCCAGCGTCGGCGGGGCGGAAGCTCTGGGGCTGCAAAACAAGATCGGCTCGCTGGAGGTGGGGAAACAGGCGGATATCATCGTGATCAAGCCGTCTGTCGGCAATATTCCGTTTCATGAAGAATCGATCTATTCCTCCTTGGTATATGCAAGCAATGGACGCGATGTCGACACCACGATCGTGAACGGAAAAATACTGTATCAAGAAGGTCATTTCGTTTCGATGGATTTTGAAAAATTGAAACTGGATTGTGAAAAGGCCGTAAAGCGCGTCACGGAGCGCGCCCGCGATCGCGGCCTTTATAGGTGAGGTGGCCGAGATGTCAGTTGCGCCGATCATCGAAATGAAACATATCACCAAACGGTTCCCGGGCGTTGTTGCAAATAAGGATGTAAGCCTGCAAATATACCCCGGTGAAATCCATGCGCTTTTGGGCGAAAACGGTGCGGGGAAAAGCTCCCTGATGAATGTGCTCACAGGTCTTTATCGTCCGGACGAAGGAGAAATACTCTATCATGGGAAACCATGCATGCTCAAATCGCCCAAAGATGCGGTGAGGCTCGGCATCGGCATGGTACATCAGCATTTTAATCTGGTGGAGCCGCTTTCCGTTTGTGAGAATGTATTTCTAGGTTCCGCTGAATGCAAGAATTTCCTGCGCATGGGCGAAATGTGCAAGCGCGTGAAGCAATGTTCGGAAGAATTCGGGTTGGCGGTAGATCCCTCCGCCAAGATTTGGCAGCTATCGGTAGGCGAACAGCAGCGGGTCGAGATCGTAAAGCTTCTTTTCCGCGGCACACAGGTTCTTATCTTGGATGAACCTACGGCGGTACTCACCCCGCAGGAAACGGAAAAACTATTCGACGTGCTCTCCGCCATGAAGGCCAAAGGCAAGGCCATCGTATTCATAACGCATAAGCTCTATGAAGTCATGAGGTTTGCGGATCGGATTTCCGTGCTGCGGCAGGGATCAAACGTGGCTACGATGCTGCGCTCGGAAATCGATCAGGGCCGCCTGACGCAGATGATGGTCGGCAGCAGCGCGCCGAGGGAACAAACCTCGTACGCGGAACAGCAGCGCGGCAAGATCCTGTTGCGCCTAAAGGGCGTTTGCGCGCTGAACGATAAGAATCTGCCCGCCTTGAACCATGTGGATTTGGACATTCACGAATCGGAGATCGTCGGAATCGCAGGCATTTCAGGAAACGGACAAAAGGAACTTGCGGAAGTAATCTCAGGGCTCAGACCGATAACGGACGGAACGATCCTTATTGAAGATCAAGTCGTCACCAAGAAAGGCTTTCATGACTTTCAATCCAAGAGCCTCGCTTTTGTCCCGGAAGACAGGCTGGAAACAGGGCTCGTGCGCAATTTCAATCTATTGGACAACATCGTGCTCAGAAACGATAAGGCATACAGCAAATTCGGGTTTCTAAATTATAAAAAAGTTTCGGCGAAAGCCACGGAAATTATCCGGAAATACAATATCCAGACAACGGGCGCGGCAAAACCGGTCAAGCTCATGTCCGGCGGCAATCAACAGAAATTATTGTTTGGCCGTGAAACCGACGGCGCGCCAAAGCTTATTATCGCAGCCTATCCCGTGCGGGGATTGGATATCAACGCGGCCGAAGAAGTGCATCGCATATTGCTTGAACAAAAGGCCGGAAATGCCGCGATCCTTTTGATATCGGAGGACTTGGAGGAGATATTCGAGATTGCGGACAGGATTGCCGTGCTGTTTAAGGGCGAGATCACAGGAATCCTTGAGAGCAAAAATACGACCTATGAACAGGTCGGAAGGCTCATGGTCGGCTTCGCACAGGAGGATAGGATATGAAGCAAAGCGATGGCTGCAAATCCCGGGGCTTAAAGCTCGTAAAACGCCTGCAAACCCCTAAGTATCTAAAAACCGCTATCCCCGTCCTCTCCGTATGCTGCGCCTTCTTTTTCTGCGGCGTATTGATACAGCTGTTTGGGAACAATCCGTTCACCGTATATTTAAAGATGTTCAACGGCGCGTTCGGTACATGGGGACGCTTTAGCACCACCCTAACCAAATCGATCCCGCTTATGCTGTGCGGGTTTGCCATTTCGCTCGCGTTTAAAGCGCAGCTTGTGAACGTCGGCGCCGAAGGTCAAATGCTTCTTGGCGCTTGGGCGGCGGCGGGCGTGGCGCTGTTTTGCGACTTTATTCCGGCACCGCTCATACTGCCTGCCATGATGCTTGCGGGCATGTTGGCCGGCGCGGCTTGGGCAAGCTTTGCCGCGTTTCCAAAGGCCTATCTCAATGTAAATGAAATACTCCTGACCTTGATGTTCAATTACGTCGCGATTCATTTTTTGGATTATTTCATATATGGCCCTTGGCGCGATCCCCACGGAAACAACATGCCGTATACCGCCAAGTTTTTGCAGGAACAACGGCTGCCGGATATTGGGATCGGCGTCCATAGCGGCATACTCATCGCGTTGTTCACGGCCGTAGTTTTATATTTCGTCTTCCGCCGCAGCGTCTGGGGATATCGTATCAGGATTCTTGGCGAAAGCCGGAAAGCTGCGCATTATGCCGGGATAAACATCCCGAGGAACATCGTGATAACATTGCTCCTCAGCGGCGCGATCGCCGGCATGGCGGGTTTTGTTGAGGCCTCCGGAACCGTTGGCCTCCTGCAGGCGGGAATATCGAACAATGCAGGTTATACAGGGATCATCATCGCATATTTGAGCAAATTCAACCCGCTGATCGTGCTGGTGGTGTCTATATTGCTGGGCGGCATGCAGGCGGGCGGCTACAGTATGCAGATTGCCGGTTTGCCGGTTCAAATCGTCACGATGATACAAGGCTCGATTCTGCTGTTCGTATTGGGCGGTGAATTTTTCACACGGTACCGTATTGCCTGGGGGACGCTTGGAAGGGAGCAAAAGATAATATGAATTTGGCTTTGATTATATCTTTTCTCAAAGGCACAATCGGCGCCGCCACGCCGATACTCTACGCGGCAACCGGAGAAATCGTCAGCCAGCGCAGCGGTATCATGAATCTGGGCCTGGAAGGCGTCATGCTCATGGGGGCTGTGAGCGGGTATATGGTGGTGCTCAACACGTCCAACCTGGCGCTGGGCATCTTCACCGCAGCCGCGGTCGGCTTGCTGATCGGTTTGCTGTTCGCCTTTCTCACGGTAACGCTGCAGGCGGATCAGGTCGTCAGCGGGTTGTCCATCACGCTTTTCGGAACCGGATTGAGCGGCTATATCGGAAAATCAGCCAGCACCAGCGCGCTGGATCTGCATTTTCCGACGCTGAAAATCCCGCTGTTAAGCAAAATCCCCGTGGTGGGGGATGTATTGTTCGATCAGGATCTGATGGTCTATGTATTGTACGCCGTCGTTATCGCGGCATGTATATTCATCTATAAAACCAAATGGGGGATGCAGCTGAGGACCATCGGCGAAAACCCGAGGGCCGCGGACACGCTGGGAATCAACGTGTATCGTACGCGCTATCTTTACGCCTGCGTCGGCAGCGTTTTAACCGCCTTGGGCGGCGCGTATCTGACGCTTTGCTACACCCCGCTTTGGTTTGACGGCATGACGGCCGGCAAAGGCTGGATTGCGGTAGCGCTCGTTATATTCTCAGGTTGGAATCCTGCCATTGCCGCCTTGGGCGCGATATTGTTCGGCGGAATCAGCGTGCTGTCCCTGCGGTTGCAGTTGATCGATACCTCGATTTCCTCGCATTTCATCAGCATGTTGCCGTATCTTTGCACGGTCGCCGTTTTGCTGATTTTCACAAACAAGCGCAGCCGCGGAAGGAATCCGTCTCCCTCTTCGCTGGGGCAGCCTTATGATCGAGAAGGCCGCTGATCGGCTTTATCCGCGCCGTTTTAAAATTGCACACTTTGCCGATTATCGGCAAGTCGTTGGTTCAAGCGCAGAAAAATAAAAACAGGAGGATGGACTTATGAAACACAGGGTAAAGCAAGCGATTTCCTTATTGTTGGCATTCGTGCTCATCAGCGTTTTATGCGCCGGATGCGCGCAAACTGCAGGCACGCCCCAATCTACAGGCGAAGTCCTAAAAATCGGTTTTGTCAACAACAATACGGTCGACGGCAGCGCCTGGACGGCCGCCCATTATGAAGGATGCCAATACCTTGAAGAGAACGTCGACGGCATCGAAGTCGTCTGGGTAGAGAACGTGCCCGATTCGGGCGCGGACGGGATGGCCGTTATTCAGCAATTGGTCGAAGAAGGCTGCAAACTGATTTTCGCAACATCCTATTATGTTGAGCTGATGAAGGAATCCGCAGCGAAATATCCGGATATCAGCTTCTACCTCTGCCAGGGCGGAACGGATGTCATTACCGATAACCTCGGCATCTACGATGTCCGCAACTATGAAGCGGTATTCCTCACCGGATATCTTGCCGGCAGCATGTCCAAAGGCGACGTGCTCGGCTACGTCGCAACACAGCCGATGCCTACCGTTCTTAGGGCGCTCAACGGCTTCGCGCTGGGCGTCAAATATGCAAGGCCCAACGCGGTTGTGAAGACGGTGTTCACTAACACCTGGTATGACGTCACCGCCGAAAAAGAGGGCACCAACGCGTTGATGGACGCCGGCGCCACCGTGATCGGTATGCATACGAACACCTCTGCGGTTTCTCAAACCGCGCAGGACCGCGGCGGATATTGCATCGGATTTACGATCGATATGAAGGATTTCGCGCCAAAGGCTGTTTTAACATCCTTCCTTTGGAAGTGGGGCCCCATCTATAAACATATCGTGGAGCAATACAAGGCGGGAACGACGCACATCGACGATGTGTTCTGGGGAATGAACGAAGGCTGCGGCGCGTTTACCGATCTGAACGCGGATATCGTGCCCGCCGACGTCAAACAAAAATTCGAGGACGTGCTGGCAAAGCTGAAGGCCGGCGAAATCCAGCCGTTCGATGGCGAAGTGAAGGATAATAAGGGCAATGTGCACGGCACCGCCGGGCAGCCGCTGAGCGATGAGATCATCCGCAGCATGGATTGGCTGGTTGAAAATGTGGATGGGAGCTATTGAAAACAGCGGGCGTAAATAGTTTGATTTTGATCGAGCTTCTTGCCTGAAATACAAGCTTCCATAGTTCTTGAGATTACCGTGGCTTTTGCGGCTTGCCCGCCGCAAAAGTCGCGGTAATACCTGTGAGGTCAATATGCAGCGTATTATGGCGATAGGCGATTCCCTGCCGATCCGCGACGCCAATATGAAGGCGACGGGTCGCTTTCGATTTGTCGGCGATATTAAAAAGCCGAATATGCTGCATGCTCGTTTGCTCACCTCACCGGTGCCTCATGCGAAGATCGTCGCGATCGATACGTCGGAAGCGGAAGCATTGCCGGGCGTATACGCGGTCGCTACATTCCAAAACACGCCCCCCTCAAAATACAACAGCGCAACGCGTTTTTATGAGCATCGGCTGCCGGAAACGGAGCAGATATTTTCCGATACCGTGCGTTTTGTCGGCGATAGGGTCGCAGCGGTGGCTGCGGCGACCCCCAAGATAGCGCAGGAAGCGATCGGGAAAATCAAGGTGGAGTATTCGCCGCTTCCGTTTTATACGGATCCGATCTCCGCAATGCAGGAAAATGCGTCCCCGATCCATCCAGGAGGGAATATCGTCGCCACGATGACGGAGGAATGCGGGAATGTCGAAGAGGCTATGGAGAAAGCCGACTTCATATTGGATGGATGGTATCACACGTCGCCCGTTCACCATGCGGCCATCGAACTGCATGTATATTTTGCTGAATTCGATGAGAATGGGGTTCTGACGATCACTGTTCCCCATCAAAACACCTTTAGCGTAAGAATTATTTTAGCTCGTATATTCCATATGCCGCTGAGCAAAATCCGCATACTCTCCCCTGCGATAGGCGGCGGTTTCGGCGGAAAGCTCGAACTCACGCATGAGCCGGTCGCCGCGCAGTTGGCTATGATGACGGGTCATCCCGTCAAACTTGCGCTTACGCGGCGCGAAAGTATGCTCTCTACCTATACCCGGCACGGCAGCGCGATCTATATCCGCTCCGGTGTAAAGCGCGATGGCGAGCTGCTGGCGCAGGAGGTCAAAATCATCAACAACACGGGCGCTTATGCGACTTCCGCGCTCAATGTTACGGGCACGATGGGACACGATGTGTTTATCATGTACAAATGCAGGAACATGCGATTTACCGGCCGGCCCGTATATACCAACACGCCGGTGGCCGGGGCGATGCGCGGATACGGCTCGCCGCAAATCGCATTTGCGCAGCAGCGCCACATGCAGCAAATCGCAAACGCATTGGGGCTTGGGATGGCCGATTTACTGATGAAGAACCTCGTTGATCCGGAGGATGCGAATCCGTTATACGGGACGCCCCTGGGGAATCCCCATCCTAAAGATTGCTTAACGCGCGCATTGGCGTTAAAGGAAAACTGGAAGACGCTGGACGATGAAAACGGGAAATACCGGATTGGGGTCGGCATCGCGATGGGATGCCATGGCAACGGCTGTTTTGGCGTACACAGGGACCAAATCTGCCTGATGCTGAAAATGAATGAGGACGGCAGCTGCGTTTTATTCACCGGCACCCACGATATGGGAAACGGCTCCGTCACCATGCAATTGCAGATCGTCTCGCATGAGTTGGAGATTCCGTTTGAAAACATTGCCGTGGTATCCGGCGATACAAACGCCTGCCCTTGGAACCTCGGCGATTATTCAAGCCACGGCGTATATATCGGGGGCAACGCGGCAAAGAAGGCCTCGCGGGCATTGTTAAAACAGCTTAAAGACGAGGCTGCCGCTCTCTTCGGCGGAAGCCCCGACGACTATACGCACGGGAACGGTCATATCTGCGGGCATGGGCATACCGCCGCTTACTCCGAACTGGCGGTACATGCGCAAAACACGTCCCATCGGGAACTCATTGTGCAGGAAACGTACGCTGCGATGTTCTCCCCAACGTCTTATGGAGCGCATATCGCAAGGGTTAAGGTAGAAAAGGACACGAATAGGGTCGTCGTCACCGATTATATTGCGGTGCATGACGTCGGCAGATGCATCAACAGGCAGCTCATTGAAGGCCAGCTTCACGGCGGGATCCTGATGGGGATGGGGTATGCGCTTACCGAGCAAATCGAAGTCGCGGACACGGGGAAACCGTTGACGACAAGCCTTCGGAATTATCGCATTCCGAATTCCTTGGATATGCCGTCGATACAGGTGGATTTTATCGAAAAACATGAGCCTACGGGCCCCTATGGCGCCAAAGGCATCGGCGAAGTTTCCACCGTGCCGGGCGCGCCCGCAATTATCAATGCGATATCACAAGCCATCGGAAGGGATATTGTTTCAATCCCATTTAAATAGCTTCCATTGACCCGACCGCCGTATTTGCTGCAAACGCGCTGCGTGCAGATGCGCGGCACGTGTCTTAAAGCGCATGTGATCCGAAAAAAAGGATTCGGAGAATAACTTTTTACACCGCCGAAAAACTCGGAGTCTCCGGGTTTTCTTTATTGCCTGGCAACGGATTCGAACCGCGATCTTTCGGTTCCGAACGACCCTAGAATTCCTAAAAAGAGGGTTCTTTTATGCCAAAGGACAGAAAAAGCCGCCTAAGTCAGGCGGCCTTTGTGGTTAAGGTAAAGGGAGTCGAACCTATGCGGTTTAAAGGGCAGAGAAGCACGCCATCGCTGCGTTATCGGTACTCACCGTAGCACCACTACGACTTCGTACCGCTGCCTTGCGCTGCCGCACTTCGCTGCCCTTTAAACTCTTCGACCGCAAAGCTGCAATTTTGGATGCAGTGCAAGGAAGAGGAGAGAGGCATAGCCGGTGGCTATTCCGACCGACGATGACGATGAAATGCACCAAAATTGCGGCTTCGTGGCGTATGGGTTCGATTCCCTTTACCTTAAGGCAGATAGGATTCAAACCTAAGATATCCGGTACAGAATTGTAAGGAATTTATTGCAGGGAGCAATCATGAATTTCCCAAATCGTTGTTTGATTGGCAGCAATCCGGTTCCGTACGTTTCTTCATAAAATCTTCACATCGCCCGGATATAGTAAAAAGCATTAAAACTGAATCAAGAAAGATAAGCGTTATACTTGATGGAACCGCCGAAAGCAAACAAATAAAGGAAGATAAAGTGCTATGGCAACGAAAAAAATCGTGTTCCGCGTTTTTGGCATGACCTGCGGGCACTGTGAAAAGCGGATTACCGACGCCTTGAAGCGCCTCGACGGCGTCCACACCGTAACCGCTTCGTTTCCGAGGAAACGCGTGGAGATGGGGTACGACGCGGATCAGATATCACAGAGGACGATCCAGGCGGCGATCGAGCGGGAGGGCTACCGCGTTTTTGCGGGCGATCGCGGAAAACAGCCCGTCGGCAAGGTCGCCCCGATATTTTTGATCGTGCTGGCGCTGTACTTCATTATGAAGTACGCCGTTGGGTTTGACTTCATCAATCTGATCCCGCGGATCGACAGCACGATATCACTGGCCGCGCTCTTCGCGACAGGATTGTTTACGAGCGTGCACTGCATCGCGATGTGCGGGGGCATCAACCTCTCGCAGAGCGTAGGCGTGTCGGAGGGCGCGGAGGGAAAATTCAAAAAGCCGCTGCTGTATAATCTCGGCAGGGTGATCTCCTATACGGCCATCGGCGGCATCGTGGGCGGCATCGGGTCGGTACTGTTCGTGAGCCAGACGGTCAAAGGCGTCATCATGCTGGTCGCCGCCGTGTTCATGATCCTCATGAGCCTTTCGATGCTGGGATGGCTGCCGTGGTGGTTGGTGCCGAGGTTGCCCAAAACCTTTACCAGGCGGGCGAACAAGGCGAAGCAGGGCAAAGGGCCTCTGGTGGTCGGGCTGCTCAACGGGCTGCTGCCGTGCGGACCGCTGCAGGCCATGCAGGTGTACGCGCTTTCGACCGGATCGGTTTTGACCGGCGCGCTCTCCATGCTGTTGTTCTCGCTGGGCACCGTGCCGCTGATGCTGGGCGCGGGGCTCGTATTCTCGATGCTCAAAGGCAGGTTCACGCGGGCAATCACGCGCGTAAGCGCGGTGCTCGTGATGCTCATCGCATTTGTCATGGCGTTCAACGCCGGGGGGCTGTTCGGCTGGAATATAGCCGCAGCGGATACCAAGCCTCCCACCGGGGCGGATACGGGCGCGTCGGCAGTGGATCAGGCTTTGGCCGAAGGCTACGCTGTGGCGGAGCTGAAGGACGGGGCACAGGTTGTCAAAGCAAATCTCAAATCATCACAGTATCCCTCCATTATGGTGCAAAAGGGCGTGCCGGTGCGGTTTAATCTCGTGGCGGAGGACGCCGCGCTCAACGGCTGCAACGAGACGGTGGTGTTTCCATCGTATGATGTTGAGAGAAGGCTTCAGGCAGGCGACAACATCATTGAGTTTACGCCCGGCGAAACGGGCACGATTTCCTATACCTGCTGGATGGGCATGATTAAGGGCAAGATACTGGTGGTGGACGATATTGGCGCGGGCGTGGCGGCGACGGAGCCGCCGGAGTCCGCCGATACCGCCGATACCGCCGATGCAAACCAGTTTCCGATCAACTGCTGCGCGGCCATACGGCAGACAATCACCGAGGACAGCATCGCGGTGGCCGAGGTGAAGAACGGAGCGCAGGCGATGACGGTGACGGTGGATATTGGCGGGTATTCGCCGGCGGTGCTGGTAGTGGAGCGGGGCGTGAGGACGAAGATCAAGATCGATCCCAAAAGCCTCAATTACTGCAACGGCGCCATCGATTTTGGCAGCTACGGCGCGCTCGATCTGTCGAAGGGCGAGCTGGAGCTTGTAGAGTTTACGGCGGATCAGGATTTCACTTTCACCTGCGCCATGGGCATGCTCAAAGGATATGTCAAGGTCGTGGACGACGTGACAAATGTGGATACGGCTCAGATTTTGAGCGAAATAACGGCAGGAGCGCCGCAGGATGGTGAATCACCTGTATTGGGTGGCGGGGGCTGCTGCGGCTGAAGGAGGATAACATGACACAAAAGACTTACACGGTGACGGGCATGACCTGCGCCTCGTGCGCGGCCCATGCCCAGAAGGCGGCGGCCAGGCTGGCCGGCGTGGAACGGAGCGAGGTCAACATCGCGACGGAAAAGATGACGGTGCGCTTCGACGAACAGAAGGTCGGATTCGCGGAATTGAAAAAGGCCGTCGAGGATGCGGGCTATGGGCTCGTTGAGAACCAGCCGTCTAAAAAGGTCGAGATCGGCGTGCAGGGGATGAGCTGCGTGGCGTGCTCGGCGGCGGTGGAACGCGCGGTCAGAAAGCTAAACGGCGTGGCGTCGATATCGGTGAACCTCGCGACCAATCGCGCGGCGCTCGAATACGATCCGGCAATCGTCAAACTTTCCCAGATCAAGGAGGCGATCGTGAACGCGGGCTATACGCCGGTGGATATCGAAAACGACGACGTGCGCGACGCCGAGAGCGAGCGGCGGGCGCGCGAGCTTAGACGGATGAAGCGTCGGCTGATCGTCGCCATCGCCTTTTCCGCTCCGATCCTGTACATTGCGATGTCGCACATGTTCCCGGCGCTTAAGATCCCGATCCCGTACTTCATGGGTTCGCACAACTTCCCGCTGATGTTCGCGCTGGTACAGCTCGGGCTGAGTTTGCCCGTTATGGTCGCGGGCGGCAGGTTCTTCCGCGTCGGATTCAAAACGCTCTTTAAAGGCGCGCCGAATATGGATACCCTCGTCGCGATCGGCACGGGCAGCGCATTCCTCTACGGCGTTTACGCGACCGTGATGATCTATCTGGGCAGCTTTGAATTCTCGCAGCAGCTGTACTTTGAATCGGCGGCGGTTGTCATTACGCTGGTCATGCTGGGCAAATACCTCGAGGCGGTCAGCAAGGGCAAAACCTCCGAGGCGATCAAGAAGCTCATGAACCTGAAGCCCAAAACCGCTGTTATTGTCAAGGACGGCGCGGAGATGGAGGTGCCGTTGGACGAGGTTGCGGTGGGGGATATCGTGCTGGTGCGGCCGGGCGCGTCGATCCCGGCGGACGGAGTGGTCGTGGAAGGCGCGTCCTCCGTGGACGAGTCGATGCTCACGGGCGAGAGCCTGCCGGTGGAAAAACAGCCCGAATCATCGGTGACCGGCGGCAGCATCAACGGCGAAGGCTTGATCAAGTTCCGCGTCATGCAGGTGGGCGAGGATACCGCGCTCTCCAAGATCATCAGGCTTGTGGAGGAAGCGCAGGGAAAGAAAGCGCCCATCGCCAAGCTCGCGGATATCATCTCCGGCTATTTCGTGCCGGCGGTGCTGGGCATCGCGTTTGCGGCGGCTATCGCATGGCTGATCGCGGGAAGGGACTTCAACTTCATCCTCAATATCTTTGTGACGGTGCTGGTCATCGCCTGCCCGTGCGCGCTCGGTCTTGCCACGCCCACCGCGATCATGGTAGGCACCGGAAAAGGCGCGGAACTCGGCATCCTCATCAAGGGCGGCGAAGCGCTCGAGACCACGCACAAGATCAACGCGGTGGTGTTCGACAAGACGGGCACGATCACCGAAGGCAGGCCCGTGCTGACCGATATCAGGAACTACGGCGCTTCGGGCGACCTGGAGATCCTCGCGCTGAGCGCAGCCGCGGAGCGCGGCTCCGAACACCCCATCGCCCGCGCTATCGTGGAAGGGGCGCGGCAAAAGGAACTTGAGCTTGCGCAGCCAGACCAATTCAAGGCGGTGGCGGGCCGCGGCATCGACGCAATGGTGCAGGGAAAGCGCGTGCTCGCTGGCAACGTCAAGCTCATGGCGGAAAGCGGCGTGGATATCGGCGCCGCGCAGGCCGATGCGGCCGCATTGTCCGGCGCGGGGCGCACGCTGATGTACATCGCTGTGGACGGTAAACTCGAGGCTCTGATGGCGGCTGCGGACAAGGTAAAGCCGTCCAGCAGACAGGCGGTGCAGCGGCTGAAATCGATCGGCATCGAGGTTTACATGATCACGGGCGACAACAGGAACACGGCCTCGGCGGTCGCAAAAGAGGTGGGCATCGATCATATCCTGGCCGACGTGCTGCCGGGCGACAAGGCCGGAGAGGTCAAGAAGCTGCAGCAGAGCGGCAAAAAGGTCGCGATGGTGGGCGACGGCATCAACGACGCTCCGGCGCTCGTGCAGGCCGATATCGGCATGGCGATCGGCACGGGAACGGACGTCGCGGTGGAGTCCGCGGACGTCGTGCTGATGAGAGGCGATCTGAACGAGGTGGGAGCGGCGATCGCGCTAAGTCGCGCGACGATCCGCAACATCCGCCAGAACCTGTTCTGGGCGTTCGCTTACAACACCATCGGCATCCCGTTTGCGGCGGGCGTGATCTACGCCTTCGGCGGCCCGCTGCTGACGCCGATCTTCGCAGGGGCGGCCATGGCGTTAAGCTCGGTATCGGTCGTCACCAACGCTCTGCGCTTAAAGCGCTTTAAGCTCAAACACTAAAGCATGGAGGGCATTATGAAAAAGGCATTGATGGTTCTGCTTACCCTTGTAATCGCGGGCGCGGCCCTGGCGGGGTGCGCGGCGACCGATGTGGTTCTAAAATACAGTCCCGGCTCGCTGGATGCGATCGCGGCCGCGTATCCAAGTCTCATTACGGACAACACGGATACGGACCATTACTATTACATAACGGTGGACAAAGAAACAGCGCTGAAGGTCAGCAACGATTACAGCCTGACCGGCGATGAGGATATCGTGATAGAGACTCCGCTGCAGCCGTTTCTCGACGCGGGTTTGGATGTAACAAAACTGGGCGCAGGCTACCGCGCGGATGATGTGACGTTCTATCTGACCGCCGGTTACGGCGACGGTACGGGCACTAAGGATACTTTGACGAAATCCGTTTTCGAGAGCGTCGCGTACGACCGCGCAACACTGAGTTACCATCAGGCGCTCGATCATTACGGCGTCAAGCTGCCGGGCGGCAAGTTCGAATGGGCGAAGGATCATAACAACAACGACAAGGATATCGTGTTCGCCATCGCCGCAAAGCCGCTCGCCGATATCGGCGTGGACGTGCAGAACGTCGAGGGCTGGGTATTCAAGACGATGCAGGACGAGAACGGCAATGATATCGATGTACTTTTGAAGCCGTATGATCTAAAATAACGGATAAAGATGGCTTAAGGTAAGGGGCGCAGGGGTTCAACTCCCCTTACCTTAACGAATATTCGGCGGGCATAAGTCCCGCCCGATCCGACCGAAAGGGAGAAGGGCTCGATGACGCGGAACAATACGATACTCGTGGTCGACGACGAAGCGAAAATCGTTGAAGTGCTCCAATCGTATTTGGAAAAGGAGGGCTTCCAAGTCGTTTGCGCGTACAGCGGAAACGAAGCGCTGAGTCAGTTCGATCGGTACGCGCCTGTGCTCGTGATCCTTGACCTGATGCTGCCCGATCTCCCCGGGGAAGAGGTCTGCCGTGCGATACGCAGAAAGTCGCGCGCGCCGGTCATTATGCTCACGGCCAAGACCGAGGAGGAAGACATATTGAAGGGGCTGAATATCGGCGCGGATGATTATGTGACCAAGCCGTTCAGCCCGCGGCAGATCGTCGCACGCGTGGGCGCCGTGCTGCGCCGGGTATTGACCGAAGCCGTGCCGATCGCGGATGAATATAGCTTCCGCGACCGCGAGCTGGTGATCGACAACATGCGTCACGAGGTGCTGCGCGGCGGAGAGCCGGTGGCGCTCACGCCCAACGAATTCAAGCTGCTGCTCACGATGGCGAAATATCCGACCAAGACGTTCACGCGCGAGGAGCTCATCAGCATGGCCCTGGGCGACGACTTTGAAGGATATGACCGCGTGATCGATACGCATATCAAGAATATACGGCAGAAGATCGAGCCGAACGCGAGGAAGCCCCGCTACATCCTGACGGTGCACGGCGTCGGCTATAAGTTTGGCGGTGATTCCGGATGAGGAAAACGAGCCTGCGCTTTAAGCTGTCCATGGCGTTTATGCTCGTCGCGCTGGTGCTGTTCGTGCTGGTCAGCCTGTTTGCGAACCTGATCCTGGAGCGGCAGTTCAAAGCGTATACTGTCAGCAAGCTCGAAAAGACCATCGAGGATACCGTCAAGCAGATCGCGAGCCGTTTTGAAAACGCTCAAAGCTGGAATGCATCCGCCATCGAGGACATCGGCGTGAATGCGCTCAGCGAGGGGTTTATGCTGCGCGTGACGGGCGTCGACGGCGCCGTGATATGGGATGCGTGGCGGCACAACAACGGCTTTTGTACGGATATGCTCGAACATATGGCGATGAATATGCAATCGTACGACAGCGGTTTTCAAGGCGGGTATCGGGAGGAAGCCTATCCGATAAAAATCAATGGACAGGCCGTGGGCAGCGTGGACGTTGGCTATTACGGCCCTTACTTCTACAGCGACGCGGATATCCGGTTTTTAAAAGGGCTGAATGAATTCCTGCTGATCGCGGGGGGGATTTCGCTGCTTGCCTGTTTGCTGCTGGGCGCTTTTATGGCAAAGCGCCTGACGGAGCCGATCGCGGGCGTGATCGAAACCGCGGGGCGCATCGCAAAGGGGGATCTCGGAAGCCGCATCGCGGAAAAATCCTCCACGCGTGAGATCGCCGAGCTGACCGACTCAATCAACAGCATGGCGCAGGAACTGAGCGGTCAGGAGCTGCTGCGCAAGCAGCTGACGACCGACGTGGCGCACGAGCTGCGCACGCCGCTTGCCACGCTGCAAAGCCATATGGAAGCTATGATCGACGGCGTGTGGGAGCCCGAGCAAAAGAGGCTGGTGAGTTGCCATGAGGAGATATTGCGCCTCTCCAAGCTGGTGGGAGAGCTGGAAACGCTTTCGCGCTACGACAGCGAAAGCCTCGAGCTCAATAAGGAGCGCTTCGAGATATCGGAGCTGATTCAAAGGATACTGCTCAACTTCGAGAGCGGGTTTCAGAGCAAGGGCGTGGCCCTTGAATTTTCCGGCGGCGAAGCCTTCGTGGTCGCCGACCGCGACAAGATCAGCCAGGTGCTCTTCAACC
Organism: Bacillota bacterium; assembly: GCA_038562375.1. GTDB lineage: Bacteria > Bacillota > Clostridia > Christensenellales > CAG-138 > JBCFAY01. The sequence continues at coordinate 125,294 of JBCFAY010000002.1, read as the reverse complement.
TGATATCCAATGCCTTGAAATATACGCCCGAAGGCGGGAAGGTTCGCATTGAAGCGAAGGAAACCCCAAATGAGGTGTCCGTTTGTGTAAGCGACACGGGGATCGGCATCCCTGAAAGCGACCTGCCCTATATCTTCGAACGGTTTTACAGGACGGATAAGTCGCGGAGTCGGGCGACCGGCGGCACCGGCATCGGCCTGACGATCGCCAAGTCCATCATTGAGGCGCACGGCGGAACAATTGCCGTGGAAAGCAAAACCAATCGGGGAAGCACGTTTACGGTTTCTCTCCCGAAATAAAGGATCTTCATAAAACCCACACAAATCATTGATAAGATGGGATAAATCGATGAGGAGTGAGGCAAATGAAGACAGATCATGCTACGAAGAAGAAAATCGGCGCAAAAAACCGGCGCCGGAACCGATACATCGGGATTGCTCTTTTGGCGGTGGTCGCGGTCGCTGCGATCGGGATCCTTTCCGGGCTGAAACAGGATGCGCCGGCGACAGAGCCGGAGGGTCCGGCATATACCGGTGCGCAGCCGTCTTCGGCGGCAGGCTCGGCGGACGCGGAGAATCTCGTGATTCAAAAAAGCGGCATTACCGAAACGGCTGATTTCATTGCGTATCGGGCGGGCGGTATCGATATGGAAGTGATCGCGGTCAAAGCCTCGGACGGCACGATAAGGGCGGCGCTCAATACCTGCCAGGTCTGCTATGATTCGGGAAAAGGATACTACGTGCAGGAAGGCGATGAACTGGTCTGCCAGAACTGCGGCAACCGTTTCAGCATCGACGAAATCGGGGACGCCAAATCCGGCTGCAATCCGGTGCCGGTTGCGGTGCAATATCTATCGGAGGATGATCAAACCATCACCATCTCGGGCGAGTTCCTCTCGGGCAATGCGAATCTGTTTGCAGAATGGGAAAAATAAATTGTTTTAATGGTGTGGAATCCTAGTCAAACAATTTTGGTTTCCATATCGGAATGAGCGGCGGCGGCTTTATACGTTGCGCCGCTCTTAGTATTTTATAAGGTGTTTAAGGGTATTCCGCATCGCTTTTTTGACATGCTGATGAGCATAAAAAGAAGTTATTTTCTGGTTGTAAGATGGAGCGCCGTATTCCCTTTTCAAGTCATCTAAAAGATTCTGCCATAATCATAATTTTTTGCTGATATCGGTTTCTTGATGAAAAATTCCTCCTAAAGGATGTTTTGTTTTTCTCGATAGACTTAACGGAGGATCAAGAAACACAAAAACAGTCTGCGCAAAAACGCATAAGAAAGCAGGTGATTTCATCTTTCTTGTGCTGAGCGCGGCGGTAACGGCGGTTCATGCTGGTAACAAGGCAAATGCTTCGCGGTGGGGTCCCGAAGGGAGCGCGCAGGCTTGCTGCGGGCATCGGCACGGCCAAGGACCCGCCTGCCCGGGCGGAGACGATGAAACACCTTGCGGGAAGGTCAGACTAAGGGACGGCGGACAGTATGCCGGGGCAGAAATGCGTATCGGCGGCAAGAAAGGCGCCGTGTGTCCCGCATCCAATTGAAGACAGCGATTTTGACAAGTATTGAAAAAGCGGACGGCAACGAGGCAACCCTTCCACAGCCAACGCGGGGGCGGGCGCGTAGTTGCAGGTAGCATGAAAGGAAAGACGGATGAAAAGCACACAGACGGTGCAGATCCCTCTGTTCAGAAGGCTGAAAACAAAAATAATGATCCCCATTTCCCTTGTTTTGGTACTGGTTGTAGGCTCGATGGGCATGATACTGTATACGATCAGCTATAACATCATTGTCCAAAACACGGCCGACAACGCGTATAGTATCGCGTTGTCGCTATCGGGTGTCATCGATGCGGAGGGTTTAAAAAGCATCGACACCCTTGAGGACGAGCAAACGGAAGCATACGCTGCGATCCGCAATGAATTGAGCCAGGCACGGGAGGTGACGGGCTCTAAGTATATCTACACGATGAAGAAGGCGGAGGACGGTCAGTTCATCTATCTGGTCGACGGCTCTGCCGAAGAGGATTTTTCACACGTCGGGGATGTCGAGGAGACGCTTGTCGGTTTTGAGACGGTGTGGGGCGGGCAGCCGTATAAGGGCAGCGCCATCGAGGTTCAGGAAGGCTGGGGAGCCCTTGTCAGCGCCTATTCCCCGATACTGGACAGCAACGGGGACGTTGTGGGCTTCGTCGGCGTCGATTACGATGCATCCGACGAATACGCCGGGCTGCAGCACTTCCAAACCTTAGCCATCGTTATTTCGGCGGCGGGGATACTGGTAAGCGTGCTGCTCGGATGGCTGCTGGCAAACTACATCACCAAGCCCATCAAGGACGCCGCACATTGCGCCAACGCGCTGGCGGCGGGCGAACTGGACACGCCGATCCGTATCCGGTCGCGCGACGAGATCGGCCAGCTTGCCGGCATACTGGACAAAGAGGTGCGCGGGGCATTCAAAAACATCGGGCATATGAACGCCATATCCGAAAAGCAAGCGCGTTACCAGCGCGAGGAAGCGCGTAAGGTGCTTGCCAACATCGGCAGGTTGGCGCAGGGCGAGCTGTATTGCGACATCACGGTCGGCACTGCCGATCAGGATACGCAGGAGCTTTATGAAATCTACGCGCAGATCGCGGAAAGCCTGACCTGCGCCGTCGGCGAGATGAAAGGATATATCAACGAAATAGCGCATGTGCTGGGGCGTCTGTCCGAGGGCGATCTGACCGAAGCGATTGTCTCCGAATACCACGGCGATTTTGTGATGCTCAAGGATTCTATTAATCGAATTATCTCCATCATGAGCAGCGTGCTCTCCGAGATCGGGACTGCGGCAGACCAGGTGGCGATCGGAACGGGACAGATGTCCGACGGAAGCCAGGAGATAGCGCAGGGCGCTACGGAGCAGGCCAGCGCCATTGAGGAGCTGACAGCGTCCATCACGCAGATCGCGGCGCAGACGCGGCAGAACGCGCTGAGCGCGAACAATGCCAACGAGCTTGCCGGCCGTGCGACAACCGAGGCGTCCCGCGGGAACGAAAGCATGAGGGCCATGCAGGGGGCGATGGAGGAGATCAGCGAGGCGTCGCGCAGCATCTCGAAGATCATCAAGGTAATCGACGACATCGCATTCCAGACCAACCTTCTCGCGCTGAACGCGGCGGTGGAGGCGGCCCGCGCGGGCGAACACGGCAGGGGCTTCGCGGTGGTGGCGGAGGAGGTGCGCAATCTCGCGGCGCATAGCGCCAGCGCGGCTATGGAGACGGCGGAACTGATTGAAGGCTCCATCGCCAAGACGGAAGCGGGCACGAAAATCGCGGACGATACGTCGGCAGCGCTTGATTCCATTGTGGGAAGCGTGGGAAAAGCGGCGCAGTTGGTCAGCGAAATAGCGAAGGCATCCAATGAACAGGCCGGCGCCATTGCGCAGATCAACAACGGCATTGAGCAGCTCGCGACGGTGGTACAGACCAACTCTGCGACCTCCGAAGAAGCGGCGGCTACGTCGGAGGAGCTGTCCCGCCAGGCGGAAATGCTGAAGAATTTGGTCAGCCAGTTCCGATTGAACCGCCAGAAAGACAGAGCCTCCGTAAAGTAGGCGAATAAAAAGACGACGCACATCGATTGACGAACAGCGATTTGGGCATATGTGCGCAGGCGCAAACCGGCCCGGAACAAACAATCAGGCCTCCTGTTGCGGATAACGGCAGGAGGCCTTTTAATTGCCTGAACGCCGACTGATTCGGGGCAATATTCGAACTTGGATTCAGCTGCCTAAAAGATGCGCCTTGAATTGGATCGACATAAAGCGTCCGAACATTAAATCCGGCCGACAATAACGGCCCAAAGGATGCAGGCATTCCGAGGTTAATAATAACGGCCTATTATGTTATAATATCGTCATTATCGGAAAGCGCGGGGTTTGGTTATGTTCATTGCCGATTTTCATATTCATTCGAGATATTCAAGGGCAACCAGCAAGGACTGCATCCCCGAAATGCTCGAGCTGTGGGCACGGCGCAAGGGCCTTGATCTGATTGGAACGGGGGATTTCACCCATCCGGCTTGGCGCGAGGAGCTCAGGGAAAAGCTCACCCCGGCCGCAGAGGGGCTTTATGCGCTCAAAGACGAGTTCCGCCGGGAGGATGGTACCGCGGGAAGTAATAGAAACCCCCATTTTGTGATCTCCGGCGAAATCAGCTCCATCTATAAGAAGAACGGGAAGGTACGCAAGGTCCACAATCTGATCCTCCTCCCCAGCTTGGAGAGCGCCGAAGCCCTTTCCCAGAGGCTCGAGGCCATCGGCAACCTGCACTCCGACGGCAGGCCGATCCTGGGCCTGGACAGCAGGGATCTTCTGGAGATCACGCTGAACGCATGTCCCGAGGCGATCTTCATTCCCGCTCACATTTGGACTCCCCATTTCTCCTTGTTCGGCGCCTATTCCGGCTTTGACGGCATCGAGGAATGCTTCGGGGATCTGACGCGCTATATCCACGCGCTTGAAACCGGACTTTCTTCCGATCCGGCCATGAACCGGCGTATCTCAGCTTTGGACCGCTTTACGCTGGTTTCAAATTCCGACGCTCATTCTCCGGCAAACCTCGCGCGGGAAGCCAACCTTTTCGACACCGAACTTTCGTATCCGCACATCCTGCGGGCGCTTCAAAACTGCGATACAAAGGAGTTTTTCGGCACGATCGAGTTTTTCCCGGAGGAAGGGAAGTACCACTATGACGGGCACCGGAACTGCGGGGTATGCCTGAAGCCCGCGGATACCCTGGCTGCTTCGGGAATCTGCCCTGTTTGCGGCGGCAGGATCACGGTGGGGGTGCTTCATCGGGTCGAGCTGCTCGCGGACAGAGAGGAGGGCTTCGTCCCTCCTACAACCAAGCATTTTGAAAGCCTGATCCCCCTGCGCGAGGTGATTGCTGCCTCGACCGGCTTATCCTTAGCGGGCAGGAAAGTGCAGGAAGAATACGAACGCCTGCTCCAAACCCTCGGCCCGGAGCTGTTCATCCTTCGCGAGGCGCAGCTAGGCGATATCGAGCGCAAGGCGGGCCCTTTTGTTGCCGAGGGCATCCGCAGGCTCCGGTCCGGGGAAGTAGAGATCCTGCCCGGATATGACGGAGAGTACGGAAAGATCAAGATTCTGGACAAACAGACGATCGATCTGCTTTCCGGCCAGCAATCCCTTTTTGACGGGGAACAAAGCGGCGCCTTGGGCGCCAGGCCCGCTCGGAAACCAAAAAGCCCGGCAGGCAAAGCCCATGCGGTGCCGGAGCCGGCGGCCGCCCCACCGCGCAAGAAAGACGGGAACGAAGCCCAGGCGGCGGGCCCGGACACATTCGACGGACTAAACCAAGAGCAGCGGGAGGCCGTCTGCGCCGCTGATTCCGTCATTGCGGTGATCGCGGGACCCGGCACCGGGAAAACGAGGACGCTTGTAAACAGGATCGCGTTCCTTGTGCAAACATGCGGCGTTTCCCCTTCGCAGATCACCGCGGTTACATTCACCAACAGGGCTGCACAGGAGATGCGTGCCCGGCTTATAAAACACTTCGGCGATGGACAAATCGTGAAGGCCATGACCATAGGGACATTTCACGCCATATGTCTGCAGCTTCTATCCAAGAAGGACGGAGATATTACGGTGATCGACGAGCAGGATTCGCTCTCCATCGTCGAGGAGATTTTAAGGGGTCTTCGAATAAAAAGTTCGCCCAGGGATGTTTTGCGGGCAATCTCCCTGGTCAAGAGCGGCGCCCTGCCCCGGGAGGGGAACCCCGATCTTCTGCCCGGGATATATGATTCATACTGCGGACAGCTTGCACAATACGATGTTCTTGATTACGACGACATCCTTTTAAAGACGCTCGAGCTGTTTGAGGGTGTGGACGCCGGAGCGGATCAAAGCCTTTACAAGCCCTTTTCCCATCTGCTCGTGGACGAATTCCAGGACATCAATCCCGTTCAGTACCGCCTCATTCGGGCGTGGGGCAAACACAGCGCCGGAATTTTTGTGATCGGTGACCCCGACCAGTCGATTTACGGCTTCCGGGGAGCGGACGCCCTTTGCTTCGAGCGCCTTTTTACGGAACAGCCGCAGGCCCGGCTGTTCCGCCTGACGCAAAACTACCGCTCCACGCCCGAGATCGTCGGATGCGCCCGCTCGGTCATCCTGCAAGGGCAGACCGAAAAGGATGGGGCCGCACTGGAGGCCAAGCGGGAAAGCGGCGGCAGGGTCCGGCTTCTGGAAGCGGACGACGAGTTTGCAGAGGCGCTGTTTGTGGCCAAAGAGATCAATCGTCTGGTCGGCGGCATCGACATGCTTGACGCCCACGCATTGCCCGCCTCAAGCGGGGAAAGGGCCGTTTCACGGCTCGCAAGGGGCTTCTCCGATATCGCCGTGCTATATCGGACCAACCGCCAGGCAAAGGTGCTGGAGCAGCACCTTTTGAAGGAGGGCATCCCATATATCGTCGCCGGGCGGGACGAGTTCCTCGCCGATCCGGAGATTCGCAAGGCGGTCGCTTTTTTCCGCTTTTTACTCGCCCCAAACGATCTTGTCTCCCTGCGGGTATGCCTGGGGTCGGTGGCTATGTGCAAAGGGGAGCTTTTGAAAGAGTTTCTCAAGCGTTATGCCGCAGCCGAAAAAAGCATAGCTTCTTTTTCGGCAGTCGCAGAGGGCTGCCTGCCCTCCGCTCCGGCCGGCCTTCCCGATTTTTTAGAGCTGCTGTGCAAATACGAGCCCCTCGTTTCCGGGGCAAAACCGTATGAATTGCTGGAAAGCTGGATCCGTGACGCCGGGCTTCAGGATGCCGGGTGCATGGAGATCCTTTTAAACATGGCTGTTTTACACAAAGGGATGCGTTCCCTGCTGCAAAATCTTCTGCTTGGGCAGGAAGGCGATGTGCTGCGAAGCGGCGGGAGGCGCTACTCCCCGGATGCGGTTTCGCTCATGACGCTGCATGGGGCTAAGGGCCTGGAGTTTCCCGTCGTGTTTCTGTGCGGCGTAAAGGACGGGTACATCCCTTTAAAGAACCGCAGCGGCGAATGTAATTATGATGAGGAAAGGCGGCTTCTTTATGTCGGCATGACAAGGGCACAGGACGAACTGATTCTCCTGAGTGCCCCTACGCGCTCGCCTTTTCTTGCGGTCCTGCCCGAGGAATCCGTCCTGACGGGGCAAGCGCTTGAGCGCAGGAAGACGCCGGAATATGAGCAGATCGGCCTTTTTTGACGCGCTGTTCGATGAACTTAAAAACTGCGGGCAAAATATCCAAATTGGTGCGAAGGAATAGCGGATAGTCGATAGCCGGATCATCGATGCAATGAAGCATCCCCTTTATGAAAACAGCGGCGGATTTGGACTCCGCAATAAAATTCGTCCAAAATCCTGCCGCTGGTTTAATTTGCCGCTTTGCGTTTATAAGCCCGCATTGCGACAATATACGCAACGATCAAAATACCCAAGCACCATGCGAGCGCGACCCAAATGTCATTGCCGACAGGCTGCCCGGCGAGCAGGGATCGCATCGCATCCACAATGGAGGTCACCGGCTGGTTTTCGGCAAAGGCGCGAACGGCCGGAGGCATCGATTCGGTCGGTACAAACGCCGAGCTGATAAACGGAAGGAAGAGAAGCGGGTAGGCAAAGGCGCTCGCGCCGTCCACCGATTTTGCGGACAGTCCGGCGATCGCCGCGATCCATGTCAAGGCGAGCGTGAACAGCGCGAGGATACCGGCCACGGCAAGCCATGGCAGTATTCCCGCCGACGAGCGAAAGCCCATAATAAGCGCCACCAGAATGATGACGACAACCGAAATCGCATTGGATACAAGCGAGGTCAGCACGTGCCCCCACAACGCTGCCGAACGCGCAATCGGCATGGAGTGGAACCGCTCGAATATGCCCCGCTGCATATCCATAAACAGACGGAAAGCCGTATAGGAGATGCCGCTCGCAATCGCCATCAGCAGGATGCCGGGGAGCAGATAATTGACATAGTTATCCGTTCCGGTCTGAATCGCGCCGCCCAGTACATAGACGAACAGCAGCATCATCGCAATCGGGGTAAGGCAGACCGTGATGATGGTATCCATACTGCGGGTAATATGGCGCATGGAACGCCCGAGCATAACGCCCATATCGCTGAAAAAGTGTTTCTTTACGGTTTCCATTTATTTTTCACCCTTCTTGCCGATGATTGCGAGGAATATCTCCTCCAACGTCGGCTGTTTTTCAACATACTCCACCTTTGCGGACGGGAACAGTTTCTTTAGCTCCGCGAGCGTGCCGTTGGCGATAATCCGGCCCTCATGCAGAATGGCGATTCGATCCGCAAGCTGTTCCGCTTCCTCCAAATACTGCGTCGTTAGCAAGATTGTTGTACCGCCGCCAGCAAGCTCCTTGATGGTTTTCCAGACTTCAAGCCGTCCCTCCGGGTCAAGCCCGGTCGTCGGCTCGTCGAGGAATATGACGGAGGGCGTTCCAGCAAGGCTCATGGCGATGTCGAGCCTGCGGCGCATACCGCCCGAATAGGTGGAAACTCTGCGGTCGGCGGCCTCGGTCAAGTTAAAGCGTTTCAGTAAATCGTCCGTCGTCTGACGCGGATTGGCAAGGTGCCGCAGCTTGGCGATCATGATGAGATTTTCTCGCCCTGTCAATATCTCGTCCACGGCGGCAAACTGCCCGGTGAGGCTGATGGACTGCCGTACATAGCCAGGCTTTGATGTAATGTCGAAGCCGTTGACGGTAGCATTCCCGCCATCCGGTTTGAGCAGCGTGGTGAGGATTCTGACAATCGTCGTCTTGCCCGCGCCGTTGGAGCCGAGTAAGGCGAAAATACTGCCTTTTTCCACCTCAAAATCCACGCCTTTCAGGACATGAAGTTTCTTAAAGGACTTTTGAAGCCCTTTTACTTCAATTGCTTTTTCCATCCCGATATCCTCTTTTACTTTGTTTTATCCGTAACTTTTTTCATAGCCTTGTAAACTTCCTGGTCAACAGATTCTTGGTAGATGTCGGCGTAAGTTTTTGAATCTTTGGTTAGATCGTCGCAGAAAGCCGCTACGTCGCTGCCCGTTACTTCGAGCACGCCTTTCCCCAAGGCTGTACCCTCTTCAAAAAGATCAACAATTCCCGATAGCAGACCCGTCCCTTCGGTTAGATCAACAGGGCCGACCTTAAACAGATATTTTTGAATCTCTTTATAAACAATCTGATAATCTTGCGGGAGCGCTTTGACGCGCGCCATGTGCGCGCGCCGTTCTTTTTTGCCTTCGATGATATCTTGTATTCTCATCTTGTCCTCCTATTTACCTAATTTCTTTGCGATAGTATGGTTGAGCTGCTCGCGCCACTTACTACGAAAAGACTTTGCCCCCTCTTCGCCGGCCAGCGCTGAACAGAAGCCTTTGATATCGTCACCCAAAACCTCTTGGGCACTCTGGCCGTCTGCCGCCGTTTCTTCGAGCAGGCTGAGCACACCGTCAAGAATCGGCATTAGGTTGCGACCGGTCAAATCTGAGTGCGGCCAAAGATTAGCCTTGATTTTCTCCCAGGCCGCTTGATAATCGGCAGGCAGCTTCTTGGCTCGCGATTCAAAAGCTTTCAATTCTTTCGTCATGTCGTTTCCTGTGATCTTATCCCAAAAATTCATGATTTTTGCTCCTTTAACTCGATGATTTTTGACGATACGAATTCCCATTTTTCCCAGAACCTCCGCAGTTCCTCACGCCCTGCGGCGTTGAGCACGAAAAACTTGCGGGGCGGCCCCATGTCGGAGGGCTGCTTGGTGACCTCCACCAGCTTGTTTTTTTCAAGCCGCACCAGGATGGTGTACACCGTTCCATCCACGACATCTGTGAAACCGAGGGCGTTCAGCCGCCGCGTGATTTCGTAGCCGTAAGTTTCTTTGCGGCTTATTATTTCAAGGACGCAGCCCTCAAGCACGCCTTTGAGCATTTCCGTTAAGTTCTCCAGCATAATCATTCCTCGCTATTCTGTATAACTAGTATGAAGTATTACTTACTACTACTATATAGTATTACGAAATAGAAGGTTTGTCAATAGCGGTTGCGATAATGAATTCATCTAAAATACAAGATACTAACGATAAGCAGGGCGACCGATGAAAGCGAAGGGGTTCGCCCATGAATTGGCCCCAAAGTTCGAAAATCGATTTGCTCAGCTCTCATTTTGTCGTCCAAACATGACCTTCAATCCACACAATAAAGAAACCGCCCGATAAAAGGCTTTGGAAAACATAAAGAAGGCCGGAATCCGAAGCGCCCGGGTTTCACTGTTCCGGATTTCGACCTTCATTCATATGGTTTAATGTTGAGAACAGATACACTTGGAATGGCATAATACTTTAAAGATAATTTATCGGGCGTTCCTCAAAGATATAAAACCCATAAAAGTACATCGAACAAGGAAGTGGGCAAGCAATCTTGAAACCTCAATCTTTCTGTTCAAATTGCTGCCTGCGTCAAAAAACAACCTTATTTCTTCCGCCATTTTTGGCTAAATATAGATTATTATCGGCTCTTTTTATTAAATCGTCTTTTTTCACCTTAGCTGTTGAGCAGCATACTGCGCCAACGCTAATTGTCAGGTTGCCGTCCGGCTGTTTGTCCTGAAACTTAAAATCATAATTTTCCACAGCTTTTCTTATCTTTTCTGCAACTACTCTCATCCCTTCCTCTGAAGTCTGGCAACAAATAACGGCAAACTCTTCTCCGCCGTATCTGCATAATATATCCGTCGGATACAGCACTTCTTTAACAACAGTAACAATTGTTTGTAAGAGTTCATCTCCTGCCAAATGTCCATTGTTATCGTTATATATTTTGAAATAGTCTATATCAAACATAATTAACCCGAAATTATCAGCTCTTTTGCATAGTTCCTGACCATAGATCTGCAGTCTGTTTATACGGTCGATCTCTTGCTGCAATCTTTCGTCGAAGAAATATCTATTATAAGACTGCGTCAGCCAATCTCGGGTTGCCAAACTCTGCAGCCTTTCATTGAGCTGCATGACTTTTTCTAAATTGCTTTTATGCTCCGTAATATCTTTTTTTAAAATTATGGTTCCTATATGATTGCCGCTGATATAAATAGGGGTGATTTCGACCATGTAATAGGCGATACCTTCACCCACGGACCTGGACAGTTCAAAGCTTAGTTTTTTTTGCTCACGAGCTGCCTCATGAAGGAACCTCATAAACTTCTTAACATCAAAATCGCTATAGTTTTTTTTGATTATCTCCATGATGCCGACTTTTCTGGCTGCCCCGGCAAAACCGGCTATAAAAGCTTTGTTGTAATCAATGATTTCAAAATCCTCATTAATAACCACATAGCTGTCGGAAATCAAATCAACGACTGTTTGCAAGGCGATGGGTATTACATTTAGGAAATCAAACTTTACCGTCGCTAATATAAAGAAACTAATGGTAACGGCAAAAGCAATGTTTTCAATTGCCGTTGACCAATCAAAGATCTTAAATGTGCTTATAGCATCGGTGATCAATGAAATCATAAGGCCGATGAGTATCAACAATGATTGTTTGGAAAAAACGCCGTAATTTTTTATGGAAAAGATTACAAGGTAAGCCATGCCGATCCCTATACACAGATAGGAATATATCGTATGTATCGTAAAATAGATTCCAAAATTTTGCTCGGAGGGTATCAGGCTAAAAGTTGTATAGAACAAGTGATGGCTCTGATTCGTAAACAGCACCGCGATAGAGGTTACGGGAACGACAAACAGCAATGCATGCTTCCAGGTAAATTTAATTTTGGTTCGAGCAAATATTAACCCGGTAAATAAAATTGAAATCGATACTAGAATCGTACCCAGAAAGTACAATCGTTCACAGAGCGACAATATCCACCGGACATTGTTAAAAGACGGATACAATAGTACTGCGACATTCCATATAAAAATGCTTATCGTTATACTCAAAACAGCATAATGAATTTGTTTTTTCTGTTTTCTTTTTGCTACCAAGAATAAAAAATACAGCACAACCAGTGTGGATAGAATTAGCAGCATATAAACGATATCGACATTGTCCAAATTATAAAACCCTCCTCATCACGGGTTTTCCTTCAATAATAGTTTTCCTTTGCGTTCCCGCTTCTTCGCCGTTTTTTCGCCTTCCTGCTTTATCACCAGGATATTTGTTCATCGCCACGGTCCATAAATGCCCGTAATTCTGGATTGCTTTATTTTGCTCATGTCGCCCCACGGAATGCTGCGGGTTTTCTCGGGCCATCGGTTTTCCGTGTTCCGTTTATTTACCAGGCGATGGGGGCCGCCCACATTAAAAACTCCCTTATGTTTTATAAGGAGTGCTAACTATAATATCGGCCATAAGTTTAATCAGCTTAGCATTAACAGCAATTTTTTGGAGCAATAACGATGAAGAAAAAGATGCAGCCCCGGCACGGGTAAAAAAATACCGCGAACTACCGACAATAGTTCGCGATATTGGGTGCAGGCGCTGCCTGCTGTTTAATGTTGACAAAATAAATGCAGCCGGTGTGGGAGCACAAAAATATCATGGATAAGTCAAGACGATAGACTTACAAAGCGTCAAGATACCATCCCTAATAATGTCCGGTTGATTAAAAGATCATACTGCCAAAGCCATCAAACGGATTGCTTATGGCTATCATAATTTCCGAAATTTCCGTACCCGCATCTCGGCTGCCGTAAATACATAAAGGGAGTTGACTCCTCTTATGGAATCAACTCCCTTGAGCTTGGTCTGCCGCTCTGCCCCAACTCTTGACATTGAGCCGTTTTTCTCAAATCCCTGAGTGAACCCGCCTTTTGGGACGCCATTGCTTTTCGGTTGGGGACATATATCGTTTTAGCTGCCTTCGGGGCGATTAACCAACCTTGACGTTGGCAGGCACGTACTGATCGATCATGCCGTAGGGATCGACCTCACCCTTCATCAGCTTATCGAACAGGTCGTCCATCGCCTTGCGTCCTTCTTCGGACATGGTGTTGTACACCGCGTCGTTGGGTACGAAGTACACGCAACCGGTCGGCACGCCCATGCTGTAGAACTTGGGTTCGAATTTGCCGTCCTTGATAATGGAAACCACTTCGCGCATGGCGATTGCCGTATCGCATACGCCGGTGCCGATCATGACATCAGGTGCCAGGTTGTTCTGGTCCTTGATGGAGGCGATGGCGTAAACGCCGCGCTCCTTGCACGCTTCCAGCGCGCCCTGTCCTGCGGCGTTGGCGTTGTACATGATGACGTCGGCGCCTTCGTCGATCATGGAAAGGGCGGTCTCCTTAGCCAGTGCGGCATCGGTTTCAGAGCCGATAACATTGAGCATAACCTCGATCTCAGGATCGATGGAGATCGCGGCCGCCGCGTAGGCGTTGAGGGGATCGAAGAAGGACGAGAAGGTCAGGCCGCCCACGGCGCCGATCTTTTTAGTCTTGGTCATGTATGCCGCCGCGGTACCCTGGAGCAGGCCGTTCTCAACCGGCAACGTGTTCATGGAACCCACATTTGGCGCTTGGGCAATGTTGGTGCTCGTTACCAGGAAGGTGATGTCGGGGAACTCGGGGCCGACGGTCATGGCAATGTCGCCATACTCGTAGCCATGCCCGATGATAACGTCAAAGCCCTGGTCGGCATAATGCCTGAAAATACTGGCGGCGTCGGAGGCTGCAACCGCTTCGGAGTAGGCGATTTCCGCCCCCAGGTCCTTTTCTATGAGCTGCAGGCCGGCGTAAGCGGAAGCACTCCACCCGGCATCATTGACGTTGCCGGGAAGCACAAGAGCTACCTTAAAGGTCTTGTCCGATTCGGCCGTCTGGCTGCTGCAAGCGGGTAGCACTGCAACCGCCATAAGCATCACCAGAGCAAGAGCGAGAATGGTTCTGAATTTCCTCATTCTGATTCCTCCTTATTTTACTTGTGTTTTATCCTAAAAGCCGTTTTGGCTTAATTAGGCGGCAGGCTGTTTGTTTATGCCGTCCGGCAACCGATTTTTGGTACAAAAATAGGCCGCCGCAATAGCTAGGGAACCCCAGTAGCTTTTTACGTCGAACAGGAAAGACGATGGTTGTTCAATTTCAATGTGGCCGATTTTTTTGAGAATGGTTCAAACAACAGATACTCATATAATAATTATATATATATTAAAGATAACATATTTTAACCTAAAACACAACCAATTTTTTCTTCCATGCTAACCATGCACGCCCAAAGTCATTTTTGGTACGAGCCTTATTACGACCGCTTGATCCATCCCGGCAATTCGCCTTTTCGCGTTCCAAAGGCGTGCGAATGCTGCTTAGAAATGATCCGTCAGACGCCTTTTTCCGCTTCCGTGAGCTCGAGTTCTTCTACGCGCATACCTGCCATCATCAATCCCAGCTTATGGATTTCAATCTTCGGGGAAACAATGCCCATGATCTTCCCTTCATACATTACGGCAATGCGGTCGGAAAGCGCATAAATCTCATCCAGCTCTGTCGATACGAGCAGCACGGCCGCACCACGGTCACGCTCCTCGACAATCTTTCGCTGGACGTATTCGGTGGCGCCGATATCAAGGCCGCGCGCGGGATGCATGGCGATGAGAAGATCGGGTTCGCGCTGGATTTCACGGCCAAGCACAACTTTTTGCTGGTTTCCGCCGGATAAATTTGCCATAAGCTCGTATTCCGTCGGCGTCTTTACATTATATTGTTCGATGATGTTTTTTGCGTAGCTGTTGATGTGTTTCCATTTGAGCCATTCGCCTTTGGCAAATTCGCTGCGGTAGTAATTCATCAGTAAAATATTTTCAACGAGATTCATAGAGAGCACAACGCCGCGCTTGTGCCGATCTTCCGGGATATGCGCCACGCCGTTTTTCAGCACCGACAAGGGACTTGCATTGGTCAGGTCCTTATCCTTGATTTTAATGCTCCCGCCCAGCACCTTTGTCAATCCGGTGATGCAGTCCACAAGTTCGGTCTGTCCGTTGCCGTCAACGCCTGCAATTCCCAGGATTTCACCTTTTTTTACTTCCAAACAAAGGCCGTTGAGCGCAGGCAGACCCTTGGAGTTGTTGCAGCGGACATTTTCCAAGGATAAGATCACGGGCATCTTCGGGTAGTCCATCGGCTTCTTGTCATACGTCAACTCAACCATTTTGCCGACCATAAGCTGTGCGAGCTGCACTTTGTTGGTCTCTGAAACACTCAGCGTCGCCGCTACCTCGCCCAGGCGCAGTACGGTGATGCTGTCACAGATGGTCATAACTTCGTTGAGCTTGTGGCTGATAAAAATAATGGTCTTGCCTTCGCTTTTGAGCTGGCGAATCATGTTGAACAGTTCTTCTACTTCCTGCGGCGTCAGCACGGCCGTAGGCTCGTCCAAAATAAATAATTTCGCGCCGCGGTACATCGCCTTCAATATCTCCAGACGCTGCTGCTGGCCCACGGACAGCTGCCAGACCTTGGCGAAAGGATCGATATCCATATTATACTGATGTGCCAAATCCTTTAAGCGCTTTGCCGCCGTATTGAGGTCGAGATACAACGGCGAGCCTTCCTTTAACCCAAGCACGACATTTTCGATGACCGTGAGCGCGGAAACAAGCATAAAATGCTGGTGAACCATGCCCACGCCAAGCTCGATTGCATGGCCGGGGCAATTGATGCACTGCTTTTTCCCGTCGATATGGATTTCTCCCGAGGTAGGCTCATAAAGCCCGTAAAGCACGTTCATCAACGTACTTTTGCCCGCTCCGTTTTCACCGAGCAGCGCGTGAACCTCGCCTTCCTTTACGCAAAAGTCCACGTTGTAGTTCGCCCTCACGCCCGCAAAATACTTGCAAACTTTTTTCATCTCCAATAAGTTCGTCATATCATTAACCCCGTCATTTTTGATTTTATGGATTCAATACGTTCCCGACATTCATCTCTGAAACGCGTGCGTGAGACGGCCAAGACTAAAAGCCCGCGAATCAGGATAGCGCGAAGAATGTGCAATGCGCAACGGCAGGGATTCCGCCGTGCCGCGGTGAGAATCTGCGCGCGTCCGAGGCCGTTATCCGGTGGGTTCCGGTTTCGGATTATTCCTTGATATAAGGCTGGCCGCTGGCCAAAGGCGCTGTAGACTTTCCAACGACTCCCACTAGGGCAAAGATGGTCAGCAGATACGGCACCATTTGCGCAAACTGATAGGGAATGCCCGTCTGCAGCGTCTGGAGCTTGATCTGCAGAGCTTCGCCGGCGCCGAACACCAATGCGGCAAGCAGCACGCCCGCGGGTTTCCACTTGCCGAACACCACCGCCGCAAGCGCGATAAACCCGCGGCCGGAGACCATACCCTCGATGAACAGGCTCAGCTGCGCCAGCGACATGTACGCGCCGGCCAGAGCGCACATCATGGTGCTGTATAAGATGGTGCCGTAGCGGATCCGGTACACGTTGATGCCCAGCGTATCGCAGGCCTTGGGCTGTTCGCCCACGGCGCGGATCTTCAGGCCCAGCCTGGTCTTAAAGAGCACATAGTTCGCGAGGATGAGCGCCGCCACCATGATGTACACCAGGATGTTGTGTTTAAAGAAGATATCGCCTACCACCGGGATATCCGAAAGAACCGGAATCTGAAGATTGGAAAAGGAATTCACCCTGGGTTGCTGCATGTTCATACCGAATATCAGGCGGTTGAGGGTAACGGTAATACCGCTGCCGAAGATATTCAGGCCAACGCCGACAACCGTTTGATTCGCTCGCACCGATACCACCATAAAGGCGAAGAACGCGCCAACCAAAGCGCCGGCAGCCATCGCTATGAGCAGTGCGATCCAGGGACTTCCCGTAAGCCAGGAACCGACAAATCCCGCCAAGGCGCCGATGAGCATGATGCCTTCCGCGCCGATGTTCACCACGCCGGCGCACTCGCTGTACACCAGGCCGAGCGCAGCAATAAATATGGGTACTGCCATGCGGATGTCCGCAGCTAAAAAGCTGGTGATAAAATCCATATTATTGATCTCCTTTGGCTTCGTGCCTGATCTTCATTCTCTTTTGCAGCTGCGGGATAAACTGGCTGCCTACCACAAACATAATCACCATTGACTGGATGATATAAATCATTGCCGCGGGTACCTGTGCGGTCATCTGCATGAGATTGGATCCGGCCCGAAGCGCGCCGAACAGCAGCGACGAAAGAAGAATGCCGATGGGTGTATTCGCCCCCAAGAGCGCCACCGCAATGCCGTCAAAACCATAGCCCGGTGAAAAGTTTTGGTACATGCGTATCTGCACACCCAAAATTTCCGACATGCCGGCAAGCCCCGCAAAGCCGCCGGCCATAAACATGGCGAGCACGGTCTTTTTCTTGTCGTTGATGCCCGCATAGCGCGCAGCTTCGGCGTTTAATCCCACGACGCGGGTCTCATACCCGCTGCGCATCTTCCAGAGAAAGACGTAATAGACAAAAATGCACACGAGCGCAATGATAATGCCCAGATGCACACGCGTACCTCCGATCAAGATGGGCAGCTGGGCAGTCGCGGGCATTCTGGCCGTCTGCTGTAAATTGTCCACCGGATCGATCATGACAATAGATACCATGTAATTGATTAAGTAATTGCCGACGTAGTTAAGCATGATGGTGGTAATCATTTCATTGGCGCCGAACCGCACCTTTAAAATTCCGGCAATCATTCCCCAGATTCCCCCGCCGATAAACCCGGCGATAATCGCCAGCGGCAGATGCAGGTAGATTGGCAATCCGGGTACGTACAGCGCCACCGCCACGGCGCAGAGGCCGCCGACGTAAAGCTGGCCTTCTGCGCCGATGTTAATCAATCCGCACCGGTTCGCCAGAGCGAAACTCAGCCCGGTAAAGATCAGCGGGATCATTTTAATGATGGTTTCACCGATGGCGGATTTGCTGCCGAACGCGCCCTGCAGCATGGCCGAATAGGCGGCCCCGCTGTCGTGCCCGGTGAGCTGGATCAACGCCGCACCCAGCAGCAACGCCAGTATCAGCGCGCCGAAGGGGCCGATCAACTGCATTTGTAATCCACGCTTTGATTTCATGGTGATTGTTTTGTTTGGCATATCTGCTCCCTTACAATCCAAAATTTCCTGCAAAAACTCCCGAGCACCCCGGGCCGGATGATGTCGTCATAAACCCTGGAACAACGGTTCGTTTCCATAACGTCCATGTCCGGACCCAAATAGTCGATCCTACCCTCCGAGCTTCTTCGACTACCGGGGAGGGAGCATGGAAGAGCGTGCGAAGGTTATAAATTCCGTAGTATGCGAGCGCCGTTTCTCCTGTTCAATCATTATTTGGATGAAGGCGCAAAACAAAAATTGGCTCGGTGCCGCCGCGGTCCATCGAATATATAAAATAACGTCGAATCGAACGACGTTATTTCATATGTCTAAAATGCCCAAAGGCTGCAGGATAACCCGCATTCTTTCAGGTGTTATTATACAAGCTTTACATGGAGGTATCAATCGCATATTTTTCAATACCTTTTCGATAATTTCAGAAAAATCACTTGGAGTACCGAATAAACCGAGTGTTTTTATCGGTTTTGAAGTAACTACTTTGTGTCCTTATTGTACGAAGCGATATCGCGGTTTACAGGCATAATGGTATCATTTGCTGTCCACCGGGTTTTTTCGGCGTTGGCGGTAATCAAAAACTGTTTCTTATCTATATATAACATAAAGAAGTCGATCAACAGCAATCGACCTCTTTTGATGTTTGTTTAACGTTGACAGAATAGATGCAGGGTAAATCCTTCAGAGTCCCAGTTTATGTGTGAAAGAGGCAAGCTGCAAAAAGCGCTTGTGTTCAGGCGTTTCTGACATATCAAAAGGGTCGCATTTGGAACGTCCAACTTTTTTGTTCCAAATCTCGACCCCTGATTCAGCATGGTCGGGGCGACAGGATTTGAACCTGCGACCTTTTGGTCCCGAACCAAACGCGCTACCAAGCTGCGCTACGCCCCGAGCAAAAAAATGGAGCCAATGTGGGGACTCGAACCCCAGACCTGCGCATTACGAATGCGCTGCTCTACCAACTGAGCTACATTGGCATCGGGTAAAGCGATATGCGATACCGACAGTTAAGAATTATACCATACCATCCCGGCACTGTCACTACCTCAACTCGAGTTTTTCCAAAAAAAATGCATTTCGATGCGATACGCCGCGCGCCTCGGTCACAAGGCCGAATCGCGGGTCTAACCTTCGATTTGTTGCAAAAAGCAGGAAAATCGACAGGAATTGCAGGCAGAATTTAAATTCGCGCCATACTCTTGGGTAGAATCTATGGTATATTATTGCTATGAGTTCATGCGGCGGCGCATCGTGGCGCTGCTTTTTGCATGGGTGAACGAGGTTAACTGATTTGAACGCTACGGCATATGAAATCGCAGCATTGTCGATGCGATATGTGTTCTTGGTGCTGGTGCTGCTGATCGTGCTGCAACTGGTGACGCGCTCCGTCTCGGAATTTCGGGCGCTGCAGCGCTTCAGGCGGCAGCTCAGGAGCGCGTCGCCCGGATATCTTGAAGTACACGCCCCCGAGGACATCCGCGGGGAGCGCTTTGCGCTAAGGCGGGAAACGACGATCGGGAAGGCGCGCCGCTGCGATATCTGGATCGACGCGGCGGGGCTTGCGCCGGTGCACGCGGCGATTTATGAGCGCAAGGGCAAGGTGTATCTCGCCGATTACGGCAGCAAGAACGGCGTGATCCTGAACGGCGTCCGCATGGACAAGAAAGACGAGCAGCTTTTTGACGGCGATCGTATCGGCATGGGCGAGATGGAATTCTATCTCTATCTGCTCGCCTCGGAGGACAAAGATGAACAAGCTTAAAAAGATCGGCTTCGCGGGCTTGTTCCTGCTGGTGATACTCTTCGAACTTTCGGCGTTCTCGCTCCTTGCGTTTCGGGACGGCGCGCTCGATCCCGCCGCCGCCATATTCGGCGGCATACTCACGGGCTTGATTCTGATCCAATACGCGGTATTCTCCGCGCTGTTCCGCAATTTCGACCGGCTGCTGCTGGTGCTCGCGAACTTCCTTACATCGTTTGGATTCATCGTGCAGTACCGGATCGGCGCGGATATCGCGGAAAAGCAGCTTTTGCTGTTCGGAGTCGGTATCGTCGCGATGATCGTTTGCGTCGCGCTCATGCGCGCGCCGGGTTTCTTCCGTAAGGCCAACTGGCTGATGCTCATCGGCGGCATCGGCATATTGATGCTGGTGCTGGTTTTGGGGCAGGAGCAATACGGAGCCAAGAACTGGCTCGATATCGGCGGATTCTCCTTTCAGCCGTCGGAGCTTTCAAAGGTGGCGCTGGTGTTCGTGCTCGCGCACCGCCTCGCGGAGCCCGACAAGCGGAAGATGTGGCCGATCCTTCTATATGTGTTTGCCTGCGTGGGTTTGCTGATGCTCGAAAGGGATCTGGGCGCGGCGGTGCTGATCGCGGGCGTGTCGCTGATCGTATACTTCGTCGCGACAGGGAATAAGCGCATGACGGCCGCCGGGCTGCTCATGGGCGCGGTCGGGGCGGTCGGCAGCTATTTCATCTTCGATCATGTGCGCGTGCGCGTCGCGATCTGGAGAAACCCCTGGGCGGCGTACTCGTCGAGCGGCTACCAGATCGCGCAGGGGCTCATGGCGATCGCGTCCGGCGGGCTTTGGGGCTCCGGCTTGGCGCTAGGCTCGCCAAAGCTCATACCGGCCTATCATACCGACTATATCTTCGCGGTGATCTGCGAGGAATTCGGCATCATCGTCGGCCTCTGCGTCATCCTCACTTACGCGATATTAATGGTACGCGGCGTCGTCATCGCGCTCAACGCGCCGGATCGTTTTACGATGCTGGTGGCCTTCGGCGCGACGATGCTCTTTGCTTTGCAGAGCTTTATCATCATCGCCGGGGTAACAAAGCTCATCCCGCTCACCGGCATCACCATGCCGCTGGTGAGCTACGGAGGCAGCTCTCTCATCGCGAGCATGATGCTGCTGGGCATACTGCAGGGAGTGGCGATACTCGGCGGCGAAGCGATGCATAAAGCGGTAAAAGAGGTGGCGGAATGAGCACCAAACGTCACATTCGCAAAATGCTCATACTGTTCTGCGTGCTTTTCGCCCTGCTCGCGGTATACCTGATTTCCGCGATTTCCGCGTACGGCACGCGGTGGTTTGTCAACCCCTATAATTCCCGCATTCAAGCGCAAAAGGGCAGCGTTTACGCCGGGCGCATCATGGACCGCAACGGCATCGTGCTCGCACAAACGGATGACGACGGGAATCGCGTTTACGCGAGCGATCGGTCGGTGCGCCGCGCGACGAGCCATGTCGTGGGGGACAATTACGGTCAGACCTTCGGCGCGGAAACCTTTTACGCCAATTATCTTCTGGGCTTTGACCAAAACGTCTTCGAGCGGCTGGCGCAGGCGTTCAGCGGTGAACAGCGCTACGGTTCGAGCGTCGCGCTCACGGTTGACGCGCAGCTTTGCGATTACGCGTACGACGTCATGGACGACTATCGGGGCGCGATCGTGGTGATGAATTACAAGACGGGGGAGATCCTCGCATCGGTCAGCCAGCCCACATTCGACCCGAAGGAGATGAAAAGCTATCTCGACGGCGATACCGATTTTGCGGACAGCGCCATGGTCAACCGCGTGACCATGGGCCGCTATACGCCCGGATCGACGTTTAAAATCGTTACTTTGATCGCGGCGCTCAGATACATTCCCGATATCCAGACGAGGACCTTCGAGTGCGGCGGCCCGCTGGTATTTGACAGCAAGACGGGCGAGTATCTCCCGGATGTGAAGATCACGGCACAGGAGGATCAGGCGGCCCGGGAAGCCGCCGCGAACGCGACGCCGACGCCGGAGACCACGCCGACGGCATCGCCCGAAGGCGATATGACCGACGTGGGCGCGACGCCCGGGATCGTCGAAAAATACAGCGTCGTCAGGGACTATCAGAGCGAGTATCATGGGGAACTTACGCTTCTTGAAGCGTTTGAAAAATCCTGCAACACCACGTTCGCACGGGTAGCGATGGAGGTCGGCGCTTCCCGGCTCAAGCGTGTGGCGCGCGAACTCGGCGTCGGCGAAGAGTTCCTGTTCGAGGATATGGTCACCTACGCGAGCTATTTTGAGGAGGCGGATACGGATCTCGACCTCGCGTGGAGCGGCGTCGGGCAGTATAAGGATCTTTTAACGCCGCTGAACCTGTGCATGATCACCTCCGCCATCGCCAACGACGGCGTGATGATGGAGCCGAAGCTTCTGCGCATGGTGATTTCGACGGGCAACCTCGCGACAAAGACGCTCGCGGTCAAACAGCACTCCAACCCGCTCAAGGCGTACGAGGCGCAGATCGTGCAGGATTATATGGTCGGCGTTGTAAAAAAGGGCACCGGCACGAAGGCTGGGATCTCGGGATACACCGTGGGCGGCAAAACCGGAACAGCCGAAATCTCCGGCGACAAAAGCGTAAAGACGCACGCGTGGTTCACGGGATTTGTGCTCGACGACGATCATCCGCTTGCCATCACGGTGGTTTTGGAAAAAGCGGGCAGCGGCGGCAATGTCGCGGCTCCGATCGCGGGAAAGATCCTGAAAAGGGCGCTCAAGCTCGGATACTGATCCAATAACTCAAAGATTGACAAGTTTCGTACGATCCGATAGCATCCAAATAATAGGAGAATGGTATGGGTGCTGTCGGGTCGTTTTCGTCGGGGTGGGGGAGACCGGCCAATTTCAGGCCGGTCGTCGTTGCCGCGCTCGCGTTTGGGACGGGGATTTTCCTTAGCGTACGCCTTAACGCCGCCTGGATGTTCTATGCTCTCGGCGCGGCTGCCGCGCTCATCGCCCTTGCCGTATGGAAAAGGCGCGCGGGCGCGCTGCTCGCGCTTTCCCTGCTGATCTTGGGATGCCTTCGGGGAGTCCTTGTGCTTCCGGATACGATCCCGGAGGGGGAGCACGAGCTATCGGGTACGATCGCTGCGACGCCCGAGGGCGTTGTAAACGGCTGGGGCCTGACGCTTCGGTCGGTTCGGGTCGACGACGTACCGATAAAAGGGAATATCAGGCTGTATGCGTTCGGTATGGGCGGCGATCCCGGCTATGGCGACAGGATCGCCGTCAAGGCGCGACTGAGTGAACCTCGGGGCGCGCGCAACCAGGGGGAACTGGATCTTCGGCTGTATTACCTTCAGCAGGGAATCGTCGCGACTGCTGCGTCGTCGGGAGAGGTGTTGCGCGTACCGGCCGAGGGCGCCGATGTCTATGGCATGAGCCTTGCCTTAAAGCAAAGTCTGGCAAAGAACATCAGGGCGCTGTTTCCTTCCAATTATGGATTGATCGAGGGTATATTGCTCGGCGATACGGACGGCATTTCCGACGCCGATATTGCGGCGTTCCGCGATACGGGGACGGCGCACCTCTTGGCCGTATCGGGGCTGAATATCTCGATATTCGCGGTCGGACTCGCCTTTTTGCTCCGGCGAACCAAGGCATTGTGGCGGCTTTTGATCATCGGCGCGTTTTTGTTGGTGTATTGCATGGTGACGGGGTTTGCGGCATCCATCGTGCGCGCGTCCGTCATGGCGATGAACTTCCTGATCGCCTCGGCCCTCGGCAGGCGCAACGACTTGCCGACCTCGCTCGCGGCGGCGGGGCTGATCATCCTGTGCGCCAATCCGTTCGAGCTGTTTTCGGCGGGATTTCAGCTTTCGTTCGCCGCGGTCGCCGCGATGCTCATGCTGTATGAACCTCTGATGAAGCTGTTTTCGCCCCTATACCTGCCGCTGAGGCAGAACTTCTCCGTATCGCTGAGCGCGGCGCTCGGCACGCTGCCGATCGGTCTGCTGCAGTTTCATCGGATCGCGTTGATCGGGATTTTTGCAAATCTCATCGTCGTGCCGGTCGCGTCGATCGTGCTGTTCGTCGCGCTCGGCGCCGTGCTTATAGGATATGTTTCCATGGCGGCGGCCTCGCCGGTCGCGGCGGGCGCGTCGTTGCTTGTGGACGGGATGCGCGCGGTCATCCGGCTTTTCGCCGAGATTCCGGGCGCCGTCGCCACGATCGCGTTGCCGGGGATTTTCGCGGGAGCGCTGTTTTACGCACTGCTTTTTAGCGCCTCAAAATTCTGCCTGCTCGATGCGCCGAAGAGGCGGCTGCTCGCAGGCGTGCTGGGATTTATGTTCCTCGCGAGCGCGATTCTGCCGCGCGCTTTTGCGCCCGAGCTTCGCATCACGGTGCTGGCGCGGGAAAAGGCCGCGCCCGTTTGCGCCCATTGCGGGAACCGCTGGCTTTTGCTCGCGGCCGGGGACAGCGCGAGAACAATATCGGACTATCTGGCCGCGAACGGCCGGGATCGCCTCGATATAGCGGTCGTCGCATCGGAGAGCGACGCGGAGGTCGTGCTGGAATTATCCCGCACCGTTCAGGTGGAGACGACGCTGATTATCATCAAAGATCCCGTGCTTTTTGAAGCGCTCGGACGGGGCGGGCTCGCATGCAGGCGCTTTTCGCCCGGTTCGAGCATCGAAATCGACGAAAGCACCCGCGTTTTTTACGCACAGGATTTGACGCTCGAACATAGGGGATGGGTATTCAGCGTGGGCGGGAAGACGAAGGCCGCGCAGGTGGGCATCTCGAGAAACGCGAAAGAGCTTTCGCAGCCCATGCGCATCTACGCCGGGGATGCGGCGGACGGCGCGCAGAACGCCGGTGCGAAGGAATATTCCACCGCGGAATACGGGCAGATCGATCTGTATTATTCAAAAGGGAGCATCAGGGTCGAGCCGTTCGTTCAGCCGAAATAATACGCAAGCATCAAATCGACCATCTCGCCGTAGCTTTTTACGCCGCTTTCCTGGAGGTTGTATTTGAGGTAATTGTCGTTGACCTTGTTCATGGTTTCCTTGACTGGCCCCTCGAACGCGTCCCAGTATGCGCGGTAGTCGGCGAGATCGCGCTCCATCGCGTCGCTGTAGCGTTCGCGCAGCGCGCCATAGAGCCCGGGATCGGCGTCGCAGAGCGCGTTGGAGCAGTTGATAAGCGCGAGCATCGTGCCCGAATAGGCGACGGAAGGATCGCTTGAGGCGGAGCAGGCGAGGTATGCGACGAAGTTGGCTTCGTCCTCCCGGGCAATCCCGCAAAAATGCGCGCTTTCATGCGCGGCGGACGACAGCACCAGCAGGGGCGGCTGGTCGACGTTGACGTTCGCCTCGGCGGTGAAGGGGATATAGATGCCCGATATGCCGGCCTTGGAGAGCGATTCGGAGAAGAACACGCCCTTTGCGACGGGCACGCCGCGAGCGAACAGCGGGTTGGTGCTCCCAAGCTTTACATAGGCGGCGGGGATTTTCTTGAACTCCTCGAGATACCCTCCTTCCAGGGTAAAGACGCCGTCCTTATCCTCCGAAACCTGCCCGCGGAGCAAAATCGCCTTTGCTCGGAGCGATTCGCACAGCTCGTTGAGCTCTTCGGCCGAACGTTCTTTGATCGTGAGGTTCATCAGCTGGGCGAGCTTCGGCCGCGCATAGTTAAAGCCCCATTCAAAATAGAACGCGTTGAGCAGCACGCCGAAGACGATCAGAAGGGCGACCAGGAAGCATAAAAGCTTTTGGAAGGACAGCCGCTTTTTTAAAAGCTGCCAAAGCTTTTGCAGTACGAGAAGCAGCAGCACAAGCGCCCCGCCGACGAGCAGTATCTCGGCGAGGGAAAACGGCAACAGCCCCGTCACCGTGCCGAGGGCGGAGCTGACTGCAGGGTATAGTCCGTTCGAAAAGAGGGACTCCACGGTCTCGGGCGAAAGCGCGGCGAGGCGCGGCAAAGCGATGCCCAGACCGACGAGCGCAAGGCAAAATAAAAAATCCCGAAACCGAAGCGCTTTTTTTGTTTTTTTCGCTTTGCGCGCAGGTTTGGCGCTCAAATTTGCAATCATAAGCGTATTATAGCATAATAACGCTTTTTTTAAAGGTCTTCGAATGGTATAGTCGTTGATATGAGGTGAGAAGATGAAGGCCGGGATATCTACCGCGAGCTTTTTTGCAAGGATGCAGATCGAGGAAACGCCTGCCGCGATCGCTCGGATGGGCTGCGATACCGTCGAGGTGTTTTTAAATACCCCGAGCGAATATGCCCCCGCGTTTGTGGAGCAGCTTGCGGAAAGGATAGAGCAGCGCTCGTTGAAGGTTTGGTCGGTTCATGCGATGGGCACGCAGTTCGAGCCCCAGCTCTTTTCGCTGCACGACCGGCAGCGCAAGGATGCGCTGAAGTGCTTTGAGGCCGTGCTTAGCGCGGCAAAGAGGCTCAACGCCGGGATGTACGTATTCCATGGCCCCGCGACCATGCGGGGCACGGTGAAAAACGTGCAGATGGAGCGCGTCGGACCGATCACGCACGACCTTTGCGATATGGCCGCCGCATACGGCGTAGCGCTCGCCTGGGAGAACGTGAGCTGGTGTTTGTTTCAGACGCCCTCTTTTGCCGTGCGCATCAGGGACGCCGCAAAGCATGACAATCTCAAATTCACGCTCGATATCAAGCAGGCCGCCCGCAGCGGTTATTCCCCGTTTTCCTATCTGAAATGGATGGGAGACGCGCTTTTGAACGTACACCTGTGCGACTATTGCCGCGACGGGCGAAAACTGCGCCTTATGATGCCCTGCCAGGGGGAATTCAACATGGACCGGCTCAAATGTGAGCTGACGCGCATGGGATATTCCGGCCCCGTGCTCGTAGAGGTCTACAGCGACCTATACTGCGATCTAGACGAACTCGCGCGCTGTTTCGAACGCGTGCAGAACGCGCTTTGCGACGATTGACGCTCATTGCGGACGGTATTTTTCGATCAGCTCCGATGCCCACAGCCGGTGCGGAGCTTCCACGACGATAAACGGCTGGTTCTCATAGGACGAGCCCTCGGGGAACATGTAGATCGTGGGGCCGAGTCGCGTCTGATTTTCCCAGATCATCACATAAAACAGCGCGTGAGGGAGGTATCCCTCCGAGTAAACAAGCACCGTGATGCGTCCCCAGGGCTGGGAGAGTATCGTGTTGTAATGCTCATCCTGCAGAATGGGGATGTCGATCATGGGCGTTTTCCCTTCGGCGTTTGTGGCGAACGTCTGGTCGAGCTCGGGAATCACCACGGACGCTCCTTCGAGCGGGAGATCGGAGAACCCGTCCACAACGATGATCTGTATGGTGCCCATATGCGGGCCGGTCACCGTTTCAAGCACGGGCTCGTGGAACACGATCAGCGCGAGCGCAATCAGCGCCAGAACCGCGGCGAGTATCGACAAAATTCGCTTTGCCCGGGGTGTTTTCATACCGTTCCTCCCGGAAAGGGACGCGGCGAAACGATTGTCTGCGCGGCGCGTCCGCATTATAATAGACTTAAGCCCAAAGCACGGCGAGCATAAAAGGACTGCGGCGAGTGCCGCGATGCGTGCTTCTGGGCTTCCTGAACCGCACGGGTTCGATCCCTTTATCTTAATACTAATTCTATTCATTAGGAGGATGCCTCATGAGCCGATATCGCGAGAGTGAATGGATGCGTTCGATGCGCGTCAGGATCGACTATAATAATATGATGGCGGAGCATTTGGGCGAACGGGGCATCCGCCGCGAACAGATCAAGGAGCGCATGGGCGAGTTTGCCGCCGCGGCGGAGCGAATGGAGCAAAAGCGCGGATCCATGAAGTGGCGTGAGCTGCCCAAAGGGCAGGGCGCTGTCGTGGAAGAAATCTTAGAGAGCGCAAAAAGCGTGCGCGAACGGTTCGACGCCTTCGTGGTGCTCGGCATCGGCGGAAGCGCGCTCGGCCCGCTCGCGGTGCATCAGGCGCTGCGCCATCTAAGGTACAACGAACTCCCGAGGGAGGAGCGGGGCGGCCCGCGGCTGTATATCGAGGACAACGTCGATCCCGAGCGCATGGCGTCCTTGCTCGACGTGATCGACGTGAAGCGCACGATGTTCAATGTCATCAGCAAATCCGGCAGCACATCGGAAACGATGGCGCAGTTTTTGATCGTCATAAAGCTTTTGAAGGAGGCGCTCGGGGAAGAGTACGCCGATCATGTGATCGTGACGACCGATGCGAACAAGGGGAACCTCATCCCCATCGCGCGGGAAGCGGGCATGAAGACCTTCTTCGTTCCCGACGGCGTGGGCGGCCGCTTCAGCGAGCTTTGCCCCGTCGGGCTTCTCTGCGCGGCAATATGCGGGATCGATATCGAGGAGCTGCTCGCGGGCGCGGCGTATATGGAGGAGATCTGCGGCGAGAAGGACGTAAGGAAGAACCCCGCGTATATGATGGCGGCGCTGCAGGTGATCGCCATGGAGTCCGGCCACAACATCAGCGTGATGATGCCGTACGCGGATTCGCTCAAATACGTCGCGGACTGGTACGCCCAGCTCTGGGCGGAATCGCTCGGCAAGAAATACGACCTCGACGGCCGGGTTGTACACCGCGGGCAGACGCCGGTGAAGGCGCTCGGCGTGACGGATCAGCACTCGCAGGTTCAGCTTTATACGGAAGGTCCGTTTGATAAGGTAATTACGTTCCTCGGGGTGGATCGCTACCGCGACGAGGTCGAGATTCCGCACGGCTACGAGCATATCAAGGATATCTCGTTCCTTTGCGGGCATACGCTCAATGAATTGATTCAGACCGAGCAGGCCGCGACGGAGTACGCGCTTTTGCGCAGCGGGCACATCAACATGCGCATTGTGCTTCCGGAGGTCAACGCGTTCACGGTGGGGCAGTTTCTCTATCTCCTTGAGATGCAGACCGCGTTCGCCGGAGAGCTTTTGAACGTCGACGCGTTCGATCAACCCGGCGTTGAGGAGGGCAAGCAGGCGGCCTACGCGCTCCTTGGCAAGCCCGGATACGAGCAAAAGCGCGAACAGCTCCAAGCGATGCCGCAGCGCGATCCAAGGTACCGGATCTGATGCGCGTAGAATTTTGCGCGCGCCGCGGGCGGCCAGATCCGCGCGTCCGCCCAAAAACCGCGCGCCGGGATCTCGTCCGACATGGATTGTTTCAACTTGTTCACATGACAGCCGGGGGATTTTCCTGTAAAATAGTACAAAAATCCGAAATGGGGAAATCCTTGTTTCAATTGATAGCTTTGCGCCCAGGGCGCGGGAGAAGGAGTCGGCCATGTTAAAAAGAATAGGGATCCTATGCGTGTGCTTGATGCTCGCCTTCTCGTTCGGATGCGGGGCCTCGCCTTCTAAGGGCCCGTCTTCCTCGGAGGAACCTGCGGCCACGCCGGGAACCGGGCTGAGCCTCGATCCGTCCGCCGGGCTTTTGGGCATGATCGTTGAAGACGACGGGAAGCTGAGCACCTACATGCAGATGCACGGTTTCCTTAGAACGGCGGAGAACCTTGGATATGCGGCCCGGGTATTCCGGTATCAGGGGTCGGCGGGCGCGGCGGACGCGTACAAGCAGGCGAGCGATGCGGGATGCACGGCGCTCTTGTTCTACGATCCGCTTTCGAAGGGCGCCGAGGCGATCGGGCAGGCGGTGCAAAGCGGGAAGATCGTCGCGGTCTCCTACTACGCCTGCGCAGTCGAAGGTGTAAACATCAACGTCGTCGCGGATTCGACGGCTTATCTCGAGGAGATGGCCCGGGGAATCGCGGAGCGCATGTCCGAGCGCAAGCTCAAGACCGGTCGCATCCTCGTGTACGGTTTCGAAACGGCCGATGCGAACGAGGGGTTTTCCAAGGCGCTCTTAGCCTACTATCCGCAGTACACCTCCGTGGCGTTCACTCGAACCTCTCAAGAGGAGCAGGCCGCGGTGGATGAGCTTGCGGCGTTTATCCTAGAGAATCGGGATATCAAGGGAATGTTCTGCGTGGACGATACGTCGACCTCCGTGGCGGTAAAGGCGCGCTCCAAGGCGCAGTCCCTGTTTAAAGGCGCATCCGCGACGCCGTCGCCCAAAGCGACCGTTAAACCTACGCCTACGCCGTCGTCCGCCGGAACTCCGTCCGTCTCCGTTGCGCCCTCAACCACACCGATCCCGGAGGCGCTGCTTGCACAGATCCTGATCACGATGTTCGGTACGGGAATCAACAAGACGAACATCGAATTGATGAAAGCGAACGACGTGTACGGCCTCGTTTTGGAGCCGCATTATGAATCCGCCGCCCAGTGCACCTTGATGATGGACGCGCTCATGCGCGGCGAGTCCGTGGCGAAGACCACGGTTTTGAACATCCCCATCGTCCGGCAGGACACGATGGATAAATACGTGGCCGTTTACGAGCAGGTTCAGGATCTATTCGACCTGTCGGACGGAGAATAACATGGGCGTTACGGACAAAAGGCTATTGAAGCATAATCTGGATTGGATTACGATTCTGTTGGTGCTCGCGCTTGTAGGTTTTGGGCTTATAAGCATCGCGAGCATCATGGCGTCGCCGTTCGAGGGTACTGAGAAGACCATCGGCGATTACCTTGGAAAGCTGAACCTTGAATACGTCAGCCGCCAGATCGTCAATTTTATCGTAGGCCTCGCCGCGATGCTCATCGTGCTCGTGGTGGATTATCAGACGTTTAAGCCGTTCATCAAATACGTCTATGCGGCGAATTTGTTCTTGCTCGTCGTACTGCTGCTCGTGGGCGAATCCACGCGCGGCGTCGCCGGGTGGTTCAACATCGGAAGCCGCGCCTTTCAGCCCGCGGAGCTATGCAAGATCACGCTCATCATCTATCTATCCAAGATTGTGTCCGAAACAATGGACCGCGAAGGCGGCCTCAAGCGATTTGCCGACATCGTAAAGGTGGCGGGCATCTGCGCGGTGCCGACGCTGCTTGTCGCCCTGCAGCCGGACTGGGGTACGGCGTTCGTATTCATCATGGTGCTCATCTGCCTGCTCTTCATCGGCAGGATCGGCTGGCATTATATCGTCGGCGCGGTCATATTCCTGGGTGCCGCGCTTCCGCTTGCCTATCACTATGTGATGAACGCGGATCAGCGCGGCCGCATCGATGTTTTTCTGGATCCAAGCAAGGATCTCTCCGGCAAGGGGTACAACGTCAGCCAGGCGAAGATCTCCATCGGCTCGGGCCAGGTGTACGGCAAGGGCTTCTTTACCGACGGTACGCTCGCGCAGCTCAAATACGTGCCCGAGCGCCACACGGACTTTATATTCGCCGGCATCGTCGAGGCGGTCGGCTTCATCGGCGGAACGATACTGATCGCGCTTTACTTCCTGCTGATCTTCCGGTGGCTCTATGTCGCCATCCGCGCGAAGGATCATTTCGGAACCTGCATCGTCATCGGCGCGATGGGGATGCTGCTCGCGCATGTGTTCGAGAATATCGGCATGAATGTCGGGATCATGCCCGTGACGGGCATTCCGCTGCCGTTCATCAGCTACGGGGGTTCGAACCTGCTCACGAACATGATCGCGGTCGGCCTTGTGCTCAACGTCTGGATGCGAAGACAAGTGCGAAGATAGCGTATGATCGCCGCCCTCCCTTCATATAGTGTTATAGTGCAATAACGCGTAAAGAGGGAGGGGTCGGCATGGATCGGCTCAATACAACCCCGTTTGAAACGATCAGCGGGCCGCCGCCGCTAAAGCAAAAGCGCGAACCCGTAAAGAAGTATACGCATCCGGCAAGGCCGCCGCACCGCCGCCCGCGAAGCTATCACCGCGGCGACGCCCGGCGTGCGGGCTCGCCGGGTATGTCCATGCTCATTAAGCTCGGCATCTGCGCGGCCGCATGCGCGCTGGTGCTGGTGTTTAAGTGGATCGACAGCCCGCTGACCAACAGCGCGGTGCAGAGCGTCAGCGCAGCCGTGACGGATGAGGTCGATTTTGACGAAATGCTCGGCAAGCTCCAATTCGTGGAGCTTGACGGGATACTCAGCGTATTCGGCGCCGGCCGGACGATGGCGGAGCCTATCGCGGCCTCCAAATCCTATCTGGTCGACGATGGGCGCAAGGCGGTGCTGGAAGGCAAACAGGGTGAGGACGTGATCGCTGCGGACGCCGGCACCGTGATCGCGGTCGGCGAGGATGCGTCGCTTGGAACCTATGTCTGCGTCAAACAGTCCGGGGACATGGAACTGTATTATTACGGATTTGAGGAAGTCTTCGTCGAGGATGGGCAGCCCGTCAAAAAGCTCGATACGCTCGGAACGCTCTCGGAGCAGGGAACGCTGACCATCAGCGTGCTCAAGCAGGGCAGGCCGCAAAACCCCGGCGATTACTTTGAGATCGACGGAGAATAGGCCGTGAGACTCTTCAGCGTCGGCGCGACGCAGATCCGCTGCAGCATACTTTTCCTCATTGCCGTTCCCGTTGGAATCATGGCAGGAGCGATGGGCCCGATGCTCACCGCCTTGTTTTCGTTGTCCCTGCACGAGATGAGCCACGCGATGGCCGCGCGCGGCTTGGGGTACGAGATCGCGGCAATCGAGCTTGAACCGTTCGGATTCGTCGCGCGGCTGAGAGGCCCCCTGCAGTCCAACGCGAGCGAAATCGCGGTGGCGGCGGCGGGGCCTACGCTCAGCCTCGTCGTGGCGACGGCGGCGGCCGCGCTGATCGGCTGGTTTCCGCGCATGAAGGAGGCTCTGGAGCCGTTCGTCAATTTTAATCTATTGCTGGCGGCGATCAATCTTTTGCCCGCGCTGCCGCTCGACGGCGGTCGGATCTGCCGCGTGCTGTTAAGCAACGTCCTTCGCGCGCGCACGGCGACGCTTTTATGCGCCTGGGCGGGCATCCTCTGCGGCGCGGGCATGATCGTGCTCGGGGCGATTTTGATCGCCGGGGGCAATTTCAACCTTACCGCACCGATCATGGGGGTGTTTTTACTCCTCGCGGCGGCAAGGGAGCTCAAATTTGCTCAGAGCGCGCAGCTTCATGCGATGGTGCGCCGGGCAAGGACGCTCCGGCGCGGGGAAACGCTGGGCCTCAGACATGTGGCGATACACGCCTCGACGCGCGCGGGAGAAGCTCTTGCATCTTTGTCCCTGGGGAAGTATAATCTCTTGTTGGTCGTGGACGATTCGCTCCTGGCGATCGGGCAGATGGACGAGGGGACGCTTTTGAACGGAATCGCGCGCTACGGCAAGGAGATTCCGGTGGGCGAAATGCTCCTGAGAATGCGTAAACCGGCCTGAGAGCATTTGACCGCGATATGAATTGATGGTAAACTGAAACTGCGTTTAAGCATCGAGCGCCGAATGTTTTTAGACCAAATTCGGCCGATGCTTAAGCGGGTTTTTGGAGGATATTTTGAATCGGGAATATATCGAACAAATGCTTTCCCGCGTCGAGAAGCCTGCGCGCTATACCGGCGGGGAACTCAACGCGGTCGTAAAGCCGGATGCTAAGTTAAGATTCGCGCTGTGCTTCCCCGACGTATATGAAATCGGCATGTCGCATCTCGGGTCGCGCATCCTTTATCACGTGCTCAACAGGATGGAGGACGTAGCGTGCGAGCGCTGCTTCGCGCCCTGGACGGATATGGAGCGCGAGCTTCGCGCGGCCGAGATTCCGCTTTTTACCCTCGAGAGCAGGCGTTCGCTTCGCGCATGCGACGTGATCGGTTTTTCGCTTCTCTATGAGATGTGCTATACGAACATCCTCATGATGCTCGATCTCGCGGGCGTTCCCGCGCTCGCTTGCGAGCGCGGGGAGGACATGCCTCTCGTGATCTCGGGCGGGCCCTGTGCCTGCAATCCGGAGCCGATCGCCGCGTTTATGGACGCGGTTCTCATCGGCGACGGCGAGGAGCTGACCGAAGAGGTCGCCCAAATCTGCCTGAAAGCGAAGGAGCGGGGGCTGAAAAAATCGGAGCTGCTCCTCGAGCTTTCAAGAATCGAGGGCGTGTATATCCCGTCCTTCTACGAGCCGGTGAACGATGAAAACGGGAGGTTCGCGTGCGTCAGGCGGCTTGAAGAGCGGGCTCCGCTAAACGTAAAAAAGCGCGTGGTGAAGGATCTTGATAGCGCCGCCTACATCGGCGAGCCGATCGTGCCTTTTTTGAACATCGTGCACGATCGCGTGGCCATCGAGCTGTTCCGCGGCTGCACGCGCGGCTGCAGGTTCTGCCAGGCGGGCTTCATCTACCGCCCCG
This sequence comes from Bacillota bacterium, assembly GCA_038562375.1. GTDB lineage: Bacteria > Bacillota > Clostridia > Christensenellales > CAG-138 > JBCFAY01. Next base: position 91,130 of record JBCFAY010000002.1, on the reverse strand, counting down.
TAAGGGAGCGCAGCGAGGAGACGCTGATGCGCCAGGCGCGAGAACTCGTATCCTGCACGGGCTATGACGAAGTATCCCTCTTCTCTCTCAGCTCCGGCGATTATTCGGACATTCACCGCCTGGTTGCCGATATCTCCAACGAGATGGGCGGGCAGAAGGTTTCGATCTCGCTCCCGTCGCTTCGGATCGACGCGTTCCTGAAAGAAGATTTGGAGCGCATGCAGTCGGTGCGAAAGAGCGGCTTGACATTCGCGCCGGAGGCCGGCACACAGCGCCTTCGGGATGTCATCAACAAAGGCGTCACGGAGGAGGATCTCCTTCGCAGCGTGAGCGAGGCGTTTCATGCCGGTTGGAGCGCGGTCAAGCTCTATTTCATGATCGGCCTGCCGACGGAAACGACGGAGGATCTCGACGGCATCGCGGATCTCGCCAAAAAAGTGTGTGCCGCTTACTACGCCGTTCCGAAGGACAAGCGCGCCAAAGGCCTCAGGGTCAGCGTCAGCGTGTCGTCGTTTGTACCCAAGCCCTTCACGCCTTTCCAGTGGGAGCCCCAGGACACCAGGGAGGAAATCGTAGAGAAGCAACGGTACCTGAGAGGGCTCTTTAAGGGAATCCGCGGCGCGGAGCTCAACTATCACGCGCCGGATCTGAGCGTTCTCGAGGCGGTGTTCGCGCGCGGGGACAGGTCGCTTTCCAGGGTGCTCCAAAGCGCGTACCGGAAAGGCTGCCGCTTTGACGCCTGGGACGAGCACTTCAATAAAACCGCGTGGGACGAGGCGTTTCTAGAATGCGGCATAGCGCCGGACGTCTATGCGCACCGCCGCCGCGATCTTAGCGAGCCTTTGCCGTACGACCATATCGACATGCTCGTCACAAAGAAATATTTAAAGCAGGAGTATGCGCGCGCGCTGCAGGCGGCCACGACGAAGGACTGCCGCAGCGGCTGCAACGGCTGCTTTGGGGAATTGTATGCGGATTATTGCAAGGTATGAAAAGGCTGATGCGGTGCGTTACGTATCGCATCTTGATCTGCAGCGGCTGCTGCATCGCGCCCTAAGGCGGGCAAAGCTTCCCATCGCGTACTCGAACGGATTCAACCCGCACCCGTTGATCTCGTTTGCCGCCGCTCTCGCGGTCGGGCAGACGAGCGAGGCGGAATGGCTGGAGATTTCCCTCGACAGCCCGATGGCGCCGGAGGAATTCGCCCGGCTGCTCAACGGTGCGCTCCCCGCCGGTGTTCGCGTGCTCGAGGCGTTCGAAGCGCCCGAATCGAGGCAGACGCTCAGCGCGATGATGGCTTACGCGTCCTATCGCGTGACGCTGCGTTTTTCACAAGCCGTCGACTGCGACGCGTTCGAGGGCGCGGTAAAAGCGCTTCTTTCGGGTCCCATCGCCGTTACAAAGCGCTCCAAAAGCGGCGACAAAGAGGTCGATCTTCGGCCGATGATCCTTTCTATGGAGGTGCTTCGCTGCGAAGGGGATTCCGCGGAGCTTTCCGTCGTCGGTCAACTCAACGCCTCGGGGAGCCTCAACGTGGAGCTTTTGATGAGCGCGCTGACGGAGTCTTTTGGAACGAACGCGCAGACGCGCATCCACCGGGACGCGATCTATGCTCAAAGCGGGGGAACATTGCCTGTTTGCCCGATACTAAATGCAATTGGAGAAGAATAACGTGTGCAAGGAAATCGTAGTGGATATCAATCCCTATCAGACGCGCGTCGCACTCGTTGAGAACGGGGCGCCGACGGAGATCTACGTTGAGCGCAGGGGCAGAGAACGCATGGTTGGCAACATCTACATCGGAAGGGTGCAAAACGTCCTGCCCGGCATGCAGGCGGCGTTCGTCGACATCGGCCATGAGCGCAACGCGTTTTTATACGCGGGCGACATCCAGGTAGACCACCAGGAGTTCCAGTTCGAGGACAACGGCGGGAGCATTAAGTTCGCGCCGCAGAATATCAAGGACATCGTGCACCAGGGCCAGGACATCATGGTGCAGGTGCTTAAGGAGCCGGTCGGCACCAAGGGCGCGCGGGTGACAACGCACATCACGCTGCCGGGGCGCACGCTGGTGCTCATGCCCTCTATGAACTATGTCGGCGTATCGCGCCGTATCGAGGACGAGACCGAGCGCGCGCGGCTTAAAAGCGTGCTCGACAAGCTCAAGCCCGACAACATGGGCGTCATCGTGCGTACGGCCGCCGTCGGCAAGAGCGAAGAGGAGTTCGCGGTCGATCTTGACTTCCTCGTCAGGCTTTGGAACCGCATCCGCGAAAAGGCCAGGCTCGTGAGCGCGCCGCGCCTTCTGCACGCGGAGGAGCCGCTCATCTTCCGTACGATACGCGATCTCTTTACGCAGGACGTGGAGCGCCTGGTTATCAACGACCGCGAGTTCTACGAGCGCGTGGAGGTGGTAGCGGGCATCATATCCCCGGCGCTGAAGGATCGGGTTGAGTATTACGGGGCGCCGGAACCGTCGCTCTTTGACCGGTACGATCTTGAGACCAAGATCGACAAGGCGCTCCAGCGCAAGGTCTGGATGAAAAACGGCGGCTATATCATCATCGACCAGACCGAGGCGCTCACGACCATCGACGTCAATACCGGAAAATTCGTCGGTGTGGACAACCTGCAGGAAACGATCACGCAGACCAACTGTGAGGCCGCGAAGGAAATCGCCAGGCAAATACGCCTTCGGGACATCAGCGGCATCATCGTGATCGACTTTATCGATATGGACGAGATCGTCGATAAGGAATGCGTGCTCGAAACGCTGAGGAGCGAGCTTAAGAAGGATCGCACGAAGTCGAACGTCTTGGGCATTACGGCGCTCGGTCTCGTGGAGATGACGAGGAAGAAGGCGCGACACAGCATCAGCGCGACGCTGCAGTCGCCCTGCCCGTATTGCCGGGGTGACGGCAAGGTGCTCTCGACCGAGACGGTGGTTCTCAAGGTCAGGCGCCATATGATCCGCTGCTTCGAGCAGCAGACGCACGCGAACTATCTGGTGAAGGTACATCCGGCCGTCGCGGCGCTCATCGACGATCAGTCGACCGAGCAATCGCCGCTCTTGCCGCAGCAGCAGGGGCGAACCATCTACGTGCAGGCGGATAAATCGATGCACATCGAGCAGTTTGAGGTAACGCCGCTTTCTGGTGCGGATGAACTAAAGGACTCGGAAGGCGAAATCAAGGCGTATACCTAATGCTTTTTGCGTTGACAGCACCCATGCCCCGTGCTATAATTCGTGGGTGAGCCGCTCCGCGGCGGTTTAAGCGCGTTTTTTAACGCCACCGCGCCCGGGCGAGACTGGATAGAGGAGGTGCATCGGTATGTATGCGATCATTCGTACCGGAGGAAAGCAGTATAAGGTAACAAACGGCGATGAGCTGACGATCGAAAAGCTCGATCTCGAAGCGGGCGCTGAAGTTTCTTTTGAAGTATTGCTTTATTCGGATGGCGATAAGGTAACCGTCGGCAAGCCCGTCGTTGACGGCGTCGTCGCCAAGGCGGAAGTCGTCGGGCATGGCAAGGGCGATAAAGTCATCGTCTTCAAGTACAAGCCCAAGAAGAATTACCGCAAGAAGCAGGGCCATCGTCAGCCCTACACGACGGTTAAGATCGTTTCCATCGGCTAAGCCGCCATGACAAAGATCGAAATCGTCCGCTCGGACGGCAAGATCATCGGCTTTTATGTATCCGGGCATTCGGGGTACGCTAAAAGCGGGCGCGATATCGTCTGCAGCGCCGTTTCCGCCCTCACGCAGAGCGCGGCGTACGGGCTGACGGACATCGCCGGGATCGAGGCAAAGTGCTCTCTCGGCGAAGAGGAGCTCTCCTGCGGCTTAAATGCTGAGCAGACCTGCGAGCAGCGCCTGAAGGCGGATATGATACTCGAAACGATGTTGGCGGGGCTTCTTTCGATAGAGGCCGGCTATCCCAGGAACCTCAAGATTTCACAGAGGGAGGTGTGAGTCATGTTTCAAATCAATCTACAGCTTTTTGCACATAAAAAGGGCGTAGGCAGTTCGCGCAACGGGCGCGACAGCGAATCCAAACGCCTTGGGCCCAAGCGTGCCGACGGCCAGTTCGTGCTCGCGGGCAATATCCTCGTTCGCCAGAGGGGGACGCATTTCCATCCCGGCCGCAACGTCGGTATCGGCAAGGACGACACGCTTTATGCGAAGATCGACGGCGTCATGCGCTTTGAGCGCAAGGATAAGACGCGTCGCCAGGTGAGCGTCTATATGGTCGAGGAAGCCGCGGCAAACTGATTCCGATGGTTTGGATCCGCCGAAAGCAACGCTTTCGGCGGTTTTTTCATGAATTTGGATTTGGGGGAAAATCATGCAAGCAACGTTTCGGGATGGGGCGGCCGTCCTTTCGGACCTCGAGTCGTTTCATCTGGAAAGATCCTGCACCTGCGGGCAGGCGTTTCGCTGGCTGCCGTCCGATGAAGGAGGCTATTCAGGCGTCGTCATGGGCCGATTGGCGGAGCTTGCCCAAAACGGCGACAAGCTGACGATCCGCCCGTGCGGCCCGGAAGATTTGAGCTTTTGGGTTACTTACCTCGATCTTGAGCGCGATTACGGCCCGATTGAGGAGACGCTTTCGCAAAACGCGCGGCTGGAGGAATGCCTCCTAGCGAGCAGCGGCATCCGCATTTTCCGCCAGGAGCCGTTTGAAACGCTGATTTCGTTTATCCTTTCGGCCAACAACAACGTAGGGCGCATCTCGGGAACGGTCGAGGCGATCTCGCGCCGCTGCGGCAGGCCGCTCGCAGGCGGCCGATACGCCTTCCCGACGCCTGCACAGCTGTGTAAAATGACGGATGAGGAGCTTCGCGCCTGCGGCGCGGGATACCGCGCGCCGTTTATCGCTGCGACGGCGAGGATCGTCGCGGAGGGCTTTGACCTTGATTCGCTGCGCCTTGAGCCTACGGAGCGGGCGCGGAAGGCGCTCGCGGAGCTGCCGGGCGTCGGGCCGAAGGTCGCCGACTGCGTGCTTCTGTTTTCGCTCGGCCATTGCGCGGCGTTCCCGATGGACGTGTGGATGAAGCGGGCCGCGCGCGTGTTTTTGGCCGACGGAAAAGAGCCTGAAAAGGCTCGCGTGCAGGAATGGATCCGCTCGTTCGGGCAGAACGCGGGCATCGTTCAGCAGTATATCTTTTATTACATGCGAAAGCACCGGATCGGGCGAGGCGCTTGACATTCCCGATCCCTTTGTGTACACTGAAACGTACTTTAAAGCGGGAGTGTCAATGAAATGGATGAGAAAATAGCATTGGACGGGCTTACATTCGACGACGTTCTTCTGCTTCCGCAAGAGTCGAACGTCGTCCCAAAAGATGTTGACTTATCGACGCGTCTGACCAACCGGATCAAACTGAATATCCCGCTCGTGAGCGCGGCGATGGATACCGTGACCGAGGCGCGCCTCGCGATCGCGATGGCCCGCCATGGAGGCATCGGCTTCATCCATAAGAACATGACCATCGAGGAGCAGGCCATGAACGTGGACAAGGTCAAGCGCTCCGAGCACGGCGTCATCGTCGATCCGTTCTTCCTTTCGCCGGATCACCTCGTTTCCGATGCGACGGCGCTGATGGCCAAGTACCGCATCTCCGGCGTTCCGATCACGGTAAACGGCAAGCTTGTCGGCATATTGACCAACCGTGATCTCCGCTTTATTACCGATGAAAACATCCCGATCAAAGAGCTCATGACCAGCGAAAACCTCATCACCGTTCCGGTGGGGACCTCGCTTGAGGCCGCCAAGGAGATCCTCCGCCGCCACAAGATCGAAAAGCTACCGATCGTGGACGATCAGAACAATCTCAAAGGACTCATCACGATCAAGGACATCGAAAAACAGATCCAGTATCCGAACTCCGCCAAGGACAGCAACGGAAGGCTCCTCGTGGGCGCCGCGATCGGCACCTCCAAGGATTGCTTCGCGCGCGCCGAGGCGCTCATCGCGTCCAAGGTGGACGTCGTGGCGGTCGATACCGCGCACGGCCACAGCCAGGGCGTGTGCAAGACCATCCGAGAGCTTCGGAAGCTGTTCCCGACCCTACAGATCATCGCGGGCAACGTCGCGACGGCGGAAGGAACGCGCGCCCTGATCGAGGCGGGCGCGGACGCGGTCAAGGTCGGCATGGGCCCGGGCTCGATCTGCACGACCCGCGTAATCGCCGGCATCGGCGTGCCGCAGATCACCGCCATACTCGAATGCGCAAAAGCTGCGAAGGAATATTCCGTTCCGCTGATCGCGGACGGCGGCATCAAATACTCGGGCGACATCACCAAAGCCATCGCGGCGGGCGCGGACTGCGTCATGCTCGGCGGCCTTCTCGCCGGAACCGAGGAAAGCCCCGGTGAAACGGAGATGTTCCAGGGCCGGAGCTTCAAGGTATATCGCGGCATGGGCTCTCTCGGAGCGATGGCCAAGGGCAGCAGCGACAGGTATTTTCAGGAAGACGCGCCGAAGCTTGTTCCCGAGGGCGTGGAAGGGCGCGTCCCCTACCGCGGAGCGCTTTCGGAAACGCTCTTCCAGCTCTGCGGCGGGCTTCGCAGCGGCATGGGATACTGCGGCACCCCGACGATTGCGGAGCTCAAGGAGCGCAGCCGGTTTGTGAAGATCACCCCCGCGGGGTTGACGGAAAGCCATCCGCACGATATATACATTACAAAGGAAACGCCGAACTATACGACCAACCTAGGCATGCGCTGAAGATGACGCCCGCGACGAAGAGCCGCGGGCATCTTTATGCATATCCGCCCGAAATGTGCATAAAATCCGCCGTTATCGGCATCGCTTATTGCGCGAAAGAGGCGGCCGTTGTATAATGAAGCGGACATATATCTACAACGCCCATACGGCAAATCGATACGGAGGAAAAAAGATGAAGAAGAGCGTGGCATTTATTATGGTCGCGTGCATGGTTGTGCTTGCGATCTCGGGGTGTGGTGGTCAATCCGGTAAAATCGATGAAATTAAGTCCGCGGGTGAGCTTGTGATGCTTACCAACGCATATTTTCCGCCTTTTGAGTTCATCGGCGATGATCAGAAGATCACCGGCGTGGACGTCATGATCGCGCAGACGATTGCCGATAAGCTCGGCGTTAAGTTGAACATCGTCGATATGGAATTCGACGGGATCGTCGGCGCGGTGCAGGCCGGCAAGGGCGACATCGGAGCGGCTGGAATGACGATCAAGCCGGATCGCCTTGAAAGCGTCGATTTCTCCCCGGAGTACTACACCTCGTCACAATACATGATTGTGAAGGCGGATGATACCTCCGTTACCAAGCCCGAGGATCTCGCAGGCAAGATCATCGGCGTGCAGAGCGGCACGACGGGTGACCTGTATGCGACGGACGAACTGCCCGGCATGAACGCAGCCCCATCCTCCGTCGAGCGCTATAAGACCGGGATCGACGCCGCGATGGCGCTGCTCGCAGGCAAGCTCGACGCCGTGATCATCGACGAGCTGCCGGCGCGCGCGATCGTTGCCGAGAATGCCGGGCTCAAGGTGGTCGAGCAGATGCTCACAGAGGAGTCCTATGCGATCGCCGTGCCCAAGGGAGACGAAGCGTTTAAGAAACTGGTCGATGAAGTGCTCGGCGAATTGATCGCCAGCGGAAAGATCGACGAGTGGGTGAAGCAGTACTCGATGAACTGATGTATGAACCGCGTCCACAAGGACAGCGGAGGGATCCGCTGTCCTTGTTGCGCATTGTGTATCCTGGATTGGGGCAAGGAAATGTTTGAGAATTTTGGACATCAAATCTTTAAGAACATCATCGAACACGACTGGTGGAAGCTGTATTTAAAAGGCGCGGGCGTGACGATCGTCATGGCGCTGATTGCGGTTCTCATCGGCATCTGCCTGGGGTCGCTCGTGGCGATCATCAAGGTCAAGGTTCGAAAGAACCGGCTTCTTCGGCCGCTTGAGTTCCTGTGCGACGTCTATATCACGATCGTCCGCGGCACTCCCGTCGTGCTCCAGGTGCTGGTATGTTTTCTCATCGTCTTCGCGGCCGCGCCGGTAAAATACAACATCCTGATCGCGGGATTGGCGTTCGGCATCAACTCCGGCGCCTATGTCTCCGAGATCATCCGCGCGGGCATACTCGCGGTCGATATCGGGCAGACCGAGGCGGGAAGGTCTTTGGGGCTGACGGACAACCAGACCATGAGCCGCATTGTGTTTCCGCAGGCGATCAAGAACATACTGCCCGCCCTCGGCAACGAGTTCATCGTGCTCGTAAAGGAGACCGCCGTCGCGGGATACATGGCCGTCGAGGATCTGACGAAGGTCGCCGTGCTGATCCAATCGCGCACCTATTCGGCGATGGTGCCGCTTTTAACCTCCGCCCTTCTCTATCTTTGCATGGTTCTGTTGATGACGTGGGGCCTTCGGAAGTTTGAAAGGAGGCTTGCACGCAATGAATGAACCGATTATCGTAACGGATCATCTGACCAAGCGGTTCGGCGCGCTCACAGCGCTCAATGATATCTCCATAAGCATTTCAAAGGGCGAGATCGTCAGCGTTATCGGCCCGTCCGGCTCGGGCAAGAGCACGTTTTTGCGCTGCCTTAATCTGCTGGAAGTCCCTACCGAAGGACGGGTGGTTTTCGAAGGCGTCGATATCACGGACAAGTCCGTGGACATCAACCTACACCGCCAGCGCATGGGCATGGTTTTCCAGCAGTTCAACCTCTTTCCGCATCTCACGGTGATGCAGAACATCACGCTTGCGCCGATGCTCGCCAAAAAGGAAACCAAGGAGCAGGCGACGGATTTTGCGCGCGAACTTCTGGCCCGCGTTTCGCTCGCCGACCGCGAAAACAGCTATCCGAGGCAGCTTTCGGGCGGGCAGAAACAGAGGATCGCGATCGTCCGCGCGCTCGCGATGCGGCCGGACGTGATGCTCTTTGACGAGCCGACCAGCGCGCTCGACCCCGAGATGGTCGGCGAGGTGCTCGACGTTATGAAGGCGCTTGCGGCCGACGGGATGACGATGGTCGTCGTTACGCACGAGATGGGCTTCGCGCGTGAGGTCTGCTCCCGCGTACTGTTCATGGACGAGGGACGCGTGGTCGAGGACGCGCCTCCGGCGCGGATGTTCGATTCGCCCAAGGAGGAGCGCACGAAGCTGTTCCTCTCCAAAGTACTCTGATCGGAGATTTTCGATGGAATTCCTCTTCGGCATCTTGGGCATTGCGGTTTGCGCGGTTTTGATCGCGTTTATAAGGGCGCTCGCAAGCCGCCCGGAGCGCGCGCCTGAGCCGCCGCTGAGGGAACGTGCGCTCGATCGGGACGCGATCGCCGAGCATCTCGGCGGGGCAATCCGCATCCCGAGCGTTTGCTTTGACAAGATCGAGGAGCGGGACTATTCGCAGTGGACGCGCTTCGGGGAATATTTATGCAGTACTTATCCGCTGATGCATCAAAGCATGGAGCTTGAGGTGCTCGGCGGATATGCGCTGTTATACCGTTGGCGGGGCAAAAACCCCGGGAAGAAGCCCATCCTTTTGATGGCGCATATGGACGTGGTTCCCGTGGCGGAAGGAACGCTCAACGAGTGGAAATATCCGCCGTTCTCGGGGCAAATCGCGGAAGGCTGCGTCTGGGGCCGCGGCGCGATCGACATGAAGGGTTCGCTCATCGCCATCGCCGAGGCCTGCGAGACGCTGCTCAAAGAAGGGTTCGTTCCCGAGCGCGACATCTACGTCAGCTTCGGGCAGAACGAGGAGGCCGCGGGGGAGAGCGACGCGTGCAACACGGCGCGGCTGTTTCAGGACCGGGGCGTCGAATTTGAATTCATATTGGACGAGGGCGGCGCGATGCTCGATGGAGCGCCGTTTGGGATCAGCGGTAAGATCGCCGCGCTCGGCGTGAGCGAAAAGGGCTATATCGACGTGGTGCTAAGGGCCAAGGGCAGCGGGGGACATTCGTCGCGGCCGCCGAAGCGCACCGCGCTCGTCGAGCTTTCGCGCGCTCTGGTACGCCTTTCCCAAACATCCATGCGCGCGCGCATCGAAGGGCCGACGCGGGAGTTGCTCGTCACGCTCGCCCCGCACATGCGGGCGGGCCGCCGCTTCGTTTATTCAAACCTCTGGCTGTTCGGGGCTTTCGTAAAGAGCGCCTATCAAAAGGACGCCGCGACCAATGCGATGATCCGAACGACGTTCGCGCCCACGCAGGCGAGAGGCTCGGACGCGCCCAACGTGCTCCCGGACTGCGCACAAGCCGTCGTCAACGTGCGCGTCGCGCCGTGGGATACCGTTCAAGGCGCTATAGGGCATATCCGGCGGGCGATCGCGCCCTGCGGCGTGACGATCGGCGAAATTCCGCTTGCCGCCGAGCCTTCGGCCGTCACAAAAACGGATGAGGCCGCGTACCGCTATGTCGCCTCAATCGTGCGGCGCTGCTTCCAAGGGTTTATCGTCGCGCCGTATCCCATGCTCGGGGCGACGGATTCGCGCTATTTTACCGGCCTGACCCGGAGCGTGATACGCTTTGTGCCGTTTCGATCGCTGGAGCGGGACATAGAGACGATGCACGGCGTCAACGAGCGCGTCGCGATCGACAGCCTCGCCGAGGGCGTGGAGTTTTTTATCGGCATTATCGAACACCTGTCCGACGGGACGCTGCCCTAAACGCGTTCACCCGCGCATCCAAACGTATAAGCTGTTCCATTCATGGATCAATCCTGCGGCGCCGGCCGACGCTTTTGCGTTTGCCGCGCTTTTTTCCTGTTTTGCTTCGACGTGCGACCAAGCAACTATCCGTTTGTTTCGGCGCATACTAAGGGCAAACAAAGAGGGAGAAGCAGGATGATGTTCAAGCTGAAAGAGAACGGAACCAATGTGCGCACGGAAATCATAGCCGGCGTAACCACTTTCTTCACCATGGTCTACATCATATTCGTCAACCCGAACATCCTAAGCTCGGTCGAGGGATTTGCAAAAGGCGGCATATTCGTCGCGACCATACTCGCGGCCGTGATCGGCACGCTGATCATGGGCCTTGTCGCGAACGTGCCCTACGCCCTTGCGCCGGGCATGGGCCTAAACGCGTTCTTCACCTATACCGTGTGCCTCGGCCTCGGCTTTACCTGGCAGCAGGGCCTTGCCATGGTATTCATCTGCGGCCTCATCAACGTTCTGATCACGGTAACAAAAGTAAGAAAGGCGATCATCAAGGCCATCCCCAAAACGCTTCAGCTTGCGATCGGAGCGGGCATCGGGCTCTTTATCGCCTATATCGGGCTGATCGACGCGGGCATCATCGACATCAGCGGTTCGGTGCCCGCGCTCGGAGACCTTGCAAGCCCCACGGCGCTGATGGCGATCATCGGGCTGATCGTAACGGCGGTGCTGATGGTATTGAGGGTCAAGGGCGCGATACTCATCGGCATCGTCACCACGGCGTTGGCCGGCATCCCGCTCGGGCAGACCGCGTACAATCCTGCGCTCGCCATGTCCCTTGGAGATATCTCCAAGACGGCGTTCCAGCTCGATTTCGGCGGGCTGTTTTCCGATCCCACCCGGAGCATCGTCGTGATCGTGACGATATTCGCGTTTTCACTGACCGATACGTTCGATACGATCGGCACGTTCATCGGCACGGGCCGCAAGGCGGGCATATTCGACGATAAGGACGAATCCGCCCTGTTCCATGGCAAGGGTTTCAAATCTAAAATGGACAAGGCGCTCTTTGCCGATTCCGCTGCGACCTCCATCGGCGCGCTGCTCGGCACGAGCAATACGACGACCTATGTTGAATCCGCGGCCGGCATCAGCGAGGGCGGAAGAACCGGCCTGACGTCCGTGGTCATCGCCGTGCTGTTCGCTCTGTGTCTGCTGCTCGCGCCGGTTGCAAACCTCATCACCGTCGCGGCGACAGCGCCCGCGCTGATCATCGTGGGCGTGCTGATGGCGGAGGCCATCGGTAAAATCAACTGGGACGATTTCGAGGACGCTCTCCCGGCGTTCATGACGATCATTATAATGCCGCTTTCATACAACATCTCCAACGGCATCGCGGCCGGGTTTATCTTCTACCTGCTCGTGAAGTTTTTCAAGGGAAAAGCCAGGCAGGTGCACCCGCTGCTGTATATCTTTACCGCGCTGTTCATCGTGTACTTTTTCGCGATGGCGCTGATAAAAATCGGCGGATAAACGCTTTATTCTCCTCGGTCGGGGAATAACCGACGACGCATAAACCGCAATAAAGGGGCATGAAGATTCATCTTCTGCCCTTCTTTTTACTAAAAATCCCAAAATATCTGGAAATCTGTGAACAAACTACAAATTACGCGTATTTGCGTGCATTTATGTTTATTAATCTGATAAAATACAATTGATCAACTCGAAGACGCAGGAGGGGAAAATGCGGAAAGCTCTTGCACGTTTTCTGTGCGCAATCATGGTTTTATCCATCTCGATCGGACTTATCCCGGTATCGCAGGCGGCAATGGATTACAGCTGGATCCGGGTGAAGCTGAGCGTAGCCAACGCGACGTCGCTGGCGCTCGGCATCAGCGGCAGCTATTTTATCAACGAAAACGGGGCGAGCTTTTCGGGCGGCGTGCTTTCGATCCGCGTGAACTCAAACGGGACGCTCACTGCCACGCATTCCTCGGCGGGAGAGGTCTATACGGGCGCGTCTTTTTCGCTCATGCGGGAAAATGTCGATAGGACTGCGGGATCCGTGGCCATCGGCAGCCGGTACTATCTTGGACATTTTAAGATCAAAGCCACGGCGAGCGGATACATCCAGGTGGTGAACCAAGTGCCGCTCGCGCAGTATCTCTACGGCGTCGTCGGGTACGAGATGAGCAACACGTTCCCGCTCGAGGCGCTCAGGGCGCAGGCGATCGCCGCGAAATGCTATGTTCTTACCGGGCTGAGCCCGAACTCCGAATACGATATCGGCGATACTTCGGCCGATCAGGTCTACAAGGGCTATGACGCGAGCGCGGCAAACGTCATCCAGGCGGTGGACTCTACGCTCAACCTGTTTTTGACGGTCAACGGCGGTATGCTCCGCACCTATTACGCGGCGTCGAACGGCGGTGAAACAAAGCTCCTTACCCAGGCTTGGTCGGATCGGGGCAGCGACGCGGGCTACGGCATAGCGATCGACGAGTTCGATTTCGCAAATCAATACAGCCCCAAAGAAACGCTGTTCTTTCCGATCAACGGCGGAACCATTCCGCCTGCGCTCGGGACGTTTCTCGCGGGCAAAGCGAGCCTCGCGCTCGGGGTTCCCGTCGCGAGCGTTGATTCAATTCAGTATGTTGAAGCCAATACTCCGCGCTATCTGAACGTTACGCGCGATATGACCAAGGCGACGGTGATGATGACGGTGACGACCGCCGACGTTTCGGGCCTCGGCGTGCTCGGCGGAGAAACGGCGACGCCCGCCATGCAGACGCAGGCAACGGTTACGTTTAACCTGAGCGAGCTGCTCTCGGGCGGGCTTTTTACCAGTACTTCGCTTCGAACCTATTGGGGCGCCCCCGTTATCGGCGGGTATGCGATCTACCACGTGCGTTATGGGCACGGCGTCGGCATGAGTCAGCGCGGCGCGCAGCAGCGCGCGAGCGCGGGGCATTCGTTCAGCCAAATCCTCGCGTTTTATTACCCGGGAGCGACGATTTCGACCGTCGCGATCACCCCGCCCACGAACCCCGTGAAGCCGGCGCCCACGCCCGGCTCGTCGACGATGACGTTTCCGGCGGTCGGCGTTACGACCGGCAGCGTGAATTTCCGTTCCGGGCCGTCGACCGCCTACGACAAGATCAAGCTCCTCTCAAAAGGGGAACAAGTGATCCTATACTCGTATGAAAACGGCTGGTATTCGGTTTACTGTTCCGGGTCGACCGGATATCTGAGCGCGGACTATGTAAAATGGGTACGCGCCGCGGAGGCCTCCGACCTTCCAGCCACGAATCCGCAAACCAGCCCGACTCCAACGCCGTCCGGTTCCGGCGGCACGGCTGCGACAGGGCTTGGCGAGGTGACCGGCTCGGGCGTGGCCTTCCGCTCCGGCCCGGCCACGAGCTATACGATCTATACAAGGCTTTCAAAGGGAACCGCTCTGACGCTCTACGATAAGACCGGAACATGGTATCAGGCGATGGCAAACGGGCAGGTCGGCTTCATCAGCGAGAGCTATGTCAAAGTGCTGTCTTCGGGAACGACGCCCGAGCCGACGCCCGGGACGACACCCGAACCGACGACGCCCGATACCTCGGAGCTGTTCATCGGCGTCGTGACCGCGAGCGGCGTCAACTTCAGGGACAAGCCAAATCCCTCGACGAGCGCGTCCATCGCGAAGCTTTCCAAGGATACGCAGTTGATCGTCTGGGGATTGAAGGACAAGTGGTACAGCGCGCGCTACGGCCTTACCGAGGGCTATATCCATTCCGACTATATCAGGATCACCGGGAAATACACCGGCACTCAGCCCACGAACCCCAGCACGCCGAGCACAATACTCGGTACGGGGCAAACCACGGGCAGCGTGAACTTCCGCGAGGGGCCGGCCACTTCATATAAGAAAATTACGCAGCTTGCCGCCGGAACCACGCTGACGCTTTACGCGCTCGAAAACGGCTGGTACGAGGCTCAGGCGGGATCGACGCACGGTTATGTCAGCGCGAAATACGTCAAGATCGTGCAATCCTCACAGCAGACCCAGCAGAGCGCGGCCGGAAGAACCACGGGCACGGTCAACCTGCGCAATGCGCCCTCGACCACATCGGGCGCGATACTAAACAAGCTGTCCTCCGGCGTGGATGTGACGATCCTGGGGCAGACCGCCGAATGGTATCTGGTCAGCTGCAACGGCGTCACGGGCTATCTGTACAAGGCGTATGTCAAGGTGGTAAGCGCAGGCAGCTCCGGCATCCCGACGATCGGCGAACAAAGCGCGACGCCCACGCCTTCTCCGACTCCGGCTCCAACGGGGCTGGGGGTTGGGACGGCTGCAATCACAACGGGAGAGGTATATCTGCGCGAAGCGCCTTCGACTTTGGGCACGGTGATACGCACGCTCGCAGCAGGCACGCCGGTCACCATTTATAACGCGGTAAGCGGGTGGTATCTTGTGAGTGTGGACGGAACGCTCGGATATGTGAACGCCTCCTACCTGAAGGCCGCCTGATTTGTTAATATGTAACGAAGTTGTTAATTCTTCGCTAAAAACGTTTGAAGTTGCTCACATATGATATACTAACCCTGCGGGACAAGCTGTTCCGCCGATGTTCGACAGCATATTCATACTGATGTTGGGAGCAATACAGATGAAAAAAATCATACCTATCCTGCTTGCGGCGGTCATGCTTGCGTCATTGGCGCTGCCGCTTGGAAGCGCCGCCATGGCGCAGACTCAATACGACTGGATTAAGGTTAAGCTTTCCACGCAAAACGCGGCCGTGCTTCAGATACCGGTCAGCGGCAGTTACTTCATCCAGGAGAATGGGAAATCCTTTTCCGGAGGAACGCTTACGATCAGCCAGACGGCCCTCGGCCAGGTCGAGGTGAGCCACTCCACGGGGGGCCTGCTCTTTACCGGGACCTCCTGCCAGATCATGCGCGAGGACGTGAGCGCTTCGGCCGGATATCTCCAGATCGAGACGGTGCACGGCAAGCGCAAGTACCTCGGCCACTTTAATGTCAAGGCTACCGGGGCGGGCCTGCAAATCGTCAACGTCGTGCCGCTCGCGCAGTATCTCTACGGCGTGGTCGGATATGAGATGAGCGACGCGTTCCCGCTCGAGGCGCTCAAGGCGCAGGCGGTCGTTTCAAAGTGCTATGTGCTCTCCGGTCTGTCGACGAGCGGCGAGTATTTTATCGGCGACACTTCGTCCGATCAGGTTTACAAGGGCTATGATTCGAGCGCGTCCAACGTCATCAAGGCGGTCGATTCGACGCTCAACGTCGTGCTCAAATCCGGCTCGTCGATCCTGAAAACCTACTACGCGGCATCCAACGGCGGCGAGACCAATCTCGTCAGCTACGCTTGGTCATCAAGCGCAAACAATTCCGGCTACGGGATCAGCACCGACGATTATGATTTCAACAATCAGAGCAGCCTCAAGGAAACCGTGTACTTCCCCTATGGCGGAGGGACGCTCGGCTCGGCGCTGCGGACGTATCTGATCAACGCCGCATCCGCCGCGAGTGGAACGAGCGTAAGCTCCATCGTCGCCGTCAACTCCGTACAAGCGCATACCCCGAAATATGCGGGCGTCGCGCGCAACCTTACCAAAGCGAGGATCAGCCTGACCGTCGCTGTTCCCGACGGATCGAGCGCCAGCCCAGGTACCGGGATCGGCACCGGAACCGGGAGCGGCGGTACGGGACTCGGAACCGGCTTTGGCACCGGGCTGAGCGGGATCGGCTTTGGGAGCGGATTGGGACTTGACGGGATCGGTTTTGGTCTCGGTACGGGACTGAGCGGATTGGGCGGCAGCTCAAGCGGCACCGGTTCGACGGGAAGCGGCACGCCCACGCCGACGATCAATGTTTCCAACGTCAAGATCGTTTCTCAGGATGCGGGCAAGATGACCCTCGAATTCGACTTTCTGCTGACGGATCTTTTGAACTGCGGCGTGGTGAGCAGCTCTTCGCTGCGCATCTTCTGGGGCGAAAAGGCCTCGGGCGGCTACAATATCTATCATGTGCGCTATGGTCACGGCGTCGGAATGAGCCAGCGCGGCGCACAGCAGCGTGCCGCGGGCGGGCAGGGCTATAAGGACATCCTGAAATTCTATTATCCGACCGCGACGCTTTCCACCTTCGATGTAAGCGCCCCCCAGAACCCGGAAAAACCGGCGGTTGCGCTGGCGGCGATCGCGTACGGCGAGTTGACCAAGGATAAGGTCAACCTGCGCAAGTCGGCTTCGACGGAGAGCACCTCGCTTACCAAGCTGAAAAAAGGCACCGAGCTTACGGTTTATCAGGAGCTCACGGGCTGGTATTATGTGAAGGCCGGAAGCAAAATCGGATATGTGAGCAGCGATTTTGTCAAGATCACCTCCAGGGTCGACACGACGCCCACGCAGCCGGACACGGGCTCTTCCGGCACTCCCACGATCCCGGGCGGCCTGGGCACCGGTTTGATCAATACCGGCGGAAGCGGCTCGTCCGGCGGTTCGTCCGGTACGGGCACCGGCGGCATAGGCACCGGCCTTGGCGGCGGAACCTCGACGACGACCCAGAGGACGGGCGTGATTACGCGCAACGGCGTGAACTTCCGGAACATTCCTTCTACGAGCGGGAGCGTGGTGATCTGCCAGCTCAGCGCCGGAACGACGGTGAAGATCATCAACAATGTGATCGGCTGGTACTATGTGGAATATAACGGTATGCAGGGCTATGTCAGCGAGCAATATGTGTCGGTTTCGTAGAAAACACTGCAACAGAAAATCGGCGTGTTGATCCTTCTAAAGCATGTAACGATCAAGAGGCGGAACGGCAGCGGCCATTCCGCCTCTTTTCTATGCCGATGCTTGCATGGCGATAGGCATTGCCGTGTGCCGATACCCTAGGCGAGGGGCAAAAAGCTGCTTTGGAGCGGGAACAATCCCTAAAACGGCCGAATGTCGTGCGTTTCTGCGCAAAAACCCGATCCTGCTGATGTTTACGTTTTGTCCGGCATAGGATATAATGGCGATAGCCCCCGCAATCTTTCGGGGGCAAAAGCACGTTGGAGGCCGTTATGTTCATCGTGGTAGGACTCGGGAATCCCGGAAGGGAATATGCGCAATCTCGCCATAACGTCGGCTTCCACACGGTCGATCTTTTGGCCCGCCGCCTGGGCGTCGGTATCGAAAAGCGCGCGCATAAGGCGCTCTTGGGCGAGGCGCGGATCGGTACGGAGCGGATCGTGCTCGCCAAGCCGCAGACGTATATGAATCTTTCCGGGATGAGCGTCCTCGATCTGGTAAACTGGTACAAATGCGAACACAACCAGCTGATCGTCATCTATGACGACGCCGACCTCGAACCCGGAAAGCTTCGCATCCGCGAGCGCGGAAGCGCGGGGACACACAACGGTATGCGCAGCATCATCTATCAGCTTGGATACGACGATTTTCCGCGCGTGCGCATCGGTATCGGCAAAGCGCCGTCGGGCTGGGATCTTGCCGACCATGTCCTGGGGCGGCCCAAGGACGAAGAGGCCGAAGGCATCAACGCCGCGATGGAAAACGCGTGCGACGCCGTAGCGCTGATCGTGGCCGGGGAGATGGTCAAGGCGCAGGCGCAGTTCAATTAACGGAGGGAGTACGCATCAGTCACCCGATTCTCAAGATGCTCTCAAGGAGCGTCGATTACCGGCAATTGGAAACACACATAAGGGGGGGCGGAGGCGCCGCTGCCTTAAGCGGCGTGTGCGAAGGCGCGAAGGCGCAGATCGTCGCCGCGCTCGTTTCGGCGATGGGCGCGCCTTCGCTGATCGTCGCTGCGAACGAGGCCTCGGCGCTGCGGCTCCACGAGGAGCTCTGCGCATACCTCGAGGATCCCCTTTATCTGCCCGCGCGGGAAACGCTGCTTTCCTCCAAGGCGCTTGCCGCGTCCTCGCAGATCAGCGCGAAGCGGCTCAGCGTGCTCATGCGCGTGCGCTCGGGCGAAAACGCAGTCGTCGTTACGAGCGCGGAGGCGCTGTTGCAGCAGCTTCCGCCGCCCGAGGCGCTCGAGGAGTCGCAGCTTTCGTTTGCCGTGGGGGAAAAGCGGGAGCTTGAGGCTCTGTCGCGGGACCTGGTCGACGCGGGCTACGAGCGCAAGGATCAGTGCGAGGAACGCGGCCAGTTCAGCATCCGCGGCGGAATACTCGACGTTTTTCCGCTCACGGCGAAGACCCCGTACCGGGTCGAGTTTTTCGACGATGAGATCGACAGCATCCGCACATTCGATCCCGATACGCAGCGATCTTTGGAGAAGACGGACAAAACTTTGATTCCGCCTGCGACGGAGATACCGCTGAAAAAAAACGCGCGCGAGAGCATCCTCAAAAAACTGCGGCAGCGCGATTCAGGCGCGACGCCGGCCGAGGTTTCGCTGTTTGAGCACACGGCGGCCATTCCGCTTTCGCTGCTGCCGCTCATCTACCCCGAGGAAAAGACGCTCAGCGATTATTTCCCAAAAGACAGCCTGATCGTTTTGGACGATCCCGGCCGCATCGAGGAAAGCGCGGTCGTTGCCGCATCCAATTTCGTGAACGCGGTCGCGGCGATGCTTGAAATCGGCGAAGGGCATGGGTCCATGGGCAAGCTCTACTGCGACGCGAAGAGCATGTTCTCAAAGCTGACCACACAAAGAACGTTGCTTCTGAACGCGCTCGCGCGCCAGAGCGGCCCGATCCGGCCGAAACAGTCGTTCCATATCGAAACGATACCGGCTGCACAGCTTCAACCCGGCTCCGAATCCTTCCTTTCGGATCTGAAATCCTGGAAGGAGCTCGGATATTCCGTCGCGGTATTCGCAGGCGCGCACGGGAGGCATCTTTCGGAGCAGCTTGCGCGCGACGGGCTTGAGACGCCCTATGTTGAACGGCTCAAGCGCGATCTTCTGCCGGGAGAGATCATCGTAATCGGCGGAAGCCTGCCGCGCGGCGCGCAGTACCCCGAGATCAAAAGCATACTCTTCACCGAGCGCGAATTGTTCGGCAGGGAGCGCCAAAAGCCCGTCGCGGCGGATAAAAGGCGGCCGCAACTCGCGTTCTCCGACCTCGCCGTAGGCGACTTCGTGGTGCACGAAGCGTACGGCATCGGCCGATTTATCGGCGTGGAGGCGCTTACCGTCGAAAACAATACCCGCGACTATCTTTTGATCCAATACGCGGC
Organism: Bacillota bacterium; assembly: GCA_038562375.1. Taxonomy (GTDB): domain Bacteria; phylum Bacillota; class Clostridia; order Christensenellales; family CAG-138; genus JBCFAY01. Next base: position 71,262 of record JBCFAY010000002.1, on the reverse strand, counting down.
GGGCGATAAGCTGTACATACCGACGGACCAGCTCGACCGCGTCCAAAAATACATCGGGTCCGACGAGGCCATGCCGCACCTTTCCAAGCTCGGCGGCGGCGAGTGGCAGCGATCCGTGACAAGGGCGAGGGAGGGCGTCAAGAAGCTCGCGTTCGACCTCGTTAAGCTCTACGGCGCGCGCACCGCGAAAAAAGGGTATGCTTTTTCGGCCGACGGCGCGTGGCAGCAGCAGCTGGAGGAGCGTTTTCCGTATGAGGAGACGCCCGATCAGCTTTCCTGCATCGCGGACGTCAAGGCCGACATGGAGAGCGACAAGGTGATGGATCGCCTCCTTTGCGGGGACGTCGGCTACGGCAAGACCGAGGTCGCCGTTCGCGCGGCGTTCAAGGCGGCGATGGACGGCCGTCAGGTCGCGTTTCTGGTGCCCACCACGATACTCGCGCAGCAGCATTGCAATACGATCATGAGCCGCTTTGCGGGATTCCCGGTCAACGTCGAGCTGCTTTCAAGGTTCAAGACCGCCGCGCAGAAGAAGGATATCCTAAAGTGCATCGAGCAGGGAGCGACGGACGTTGTGATCGGTACGCATATGCTCCTTAGCAATTCCGTGAAGTTCAAAGACCTCGGTTTGCTTGTTATCGACGAGGAGCAGCGCTTCGGCGTAGCGCACAAGGAGCTGATCAAGAACATCAAGAACACGGTCGACGTGCTTACACTCACCGCGACGCCGATCCCAAGAACGCTTCATATGTCCATGGTCGGCATCCGCGACATGTCCGTCATCGAGACTCCGCCGGAGCAGCGTTTTCCGGTGCAGACGTATGTCCTCGAGTATTCCGACGCCATCGTCCGCGAGGCGGTGCTAAAGGAATTGGGGCGCGGCGGGCAGACGTATATCGTCTACAACAAGGTGCGCAACATGGAGCAGTTCGCGGCGCATCTAACGCAGATGCTCCCCGAAGCGCGCATCGCGTTCGCCCACGGGCAGATGAGCGAGCGCGTGCTTGAAAAGACCATGCTCCAATTCCTCGAGGGACAGTACGACGTGCTCCTTTGCAGCACGATCATCGAGAGCGGCATGGATATCCCGAACGTGAACACGATCGTGGTGTGCGACGCCGACGCGCTCGGCCTTGCACAGCTGTATCAGCTCCGCGGGCGCGTCGGCCGCTCCAACAGGCTCGGCTACGCGTACTTTACGTTCCGCCGCAGCAAGGTGCTTTCGGAAATCGCGGAGAAGCGTCTGATGAGCATCCGGGAGTTTACCCAGTTCGGATCCGGCTTTAAAATCGCGATGCGGGACCTCGAGATCCGGGGCGCGGGCAACCTCTTGGGTCCGGAGCAGCACGGGCATATGGCCGACGTCGGGTATGATCTGTACTGCAAGCTGATGAACCAGGCCGTGCGCGAGGCAAAGGGCGAGAGCGCGCCGCTCGAGGTGGATACTGCGCTCGATATCCCGATCGACGCGCATATCCCGCACCGCTACATCGCGAGCGAGGCGCAGCGCCTGTCCATGTATAAGCGCGTCGCGTCGATCGGCACGCGCGACGAGATGCTCGACGTACAGGAGGAGCTCGAGGATCGCTACGGCGACATCCCCGAGAGCGTGCAGAACCTTTTGGATGTGGCGGTGATCAAGGCGCTCTGCTCAAAGGCGCAGCTTAGCCGCCTGCAGATCAGGGACGGCGAGATCCGCATGGCGTTCCATGTGGAGGCGCGGCTGGACGGGGTAAAGCTGGTGGAATTGTGTACGCAGACGCCCGGCGCGCAGCTTGTGAACGGCGAGAGCGTGAACCTGGTGATCAAAAGGCCGCGCTCCGAAGCGCGCGATCTGATCCAGATAGTGCCACATTTTGTTTACACAATCCTCGATTGCATTGAATCAAGAAACTAGGTATAATGTGTGAGTATGTAGACGAATGCTCGAACAAAAGCGGCGAATGGGCGCCGCTTGAAGGATAAGGGGTTGCTTATGAAACGAATAAAAATACTTGCCTTGATCATAGCGTTGCTTGTTTTGCTCGGCGCCCTTGCGGGCTGTTCTTCCAATATGAACGATGTGCTTGCAACGGTTGACGGGCGTCCGATTTACCGCTGGTATTACCAGATCTATTTGGACAAGCAGCGCGCCTTCTATCAGCAGCTTACCGGCATCGATCTGACGCGTCCGGAGTACACCAATCAATATAAGGAATATAAGGAAGCGCGGCTCGAGGACCTCATCGGCGTCGCCGCGGCGCTCAACAAGGCGGAGGCGCTCGGCTTCGGCAATTTGACGGCCGAGCAGGAAGCGGAGCTCGACGCGGAGTATGAACGCAATTATCAAGAGGCCATTGAATCCTATATGCAGCAGTACGGCACGGACGAGAGCGCTCGCCGCAAAGCCGAACAGGATTACGACAATTGGCTCAAACAGATGAATCTCACGGCGGAGCGTATCCGCCAGGACAATCGGGACAATTTTGTTTTGGATCAATATTATGCGTCTGTAACCGAATACGGCGAAGTAACCGACGAAGAGATCCAGAAGCAATACGATGAGCTTTTGAACACCCAGAAAACCGAAAACGAAAAGGATCCGACGTATCTTAGCAAGAACTCCGGCGGCGTGCTCGTCTATTATCCGGAGGGATATGTCCATGTCCATCTGATTGAAATCCCGTTCGGCACGCAGAGCGCGAGCACGGTCAAGAGCGCGGGCGACGCGATGTCCGAAGCCGCGATTGCGGCGGTCAACGCTATCTCCGAAGGCGGCGAGGACTCCGCGGACGCCAAGGCCAAGCAGGAAGCGCTCCAAAAGGCGATGGACGCGTACAACAACTCCCTTGAGAAAGGGTATAAGGAGATCGAGTCCACTGCCGACGGCATTCTATCACGCCTCGATGCGGGCGAATCGTTTGACGCGGTCTACGCGGATCTGTTCCCCAACATCAGTCCAAAGGACTATTATCTGTGCGATAAGAGCGATATCGTCAACGCTGCGATCATCGCCGAGGCGATCAAGATGACAACCCCGGGCGAGCATACCGGCGCCATCAAGACCGATTCCGGCTTATGCGTCGCATACCTGGCGGAAAAGGTTCAGGCAAGAACGGTGCCGATCGAAGAGGTTCGCGACGCTATCGCCGCGGAGATTCAGAGCAGCCGCACATTCAGCGAGGCGACCAAGATCCGCCTTCAGTGCGTTGCCGAGGCAAAAGAAATCGTCCGATATTTGGATAAGCTCTAATTAAGAAATAGGAGAGAAGAAAGAATGAACAAGGAAACTGGTTTGAGAAAATGGACGCTCAGACTCGCCTGCCTGACCCTGACGCTGCTGTTTGGGCTGGGCGCCGCGGGTTGCGCGCTCAACGATTCCGGAACTGCGAACACGAATCAGGTCATCGCAAAGGTCGGATCGCATGAGATTACATATGGTGAATTCAAGCAACTTTACGATTACTATGCCCAGATGTATGCTTCATACGGCATGGATGTCTCATCCGATCCAACCATGGCAAGCTCCCTGCAATCGGGCATCCTCAACTCCCTGGTTCAGGATAAAGTTTTGATCTACCAGGCCGAAAAACAGGGCTTTACCAAGCTCAGCGCGGAGCAGCAGGCAGAGTTGGACGAGCGCATTAAAACGCAGCTCGATTCGATAAACGAATACTATCGCTCCGCCGCGGAGGCGGAAGCGGCCGAATCGACCGAGGAAGATTTTGACGTGGAAGCGCGCGCCAAGGAAATGATAAAGGAAGACGCGGATTCTTATTATCCCGGCAAGAATTACACGGCGGAACAATACCTTGACCTGATGACGCAGGATGTAAAGGATGCCTATTATACCGAGCTTCTTAAGGACAGCGTGACCGCCCCGCTCACCGTCTCCGACGACGAAGTGACAAAATGGTATAACGAGTATGCGGAAACGCTGAAGTCCGAATATACCGAGGATGCAACGCTCTACATGGACGACATGGAGGAGTTTGAGGCCAATAACGGTCAGCCGGTCGTTTACGCCCCCGCCGGATACAGCCGGATCATGGATATCCTGATCGCTCCGGAGGACGAGCCCAGCGAGGAATACACCGCGAATATTACCGAGCTTGATACGCTCAAGGCCGAGTGCGGCGAGCTGTACATCGAGCAGGCCAACGGCACGGACAACAGCGCCCGCATCGCCGAGATCGTCGCCGAGTACAACAAGCTCAAGGCGGAGACCGATCAGATGGAGACCGACCGCTTCAAGGACGTCAAGGCCAAGATCGACGAGGCTTACGGAAAGCTTCAATCCGGGACCGCCTTTGCGGACGTGATGGCCGAATATACGCAGAACACCAGCTTCACGGCTGTTGATGCGTACAAGCAAAAGGGTATGCTCATCGGCGAGTCGGACGATGCCTGGTCCGAAGCCCTCCACGAGCAGTTCAAGAGCCTGGCCGTCGGTCAGTACAGCCAGGCGTTTAAGGACGACGACGGCTATCATATCATCTACCGCGTTTCCGACGTGGCGCAGGGTGCGACGCCGGTCGACGAAGTCAAGACCGCAATCCATGACTTCCTGCTCGCTCAGAAGCAGGATGAGGAATGGAATGCCTGCATCCAGGAATGGTCGGCCGATGGTTCCGTGATCATCGACTACAACAGGCTCTCAAAGCTCGGCATTTCGATCTCGGATACCTCGAGCGGCGATACGGAGACCGAAGAATAAAGCGCAATTAAAAACGAGGGCCGGCACCCGATGCCGGCCCTCGTTTTTGACGCTCTTTTCCAACAGGAATCGTTGATGTCTGTGCGGATGCTTAGGATTCCATCTGTTTGCCGAGAAAATAGGCTGCCGTTTCACAGACCTTGAATTCCGCCTGGCCCATGACCGCGTCCTTGTCGCGGCTGAGCATGATGACCGCGCCGATCGAGTCGCCTTCGGACAGGATGGGATGGATCACCTGGGCGGTATACATGTTGTTTTCTTCGTCGTCCACTGTGATGTTTAAGAGCGTGCCGTCGACGCTCTTGGAATACATCGCGCGTTCGCGGTTTTTGATCAGGCGCTCGATATCCTCGTGGATCGCCTTATCCATCAGCTCGCGCCGCGCTCCGCCGGAAACCGAAATGATGATGTCCTTATCGCAGATGGCGCAGATATGCCCCATCGCGTGATGCAAGGATTCGGTATACTCTTTTGCAAAGTCGCCAAGCTCTCCGATCGGCGAATATTTTTTGAGGATCACTTCGCCTTCGCGGTCCGTGAAGATCTCCAATGGATCACCCTCGCGGATACGCATGGTTCTGCGAATTTCTTTTGGGATTACCACCCTTCCGAGTTCATCGATTCTTCTTACAATTCCTGTCGCCTTCAAAACGGTTTTCCTCCCGTGCCTTGATTTAGGAATAGTATCTGTAAGAAAACGGGTTATATTCGCGGTCGCCCGTGGAGAATTATGCCATCGAAAGAGCCTGCCGACCGTAAAAGACCGAATAAAATCAGGCCTTTTTTCGATTTGCCTGCCCGATATTGTACATGGATCGAATGTAAATTTTTTTGCATGGGCGCATTTAAATTTTTTTGGCCCGTTTACAGCGGACTGCGTGCCCGAAACAGAATGCGCCGATACCCGCGATCCGGTTATCAAAAATCAAGCATATGTTTGACGATTCTGGTATAATACTCAAGTAATCGGAGGAACGTTTGATGGAAAAAAAGTCGTTTATCAGAGGCGCTGCGATACTCGCGGTAGCCGGATTAATCGTTAAGATCATAGGCGCGATCTATCGAATCCCGCTTTCGAACATCATCGGTTCGAACGGGATGAGCTTTTATGAGGTCGCTTATCCTTACTATTCCTTCCTGCTGGTGGTTTCCTCCGCAGGCCTGCCGACGGCGATTTCGAAAATGGTGTCCGAGCGCGTGACGCTCGGGGACTACCGCGGTGCGCATCAGGTCTTCAGGACGGCGTTTCGTATGCTTTTGATCATCGGCGTCGTCACATCCACGCTGATGTTCTTCGGCGCGGACCTGCTCGTGAGCGGAACTCCGCTGCCCGAGGCCGCTCTCTCGCTGCGCGCTCTCGCGCCTGCTCTTTTGCTCGTTTCGCTCATGTGCGCCTACCGTGGGTATCTTCAGGGTCTGCAACTGATGACGGGAACCGCCGTCTCGCAGGTGGTCGAGCAGGTCGGCAAGCTCGGCGTCGGCTTTGCGCTTGCGTCCGCATTGCTCTCCCGGGGCCCGCAATACGCCGCGATGGGCGCGTTGATCGGCGTGAGCATCAGCGAGCTAATGGCGCTGGTCATCATCGCCGTATTCTTCTGGTCGCATAAGAAGGAACTTAGAAAGGCGATCAAGTCCGCGCCGAAGGTACAGCTTCCGCGGATCAGGCGGGTGGCGATGGGCCTGTTGGCCATCGCGATACCGGTTACGATCGGCGCATCGATCATGCCGATCACCGGAATCGTGGATGCCAACATGATCATGACCATACTTATCGATATCAACTTTACGCTCAGTCAGGCGATGAGCGCGTTTACAGCGCTTCGTTCCTATGTGACGCCGCTGATCAATATGCCGGCCGTGCTGACCGCGGCGCTCGCGATGAGCCTCGTGCCGGCGATCTCCGGGAGCATGGCGCGGCACGATTACAAATCCGTCAAACGGGCGGCGCGCACGGGAATGAAGCTTGCGCTGCTCATCGGTATGCCCTGCGCGGCGGGACTGTTCGTGCTCGCCAAGCCGATCATCGGAATGCTCTTTACGCGCCTTAGCGAAGAGCAGCTCCTCCTTGCGGCGGATCTGATGCACACCGCGGCCATCGGCGTGATTTTCCTCTCGCTGGTGCAGACGATGACCGGCGTTTTGCAGGGCATGGGCAAGGCAAACGTTCCGGTGTTCAACCTGATCTTCGGCGGCATACTCAAGGTCATCACGATGCTCGTGCTCACAAGGATTCCTTCGATCAACATCCAGGGCGCGGCGGTGTCCACCGTCGCGTGCTATGCCGCGGCGGGCATACTGGATACCATTTACATGGTGCGCAAAACGGGCATGAAACTGCAGCTCTGGGATGTGTTCGGCAAGCCCCTGGTCGCGTCCGGAGCGATGGGCCTCGCGGTATACCTTGTATACGAAACGCTCTCCAAAACGGGGCATCGGACGCTTTCCACACTCGCGGCCGTGGCCATCGGCGTCTGTGTCTACGGCGCGCTGCTCCTGCTGCTCAAAGCGTTCTCCGAGGAGGACTTGAGCCTGATTCCGGGCGGCTCGCGGCTGAAGAAACTGCTTTTCAGGAGGTAGTCGAATGCTCACGATAGCGGCGCTGGGTACGCCTAAAACGTATGGGTGCGCCTCGAAAGAGACGGTTTTAAAAGCGGACAGGCTGTTTTTTCAAACGCTCAGGAATCCATGCATGGACTGGGCGGCGGCGCTTCGGCCGGACGGGATCGCGATGGACGACCTCTATGAAGGAACTGAGGATTTCACGCAGCTGCACCGGGCGATCGCGGAACGCCTCCTGGAGGAACCCGAGCGCGATGTCGTGTTCGCGGTGCCCGGGCGGGGAATCGAGGGCACGGAGCTTCTTAAGCATATCATAGAGGCAGCGGACAAGCTTGATGTACGCGTCCTGCGCATCCCCGGCGTCGGATACGCGCAGGCGGCGATTGCGAACTGCCCGATGCTGGCCGGAGAGTGCGGGGTGTGCACCGCGGCGGCGCTCGCGGACCGCCGCATCGACGTAACGCTTCCGCTGGCTGTGGAGGAGTTCGATGCAAAGCTGCTCGCCGGCGAGGTGAAACTGTATTTGCTCGAATACTATCCGGACGATTGGCCGGTGTACCTTGCGAGCATGGCTGGGGACGGGACTTATTCGTACAGACAAATCGCGCTGTACGAGCTTGACCGCTGCGAGGGGATCTCCATCGCGACGGTGCTCGTCGTGCCGCCGGCGCAGCAGCTTGAGCGCCTGTCCCGCCACGGGCTGCGGCAGCTCGAGGAACTGACCGCGCGCCTTCGCGCACCCGGCGGCTGCCCCTGGGACGCCAAGCAGACGCATCAATCCCTGCAGGACGCGCTGATCGAGGAAACCTACGAGGTCATTGACGCGATCAAAAGGGAGGATGACGACGCTCTTGCGGAAGAGCTTGGCGACCTTTTGCTGCAGATCGTGTTCCATGCTGTCATCGGCGAGGAGCGCCAGCGCTTTACGATGCGGGATGTATGCACGGGCATCGTCAACAAGCTCATTTATCGGCATCCGCACGTGTTCAAGGATACAAGCGTGCGCGACGCGAATGAGGTATTGGTAAACTGGGAAAAGCTAAAAAAGACTGAAAAGAGCTTTCATACGCAGACCGATGTGCTCCGGGCGGTACCGATGAATTTCCCGGCGCTGCTTCGAAGCTATAAGGTACAGAAGAAAGCCGCTGATGTTGGATTTGACTGGGAACATCCCGGCGATGCGCTCAAGAAGGTGGTGGAGGAAGCTCAAGAGGTGCAGGATGCGCTCAACAGCGGCTCAGGGCTCGACGAAGAGCTGGGGGATCTGCTCTTTGCGGTCGTCAACGTCGTGCGGCTGAGCGGGCGCAAACCCGAACCGATCCTCAACGCGGCGACGGACAAATTTATCTGCCGTTTTGAGCAGATGGAGAAGCTTGCGGCGCATCAAAACCTCAACTTGGAACAAATGACCCTCGACGAGATGGACCGCCTGTGGAATCTGGCAAAAATATCTCCATTTTCAGGGAAAAAAAGCTAGAAACGCCTTGTATATTGGGCCTGGGGCTGGTACAATAAGGAGCGGAAACCAAATGATCATTCATCCATTATATGATTAGGAGGCAGTAAAAAATGAACAAAACCGATCTTATTTCTGCGGTTGCAGAAAAGAGCGCGATGTCGAAAAAAGATGCGGAAAAGGCCGTCAACGCTTTTATCGCTACCGTCACCGAAACCCTCAAAGCCGGTGAAAAAGTGCAGCTTGTTGGCTTTGGCGTATTTGAAGTCCGCAGCCGTCCCGCTCATAAGGGCCACAACCCCATGACCGGCGCCGAAATCGATATCGCGGCTTCCAATGCTCCGGCGTTCAAAGCGGGCAAAGCTCTCAAAGATGCCCTTAATGCATAATTGAAACAATAAAAAAAGCTCCTTCGGGAGCTTTTTTTGTTTTGGTCGCGTTTCCCGGCACATTGGGCGTTGCGGCCTTTGCTTAAAGCACGGTTTTGCGCTCTTTTGACGCGGTGCAGGCGGAACGCGCTAAACGCGCGTTCAGATGTGCAGGATGGATGCGACGCAGCGCGCCGTGATGCATTCGAGCCTGCCCTCGGGGCCGACGCCCTCCGGCGTTGTCGCCTTTACGCCGACGCGTTCGTCGGGCAGGCAGAGCGCACGGGCGAGGGCCTGCCGCATGGAACCGATGTATGGCGCGAGCCTTGGCTGCTGCGCGACGACGGTCGCGTCGATGTTCAGAACCGCGTATCCGGCGTCCTCAAGCTTGGCGCGCGTCCTTTCGAGCAGGATAAGAGAGGAGATGCCGCGGTATTCGTCCGAACTGTCCGGAAAATGCGTGCCGATATCGCCAAGGGCGGCCGCGCCGAGCAGCGCGTCGACGACCGCGTGCGTGAGCGCGTCCGCGTCCGAATGCCCCATTAGCCCGAGTGAGAAAGGAATTTGGACGCCGCCCAGGATCAGCGCGCGCCCCTCGACGAGCCGGTGGGTATCCTCGCCATAGCCCACGCGCGGAAATTGAAGCGCTTTTTTGAAGAAAGGCACATCTTCGGGATAGGTCAGCTTTTGATTCATCAGATCCCCCGTGATAAAATGCGGCTTAAACCCGGCGTGTTCGTAGATCATGCATTCGTCGGTCGCCAAAAAACCTTCCCGCGCGGCGGATTCGCTTGCGGCGAGGATTTGCTCGTAGCAAAACGCCTGCGGCGTCTGCATCATAACGAGCCCGTCGCGATCGATCGTGGTTCCTTGTTCACGATGCCGGAGCGTATCCCGTACCGGTACGGCCGCGACCCCGCTGCCGTATCGAAGGGCGGCTTGCGCGCTTTCGCGAATTAGAGCGGGGGAGACGAGGCAGCGAGCGGCGTCGTGGATGACGACGACGTCCGCGCCTTTTGCATCCCTGAGCGCTAAAAGCGACGACTCCTGGCGCGACGCGCCCCCGTGCAGGATCGTTACAGGGATGGGGCAATCCGCAGCGGCATGGCGCGCGGTAGGCTCGGCCCGCTCCGAGACCGCGATGACGATCCGGTCAAGCCCGGCGGCAAAGAGCGCGTTTAAACTTCGCTCAAGCGGCGTGAGTCCGAAGAGCGGGAGAGTCAGCTTATCCGTCTTTCCCATGCGCTCGGAAGAACCGGCGCAGAGCAGTATGCCGGTGAAAACTGGCATCAGGGCTCCTCCTGAAGCACTTCATACATGCCGGAGGCGTCCGCCTTGAGCGCGTGCTCGCTGATGCTCAGTATCCGTGCGCTGAGCATTTTTCCGCCGATGCGTAGCGAGAGCACATCCCCGACTTTTACCTCCGTCGATGGCTTTGCCACCTTGTTATTGACGCTGACCCGGCCAAGGTCGCACGCCTCGTTGGCGACGGTGCGGCGCTTGATGATCCGGGATACTTTTAGAAATTTGTCAAGGCGCATACAAAACCTCCCATAGCGTTCTTTTTATTATATCAGAGCTCCGGCGGATCATAAAGCGGCGTTTTTCGCGCCGGAACCATCCGTGCGGGCCATTGACTTTTCGGGCCAACTGCCCAATAATAGTGAATGTGATGCGGCGCGCCATGCGATTGCATAAGTATTCGCCGGCGCGGATTGAAGTCTTTTGCAGCACCATAGAATAGAACGGATCAGATCTGATATTTAAACGGCTGAACGAAAATGGATCGGGCGCAGGGAGGGCATATGGCGAAATACGTTCTTGCGATGGATCAAGGAACGACCAGCTCTCGCGCCGTGCTCTTTGACGAGGCAGGAAAGCCCGTTGCCGTATCGCAGAATGAATTTCCTCAGATTTATCCAAAGCCCGGTTGGGTCGAACATGATCCGATGCGGATCCTCGCGTCACAGACGCGCGCGGCTTCGGACGCGCTCCAAAAAAGCGGCGTTTCCCTGTCTGAGATCGCGGGCATCGGCATCACAAACCAGCGCGAGACAACCGTGGTATGGGAGAGGGAGACCGGGCGCCCGATCTACAACGCGATCGTGTGGCAGTGCAGGCGCACTGCGCCCGACTGCGAAGCGCTTGCTGCGCAGGGGCTCGGGGCGTATGTGACCGAAAAGACCGGCCTTTTGATCGACGCGTATTTCAGCGCCACCAAGATCAAGTGGATACTCGATCATGTCCAAGGCGCGCGGGAGAGGGCAAGGCGCGGCGAGTTGCTCTTTGGGACGATCGATACCTGGCTCATATGGAATTTTACGAAGGGCGCGAAGCACGTCACCGATTACAGCAACGCGTCGCGCACGATGCTCTACGATATCGACGGGCTTCGCTGGGATGAGCGCTTGTGCGGCCTGCTGGAAATCCCGACGGGTATGCTTCCGGAGGTTCTGCCCTCGAGCGCCTTTTATGGGGAAGCCGCAAAAGGCATCCCCGGCATGGAGGCGTTGGCGGGGATACCGATCGCCGCCGCCGCAGGCGATCAGCAGGCGGCGCTGTTCGGTCAACTGTGCTTTGCGCCGGGAACGGCGAAAAACACCTATGGAACCGGCTGCTTTCTGATGATGAACACCGGGGAACGCTCCCTTCGCTCAAAGAACAGGCTGCTGACCACGATCGCCTGGGGCGAGGGCGGAAAAATCGAGTATGCGCTCGAGGGCAGCGCCTTTAACACCGGGTCGGCGATCAAATGGCTCCGCGACGACCTGGGGTTGATCAAGACCTCGCACGAGTGCGACGAGCTGGCCGAAACCGTCCCCGACGCGGGCGGGGCATACTTCGTTCCGGCGTTTACCGGCCTTGGAGCGCCCTATTGGGATATGTACGCGCGCGGGACGATGGTTGGCCTGACGCGCGGGACGGGCAAGGCGCACATCGCCCGCGCAGTGCTCGAGTCGATCGCCTTTCAGGTGAAGGATCTCGCTGCGGCCATGGCGGAGGATTCGGGCTGCGCGATCTCCGATTTAAAGGCCGACGGCGGCGCAAGCGTGAGCGATATCCTGCTCCAGCTACAGGCGGATTACTTGGACTGCAGGGTCGTCCGTGCGGGCGTGACGGAGTCGACAGCACTGGGCGCGGCGTATCTCGCGGGGCTTAAACTGGGCGTTTGGCGGGACCGGGACGGGCTCCCGCGCTGCGGCGACGCGCGCGCGTTTGAGCCGAAGCTCGACGCGTCAATGCGCGAGCAACTCTATGCCGGATGGAGGCGCGCCGTACGGCGCGCCCTTGACTGGGAGAATCCCAAGGACTGAATCAAAAGGGCTTCGAAAGGAACAGAACATGGAAAACAGGGAATATGTATCGTGGCCGTTGATCGAGAAATTCGTTACCGAGGCGTTTATCGGCTACGGCGTGCCGGAGGCGGACGCGAGGATCTGCACGGACGTGCTGCTCGAGAGCGATCGGCGCGGGATCGAATCACACGGGGTCAACCGGTTTAAGCCGATCTATATCGACAGGCTGGTCGCAGGCATACAAAAGCCGGTGACGGAGTACGAGATCGTGCGGGAAACGCCGACCACCGCCGTGGTCGACGGGCACGACGGTATGGGCCAGGTGATCGGCGTTCGCAGCATGCAGATGGCGATCGACAAGGCCAAAGCATACGGCATGGGCATGGTTGCGGTGCGCAACTCGACGCATTACGGCATCGCGGGCTACTACGCTTCGATGGCGACCAAGGCGGGCATGATCGGCATTACCGGCACCAACGCGCGGCCTTCCATTGCGCCGACGTTCGGCGTGGAGAATATGCTCGGCACGAATCCTTTGACCATCGGTATGCCCACCGATGAGGAGTTCCCCTTCATGATCGATTGCGCGACCTCTATCACCCAGCGCGGCAAGATCGAGTATTTCGCGCGCGAGGGCCTCGATACTCCGGCCGGGATGGTCATCGGCAGGGATGGAAGCGCGCTGACGGATTCCGTGCAGATATTGGAGGACCTCGTAAAAGGAACCGCGGCGCTCGCGCCCCTCGGCGGAATCGGCGATGAGCTTGCGGGCTTTAAGGGCTACGGATACGCAACGGCGGTCGAGATTTTCTCCTGCGCGCTGCAGCAAGGGAGCTATATGAAGATGCTCCTGGGGTTCCAGGATGGGAAGATGGTGCCCTATCACCTCGGGCATTTCTTCATCGCGATTGATACCGAGGCGTTTATGGGGCTCGAGCCGTTCAAAAAAACGGCCGGGGATATCCTGCGGGCCCTGCGCGCGTCCGACAAAGCGCCGGGCCAGGAGCGCATCTATACCGCGGGCGAAAAGGAATACCTCATCTGGCAGGAGCGCAAGGATAAGGGCGTGCCCATCGGGCCGGACGTGCGGGGCGAGCTCATCAGCGTGCGCGACGCGTTGGGCCTTGATCTCCGCTTCCCGTTCGAGGAAAAGTAAATATAGATTTGATATCTTGAAAGAATCAATCGGACGCAGCGGACCTTCGCGGCGTCCGTTCAATCATTCTCCCAAATGTATTGTTTCGGGTAGGCCGATTTCTTGCCCGTTCGCGGCGGCATGGTTTGCCGCGCGCCCGCGGTGCTTGATTTTTCAGGGTGGGTATCGTATACTCATGGAAGAAATACACAGCTTGATCGAAATATGCGCCCCGCGTTTTGCCGCTTGTCCGGCGGTATCGGCGCACAGTCCGTCAAATCATATATCGTTATGAAAGGGGAAGCGTTCATGGACAGAAAAGTATATAATGCCCCCAAAAAAGTCCGCATCATAGTGGAGGAATGCCCGGTCGACAAGTTCGGCGAGCAGTGCAGCTGCCATAAGGTCGGCCAGGTATTCGAGTTTGATTTTGAACGCTGCCCGGCTGATTTCTGCGCGTCGGCGTTCCATTCCCTGTGGCCTCAGCTAAGGGTCATCGAGCTTGGCGGCCGCCATCCATGGGATTCGGAGGAAGGCGTAACATACGCTTCCTGCCCGGATTCCACCAAGCCGACGATTTTCCGTATCGAAGCCTGCGAATAAGCGGCAAGAGATGTGTATATGCGGCGCGCACCCAATGGGTGCGCGCCGCGACGGAGCGGCAGATGCACAATGCATCTGTTTGCTTGTTTTGGAAGGATGGTTCAGCCAAGGCTGCGCCAAGCGCCGAGCGAGAGCGCGGCGAGCGCCGATAGCTGCAGTAATAGCAGCAGCGGGATGCCCAGCAGGAATTTAGGATGCCGGGTCTTGTGCCGGAAAACGAACATGCCGATGAGCGCGCCCAGCGCGGAAAACGGCACCGCCGACCACAGCAGCGTCGCTTCCGGGATCCGCCGGCGTTTTTGTATCGCCCTTCGCTTGTCGATTCCGAAAAGCGCGGCGGAAAAAAGGTTGAAACATCCGGCGATTACAACCAGCGCGCCCAGATGCGCTTTGAGGAAGAACGCGATTGATTCCATGGCGTTAGCCTTTCCGGCGCGGCATTGCCGCTGTCCTTTGGCAGGATAGCGCAAAGGCAGGTTGCCGCGCAAGGGCGGCGAATGGATACGCGCCGCCGGGGAAAGCTGGGATTGGACGAATCGCGGGCGAGGGCGCGGGAAGGAGAAAGCGTATGAAAACGATACTCGTTGCGGGCGGGGCCGGATATATCGGCAGCCATATGGTCATGAAGCTCCTTGAGAGCGGCTATCATGCGATCGTGGCGGATAACCTCAGCACCGGGCACAGGGAAGCGGTGAAGGCCGATCGATTTTACGAAGGCGATATCCGCGACGGCGTGTTTTTGGACAGGATTTTCACGGAAAACCGGATCGACGGGGTGATCAATTTCGCCGCGTTTTCGCTGGTTGGAGAGAGCTGTGCGAATCCGCTCAAGTATTACGGCAACAACCTCGCGGGCGCACAGAGTATACTCGGCGCGATGAAGACGCACGGGGTAAAATCCATCGTGTTTTCCTCGACGGCGGCGGTCTATGGCGAACCCGAGCGGCAGCCGATCCGCGAGGACGACCGCACAAAACCGACGAACCCCTACGGGGAGAGCAAGCTTTCGATCGAGAGGCTGCTTCATTGGTGCGATGCGGCCTATGGGATCAAATACGCGGCGCTGCGTTATTTCAACGCGGCCGGAGCGGACAGCGAAAACGGCCTCGGCGAGGATCACCGGCCGGAAAGCCACCTGATACCGCTCGTTTTGAGCGTGGCGCTCAATAAGCGCGACGCGATCGGCGTGTTTGGCGATGATTATCCCACGCGGGACGGCACCTGCGTGCGCGATTATATCGACGTGAGGGACCTTGCACACGCGCATCTTCTTGCGTACGAATTCCTTGCGCGCGAGGGGAAGAGCGACGTATTCAACCTCGGCAACGGCAGCGGGTTTACGGTAAAGGAGATCATCGACGTTGCGCGCCGCGTGACCGGGCATCCGATTCCCGCCAGGATCGAACCGAGGCGGGCGGGCGATCCTTCCGCGCTCGTCGCATCGAATCAAAAGGCGCTCGAGGTGCTGGGGTGGAAGCCGAAGCACAGCGAGCTGGAGGACATGATCGGCAGCGCGTGGCGCTTCCACCGGGAACATCCCGCCGGATTTCGCGAATAACCTTGGGGGTTCGAAGGGGGGAATGCGGTATCGGTCGTGCGCTGCCGCGTTAGAGGAAACAAAATGCAAAGGAGAAAAACATGAAACAGAACATCATCGCCAAGAACGCGCCCGCCGCGATCGGCCCATACAGCCACGCGGTATGCGCGAATGGATTTGTGTTTACGTCGGGGCAGCTCGGGATCGATCCGGCGACCGGAAAGCTCGCAAAGGACGTCGAAAGCCAGACGAGGCAGGCTCTCGAAAACCTTATCAACGTGCTTGCGGCGGCGGGAGCCAACCTGGAGGACGTCGTAAAGACCACGGTATTCGTGCAGGATCTTACGGATTTTGCGAAGATCAACGCCATCTATGCGGAGCGCTTCGGCGGCTCGCTTCCCGCTCGTTCCTGCGTGGAGGTCGCTGCGCTGCCCGCCGGCGGCCTGGTGGAGATCGAGGCGGTCGCCTGCGTCAAAGGCTGACGGATCGATGGATCACAACGCTTTCTTCGCGGCGATAAAACACAATAGCATAGCGCGCGTTTACCTGTTCCACGGAGAGGAAGAGTTCGTGAAGGAGCGCGCGCTCGAACGCTTGCTCGCGCGGGTGGATGGGCCCGCGCGCGAGATGAACATCGGCGTCCTGGAGCAGACCGATGCGGACGCGCTGCGCTCCGCCTGCGATACGCTCCCGTTTTTCAGCGAGGAGCGGATCGTGATCGTAAGGACGCTGCCGACCGATGTTGAGGCGAAGAAGATCGCCGAGTACCTCCCGCGTATCCCTCCGAGCACGATCCTCGTGTTTTTTGTTCGGGGCTCGGCGGACGGGCGGCTGACGCTTTTTAAAGCGATCGCGGCGCTCGACGGCGTGGTGGACTTTTTTATCTTCGACGAGGCTGAGTCGGCAAAGTGGGTGCTTTCGACCTGCAAAAAGCTCGGCGTGACGATGGATCCGCCCGTGGCGCGGCAGCTCGTCGCGCTCGTGGGCACCTCGATCGGCACATTGAACAACGAGCTGACCAAAGCCGCCGATTATGTCGGCCGCGGCGGGCGCATCACGAACGAAACGCTCCTCGCGTGCGTGACGCCGGAGCCGGAATACAAGATCTTCGAAATGCTGGGGTGCTTTCTCGCCGGGGATGCGGGCGGCGGCTTTCGCGCGCTGGACGGGCTGATCAAAAACGGACAGAAACCGATCGAGATCGCATCGTTCCTTGCAGGGCGCTTCCGGCAGATGCTCCAGGCGCGGCAGTTTCTCGATTCCGGCATGAACCGCGACGCGGCGGCCCGCGCGTTGGGAGGGAACCCTTATGCGGCGAAAAAGTCCGTCGAGGCTGCTCAGAGATTCGATGCGGCCGAGCTTGCGCGCGCTACGATGGCGTTTTTAAACGTCCGATACCTGCAGATCAGCGGCCGGCAAAAGGATCGCGAGAGCTTGGAGCTTGCGCTTTTGACCCATATGCCGCGCTCCCGCGGACAAAAAAGACCGGGGACGGGGACGAACGCCTGAACCCGGCGCTTCCCGCATCTTCCGGAACAGCCGGGATTTCGATTGTCCGCTGCCGTCAAAATCTTATCAGATACAGGCAAGCATAGAGCAAAACGAAAAAATGGCCTGTCCCGAAGGACGGCCATTGCGCTTAAGCTTGGGGAGTTATTTCCTGGCGAGCTTAACAGCAAGCTGCGCTTTTTTGCGGTTTGCGGCGTTTTTGTGGATCACGCCTTTGGCCGCAGCTTTGTCTACCATGCTCACGGCATTGATATATGCAGCGTCAACCGAGGACGCATCGCCCGCTTCCAAAGACTTATCAAACTTTTTGATAGCGGTCTTCATGCTGGACATGACCATGCGGTTGCGCAGATTTCTCCTCGCGGTGATATCCACCCGTTTGATCGCGGATTTGATGTTTGCCAAAACAATTCACCCCCCCTGGCATTTACTCGAACACAGCGAATTATAACACAGGGCTCATGGCAATGCAAGCAATTTATCCCGGCCGGAGGACGTGTTTTTTGCTTTTATTTTGCCCTGCGGGGACATACTAAGCGAAAACGCGTGAAAGGAAACAAATGATGGGCAAGAGCATCTATACCGATCTTGCGATGGAAGCGCGCGAAATGAACCCCGCGCTTTCGGGCGTAACAGAGGAAACGAGCGAAAAGGACGGCGTCAGCATATCGCGCATCCGAGTCGAAACGGAAGAAGCTGCGCGTAAACTTGAAAAGCCGCGGGGCGAGTATGTCACGATCGATGCGCCGGATCTCATCAACCGCCCGCTCGATTTGTTTGAACAGGTCAGCAAGGAATTGGCCGAGGAGATCAAACGGCTGATGGAGGGTTTGCCAAAGGACGCGCCGGTGCTTGTGATCGGGCTTGGGAACCGGTTTATCACCCCGGATGCGCTCGGCCCGCGCGTGGTCGAACAGGTCTATGTCACGAGGCATATCCTCGAGTATATGCCGGATCTGCTCGACTTCAAGCCGCGCGCGGTATCGGCGATCGCGCCGGGCGTGCTGGGCGTCACGGGGGTGGAGACGCTCGAGGTCGTACGCGGCATCGTCGAGCGCGTAAAGCCTGCCCTGGTCATTGCGGTGGACGCGCTCGCATCGCGGCGCGCGGCGCGCATCAGTTCGACGATCCAGCTGACCGATACCGGCATCGAGCCGGGCGCGGGCGTAGGAAACCTCCGCATGGGCATCAACCAGGAGTCGCTCGGCGTGCCGGTGATGGCGCTCGGAGTTCCGCTTGTCGTGTATGCGTCCACGATCACACAGGATACGATCAGCCTGATAGCGGATGAATCCGGCATAAAAAACGAGGGAGACAGGTTCATAGAGCTTGCCGAAAAGGTAATCAATGAAAAGCTCGGACCCATGATCGTTACGCCGAAGGATATCGACAGCATCGTCACCGACATGTCGCGCATCCTCGCGGACGCAATCAACATGGCGATGCAGGACATCCATTATGAGGACGTCCGGATGCTCATAGCATAAGCGAACCGGATTGGACATAGGTATAGCACGGGAGGAGCTTGCCTATGCCTCTAAAGAAAAAACGGCCGAAACGCATACTAACGGCTGCGCAGCAGGGGAACCGGGTGCGCGCGGCGTTCGCGGTGGCGCTCGCGGTCTGTATGCTTGTGCCGGCGCTGTATTACACGCTCTTCCGGCCGAAGACGCTGACGCTCACCTACGCGTTTTTAGGCGTTCAGATGCCGTTCCTTTACCAGTATACTCCGCCGATGCCCGATCAGGAGGGCTCCGAATCCGATAAGGATCAGGAGCAATCCTCCGGGCGGATCACGATCGACCGCGCCGACGTGGATCCGGGTGTTGGGCAAGGGATACGCATCGAGCTCGCGGGTTCGCCCGAGTCGGTGAGCAATATCGACCTCACCGGGTCGGAACCTAGGATACTGATCTATCACACGCATACGACGGAAGCCTACAACCCCACCAGCGCATATCCGTACACCGCGAGCGGAGCCTGGCGCACGACGCAGAACGATCGCAACATCGTGGCCGTCGGCGAGCGCCTCGCGCAGATCCTGCACGAAAAATACGGGTTCTCGGTGATCCACGACATCACCAATCACGAGCCGCCCAAGCTTGGCACCGCCTATTCGCGCTCCGTAAAAACGATGGAAAAATACAAGGAGCAGTATCCGTCGATCACGATGTTCATCGACGTGCATCGCGACGCGGGCAAAACCCACGAGGAAGGCGGCGATTACGTTATCATCAACGGGAAAAAGATCGCGCGCATCATGTTCGTCGTGGGCACGGGCGAGGGAGCGACCGGCAAAGGCTTCGGGGAAATGCCGGACTTCACGGCGAATTACGCGCTCGCAAAGAGCGTCACGGAGCAGCTTGAGAAGATCTGCCCGGGCCTTACGCGCAATATCCGCGTCAAGACCGGGCGCTACAACCAGCATATCTCCAACCAATGCCTATTGGCTGAAGTCGGCCACAACATGAATACGTTCGAGGAGGCGTACGCCGCCGCCGAATATCTGGCGGCAGCAATCGCCGCAAGCGCCGGGGTAGCGCTTGAGCTGCCCGAAACTTCATCCGAACCCGCCAACGCATTGCCGCTCTTGCCCTGAACCGGAGATGAGCGGTATAATATTGGGAAAAGATATTTGCGCGCCCGGTGGTTGGGCGGGAGGCAGGCATGAAGGACAAGCCGGTTGGTTTTTTTGACAGCGGCCTTGGCGGGGCAAGC
The DNA here is from genome assembly GCA_038562375.1 of Bacillota bacterium. Lineage (GTDB taxonomy): Bacteria > Bacillota > Clostridia > Christensenellales > CAG-138 > JBCFAY01. Next base: position 51,385 of record JBCFAY010000002.1, on the reverse strand, counting down.
GTGCTCAAAGAGGCGCTAAGGCTCCTTCCCAAGGAAAACTATATCTATTATGGGGACAATAAAAACGCACCTTATGGAGATAAGGACGAAAAGGAGATCACGCGCCTCACGTTTGCAGGCGCCGATTTTCTTGTGAGCCATGGCGTCAAGGCCATGGTGCTCGCCTGCAACACCGCGACGAGCGCCGCGATCCGCGAGATCCGCGAAATGCTTTCCATCCCGGTGATCAGCGTGGAGCCGGCGATCAAGCCCGCCTGCGCGCTGCCCGGCGACGGGAAGATCCTCATGTGCGCGACGCTCGCTACGACGCGCCTTGAACGCTATCAAAAGCTCCGGGCGCGTATGCCGGATCCCGGACGCGTCGTCGACGTTCCCTGCCCGGGACTCGCGGATCGCATCGAACAGGGCGTGTTCGGCGCGGATGCGTTCGACGACCTTTTCAGGGGATATTTTAAACCGTTTGAAGGTCAGCGCATCGACGCGATCGTATTGGGCTGCACGCACTATGTGTTCATCAAGGACGCGTTCAAACGCTATGCGCAGGAACACTTCTCGGGCAACGCCGCGCTTTTTGACGGCAACGCCGCAACGATTCTGCAGCTTGGGCGCGTGCTGGAGGAAAAGGGCCTTTCGGGCGCGAGCGGCGAAGCCGACGTTGCGTTTCATACCAGCGGCGACCGCGCATACTTTGAGCCGCTGTTCCTTTCGCTTCTTCGCGGATAATGCTTTTTTGCGCAAATCGTTGACAACCCAAGCCGGAAAAAATATACTATATATAGAGTTTATAATTTGATATAATACTATATCTTGTTTTTTGCGCGAAGAATTATGGAGGGGTGCGGACGGATGTTGGCTTTTGATAAAAACGCGATAACGGTGCTCGAGAGAAGGTATTTGGCCAAGGATGAAAACGGCGCTTTGATCGAGACGCCGGAGGACATGCTCGTGCGCGTCGCGCGGCATGTGGCGAAGGCGGACGCGCTGTTTGATCCCAACGCCGACGTTGCCGCGACGGAAAAATCGTTTTTTGAAATGATGGCGGAATTAAGCTTCATGCCGAACTCGCCCACGCTGATGAACGCAGGAAGGCCTTTGGGGCAGCTGTCGGCATGCTTCGTGCTCCCGGTGGGCGATTCGATGGAGGAGATCTTCGATTCGGTCAAGAACGCCGCGCTGATCCATAAGAGCGGCGGCGGAACCGGCTTTAGCTTCTCGCGGCTGCGCCCCAAGGGCGCTTCGGTGCGCTCTACGGGCGGCGTGGCGTCCGGGCCGGTCAGCTTTATGAAGGTGTTCAACGCGGCGACGGAGGCCGTCAAGCAGGGCGGGACGCGCCGCGGAGCGAACATGGGCATACTGCGCGTCGACCATCCCGACATCATCGAGTTCATCCAGTGCAAGAAGGACAACGCGGACATTACGAATTTCAACATCAGCGTCGGCCTGACCGAGAAGTTCATGCGCGCTGTGGAGGAGGACGGCGAATACGAGCTGATCGATCCTCACACGCACGGATGCGTCGGGACACAAAAGGCCAGGGATGTGTTTGAATTGATCGTCGAGATGGCGTGGCGCAACGGGGAGCCGGGCATCGTCTTCCTCGACAGGATGAACCGGGACAACGCCGTGCCGGGCGTGGGTGAAATCGAGGCGACCAACCCCTGCGGCGAACAGCCGCTGCTGCCGTACGAAAGCTGCAACCTAGGCTCGATCAACCTCGCGAAGATGCTGTGTGAGCGCGACGGGAAAACGACCGTCGATTACGAAAAGCTCGGCGATCTCGTCGGGCGCGCAGTGCATTTCCTCGATAACGTGATCGAGGTCAACAAGTATCCGCTGCCCGAAATTGAATCCGTCACGCGCTCCACGCGCAAGATCGGTCTCGGCGTGATGGGATTTGCGGATATGCTCTTCCGCCTGGGCGTCGCGTACAATTCCGACGAGGGCGTCGAGCTTGCGGACGCCGTGATGGGATTTATTCAGGAGCGCGCGCATAGGGCGTCCGCTCAGCTGGCGGCGTCGCGCGGGCCGTTCCCGCTCTACGAGCAGAGCACCTTCAAGGACAAGGGCGTTCCGATGCGCAACGCGACCTGCACGACGATCGCGCCCACCGGCACGATCTCAATCATCTGCTCCGCCTCGAGCGGCGTGGAGCCCCTGTTCGCGCTTTCCTTCGTGCGCAACGTCATGGACAACGACGAGCTCGCGCAGGCCGATCCGGCGTTTGAGCAGGCCGCAAGGGGAGAGGGCTTCTATTCGCCCGCGCTGATGCGGCGCATCGCCAAGGAAGGCTCGATCGCGCACATCGACGAGGTGCCCGAGCATATCAGGCGCGTTTTCGTGACGGCGCACGATATCTCGCCCGAACACCACATCCGTATGCAGGCGGCGTTTCAGCGGCATACGGACAACGCCGTTTCAAAGACCGTGAATTTTCCTCCGAACGCCACGCGCGAGGATGTGGCGATTGCATTTGTGCAGGCGTATCGGCTCGGCTGCAAGGGCCTGACCATCTACAGGGATGGAAGCCGCTCCGAGCAGGTGCTCTATGCGGGCGGAGCTAAGATCGCCGAGCCGCCCGGCCGGCCCCAGGCGCGTGCGATCGTGCCCCGGCCCCGGCCCGAGGTGACGCGCGGCATCACCGAAAAGGTCGTCATCGGCTGCGGAAACCTGTATATCACGGTCAACGACGACGACGAGGGCATCTGCGAGGTATTCACCAACCTCGGCCGGGCGGGCGGCTGCCCGAGCCAGAGCGAGGCGACCAGCAGGCTTATTTCCACCGCGCTGCGCTCCGGCCTCCAGGTGGAGTCGATCATCGAGCAGCTCAAGGGTATCCGCTGCCATTCCACGCTTCGCCAGCGTGCGACGAACAAGAACATCAAGGTGCTTTCCTGCCCCGATGCGATCGGGAAGGTGCTCGAGAAGATGGTCGCCATCCGCGCGGGCGAGCGTATGAACAACAGCGTGTCGCTGCCCATTGCTTCCTCGGAGGAGAACGGGGAGGAGTCCATCGGCGGGCCGGATCCCGCTTCGAAGCTTGCCTCCTGCCCCGAGTGCGGCGGTACGCTCGAGCGTGAAAGCGGCTGCTCGATCTGCAGAAATTGCGGCTTTAGCCGCTGCGGCTGACGCGGACGCAGGGCAAACGCCAAGCAGGTCTGCCTTGAGAACAGCTGCGGATCGCGGGGGCGGCGGCCGGCGGATCAAGCCGGATTATTCAGCGATGCCGGATGCCGCGCTGCATAAAAGCGCATTGCCAAACACCGCCGCATATGCTAAGATAATATAATGCTGGTGTAGTATGCACTATAATTACTTTGCGCGTTTTGGAGGAAAAGGATGGCAGGACTGGAAGTACTGGAAAAGAGCAGGGTTAAGCTGACGATTGAAATTCCCGCGGATGTATTCGCGGAAGCGATACAAAAAGCATACCTTAAAGAAGCGAAGCATTATAACGTGCCCGGGTTCCGCAAGGGGAAGGCGCCCCGCAAGGTGATCCAGAACATGTACGGCGAAGGCGTTTTTTATGAGAGCGCGTTTGAACTCGTATATCCCGATGCCTATGAGGCTGCGGTGAAGGAGCATGATCTCGAGCCCGTCGACCGTCCCGACATCGAGATCCTCGAGCTGGGCCCCAACCAGAATGTCGTGTTTTCGGCCGCCGTTCCGGTCCAGCCGGAGGTAGCGCTGGGGGCGTACAAGGGTATAGAAGTCGCGGTGGGCGAGTATAATGTTACGGACGCCATGGTGGATGCGCAGATCGAGCGCGAACGCGAAAAGCTCGTCCGATATGTCGAGGTCGAGCGCCCGATCGCGCAGGGCGACCGCGTTGTCCTGGACTATTCGGGCAGCGTGGACGGTGTGCAGTTCCCCGGCGGCACGGCCGAGAACCAGTCGCTGGACATCGGCTCCGGCATGTTCATCCCGGGGTTTGAGGATCAGCTGGTCGGCATGAGCACGGGAGAATCCGCGGACATTTCCGTGAAATTTCCCGATGAATACCATGCCGAAGAGCTCAAGGGCAAGGACGCGGTATTTGCGGTCACGATCCGCGCGGTACAGGTAAAGGAACTGCCGGCGCTGGACGATGAGTTCGCGAAGGACGTCTCCGAGTTCGACACGCTCGAGGCGTTTAAGGCCAGCAAGCGCAAGGAGCTTGAAGAGAACGCAGAGAACGCCAAAAAGACGCAGACCGAGAACGAAGCGATCCGCGTGGCGAGCGCCAACGCAACAATCGATATTCCCGACGCGATGATCGAGCGCCAGATAACGCACATGCTCAAGGAGATCAGCTATCGTCTCGCCTCGCAGGGATTGAAGTTCGAGGATTATTTAAAGTATACCGGCCAGGATATGGAGTCGATCCGCGCCCAGTACCGCGAGGAGGCGGAAGCCCGCGTGAGGACGCAGCTGACGCTCGATGCGATCGCTAAGGCGGAAGAGATTAAGCCCGATCCCGCTGCGGTCGATAAATCGATGGAGGATTACGCGAAGCAGATCGGCCAGGACGCGGAGGAGTTCCGTAAGCAGCTCGCGGAGGATGAGGTCTCGTATTTCGAGGATCAAAATGTGATGGAGCAGACGGTTGCGCTAATTGTTGAAAATGCGGTTATCGTCAAAAAAGCAGGCGCGGAACAAAAGGAATCCTAATAAAGACACAGACAAAGGAGATGGCAGCAATGAATCTGGTACCGATGGTCGTCGAACAAACCAATCGTGGCGAACGTTCCTATGATATTTATTCGCGCCTTCTCAAGGATCGGGTCGTATTCCTGGGCGGCGAGATCGACGATGATACCGCGAATATCATCGTTGCCCAGTTATTGTTCCTGGAAGCGGAAGATCCGGACAAGGACATCAACCTTTATATCAACAGCCCCGGCGGCTCTGTCAGCGCCGGAATGGCGATCTACGATACGATACAGTATATCAAGTGCGACGTTTCAACGATCTGCGTCGGCCTTGCGGCATCCATGGGCGCGTTTTTGCTCGCGGCCGGCGCCAAGGGCAAGCGCAAGGCGCTGCCCAACTGCGAGGTCATGATCCATCAGCCCAGCGGCGGAGCGCGCGGCCAGGCGACGGATATCGCGATCCATGCGGAGCATATTGTAGCGATGAAAAAGAAGCTCAACCAGATACTGGCCGACCGTACCGGCCAGCCGGTCGAACGGGTGAGCGCCGATACGGAACGGGATAATTTTATGACGGCCGAGCAGGCTTTAAGCTATGGGCTGATCGATGAGATTTTCCCCGCCAGGCGGTAGAGCCTGAGCCTAAATGAGGTAGATAAATGGCAAAACACGAAGAAAAAAGCCCGGTCAAGTGCTCTTTCTGCGGCAAAACGCAGGAAGAAGTGCACCGCATTATCGCGGGACCCAGCGTCTATATCTGCAACGAATGCGTGGAGCTTTGCCAGGAGATCATCGACGAGGATTTTGGTTCCGCTCCGATCGATTTATCGGACATTCCAAAACCCGCCGATATCTTTGGCGTGCTCAACCAATACGTGATCGGGCAGGAGGATGCAAAGCGTTCCCTCGCGGTTGCGGTCTATAACCATTATAAACGAATCAACTCCGGCGTTTCCAAAAACGACGATGTCGAGCTGCAAAAGAGCAATATCATCATGCTCGGGCCCACGGGCTGCGGCAAGACGATGCTTGCCCAATCGCTCGCGAAGATCCTGAACGTGCCGTTCGCAATCGCGGACGCGACGAGCCTGACCGAGGCCGGATATGTTGGCGAAGATGTGGAGAACATCCTCTTAAAGCTCATCCAGGCTGCGGACTATGATGTCGAGCGTGCGGAAAAAGGGATCGTGTACATCGACGAAATCGATAAGATCGCGAGGAAGAGCGAGAATCCCTCGATCACCCGCGACGTGTCCGGCGAAGGCGTGCAGCAGGCGCTGCTCAAGATACTCGAGGGTACGGTCGCAAGCGTCCCGCCTCAGGGCGGCCGCAAGCATCCGCATCAGGAGTTCATACAGATCGATACGACCAACGTGCTCTTCATCTGCGGCGGCGCGTTCGATGGGATCGACCAGATCATCACCAAGCGCACCGGCAAGAAGTCGATGGGCTTCGGCGCCGACGTTAAATCCAACGTCGAAAAGGACATCGGCGCGATCCTGAAGAACATCCTGCCCGAGGATTTGCTCAAATTCGGCTTGATCCCCGAGTTCGTGGGCCGTATGCCGATCATCGTCACGCTGCATCAGCTCGACCAGAACGCGCTGCTCGACATCCTTACCAAGCCGAAGAACGCGCTCACGCGCCAGTATAAGCGGCTTTTCGAGATGGACGGCGTGGAGCTTGAGTTCGAGAATGAGGCGCTTGTGGCCGTCGCCAAAAAGGCGATCGAACGCAAGACCGGTGCGCGCGGCCTCAGGGCGATACTCGAGGATGTGATGCTTGGGATCATGTTCGATATCCCCTCGCGTGCGGATATCAAGAAGTGCATCATCACCAAGGATGTGATCGAGAGGAAACAACCTCCCGTTCTGCTGCTAAGAGAGGTGGAGCGCCTGAGCGCCCCCGGAGTCTGCTAGGGTTTTGTAATCAACGCTCCGGGCGGCGCATCGCGCGGCGCGGGAGAGAGCGAATGTTTTGGTTTGGCCAGGGCAAAAAGCCTTGCCGCAGTCGGATCGCCGCCCAAAAGGGCGGCGATCTGCGTTTTTTATTTGTCCTTCTTGTCCTTTTTATCCGATTTATCCGAAGAGAGATCAGAGCATGCCCTTCTGTATAATAGGATCCCCGTGAGCGCCTCGTACATCTGCCGGAACATCGCCGTCAGCAAAGCGAGCTCTTCATTGCTTAAATTGGCCGCCATCGCGTTGGCGGCGGTATTGAGTGCGACGGACAGCTCGCATGGAGTCATGTTACATTCCTCCTCAGATCGGTGCAAGACCACAGGAGTATCATCAAATACTCCGCGCTAATATATATGTCGGATTACAATCGCAAATCATCCCATGCGCCGCATTGCGTCCCCGACGATGAAAACGATAAAAAAACGTCGCTTCGGCGCGTTTTTGCATGAAGAAATGCAACTGATTCATCATTTTGGATTTTCATTGCAATTTATGCTTGATTCTGCTATACTATTGAAAGTTTTAGAAGATGAGTTTCAAACACGGGGGCACCTTAAACATGAGAATACTTGTCAGCAATGACGACGGGATCTATGCGCGGGGCATTGCGGCGCTGTGCGGGGAGCTTAGCCGGACCAATGAGGTGACGGTTGTGGCGCCGGACATGGAGAGAAGCGGTTCAAGCCATTCGGTTACATACCAGGTTCCGCTGCTTGCTTCCCCCATCAGCCTTGATGTCCTTCCGGGCGCGTCCACAGCGATTGCCGTAACGGGCACCCCCGCCGATTGCGTAAAGCTCGGCTGCTGCAATCTCGTCGACGGCATAGAGCTTGTGGTTTCCGGCATCAATCACGGATCGAACCTCGGCACCGACGTCCTGTACTCGGGCACCGTCTCCGCCGCAATGGAGGCGATTTCCCTGGGCATTCCGGCCATTGCTTCCTCCATCGAATCCAATCATCCCAAACATTTTGAAACGGCGGCGATCGTGACCCGCAACGCGGTCGAGTACCTGAAGGAGCGGCCGCTTGAACCGGGCTGCCTTCTCAACATCAACGTTCCGGATCTTCCTGCCGACCAAATCAAGGGCGCGCGGTATACGGGCCTGAACTGCTCCGTAGACCGACGCCCATACGTGGAGAGGGTCGATCCGTATGGGCGGAAGTATTATTGGCTGCCCGGCCGAGCCGACATGCCGGAACCCATGAAGGATTCAGACGCTTACTGGGTAAAAAGAGGATATGTCACCCTTACGATTTTGCGCACGCACATGGTACAGCAGTGTGATAAGATGGATTCCGCGCAGATTCATTACGACTTTCTCAAGGAGGGATAAGGCATGAGGATCGAAAACGACGACCTGCTCACTAAGCTCAACCAGCGGTACAGATCCCTCAGCAAAGGGCAAAAACAGCTCGCGACCTATATTCTTGGAAATTATGACAAGGCCGCTTTCATCACCGCGTCGCAGATGGGGCGTATGGTGGGCGTAAGCGAGTCGACGGTCGTACGCTTCGCGTACGCGCTCGGGTACGACGGATACCCCGAGCTCCAAAAATCCCTGCAGGAGCTCATCCGCAACAAGCTCACGAGCGTGCAGCGGATACAGCTTTCCTCGGCGGAGATGGATCAGGCGAACATCTTAAAATCCGTCCTCAAGGCGGATATGCAGAACATCCGCTCCACGATCGAAACGATCGATAACGTTGCCTTCAACGCCGCCATCGATGTGCTTCTCGAGGCGGAGAACGTTTATATCATCGGTTTTCGCAGCGCGTCGCCGCTTGCGCAGTTCCTGGCGTACTATTTGAACTTTGTGCGGGGCAATATAATCCTCGTCAACGCGTTTATCGGGGACGCTTACGAACAGATGATCCGCATCGGTCCGAAGGACGTCTGCGTGGGCATCAGCTTCCCGCGTTATTCGACGAGGACGCTGGACGCGATGTCGTTCGCCAAGAACCACAGCGCGAGCATTATCGCCCTTACCGACGGGCACGCTTCCCCGCTTGCGCAGATGGCGGATTTCGCCCTGATCGCGAGGAGCGATATGGCCTCCTTCGCGGATTCGCTGGTCGCGCCGCTGAGCCTGATCAACGCGGTGCTCGTGGCCGCGGGCCTAAGGTGCAAGGACGAGATCTCCGACCGCTTCGATCAGCTTGAGAGTATCTGGGGGATGCAGCGGGTCTATCTTACCAGACGGCCCGAGGACGAATGAACGGATGAAATTCATTTGGATTCGCCATGCGCAAACGATCTGGAACACCCAGCATAAAACACAGGGCAGAACGGATACGCCCTTGGACGAGACGGGCCTTATGCAGGCGGAACACCTGGCGGAAAGACTAAAAAACAGCGGTCTGAACGCGATTTATTCAAGCCCGCTGCAGCGCGCCCTGCAGACGGCTCAGCCGCTTGCAAAGGCGACCGGCGTTCCCACAACCCCGGATGAGCGTCTCACAGAGATCGATTTCGGGGAATGGGAAGGCCTTCGGTTTGACGAGATCGCCGCATTGTTCCCGGAAACGTTCGAGCATTGGAGGGTACGCCCGTTTACCGCAGAAATTCCCGGCGCGGAGCGGCCCAAAGAGGTGCTGGCCCGTATGCGGGATTTTTTCGAGCACATCAGCGCCGCGTCGGACGATACGGTGGCGATCGTCAGCCATACGCTTCCGCTCAAGCTCATGATCGCGCATCTGATCGGGCTTCCTTATGACAGGATTCATTCGCTCCGGCTTGACAATACCGGCACAACGGAAACAGAGGTTCGTTCGGACGGAATGATCACTCTGGTGCACTCCAACAATACGTCGCATCTTTTGGAGGGTATGCTCACTTGGCAAACATTGCGGTAATCGGCGGTGGTCCCGCGGGATTGCTTGCCGCCGCGTGCGCCGCGCAGAGCGGACATAAAACGGTGCTCTTCGAGCGCAACGAGAAGCTTGGAAAAAAGCTTTACCTCACGGGCAAGGGCAGATGCAACGTGACGAACGTCGCCGAGGGCGAGCGGTTTTTCGAGAATATCGCCCGCAATCCCAAATTTCTCTTTAGCGCGCTCAGGGGATTTTCCTGTGCCGACATCATGGGGATCCTGGAGGAGCAGCGCGTTCCACTCAAGATCGAGCGCGGCGGGCGCGTGTTCCCGTGTTCGGATAAGTCGAGCGACATCATCAACGCTCTCGGGCGGTATTTGAACAAATTCGGCGTCGAGGTGCGTTTAAACCAAAAAGTACTGGACCTTAAAAAAAGCTCCGAAGGCGGTTTTGAAGTATCGACCGGGTCGGGGGCGCGCACGTTTGACGCGGTGGTGCTCGCGACGGGCGGACTGAGTTATCCCTCCACCGGATCGGACGGCTTCGGGCTTAAGCTTGCCGCATCGCTTGGGCATACGATACAGCCGCCGCGCGCGGCGCTCGTTCCGCTCGAGACCGTTGAGGATTGGCCCAAACAGCTCACCGGACTTTCGCTCAAAAACGTTTCACTGAGTGTTTTGCGCAAGGGGCGCGCGATCTATGACGAGCTTGGGGAAATGCTTTTTACGCACTTTGGGGTTTCGGGACCGCTCGTGCTTTCCGCGAGCAGCATGATCGCCGATGCGCCCGAGGGCGCGCGCCTGAGCATCGATATGAAGCCGGGACTGACGCCCGAACAGCTGGACAGGCGCCTCGTCCGGGATTTTGATGCGGAGCCCAATCGCCATCTTGCCAACGCCATGAAGGAGCTTCTGCCTTCCCGCATGATCCCTGTTGTGCTTTCTCACGTCCGGATCGAGCCGAATAAGCCGGTCAATCAGGTTGCGCGGGAGGAACGGCAAAGGCTCGCCCAATGCTTGAAGGACATTCCGCTTACGGTAAAAGGGGCGCTGCCGATCGAGGAAGCGATCATCACGCGCGGCGGGATCAATGTCAAGGAGATCGACCCGTCGACGATGGAATCAAAGCTCGTGCCGGGGCTATACTTCGCGGGCGAGATCATCGATGTGGACGCGCTGACCGGCGGCTTTAATCTGCAGATCGCATTCTCTACCGGCGCGCTCGCGGGCAGGAGCATCCCATAAAGCAAAGAGGTGTTGTTATGGAACGGATCAATATCGCTATCGACGGGCCTGCGGGCGCGGGCAAGAGCACGATCGCCAAGGCGATCGCCAAAGAGCTTCATATCCTGCATCTGGATACCGGGGCCATGTATCGCACGCTCGCGCTGAAAGCCCTGCGCCTTGGGATCGATCCGGGAGACGCCGTCGGCGTCGAAGGGTTTTTAGACGATACCGACGTAAGGGTCGGCTTTGAAAACGGCGTTCAGACGTTTTGGCTCGACGGCGAGGACGTCACGGGCTTGATCCGTACCTCCGAGGTCTCAAAGGGCGCTTCGGATATTGCGGTGATCCCGGCGGTGCGCCACAAGCTGGTCCGGATTCAGCGGCAGATCGCTGTGGAGCACGACGTTGTGATGGACGGGCGCGATATCACGACCTATGTGCTCAAGGATGCAAAATATAAGTTCTTCGTTACCGCATCCGCCGAGGTGCGGGCGCGGCGCCGCCTGCTCGAGATGGAGCAAAAAGGGCTTTCCGTCGGAGAGACGTTTGAACAGGTGCTCGATCAGATACAAAAGCGCGATCTGACCGACAGCACGCGCGCGATGGCTCCGCTAAGGCAGGCGGAGGATGCCGTTTTGGTCGATACATCGTCGCTTTCCATCGAACAGGCGATCGAGGCCGTCATGGACCATATCCGCCCGGCGAGGTAAGGGAGGCTGCATGCTGTATTATCTTATTAAATATGTCATCGGGCCGCTGCTGCTGCTCATTTTCAGGCCCCTGGTATACGGCAAGCAAAATCTGCGCGTGAAGGGCAAGGCGATATTCGTATCCAACCATATCAGCCTGGCCGATCCGATACTGATCGCGCTGTGCTCGCCGCGCATCGTGCATTTTATGGCAAAATCCGAGCTTTTTAAAAATAAGCTTGCGAATCTGTTCCTGCGCTCCTGCCTCGCGTTCCCGGTAAACCGCAAGTCCGCGGATCTCGCCTCGCTCAAGACGGCGATCAAGGTGCTCAACCAGGACAAGGTGTTCGGCATTTTCCCCGAAGGCAAGCGCTCGGTCACCGACGACATGGACGAGTTCGAAAAGGGCGCGGCGTTCCTCGCTGTTCGTACGGGCGCGCCCATCATACCGATCTACATCCATCCCTGGAGTTGGCGCATGATGCATCCCAAAATACTCGTCGGCAGGCCGATCAACACGGTCGAGCTGGTGGCGGAAGCCAATAAGACGATTTTGATCGACGTGGTGACCAATAAAATCGCCGATGCGATCAATGCGCTGAAAATCGAACTGGAGGCCACGGATTGCAGGTAATCGTCGCAAAAAATAGCGGGTTCTGCTTCGGCGTCAAGCGCGCGCTTTCGCTCGCCAAGGAGCAGGCTGCGCTTGAAACGCCGGTCTATACGTCCGGGGAGCTGATCCATAACCAAGCGGTCGTAGACGAGCTGTGCGCGCAGGGGATCGTGCCCGTAAACGATCTTTCTATGCTCAAGGAGGGGGATATCCTTATCATACGCGCGCACGGGCTGCCCAAGGAACAGATCGAGGGGTGCGCGGCGCGCGGCGTTCGGGTTGTGGACGCGACCTGTCCCTATGTCAAAAAGATTCATCGTACCGTCGAGCAGGCCAAAAAAGACGGCAAGCAGGTCGTGATCGTCGGCAAGCCGGGACACCCGGAAGTAATCGGTATCGACGGGTGGTGTGGAAACACAGCCATCATCGTCGACTCCGTGAAGGATGTCGATGCGATTCCTGCAAATATGAACGTATGCGTCGTTGCTCAAACGACATATCCGCCCGAGGAGTACGAGTTGATTCTTCGCCAAATTCGTGAGAAAAGCGCTGCTGTGGAGGCGCATCATACGATCTGCGACACGACGCTGTCGCGGCGGGAAGAGGCGATTCGTCTAAGCGAGAGGTCTGACGCTGTGATCGTCGTCGGCGGACGAAACAGCGCCAACACCCAAAAACTGTACGACCTATGCAAAAAACGCTGCGATAATACGCACACGATAGAAAAACCAAATGAACTTTCACTTGAAATAATTGATTCTAATGATATAATAGGAATTGTTGCAGGCGCATCGACGCCGGATTGGATGATTAGGGAGGTTACTACAAGAATGAGCGAACTGGAAAAGACGATGGCTGAAAGCCCCCAAGTAGAAAACCAGGAAATCGAAAAGGAAGCAGAAGCTGCCGTTGAACAATCCGCTGCAGCAACCTCTGCTGCGAAGGAGACCGAATCCCCCGAAGCGGGTGAATCCAGCTTTGCCGAGGCTTTTGAGAAGACTTTGGTGCGCATCAGGAACGGCCAAATCATCACCGGTTCCGTCGTACAGATTGTCGACGGCGAGGTATGCGTCAATATCGGCTATAAATCCGACGGATTTATTCCCAAGAACGAGTTTTCCTCCGATCCCGACGTCAGTCCCGCGGATGTGGTGAAGATCGGCGACGAGATCGAGGTTGAAGTACTTAAGGTGAACGACGGCGAAGGCAACGTCATCCTTTCCCACAAGAGCGTCGAGAGCAAGAAGGTTTGGGACGTGTTCATGCAGGACGAGGATCTCGAAACGAAGGTGTTCGAGGGCGTCGGCAAAGAGGTCGTCAAGGGCGGCCTGATCGCCATGATCAACGGCGTTCGCGCATTCGTTCCCGCTTCGCATGTTTCGACCAAATACGTTGAAAACTTGAACGACTTTATCGGCAAGCCCCTCAAGCTTAAGGTCATCGAGGTGGATAAGCCCCGCAAGCGCATCGTCGCGTCCCAGAAGGAAGTGCTTGTCGCCGAGGCGGCCGCCGAGAAGAAAAAGACCTGGGAAAAGCTTGTCGTTGGTTCAAAGGTACAGGGCGTCGTCCGCAGGCTGACCGATTTCGGCGCTTTTGTCGATATCGGCGGCGTGGACGGGCTTGTGCATGTGACGGATATCGGTTGGGGCCGCGTGAAGCATCCTTCCGACGTCCTTAAGATCGGCCAGAGCATCGAGGTTTTGATCCTCAATGTCGACGTAGCTAAGGAGCGCGTTTCGCTTGGGTATAAGCAGCTTCAGCCCAAGCCTTGGACGATGGCGGCGGAAAAATACCCGGTCGGCTCGATCGTCGAAGGCAAGGTCGTCAGGATCGTACCGTTCGGCGCGTTCGTCGCGCTCGAGCCGACGATCGACGGCCTGATCCACATTTCGCAGGTTGCCGTTCGGCGCATCGCGAAGGTCGAGGATGAGATCAACGTCGGCGATGTGGTGCGCTGCAAGGTTTTGGATGTAAATATGGAAGCCAAGCGCATCAGCTTGAGCCGCAAGGAAGTCATACTCGAGGAGAATCCCGAGATCCTCGAACAGATCGAGCAGGAAAAGCTTGAGCGCGAGAAGGCCAATGCCGAGCGCCAGGCGCAGCGTCAGGCTACCTCCGAGCAGCATTCCCAGAAGCAGCAGGAGCCGCGCAGCCCGCGTCCGGAACGCACCGAGCGCTCGGAGCGCAGCGATCGCCGCTCGCGCAACGAGGATGGGGATTATCAGCTTCCGCCGGTGCAGCAGGCTACGACGTCCCTGGCGGACCTGTTTTCGAATTTCAACGCTGAAAACGAAGATCAGGAATAACCCGCGTTTTGCGGATCGATTGTTTTTAAAAGAAGCCGTTTATCGGCTTCTTTTTTTTGAAAACGCTCCATTAACTACCTTCTTTAAAAATCGCCTGCACACACATACTAAACGCAATGCAAGACGGTGTGTAAACGGAGGCATCTATGGAATGGAATTTTTTGATATTTTTGCTACAGATGATCGGTATGGTGGCCGTGATCTGTTTCGTATATGTTATTTTGCGCAAGCGCGACCGCGGCGGCGCGGTAATTGAAAAGGGCATCGGAAAAACCGAAGGCCACGAACTTCAGGAACTAAGGCGTATGCGCAACCATTCCCTCAACGTCCCTCTGAGCGAATTGACGCGCCCGGCGCAGCTAAACGACATCATCGGCCAGGAGGAGGGCATCAAGGCGCTCCGGGCCGCGCTGTGCGGGCCGAACCCGCAGCATGTAATCATCTACGGGCCTCCGGGCGTCGGCAAAACCTGCGCCGCCCGGCTTGTGCTCGAGGAGGCGAAAAAGAGCGTCGATTCGCCGTTCAGCACCTATTCAAAATTCGTCGAGATCGACGCGACCTGCGTTCGTTTCGACGAAAGGGCCATCGCCGACCCGTTGATGGGCTCGGTGCACGATCCGATCTACCAGGGCGCGGGGGCTCTCGGCAGCCAGGGCGTGCCGCAGCCGAAGCCCGGAGCGGTAAGCCGCGCCCATTGCGGCGTACTCTTCCTCGACGAGATCGGCGAGCTGCATCCGATGCAGATGAATAAGCTCCTAAAAGTGCTCGAGGACCGAAAGGTCAGTTTCGAGAGCGCATATTATTCCAAGGACAACCGCTCCATACCGGCATATATCCACGATATTTTTCAGAATGGGCTCCCTGCCGATTTCCGCCTGGTCGGCGCGACGACGCGCCAGCCGGAGGAACTCCCGCCGGCGCTGCGCTCGCGTTGCATGGAGCTGTACTTCATGCCGCTTGGGCAGCCTGAGCTCGCGCGCATCGCCGCCGGGGCCGCGGAGCGCATAGGCTACGGCATCCGCCCAGGCGCGCTCAGGCTCTGCGCGATGTACGCCGCGTCCGGCCGCGACGCGGTCAACATCATTCAATTGGCGAGCGGCGCGGCGTATTCGGAGCGGCGGCATGAGATTCAGGAGCCGGATATCCGGTGGGTAGCGAGAACCTGCAATTATGCTCTGAGGCAGCCGTTCCATATCCGGGAATCGCCGGATGCGGGCATCTGCGCGGGGCTTGCCGTGACCGGTGTGGGGCAGGGAGCCGTGATCGAAATCGAATGCGTGGCCACCCCCGCGGCCAAAGGAAACGGCAAGCTCGTGATCAGCGGCGTCGTGGAGGAGGAAGAGCTCGAGCTGCGCGGGCGACGGTTAAGGCGCAAGAGCACGGCCCGAAGCTCCATCGAAAACGTGATCGGCGCGCTCAAAAAGCGGCTTGATATCGATTGCAGCGACTATGACATTCACATCAATATTCCCGGAGGCGTTCCGATGGATGGGCCGAGCGCCGGGGCGGCGCTCGCCGTGGCGGTCGTGAGCGCGGTTACGGGGAAAGCCCCCGTTCAAAAGATCGCCCTGACCGGGGAAATCAGCATCCATGGCGACATCCTGCCCGTGGGCGGCGTAAGGGAAAAGGTCAATGCGGCCATCGAGGCGGGCGCGCAGTTGATCGTCATCCCGTCGGAGAACTACGAGGAGGCCTATGCGGCGATGCACGCGCGCATCGAGCCGGTAACGGATATACAGCAGGTCATTCGGCTGGCGTTCGACCTTCAGCGCCATCATATTACGGAAAAAACGGAGGTATTGGGAGCGGCTCCCACGAACTGAACAGCCGTCCTTTTTTGTCACATATTGCTCGCATTCATTAGGTTGCCTTATGATCGAGTTATCGATATACTGATGTATATACGATAACCACGAAATGGGGGAACAGTTTTGACAGCTTCACGCGAAAAGCTGCCGGTGGTACCGCTGCGGGGATTGGTGGTTCTGCCGGGCGAGCTATTGCATTTTGATGCGGGGCGTCCGAAGACCGTGGGAGCATTGCAGTCCGCAGTCGAGGATGATTCCGTTGTATTTTTGGTGTCTCAGAAAGATCCTCGCAAAAACGATATTACCGGCGAGGATGTATTCCAGATCGGCACCGTGTGTAAAATCCGGCAGATACTGCGCATTCCGGGCGATTCCGTGCGCGTTCTGGCCGAGGGCATCGCGCGCGCACGCGCGGATGAATTCCACGTCTCCGATCCGTTTTTCGAGGCCGACGTGCTCCGCCTTGAGGAGGTCGAATACGACAAGGTCGTCGCCGAGGCGCTAAGAAGGCGCGTCTCCGAGCGCTTTCAAAGCTATTGCTCGCTCTCGGGGCGCGTCAACACGGATACCATGCTCAACGTCGAGGATCTTGAGAACATCTCCGATTATGCCGATGCGGTCGCGGAGCAGACCATCCACAAGGTGGAGGATAAGCAGCGCATCCTGGAGACGATCGATCCGATCGAACGGCTGAGCACCGTGCATGAGATCATCGGCCGCGAACTGGAGATCCTCCGGGTCGATAAAAGGATCGCGGCGCAGGTGCGCAAGCAGGTCGATAAAAACCAAAAGGATTATTATCTTCGGGAGCAGATCCGGGCGATCCAGAAGGAACTGGGCGACTCGGACGGTTCGGAGATCGAGCAGTACCGCGACCGTATGGAAGCAAAAAAACTCCCGGACGCTGTGCGCGCAAAGCTATGCAAGGAGATCGACCGGCTGGAGGCGATGCCTTCCGGTTCGCATGAGGCGCCCGGCGTGCGCAATTATATCGAGCTGGTGCTCGATCTTCCGTGGAGCGAAAACACAACCGACAATCTGGAACTGAAGAACGCGGAGCGCGTTTTAAACGAGGATCATTACGGGCTCGAAAAAGTCAAGGAGCGCGTGCTCGAGCAAATCGCCGTAGCGCGGCTTTCGGGCGGTACGACGGGCCAGATCCTCTGCTTTGTCGGGCCTCCGGGCGT
The DNA here is from genome assembly GCA_038562375.1 of Bacillota bacterium. GTDB lineage: Bacteria > Bacillota > Clostridia > Christensenellales > CAG-138 > JBCFAY01. The sequence goes on along the minus strand of JBCFAY010000002.1, from coordinate 34,154 downwards.
CGGCAAAACCTCGGTGTGCTCGTCGATCGCGCGGGCGCTCGGCCGCAAGTTCGTGCGCATGAGCCTCGGCGGCATCCGCGATGAGGCGGAGCTGCGCGGCCATCGCCGCACCTATATCGGGGCCATGCCGGGCCGCGTAATCGCGGCGCTCAAGCAGGCGGGGACGGTCAATCCGCTGCTGCTCTTTGACGAAATCGACAAGCTCGGCCAGGATATGCGGGGAGATCCCGCCTCCGCGATGCTCGAGGTTCTCGACAGCGCGCAGAACTTCGAATTCCGGGATCATTACCTGGAGCTTCCTTACGATCTTTCCAAGGTGATGTTCGTGACGACCGCGAACAGCATCGAAACCATACCCAAGCCCTTGCTCGACCGGATGGAGCTCATCCGCATCGAAGGGTATCTCGAGGATGAGAAGATTCAGATCGCGCAGAGGCATCTGATCAAAAAGCAGACGGAGAAGCACGGCCTGCAAAAGGGTATGCTGACGCTTTCGGACGCGAACCTGCGCGCGATCATCAACGGCTATACGTCCGAGGCGGGCGTGCGCGAACTCGAGCGCTCCATCGCGAAGGTATGCCGCAAGGCGGCATGCGAGATCGTCGAGGGCAAGCCGCGCGTGCGCATGAACCGCCAGAAGCTCCTCGACTATCTCGGTCAGCCCAAATACCGCCATGAGGCGGCTGAGGCCAAGGCCGCCGTCGGCCTCGTCAACGGGCTCGCGTGGACGTCGGCGGGAGGCGACACGCTCACCGTGGAAGCGCAGGTCTACAATGGAACCGGCCAGATTCTCCTGACCGGGCACCTCGGCGACGTGATGCAGGAGAGCGCCAAGGCGGCGCTGACCTATGTGCGCGCGCACGGCGAGGAATACGGCCTGCAGCCGGACTTCTATATGCGCAAGGACATCCATGTGCACGTGCCCGAGGGCGCGACGCCCAAGGACGGGCCGAGCGCGGGCGTCACGATGATGACCGCTATGCTCAGCGCCTTCACGGAGATCCCGGTCAAGGCTGGCATCGCCATGACCGGCGAAATCACGCTTCGCGGGCGGGTGCTCGCCGTGGGCGGACTGCGCGAAAAACTGCTTGCCGCGGTGCGCGCGGGCATTCATACGGTCATCGTGCCGGAAGCGAACCGCAGGGATATCGAGGAGGTTCCGGAGAGCGTCCGGGAGCTGTTGGAGATCGTGTACGCGGACAACGCTGCCGCCGTATTGCGCCGCGTGCTAGTGCGCTCCGATGCGGCGTCCGATTTTTCCATGACGCCGCAGATCACAAAGCGAGGCCAACTGGTCCAGTAATTTCAGATCGATCGATATTTTCGGAGCGTTCGCCTTGCCTGGCGGGCGCTCCGCGTTGTTTAGACACCGCCCATGATCGCTTTGATGCGAACACGGAATTCCTATGCTATACTCAATGGAGAAAAATGCCACGGCATTGCTGGCTTTTACATTTGGCTAGGACAGGGGATCAGCGTGATTGAGCTTGCGTTTGATCCGGGACTTGGAGGACAATTGTTATGATTGAGATCGTATTCAGCGATAGTGCTTGCGGAAGCCTTAAGATGGCGCAGCACTATGGCAAAGGGAAATATCAAAGAGGATGTATCGGCGTTTTCGTTAGCCATGCGGACGGAAGCAAGCCGACCAAAGAGGAAGTTGAAGCCGCCCAACGAAATGCAGAGGAAAAGGCGCGCTTGGCGTGGGAGAGCGCCGTCCCCTTGGGCGGAAATTCAGCAGACGTCTATGGATTCCATTTGGCGCTGGGCGTTGGAGATATTTCGGAGAATCAGCCGGGGATAAAGCGGAAGCGGACGTTGGAACACTTATTTAGCGTTTATCCAAATGACGAGGGACGTCGGGCGGCTCAGGAAATAATGAAAAGGGTAAATGAATATCTGAAAACGGTTCGGGAACGCGCAGCGGCGGGGGAATCCCTTCGAATCTGGTACAGCAATCATCCTGATGAAATGTGCGGACTGTGTTGGTTCATGGGGCAGTTGAATCAGTGGAAAGTGCAGGACGGACAGATTTTTATTGTCAAGCTCCCGGAATGGGAGGCTGACGAAAAAGGAAATATCGTACGGAAAAGCGGCTGGGGTGAAGTATCTCCCGGAGCATGGCATCGGTATCTTGCCTTGCAAAAGCCGGTGCCTCCGCTATTTAGAAAAAGCTGTGCATTTCATTGGCAGGAGCTTCAAGGAGAGAACGCACCTTTGCGGGCCGTACTGAACGGACAGTTGGTCAGCGCATCGGAAACCCTCTATGATGACTTTATCCTTCGCGAAATCGCAGCAGAGGGCGAGGAATTTCAGGAAGCGCTGATTATCGGACGGGTGCTTGGTAAATACCAGCTTGGAATGAGCGATTCTTGGATCGCCTGCCGTATAGAAGAGATGATCCGTGCCGGAAAACTTGAGGCCGTGTCCGCGGTTGCCGAAGATATGCCGACCTATCATCGAGTGTTGAAAAAGTGTGCCTGGAGAGTATGAGCAATTTGCCCCTATACACAGCATTTTGCTAAGTTTCAAGATATGCAAATAATCTTTATAATGGAACAAGGCCGCCCTGCTTTTTTCTATCGGCAGGGCGGCCTTCTGTCGGTCATAAATCATTTCATACGAGCGCGGCGCGCTCCTTTGTAAGCCATGCGAGCGCTTCCTCGATCGCTGTGGATACGGCCTCGGGAGCGGGGCCTCCGGGGAGCTTGCGCCCTTCGACGCAGGCTTTGAGCGAGATCGCATCGAACACATCCGCGTCGAAGGCGGGCGAGAAGCGCTTTAGTTCCTCGAGCGTCAGCTCTTCGAGCGAAACGCCATCCCGGATACAGCTTAACACCATCCTGCCGATGATCTCATGCGCCGTGCGGAAGGGCAACCCTTTCTTCACAAGATAGTCCGCGGCGTCCGTCGCGTTGGTAAAACCGCGGCCGGCGCCTTGGTACATGTTTTTTGTCACAAAGCGCAGGGTCTTGAACATGCCGGTAAACACCTCAAGACAGCCGGTGAGCGTGTCGAGCGCATCGAAAAGCGCTTCCTTATCCTCCTGCATGTCTTTGTTGTACGCGAGCGGAAGCCCTTTCATGACGGTCAAAAGCGTCATAAGATCGCCGTATACGCGCCCGGTCTTGCCGCGGATCAACTCCGCCGCGTCCGGGTTTTTTTTCTGCGGCATGATCGACGAGCCGGTGGAATAGGAGTCGTCCATCTCGACGAAGCGGAACTCGTCGCTCGACCAGAGCACCAGTTCCTCGCAGAAGCGCGAAAGGTGCATCATCGTGATCGAAGCCGCGGCGCAGTATTCGATGCAGAAGTCGCGGTCGCTCACGCTGTCGAGGGAATTGCGGGTGATCGCGGGAAAGCCGAGCGCGTAGGCGACCATCTGCCGGTCGAGCGGATACGTGCTCGTCGCGAGCGCGCCCGAGCCCAAAGGCATCATGGCCGTGCGCTTTTTGCAGTCGGAAAACCTCTCCGCGTCGCGGCGAAACATCTCGAAGTAAGCCGTCAGATGATGCGCGAGAGTGATCGGCTGCGCCTTCTGAAGGTGCGTATATCCCGGCATGACGGTTAAAAGGTGCTCCTTCGCCGTCTCCAAAAGCGCCTCTTCGAGCGTGAGCAGCCCATCGACGGTGCGGTCGATCCCGCCGAGCATATAGAGCCGAGTATCGAGCGCGACCTGATCGTTCCGGCTCCTGCCGGTATGCACGCGCTTGCCCGCCTCTCCGATGCTATCGGTAAGCAGTTTCTCGACGTTCATATGGATGTCCTCGGCGCTTTTTTCAAACGTTATCTCGCCGGACTCGATCTTCGCGAGCAGCGCGATCAGCCCTTCCTGTATGCGCGCTGACTCCTCCAAAGGGATGATCCCCTTCGCGCCGAGCATATTCGCGTGCGCGATGGAGCCTTCGATATCCTCGCGGTACATCCTCGAGTCTACGCCGATCGAAGAATGGAAATCCTCCATCGCCTTGTTTTCGCTTTTGGTGAAGCGGCCGCCCCAGAGCTTATGTTCGTTGGACATAATAAACATCCTCGTTTCCTGCGTATCCCACTGCGGGAAGAAATAAAAAGGGCGCTCCCGTTGGATTTTGGCGGGGCGCCCGGCAATGATCAGGAATTGTTCTTCATCTGCATGATCGCGCGCACCTTGAGCGGCAGCCCGAACAGGTTGATAAAGCCCGCGGCATCCTTCTGGTTGTACACCTCGTCCTGCTCAAACGTCGCAAACTCGGGGTTGTACAGGCTGTACGGGCTCTTCGCTCCCGCGAAATACGCCTTGCCCTTATAGAGCTTGAGCTTGGAGATGCCGGTCGTGTTCTCCTGCATCGCGTCGATGGCTGCGTCCAGGGCCGCCTTGAGCGGTGTGAACCATTTTCCGTCGTACACGAGCTCGGAGTAGCGCGTCGCCATCTGCTGCTTGTAGTGCATGGTGTCGCGGTCGAGGCACAGGTATTCGAGCTGTGAAAGCGCTTCGTAGAGGATCGTCGCGCCGGGGTTTTCGTACACGCCGCGGCTCTTGATGCCTACGAGACGGTTCTCGACCATGTCGTCGATGCCGATGCCGTGCTTGGCGCCGATAGCGTTGCAGGTTTCGACCAGCGCGACGGGGGAGAGCTTCTCGCCGTTCACGGAGACGGGGATGCCCTTTTCAAAGCCGATCTCGATGATCTCCGGCTCGTCCGGCGAGTCCTTCGGGGAGGTACAGATCAGGTACATGCTGTCCTTGGGCGCGTTCCAGGGATCCTCGAGATCGAGGCCCTCGTGGCTCAGGTGCCAGATGTTGCGGTCCATGCTGTAGCTTTCCTCGGCGCGGAACTGCAGCGGGATGCCCCGCTCCTTCGCGTAGGCGATCTCCTCGCTGCGGCTTTTGATATCCCACATGCGCCAGGGGGCGATGATCTTAAGGTCGGGCGCAAGCGCCTTGACCGTCAATTCAAAACGAACCTGATCGTTGCCCTTGCCGGTGCAACCGTGGGCGATGGCCGTGGCGCCTTCCTTGCGGGCGACCTCGACGAGGCGCTTTGCGATGCAGGGGCGCGCGGTGGACGTGCCGAGCAGGTACTTGTTTTCGTATTTGGCGCCCGATTTGAGCGTCGGAAAAGCGAAATCAGTCACGAACTCATATTTGAGATCCTCGATATAGATCTTGCTCGCGCCGGTCTTGATTGCCTTTTCCCTCAAGGGCTCCAGTTCTTCTCCCTGGCCGACGTCGCCCGCCATCGCGATGACCTCGTAATCGAAGTTCTCTTTGAGCCATGGAATGATTATGGACGTATCCAATCCGCCCGAATATGCAAGAACGACTTTTTCCTTTGCCATTTTGAGATACCTCCCGTATAATACTAGAGTAATTATACAACACTACAGCATAAATATGCAATAGGCTTTTTTAAATAAAAGTAAGTAATTGAGAATATATCAGTTACATGGTACAATATTCAACAGGAAAAAACAATGGAGGCGCCGCGTGATTATTCTTGGCATCGACCCGGGGTATGCAATCCTCGGCTACGGGATCGTCGAGGATACGGGGTCGCGCATCACGGCGCTCGATTACGGCATGGTTTCGACCGATCCGTCGCTCACGTTCCCTTGCCGCCTTGAAACGCTGCACTTGGGCGTTGCGGAGTTGGTCAAGCTCTATCGGCCCGATCATGTGGTATTTGAGGAACTTTTTTTCTACCGAAACGTATCTACGGCGCTCCAGGTGGGGGCGGGCAGAGGGGTCGCGATGCTGGCTGCGCAGCAGGCCGCCGTTCCGCTTTATGAATATACACCTATGCAGATTAAACTCGCGGTGACAGGCAACGGCCACGCCGATAAAAAGCAGATTCAGCAGATGGTCCGGGTGCTGCTTAATCTTACGAGCCTTCCCAAGCCGGACGACGCGGCGGACGCGTTGGGGGTCGCCATCTGCCATGCGAACACCGCGGCGCACGCGCGCGAGGAATTCCGCATCAAATAAGGTAAAGGGAATCAAACCATGCGGTTTAAAGGGCAGGAAAGCACACCATCGCGGTGTTATCGGCACTCGTCGTTGCCCCAACTACGCCTTCATGCCGCTGCCTAGCGCCTTCGCACTTCTGTGCCTTTTACTCAGACCTCAAAGCGACAAATCGGATGCGGTTCGAGGAAGAGGAGGGAGGCGTGGCGCGGGCCTATTCCGACCGACGATGACAAGGAAACCGGCCAAATTCTGCGGCCTAGGCGGGTTCGGATATGTACGGTATGCTTAATAACCGGGGGATGCAATGTATTCGTTTATCAGAGGAGTAGTGGACGAAATCGGCGTGGACCGCGCGGCCGTGGAGGCTGCGGGCGTAGGTTACGAGCTCAATTGCAGCGCGGCGACGCTTAAGACCCTTACGGTCGGCCGGGAGGCCAAACTCTACGCGCATTTTCATCTTGCGCAGGACGCCGTCGCCCTGTACGGCTTTTACGACGCCCGGGAGCGTGCGATGTTCAGAAAGCTCATCAGCGTCACGCGCGTGGGCCCGAAGCTCGCGCTCGCGGTGCTTTCGGTGCTCTCAGTATCGGATGTGACGGGCGCGATACTGACGGAAAACGCCGCCGCGTTTGACCGTGTGCCCGGCATGGGCCGGAAAACCGCGGCGCGCGTGCTGCTCGAGCTCAAGGAAAAGGTCATCGCTTCCGCGGGGGATGCCGGCGCGCTGCCCCAGGGGGATACTTCCGGCCTCGACATGCGTTCGGAGGCCGTTGCCGCGCTCGTTTCGCTCGGATACGACGGCGTGACGGCCGGACGGGCGGTGGCCGCCTGCGGCCCTTGCGAGCGGATTGAGGATCTGATCACGCAGGCGCTCAAGGGCATGGCCGGAAAGGGCATCGGATGAAGGACGACCGCCTGATCTCCTCTTCGCTGATGGAGGAGGACAATCTAAACGAATACAGCTTGCGTCCCCGCTTTTTGAACGAGTATATCGGCCAGGGCAACGTCAAGGAGCATATGCGCATTTATATTCAGGCGGCGAAGCACCGCGAGGAGCCACTCGATCATGCGCTGCTTTACGGCCCGCCGGGGCTTGGCAAGACCACGCTCGCGGCCATTATCGCCAACGAAATGGGCGGGAACCTTCGCGTTACCTCGGGACCTGCGATATCGCACGCGGGAGATCTTGCCGCGCTTTTGACCAACCTCGCCTATGGGGACGTGCTTTTTATCGATGAGATCCACAGGCTCAACGCGAGCGTCGAGGAAGTGCTCTATCCCGCGATGGAGGATTTCGCGCTCGATATCATCATCGGCAAAGGTCCGTCCGCGCGCTCGATACGGCTCGATCTTCCGAGGTTTACGCTCGTGGGCGCGACGACGCGCATGGGCCTTTTGACCTCGCCCTTGCGGGATCGCTTCGGCATCAAGGAGCAGCTTGAGATGTATGAGGTGCGCGATTTGAAGAGCATCATCGCGCGCAGCGCGCAGATATTGAATATTTCGATCGAGGACGAGGGGGCGGACGAGATCGCCCTGCGCTCGCGCGGCACGCCGCGCATCGCGAACCGCCTTCTAAAGCGCGTGAGGGATTACGCGCAGGTGCGCGCCGACGGCGTGATCGATCGCGCAACCGCCCGCGCCGGGCTCGAGATGCTCTCGATCGACACTCTTGGTCTCGACGGGCTGGACAGGCGTATCCTATCGACGATGATCGAAAAGTTCGAGGGAAGGCCGGTGGGCCTTGATACCATCGCGGCCGCGACGGGCGAGGACGCGACGACGATCGAGGATGTCTACGAGCCGTATCTGCTCCAAATCGGATTTATCGCGAGGACGCCGCGGGGCAGGATCGTGCTGCCCGCCGGCTACGCGCATATGGGCTATGCGCCCGCATCCCAATCGCATCAGGAAAGAATGAATCTATACGAGGAGCGTGCCGGAACATGAGGAAGGTTAAAGAGCTAGAGGAACGCATCGCGAAGTATGAAAAGGAGAACGCAGCGCTCAAGGAAAGCTATGCTTTGATCGAGGCAAAGCTGAAGGAGTACCGGGAGAAGGAACAGGCGATCGCTTCCGCGCTCACCGAGGCGCAGAGCACCGCTGCGCGTGTGCTGCAGGAGGCCGACGGCAAGGTCAATGCGATCCTGGCCGAGGCGGAGGAGCGGCAGGCGGCTTTGGACGCCGAGACCGACGCGATCAGGGAACAGGCCGCCGAGCAGGCAGCAAAGATCGTCGAGGACGCGCACCACGAGGCGAACCGCAGGATACAGGAAGCCGACGATCAAACCAAAACCATGCGCTCCGTCGCCCAGGGTTTTGCGGAGCAGCTTTCAAAAGCGGCGCTCGAGGCGAGGGGCTGGTCGGATCGATTTTCCCAATACCTGAAGGATACTTCGGGCGATCTCAGGGAGTCGTTTTCGCTGCCGCAGGAGCAGGGCAAAGGCCTCGACGCTCTGATTCAGGATCCCGTCGAGCTTCCCGAGGATTATCGCACGCCGGCGGAGCTCATACAAAACATCTATAAGCTCCAGGGCAGGGATATTCCGGAGACCGCCAAACAGCCGGAGGCGGACGCGCAGCCCGAGGAAGCGGAGGAGGAGCGCGTCTGGACCGTCGACGAAGTGGTCAAGGCCGGCGGGGAAGCCGACCCCCAGCGCGATGCGTTTTCCGTCGAGCTCGACGCCATCATCGACGACGTGCTCAAGGCGTAGATTGATTTTTTTCTGCTCGCAGACAGGAACCGTCGGCGGCGATCTTAAACGCCGTGACGGTTCCGGCGGTATCGCTCCGGTGCGAGCGGTTATGGATCGACCCAACACATAAGGGAATCGGTATGCAATGAAAAGACGATTTAGGAGCGCCAGGACGAGGCGGCGCAGGAAAAGCCTGAAAGCGAGCAACTGGGGACCGATCTTGGCGTTGGCCGGAGTAGTCTTTGCGGTGCTCGCTTTTATTGCGCTGCTGCTGTTTGTCGTGCTGCCGAAGGTTCTGCCTTTGCTTGGGATCGACTACAAGGCGCCCTTTTCGCCGACGCCCACGCCTGTGCCGACCGTTATGCCGACGCCGACGCCGCGCCCGATCGAAACCGCCGACCTCGACGAGCTTCAAATCGAGGTGGTGTTCCCGAGCAACCAGTCCTACCGCTGGGTCGGCGACCCGTATTTCTTTGACGGAACGCTCATATTCACGGCGGGAAAGCTCGTGGATACCCAGGTGCGCATGTCGGAGATGTTCTATTTTGATCCCGGATCGCGCGCGATGACCGAGGCGGGCGAACGGCTCGAGAACGACGACTATCTGTTCCCGGTGTTCAACGACAGGTGGCTGGTGTATCTGGACGCAAAGGCGGACGGCGGCGGCCTGATCAAGGCGATCCCAAGGACCGGCGACGGCGCGAAGAGCTTCGTCGTAAAAGAGGTCTACACGGGCCAGCCGAAGATACAGCTCGACGGCGACTATATCGCGTGGACGGAGCGCACGGGAACCAAGATGGATAAGCTCTACGTCTGCGATCTGAACACGCTCGAGAGCACGACGGTTCAGATGTTCTCCAACTCCGTCTATGGGCAGAGTCTGCCGAGTCTTGATAACGGCACGCTCGTCTGGGCGGACGTTTCCTCGGGCGACGGCGTGAGCGAGATCTGCAGCATTCAGCTGACGCAGTCGACGATCAGCAACTTCAAACCCGGCACCTACGTGCACGACCCGCAGATCAACGGCCGCTGTATCGCGTGGCTGGATGGACACCACGGCCCGGGAACGAAGCTTTATTACTCCATCGCCAATTCCGTGCCCGTGGTGATCGATGAAAACGTCGTGGAGTTCGGGGTCGGGAGCGATTTTATCGCTTACGGCAAGGACGAACATATCTTCGTATACCTATGCGATAAAAAGAAAATCTCTCGGCTCACGCCACAGGAGGAGCACGCGCAGTTCCTGGGCGTGTCCGACGATAAAGTTCTGTGGATGGACGTGACCTCGCGGGAGCGCGATATCCTGAAATTCGCGCCAATCCAATAGGCGAGACGCGTCGGAGCGATTCCGGCCGAAGCATCTGGGGGAGCGGTTTCATGCCCCATGCCTTATAGGCGCTGTTCCGGCGCATGTGATCTCCCTTTACCTTAACAGAGCAAGGAGCGTTCATGGCAAAACAGGCAAAAGCGATCTTCATCTGCGGCGAATGCGGGTATGAAAGCGGCAAGTGGCTTGGCCGCTGCCCCGAGTGCGGCAGTTGGAACACGCTCGTCGAGGAAGCCCAGGTAGCGGTGCGTTCCGAGGCTTCCTCGGGCGCGCGCGCCGCCGCGCTCAAGGATATCGCGATCGTCGATTCGGCGCGCGTTTCCACCTCGCTTGCGGAGCTCGACCGCGTGCTCGGCGGCGGGGTCGTGGCGGGCTCCGTCGTGCTGCTCGGCGGCGATCCCGGGATAGGGAAATCGACGCTGCTGATGCAGGTAGCTTCGGCGCTGACGGCTTGCGGCAAGGTGCTGTATGTCACGGGGGAAGAATCGCTCGCGCAGCTGAAGATTCGGGCAAAACGGCTCGGCGTCGACGGCGAGATGCTGCTCTTGGCGGAGACGGACTACCTGTCCATCGAGAGCGAAGCGAGGAGGATCAAGCCCGCATATCTGATCGTCGATTCCATTCAGACCATCTACTGCCCCGAATGCTCCGGTGCGCCGGGGAGCGTTTCGCAGGTGCGCGAGGCGACGTCTCAGCTGACCCGGCTGGCCAAGAATACCGGAACCGCCGTGTTTATCGTGGGACATGTGACCAAGGAGGGCGCTATCGCGGGGCCGCGCGTGCTCGAGCATATGGTGGATACGGTGCTGTATTTCGAAGGCGACCGACACAATGCGTTCCGATTGCTCCGAGCGGTCAAAAACCGTTTCGGTTCGACCAACGAGATCGGGATATTCGAGATGCGGGATACGGGTATGGCGGAGGTTCCCGACCCTTCCGGGCTTTTTCTATCGGGACTGGAGGCTCCGGGCTGCGCCGTTCATTGCGCGATGGAGGGTACCCGCCCGATGCTGGTGGAGGTTCAATCCCTCATCAACAACACCGTTTTTGGGAATCCCCGGCGCATGGCGGCCGGCATGGACGTAAACCGGCTCGCCCTTCTTCTGGCCGTTTTGGAGAAGAAGGCGGGCGCGCGCCTTTCGGATAAGGACGTGTATATCAACGTGGTCGGCGGAATAAAACTCGAGGAGCGCGCGGCGGATCTGGCGATCGCGATGTGCGTGCTCTCGGGCCTTAACGAGCGCCCGATTCTAAGTCATACCGCCGTGATCGGCGAGATCGGCCTCACGGGCGAGATCCGCTCCGTCGCTCAGATCGATCAGCGCATCCGCGAGTGCGCGCGCCTCGGCTATCGGCGGATCATCGTGCCCAAATCTGCGAAGATCTATAAGCCCGAAGGCGTCGAGTTGCTGAAGGTCGGCTTTTTGGCGGACGCAGCGGCGCTGCTGTAGAGAGTGGGCGGAGTCTGGCAAACGAGAAAATCGAACAGGGCAGAACGATGAGGGCCGAAACGTTTGAGCGTTCCGGCCCTTTTGCGTTGCGGCGCGGCATGATCCTGCGCGCCGGTGTGAAGCATGTTATTCTTTCACAAAGAAAAGTGCGATGTCGTCCTCCACGGAGCCGATCGAAGTGATGCCGAAATGATCGACGAGCACTTTTCGCACGTTCTCGGAAAGGAACGCGGGCAGAGTCGGCCCGAGATAGATGTTTTTGATGCCCAGATAGAGCAGGGCGAGCAGCACGAATTTCATCGAATATCCCGCAATGAATGTTGCGAAATAACTATAAGATGCGCTTTAAAGCGTCCGTGTCGATGAGATGGATCTGTTTGCGCTCGGCACAAATCATACCGCTGCGCTGCATCTTTATCGGTGCCCGGGAGAGGGATACCGTAACGCGGCGCGGATCGTATTCCTTTGCCTTATGGGAGCACTGAACAAGAACAGGGCCGGTTTTGATGTCCGCCCGGCGCGTATGAGCCCAATACAGCTCTATGGTTATGGAGGCAGGGATTTAGCCCTTAAGATTTAGGCGTGCCGCACCCAAATTATGCGTCCATGCACGCAATTAAATCATATTATATCATAGGAGTGAAGGTACGCGTCCATTAAAAGCGTTAAAGCATTGCAAAACGCATGGCCGGTTCAGCGGGGATAGGACAATATTGAACGAGAGAAAAGGGACATGCAAGATCAAAACTGTCATTGACAAAAAGCTGCGATCATGCAAAAATATAAGTACTACAACATACATACAAAACTTGGTTTACGGTGTCTGGGTGACAAGCGAACCGTGGATCAAGTGATTTTTTATTTATGCACTTGATCCTGTAAACAGGAATCGAGTGCGTTTTTTTATCCGGCGAAGATTGAGGAGGTCGATTTTTGATGCAAACCGTAGTGTTGGATGTCAATGATGAGAAATACGAGCTTTTGATCGCGCCGAACTGGACGCTTGTACAGGTGCTGCGCGAAAAGCTGAATCTTATGGGAACAAAGTTCGGCTGCGGCACCGGCGACTGCGGCGCGTGCAAGGTGCTTGTCGACGGAAAGGCGGTGAATTCCTGCACCCTTCTTGCGCGGAACATGGAAGGAAAGAGGATCGTGACCATCGAGGGCGTGAGCGGCTCCGGCGGGGCGCTGCATCCGGTGCAGCAGGCGTTTGTGGACGCGGGCGCGATACAGTGCGGGTTTTGTACGCCGGGCATGGTCATACGCTCCATCGCGCTGCTCAGCGAGATACCCGAGCCAACCGAGGAGCAGATCATCCAAGCTCTTGACAACAACATCTGCCGCTGCACGGGCTATAAGAAGATCATCGAGGCGATACAGCTCGCTGCGCAATATATGAAGAGGGAGGACGGCGGAGCATGAAATACATCGGTCAGCGCGTTCCGATCGAGGACGCTATATTAAAGGTCACCGGGCAGGCGGCCTATGTGGATGATCTTTCGTTCACGGGTATGCTCGCGGGAAAGATCCTGTATTCCCCGTATGCGCACGCGCGCATCCTCTCCATCGATACAACCGAGGCCGAGGTTTTGCCGGGCGTGCGCGCGGTCATCACGTACAAAAACGTGCCGACGAACGTATACAACAGGATCCTCCGCAATCTCAACGATCCCTTGCCCGCGACCGAGCGCATTTTCGATACAATCCTCCGCAACGTCGGCGATGAGGTTGCGGCCGTGGCGGCGGATACGGAGGAGATCGCCGCGAAGGCCTTAAGGCTCATCCGCGTGGAATACGAGCCCCTTCCCGTCGCGCTCGATGCGGTTGCCGCGCTCGAAAAGGATTCCGTAAAGCTCTACCCCGAAGGCAACCTGTTGAAGCATCAGCTTGTTCAATGCGGCGATCCTGATGGAGCGCTCGCAAACTCCGAATATGTGTTTGAAAACGTGGTGGATACCAAGGCGGTGCACCACGGTGCGATAGAACCGCACGCGTATATCGCCCAATGGAAGCGCAACGACGATATTGAGTTTTATGGTCCGCAGCAGGGCGTGTTCCGCACCCAAATCATGATCGCCAAGCTGCTTGAGCTTCCCTTGAGCAAGGTACAGTATCATTCGACCGTGATCGGAGGGGCATTCGGCGGGAAGGACGGCATCCTCGGCGAAGTGTACGCTGCGCTGCTTTCAAAATACAGCGGCGGCAGGCCCGTAAAAATCCGCTATACGCGGCCCGAATGTATGCTCAGCACCTATACGCGCCACCCGATGCACATGCATACCAAAATCGGCGTCGACGGCGACGGCACGATCCGCGCGCTTGCCTTTGACGGGGAGATGAACGCGGGACCGTATTGCAGCGGTTCGATCAACGTGCTTACGGCGATGTGCGGGAAGATGTTTAAAGTCTATAGGATCCCCAACATGCGTTTTGACGGCAAGGCGGTGTATACAAACGCCCTCCTCGGCGGCGCGATGCGCGGATTCGGCTCCCCGAAGGTGTTCACCGCCGTCGAGATACTGATGGATAAGGTCGCAAAGGGGATCGGTATGGACCCCGTCGATCTGAGGCTTAAGAACCTTGTCCGGCCGTACGACAGGGATCCCGCGACGAACGAGAGCCTGTTCAACGCCCGCGTCTACGACTGCCTTGTAAAAGGCCGCGAGCTCTTCCAGTATGATAAAAAACGCGCCGAGATACCATCTCTCAACGACGAGCGCTATGCCTACGGCATCGGGCTTGCGAGCGCGATGCACGGCAACGGCGTGGCGACGTTTGCGCCGGATATCACCGTGGCTACCGTGCACATCCATGAGGACGGGACGGCGATCGTAAGGACATCCGTCGCGGACCACGGCGCGGGAACGTATACGCTCATGAAGCTGATCGCCGCGCAGACGCTCGATATGCCCATCGACGACGTACTGCTTGTCCATTCGGATACCTATGCCGCCGAATACGATACGGGCGCGGGCGCAAGCCGCAATACCTGGACGGGCGGCGAGGCGGTCGCGAAGGCCTGCGCGCGCATGCGGGAAACGCTGCGCAATATCGCGGCCGAAATGATGCAGGTGACGCCTTCGCAGGTCGAACTGAAGGACGGCGAGTTCCGGCGGACCGACGGCCGGGATCACAAGAGCCGCCGCGAGATTGCCTGGTATGCGATGGACGTCAAGCGCATCAAGCTCATCGAGACGCTCTCGCATGTTGCGCCGCACAACGCCGGCTCCTACGGTGCGCATTTCACGCGGGTCAGGGTCGACAAACAGACGGGCGAGGTTAAGGTGCTCGAGTATACCGCGGTCTGCGACGTCGGCACGGCGCTCAATCCGCTGCTCCTGGAAGGGCAGGTCGAAGGCGCGGTGCTCATGGGGCTCGGCATGGCTCTGTTCGAGGAGCTCAAACTCGACGAAAACGGTCGCCCGACCAACGCGAACTTCCGAAAGTACCGTATGCCCAAAGCATCGGATATGCCGAAGATACAGGTGCACTTCATCGAGGAATATGAGGATGGAGGCCCGTACGGCGGCAAAAGCATCGGGGAAGCGTCCATCGTGCCCGTCGCCCCGTCGATCGTCAACGCCGTCAACGACGCCTTGGGCACCGAACTGACCGATCTGCCGCTTACGCCGGATAAGGTGCTCGCAGCGCTCCGGTCGAAGGAAGCCCCGGAAAAGTAAAATAAACGCTTCTGTCGACAACAGGAACAAAGAAAAGCGCATCCGGTTCCCTTCGCCGGGCTGCGCTTTTTGATCAAAAACGATCGGTTTATCAGTCGCGTTCGGTGATATCGATATGCAGCCCCTGCATGACGTCGAGCGATTTTTCGTGCAGCTCGGGATCGAAACTTTTTGTCAGCCGCGCACAAACGCTGACGTTCGCCTCGGGCAGAGCGGCCTTGCAGACGACGGCGTTGGAGATCACGCACATATTGGAGACGAGTCCGACCAGCTCGATCTGGTCATACGGGCGCTTCATCAGGTACGTCAAAAGATCCCCGCTGCCGAGAGCGGCTTTCTTGATGCAGGTATCCTCCGGGCGCAGTTCCTTGGCCACCTCGCCGTAGAGTTCATGACCGCGGTCGCCGCGGATGCAATGCCGGACCGGAAGGCGTTTTCCTTCCTGTGTATCGAGATAAGTCTCCTCATGCGTATCGAGCGTGAAGAGGATATCGTACCCCTGGCTGCGGCGCAGCTTGATCCTTTCGGCAATGGGCGCGTCAAGCGTTTGTGCGCCGGGGAATCCCAGCGCTCCATCCACAAAGTCATTTTGGTAATCCACCACGATCAAAAGATTCTTCATATTTCCTCCTTGTTGGGCGCTGCCGCTGCATCCGGGCTATGTTCGCCGCGCGGCGATTGAATCGGCCGGATAAGGCCGCGCTTTAACGATCCGCTTGCGCCGCATGAGGGCCGGACGGGCAGGAGCACATCGCGGTATTATTCAATAACATAACAGATTTGGGAATGTGTTTCCAGTACTTTTACGAGCGGTCGACGGATGTTCCAATCCAAAGGCGGCTGGCCGGCGTTTTTCGCGCGCCGTCCAGCCGCCTTGAAAAAGCGCTCTCCAGCCGAATCGGTCAGGAGCGCGCGATGGCGGTATTGTCCTTGGTGCGATCCTGCAACTCCTTGACGGGATTGGACTGCGATTCGGCGCGATAATCCGTCTGGTGCAGCTTTTGGTACTTATCGATCACGAGATGGCTCGCGACCGTATCCAAGTCGTGATTGAGCTGCTGCTGATATTCGAAGAAATCATGGCCTTTGGGCAGATCGCGCACACAGGCGTAATCTTCGCGGTTCGCGGTGAGCAGTATCTGCTCGCCGAGCACCTTTCGCACGTAATCCCGGGTGTCGTGGAATTGCAGCAGCGTCGGGAAGTCGCCGCCTGGGATAACCTGCTGCCACTCTTTGTTCTCGTAACGCGAGAGCAGCTCAACCGCCATATGAAGGTGCGAAAGCTCCTGCGCAAGGTGCTGCTCCCAGATCGACTTGACGTTCGCGTCCAGCTCGTCCTCATAGAAGGAGTAGTACAAATAGCACTCCATATATTCGTGCAGCAGCAGATTTTCAAGCCATGTCGCCTTTGGATCGAGCAGGGAGCCGTAATGGCTTACATGCTGTTCCTCGATCATGCCGATCTCGAGGTAAAGCTCCCGGCCGAGATCGGTCTGATAGGTGTTGCCGATGTTCATGTAGAAATTCATCGTCTGCTGCTCGCCCGCTGTGATGATCAGCGTGTTGAGCCTAGTGCGGATATCGGCGGTCTTGCTGTCGATCGGGCGCTTGACCGCGTCGAACGGGAAGCGATGCTCCGCGATGGTGGGCCTCCCCGGCGTAATATCGACATAGCGCTTGACGAGCTGCTCGGCGGGGATCTGCGCGTCCAGGTCCAGAAGGTTCGAATAGCGGTAGAGGTGGTCAAAATCTTCCAAAAGCGCAAAATCGAGCGCCTGTTTTACATAGGGATCCGGCTCGTTCTGCGCGAGCCATGCCGTGAGGTCGACGGCAACGTGCTCGTAGCCGATCGTCGTTTCAAGCGTCGTCTCGTCGATGGGCTTGAGCCAATTGATCCGCTTCTGCTGGAACTGCTCCACCCGGCGCGAGAGCGCGATTTCCCTGCGCAGGTCGTTGTTCGTGCAGTTGCGGTGGAACTGATGCTTAAACATCGCTTCTTCGACCTCGATGCCGTTCATCAATATGATTCTGATCTTGGTATAAGGGTCGACGGTCTGCTTGCAATAGGGCTTCGGATAGACGCTCGCCCAATCCGGAATACCTTCAGATACGGGCGCGGATTTTTCATTGAACGGATTCATAGTGCTGCTCCTTTGCGTTTGCCCTTAATTTGCCCTGACAAAAGGGAAATATTCGGCCGATCCGGCGGGGATGCGGGCATCGGCTCAGCTTTCAACCGGCTGTCGGAACCGGGTTTTCGCTGCGCGGAAGCGAGTTTCCCGTTTATAGGCCGGAAAGGTCAAACGCATTGCAAAGAAGCCGTGCGCGGGATTCAAGCCCGCGCGCGGCTTCGATTTGAAAACACTCGCTTTCGGGGCGCGGCCGCCGCCGTTATCGTACCGGCGGATACCGTTTAAAATAGGCGCACATTGCGGCGGACTCCACGATAATCGCCGCGCCCAGCCCGATGAACAGGAACAGCGCCTGCACGATCGTGATGCTGAAGATATATGCAACGCTGGAAAGCAGCATCATAAACCCGTTCGCAAGGAGCGAGATTTTGATGATGCGTTCGATGCGTCCCTTTCCCATCGCCGGGGAAGCAAAAATGCAGGCAAGCCCCAGGAAGACCGTCCAACCGAGAAGATTCACGGCGTTGATGAACGAGTTTGGATTGGATTGCACGAACTGAGCGATCCCTTCGGCCCGATTCGCGAGCATTTGCAGCCTGATCGCACCGATCTGCACAAAGTAGTTGATGCCGATCAAAACCGCAAACGCGATCGCAAAATGGATGGCCGTCCTTACAAAGAACTGCTTTTCGGCGCCGACGCTTTCCCTTAAACATTCGAGCTGCACGAGAAAACTGAGGCTGAAAACCAGCATCAGCGCCATCGCGATGTGTTTGAATACTTGGTTGTGTGTGCTTGCATAGGCGATGAAATCGCCGGAATTCGTCCAAACAAAGGAGGGGTTCGCGGCGTAATTTGCCACGAAGCACAGGGTATACAGCAGAAAGGTCGTCAGGCTGACAGCCGAGGACCAGTAGCCCAGCTTGCGGATGGTGTTATTCATTTTTATGCGCTCCATTCTTTATATTCGCTGTTGAAAAATCGAATACAGAATGGGCGTCTCAATTCTTTAGCTGAACGCAGAGCTTTTCCGTGAAGAAACCGACAGATATGCACAGGGCGGCAAGGCACGCGCCCAAAGCCGCCATCCAGACAAAGACGAAGGGATCGGCGGCCATCGGGCAATAAAAACCCGTGACCACCATCATCAGATAGATGCTGATCAGCAACGCGGTCATCAGCTTGGAGTTTTTACAGCTCAATTTCATCAAACTCACCAGCAATACAATAGCATAAAGGCGGATGGATTTCAATCTGCCCGAATTTAAGCTTGCTTCAGCCGGTTTCGGTGACCCCCGGTTTTTCGCAGGGAATGGTCAGCCTGCGTCCGCATCCTCCGAACCCGGGTTAAGGGGGGAATCGAGGCTTACAAATCCGTCATAGTGAGAAACGGCGGCCTTCAGACTCTTCCGAAGAGGCATCCCTTCTCCGGCGAGCACCGTCAGGGCGTTGTCCGCGGGCGGTTTTACTTCGCTCGGGGCGACACTCAGCGTCGTTCCGACGCAGTCGACGAGCATCGCGCCGTCCTCAAGGCGCACGATCCCCTTGATGCGGTAAGTATCCTCCGCAAACATGCGAAGAAAGTGCATGAGCTGAGCCGAAGCAAACGCGGGCGAAAGATACACCGTGTGCTTTTGCAGCGTCAGGTCCGGGCGGTTGTCGATCTCGACGTCCCTTTGCGCCGAGGAAAGCCCAAAGAGTATTTCTTTTGGGATTTCGCCGTAACTCGTCTCAAGTATCGTTGCGTGCGGGCAATACAGGCGCGCAAGTTCGCCTGCGCGCCTAAGCTGTTCTTCGCTCGCGAGATCCGCCTTGTTGATCAAAACCAGGTCGCTGATCGCGAGCTGCTTTTTACACGCGCGGGCGCTTGAAAATACCTTTTCGATGCGCACGGCATCCACCATGCAGATCGTTCCGCGAAAGCGTATGGAGCCGTCCTGCTCGTAAGGACGAAGGATCTCCCGTATGGAGCTGGGGTCCGAAAGACCCGAGGTTTCCACGATGATGACGTCCGGGTTTGCCTCGACGCTGGTCTTGAGCGCGGCCTCGAAGCGGTCGATCCTGCAGGTGCAGAAGATCGAGCCGTCCGTGATCTCCTCAACGTCCGAGAGGGACTCAAGCAAAGCGCCGTCGACGCTCGCCCGCCCGAACTCGTTGATGATCAGCCGGAGGCTTTGTCCCTGAAACGCTGTGATCAAACGCTTGAGGAACGTCGTTTTTCCGGCGCCGAGGAACCCTGTTACCAGATAGAAGTCGATCATCACGTTACAAAACCGCCTCGATCGCGGCGATCAACTCCTTTTTATCGGGGATGATGGAGGAGAAGGCAAGCTTGCCGTTGATATAGATGCTCGGCAGGTTCTTCACGCCCATCTTGACGCAGCGCGCGATGTTTTCTTTGAGCGTATATTTATACTCGACGACGTCGATCTTATCGCCGAAATGCTCCTTTGCGACCATGGCGGCGCCCATCATATACGTGCAGGCGGCGCAGGTGGCGGAGTCGAGCGTAAATACCTCGACAAGGGGGCGGACAAGGTTTTCGTAGTCCGGAAGCTCGACGTCGATATTGTCTTTGACCGCCACATAGTCCTTGAGCATCCTTCTTACCTCGTCGGGATGCAACAGCGCCTGCACGGCCCCGATCACGTTGTCGATCGGCGTGGCGTACGGCATATCGCATCCGGGCGCGAGGATGAAGTTGCGCTTATCCTCGATGCTGTCCAGGCGCTCGAGCACGTGCTTCATGTTATCCTGCTGCGTGCCGTGCAGCATGATGGAGGTCAGCGGGATATTGCCGCCGATGGCGATATTATAGGAATCCGTGATACGTTTGGCGGCGACGATGTCCACGTTTTCGTCGACCGATATGGAATCGGGATGCGTTTTGCACATCACCTCGATATTCCTCGTCGCGTCGCCGCACACAAAGAAGGAGGAGAAGGCGTTCTCGCCGCGGATGTAATCGAAGATCTCGGTGTAAGGCTGCGAGAAGAACTCCTCGAAATGCGCGCTCGAAATCTGGGAAATGAGCGGATCGACGACGGCGATAATATCCATGCCCGCTTCAAGATAGTAGCCGGCGACTGTTTTACAGCATTTCGTACAATAGTCGACCAACCCGTGCACGTAATCCTCATCGTCGTACATGTCGACGAAAATGTCGTTGCCCCTCAGGTGCGAGGCGAGCGTGAACGGCCCGCAGACCAGACCGTAAAGCGCCGTAGACTCTCCGACCGCTTTCTTCATGCGCTTCATGACGTCGATTACCAGAGGCAGCCGTCCGTCCGTCTGCTTCGGCAGCGTGCACTCGCAGGGAACGGTCATGGTATCCGCCAAAGGATGGGTCTTGACCGAAGGAGGGCAGTCCTTTGCCCAGACAAGCTCGCAGCCTAAGATCTCCGCCTCCAGCTGCAGATCGAACACGACGGGCTGACCGTACGGCTTATACAGCCGATTGACCTCCAAGAGCGAAGCAAAGAGCTTATCGGCATCCGTGAGCACTTCGACGGCGTCGGCCCCGATGAGCAGACCCGCATGAACCCCTGCGAACGGAACCCACGGCGTTTCCGAGGGCATTTGATGGCGCAGTACCGCAAGCAATTTTTCTTTGGGCGTCGGCATGGCATACACTCCTTGAAAAAAGTTTGGATTTTTAGTAATTTTATAGCCGCTTTTTTTGAGCATACCATATTTTAAGGCGTATTTCTTGTGTAATCCACCGCGTTATGGTAAAATCTTAACGATATTCACATGTATGCTTTGATAAATTCAAACTGTTTTTAGATCGAACCGGATATACACTGCGCAGCTTGTCAAGGGCAATGCGCTGCACCTCAGGATCGCTTTGAACCGATGGAATGGACTAGGAGATTTCCGGCATGGAGCTGAATTCGTCTTCGAAGGTACAGGCAAACTTCAACATAAAACTCGCATCGCAGTGCGCGAATGCGTTTTTTATTGCGAGCGGCCTTGGATGCTGCGTTTCGGATTGTGAAGGCACCCGATATGCGGAATTTGGCTATTGCTGCTCATCGTGCAAGCTTTGCGAGCTTTACGGCACCGCGCCCCGGGAACGGATGGAGAGCGAGGTCTACGGCGCGATCAGCGCCGAACGCTTTGGGGGGAAATACGTCTATTTTTGTCCCGGCGGACTGACTTTTTTTGTTTCTCCGATATTCGACACGCGCGGCGTAGCCGCTAAAATCACCGTTGGCCCGTTTTTGATGGTGGAGCGGGAGGATTACGCCGCATTTGAATTGACGGAAATGGTCCAACTTGACCAGCTGCGGCGCGAGCAAGCGAAAAAAGCGATTGACGATATCCCCTATATGACGGCGGATAAGGTTGAGGCGCTCTCCACAATGCTCTTTCTGGCCGTCGGCTTTATCAACGACGTATCGGGCGCGAACCGGCTGTTGAACATCAATGAGAACTATGAACTCCAAGGGCAGATATCGATGGTTCTGCAGCAGCTCAAGCTTGACGAGGAAACGCCGATCTATCCGTTCGGGCTGGAGCAGGAATTGCTGCACTGCATCGAAACCGGGGATGAAAAGCGTTCCAAGGAATTGCTCAATCAATTGCTCGGGCATTTGTTTTTTTCGTCCGGCTGCGAATTCGATGTCATCAAATCGCGGATTTACGAGCTGCTGGTATTGATATCGCGGGCGGCGATCAACGGCGGGGCGGATACCCAGCAGAGTTTCCTGCTCAACCAGCAGTATCTGCAGCAAATACAGGCCATTTCCAACGTGGACGATCTTTGTTTTTGGCTCAGCGCCGTAATGGAACGGTTCGTGGCGGGCACCTTTGAATACCGCAAGGTGAAGCATCTCGATATTATCCGCAAGGCCGTCGCATATTTGCAGCGCAATTACGCGCAGAAGATCACTCTGGAGGATGTCGCAAAATATGTGTTCCTCTCCCCGGCATATTTCAGCAAGGTCTTTAAAGAGGAGATGGGCGAAACCTATAACGCGTATCTGCAGCGCCTGCGCATAGAAAAGAGCAAAATGCTCCTTCCGGACCGCAGCCTTAAGCTCGTGCAGATCGCGATTCAGTCCGGCTTTGAGGACCAGAGCTACTTTACGAAGATCTTTAAAAAAGTCGAGGGCGTATCGCCCATGGAATATCGCAAACGGAATAAGTATACTAGAATATAGTGTGGGAGGGATTCACATGAATTATCTCGGCGAGATCTCCGAGCAGCTCCAAAAAGGCAAGGCGAAGGCGGTCAAAGAGCTTGTCCAAAACGCGCTGGCCGACGGCGTTAAGGCCGAGGATATCCTCAATGATGCGCTGCTGTCGGGCATGGGCATCATCGGCGAAAAGTTCAAAGCCAACGAGGTGTTTGTTCCCGAGGTGCTCATCGCGGCCAGGGCGATGAATACCGGGCTTCTTGAATTAAAGCCGTTCCTCGCAAAAGCGGGCATCCGGTCCTGCGGACGGGCCTGTATCGGCACTGTGCGCGGGGATCTTCATGATATCGGAAAGAACCTTGTCAAGATGATGATGGAGGGCAAGGGCATCGAGATCATCGACCTTGGCACCGATGTTTCGCCGGAAACATTCGTGCAGACGGCGATCGAGCAGGGCTGCAAGCTGATCTGCTGCAGCGCGCTGCTTACGACCACGATGGGCGCGATGGCCGAGGTCGTGAAAGTGGCTTCCGAAGCAGGGATCCGCGACCGCGTGAAGATCATGGTCGGCGGCGCTCCGGTGACGGAGAGCTTCTGCCAAAGCATCGGGGCGGATTACTTCGCGCCGGATGCCGCGAGCGCGGCGGACGCGGCTCTGAACTACTGCGTGGTCGCCGAATAGCGCTTGGGCCGATGGGTAGCGCTCCGCCCGGGAAGACTTTGATCGCCTGAGGTGCGCCGCACCCCTAAAACGAACATTTATCTGGAAGGGTAGAGCGGATCAATGAGAGATTTTGTTACGATGGATTTTCCGGCGCAAAGGATTCAGCTCAAAACGCTGATGAAGCAGGAGGAACTGCTTGAACGGATCAAAAGCGTTTCTCCGGACGCTCCCACGCCCGATAAGATCAAAGAGGTATACGGCGAGGTGTATTTCCCGCCTGCGCCGAAGGACAGGCCTTATTTATTCGCATCGATCGTCGTTTCCTCGGATGGCAAAATATCGTTCATGGACGACCGCCACGGGGAACTGATCGCGCAGAACAACTTTCGCGATCCCGACGGGGCGCTGGCGGATTTTTGGATATTGAACGTGCTCCGCTTTTATGCGGACGGGGTGATCATCGGCGCGAGAACGCTGCATACGAACGAGGAGATGTGGGCGAACTGCTACGACGGGGAGCTAGCGTCGCTCCGCGTGCCCAAGATGGGCAAAAAGGCTTATTGCCCTGCGCATGTCATCGTTTCGTTCGATGGAACCGACATCCCGTTCGGCCATATGATCTTCGATATCCCCGCCCAGCGGGTGATCGCGACGTCCCCGAACGGCCTTGACTATGTGCGCGCCCACAGCGGCATGGAGCTCGTCGAGATCGGACCGTACCGCGACGCGTCGGAGGTCGACGTCGACCTCGTGCGCGCGAAGGCCGCCGAGCACCCCGACCGGGTGATCGTGATCGGCACCGGCAGCGAAGGCGTGACGGACGGGTATGCGATGCTCAAGGCGCTCAAGGCACTGGAGATGGAGCGGGTCATGGTGGAATCGCCGTCCTATATGACGTATCTGATGAGCATCGGCGCGATGGACGAGATGTTCATGAACTATTCCTCCGTGTTCGCGGGCGGACAGGTGGGATTCGGCGCGTTCCTGGAATTTTCGGCGCTCGATCATCCGCATTCGGACTTTTTGCAGATCTCGCTGCACGGAGCGAACTTTATCTGCACCCGGCAGAAGATGGTCTACGGGCTGAAAAAGCCATCCTGATATACGGGTGATTCTGTATCTTTACGGGCATTGTATAATGAATCCGCCTTGTCGAACACGAGGCGGATTTTTTCGGCGTTTTGGAACCGAAAAAATCAAACCGCTTCCAAAAATCGGGGTTGGCGGTTATAATCGGGAATAGGTAAAAGGAGTCGGAAAGGGAATTCTATGCCGCTTCGGAGTTTTGAAGAATTGCTCGGCAAAGTGAAATCCACCCGCCGCAGGACGGTCGCGCTCATCGAGGCGGATGACGCGCACGCGCTCGAGGCCGTCATCGCCGCGCGGGATATCGTGAGCGCGGTGCTCGTGGGCAACAAGGAGCGAATCTGTGCGGCGCTACGGGAGCTTGGAGAAAGCCCTTCCAAGTATGAGATCGAACAGGTCGCGTCGGGCGTGCATCCGGCGATTGCGGCGGCGCAGCTGATCCATCAGGGGCGCGCACACTTCCTGATGAAGGGCAATATCATGACCGGCCCGCTTCTAAAGGGCGTGCTCTCGCGCGAATCGAACCTTCGTACGGGGCGGTTGATGTCACACTTGATGATCGTGGAATTGCCGGGATATCCCAAACTGCTCGCGATTTCCGACGGCGGGATGTGCGTGAATCCAGACCTCAACGAAAAGCGGCAGATCGTCGAAAACGCAGTGGAGTTTTTGCACGGCGTCGGGTACGAGCGCCCGACGATCGCGGCGTTGTGCGCGATCGAGACGATCAATCCCAAGATGGTGGAGACCGTCGACGCGAGCGAGCTGCACCGTATGAGCGTCGACGGCACGCTCAAAGGATGCTACGTTGAAGGCCCCATCTCCTACGACCTTGCGATGGTGCCCGAAATGGGCAGGATCAAAGGCTATCGTACCGATTATGCCGGTGAATTCGATATGCTGCTCGCACCGCAGATCGTGGTCGCCAACAGCCTCTGCAAGTGCATGGTCTATACCTGCGGCGGCAAAAACGCCGGGCTGATACTGGGCTGTAAGGTGCCCGTGGTGCTCTCCTCGCGCGGCGCGAGCGCGCAGGAGAAGTATTATTCGCTCGCGCTGGGAGCCGGCGTATGCGAATAAACGGAATCAATATCCTGGCGATCAATCCAGGCTCGACCTCGACGCGCGTGGCGCTTTTTTGCGGCGAGGAGTGCGTGTTCAGCGAGACGGTCGCGCATCCGCGCGAGGTACTTTTAAAGTGCTCCGATCTGTTGGAGCAGCTCCCGCTCCGGACGCTGGCGATCGAGCGCGTTCTATCCGAACACGATGTGTCTCTTGGATCGCTGTCTTGCATCATGGCGCGCGGCGGCATGCTGCCTCCGTGCGCGCCGGGCGCATATCGGGTCGGAACGGACATGCTCGATTATGTGCGAAAGAATGCCAAACACGCGCATATCTCCGGCGTCGCCTGCCTGATCGCGCACGAGCTGGCGGAGAGGGCCGGCATCCCCGCGTACATTTACGATCCTGTAACGGTGGATGAACTGTCCGATCTTGCACGGATTACCGGGCTCAAGGAGTTAAACAAAGAATGCCGGGGACATGCGCTGAGCGTGCGCGCCTGCGCGCGGGAGATGGCGGAAAAGCTGGGGCGTGATTGGTCTAAGTGCACGTTCATCGTCGCGCATCTGGGCGGCGGATGCACGGTATGGCTGGTGCAGAACGCCAAATGCGTCGACATGTACAGCGATGACGACGGCTGCTTTTCACCCGAGCGCGCGGGCAGGCTTCAGGCGGTGCCGCTGATCCGGATGTGCTTTGAGGGCGGATACACCCTGGATCAGATGATCGCGAAGATCCGGCGGGAGGGCGGCCTCATATCGCATCTTGGCACGTCGGACGCGCGCGAGGTGGAAGAGCGTATATCGGCGGGGGATGAGCGCGCGCGGCTCGTCTATGAGGCGCTTGCATACGGCGTCGGCAAATGCATCGGCGATCTTGCCGCCGCGGCGAAGGGCAAAGTGGATCGCATCATCCTAACGGGCGGGCTCTCGAATTCTAAGATGCTCACCGGCTGGATCAGGGAGCGCACCGAATGGATCGCGCCGGTCGAACTCATGAGCGAGGAGCGCGAGATGCGCGCCCTCGCTATGGGCGGGCTGCGCGTCCTGCGCGGGGAGGAACAGGCGAAGGAGTTTTATGGATAACGCATATTTACAAAAGCAACACTTGATTATGCCGAGCGAGGCGGACGCGATAAGCCTCTGGCGGCCGGACGCGATATTTACCGTGATGCAGGAGCTTGCCGGGGAGCACAGCATTCTGCTCGGATGCGGCCGCTCGGAGATTCTCTCGGAGCAGGGCGTCGTTTGGATGCTCGCCCGCGTGCATCTCAAAATGGAGCGCTATCCCGCGCTCTTGGACGAGGTAAGCATCCGCACGTGGCCGGGCGCGAACGGCCGCGCGACGTTCCCGCGCTATTTCGAGGTTTTTTCGGCGGGCGGCGAGCGGCTTGGCATGGCGGCGACCTCGTGGGTATTGGCGGATCTAAGTACGCGCAAACTGGTGCTCCCGTCGGCTGCGAATCTGTTTTTCCCAGACGAGCCGGCGTTTTCCCCTCCGTTGGACGAGCCCGGGAGGTTCCGGGCCGATGCTTCCGGCGGGGCGGCCTTTTCGAGGCAAGTGTGCTATAGCGACGTCGACGAGAACGGACATGTCAACAACGCCCGCTATGTTACATGGATTACGGATCTATTCCCGATACAGCGCCATATGCGCGGCCGCATCAGCGAGCTTAAAATCAGCTTTTCGTCGGAGGTCCGCCCCGAATACGGCGCGGCGGAGCTTACGCTTAGAGAGGATGGATCGGAATTTTTCGTGGTCGGCACGGCGAACGGAAAAACATCGTTCGAGGCGGTCGGCCGCTGGAGCGATTTGAATCAAATGCAATAATACTCTCAAACTATATCATCAAAAGGAGAAAAACAATCGATGGTAACCATTACAATGCAGGACGGCGGCGTCATCAAGCTCGAGATGGATCGCGCGGCCGCGCCCAACACGGTGGACAATTTCTTGCACCTCGCCAAGAGCGGCTACTACGACGGGCTGATCTTCCACCGCGTCATCCCCGGCTTCATGATACAGGGCGGATGTCCCGAGGGCAGCGGCACGGGCGGCCCCGGCTATTGCATCCGCGGTGAGTTCGCGGCAAACGGTGTAAAAAACACGAAAAAGCATCTCCGGGGCGTGATCTCCATGGCGCGCGCGGCCAACCCGAATTCCGCGGGCTCGCAGTTCTTCATCATGCATGAGGACGCGCCGCACTTGGATGGGCAGTACGCCGCGTTCGGCAGCGTGATCGAGGGCATGGACGTTGTGGACCGTATCGCCCAAACGCCGACCGGCTATGGCGATCGCCCCAAAACGCCGCAGAAGATTCAATCGATTGCAATCGAGGACGAGGGCGAAATCAAAGCGCCGCAAAAGATGTAGCGCGGGTTCTGACCGTGCGTTGATGCGAAAAGGCGGATCAAACCTCCGTTTCTTTGGACAAACTAGTCTGAAGGGACGGAGGTTTTTTATGCGGTTAAGGCGCGCTTTAAAGAAGGTTCCAACGCTGATGGGACACGATATGAAGAAGAGATATTGGAGCAAAACCGCTCTGCCGGGCATTTTGAAGGATGCGGCCGCGGTGCTGATGTACCTCTTCGTGTTCAGCCTTTGCTTCGACGTACCGGCGATCACAGGCAAAAACTACGCCCTATGGCTCTTTGCAGGGCTCGTGCCATGGCTCGCGTTCCGGGACGGTTTTACCGGCGCGGCGGGCGCGATCGGCGAATACGGCCGCGTGCTCACGAACGCGGGGATTTCCCCGCCCATCGCGATATTCGCCCGGGCGCTCTCCTCGCTCGCGGTGTATTTGATCCCGTTCATCGCGCTCATTCTATGGGCGGCTCTGGACGGAGGCTTGAGCGCGGGCGCGCCCATGGCGATCTATTTCCTGGTATGCGCGGTTTTGACCGCGTTCACCCAGGGACTGCTCGCCGGTGCTCTGGGGCTGCTGCTTCCCGCCGCGGGCGATGGGTACGCGCTCGGCATGTTCGTCGCTTTTTGGCTTGCGCCCGTCGCATGGCCGATCGAAGCGCTGCCCGAGATCTGGCGGCGGATGGTGCATATGAACCCACTTTTTTATGTGGTCGGCGGTATGCGCCAAAGCCTGTTCGGCGGTGCGCCCGTGCTGACGCTGCCGATCGCGGTATGGTTTTATGCGGTCACGGTATTGGCGCTGGTCGCCGGCCTATTGATTCTAAAACGCTTAAGGGTCCAGATGCCGCAGCTGATCTCATGGAGGTGATTTCGTGGACAACGAAGCGATGCAGAAGCTCCGCGAGGCGCTTTCCTTCTTCATGCACGGCCGTCCGAAGCAGGCGGCGGAACCGCCGCGCGACGAAAGATATCTTTCATACTTAAAGAACAGCGCTCCCAATCCGCAGCAGCTTGCGCTTGAGCGCGAATACAAGCCCGAACAGCCGCTTAAAATCACCGTGGTGCTGTGCGAGCAAAAGCCGATCAAGGAGCGCGTGCTCGCAACATTCGCATCGATACGGGAGCAGACCTACGGGGACTGGCAGTTCGTCCTCGCGCTGGGCGCGGGGGACGCGAAAGAATACGAGGCGATGTTCCACGAGCGCGTGCGTCTTTTGATCCATACCGGAGCGGAGGAAAAGCAGCTGATCCAAGATTTAGAGGATCAGATCGCCGGGGATTACCAGCTTTTGATTTCTCAAGGCGATTTACTCGGCCAAGACGCGCTCTTTCAAATCGCGTCGGCTCTCGCGGAGAGGGAGTTTCCCTGCGTGCTGTATGCGGACGAGGATTCCCTGCAAGACGGCGTTCGCGCGGAACCCGTGTTAAAGCCGGACTACAGTCCGATCACGATGTTCAGCTATAACCTGATCGGCAGGCCGCTGGTCGTATCGCGGGACGCGCACATCCGCTCGGGCGGCTATCGGGGGCTAAGCGAACAGGGCGAATACGATTACGCGCTGCGCGCCGCCGGATGCGCGGCAAAAATCGTCCATCTGCCGCGCGTTTTATACACGCGACGTGCGAAACCGAGACCATTGACGGCGTCCGAGGGCCGCGAAGCCGTGGAAAACGAGTTGGCGCGCGCAGCGATACGGGGCTACGCGATAAAGGGCAAATGGGAGGGGAGCACGCGGGTGCGCACAGCCTTCAAACGCGCGCCGCTGGTGAGCATCATCGTGCCCGGACCGCACGAATTCTCCCCGCTTCGAAGATTCTTGGAGTCGATCGAGGACGTATCGACGCACCGAGCCTATGAGCTTTTGCCCGTTGCGACCGGCCAGGAGAACGATACGGTTGCGCGCTATTTTAAGGCGCTCAAAAACAACAAGGCGGCGAGGGTTGCGTTCAGCGAGCGGGGCGACGCCCTGCCCGTTCAGTTGAACGCAGGCGCGAAGGCGGCAAAAGGGAGCATCCTTTTGTTCTGCGATCAGAATCTGGAGGTAAAAACCCCGGATTGGATCGAATCCATGCTCGATGTCGCGCTTTCGGATCAGGTCGCCGCGGTTGGGCCAAAGCTCCTTTCCCCTATCGGCGCGGTGGCGCATGCGGGCCTCGTGATCGGCCTCGGAGGATATTATGCGAGCGTTTATCAGAACCTGACGGTCGAAGGGCGCGACGACGCATCGAAGCTATGGATCAGCACATTAAGGACCGTATCGGCAGTAACGGGCGATTGCATGATGATACAGAGCCAGCGATTTTGGGAATGCGGCGGCTTTGACGAGCGATTCGAGCGCGTGGGATACGACGTGGAATTCTGCCTGCGCTGCGGCGAGAGGGGCTATTCTTGCGCTTATACGCCCTATGCGCTCCTTGCGACCAACAGGGAACGCTCGGGACCGATGGAAGGCGCCTCTAAAAAAGACAAGGCGCTTGTATACGACGTCATCCGCACGCTTTTGGAGGAAGGCGATCCTTATTACAATGCAAATCTCGACTATGGAAGCTGTATTCCTATGATCGCGGTTCGACCGGAACCGGCGTTGCTGCTGAATTTGAAACTCCGGGGCGTCATGCGGGAATAATACTTGATTTGCACCAACAAATAATATATTATATATATCGTATAATATCGATTGCAAATCGATTGGGGAGAAAGATGGAACATAGAGGGTGCGATCGCTTCGGGGTTTTTCCCGGCAGCTTTATGAGTCGAGTGCCGGGTCGATGAGGCGAGCGCGGAGGTTGTTCTCAACGGCCCGGGGCGTGGATGCTTCGGGCTTCATTTTTCAATCAGCATAAGAAAGCGGGGGCGATGGCTATGATCTTTAATTATCAGGCTGAAACGATGGATCGCGAAAGAATGCGCGAAATGCAGGGCAAACGGCTCAAGAGCACCGTGCAGCGGGTATACCAGAACGTTCCGCTGTATAAGAATATGCTCGACGAAGCGGGCGTTGCGCCGGAGGATATCCGCTCGATCGACGATATCGTCAAGCTGCCGTTTACGCTCAAATCCCACCTGAGGGACAGTTATCCTTTCGGCCTGCTCGCGGTTCCCAAGCACGAGGTGGTCCGCCTGCACGCGAGCTCCGGCACGACGGGCAAGCGCACGGTCGTAAGCTATACTTCAAACGATCTTGATATCTGGGCGGAGGTCATGGCGCGCACCATCGCCGGCGCGGGCGGAACGAGGAGCGATATCGTTCAGGTCGCCTACGGCTACGGCCTCTTTACCGGCGGCCTTGGGGCGAACAACGGCGCGGAGCGCCTGGGCGCGATCACTGTTCCCGCTTCGGTGGGCAACACCAAGCTCCAGATTCAACTGCTCGAGGACTTCGGCGTGACGATGATCTGCTGCACGCCCTCGTATGCGCTCTATCTCGCGGAGTCGCTCGAGGAGGCGGGCATCAAGCCCGGCCAGCTCTCACTCAAGAGCGGATGCTTCGGCGCGGAGCCCTGGACGGAGAACATGCGCAAGGAGATCGAGGCGCGCTTGGGTATCCGCGCGCACGATATCTACGGCCTTTCCGAGATCATCGGGCCGGGCGTGTCCTTCGAATGCGAGATGCAGGACGGGCTGCACGTCAACGAGGATCATTTCTATCCCGAGATCATCGATCCCGATACCGGCGCGCCGCTGCCGGACGGCACCTACGGCGAGCTCGTGTTCACCTGCATCACCAAGCAGGCCATGCCGCTTTTACGGTACCGTACGCGCGATATCGCGAAGATCGACCGGACGCCCTGCGCCTGCGGCAGAACCACCGTGCGCATGAGCAAGACCGCCGGGCGTACCGACGATATGCTCATCATCCGCGGCATCAACGTGTTCCCGTCCCAGGTGGAGAGCGTGCTGCTCGAGCTTGGCGAAACCGCTCCGCACTATCAGCTGGTCGTGGAGCGCAAGGGCGCGCTCGATACGCTCGAGGTCGTCGTGGAGATGAATAAGGACCTCTTCGGCGATACGGTCCGCCATATCGAGGCCGCGGAGCAGCGCATCCGCAACGCGATCACAAGCACTTTGGGCATCGCCGTGAGCGTGCGCCTCGTCGACCCGAAGACCATCGCTCGCAGCGAAGGCAAAGCGCAGCGCATCATCGATAAGCGCAAGCTTTAATAGTGCCTTCGCAAAAGGAGGAAAGCGGTATGTATATCGAGCAGATCTCTGTATTTGTTGAAAACAAACCGGGAAGCGCCGGGGCGGTAACGCGCGTGCTCGGGGAAAACGGCATCAACATCCGCGCGATGTCGATCGCGGATACCAGCAAGTACGGCATACTGCACATGATCGTCGACGATCCGCAAAAAGGGTTTGACGTGCTCAAAAAAGCGCATTTCACGCTCAACAGCGCGGACGTGCTCGCCGTGCGCCTTGACGATACGCCGGGAGCGCTCAGCCGTGTGCTGGAACTTTTGGGCGACGGGGGCTACAACGTCGAATACGCTTACGCGTTTATCACGCGCAAGCGGGAGGACGCGATCGTGATACTGCGCGTAAACGACGTAGGATCCGGCTCCGTAAAGCTGCTTTTGGACGCCGGCGTCGAGCTCGTTGGGCCGGAGCAGATTCGCGCTCTTTGATGCTGATGCGCAGCGGAGTTTGCAGAAGCCCATGCGCCGGCCGCAGCGCGGCAGGCAGGGGGAGCACCGGCGTTTCAACCCGAACGGGCCTGTTCGAGCGGCGAGATTAAATTCCGCAAAAGTATGGATCCGCGTTTGCCGCTATCGGCGGAGAGCGCGGATCCGTTTTTTGCTATAAATTCCCTGGGTAGAGCGGCGGATGTGCGAAACCCTTGTGGATATTACAGCTCAAAATGTTTTAGAAGCCGAAAATGGTTCTTTTGGAAGGCGAGAATGCCGCCTTTTTGGAGTTTGGAGAGCTCGATGGAGAGCGCGCTGCGGTCGACGCAGAGATAGTCCGCGAGCTGCTGCCGGTTGAAGGGGATATCAAACCTGTTGCTGTTGTGCCTGGAGGCCTGCTCGCTCAGGTAGGACAATATCCTCTTGCGTGTGGTGCGCATCGAGAGATGTTCGATCTTGGCAGAGAGCATGATGTTCTTGTCGGCAATCACAGCGAGCAGGTTCCTTATCAGCCGCGTGTGGTGCGAACAGGCGCTCGAGCAGGTTTTAAGGATGCGCTGGTAATCGAAGAACATCGCGCTGCAATCGGTTACGGCTAAGACGCTCACGGGTAGTTCCGCGATGTCCGAACAAGCGAAGGCCTCGGCAAAAACGTCGCCCGCCGCTAGACCCGTGAGTATCGAACGTACGCCGGTGATATCGTCGCGGATGACCTGCGCCTGGCCGGATAGCAGAACGCCGATCTTCGTGATCGGATCGCCCTGCGCCAGTATCGTTTCGTTTTTTTCATAGAGTTTTCTTACGGGCGCGAGGCAGGCGAGCAACTGGCTGAATTCACCTTCGGCGACGCCTGAAAAAAGCTCGTTATTTAATAATACGGAATCAAGTTTTTGCATTTTAACTCGTTCTGTTGCAAATACAACGTTTCTTTTTTTAACAGCATACTACAATGAATGTACAAAAGCAAGAACCGATGGGAAGCGGAGCGCCCATGAGCAAGTAGGAGGAATATTATGTTACGCAAAATCATCAAAATTGACGAAGAACTGTGCAACGGCTGCGGGCTGTGCGCGAGCGCCTGCCACGAGGGCGCGATCGCGATAAAGGATGGAAAGGCGAAACTGATCCGCGACGATTACTGCGACGGTTTGGGGAACTGCCTGCCGGTGTGCCCCACGGGCGCGATAACGTTCGAGGAGCGGGAAGCCGCTGCATACGATGAGGAAGCCGTAAAGAAGCACATCGAGGCGCAGAAGCCGAGTCCGACGCACGGCGGTTGCCCCGGTTCCATGGCGAGGACAATCCAAAGAGAGAATCCGGCGGTTGGGGAGGGCGCGCCGCGCCCGGCGCACGGCGGCTGCCCGGGCTCCATGGCGAGGGCGATCCATCGCGAGGAGCAGGCAGCGCCCAGGATGGCCGCGGCCGCGCCCGCTGCGCAGAGCGAGCTGATGCAGTGGCCGGTGCAGATTAAACTCGTTCCGTTACAGGCCCCGTATTTCGACGGCGCGAACCTGCTCATCGCTGCGGATTGCACGGCATATGCGTACAGCAACTTCCACAGCGATTTCATCCGCAACCATGTGACTTTGATCGGCTGCCCGAAGCTCGACGCGGGCGATTATGCGGAAAAGCTGACCGAGATCCTGAAGCTGAACAGGATCAGGAGCGTCAAGGTCGTACGGATGCAGGTTCCGTGCTGCGGAGGATTGGAAGACGCCGTAAAGCGTGCGCTGCTCGCGAGCGGCAAGATGATCCCGTGGCAGGTCGTGGTCATTTCCACGGACGGAGAAATCGTCGACATGTAATCGACCAAAATCGTATAAACAACTCAAAGAGGCCGCTTTCGCGGCCTCTCAGCTTGTCGAGAAACCCGGTTTACGCAGCAGCGAAAACCGGGTTTCTCGTAAAATGAAGCCTGAAACAGAGTAAATAAAAGAGGAAAAAGAGGCCTTCCACTTCAAATGAGCCAGCTTTT